>NZ_JBHJVY010000002.1:0-1472035 GCF_042266325.1 Nocardia sp. NPDC056100
GCCGAAGCCGAGGTGTGGTTCCGCAAAGCGATCGATGCCGGAAACGCCAACGCCATGAACAACCTCGGCGTGATGCTCAAACAGCGAGGCGACCTGGACGAAGCCGAGAGCTGGTATCGCAAAGCCGCCGACGCCGGCAACACCAGAGCCATGCTCAACCTCGGAAGACTACTCCGAGTCGGTGGCAAGGTCGCCGAAACCGAGGTGTGGTTCCGCAGGGCCGTCGACGCCGGAGACATCAACGCCATGGATGAGCTCGGGTTCTTGCTCAAACAGCGGGGCGACCTGGCCGAAGCCGAGGTGTGGTTCCGCAAAGCCATCGACGCTGGCAGCGCCAGAGCCATGAACAGCCTTGCCGCGATGCTCAAACAGCGAGGCGACTTGGCCGACGCCGAGGTGTGGTTCCGCAAAGCGATCGATGCCGGAAACGCCAACGCCATGAACAACCTCGGCGTGATGCTCAAACAGCGAGGCGACCTCGCCGAAGCCGAGTCATGGTTCGAACGCGCTCGCGGCACCAGCTAGCACGGTCCGTTGTTGAGAATCGATCGTCCAATCAGTATTAGCTGCCGCGGAACGGATTCCTGCCGATTCCCACCCCGATCAGGTGTGGAAAAACCTGTTGTAAAGTCGGAGTATCCAACAGGTCGTGTCGGACCTTTCTCAAACACTCCGGGGCATGGCCCGCCGCACGCGCACCGTCGATCTGTCCGAACCGCTTGTCCTGGACGGGGATGCGTTTGATCCGATCGGTGGCGGCGGCGCGCTCATCGGGTACGCCCGCGTCTCCACCATCGGGCAGCTGCTCGACTGCCAACTGCACGCTCTCACCGAGGCGGGATGCCAGAAAGTGTTCGCGGACAAGAAGTCCGGCAAGAACGTCGAATGCGACGAGCTCTGGAATTGCCTGGAATACATGCGCGCCGGGGACACCCTGGTGGTGCCGTCGCTTGATCGGCTCAGCCGCTCACTGCAAGACCTGATCTCGATCGTTGGCAGACTTCGCAAGCACGGCATCGGATTCCGGTCCCTGCACGAGGCCATCGACACCGCCACCCCCGGCGAGCGCCTGGTGTTCCACGTCTTCGCCGCCCTGGCCGAGTTCATCCGCGAACTGATCGTCGAGGGTATCAACGAAGGACTGGCCTCCGCGCGCCCGCGGCCAACGCCCCGGGCACCCGCCGACCATGAACGCCGAGCAGATCCGTCAGGCCCGCGCGATGATCACTCGCCCAGTCGAACCGGTGTCCTCGATCGCTCGGCTGTTGGGGGTCTCCCGGTCCACGATCTACGATACCTGCCCGAGCTGACCGAAACTCACACGGCAGCAACCTGTTCCGAGGCGCAGACCCTCGCCGCCTGGCTCGTGCCCCGGATTCGACGATTACGGCGGCTTGGGCGCTGAGCGCGCAGCTGACACTGGTCGACTCCTATCAGACGTCGCCGAGGCTATGCCCGACTGCCTGGCTGTCGCGGGCACGACAGGCCCAGTTCGAGCACGTGCTCAGTACGACATAGGGGCCGCGCGCCTCTTCGAGCTGCGAAATTACCCATATTGGGGTGGTTTCTGCTCACTGTCAGGTGAGCATTTGCTCTCTGTGAGCACGTAAACTCGTACGCGGCAAGAGGATCGGTCCCCCTTCAGCTGGCCGCGGATGTCTCTCAATCGGCGAGACACGGCCGGTAGAAGGGAGACTGATCATTTGTGGGCAGACACTCACGCCGAAACGTTCTGGGAAACGCGCAGGGCCTGAACAGAACGAAGACCGCCGTAGTGATAACAACTGCGGCGGCCTCCGTGGTAAACCTCGTCACTGCTGTTTACCGTCTTGCAAGTGCCGTGCATCAGGCAGGTTGGTTCTGACAAACCAACCGATTCGCGGCTCCTCGTTCGCAGCGGGGAGCCGCGAGGCTTGTAAAGCTTCCCGACGCGGTCCAGTTTACTACCGAGCTCGCGATACACACACGACTGTGCAATGTGCGCGTCGTACCCCTCTGAACTGGTAAATACGCTAGCTGCCACAGTGCGTGCGTTTACTTTTGTCTCAATCCGCCCACTGCGCAGTCCGATTCGATACCGTATGCGGCCACCCGGCAGTCCGGCCCATCGTTTGAGCGCCGAGCGGCGCCATCATCCGGGCCCGATCTCCGGGGCGGTGTCAGAACTGGCCTCGTGGTACCCGCTTGCTGGTCTGATTCTGTCCGTACGACGACCGACTCCCCTACCAGTTCGGTCGCGCGGTCAGCGGCAGGAGCGCGTACTTCTTGGGAACCGGACTTGCTTCCAGAACCGGCGGCCAGAGGAAGTCCTCCTCGATACGCAGATGCTCAGCGACACTTCGGCGGTGCTTCGGATGGGGCACCCTGCCGCCAAGCCATCGAGTGACCGTCTTGGGGTCCACCTCGCACGCGTCGGCCAATGTCTCGGGCCGAATGCCCCGTTGGAGCAGCACGCTCTGAAGGCGGATGTTCACAGCTCCCATGGAAACCGACGTGGCGATTCTCGGCAAGGAAATCGCTCCAGGACGCCGGAAACGTCCCAGGACGTCTACGGCCCAGCTCCAAACGCGGTTACAAGATCCCTTCCCTCGCAGCCACGATGGCTCTCACCAGCGATGGAACAGGGGCCGAGATGACGTGGCGTACCAGACTCTTCGAGTTTCCCGGTGGTGTGTTTGAACTGCGAAGCGCCGGAGGCGAATCCGACGACCGCGCAGGGTTCTACCTGGAATTTCCGGCAGATGGCGCGTTCACCAGTCCGGATGAGAGAGGGGCAGTCATGAAGTACAAGCCGACCGCTGTCGGCTACCTCCGCACCGGCATATCCGGTATGGCTCGGCTATGGGACCAAATCCAAATCCGCAGGCTTGCAACACGTCTCGGGTACGACTTTGCCGACCTCGTAATTTTCGATCCTCGGTTCGGTCGGCCGCCGTTGGCACGACTGAAGGCCCAGGCGACCCGCTTGGACGCTGAAGCAGTGATTGTCCCTAGCCCCAAGCACTTCCCGGGCGGTGAGGTGCCGGCAACGCTCGTCCAGCAACTCGACGTGATCACCGTGGATCCCGAGGAGACCTATGCCCGCCGGGCAATGCCTCCGCTTCGAGACTTGCCCGCCGCCAAGTCGGACGGCGCGTAGACCATTCCGATGGCTCGGGAGCTGGGAGGGGGTGATCTATAGAGCCGACTTCAGGACAACCCGATGGCTTTGCTCCACGGGGACAATGCACTTCGCGATGAACCCTCGGCCAACCGCAACCACGCCGAGGGTTTTCGCAACCCGGACAACAACAGTTGCCGTTCGTCGGCGTAGGTTCTCCACGTGGATACTCTGGCTCTGGTCTATTTCTGTTGGTGAAGAAGCGCTTCAGCTGTTGGCTACCCTCATGGAGACTGCCCAGTCGGTTGACCGCTGGTCTTCCCTAGGATTCGTTACCTGCCCGGATCCGAATTTCAGTCGGGGCGGATTGGCGTTCGCAACGTAACTCGTGCTTGGTCGGCGACACTTAGTCAAGCTGGGAGCGGCGTCGTTGCCGGTTGTCGAAGATCTCGATGTAGTCGAAGATCGCGTTCGCCAGATCAACTCGCGTTCGCCACCTTTCCGGCTCAGTAGCTCGATCTGCATGCTTGACCAGAACGATCCCCCGCGTCGTCGTAGCCGTCGCCGACGGTTACCGGAAATAACCCGACTACAGCTCACCAATGCCGAACCGGCCTCAGCAGACTGTTGTCCCCGATCGTTACAAGTGCACTGGCACCCCACTTGCCTTGTTGGGCGTCACTGGCGCGTGTCCTCATCAACGATTTCTTGTAGAACCGCGGCGATCTCCTTACGCAGGGAATCGTGTCTGCTGTCTAATGCGTGCTCTGGCGTTTCGCGCTCGGGTCCGTAGAGGGAGACCGGTGCGGTGCGCCGATGTTCAGGTTCCCACTGGTAGCGGGGGTGGATGTGCCCGTGCAGGTGCGGCCAGAAGTTGCCGAGCACCTCGTAATTGATCCGCCAGAAAGCGGGATCTGCGGCGCGGCAGGCCTTTTCGACGGCTTCACCGAGCAAGACGAGGTCGTGCATGAACGCGACGCGATCCGGGCGTGAAAGCTCGGTGAGCTGATCGGCGGTGCCGTCGTGCAGGAGCAGGCAATAGCCGGGCAGGTGTTGGGTGTTGCCGATAACCGCCCAGCCGGTGCGCATTCGGCCCAACACGTTCGGGTTGGTGCCCTGCCGGGCTGCGCCGATCGGGTCTGTACGGTAGTCAACTGTCGCTGCGGAGGAGTCTGGTGCCGTCACGTTGTCCCATTTCTATTGTGCGCC
The DNA here is from genome assembly GCF_042266325.1 of Nocardia sp. NPDC056100. Lineage (NCBI taxonomy): Bacteria > Bacillati > Actinomycetota > Actinomycetes > Mycobacteriales > Nocardiaceae > Nocardia > Nocardia sp. NPDC056100. Next base: position 4,310 of record NZ_JBHJVY010000002.1, read on the forward strand.
AAGGGATATGCTCGGGAGCGTGATAGTACACGTCGAGGTGCTCTCAGCGAAGGTCAAAGCAGTGCTGCGGGATTGCGCGAAAGAACTCGACGGACACGGTGTGCTGGCAGTGTGCGGATTTCCCGGATCAGGGAAATCCACGGCTGCGTGGTTTGTAGCCGCAGCTGCCGGTGCCAGCGTGCTGGACAAGGACAGCTTCGCGCCGAACCTGGAAAAGGCAGTGATGGCTCAACTGACCGGCGACCCGTACGACCGGGACAGTGACAGCTACAAAACCGTTGTCGCTCCACACATCTACGAAGGGCTGGTCCGGACAGGTTTCACCGTCGCGATGAAACACCCAGTCGTACTCGATGCGCCTTTCCTGGCCGCCATCACCCAAGCCGCGAACGCGGGCATGTCGCTGAGTGAATACTTGCGGACCTTGGCCAGCGCATCGGCACCATTGCCCGTTACAACGATATGGGTGGACTCCTCGGCAGCGGAGATCCACTCGCGAATGACCGCACGCGGCGAGGAGCGAGACGCACCCAAACTCGCCGACTGGGAGGTCTATCAGACGGCTGTGCTGGATAGCGGTCTCCGCGAAATCGCCCACTCCGTAGTCGATCTGGTCATCGAGAACTGACTCGCCCAGGTCTGTAGTAAGGATTGTCCCTCGGATTCTGAGGTCGTACTTCGACCGACCAAGGCACCTCCTCGTTACTTCCAGTCAGAATGGGCTCAGTTTGTTGATCATGTTGTCCCGCATGAAGGTTCGGATGCTCTGACATTGTTCGGCCGAGGCGGTGACCAACGGTGGTCGTACATGCGGTGGAAACCCTGGAAGTCGGGCAGCCAGTGCGGCCTTCACAAAGGCGATGTCAGTCAACGGCATTGCCTTTCGGGCGTCGCTGTAGCAATCGAACGTGGCCTGCAGATGGCGAGCCGCGACCACGTCACCGCGACCCACGGCGGCAGCGATTCCCAGCGGAAGCTCCGGGACCGGTCCACCCGCGCCGGTCACGACTCCGTCGATTCCCAGCTCGGCCACCCTGATGCCGATCCGATCGTCACCCACGAACACCCGCAGCCTCGGGCACCGGGCTTTAAACTCCTGCGTGATCGACAGGTCCTTCCCGGAGTCCTTCACACCCCACAACAGAGGAAGCTTCGCACTCAGGCGCGTCACCAGAGCAGGGGCGAGGCTGTTCTGGGTGTGTCGGGGAAAGTTGTACAGCAGCACCGGCTTTCGTGCGCTCGCGAGCGCACACTCGAAGAACTCCCCGATGCCGGCCTCTGGTGCGTCCGCGAAGAAGTAGGGCGTGATCACCGCCAGGGCATCGGCGCAATCGTTCGCCGCTTGTATCAACGTCTCGGTGTCACCGACTGCGCTCGCACCGACATGCGCGATCAATCGTCGCGGCCACCGCTGGCGGCAAAAGTCCACTACCTCTCGCCGCTCGACCAAGCTCATGCTGGGAAATTCCCCGGTCGTCCCATTCACCAGCAGACTCTGCACACCCGCCTCGATCAAAAGGTCCAGATAGTCCCCGAGGGCCGCATAGTCCACCACCCCACGCTCATCGAAGGGGGTCACGGCAGCAACGATCGGCGAGGAGATCACACCTGCCTTACTACCGCAGCACGTATCGAGGTGCCTGACAAAGCGTGCTGTGGTGCCGCCTTACATTCAGCGACCTTGTGGGCGTGCGGGATTCCGCCGAGCGGGCTGCGCCAGATCTGCCCGACGCCACCCCGGGTGCGAGAGGACACTGGTGTGGACACTAACCCATGGTTCCAAGAATTCAGGCGTCGCACGGTGACGTTCGGTAGGCCCTATGGACAACAGAGACGCTCGAGAACGTTTACACGGTGCGTGCGATGGGTCCGCGCGAACGAGTGCCGACGGTCCGCCCGCTGACGGTCCACGTTGGCGGGCAAAATGCGGTACCTGACGTCGGGCCACCGGACGTTCCTGAGAAGTGTTGTGTCTATTAACTATTCATCGACAAGGGTTAGCGTTACCCGTCCTCTCTGACGACAGCGAACCACTCATCTCTGGCAGCGCTCGCTCGGTGTTCGGAGTGATGTTCGCGAATGTCGTTCGCAGGTGACCGATCATGGAGCGCCCAACCAGCGGCGACAACCATCGGTTGGCTCCCAGTGCGTGTCGATTGTTTGACCCCCCTTCCACGGCTCGGCTCGAATAGGTCGATCCGAGCTCGAATCGCTGCTGGAGGGTCCGTTGTCCTCATTCGTTCACCTGCACGTTCACACCGAATACTCCATGCTGGACGGGGCGGCGAAGATCAAGCCGCTGTTCGAGGAAGCCGCGCGCCTGGGGATGTCCGCGGTCGGTATGACCGATCACGGAAACATGTTCGGCGCGGACGAGTTCTATCAGGTCGCGACGAAAATGGGGATCAAGCCGATCATCGGGATCGAGGCCTATCTGGCTCCCGGTAGCCGGTGGCATAAGAAGCCGGTGTTCTGGGGGCAGTCCAACCAGCGGGGCCCGAACGGGGAGGGCGTCGGTGGTGACGTGTCCGGCGGTGGTGCCTACACACACATGACCATGCTGGCGCAGAACGGTCGCGGACTGCGCAATCTGTTCAAGCTGTCGTCGCTGGCGAGTATGGAGGGTTACTACCGCAAGCCCCGGATGGATCGTGAGCTGATCGCCGAGAACTCCGAGGGGATCATTGCGACCACCGGGTGCCCGTCGGGCGAGGTGCAGACGCGGCTGCGCCTGGGGCAGTATGCCGAAGCGCTGCAGGCGGCCTCGGATTACCGAGACATCTTCGGCAGGGACAATTTCTTTGTCGAGTTGATGGACCACGGCCTGCCGATCGAACGATCGGTACGCGAGGGTTTGCTCGAGATCAGTACGAAACTCGACCTACCTCCGTTGGCCACGAACGACTCTCACTATGTCACCAAAGGCCAATCCGAAGCCCACGCGGCGTTGCTGTGTGTGCAGGCAGGCAAGACTCTCAACGATCCCACGAGGTTCAAGTTCGACGGTGATGGCTACTACCTGCAATCGGCGCAGGAGATGCGAGCCTATTGGGACCTCCAGGTCCCCGGTGCCGCCGATAACACCCTGCTGATCGCCGAACGCGTCGAGTCCTATGCCGAGGTGTGGGAGCACACCGATCGCATGCCGATCTACGAAGCCCCCGAGGGCTACGACCAGAATTCGTGGTTCCGGGAGCAGGTCATGCGCGGCCTGGCTCGCCGTCTGCCCAACGGTGTGCCGGAGGAATATCTCCACCGCGCCGAGTTCGAGATCGACATCATCGTCGACAAGGGATTCCCCGCGTACTTTCTCATCACTGCCGACTTGATGAATTACGCACGGCAGGAAGGTATTCGGGTCGGTCCCGGCCGCGGGTCGGCCGCCGGATCCCTGGTGTCCTACGCATTGCGCATCACCGACCTCGATCCCATTCGCCATGGCCTGCTGTTCGAACGGTTCCTCAATCCCGAACGGGTGTCCATGCCCGATATCGACATGGACTTCGACGATCGCCGCCGTGGCGAGATGGTTCGGTACGCCACCGAGAAGTATGGCTCCGATCGTGTCGCCCAGGTGATCACCTTCGGCAAGATCAAAACCAAGGCCGCGATCAAGGATTCGGCACGAGTTCATTTCGGCCAACCGGGTTTTGCCATCGCTGACCGGATTTCCAAGGCCCTTCCGCCGCCGGTCGCCGCAAAGGACATCCCGCTGTCGGGCATCGTCGATCCCACGCATGAGCGCTACCCCGAAGCAGCAGAGGTTCGGGCACTCGTCGAGACCGACAGGGACGTGTCCACCATCTTCGAAACCGCAAGGGGCCTTGAGGGTTTGATACGCAATGCAGGTGTGCACGCCTGCGCGGTGATCATGTCCTCGCAACCGCTGGCGGAGGTGATCCCACTGTGGCGGCGCGAGGACGGCGCGATGATCACAGGGTGGGACTATCCCTCGTGCGAGGCCATCGGACTGCTGAAGATGGATTTCCTGGGGTTGCGCAACCTGACGGTGATCGGCGATGCGATCGACAACATCGAGGCCAATCGCGGCGAAACGGTGGATCTCGACTTGCTCGAGACCGACGACCCGAAAACCTATGAGCTGCTGGGCCGCGGCGACAGCCTCGGAGTCTTCCAGCTCGACGGGAACGCGATGCGCGAGCTGCTGCGCCGTTTGGGGCCTACCGGTTTCGAGGACATCATCGCCGTCAACGCACTCTATCGGCCGGGCCCGATGGCGATGAACACCCACAACAACTATGCCGACCGCAAGAACGATCGGCAGGCGATCGAGCCGATTCATCCCGAGCTCGCTGAGCCGCTGCGCGATATTCTCGCCGAAACTTACGGCCTGGTGGTCTATCAGGAACAGATCATGCAGATCGCCCAGCGGGTGGCGGGCTTCTCGATGGGCCGCGCCGACGTGCTGCGGCGGGCGATGGGCAAGAAGAAGCTCGATGTTCTCGAGAAGGAGTTCGAGGGTTTCCGCGCGGGGATGCGCGAGAACGGTTTCTCCGATGACTCGGTGCAGGCACTGTGGGATACGGTGCTGCCGTTCGCGGGATACGCGTTCAACAAGTCCCATGCCGCGGGATATGCGCTCGTGGGCTATTGGACCGCCTACCTCAAGGCGAACTATCAGGCCGAATACATGGCGGCTCTGCTGACCTCGGTAGCGGACAACAAGGACAAGTCGGCCATCTACCTCGCCGAGTGCAGGCAGCTCGGTCTCAAGGTGCTGGCACCGGACGTCAACGAGTCCTCGCTGCGGTTCTCTGCTGTCGGCAACGATATTCGGTTCGGGCTCGGAGGGATTCGCAACGTCGGGGGCAATGTTGTGGAGTCGATCATCGACACCCGCAGCAGGAAGGGGAAATACACCTCCTTCGCCGATTTCGTCGAGAAGTCCGAGCTGGTCTGCTGCAACAAGCGGGTACTCGAATCCCTTATCAAGGCAGGCGCTTTCGACTCGTTCGGTCATCCGCGCAAGGCGCTGATCGAGGTTCACGAGCAGGCTGTCGACGCGGTGACCAGGCTCAAACGTCACCAGGCGATGGGGCAATTCGATCTGTTCGGGATCGAGAACGCGACCGAGGAGGTCGCTTCGGACTCGTCTCCGCTGAGCCACCTGAGCTTCGATGGCGAGGAATGGCCTCGAAAGATCCGGCTGGGGTTGGAACGAGAGATGTTGGGCCTGTACGTGTCCGGCCATCCGCTCGACGGGGCGAGTCATCTGCTGCGCAAAGCCGCGCCCAAGCCGATCGCGGCTGTTCTGGCCAATGCTCCTCGGGAAGGAACAATCACCATCGCGGGCATGATCTCCGCGCTCGAGCGTCGAGTGAACAAGAAGGGCGAGAGTTGGGCGATCGCCGTGATCGAGGATCTGGATGCTTCGGTCGAGGTTCTGTTCTTTCCCAAGAGCTACAACGTGTTCGCCGCCGATCTCGCCGTGGACGCGGTCGTAGTTGTTGAGGGGCGGGTCAATTGGCGGGAAGACAAGCTGGGTGTTTTTGGGGTCCATCTGGCCCCGATCGATATCGGCTCCATCGAACGCGGTGACCACATCCCACCGCTCACCCTCGAGATCAATGCCGAAAGCACCGACCGCGACAGCGTGATCGAGCTCCGGTCCGCACTGCAGTCGCACCCCGGCGAGACCCCGGTGCGTCTGGTGCTGTGTTACCGCGAGCGCCGCACGCCGCTGGCAGTCGACAACTATCCGGTGACAGTCAGCTCGGCGTTGTTCGGCGAGCTCCGGGCGATCCGAGGCGTCAAGATCCTTACCTGACAATCGAACTCGTCACCTGTGAATAGGACAGTCCGTCCTCGCATGCGCTCTTTCACTGGTATGGGTGTTGTGTTCGCAGTCGCCGGTCGAACTACCCGTAGGGCAATCCTGTTGCAGGACTAGCTGATTGATGATGGAGCGGCCGATGTCGATGATGACGAACTGACGGCCAGGCGGCGCGCCGCGATCCCTGCACCCAATCATCTGCCCGACTGTCGAATGAGGAGTGCCCTTTTCGGCGATACGGCGATAGCGGGGTCAGCCCACGCTGCCGCGGAATGCCTCGAACAGTCCCGCTTCGATGTCACTGGCCGGAAGCCAATGACGGTCGGGATCGAAGGGGCGAAAGGCTTTCGTGACGTGGTTGATCAACTCCGGCAGCGCGGGATGGGGGTTACGACGGTGCCAGAGCATCGAGTGCGGATAGGTCGGCGTCGGATCGACGATCGGAATCTGCACGATGTCGCGATGCCACGGGACGCGCAAGCGTTCGCCCGAGAACACGAAACTCTGCTCCGAATGCGCGATCTCGTCGAGGAGGTGGTCCAGGCCGAAGTCGGGGCCTGAGGTGTCGATGGTCAATCCGAATTCCGCGGCGAGGTCGTCGTAGAACTGCGCCCATTCACTTCCCGGTTCATTGCCGGGCATCCGCGCGATCGCGCCCGCCAGGTCGGTGGGCCGGACGGTCCGCTGATGCGCGAACCGATGGTTGCGCCCCACCAACACGTATAGCGGCTCGAGGTAAGCCGGAATGTGCTCGATGGCGGCATCTAGTGCACCGATGACGCGCGCGAACGCGACATCGATTGTGCCCTCGGTCAGCGCGGCACGGCCGCTGCGGAGCCCGCTCGAGGTCACCACATCGATCTCCACGCCGTCATAGGTCTCGTGGAAGGTTCGGATCAAATCCGTTGCGGCCAAACGGGTACCGAGGACATCGACCCGCAGAGGGCGTACGCCGCCGCAAAGCGACTCGACAGCCTGATCCGCGAGTGCGATCAGAGCGCGAGCATGCGGAAGGAAGGCGGACCCCTCGTCGGTGAGTCGCGTTCCGCCCCGTGTCCGCGACAGCAATCGCGTATCGAGGCTCTCCTCGAGCTTGGCGATGCGTTTGGAAACGGCTTGTTGTGTCAGCCCCAGGCTGTCTGCGGCCTCACCGAAATGCAGGTGATCGGCAACGGTGATGAAGGCGCGGATAGCGCCGAGGTCCAATTCCACGCCCGCTCCCGTTCCGCACCCACTCCCGCAGGGTGGAGGCGTCGGCTGGCCCCTGCACCTGTCGCCGAATGCATATCTCAGTCCGAGGGGACACTACCGGAACGCACATGAGGCTCAGATGACGGCTATCTGCTCGTTGCGGCGGCCGGACTGCCGTATCTGGTTGTGGGACAACATCACTCCGATTGTTGCTCGCGAGCCGACGTCGGGAGGTCGCGTGGAGGATCGGCGCAACGATCGGGCGACCGCCGGAGGAGAGGCATGAAGCCGCGGTCCTCGGCTCGAAGAGGACGTTCGCACGACCGAGCCGCGGGTTGGGGCGCAACTCAGCCCCCATTGACCAGATCCTTCCGATATCTCAAGGTAAGGAGACCGAGCCGTGTCACGCATGAGCTGGGCGCGGAGTCCGCGCCTCTGCCAGAATGCGCAGTATGGGTGTGCAGCGCGCGGGGCTCATCGTTTGGGATGTCGATGGCACTCTCATTCCGGCTGATTTGCGGTGGCTCCGCAGGGCAGTGGCTCGCACCTACGCCATCGAAGAAGCAGACGTCGTCTTCCGGGCGGCGCGTGTGCACGGCTACACCGATGAGTCCATCGTTGTGGACACAGCTCTCGCGTCCGGCATTCCGGCTGACGCCGCGGAGCGAGGGGTGCAGCGCTTCCATCGGGAGCTTGACGAGGTCATGGCCGAAGGTGAGGCAGAGTTGGCACGTGACCAGCCCGCGTATCAGGGAGTGCCGGACACGATTGCCGGCCTGGACGAGCACGGGTTTGTCCAGACGGTGCTGACGGGGAACTTGCGTTCGGCCGCCGAGGTGAAGCTCCGTGTCAATGGGCTGGATCGCCACTTGGATCTCGACATCGGCGGCTTCGGGTCCGACGCGCGCGCAAGATTCGACCTTCCTGCAGTGATTGCCGAGCGGTTTCTGGCGAAGTACGGCGAGCTGTTGGACCCTGCCCGGACTGTCGTCATTGGTGATGCGCCGAACGATATCGCCTGCGCCCGGCACGCGGGATTTCATGTGATCGTTGTGACTCATCGAGCGAGTCGTGAGGAGCTGGAACAGCATTCGCCGGACGCGATTGTGGATGCCTTGGTGCCGGATGATGTTGTTGCCTTGGCGAATTCACTGACCGACTTTGGCCGCTAGATCGGTACATTACCGATTCTCAAAAATCACACCAGACCGTCGACGCCGTCGTCTTCGGCGGTAAAGAAGTCGAACCGGGAAGCAAGATCTACGTCGATGTCCTGCGTGCCGGAGCGGCACCGCCCAACATCAACAGCTGGGATGGAGTGGCCCGATGAGCAGTCAGTTCTTGCGAACTGCGGTGATCCTCACTGCGGCAACGGCAACCGCGCTCCTCGTCGGCGCATGCGGTGCCCGTACCGCGAAAAGCGGCGATGCTCCTGCCTGGGATCCCTGCACCGCCTTCCCCGACTCGGCAGTCCACGATCTAGGACTGAACTACAAGGCTCACACCGAATTCCACGGTCAAAGCTGTGCATGGGCGAACCTCGCATCCGGCTACAACCTTGACGTGCACTACCGGACCAACAGTCAGTTCTCGGACTGGACCGAGCCCGACGATCCGTCCGAGGTCACGATCGGCAGCTATTCCGGGCACACCTACCACGTCAAAGGCAACAGTCACCCGTTCATGTGCGCGCTCCAGTTGGAAACCAAGAACGCCAATGTCGTGTTGGCGGCGACCAACACGAACTACCGGGATGAGGATCCCTGTTCCTTCGCCACCCGCGCAGCGACCGGGTTGGAGAAGTACCTGCCGCCGGCGAGATGAAAGAGACTGTCGCTCAAGGACAGAGCACCCGACTATTAACGTGGCTCGTCAACCGACGCCCGGTAAAGTCCTACTGTTCCAGGGAAACCGGGGGACCAGCGCCCCAGGGACTGCCCCCGGAGTATTTGGTGGCGCCGCGATTGGCAACGGGTCACTGCCCGAATCGAATTGGGGCATATGTCCTATACCGCCCCGTCCGGGACGGCTTGTAGCTTCTAGCCGTATGCCGCACCGATTGACAGCCCTGTTGAGCACCACCAGCTCGTTGTTCGCTATTGCCGTCAGTGTGGCCGCACCGCAGGCCGCCGCCGGTACTCCGGTGGTGCTGGCTCCCTGGGTCTCGTGCACTGACCGCTGGTGCCGCAACGAAACTGACGACACCTACCGCGTGGACGTGATCTTCGACTGCGGTCTGGGAAAACAGCAGATAGCCCGTGCTTACCTTCCCCCGCATCTGACCACGGCCGTGGGTGGTAACTGTGGTTCTCACGACGAGCGCTGTGTGTATGACCGTGAGCGCCGGTGTAGCAAGGACAATCCGATCTTCGCAATGCGGTACGAGAACGTAGTGGTCGACAACGGACCGATTCCGCCCTGGCCCTTCAACAGCTCGGGCTCATCGCACTGAACGCAGGCACCTCGCGGCGACTGGTATGTCCGGACCGGCCCACGCACTGAACTGCCGCGACCCGCGCGTCGGTCGGCTGTCCAAACCGGCTGGCCGGCAGCAGCTTCCCAACGCACCATCATGCCGATTTTGCGACGTCGGCCGGGAACACCAGGCCCTTCAGTTGGCGTACACATGGGTCCAGGTCCCGATGACGCGCCAGTCCGTGCAGTTGTGGTAAGTCGCGAGATTCACGGGGCCCTCGACGTCGACAGCGTTGTATACACAGTCGACGCAACTATTGCTCGAAGCTCGTTGACCGTCAGCCATTTCGCCGGGCGATGAATCATCTGGTGACAATTTGCACACAACAGCACAAGGTCATCCAAGGTCGTTTCGACTCGACCGGTTATATGCAGCGGTACGGCGTGATGAACATGGATATAGCCCTCGCCGATCTCGGGGTATGCAGTTTCGAAGTCAAATCCGCAAGCCTCGCATGCAATATTACCTCGCAAATCTCTGGACCGATCAATCTTTCGTCTACGCAATTTAGGGTCTCGCTCGTAAACACGGATCCTCCTGTGCGTCGCCTCGCCCTCCACTGAGGCGATCAACACATCAGCCGACATCATCTCTGAGTCGAGTACATTGTCGAGGCCACCATCTATCTCATCATGGATCCTCAGATCTAGCTGCAGATCTGACCAAAGCTTGCCAGCAAGCGCATGCATACCCTCAGGATTCTCCGCGAAGGCAACGGAAACCTGCACCGTCCGCTCACGGCCACGTGGAATGGCGCTGGGTGGATCAAAATACGCGCTCCTAAGGTGGACGAGCTTTTCGGAAATCCTCTGAGAGTCCCGATACTCCGGGATGCTCGAGGAATATGCCCACTGCGATCGAAGCAATCGTGATAACGGTTTCACCAGTCCAAAGGATTCCCATAAGGGAATCTCACGCCAATTGTTCTGGTACAGGAGATCACAAGCCAGGATTAGTTCCTCGGTCCGCCATTCCATCTTTGCACTGACCTCGAAACCGAGTCCTCGAAGTCGGCTGGCAGCAACAATCCCACTAGGAGCACCCGGAGGACGTACTCTACTTTCCGCAACCAGCGAATGAGCGACGCCAACAATTGCCTTCGTATCGTACGCTCGGCCGTTATACAGCAGAAAGTATTCACGCGCTGATTTCAGTCCGTATCGCGCTAGAAACGCCGAGCGGCCGACCTGATCGCACTCTGCGATTGCTGCCAACACCGCCTCACGTGTCAACACGGACGGCCTCATCGTCTCGACCCCCTCGGCCAGATCTTCGACAGCGGGTGGTGCCACGCGGGGTGGTGCCGGGCCCGATGAGCATCCCGCTTGTCAGCCGTGCAGCTCCTGCCGCAGTGTAACCACGGAGTCCCTCACCTCGTCCGCGTGGCCGGAGCCGGTCCGCCTTCCGCGAATCGGCCGACACGCACATGCCGCGATGCGGGCGGTTCGAAGCCGTCGGTACGGTGGAGCCGAAGATCAATGGGCTGAGGTCATCTTGGTGCACGGAACGCACTGACATGCCGAATTCAGTGCGTCGCTCAATTTGGCTGTGGCGTACGACCGTCACGCTGTTGTGCGGGCGGCTTGAACTGCTGCTGGCACTGGCCCGAGGTACAGCCGAAATCCCTCTGCCTCGGCTTCGAATCCCAGCGAAGTGTAGAGCTGGTGTGCGCCGTCGGTGGAATGGCGTTTGTGGGACAGCAACTGCACTTTGTTACACCCGGCTGTACGCGCATCATCGAGAAGCCGCCGCATGATCGCGCTGGCGATGCCCTTACGGCGATGCTTTGCAGCCACCACGACAGCCTCGATGAACGCTGTTGGCGCACAGTGATAGGTCACGTTCGGCATGAGCATCAGGGTTGCCGTCCCAACGGCCTCGCCGTCGACCTCGGCGAGGTAGACCGTGAGATCTTCGGACCGTTGCATGCGTGACCAGGTGCGCTGCTGAAGATCGGTAACGGCCTCAGCCGATCCGCCCTGATTGTGGATTGCCAAGACGGCCAACAGATCTCCGAGGCCAGTTGCCCGGATCGTGAGGTTCCCCATTCGAGAAGTATCACTCAGTTTTTGACCTCCATTGGAACGGGAGCATCACCCGCACATGCCGCATACCGCGCTGACGAACCGGCAGACGGCGTGGAGACCTAGCTTCGGGGCCGCGTCGACCCATAATCTCGGGTATGAGCCAGTACTTCTACGCAGGTGAACGAATGATCTGGAACTCACCTGGAGTGCTGGACGGGGCATTGTTCGCCGCCATGGCCGAGGTCCTGTCGGCTCAGCTGAAGGTTCCCAGTGGAGTCAGCGAGATGTTCAACGACGAATGCCGCATCGACGGCGCAGTGTTCGAGACCTTCGTCCAGGCACTCCTCGAACGCGACTGTCACGACCACAGCTGGTTTTGGCGCAACCTCATGCCGGGATACGTCCTGACCGCATGGATCCTGCTGGAACGTTCCGGCGGCACAGTTCAGGAACCGGACTATGACCATGCGCGGCATCCTGAATCACTCAGAAGTTGGTGGGCTCACTGGATCGAGCGCCACGACGAAGCGATTGAGAACGAGTGGGCTTACCGGCCTGTCGAGTAGCACCTGAACGTCCGCTTCTGCCGCGAGGCGGGCGGACCGAAACGGCCATCGCGGACCCTCGAAAGATCAACGGCCCGAGGCGACTCGGGCCGTTCCGGTGTCCGCTACTGGCCGCATACAGCGTTGACCAGCCCGGCCAGTACGAGCATCAAACTTCCAACCGATCAGCGCTCTCTACGTCAACTACCGAGCGACTGCCGCTGTGGCCTCAATGATGCTGTCAGCGGCCTTTCCGACTTGTTCATCGGTGATGACCAAAGGGCCGGCGTCGTCGACGATCTCGATGTGTCCCTGCCACGCACCGACTTGGGTGATCAGGTCGACGGTGCCCTTCTTCTGGACTGGCTGGGAGATCGTGCGGGAGTCATTGATCCACACAGCGGTGCTCTTCCCCGGAAGGGGTGTGTACCCGTTGTCCTTGAACCATTGGGGTGAGTCTGTGAGCGTGGTGCCGTCCGAGAGCCTGTTGATCCAGCCCGCGCCATTCACGGTGCCGGAGCTACCTGCGAAGCCGCAGTTCTCGCTCGTGGTGGAGTCGTTGAGGACTTTCTGCTCGGCGATGCCGAGCGTGGTCAGCTTGACGTTCTGAATTTTGAGGTCCTGGTCGAAGAACCGCAGCAGTGGGTCGCAGAATTGGCTGAGGGTATGCGTGGGTGGTTCGGCTGTATTGGACGAGCCGCACCCGAGGGCACTGGCGATCGACATCGCGCTCACGGCGAGGACCGTCGCTCGTAGGGCGCGTTGGTGCGGGGTGTGTGTGCTCATTTGATGTCCGAACGGCCGACTTGGACATTGGTTGCCATGTCTTGCAGTGAATCTCGCAGAGCTCCTCCTCGGTAGGAGTTCAGGATGTTCTGTAGCCAGCTGTGGAGTTCTTTCTGGTCGCCCGCGGATCGGGCTGAGTCTTCGTAGCTTTTCAGATGGCCGTCGGAATCGAAGAGACTGCTGTACTGCGGGTCATGCGCGAGGGTTCCGTCCTGGCCCTGCAGTGCCTGGGCGACCTGATAGAACTGCCGCGCCGAGGTGTAGTCCACAGCCTCGAAGGGCTTGCTCGGCGCGTGTGGCGTTTCATATGAGTAGCCGATGATGTTGGCTTTGGAGTAGCCGTTCGACGCGTCGATCATCGGGCCGAGAATATCCTTCGCGATCGGTATGTACTTGACGCCGGTCCCGACAGCGGTCTTGAACGAGTCGTAGGCGCTTCCCTTTTCGGAGAACCCGTGGATCGCATCACCGATGTCGGCGTCCTTGCGGGCGGTGATCTCGAGATCGAGTCCCTTGTCCACGAGCCCGAACAGATTGCCCGACCGGGTCGCTAGAGCCCCGTCGACGTGGGCGGGATCGGTCAGCACCGAGTGGACCCACAGTCGGTCGAGTTGGTCGGCAGCCAGGAGAGCTTTGCTATTGAAATCGGTGGCGGCTTCGGTGTTGGTGTCCATCACCGCGAAGATCTTCTGCGCGTTGGGCAGGTTGCTCTTGTCCATTTCCGTGGCGGTGATGCCGTCCGGTGAGATGAATCCCTTGGTGTCCAGATACTTGTCGGGGACACCGACGAGTTCGGGGATGTAAGGGTTCAGGGCGGTGTTGAGTCCCTTGACGATCTCAGGATTGACATCACCCAGTGAGTGCGTCTTGGCCCCGTCCAGGTTCAGCAGGCTCGATCCGTGTGAGCCCACGTACGCCGCCAGTGGTGTGGCGGCCTGGCCCGCGCGTTCGGCGATGTGAATGTCGGGGTTGGTGGCGTCGGTCCCGATCCACGACAACATCTTGTTGACCTGTTTACCGTCATCGACCCAGTGGTGGTGCATGAGCCCGTCGAGGAGCTTTTCGTTGCTGGTGCCCTCGGGCAGACCGGCGCCGGTGAGGATGTCGTGTACGGCGATCTTGTCGTTGCCCCCGACCGAAACCATTTCCTGCAGAAGGCTTTCGGCGCTGCCATTACGGGAATCGACATCGGCGTTGACGAAATCGCTGGGCTGGAACTGCGCCGAGAGCTTGCCTGCCTGGACCAGCAACGCCTTGTTGATGTCGCTGCCCGGCGCTGATCGCGCGTCGGCCTTCTCCATCAAATGAGTGACCTGGACCAGATCCCCGGCACCCAGGTTCTTCGACGGTTTGCCCTGGTGGACTTCATAGTCCTTGTTCAACGCATTGCGGACATCCGAGGGCAGCTGATCCATCCCACCCTGAGGATGGAACGGGATGCCCATCACCTTCTCGGTGCCCGCCGAGTGCACATTCGGATTGGCGAGGGTGTTGAGCTGATTCGGTACGGTCGCCGCCGCGGTCGTGTCCCCGATCGTGGTGAGACGGTCGGTCATCGAACTCAGGCCATTGAGCCCGGCGGTGTTGTAGAACGAGTGCAGATAGTTCCATTGCGCCTCCGACAGCGTGACCTGCTGACCGGCGTTGATCGCCTCCACGTCAGCCGGGGTGATTCCCGCTGCGGACAAGCGTGCTGAGATCGCTTGCAGCTGAGCGTCAGTGGCCTTGCCGCCTGCCACGAGCTTGCCGTCATCGCCGCCTTGCTGGGTAGCCAGTCCGAAATCGGTCAACGAGCCAGGCTTGGCCCCTTGCGCGGCTTGGGGTAGCTGGCTGAAGGCGTTGCTCACCCCATCGGCCACACCTTGCGCCGCTACCGCGGCGGCGTGTAGCGCGCCTTTGAGAGTGGTCGTGTAGAGGTCGGCTTGGCGTTGCAGCGCAGCGAGTTTGACTGTCGCGCTGCTACTGTCCTTGTCCGACAACGCATTTGCCGTTTGGGATAGCGAGAGCGCCACTGTGCCGTCCTCGCCCCACTTGTATCCCTCGGCGGTGAGCGTGGCGATGGTCTGCTTCACCGTTTGCTGCGCGAACCTCATGCCAGGCGAGCCCACCGCGATCGCGGAGCCGGCGGCCTCGAGCGCTCCGACGGTTTTGTAGCCGTCATCACGCACCACCAAACCCTTGTCGCGCATGCCGTTGCCGAACTTGCCGACCAGATAGTCCACCGAATTGCCGACGTTGGAGTACATGCCGTCGAGCTCGGTCTTCAGTGTTGTGGACTGCTGTTTCCAGGTGGTGGCTTGAGTATCGAGAGTGTCGAGCTGCCAACTGCTCACCTGGGACACCGTCGGAACCGCGGTCTCGCCCATCAGCTCAGTTCCCGGGCGGGAACTGTCCCGCGTTGTGCTGGTCTGTGGCTTCCACCGTCGCCAAACCCGAGGCCGTACTGGCCCCGAGGGTGCGAACCCGCTGAACGCAGGACTCGACTGAAGTAGCCGCAGATGACGCACCTGCCGAGCACGCCGCCCCGACCCCGGTGCCCGCGACCGCGTTCGAGACCGCGCCGACCTGCTGATCCACGTGTACGGCGCCGAGGGTATCGGCACTGGTGTTCAACGTGGTGATCAGCGCGCGAACCCGCTCGCGATCCACATATAGGTATTCGTCGTCGCTCACTGGTAGTCCCCCCGCTAAGTCAGTGTCGATCTTGAGCTGCTCATCGACACTCTACTGAACATGCCCAAAACCGTTCTCCATAAAAGAACAAGCGTGGCGCATGCTGAGTATCGGTCAGCTCTGGCCAATCACAACCATCGGTCGTTGCCGCCGGTCAGTCGGCGATTCGAGACTTTCGCCGATAAGGGTCGTCATCGAAGTCCCACACATTTTCACTGGCCGTAGGCTGCGCCAGGGCACGCTCGGGTGCGTCACCGAGCCGCTCGACCACCACAGCCACCCGCGGATCGGACTGCACTTCGTGCACGAGCTCCGCCGCTTGTATTTGTGCCTGTTCACGCGCTCGGTTGATCAAATCGGTGATCACCGCCCCGAGGTGACCGATGTCCGGAGCGATGTCCTCGTCGATCACTATCGCCCTGACCTGACCGGTGGCATACACATCGACATAAACGCCCTCGGCGCGCAGTTCGGCCCGGCTGTTAGTCAAAACATCGGCCAACCGGTCCATCTTCGTAGCCAACGATTCGGTGTATCCAGCCGACCCTGATTGCAACAAACCCACCTCAGCCCCCTGAAAACGACGGTCAGCTGATCTTACGTGCCGTCGACGCTCGCAACCTTCTGATGGCGCTGGCAGGCCACATGTGGGCGTCGCGCTCGACATTGCCGCGTGTTCAGTGGGAGTTGTTGGTACGGTCGCGGTCGCGGGCGAGGGCGAGGGATGTGTGGATGCGTTCAGCTGGTCCAGCATCTGAGCAGCGGGTGAGCGACCTGCTGGTCTGCCATGGCATGTGGGCGCAAGCATTGGCTGGGCGTTGTGCCGCCGGCTCAGCCTGAGACAGGCCCGCCAGAGCGTCACCGCGGCCATCGCCGCATCCGCGGCCTTGCTGACCGCGATCCTGCGCGACAGAACCGCGCGGTGAGCGTTGGGTACGTGTTTCGGACTCGTCACCCGTCGGCTCGATGACTGCTGAGCGCGGCGGCGACGATTGCCTTAGCCCGTTCACCGTAGACCGCCTGCCCCTGCAACGACCTCCACACTCGTTCATACAGTGCGAGTTCGGACGCAGTGACGACAGTGAGCTCTGCGCTGACCGTTTCCACTAGCGCCAAGCGGTTGTCAAACAGGTCGAATGATGTAGTGAGATAGGTGAACTCGGCCTTGAGCGGCACGATCCCGAACAAGACCCGAGGGAGCTCGAACGCCGAGTCGAGCAGATCCTGCAGCTGTGCTGCCATCACTGATGAGTCACCGACGGTCTTGTAGAGGGCAGCCTCGTCCGCTAGCAGAACGAATTTGTGCCGAGGCCGCCGCAAGACCTCCTTGCGACGCATGCGCGCAGCGACTGCGTCCTCCAAGTCATCCGGTGTGCCGAGAAACCGGATGCATTGCGAGAGAACCGCGCGAGCGTAGTTCTCGGACTGCAGCAGGCCCGGGAGAACGATCGGCGCGTAGGTCCGCTGAAGAGCTGCCCGTCCTTCAAGGTCCACCTGCCGACGTTGGCGTCGACTATGCCCCGCCGCGGCTATCCGCTTCCACTCAGCCCATTGAGCTTCCACATTCCGCAGGGACGCAAGCAGGTCAGGCAACGCCAACGGTGCCTGACACGTCTGACACCAAATCTCGAGGTCGGACTCGTTCGGAGTTTGCCTGCCGAGTTCGATTCGGCTGGTCTTGGACTTGTTCCACCCTGCGAGCACGCTGAACTGGGCGCCGTCCAAGCGAGCATCCTTTCGGAGCTCACGCAGCCGGGCACCCAGAGCAGCTCGTGCACGCAGAACTTCGGTCACGTCGAACTACGTACCAGATACTTTCCATAGGGGATCGCGGTGGCCCACACCCGGTCTCGGATACTGGCGGCGTACGCCACGATCACCGGATCCTCGGTGACGGCTCCTCCGACCCACAAGCCGCGGTCGTCGAACAGGCTGAACGACACCAACTGGTCATCGAGCAGCCAGAAGTCATCGCTGACCGCGTCGGCCGAGTCTGCCTCGGAGCGAGCGAGGTATCGAATCTCCTCGCCGGCCTCTTCATTGCTGCGTGCGAGTGCCAGCAGGTACCTGGTGTACCCAGTGTGTGGAACCGACACGATCCGAGCCCTTTGAACAGCGACACCGCGTCCACGCATTCGGCGAACCTGGCCGACCCAGGGCTCGAACCAGTTACCGCCAGGATCGATCGACTCGTCAGCCAGAAAGGCTCTCAGCGAATCGGTTTCGGACTCTGCTGTGTAGTCGTCGCGCGTCTCAAGATGAAACGCGCGTGCCTTCGCTTGATCGAGCAGCCGATCGAACTCCTCACCCCCGAGGACTTGGCGCATCTGGTGTCACCACCTGCGAAATAGGGACCTCGACCGCGGCCTCGTGTCCGGGAATTCTCATGATTTCCAGCGCCTCCGGATCTGTCACAGGTGTCCCGGACAACAGAAACGTCCCGTGTCCGGTGTCCTGCAGACCTGCCAGGCAGGTGCCGGGCTGCGCGTAGCGAAGTAGACGATGCGGGATCTCAATCTGGTTGGTGTGTGGTGTTTTCCAACCCTGAACAGCGAAGGTGCTGCGATCGGTCACATACAGGCGCGGTGAGCCCTGGCCGCCGGAGTCGCCGCCGAGAAATTCAACATGCATGATGACACCTAGCTCGAATCGTTGCTGATGACGATGTCAATCCTCCCTGTTCAGAGCAATTTTCGTCAATGATCTGCGCAACTTGGCGCAATTCGATAGCAGCGCAACACACCTGGTTCGTACGGTTCCTGTAGGCGCTTGGGGCCGGTCTTCGCCGTCCCGCCCCAAGCAGCCACCCATGGTGAAAAGACGGCGACAACGGCGAAGGAGCATCGATGGCTCTGACCGAACACGAGGCGAAAATCTCAGGCACCTCAGACTGTCAACCAGCGGCGAGAGGGGTGGAGATGAACCGCGCCGAGAAGGCCGTGATCTACATCAATCTGGGTGTGTTGACCACCAAAGCCGACCGGGACTGGGCGGAGTACCACTCTCGCCAACGGGCGCATGACCTCGGGTTACGGGTCGCGGACGTGATTGTCTTGGGCAACTCGGACGGTGCGCACCTGCGGACCCTGTACACCACTGTCCGCAAGGTGGATGCGGGGATCGTGATTACGCCGAATCTTGGCCACCTGGGCGGGGATTCGGTGGATGTCACCGCGTTCGCCGAGCTTCAGACCGCCGACCCGGCGATGCGGTACCGGTGGCGATTGCGGTTGTCGGAGAAGGAACTTCAGGACGCGTTGGACTCACGTCGCCCCCAGGCCCAACAGGCCCAACCACGATAGGCCACCGCACGATGCTCGGGAGGAAACGGAGGTGGCCTAGGGGCAGCATCCAGGACTGAGAACTCGATGATCCCCGGGGTTCGGTTGATACAGGCAACCGCAACACCTATTCGACCAGTACTTGCCCCGGGGGTCTTGCAGCCCCTGACATTGTGGAGAGCGAAAACCATGCGCGCAATCGGATACGTGAGCAAAACCCTCGCCGGTGACCGGCGCTCGGAGATCGAACACCAGATGTGGGACACCGCAACACGATTCGGCATCGAGTTGACGATGATCGCCTACGCCGAAGCACCAACGACAGGCAAGATCGAACGTCTGGAAACCCTTGTGCGGACCGACGACCCTTCGTATGTCTTCGTACCTGATCTGGCGCATCTCGGCGACATCGATCCCGTCGATATCGACGGGTGCCCGGACGTCTATCTGCTCGCCGAACAACGCCTGTACACGATTTACCTCGACAACGAGGAACAACCCGAGGGCACTCCGAGGATCATCGAACCCTGGACCGGACCAGACGAACGATGACGTGTCAGCTCGGCAGTCCCAAGCTCGATCAGCTCACGTGACCGTGTATCGCATTTCATCACGGGGTTCCCGGGAACGCGCCGAACAAGCACAGCCCGCGATGGCGATGGCGATGGCGCTGCTGCAGCGATATGTGACACTGTCACCCGATCCCGCAGCAGCCCCATCGCAGCAGCTGTACCAAATCGGATGTGGCTCACTGGTATCACCGAACATCGGACCGGCGAAGGAAAGCCTTATCTCTGCGCGATCAGGGACTGTTTCTCCAACCGGTTCGTCGGCTACTCGATCGACGAACGCATGTCCGCCGCCCTGGCGGTGGAGGCGCTCCGCAACGCGGTCGCGATCCGCTCACCGGTCGGCACCGTGGTCCACTCGAACGAGGGGCAGGTTACCCTTTCGATTACGCCACACGCGTAGCGACCACACTGAAAACGTATTTGCCTCCCGCCTTAACGACGAAGGACCGGTTGCATGGCATGGTTCATCGGTTGGTTTCTGATCTGCTCCGGAGCCCTCTTCTTTCTGCTCGGCATCTTCGTGGACCCCCGATCCCTATGGGAGGCAACGGCATCCTGGAAGTACAACAACCCCGACGCGAATGAGCCCAGTGACGCCGAGTTCACCTCACGGCGAGCACTCCTGGTCATCGGCGGTGTCGTCCTGGTGTGCTTCGGGTTCGGGGCCAACCATATTGCGAGCGGAAACCTGTTGGGCCTGACCAACTCTCGCCCGGCGTTAGAGGCTGTCGCACGGAAATTGGGCAGCTCGGTCGAAGTCGGCACGGGCGGCAAGATAGAGCCTGTGGACATGAAGCATGTCTCGGACAGGCTGAACTCCGCTGTCACGGACTATGTTCGCGACGTCAACACCCATGGCTACCCGGCGGCCGACCTTTCGGTCGATGAGTTGCAAAGCGCCGACAACGTCTACTCGTTCAACGTGTCGGCTGCGCATGCGACCCACTACTGCCTCGTCGTCACCGCCACGGGCCCGGTCCAGTTCAAGCTCTTCCTCGACGGCGGCGGCCGAGTCCCCAGCATCTACGACTACCTCCTACCGATCTCGTCGAAGATCCTTGACGGACCGTGCTGACCTTGCGTGTTGTAGGCGAATGAATCGCTGAATTCTGGTGCAAGACAGTCTAATTCGCAGTAGCGGCCGGTCGCCGTGGCTGATGAGCCTTCCGCACCGCCGAATCTCCGAATGGAGAGCAACCCCGAAGCGGGCCCTGCTAGGCGAGGCTCGCTATTCGGCATCCCATGCCCGGACGGAGCAGTCCAGGATTCGGCCATCGAGAGTTCCGATCAGCAGGCGGCTCGGCTCGACGACCAATGACATTGGCACCACAGGTATTTCACGTATCGCTAGTGGTTGACGCCATCGCAGTTCTCCGGTCGCGGCGTCGAGAGCGAGCAGTTCGCCGGAGTGGAGCGTGATGAATACCGTCTCGTCGTTGCCGTCGAGCGCGGTAATCGGGTGGTCGGCGGTGAAGACCCACTCGGGTGTGCCATCGTCTAGGTGTCGCCGGACCACGAACCGGTTCCCTGGCAGCGCTGCACGATTGCTCGAAATAGCGCCTGCATGAATCATGGCGTCGCGCACCTCGATAGCGGGACCGGCGCTGCATGCGTAGCCGTCGGGCTGGTCCCCCCATGCCAGCGGGAACAGGGACGTCACGGTCCCCGATGTCGCGTCGACCGACACGACTTGGGTGGTGCCGTTCCAGATACTGTCGCCGGAACCGCTGACGAAGTGGAGCGTGGATGCGTGGCGGACCTGGAATGAGTAGTTGAGAGCGTCGAGGCGGCCGAGCGTCACCGACTGGACGTTTTGATTGTCCGGTCCAATCAGGACCACCTCGGTGGGATTCGCCGCGTACGTCGAATTGCGTAGAGCGAGCCACCTTTTGGTATCCAGCGTGGCGATCACCGGGAAGCCCGGGGCCAGCGTTTCGATGACTTGTCCGTCAGCCAGCGAGACCCTGGCCACTGAGGAGGAAGGGTCGATCAACCCTGAGCTGGTCCAGACCTGATCCGATGCGGTATTGGTCCATGCCGATTGCTGATCGGCGCACACTGCGATCTGCCTGCCGACCGACTCAGAGGTGAGCACCCACTCGCGCTCGCCGGAAGGCAGCCACGACTCCAGTTGAACGCCACCCAAGGCTGCCAGCACGCGGCCGTCGGCCAGCCGAGCCATGTCCCACACTTGGCGGCGCGAGGTCTGATCGACTTTCGCCAGCCTGGTCACTTGCTCGCAGTCGATCTCCGGCCCGGTCAGTTCGGCCCGATCGATCGAGTGTTCGGAGACCGCAGACCAGTCGCTGCGTTCTATTGTCACGTCGATTCCTCGGGTCCACGGCTGCTCGATGTCACGGTCGCTGACCGGCCCGAGGGTCATCCGGAGCATGTGCTCTCCGTGCCATTGCACCTTCCGAACCTCGCGTTCGTCATGGAGTGCGCGGGTAAGGTGCCCCGACTCGGGATTGAGCAGCAGGAGTTCACCTTTAAACAAATAGCCGCCGTCATAATCCCCGACGCCGATCGCGATGAGTGGCAATGTCGGATGGAAATCGATCGAATGGACCGGATACCCCGTGGACATCACATGCCTGCAGCGACCGTCTGGCCCGTAAACGCCGAGCTGCCACCCGGCCGACCAGTCTCCTGCCTGGCTGCCGATATCGAATCGCAGTCGGCCGACATCTCCGGCTGCCACAGTGATTTCGCCCCGAGTAACCACCTGCCCCAGCATCCCCAGCTCAGCGAAGGGTTCCTCGCCGAGAACTCTGTCTACGGTGAATATCGCTGAACTGGCCATATGCTCTGAGCATAAACGCAGCCCTCGGGGCTGCGGCACACCATTTGTCCAGAATGGCGAGACGGTACAGACGCGGCGGGGCAAACGTCATCGGCGGTAAGGCAACTCGGTGGCTGCTACTACATCGATACATCACGTACTCACGCTGGTTTCAGCGTCGTTCGGACCGGCCAGGTTGCGGCAGGCCGAACGCGCCACCATCCAGACAGGCAGGAGCCACGTTCGATGACCCGCCGCCACCCTGATCAGCACCACGCTCGACGCCTGCTCGCCGCATCGATGCTGATCGTCGCCGCGGCGACCACGGCGTGTGGAACAACCTCGGGCACCAATACCCTTGCGGTACATACGCAGAAGGATTTTTGCGCGCCGTTGCTGGACTTCTTTCGCACGGCCTTCCTCATCGACGGCGTCACTCTGTCGTACATCCGCGGTACGGCGGACTCTGCCATCACGCCAGACGCCGATGGCGGTGCTACCTGTGTGTTCTCCCAGCCTGCCAAACACATCACGGCGCACGCCTCGTTGCGGCGAACGAAACCTGATGAAGACCAGAGCGGGCTACCCGCCTACGTCAAAGAGATGAACCTCGTGCCCCTGCCGGGGCACAGCACCCAGATCTGGATCAGCGACGCGCGCATCAAACAAAGTCCGATCCAAACCAAAGGCGTCGTGGATCTCGCAACCCGCATCGACCCCTGGGTCAGCGGACTCACCATCATCAACGAGACTGACACACTCGCCATCACCGACGCCCAAATCGCCACAGCCGCAGACCTACTCATCAAATCCACGCAAGATATTGGCCACTAGACGCACGTCGCACGGATCCCACATCAGTTGGGACGGATGACTTCAACGACAAGACCTCGTCGTTGAGAGTCGCCAAAATCGGGGTCGCCACGAAGAACTTTGCAACAGATCGTCTCGCCGCATTTTGCCAGCGGTCCGGTCAGGACATCGTAGGTCGCGAAGCAACGTCTACATCGCTGACGGTTAGCAGCCATCAGGTGCGCTGACACACGCAGCGGGGCGGTCGACTCCGCTCCGCTGCACTGTCCTTTGCCTGCAAGATGCACGCTTCTCGCTGTCGCCCGCCTCGGGTTCCCGCCAACGGACAGCGGTCAGGTCACGTCGTCAGGCCGTTGCGCCGAGCGCTTTGCGCCGGAATTGGCGTGGTCGCTGGCTGTCGGGGATCGCCGGGTGCTGTGAATACCATTCCCGCATCTTCTGTGCGGCTTGGTGTTCGGGGGCGGAGGTGTAGCGAGCCAGCGAGAACACGAACATGGCCGTGAACCAGCCCACCCCGACGAACATGCCGATCGCCAGCAGCCCGGCCCCCAGCGCGGAACCACCGAACGCGGCAACCCCGGCACCCAGCCCGGTGCCAGTGACACCGGGATGCCGATCCCGAGGAGGGCTTTGCTCTCGTGTGGGGTTCATGTCACGGAAGCCGAGGTAGTGGCTGGCTGCGACCACCACGACCACCACGACCCACAGGATGATCCGCCCAATCGAGTTCGCGTCCTTGTTGATTGCCATGACCAGGCCGCCGACGAGGAGGGCTCCGATGCACAGGACGATTGCCCACAGAACCGAGGCGAGTACCCGCCTGGCCCAGTAACTCGGTCCGCGGCGATACCACGAGGTCCCGAGCCCCTTGATCGACTCGACCTGTGGCACGCTCCACGTCTGATCGTTCACGCTCATCCGAATGCCTTGTGCCACAGGCTGGTTGTCGCGCTCTTCGTTGCGTTCCAGGTGCTGCCGCCGAGATCGGCCATGTCGTGGCCGGTGTTGGAGAACGTATTGCCCAAGCTGTGCGTGACGCCGCTCACCACGCCGCGGTCGTGGATGTCTTCGGCCCAGTGTTCGTGGAATCCCTGATAGAACGAGGTTGCGAAGGACGTGTTCTTCATCCAGGTATCCGCCGTGAGGCTAGGTGTCGGGTTGGGTGCGGGTGTCGAATTGTGCACGGGCGGTATCGATGTCGGGCACGTGCGTGATGCTCCACTCCAGCAGCGGCAATGTCGCGGTGCGCAGGCTCATCCCCATCGGGGTGAGTGCGTAGCTGACGTGGGGCGGCATGACATTGCGCACGGTGCGGGTCAGGATGCCGTCGCGTTCGAGGGCGCGCAAGGTGACGGTGAGCATGCGTTGACTGATGCCGTCGATATCGCGTTTGAGTTCGCTGAAGCGGCGCGATCCCTGGCTGAGGTGGCGTACGACCAGCAGCGACCATTTGTCGCCCACGATGTCGAGGACTTCTCGTGTCCGGCACGCGTCGGCCGCACTCGGCGGAAGCTCGCCGGGCTCGACGTTCATGGTTACCTCCTGGGAACCGAGGCACATGAATGTGCCGTATTGCCCGATTCGGATCGAGCGCACCACACTGGCTGTGGTTCCTGAAGTGTACCGAGGGATCAAAAGTAACCAGCTCGGCTGGGGCGCCTCGGCACCGACCGACAAGGGGTGAACATGTCTGTATTTCTGCTGGTCCACGGCGCGTGGCACAGTGGCCGATGCTGGGATCGAGTGGTCCCGCTACTGGAGGCGGCCGAGCATCGCGTGTACGCGCCCTCGCTGAGCGGCTACGGCGACAAGGCGCATCTGCTCGCACCCGGGGTGGGCCTGGACATCCACGTCGCGGACATCGTCGAGCTGATCAAGGACGAGGACCTCTCCGACATCATCCTGGTGGGACACAGCTATGCGGGCCTGGTCATCTCGGTGGTGGCCAACGAGATTCCGCAACGGATCGCGCACCTGGTCTATCTCGACGCGATGGTCCCGCGCGACGGCGAGACCGCCGTCGATGTCCAACCCATCACCCAGCAGCTGATCGATGCCGCCGCCGACACCGGCATCAGCTGGCGCATCCCGCCGCTGCCCGAACTCCCGGCGCCGCTGGGCCTGTTCGGAGTCACCGACCCGGCCGACATCACATGGCTGCGCACGATGCTGTCCGATCATCCCGTGCGCTGCCTGCAACAACCGGTCCACCTCGACAACCCCGCGGCAGATGCCGTGGCGCGCACGCACATCCACTGCGTCGGCGCGAAACCGCAGGGCATCGCCCGCCGCCCGATCGCGGCGATCCAGCCCAACGGTGCTCCCGCACGGGTCCGGGAGTTACCGACCGGGCACGATTGCATGATCACCATGCCCGCCGAACTCGGCGAACTACTCCTGGAAGCCGCCCGCTAGAACACCTCGACCTCCAGAGTTCAGACATCGTATTGTGTTCATTCCGTTGATCTTTCGCACGACGGTGGCCAGAGTAATCCGGCTCTTCATGCGCTGAATATCCGTCGATGCCTGCGGCTCAGGCGGTCCGCTGCGGCCAACGCGACCTAGACGTCAGTTCTCCAGACTGAACCTCGACGCCGTGGGCCCTTCCTGCTCGGTCCCGACCCCGACGAACTCACCCGATGTGGGCACTGATGCGTGATCATCGTTGGGGCGCAGGCGGCGTAGTCCAGGAATGTCGAGCATGCGGTCGGCGGGGCGAAGGGCCCACGAGGCTACCGCGCACAGGGCGAAGGCGCCGGTGTAGATCAGGTGGTTCACCGGTGATCCCATGGCGAGATGGGAGGCGAAAGCACCGGTCAGCTCGAAAAACGTTCCGGCATAGGCCCATTCCTTCACCAAACGGAATCCGGGGGCCAGAATGGCCAGTGCGCCCATGATCTTCCAGAAGCCCAGGATCGTCATCACGTAGGTGGGGTAGCCGAGAGCGACCATGCCGCCCTCGGTGCCGCCGCGGTGGATCAGGTCGGCGACGCCGCCCGATATCCATACGAAGCCCAGCACCACAGTGGTGGCCCAGTATCCGATCCGGCGGGCTTTGTTCATCGGCATGACAGTTCTCCCTGCGTCTGCGGCGCGACCGGGATGGCCGCGCCGTCATCTCCCATGACCGGCGCGGCGGTCGAAGTGTGACGACGCGGGGGATCACGGCTGGAGCTGCAGCTCCATCAAGTCGATGGTGTTTGTGTCTGCGAGTAGGTCGATGGCGACGATGCGGCCGTTGGACACGGTGAAATCGAAGACCACCCGCGGTGTGCCACCGACCACCCAGACCAGTCCGGCGCGACCGTCGACGAGCGCGAGTTCGGCGGCTTTGGCTCGGCCGGAGAAGGTTTCGGCGACGGCGCGTGCACCGAACGCGGTCGAAGCGCCGGTGGCCACCGCGGCGGCGTCGACCCGCAGTACCACCTCCGGATCGAGCAGGGTGAGCAGCGCCGCGAAATCGCCGCCGCGCGAAGCGGCCAGGAAGGCGTGCACCACCTCGCGTTGGCGATCGCGATCTGCGACAGCTCGTGCGCCTTGCACTTTTCGGCGCGCGCGACTGGCCAATTGTCTTGCCGCGGTGGGAGTTTTGCCGACGATCGGGGCTATCTCGTCGAACGGGACGGCGAACATGTCGTGCAACACGAAGGAGAGCCGCTCCGGCGGCGAAAGCTCGTCCAGCACCACGAGCAACGCCAGCCCGATCGAATCACCAAGCACCGCTTCGTGTTCCGGGCCGGCCACGAGCTCTTCGGGCTCGTGGTCGTCCAGAGGCTCCTCACGACGAGTCTTGCGCGAGTGCAGCATCGTCAGGCAGACCCGTGCCACCACCGTGGTCAACCAGGCGCCAAGGTTTTCGATCTCCTCGGCATCCGAGCGACTCAACCGCAACCAGGCTTCCTGTAACGCGTCGTCGGCCTCGCTGCCGGACCCGAGTATCCGGTAGGCGACCGCGAGCAGGTGCGTTCGGTACTCCTCGAAGCGTCGCGCGAGAAAAATCTCGTCCATCTGTCACACTCTCCCGATTTCGCCGGTCAGGTAGATGAACGGAGCGAACAACCCGAACAGCACCGCGAACCAGGGAGCGAATCATGACCGCAGGACTGCAGACCATCGTCTACCCCGTCACCGATCTGGTCAAGGCGAGGGCGTTCTACGGAGCGCTGCTCGGCGAACCCACCACGGACACTCCCTATTACGTGGGTTACCGGGCTGCCGGACAGGACATCGCCCTCGATCCCAATGGCGCGAAGCAGGGGATGACCGGCCCGATCGGCTACTGGCATGTCGAGGACATCGACAAGCAGATCGCTGCCATGGTGGCCGCGGGCGCCGTGGTGCGGACCGAGCCGCGTGATGTCGGCGGCGGCCGGTTGATCGCCACGCTGGCCGACGCGGACGGCAATCCAGTGGGATTGCTGCAACCGTGACAACGGAATTCACGGTGCGTCCGGTGCCGTCGCGGGACGTGTCACACTTCGGCTTTCGGGGTGGTCATGGCGGTATGACTATTGCGCATACCTGGCCCGGATGGGTCGCGACCGGCTTGCTCTGGTTCCTCGCCCTCGAGTTCATGATGGGAGCGGTGACCAAGTTTTGGCCTGGGCCTACGTTTTTCGGGCCCGCGTACTCGATCAAGTTCGCGGACTGGGGTTGGCCCGCGTGGTTCCGCTTCGTCGTCGGCGCGATCGAGGGCGTGTGTGCGCTGCTGCTGGTGATTCCGTACCACCAGGCGCGATTCCTCGGCGCCACGGTACTGATACTCGTGCTGACCGGCGCCGTGGTCACCCACATCATCAACCACCACGGACCCAAGGAGAGCGTCGCGGCGCCGGTGCACCTGGTCGTACTGTCGATCGTCGCTCTCGCCACCTGGCCGACTCACTGGATGGACGTGGTTCAGCCCGGGCATTGGTCGTAACCCGAAAACGATATTGGGGCTGGTACCGCTTCTGCGGTACCAGGTTCCAGGGTTCATGGCTGTTGTCACTCGATGTCCTCGCATTGCGCATGGCGTAAACTGCACGGCAGCAGGAGATTTCGTCGCCGACGAGCGACGACACGGTTGAGGGGGAGCATCATGTCGACGAGCGATGATCACACGAAGGACGATGATCCACGCGCCAAGTGGCGCACGCTGCCTCCCGAACCCGAGCCGACGGTCGAGGTGGCCCCTGTCCAGGGGAGCTCGTCGGATTACACGGTCCCCAATGTCGATCCGGGGCAGGACTTCACGCGGCTCTACGGCTAGCCGTATGCAGGTGTGTCGTCGAACCGGCGCCTCGAGTTCGTCCGCGCGGTAAGCCGCCTGGCAACGGGGCTATCAATGTCGAGTGTCATCCGAGAATGGCGCTGAGATCCATCGCGCTGAGTCGCTCGCGGTCGGACAGAATATCGATGCCGACGATGCGATCGTCGGTGATGGTGAAACCGATAATCGAGAAAAGGTTGCCGTTCAGGGTGTTGACGAGTCCGGCGTGACCGTTGACCAGCACGGGATGGACCACGCACAGCGTTGCCATGCGCTGGAAGGTTTCCGCTTGTGCGCTGACCGCGGCTACGCCGCGAATCACTCGCATCGCCTCGCCGGCGTCGGCGCGCAGCACCACGTCCGGGTCGAGCAGGCGCAGGAGTTCATCGAAATCGCCGCCGCGTGCGGCGGTGAGGAAAGCGTCGACGACCCGGCGCCCCCGCGGTAGGTCCGCGTCCGGGCCGGGTGTGGCGCCCTGGACGCGGCGGCGGGCTTGGCTGGCCAGTTTCTTGGCGGTCTGCGGCGTGCGGTCGACGATGGGGGCGATCTGTTCATACGGCAGGGCGAACATGTCATGCAGAACGAACGCGAGTCGCTCGGCCGGGCTCAGTGATTCGAGCACGACAAGTAGTGCCGTACCTACCGAATCAGCAAGTAGCGCTTCGTGTTCGGGATCGGGTGTGGTGTCGCTCGTGATCACCGGATCGGGCAGCCGGTCGGTGTCGAGCGGTTCCTCGTTGCGGGTCTTGCGCGAGCGCAGCATGTCCAGGCAGACCCGTCCGACGACGGTGGTGAGCCAGCCGCCGAGGTTGTCGATCGCGGCGGTGTCGGTGCGCGCCAAGCGCAGCCATGCTTCCTGCACCGCGTCTTCGGCGTCGGTCGCCGATCCCAGCATTCGATAGGCGACCGCTCGCAGATGAGTGCGGTCTTCCTCGAACTGTTCGGCCAGCAGCTGTACATCGCGCACGGTTCCTCCTCGATCGTGTCCCACCTCCCTGACGACGCGGCGCTGGAAAATGTGACCTCGCACCGCATCGTCGGCAGGGATCTAGGCCGAGAGTCACGTTCTGTTCGTGCCGTACGTCAAGGCAGCAGAACACATTCCGCGGCTGTCGCAGCCGATGAGCACCGGATCGGTGCGAGTCCGCGGGTACTGCTTGTCGAGAGGAAGTCATTGTGAACACGATCGAGGTCGGCGGCACCGTCGCCGCCGGATTCGAGGACGTGCGCGCGGAGTTCGCTGCCGTGGTCGCCGAAGAGGATGGCGAATCGGGCGCGCAACTCGCTGCCTTCGTCTGCGGCCGCAAAGTGGTGGATCTGTGGGCGGGACAGGAGATTTCGGGCACCACCCTGACCGGGCTGCATTCCACGACCAAGGGTGCCGGGGCACTGGTGGCGGCTCTGCTGATTCAGGACGGTGCACTCGATGTCGACCAGCCGGTCGCACACTATTGGCCGCGCTTCGCCGCCGCGGGCAAAGAGCGCATCACGGTGCGGGACGTACTGGTTCATCGCTCCGGGATCGTCGGCGTCGACGGCGGATTCACCGTCGCCGAACTCGCCGATGAACGCGTCATCGCCGAGCGGTTGATCGGGCAACGACCGTATTTCGAACCGGGCACCGTGCACGGCTACGGCGGTTTCGTCACCCACGCCATCGTGGGGGAGGTAGTGCGCGCGATCACCGGCACCGGAATCCAGCAACTGTTCGAGCAGCGCATCCGAATTCCCTACGATCTCGACATCTATCTCGGGCTGCCGGCTGAGTTCGACCATCGTTACCGGCCGATCCTGCCGTGGCGGGCGACCCCGGAGATGGATGCCGCGTTCGCCGCGAATTCCCCCAGTTCGCACAGCGTCGCGGGGATCTCCTACAACCTGAACGCTCGCGGTTTCACCGCCGCCGATGTGATGGCCTTGCCGAACGACACCGCGGTACGCCGACTGGGCCAGGGGTCGGTCGGTGGTGTCGGCAGCGCCCACGGCATCGCGGCGATGTACGCCGCGGCCATCACCGGTATCGATGACCGGGAGCCCTTGCTGTCACTGGACACCATCGCCATCATCTCGGCCATCCACTCCAGCGGTGCTGATCTGGTGCGCGGTGATCGCGCCCCCTACGCGCTGGGGTTCGAGGCCAAAGCTCTGCTGTATCCGTTTCTCGGCGCGCACGCGTTCGGCCACACCGGTTCGGCCGGTTCGGACGGATTCGCCGACCCGCACAGCGGACTGACCTACGGATATACCCGCCGCCGTGCGGCATTCGCGTTCAACGCCCCGGAGAACGCTCGCCTGGCCGCCGCGTTGCACCGCGCTGCGACCGCCGCCCGCATCGCCGTGTCTGCCTGATATCCCTTCCACACTCCAGGAGCACTCCATGCCCACTCTCATTTCCTCATTGGCGCGTTCACGCGGAGTACGGCTCGCGCGCTGGGTCCCAGTGACCGCCGTGCTGGCCGAAACCGCGGTCGGCGCCTACTGGGACTTGGCCCGAATCCCTTATGTCCGTGAGACTTTCGACCACTTGGGCTATCCGATGTACTTCGCCACCATCCTCGGTGCCGCGAAAACCGCCGCATTGGCCACCATCTTGACCCCGGGGCATTCCCCGGCGAAGGAATGGGCTTACGCCGGACTGGTTTTCGTCTACGGCGGCGCCGCCGTCTCACATCTGGCGGCCGGTGACGGCCCCGACAGATGGGCGATGCCGGTGCTCTTCGCGGCCTCGACCTTCGCCGCCCGCGCCTGGCTGCCGCAAGCGATCTCCCGCGGATCCGCCGTGCGCGCGACATACGCGGATGAGCGCCTCCGGTACTGCTGACTCCCGAAATTCACTACAAGAGAAGGAAATTCATCATGACAACCACAACGTCCCCGGAAATCGGCTCGCGACTGCCCAACCCGCAACAGCTCGTCCCCGCGCTCGGTGAGGTCGGCGCCGCGCTGTTCAAGGCCACCGGCAACGGAGCGATCCCGCGCACCACGATCGGTTTGGTCCAGCTGCGAGCCGGTCAAATCGTCGGCAGTACCTACCTGGCCATCCTGCACACGGGCACGCTGCGTTCAGCCGGCGACACCGAAGAACGCATCGCCGCGGTCGCGACGTGGCGTGATGCTCCGTACTTCACCGAACCCGAGCGAGTCGCGCTCGCCTTGGTCGAGGCGGTTCTGCAACCGGCGGCGCAGGGGGAGCGGGTTCCCGAACAGCTGTACGCCCACGCCGCCGAGCACTACGACCACACGGCCCTGGCCACATTGGCGATGGTCATCGGTCAGGTGAACTTCTTTGTGCCGCTGGCACTTATCGGCAAGCCGATACCCGGGCGCACACCCGTCGAACAATGGACCTCGGTGCAGGCCTAACGGCTCGACACCGCGAGCGGCAGGGCCGGGTGCTGCTGGTTTAGGTCTCCGGTCGCACCTCCCTCGAATCGACCATCCGAGTGGATGTCGAGGGAGGTGCAGGCGCGGTTCGAAACGGCCAGAATTAAGGCACTTGATTACTCCGGTCGTCCCAGAAGTGCGCCGCTGATGCTCGACCAATGAGTTTGGTGCCGACGTACGTGCGGCCGCCGATCCACCCGCCTGCCCCGATCGCAGATGCTCCACCCTGCTTGGCCAGTCGCGTCGTGGTGTTGGGGTTGTACCCCAACAGCCACGAATATCACGTTGAGGAAGCTCAGTCGGAGACGCTACGGCGGAGGTTTCTACCGTCCGGGTCGACCTCCCACCGCCCTTTCAGCAAATGCTGGATCGCGCTTGCACAGAAAGTCAGCGGCACGTTCGGATACGACGAGTCCACGGCGGATGGCGAAGTCGTCAACGTTGGGTGTGCCGAAGACGTCGAGCACGTAGAGGGTGGGAATGTCCCACGAGCTGGCGCCTGCGGCATACGCCGACGGTTCGCCGGTGGCCGGGACCAGCCGGTAACCAGTGAGGTCGGTGGCGGCCAATGCCGCGGCTAATGGTTCGGTGACACCGAGCAGTCCACCGAGTCCGGAATCGAACAGCTCGGTGTCCACGGGGACCCGGAAGGTGAAGACCGCGCTGACCAGCGTGCGGGGGTCAGTGGTGTTGTCCCAGGTCTTGACGGCGTCGTCGGCCGGGACTTCGGAATGGATCCTGTACAGGGCCAAGGCTGGTGTTACCTCCTCACAAGGGCTGGCGGGAGCGAGATCCCTCCGAGGTTCGATGGTCGTAATTCGAGTCGTCATGTGTGTTGGGATCGGTCAGCCGAGTGATCGGCTGGCCAAGCGTGTGACCGTGTCGAGTTCGTGTGCGTTGAATTCGGTGTCTTCCCAGAGCCGCAGGGGTACACCGCGCAAGTGGCGGCCCTGGGGGTCGAGCAGGTGGCCGCCGAGTTTGACCGGCCACATGGTGACGGCGCGGTCGGCGATGGTGAGTGCGGGGAATCGGTCGGCGAGGCGTTTTTCGAAGTCGGCGAGGTCGGCGACCGAGCGCAGCCACACCTGCAGCAGTAGGTTGTGGGTGCCGGTCAGTTCGGCGCAGAGGCGAGTTTCCCTGAGCTGTGCGAGTTCTCGTGCTGTCCGTGCGGTGTCTGCTGGGCCGGTCGCGCACCATAGGTGGGCGCCGATCGGCCAGCCTGATACCACGCGCGCGACTTCGATCCGGTAGGTGAGCGCGCCGTCCGCTTCGATGGCCGCCAGTCGTCGTCGCACGGTGGGCGTGGACAGCCCGGTGCGCGCGGCGAGGCGGGACAGCGAGGCGCGGGGATCGTCGGAAATCGCGCGCGCCAACTCCATATCGCGCGGCTGGATAGCGCGGGTCGGCAGGTGATCGGGTCGGGTCCGATCCGGCTGGTTCGCCCGTTTCAGCTTGGATTCGTCGACTCGGTCCAACCGCCATTGACCGGGGGAGGAGTGGACGACCACCAGAATGTCTGCGCTGAGGCCGACCACCCCGGGGATTCGGGCCAGTCGTAGGTCTCGGTAGCGGGCCAGTTGTGCCAGGTCTGCCACGATCGCGGTCACCAGCATGCTGCGGCGACCGGAGACGTGTTCGAGGTTGAGCACATGTGAGTCGTTGCCGATGATCCGGGCGATCTCGTGGACGCGGTGGGGTGCGCAGTCGACCTCGATCAAGGCCGCCTGCACACCGCGGTCCTCGAGTCGCGTCGCGCGACAAGCCATCCAGGCGTTGCCCGCTTGTTCGAGGCGGCTCCAGCGCCGCGCGGCGGTGGTGGCGTCGATGCCGAGAGCGTCGCCGATAGCCTGCCAGTCCGCTCGGGGCGCGACTTGCAGCGCGGTGATCAGCAGGTAATCGAGTTCGTCTAGCTGGTTGTGTGGTTCTCGCATCTCAATTCCCGCATATCACTGGCGTCGTTTTTCTCTTTGCTGCAGATTGCGGACCGGCGTCGATGTGATGCGCACCATAGTCGCAGCCGGTCGGAACGAAGGTGACCGGCAGCACACAGGAAGGTCATCGCATGAGGTCTCGGACTCTCACCGTTGTCGCATTGCCGGTCATCGCCGCTGTCGGCCTGGGCGCCGGATCTGCCACTGCCACACCGGATTCGGTCGACGCGGCAGCGATCCACTACACGGTGAACAGGGCCGGGGATTCCGCTGTGCTGAGCGCGCCCGGAGCCCGGTTGTCGGCCGCAGACGGTCAACTGCTGATCACGGATGCCGGCGGTGCCGTGGCGGCCTCGATTCCGTTGTCGTACCGGATGGACGCGACCGCGTACCCGATCGATCTGCGCATCGACGGTGACACCGCCACTCTCACACCGGCCCGCGCGAACGGTGTCGCGGTGATCGATGGGGTGCGGCCCGCGGACGTGGTGCCGGCCTCGAAGTTGGACTCTGTGGCCGAATCCTTCAATATCCGTGACCAGCAGGCGTTGCTCGCACTGGGTCAGCGGGCGGGCATCGGCAGCGTGACCAGCGCGGTGCTGGGTGCGATCGTCGGCGGCGGCGCGGGATGCCTGCTCGGCGCGGCCGTCGGTGCGACCGCGGTCGGTGTCGCCACCCTGCTCACCGGCCTGCTGCCGGGTGCGGCGATCGGCTGCCTGGTGGGTATGGGCACCTTGGGGCCGATCGGTGCGGTCGGTGGCCTGATCACCGTCGGTGGTCCGATCCTGGCTTGGTCTGCGTTCCAATACTTCTCGACCATTCTCTCGCCGTGCACGGGGCCGGCCCTGTACTGCCAGGATCCGGCCACCGCGCCATCGGCTCCCAAGGCCTGAGGCGGGATGAAGCGTCATTGCGGGGCTACTCCGGGGTGACGATGGCGAAACCCGGATCGGGTTGATCGAACAGGCCCGCCAGTTTGACGAAGCTCTGGGCGTCGCCGGCGATGGTGATCGCACCGGACCGCACGGCGTCGCCGAGGTCTCGGCCGCCGAGCAGGACACCGATGAGAGTGGCGCGAGTGAGGGTGAAGGTCACCTCGGCGGGCGGCAGCTTGTCGCCTCCCGGGTGGTCGAAGTGGATGAGTACCCCGTTGCGTAGTTCCAGGCGGCGGGTGCGGTTCTCGTCGGTGAAAGTCCAGTCGCTGAGCGCCTTTTCGTGCCACGCCTTCGGCCCGTCCAGGCGCAGCGACAGAGCGTCGAAGACCTGCTCGACGGTCAGCGCGGCCATCATGGTCGGTGAGCTGGCTTTGGTGGGAGTGCCGACACTGCCGTTGCGCAGCTCGTAGGCGCCCATGAGGAAGAAGTTGCGCCAGGTGGCGTTCTCCGCGCCGTAGCCGAGCTGGTCGTAGGTGCTGGCCAGCAAGGTTTTCGCCGCCTGGTTGGTCGGGTCGGCGAAGACGACGTAGTTGACCACCTGGGCGACCCAGCGGTAGTCGCCGTTGTCGAACGCGATACGTGCTTTGCGCAGCACGTCCTCGGCGCCGCCCATGAATTCCACATGCCGCGTGGCGGATTCGACCGGCGGATGCTCCCACAGGTGCGCGGGGTTGCCGTCGAACCAGCCCATATAGCGCTGGTAGATGGCTTTCACGTTGTGGCTGACCGACCCGTAGTAGCCGTGCGTATGCCATGCCCCGGCGATAGCGGGCGGTAGTTCGATGGTCTCGGCGATCTCGGAACCGACATAACCCTGATTGAGTTTGCGCAGTGTCTGATCGTGCAGGTATGCGTACAGATCTCGCTGCTGGGCAAGGTATTCCACCAACCGTTCGGTGCCCCAGGTCGGCCAGTGGTGTGAGGCGAACACGACATCGGAGTCGTAGCCGAACAGGTTGATCGACTCGGTCAGATACTGCGACCACACGTGTGGGTCGCGCACCAGCGCGCCGCGCAGGGTCAGCAGATTGTGCAGTGTGTGAGTGGCGTTCTCGGCCATGCACAGTGCCCGGTGGTCGGGGAAGTAGAAATTCATCTCCGAGGGCGCTTCGGTGCCGGGGGTGATCTGGAAGACGATGCGCACGCCGTCGACCGTCTCCTGCTGGCCGGTGGCGGTGATGTCGAGTGTCGGAGCGATGAGAGTGACGGTGCCGGTGGAGGTCGTCTGACCCAGGCCCGCGCCGACCTGTCCTTTGGGGCCGCGGGGCAGGGCCGCGCCGTACATGTAGGCGGCGCGGCGCGCCATAGCGGTTCCGGCGTAGACGTTTTCGGCGACAGCGTGTTCGAGGAATCCGGCGGGCGCGATGACCGGGCAGCGGCCCGCGTCCACGTCCTCCTGTGTGGTCACACCCAGAGCCCCACCGAAATGATCGACATGGGAATGGGTGTAGATCAATCCGGTCACCGGCTTGTCGCCGCGGTGCGCGCGGTAGAGGTCGAGTCCGGCTGCGGCGGTCTCGGCGGAGATGAGCGGGTCGATGACGATCACCCCGGTCGTGCCTTCGATCAGGGTCATGTTCGACAGGTCGAGTCCTCGGATCTGATAGATCCCCTCGGTGACCTCGTAGAGGCCCTGGCGGATGTTGAGCCCGGACTGTCGCCACAGGCTCGGGTGCACCGATGCCGGGCACGACCCGTTGAGGAACGCGTAGGAGTCGTTGTCCCACACCACATTCCCGTCGGCGTCCTGTACGACCCCGGGTTCGAGCGCGGCCAGGAATCCGCGATCGGCGTCCTGCTGATCGGTGGTGTCGGCGAAGGGTAGCTCCGCGCTCGCGCGTTGCTGCTGGTCGAGGATGTACTGACTCGGGTCGGTCGAGGTGCTCACTACGTGTCTCCTGTCCCGCCGAGAGCTTCCCGGCGATCGTCACTTCCGTACTGGGCCAACGGGTCTACTGGGCAACGGGCCTATCGAATCGACGGGTAGGTCAGGGCGATCACGAGGGCGACGAGTCCCACTCCCGTGACCGCCGCTGTGGCGAGGGCTACGTGCCGTGCGCCGTCGCTGTCGCTGCCGCCCGTGAGCGCCCGGCTGCGCTGGATTGCGATGAGCGTCAAGGCCATCAGGGTGACGGCCGCGCCCAGCGGTGCCGCGCTCGCACCGTGCCAGCTGGTGGCGACCGTCTGATGGACGAACAGGGCCGCGGTGCCCATCGCCGCCACCGCGGTCCGCCGCCACGACAGCGCGGTCCGCTCCTCGGCGAAGGTGGGTGCGGTCACGGTCACAACACCGCTACTGCGGCGAATACCGATACCGCCGCGATGCCGAAGGCCAGGATGGGCACCATGCGCGTCTCACGCAGTGGCGCACCGCGATTCATCGCGTCCCGGATCCCCTTCCAATGCCGGAGGGCACCGAGCGAGACGACGATCGCGAGCGCTATGCAACTGGTCGCCAGCGCCCGTCGCACACCGGCGTGGTGAAACGGCTGCACGAGCGTGTGCACCGCGACACCACCGGCCAGCAACCCCAGCGCCGTGCGGATCCACGCCAGGAAGGTGCGCTCATTGGCGAGGGTGAAGCGGTAGTCGACCGGAACGGCCGGCGCGTGCGCCGCTTCGGAGGTCACGAGATCACCCGATCGTCCGTCATCGCGCCCGGAGGTGACAGAACTCGGTCGCGCGGGCGGTGGCGCACCCACAGCCACGTGACCGCGAGCATGACCACCAGCGCGGGTTTTCCGAGCACCAGGGCCACGGTGCCCAGCACCACGACCTTGTTCGCCACATACAGCGGCACCATGATCAGCAGATGCACAGCCCAGAACGCGAACCAGACCGCAGACACCTTGCGGTGCAGCCGGACTCGGTCGGCGGGGTCGTGTTCGAAGGCACGTTCCAACCCGAGCTTGCGGCATGCCCAATGGCTGAGCGGGCGGCCGGTGAGCATGCTGAGACCGAAGGCCAGCGTGGCGACCGCGCAGACGATGAGGTCGGGCAGATAGAACCCGCGGCCCTCGCCCGTGATCCCCACGAACAGCGAGAACACCACGACCACGGCAAGCGAGGCCGACACGACCTTGACCGAGTCCCCCTTCACCAGCCGGTAGAGCGAGATCAGTCCGGCGACCCCGAGCGCGACCAGCACCCCGATCTTGGCATTGGCCGCGGCGTACCCGAGTAGGAAGCCGATCGCGGGTGCCGCCCCATCGAGCAGATGCTGCGGGCCACCCAGCGCCCGGAACTTGCCCCACATCTCGGCCGCTGTGGATCGCTGTTCGGTGTCGTGCATGGTCACCCCAGTCACCAAAGTCATAGCTATTTTCTAGCTATGAAGGCTGTCATGGAACGGGTCGCCGAAGTGGACGACTCGCGATATCGATTCGGCCTCACATCGAGCCCCAGGACTGCATCAGGTAGGTGAAGTTCGCTGCCAGCTGTGTGACCGTGGCGGCAAGATCGAGCGTCGCGGAGCCGAGGTTGATGATCGGGAAATTCATGGTGATCGCCTTCTGTTCAGAGCTTATTGCAGTCTCACTGTAATAAGTGTTCGTGGGATGGGGCAATGCTTCTATGGTCTGGTAGACGAGCTGCCTCGTGTGTGCCCTGAATCACTCGCCGCAGATCTGCGTTCCGAACTATCGACTCGATCGCATGATCGGCCGTATGGGTGGCTAACAACGGCAGTCAGCACTCTGTCAGCTACTAGCAAGAACCAGGGCCGCGGCGCAGCACTGCCTCCTCCTGTGGTCGGCGAGCGGTATTGCCGCCTGGCGCGCGGGCAGAAGCGGCCAAGCCGCCCATGGGTCGCGCTCGAAAGATCAGGCAGAATTCCGTCCATGATCGGAAGCTCGCGGCAGAAGCAACATCGATGACTCGATGGCATGACGAAATCCCGCACATCGACCGACGACTGTGGCCGCTCATCTACATGCACTCCGTCGAGTTCGGTGACGAGATGTGGTGTTACGCACCGAAACTGCGCGAGCACATCGCCGCCGACCCTTCTTACCGGGATATGGTGCGCGAAGCTCTTGACTACGTGATCGCGCGACGGCCTACACCGAAGGAATGGTTCGTCCGCACCCACATATGGTTTTTCGATCAGCAGGAGCTGGATACCTACCTGCAGGCCTTTCACGACTACTTGTTCGGCGATCGCGCCGAGCCGATCTACCCTCCCGATAACGAACGGCTCCCGCCCGAGCCGCAAGCGGGACCATCCTGATCGCCCAGCCCGAGCCACAGGCTTCGAGTCCTCCGCACTCGATCACCCGACGGCTGGTCGGTGAACCTCCCCAGCGCACTCATCTGCCGCGTTGGCGCGCGGTTCGCAGGAGTCACGCGGCAGCGCCGAACATCAACGCGCCGAGGCGATCTCAGCCCTGCCGACCGCACTGAACTGTCGATGATCGTGCTCGGTGAGGGTTCCCGCGCTGAGCGGAGCAGATACGGCCAGTTGCTTCAAATGCCGTGCAGCCGAGCGCATGAGGTTGTTAAGGATCTTGAAATTTGCCCTGGATACTTTGCTCCGCATCGGACGGAAGATGTTCGGCTACAACGGAAGTCGCTCCATTTGTTGGTTGCGATGCGGAGGGAACGATATGAACAGGTCGCTTGTTACTCATGTGGGTCAGTCGGTGCAGCGGGGAAGTCGGCAGCCGGTGCGTTGGCTGGGGGTAGGAGCCGCGCTGGCCGTCACGGCAATGGTGATCTGCGCGCCGTCGGCGTCGGCGGCGAGCACGACGCTGGTCAACGGGCTCGTTCAGGGCACGTGTCTGGATGCGCAGACGATGGACGGCGTCACGCTCACGGGGGTCGCTCAGGTCATTACCTGCAATAGCGGCCCCGCGCAGCAGTGGATCAACGGATCTGCCAACAGTCTGCGAAACGGCCTCAACCCAGGTCTGTGCCTCGACGCGCAGACAATGGATGGCATCTCCCTGAACGGAGTCGCTCAAGTCATCCCGTGCAACGGCGGTCTCGTGCAGGAGTGGTTCACCGGCCCCGGCAACACTCTCCACAATGGCCTCGACGGAGCCATGTGTCTGGACGGCCAAACCCTCGACGGCAGAGCCCTCACGGGAGTGGTTCAGGTCATCCCGTGTAACGGTGGACCCGCGCAGCTATGGTGACCGCGCGCTGCACAGACGTGGTCTCGTGTACCTCATGTGCCCGAGTCGGGTGATGAGTGTGCGTCATCTCGGCATCGCTCGCTGACCGAACCGGTCAGCGCAGGCGGGGCGAAGGTCAACGGGCCGAGCCGATATGGCGCCGGCCGAACGCGCCATATTGCCGAATTGAGTGAGATGGGCTGTAGCGCCGAGGTTGAGCCTTCGGTGACGGACTCGGCTGCTCAGTAGCTTTCCCAGTGGACACTGACTTTGGTGAAGTCGTGAGCGGCCAGATCCTGTGGGGTGATGAAGCAGTAAAGCGTGCCGAAGTCTCCCCATCCCATGTTGATGTCGGGATCGGTGTCGAACTGGACGAGTAGCAGCGGACCCGACGGCTCGAAGTCAGAGTAGAAGTGTTGTGCGGCGGCTGTGCCTGGCAGCAGGCCGCGGTCGCGTTGTCCTTGGATCTCGTTGGCCCAGCCACCGAGTTGGTGCCAGGCCCAGGAATGGGTGAAGAATGCCTCGGCGAACGCTTCGAATCCCTCGTACACCTCATCGTCGTGGTCGTTGCCATCGAGGAGGTTCTCCTCGAACCACTGTGCATCGGGAATGGTGTCGACCACCGCGTAGCCCATGTCGACACGACTGATGAGGCCGTTGCGTTCGGCGAGGTCCGGCGGCAAGGGCGCCTCATGCAGGGCGACGTCGTCGGGGAAGAACAGGCAAGCCCCGGCCCAGCCATTGGTATCTCCGAAGACCGAGATCTTTCCGGAGGCAGGCAGATTCAGATCCAGTTTCGGTAGGGTGGCGAGATCGATGGTGGCGACGTGCTCGTAGTGTCCGTGATCGGCTCCGGGCCAGGCGAATCCGTCCGGCAACTGTGGCAGGCCACCGAAATAGCCGATGATCGTGTCCTCCTCGCGAGCATGGCGCAGCCGTAATCCTTCACGGACAGTGAGCTCGATCTCGGGGTGGAATTGTTCGGGAACGTGCGCTCGCATCAAGGCGCGCAGGTCGGGCTCGGTCACGGCAACGATCGTGCCAGCACTACCCGACAACACCCAACGAGAACCGATTCGCCGAACGTCCGCCTCTGGCTGCGGGCTGCCCGAACCGGCCAGCGCGGTGCAGCGGAAGATCAACTGGCCGTGGCGATTCGAGGCCGCGGAACGTACGCTACTGCCGACGAGCGTGCGTTCGTCATCAAAGGGCAGTGGCTACCGGTAACCGGCTCGGGGCCTCTAGCACCGGCGCCAGCGTACGAATTCCGGTGTCGGATCAGGCTGGTCGATCGGTCGTGTAGCGGGCGAGCATGGTCTCGACGGCCTGGTCGACGGCGTTGTGGATGTCGGAGGCTGTGGGGTTCCAGTCGGTCAGCAGCATGCGGGGCCACAGGACGTAGTTGGCGATCATCCCGAGGAACTGGTTGGCGGCGCTCTCGGCGTCCGGGACGTCGGCGTTACCGGCCTCGTGTTCGGACTCGAGGTAGTGCTGGACCGAGGTGAAGTAGGGCAGCTTGCCGAGCTGGAACTGCATCCGTCCCAGTTCGGGGAAGCGAGGCAGCTCGGCGATGACGATGCGGAACAGGGCTGTCATGCCGGGCCGGCCGATTAGGTCGGCGTAGCGGTGACCGATGGAGGTCAGGCCGGAGCGCAGGTCTCCGGTCTGAGGTCGGGTGACAGTGCCTGCGGCGTCGCGCTGCCAGGACTCGGTGACGATGGCCTCGAAAAGGGCTGCCTTGGTGGGGAATTGCTTGAAAAGGGTGGACTTCGAGACTGTCGCCTGTTCGGCAATGCGGGCCAGGGATGTGCCGTCGTAACCGTGGTTCAGGAATAGGTCCGTGGCTGCGGAGATGATCGCCTCCCGCTTTTGCTGGGCGAGGCGGCGGTGATGGGTGGAGAGCTCGGCTGCCATGCGTGCAGTATGCCCCAGCTCCGAGGCGAGTCACTTGACTCGCCTCCTTCGGCATGCCTACGCTGCGATGGAAAGGCGAGTCGAATGACTCGCATCTGATTGCGGCGCCTGCCGTCTCTTGGATGCCGTGCGATGAGGGAGCAAACCGATGACAGTCGACAGGATCGCCTTGGTGACCGGTGCGAACCGTGGCCTGGGGAGGAGTACGGCTCTTGCCCTGGCGGCGTGCGGGATGCGGGTCGTGGTTACCCATCGCGGTGATGCGGCCGGGGCCGAGGAGACGGCGCGGCAGGTGCACGCCGCGGGCGGGGCTGCCGCTGTCGTGCGTCTCGACATCCGCGACGTCACCTCTTTCGGAGCCTTCACGTCCGAGCTGAGCGGACCGCTCGAGCGCTGGGGGGCTTCGCGGCTCGACATCGTGGTCAACAACGCGGGGGTGGGTGTCTTCGGCCCGCTGGAAGCTGTCACGGCCGACGACTTCGACACGGTGTTCGACACGAACGTGCGGGGCACGTTCTTTCTCATCCAGTCGCTGATGCCGCTGCTGGCACAGGATGCCCACGTCATCAACGTCTCGTCGTCGTTGACTCGCCACACCAGTCCCGCGACCTCGGTCTACTCCGCTTCGAAGGCCGCCGTCGAGGCCCTGACCCGCACTCTGGCCGCAGAACTCGGCCCCCGCGGCATCCGGGTCAACTCCATTGCCCCGGGGCCGACCGCCACCGACTTCAACGGCGGCGCTATGCGCGATGACGCCCAGATGCGCCACGGGCTGGGCGGGCGGACCGCGCTGGGCCGCGTCGGCGAACCCGAGGAGATCGGCGACGCCATCGCTACGCTGGCGTCGCGGGGCCTGCGCTGGATGACCGCCCAGCGCATCGAGGTTTCCGGTGGCGCCCTCCTTTGACGGACTGTGCGGGGCGCGCACCGGGCGCGGGACAGAATTCTCCGAGCCGTAGTTTCGCCAGGCCAGGCCGACTGAGAGCGCGGGTTCGACCCACATCGAACACACGGTAACGCCGCGTGGCGCGCGGACACCATCAGAATGGTCTGCGCGGCATGCTCGTCGGTACCGTCGCGGAGGTTGCCGCACGATGATCGAGACGGCAGTCGATGAGGAGAGTCCGACGATGGAACACACCCTGTGGCAGCGCATGCCAACCGAATTGCGATCGCGCTTCGATGAATTGCTCCAGAGCGGTCGGAAGGTGCACGCGATCGCGACCGTGCGCGAGAACTTGTCCGACCCAGGTCCCGGGATCCACGAGTGTATGGATCTGCTGGAGGAGCGGTGGATCGAGCTCGGCAGACCATAACCGCAGGCGGCCGCTTCCGCTGTTTGCGGCGCGGGCGGTACCGGCCAGTGCGATGCGATGGAAGTTCAACTGGCCGTGATGATCCCGGGCTTGTCGTGTGCGCTGAACTGCCGAATACAGAGCATCTCAACTAGGGCAAGTCAGCGGAACTGGCGGCCCGGCCATGGGGCGAGCCTGAACTCATCTTGGGCGATCAGGTCGTCGAAAAGAGCCCCTTGTTTGCAGTCTCGGGTCGAGTCGGTCGCCCGGCCTCCCTCCTGCCGGAGTCCAAGACAATTCAGTCGGTTGCCACGCGGGCCGGGATCCTCAGCAAGCCGCGGTACATAGACGCGATTACACGGTGGTTTCCATCGGAAATCGCATGCCCGTCGCCTTCGACGGTTACTTCAATGGGTTTGAGCACCGACGCTTTGTCGATCCCCTCGACCAGGCTCGTGATGCGGGTCAGCAGGCCCGCCTCAGCCTGGCCAACCGTCGCCACGGTGTCCAGGCCCTGCTGTTGATCTCTCGCCGTTCTGATTCGGCCGGCGAGACCCTGCAGATCCTGCCTGAGCCCGGTGATCAGCGTCGCGACGTTGAGGAGCAGGATGTTGTCGACAT
This sequence comes from Nocardia sp. NPDC056100, assembly GCF_042266325.1. Taxonomy (NCBI): domain Bacteria; kingdom Bacillati; phylum Actinomycetota; class Actinomycetes; order Mycobacteriales; family Nocardiaceae; genus Nocardia; species Nocardia sp. NPDC056100. Next base: position 47,695 of record NZ_JBHJVY010000002.1, read on the forward strand.
CGGCCGGACGCCCGTAGTAATAGGTGTCGGCCTGATACGGGGTGGCCCACTGCCGCATATCCGCGAGCACCTGCCTCGGCCTTTGGAAACCGAGGTACTCCTCGTCCTCCGCGTCGAAGATGGCGCCTTCGAAGTAGACGGGCTTGGTTCCGGTTGGATCTACGACCAGTATTCGCTCGCCCTCCGCATACCGCACAAAGTCGACTTCCGTTGCCCGCTCCGATCCGGCATGCGGCATGTTGAGCTGCGGATAGTCGTTATCCTGCAGGTTTGCCACGGCGGCCGGTGCCGCTGCCACCTCGCCCTCCGGATCCGGCGGCGGGTCTTGCACCTGTGCGGGCGCGGGCGCTGCGCCGTCCGGAACGGGGGCAGGCGCTTGCCCGTCCTCGAGCGGAGGGTGGGCCTCTTCCAGCACCGCAGCAGGTGGGTCCTCCGCGTGGAGCGCGTCGATGGGAGCAAGGGCGGGTTCCGGATCCACAGCCAGGACACCGACCTGCAGCGGTTGCGGCGGCGCCGGTTCTGCCAGTGGTTCGCCCGCTGGTGCGTCGTCTTCCGGCGCTTCGTCTTCGACGCGCCGAGTCTTGCGCGGCCCATCTCCTTCGCCAGCTCTGCTGCGCTTCATGAGATTCCCCATCGTCGTCCCGAGGATCGAGTCGACACAACATCGGGCACAACCCAAAATCCCTATGCCACAACGGTATCAACGACGCCCGGGTACTGAGTTCCACTTCGCGATCTGGAATGCGGATGTCAGAGAAGGGCGTGGCGTGAACCCGCCGAACGAAGGGGCGCTGGGATATTCCGGAGCTGTGCCGAGTATCGGGCAAAGGGATGCTGGCCGTCCCGAGGTCCAATTTCACAGGCACATCGCATGTGCAGCCACGAAGCCCACCAGATGGTCGTGCGAGGAATCCGAAGTCACCAGCGAGCATGTTCGGACGCACGCACATGCCGAATGGCGTGCGTTCGAAGTGCGCCATTCAGGGCTTGCCTTCGGTACCTAGGTACAGAGTTACCGTTGATCCATGACGATCAACATTGGTCCCGGCGCGCGGGTGCCTGACTCGTGCACCCACCAACTGCAGCGCGGCCAATGCTGAGCCCCGTTACTTAGGCTCAAGCGGCCCGTGCAGGCTCGCGCGGACGGCTTTGCCTGCCTGCTCGCCGGATTCGGCGGCGTCGGCGAGGGAAGGTAGTTCGAGCTGGTAGTCGCCGGCGAGGTAGATGTTCCCGAGTGGGGCGCGCAGCGCGGGTAGGGATGCCTTTCGCCCGGCTGCCCAGAAGGGCACTACCCGATGGTGGCGGCGCACGATGCCCTCGCCGAGCTTGCCGTCGAGTTCGGGGAACAGCGAGAGCAGGTCGTTTGTGAAGCGGGAGACGACTTCCTCGTCGGACAAGGCGAACAGGGCGTCTGCGTGTGCGCCGCCCGCGAAACAGGCAAGTGCGCCACCGGGTTTGCGGTCGTCGCCGGTGCGCATGGCCGCGGCGTGGTTGAACATCGCCTGGAAGGACAGCTGTGGGGTCGAGACTCCGAAGTACCTATCCCAGCGTTGCGGGCCGACCTCGTCAGTGAAGAATCCGACGACCAGGTAGCGGCCGTAGGCGATGTCAGCGAAGGCGTTCCGGTACGGCTGGGGGAGGTCCGGGATGATTCGCTGCGCGATGTCGGCGGGTGCGGTCACGATCGCGCGCCGGGCCCGAACCCGTGCTGGGCGATCGCCGTCGAGGTAGTCGACGACCACGCCTTCACCGTCCTGCCGGACCGAGCGCACCACGGAATTCAACCGAATTCGGTCGCCGAGATCGGCTGCCAGCACATCGGTCAAGGTCTGATTGCCGCCAACCGGCAGTGAGAAATTCGGGACCTTCTCCGGGTCGGTCAATGCGATGCCCACCGATGTCACGAACTGGGTGGCGGCGGTTTCGCGCACCTCGCAACCCATCCACTGCGCCGACCAGGACCCGACGATCTGCGCGGCCAGCTCGGACCGAATGCCCTTCAGTAGATACGCCGCCGGCATGGTGTCGAGCTTGGCGCGAACCTTTCGGGCCAGGCGGCTCTGGGATTCCAGGAACGGCGCGACCGCGAAGATGCGTGCACCGATGACGGCCATGGCGATCCGGTCGGTAAAGGACATCCGCGTCCGGAACATGAGGGCGAGGGGATTGGCGGTGTCCACCAGCCCGCCGTTGAGGTATAGCGCGACGCTTTTGCCCGCGAGCGAGCCTCTTTCGATGCCGTGCCGGTCGAGAGCGTCGATCAGTGGACCCGTGCCCTCGGTGAACTGGGTGCCGACGTTGATCCAGTAGTCGCCCTGCCGGACGGTGTCGACCCGACCGCCCGCGCGATCGCTCGCCTCGAGCACGACCACCTCGGTATCGCTCACCAGCGTGGTCGCCGCGGTCAAACCCGCGATTCCGGCGCCGACGACGACTACTTCGGCGGTTTCTTCGTGTACTTCGTGCGATGTCATGGGAACTCCTGAAGTGAAACTCGAATCGAATTCGACTTTACGGGCGAGTGTATGCCTTGGCGATCGATCGTGGAAGAGCCGACGGGAGATCAGCGCAGCACGCGGGCGAGAAAGTGCAGCTGGTCGGTCACTGCCCGGCGCTGCCACGGACCGTCGTAGACGTCGAAATGGTCTACAGGATATTCGCGAATCGTGGCCAGCCGCCCGGCCTTCGCGGCGGCCCGGCGTGCCGCGGACGGCGGCGCGACGCTGTCGCGGGTGCCGATCTGGAACAGGATCGGGCACGGCAGCCGCCCCGCGAAAGTTGTGGGCCGGTTCAGCCCGACCGCCAGCGCCGCGCGAGCGCACACCTCGTTGCGCCAGGTCGGCCCCGCCACCGGGACAACGGCTTCCAGCGCGCCGGGGCTGGTCATCATGGCCGCAGATCCGGGCGGGCCGACGATCGGCAGGTGATGCGGTGCGAGGCCGAGGGCGGCGCGGGTGAGATCGATCGCACCGTGCCCGGCCAATCGAGCCAGTGTGCCGGGACCGGCGCGGCGCACGACGTGCGCGAGTGTGGCGGCCCCGTCCATGGCCGGTGTGATGGCCGTGACCGCCGCGATTCGCCGGTCCTGGGCCGCGACCGCGACGGCGTGACCGCCGGAATAGGAGGTTCCCCACAACGCGATGCGCTCGGGATCGACACCGGGCAGTCGCCGGGCCGCGTCGATGGCGGCGTGATAGTCCTCGCGCTGTCGCCGACACGAAACATTCTGGCGCGGAGTGCCTTCGGAGTCGCCCCAGCTGCGATAGTCGAAGACCAGCACGTCGTATCCGGCCGCGGCGAAGGGTCCGGCGTAACCCAGCAGTCCGGTGTCCCGGGTGCCCCCGAAGCCGTGCGCCATGACCACGCACGGCCGTCCGGGCTCGGCTGCTACACCGGTGAAATGCCAGGCTTCGCAGCGGGTTCCGTGACTGGTGAAGCTGATGTTCCTCATGGTCGCCCATCCGTCCCGATCGCGAGCGCGGGGGCAGTGGACACGGCGGATGTACCGGATGTGAAGCGGAGAGCCGCGTCGGGAACCGGTCCTTCGCGCAGGCGCCGGGCGTCGTGCTCGTAGGCCATCTCCACCGTCCACGGTCCGGTCGAGCCCGCGTGCGGGAAGTCCTCGATACCGCGTTGGACATAGCCGGAGTTCAGATCGCCCACCAGTGGTACGCGCGTCATCTCCGGATCGGCGGCGACCGGCGCGACGGTGTGAAAACCGTTGGCGTCCATGTAATCCAGCAGACGACAGAAATGCTCGCTGACCAAATCCGCCTTGAGCGTCCAGGAGATATTGGTGTAGCCGACCACGAACGCCAGGTTCGGCACCTCCGACAGCATCATTGACTTGTAGACAGTCGTGGAGGGCAGGTCGATCGGTCGGCCGTCGACCTCGAGGAGAACTCTGCCCAGCGGTGACATGGCGAAACCCGTTGCGGTTATGACGATGTCGGCGGTCAGGTGCTGACCGGACCGGAGTTCGATCCCGGTCCGGGTGAACCGCGCGATCCGATCGGTGACGACCGAGGCGCGACCACTCGAAATGGCTCGGAAAAGATCACCGCCGGGCACCACGCACAACCGCTGGTCCCACGGGGCGTAGCGGGGCGTGAAATGCGTGTCGACATCGAAATGCGCGGGCAACTGCCACCGCACCCCGCCGATCAGCAGGCGGCGGGTGAGGCGTGGAAAGCGCTTGCACGCCTTGTAGATCGCGCGTGTCGTCGCGATGTTCTTGCGCCGGATCAGCCCGGCCGCGCGCTCGTGGCCGAGCGCCTTGTTCAGCGCGTTTGCGATGGCATCCTCGACGGGCATCGAGACGACGTAGCTCGGTGAGCGCTGCAGCATGGTGACATGGGCGGCGGTGCCCGCCATCGCGGGAATCAGCGTGACCGCGGTCGCGCCGCTGCCGATGACGACGACCCGCCGGTCGGTGTAGTCCAAGGTGTCCGGCCACTGCTGCGGATGCACGATCGTGCCCTCGAAATCGTCGATGCCCGCGAATTCGGGGGTGTAACCAACCTGGTGGTCGTACATCCCGGTGCCCAGGTACAGAAACCGCGCGCTCAATCGCGTCTGCTCGCCGCCGGTGCGCTCGGCCAGCACGCTCCAGCGACCGGTCGAGGTCGAGAAACGCGCCTCGAGTACGCGGTATCCGAGTCGAATGTGTTCCGACAGGCTGTTTTCGGTAACCGTGTCCCGCAGGTAGTCCAGGATCAGCTGCCCGTCGGCGATCGACCGGCGATGCGGCCACGGCTTGAAGCCGAAGCCGTAGGTGGGCATGTCCGAGTCCGATCGAATGCCTGGATACCGGAACAGGCTCCAGGTGCCACCGACCGAGTCGCGGGCCTCGAGGATAGTGAAGGTGGTGTCGGGGCGACGGGTCGCCAGGTGGTAGGCGGCGCTGATGCCGGATATTCCGGCACCGATGATCAGGACGTCGACGTCGTTGGTATGGCTGGATTCGTTTGTCACGGGAGTTCTCCTGGCCGCGAGCGGGCTGTGATCTGGTTCACCCTAGGTAGGTGTCCGCCGCTCGGGTATGTCCGTACGTCTGCACTTTTCCTCCGAATATGTGCTGCGGCACACTGGGGGAATGAACAGTCCCGCTCCCGCGCCCGAACTGACCGAGCTCATGGGCCGGGTGGCCGAGACCATGCTCGGCGATCTCGACCAACTGGTCGCCGAGATGGACGCCGCGGAGATCGAGCTGACGCCCCTGGTCGGGACGGACGCGGCCTTGGTCGCGGACATGTCGGCCAGCAACCGGGCCAACGCGGCCCGGCTGCTGAGCGCCTTCGCACGACGGGAAGCCCAGCCCGCCGAGGTCGATGTGCCGCCCGAAGCGCTGGATGTGGCCCGAACGGTCGCGCGGCGCGGGCTGGACCTGGCCGTGATCTTCCAGTCCTATCGGCGTGGCCAGAACATCGCGTGGCGGCACTATCTGGCCCATGCCACGCGTATCGCGGGCACCGGTCCGCTGCTGGTGCCGCTGCTCGAGCTGTCCGCGCAACGCATGTTCGCCTACGTCGATCATGTTGTCGCGCAGGTCATCTCGGAGGCGCAGCGGGAGCGGGAAGAGGTTCTCGGCGGGGCGCTGGCGCGGCGCGCGGAGACCATCCGCCTGATCCTCGACGGCGCGCCGATCGACGGCCACCGGGCTGGTGAGCGACTTGGATACGACCTGGAACGAATGCATATCGCGGTGGTGCTGTGGTCGCCTCCGGGCGGTGAGGTGCAGGGCGCGCTCGAGTCGACGGCCACCATGCTGACCCGGGCGGCCGGTCAGCGGCCGCCGCTGACCCTCGCCGCGGGTAGCTCGGTGCTCTGGGCGTGGATGAGTGGTGACACCCTGCCCGCCGTCGAGGTGTTGCGTGGGGCGCTGCGCGCGGCTCATCCGGCGATCCGGGTGGCGGTCGGCCCGCCGCGTTCGGGTATCGAGGGGTTCCGGCGCTCGCACGAGGCTGCGCTGGGGATGCACAACCTACTCGCCGGGCAGATCGACGCTGCCCCGGTAACCTTTTATCGCGATCTCGCGGTCACTGCGCTGGCTGTGCAAAACCCTTCTCGCGCAGCTGAATTCGTTGCCGACACCTTGGGTCCGCTGGCGCGGGACACGGCAACGGCCGCGCGGCTGCGCGAAACGCTGCGAGTGTTCCTGGAGGAAGGCGAGAACGCTCCGCGCTCTGCGGCGCGGCTGCACACCCACCGCAACACGGTGCTGCAACGAGTGGCCCGCGCCACCGACTTGCTCGGTCACCGGCCCGGCGAGCGGAGGTTGGCCGTCGAACTCGCGCTGGAGATCGCCCATCGGCTCGGTAGTCGTGCGCTGAATCGCGCGGACGCCTAGCGGTGCGGCACACGGTCCGAGTCCCGGGCCAGGTGTCGGCGCTGTTACGATCTCGAATCGTGTTCGAAAATCGGCCGACTTCACGGGCGTCCACTCGTCCCGCTCCGGTGCAACGCCGCGGTGTGGAGCGGGTACAGGCGATTCTCGATGCCGCCGAGGCTCTACTCGCCGAACAGGGTTATGCCGCAGCCACACTCAAGGCCATGGGTGAGCGCGCCGGCATCCCACTTGCCTCGGTCTACCACTACTTCGGTGACCGCAGTCAAGTCGAAGCCGAACTCGCGCAACAGCATCTGCGTGAACTCGACGCCCGCATCGGCGCGGTGCTCGAATCCGCCCCGGGCACGTTGGCGGGCGTCTGCGATGCCGTCATCGACCTGTATCTCGCCTATTTTCGCGAGCATCCGAGTTTCGCCGCGCTCTGGTACGCCGGGCGCAATTCGACGCTCGGTGAGTTGGCGAGCACCTTCGACGTAACGCAGGCGGCGCGGTTGTGGCGGTATCTGGTGGACCGGGAGCTGATCCGATCCGATACTCCCATGCTTGCCGTCGAGCTGGCGTTCGAGGCCGGTGACCGGCTCTTCGACGTCGCCTTTCGGAAGACTCCGACCGGCGACGACGACACGATCGCGCAGGCGCGCCGACTGGTATCGGTCTACCTGGCGAGCTTCGCCACAGAAGCCTGAACCCGGTCGGTGCCTTTCTGTAGTGCACGAAAACCGTAGTAGTACACGACCATCTGGCAGGCCCACGTGCTGAGGGCCAGGATGTAGAAGATCGTGTGGTGGTCGTCGTCGCCGGGTATGCGGTAGAAATCGTAAATCCCGGCAATCGCGGCGGCCGCCACCGAAACTCCCGCCACGGCAACAGCGTGACCTCGCTCGCCGATGTGCCAGAGGCGCCAGGCGAAATAGAACAGGAAAAGTGTGGTCAGCGCATTCATCACGACATAGAAGACGGCACCGGCCACGCCGAGATCGTCGGCGAAGAGCGACATGACCAGCCCACCCGCGATGGCCAGCCCGAAAACGCCCACATCGGTGGCGAGCGACGGTTTGAATCCGTGAGTCGCCTGCAGCAAACCCAGCACGAGAATCACGGTGATTCCGGCCGATCGGGAGAACGCGTCGAAGAAGAACGCGATGTGGTACATCGGGCTGGTCTCGGTGGCGCCGACCAGCCCGAAAATCAGGAAGTTGGTGCCGGAGCTCGCGACGATGATCCATTCGAGGCCGAGCAGGTAGTTGCCGTAGTTCCGAATGAACTTCCACCCGTAGGTGAATCCGGCGACGATCATGAACAGATCGGCGAGTGCGTAGAGCGCTGTTGTGATAGCCATAGCCAAACCCCCCTAGTGCGAGATCGCGAAAATCTCGTCGCGCGGAGTACCGACACGTTCGAGGGCCTTGTAGAAGCGCTCCGGCTCCGCCCACTCCTCAGGCGTGAAAACACCCGCGCGGCTCACGGATTCGTCGTCGAGGGCCACCACCATGAACGCGGCGCAAGCCGTTCCCGTCGCGGCGGCCATATCGGTGAACAGATAGGTGCCCGGTCCGCTGACCGGAGTACGACGCTCGACCACCGCGGGCAGACCGTTTCGCAGGCCCGTCACCTCGACCTTCAATGCCGACCTGTGTGGAAAGGTATGGCCCACCGCCGCTTTGGCGAGGAAGCCGAGCACCTCACCGCGCGTCGCCTCGCGGGTCCGCACCAGGTTCCGCAGGCCCGAGAGGGCGTACCGCCAGCCCGTCACGCTGCCGGACTTGTTGAGCATCAGCGCTTCCAGATGGTCGATCGCCTTCTCCACTGGTATCTTTCCCGTTTGCACCGCGAGGCCGACCCCTCGGATCATTCCGTTGTAGCCCGCCGGGTCCAGCCCGCCGAAACATCGAATGTTCTTGGCGTCCGGGTACTTTCGTGGCAGCGTTACCGGTTCTGGGTGCGCGGTCTCGTGCACCATGGTCAGCCCCAGCCCGGCCCCGAGTTCTGTCCAGCGCGTCTCCGCCCAGGACTGGTGCAGTACCGGTCCGCCATTCTCCCAGGTCATGCAGGGGCCGGCGGCGACGCGCAGCATGTGGTCGAGCACCGCGCGGCCGACGGCTCCGCGCTCATCGCCGACCACCCAGTAGACATCGATATTGTCGACCCGGTCCAGCTCGGCGGCGGCGTCGGCGACCAGCACATTGGTGAACCCGGGCGACGCGCCGCACCCGATGTACATGGGAATCCCTGCCGCGCGGGCGTCTTCGTGCAGAGACAGCGCGTGCAGGGTGCTCTCGATATCGTCGTCGAAATCGAGATAGGGCACCTTGGCCTGCAGACATGCCTCCATCACAGGACCGGCGGTGCGGTTGTACGGACCGGCGCCGAGCACCACCAGCGCGGCCCCCTCGATGGCGGCGCGTAGCCCTTCGCGGTCGTAGAGGTCGAGCCGCGCGGCGGTCGCGAGTCCGGACGGCAACCGCTGAACCAGTTGCTCGAGCAGGTCGGGCCGGATGTCGTAGAGCGCCAGTTCCCAATCCCCGTCGGCGACGGCGAATCGTTCGATGGCCAGACGGCACATCTCTCCCGCCGCTCCGATGAACACAATTCGTTTGGTGCCCATGGGCGTACTCCTGTGGGTCGTGGGTCGCGGACGGCCCATATTTGTCGTACTCGAATCGAGTTCGAGTTTGGGTAGATTAATGCCGAGGGGCGCTCGGTGCTACCAAAATCGACCGATATGTGTCGTCGCACAGTATCTGCGGTATCTAGTAGGCCCTCGCACATGGTTTTCGCCGTCCTGCGGCAGCAGTATCGAGTGCAGCAGTGACCGGGGTCATAGCGCCCCGTGTCAGGGATGAATCAAGAGAGGTGCCGATCGTGTACGACTATGTCGTCGTAGGCGCCGGATCCGCGGGATCCGTGCTGGCCAGCAGATTGTCCGAGGACCCGGCCGTGAGCGTCGCCTTGATCGAGGCCGGGCCGCGCGACACCGCCGAGGAGATCCACCTGCCGATCGCCTTCCCGTCGCTGTTCAAGGGCCCCCTGGATTGGGATTACGACTCCGAACCCGAAGCGGGACTGCACAATCGCCGGGCCTACCTGCCGCGCGGACGAGTCCTGGGCGGATCCAGCTCCATGAACGCCATGATCTACATTCGTGGCGCCCGCGCTGATTACGACGGCTGGGCGGCCGCGGGAGCGGCGGGCTGGAGCTACGACGAGGTGCTGCCGTACTTCGTCAAGGCCGAGGACAACGAGCGCGGCAAGGACATCTATCACGGGGCGGGCGGGCCGCTCGCGGTCAGCGACAGCCGCTCGGAACATCCACTGGCGGAAGCGTTTCTGCGCGCCGCCGAGCAGGCGGGCCATCGACGCAACGACGACTTCAACGGTGCCACCCAGTTGGGCGTGGGCCGGTATCAGGTGACGCAGCGCAATGGTCTGCGCTGTAGCGCGGCGGTCGCCTACCTGCATCCGGCGGCGGAACGCCCCAATCTGACCGTGCTCACCGATGTCCTCGCGCGCCGCGTCGTTGTCGAGAACGGCCGCGCCACCGGCATTCTGGTCGGCCGCGGTGAGGGCACCGAGGTGGTCGCCGCACGCCGAGAGGTCGTTCTCAGCGCGGGCGCTTACGGTTCGGCGCAGCTGTTGTTGCTGTCGGGCATCGGCCCGGCAGCACAGTCGGCGGCGTTCGGGCTCGAGGTCGTGCGCGATCTTCCTGTCGGACAAGGGCTTCAGGACCACCTCTCGGTGTTTCTCAACTACCGCACCGATCACGAATCCCTGATGACCGCGCTCACTCCGGAGAACGTCGAACTGCTGCATACCGCCGGGCGCGGGCCGCTGACCTCGAATATCGGCGAGGCGGGCGGATTCGCGGCCACCCGAACCGGACTCGCGGGACCCGATATCCAGTTCCACATGGCGCCGGTGCTCTTCCACGGCGAGGGCATGGGCGTCGCCACCGAGCACGGCTTCGCCGTGGGGCCGTGCCTGGTCAACCCGGAAAGCCGCGGCACGCTCACCTTGCGCTCCGCATCCCCATCGACCGCGCCGCGCATCCACCACAACTACCTCGCCACCGAGGCCGATCGCGCCAGCATCATCGCCGGCCTGCGCGCGGCGCTCGACATCGCCACGCAGCCCGCGCTGTCCGAGCTCACCACCGGTGAATTCCTGACTCCAGCAGGGGATTCCGATGCAGAGCTGCTCGATTTCGCGGCGCGCACGGCACAGACCCTCTACCACCCGACCTCGACATGTGCCATCGGCGCGGTCGTGGACCCGCGGCTGCGGGTGCTCGGTGTGGACGGGCTACGGGTGGCCGACGCCTCGGTCATGCCCTCGGTGGTCCGCGGAAATACCAACGCGCCCACCATCATGATCGCCGAAAAAGCCGCCGTGATGATCGCCGAGGACGCCGACTCCGAAGGAGGCCACTCATGAACCCGGCGCTGACCACGACGGTCGACGCGATCGTCACCGCGCTCGAGCACGGCGAGATCCAATGGGCGCGAACAGCATTGTCTGCCCGGCGAGTGTTGCTGGACCAGGTCCACGCCAATACCGCCAGGTTCGCACAGCAATGGGTGGACACCGCCGCCGCCATCAAGCAGTTGCCCCCGGACTCGTCGTTGCTCGGCGAGGAATGGGTCAGCGGACCCTATTCACTGCTCACCGCCACCACCGCGCTCGCGGAATCACTACTCGCACTCGAGCAGGGCCGCAGCCCGATCGACGGCTACCCCGTGCACGCCGCACCCGGCAATCGGACCGCCGTCGCGGTGTTCCCACACGGCCTGTTCGATACCCTGCTGCTCAACGGGTTTCACGCGGAGGTCTGGTCGCGGCCCGGCGTGGACGCCGACACCCTGAGGGCACGTGCCGGTCTGGGGCAGCGCACACCGACCGCCACCGGCGGTGTCGGCGTGGTGCTGGGTGCGGGCAATATCTTCTCCATCGCCCCGCTGGACGTGCTGTATCAGCTCTACGCCTACAACCGGGTGGTGGTGCTGAAACTCAACCCGCTCACCGATCCGCTGCTCCCGGTCTTCGAGAAGATCTTCGCGCCGCTCATCGAACGCGGATTCCTGCGGCTGGTCACCGGCGGGCCGGAGGTGGGGTCGGCGCTGGTGCACCATCCGGGCGTGAGCGCGGTGCATATGACCGGCAGCGCGGTTACCCACGACGCGATCGTGTTCGGGACCGGCGCCGAGGGCGCGCGCAACCAGGCGGCGGGCACCCCTGTGCTCGACAAGCCCATCACCAGCGAATTAGGTGGCGTCTCACCCACGATCGTGGCGCCGGGCCGCTGGTCGGACGCCGATCTGCGCTACCAGGCCGAGCATCTGGCCACGCAGCGGCTGCACAACAACGGCTACAACTGCGTCGCCGCGCAGGTCGCGGTGATCCCCGCGGACTGGCCGCAGAAGCACCGATTTCTTGGTGAGCTGCGGGCGGCGCTCGAACGTGCGCCGCAGCGGCCCGCCTACTATCCGGGGTCGGGGAATCGGCTGGCAGATGCGTGCGCGGCGTATCCGCAAGCGCAGCGGATCGGTGCGCGAGTGCTCATCGAGGGCATAACGCCTGATCGTGGTGAACCCCTGTTGCACACCGAGTACTTCGCGCCGGTCCTCGGAGTGCTCGAATTGCCCGGTGCCGCAGAGGAATTCCTCGATCACGCGGTCCGGGTCTGCAACGAGGAGATCGAGGGCACGCTGGGCGTCAACCTCATCGCTCATCCCGCGACGATCCGCGAGCTGGGCGACCGGTTCGACAAGGCGGTGGCCGCGCTCGGCTACGGCACCGTCGCGATCAATGCCTGGACCGGACTGGGATACCTCACTGCCCGTGCCACCTGGGGTGCGTTCCCGGGTCATGTCCTGGCCGACATTCAGAGCGGAATCGGTGTGGTGCACAACGGGTTGCTGATCGCGGACACCGAGCGAACGGTGGTTCGCGGTCCATTCCGTCCAGCTCCGCGTTCGGTGCTGCACGGCGAATTCGCGCTCTCCCCGAAACCGCCGTGGTTCGTCACGAACCGTACAGGTACCACGACGCTGCGCCGCCTGACCGGCTTCGCGCACAAGCCTGGCTTCTCTTCTCTCCCAGGAATTTTCGCTTCGGCACTGCGTGGCTGAGGACAGTCAGCCGACCAGCCCGAGAACGAGATTGATACTGCACGCGATGATCACCGTGCCGTAGATGTAGCTGAAGAGGCAATGCTTGAGCACCTCGGACCGAATGGAGGTCTCCGATACGTCGGTGTCCGAAACCTGGTATGTCATACCGAGATTGAAAGCGAAGTAGCAGAAGTCGATATAGCACGGGGGATTCGGCGTATTGAAGTCGATACCCCCGTGCGGCTCCTGATAGTAGATCCTGGCGTACCGCGCGGTGTACATGGTGTGCAGCATCGCCCACACCGCGAGCACCGCTGTGATCGCCAGTCCCGCGTACAGCGCCCTGTTCGAATCCGTGGCGGAAACCAGCAGAATCCCGATGCTGGTGAGGCTTCCGCCGAGGATGAGCAGCAAGGCGAGATCACCCACGCTGTCATCGACGTCGGCATCACGTGCATGGTCACGAGTCTCGGCGGCGTCCTTCGGCAGCAGCACCCGCAGCGTCCATACGACATAGACCACCGCGGCCGTGATGATCAGGATCAGTAGGCCGAAGGGCCAGCGTCCCGATAGCGCGCCCGCGACCACACCGACGATCACGCCTGCGATCAAAGCCACCCTGAACCGTGCGATTCCGGACATTGCTAGACGATAGCCCGACCGGCCGACTGGACATCGCATACCGAGCAGAAGGACCGTCACCATGAACCCTCCCCGACTCCCGGAGGTCACCGAATGACCCCGGCGATTGTTCGTATCCCCCTCGCGCGCAATCCCTTCGACCACTCCGCGGTGGTCCGTGACGCGCACGATGTCGCCCGCTATACCGGTCTGCCCGCGACACTGGCGCAAGTGCTGCGCGCGCACGTCGAATCCCACCCCGATACCGAGGCGATCGTCGAAGTCGGTGGTGAGCGTCTGACCTACGCACAACTGTGGGATCGCGCGGCCCGAGTAGCCGGTGGTCTGTACGAGAACGGGATGCGGTACGGGGATCGAGTGGCCATCCGGTATCCGGCGGGCGTGAAATGGGTGCTCGCGTTCTGGGGAACGGTGCTGGCCGGCGGCATCGCGGTGCCGGTCAATACGCGCTCGACCGAGCCGGAGGTCCGGTATGTCCTCGAGGACGCCGACGTCACCGTCGATCTGGCCGCCGATTCCGCACTGCCGGACGGCATCGCGTACCTCGCACCCGCTCGGAGCGGCGGCGAGATCGCGGCACTGTTCTACACCTCCGGCACGACCGGGCACCCGAAGGGGGTTCCGACCACGCACGAGGCGTTCATTACCAACGCCGAGAACATGGTCCGTTGCTCCGGGATCCCCCGAGATGAGGGGGCCGCACTGCGCACCCTCATCTCGGTCCCGCTGTTCCATGTCACAGCCTGTAATTCACAGTTGGTGCTGGCCGCCTACGCGGGCGGCACAGCCGTGATACTGCCGGTGCTGGACCTGTCGACGCTGATCGATGTGCTGGTGACGGAACGGATCTCCTTCCTGATCACCGTGCCCGCCGTCTATTCGCTGCTGCTTCGGCATCCGCGGTTCGGCGACGCCGATCTGTCCGCGGTCCGCACCGTCGCATACGGCGGTGCGCCGATCGCGCCCGCACTGGTGCGAGCACTGAAAGCCGTGTTCCCGCAGGCATATCTGATGAACGGTTACGGCATGACCGAGACGGCGGCGCTGATCACCGCCCTGCCCGACCCGGACGCGGGCGCGCACGCGGATTCCGTCGGCTACGCCGTGCCATCGGTGGACCTCGGGATCGTCCCGCTCGATGACAACCCGGCCCTCGGTGAGCTGGTGGTCCGCGGTGCGAATGTCACCTCCGGATATTGGAACAAGCCCGAGGCCACGGCGGCCGCGCTCATCGAGGGCTGGCTACACACCGGCGATATCGTGCGCGTCGACGAGGCCGGACGAGTGCACATCGTCGACCGGATCAAGGACATCATCAACCGCGGCGGGGAGAACGTCTCGAGCGTAGAGGTCGAGGCCGTGCTGCTGTCGGCTCCCGGGGTCGCGGATGCCGCGGTGCTCGCGGTGCCCGACGCGGTGATGGGGGAGAAGGTCGGCGCAGTCCTGTTCGGCGGGGCGGACGCCGTCGATATCGACGCCGTCCTCGAACATTGCCGAAAGTACCTGGCCGACTTCAAGATTCCTCAGTTCGCCACCGTTCACGCCGAACAGCTGCCGCGCAACGCCGGAGGCAAACTCCTCAAGAACCAGCTGCGCGGACAGGTGCGCTGGGGCGAACCGCTGCGCTAGCCGTCCCGACACCTACGAAGGAACTCGCTCCATGACTCGACTCGATCTCACCGGCCGCACCGCCATCGTCACCGGCGGCTCGCGCGGCATCGGCCTGGCCGCGGCGAAAGCCATTGCGGCGGCGGGCGGAAACGTCATCGTGACCTCGCGCAGCCAGCAGTCCGCGGACGCCGCCGCCGCCGAAATCGGCGGCACCACGCTCGGCGTCGCCGCGCACGCCGCCGACGAACCGGGTGCTCGGCACTGCACGGAATTGGCGCTGGAATGGTTCGGCCGCATCGACATTCTGGTCAACAATGCCGGAACCAACCCGTCCTACGGGCCGGTGCTCGACCAGGATTACGCGCGGTTCGCCAAGACCTTCGAGGTGAACCTGTGGGCACCGGTCCTGTGGACGGGGCTGGCGACGCGGGCCTGGATGGGTGAGCACGGTGGTGTCGTGATCAATATGGCCTCGATCGGCGGGCTGGGCTTCGAACCGAACCTGGGCCTCTACAACGCATCCAAGGCGGCACTGATCCACCTCACCAAACAACTGGCGCTGGAACTGTCGCCGCGAGTGCGGGTCAATTCGCTCGCGCCGGGCGTTGTCCGCACAAAGCTGGCCGAAGCCTTATGGAAACACCATGAGGCCCAATTGAATTCGAGCACCGCACTGGGCAGGATCGGCGAGCCCGGCGATATCGGCTCCGCGGTCGCGTTCCTGGCGTCGGATGCCGCGAGCTGGGTCACGGGTGAGACATTCGTGATCGACGGCGGGCAGCGCCTCGGCGATGCCGGACTGTTCCGGGCGGAGGTGTCGGCCCATGTGTGACTCCACCGCTGTTGCCATCGATATCGACGCGCTAGCGCGTTGGCTGACCTCCATGGGCATCGACTTCGCATTGCCGCTGCGCCTGTGCCGGATCGGCCACGGCTATTCGAACCTGACCTACCGGGTCGCCGACGGCGAAGGCCGGGCCTGGGTGCTGCGCCGGCCACCACTCGGACACCTGCTGGATTCCGCCCACGACGTGGTGCGTGAGGCCCGCATCATGGCGGCGCTGGCCGAGACCGACGTCCCTGTTCCCCGAATCCTGGGCGTCGCAACCGATTCGGAGATCGCCGACGGGCCGGTCGTGTTGATGGAGTTCGTGGGCGGGGTCATCGTCGACACGATGCCGATCGCGGATTCGCTCATTCCGGAGCATCGTCGCCGAATCGCCACCTCGATGCCCGGCACGCTCGCGAAGATCCACACCGTCGACCTGCCCGCCACCGGCCTCGCGGACCTGGCCGGTCCTGGGCCCTATGCCCAGCGTCAGCTCAAACGCTGGTCCGGGCAATGGGAACGGTCCAAAACCCGCGAGTCACCGGCACTGGACGCACTCACCGGACGGCTGGCCGCCTCGATCCCCGTCCAGCACGAAATCAGCCTGGTGCACGGCGACTTCCACCTGCGCAACCTGATCACCTCGCCCACCAGCGGACAGGTGATCTCCGTCCTGGACTGGGAACTGTCCACCCTCGGCGATCCCCTGGCCGATATGGGCAGCCTGCTCACCTACTGGCCCGAACCAGGCGAGCCATCCTCCGGAGTCTTCGAAGCCTCCACGCTGGAGGGCTTTCCGAGCCGGGCGGAGATGGCCCAGCTCTACCTCGACGAAACCGGCCGCGACCCGGCCACACTGCGCTACTGGCACACCCTCGGCCTGTGGAAGCTGGCCATCATCGCCGAAGGCGTTCGTCGCCGCACCCTCGCCGCACCGCGCAACGAATCCACTGCGGGCACACCCACTCTCGCCCACATCGACGCTCTGATCGCCAAGGCCGGCGAGATCGCCGACACCGCAGGAATCTGAAACCCGATGAGCCCGTTCGAGATCGACATGCTGGAATTCGCCGCCGAATGGGCCCCCTACGGCGGCAACGACGAAGCAGCCTTCCTCCGCTTCGGCCTCACTCCTGACCAGTTCCACCGCCGCCTCACCCACCTACTCGCCTCCCCGGCCGCCCGCACCCTCGACAACGCCACCGCCGCTCGCCTCCGCCAACAGTGCGCCGACCGCGTCGGCCGGAGGTCGGGGCGCTGATCGGCCAGCACCTCGCGACCGAGGTTCCACCCGCGCTGTCCGCTTGTCGATCAGAGCCCTACGGCAGGTTCTCGAACCCGCCCATGTCTTCACCTTCGTCGCGGGATTGAGCGTTGCCGGGGTCCACCTCCACCAACACGTCTTCACCCGGCCCGTCGGAACGGCACCAGAGGTGGCATGGCACAACGCCGATTCTCCGGGTGCACCCCACATCCTGGCCTCCGAACTGGTTGGCCTGTGCGCCGACCTGGCAGCGGTGATGAGCAACTGAGGCGGCACACTGCCCGTCACGCTGAACATCCTCCACTGCCGCGACCCGCGCGTTGGTTGGCCGTCCAAATTAGTTGGCCGCCAGCAGCTTCCAATGCGCGCAACTGCCGATTATCAAGTGGTGGTTGCCGAACGAACGTTGGTATCGTGCGGGTGATATCCCGGCGTTTGTCGAGGTAGACCGCGACACGGGCACGACGCCGTCCACCCTCGGCTGCGCACTCGGCGGTAGATCGAGGAGGAGCGCGCGCATATGTCGACGGTGCGACGGTTCTGGATCGAATTCGACGTGCGGGACTGCCCTGCCCCATGGTTCGGACGAGCTATCGGTGTGACCGGATTCGACGTGCGGGACTGTTTGTCGATGGCGGCAGACCTGGTGACCGACGGACCGTTGCCACCCGTGCGTCGAATCACGGTCGACATCTCACTGGCCACGCCGCTGCCGCTGAATCCTCGCCATCTCGGAGTCCCGGTGTGGCGCGGCGTGTGGTACCCGCCGGTGAACCTCAAAACCGGACCGATCCGCGCCATCGACAACAGGGGCGTATCCGGCGACTACCCGACACCAGTTTCCGCAATCACGCCGCCGAACGCGGACCGAAGAGCCCCTGCGCTCCATGTGGTGGGACGAAATCCCGCATTTCGATGCCCTGTTGTGGCCGCTGATGGACGTTCACCGCGACGGCAAAATGCGGTATTACGCCCCGGAGGTGCGTGATACGTGCGTCAGGGATCCGACCTACGGGGTGCTGGTGCGCGAAGCCCTGGACTACATGATCGTGCGACGCCCGACACCGCAAGAATGGTTCGACCCGACCGGAATCAGGTTCGCCGACGAGCGGGAACTAGGCGAGTATCTGCGAGCATTCCGCGACTACGTGACCGGAATCCGCCCGGAGCCGATCTACCTTCCCGCTGGCGACCAGCTCTCACGCGACGCGCAACCATGACCTCCCGACGACGAGTGAAACCCCGTGGGACACGTCCTGCGATAGCCGCTGGGCACGCGCCGTCGAACGCGCTGATCTGCCGATTTCGGTGCGATATGCGCTGCCCCTCAGCCCGCAGCGGAATCGTGGTTGTATTCCGCGACAGATCCGAGCAGGGCCGCGGTGGCATTGCGATAGAGCGACGACTTGACGTGGCCGAGGGCGGGCCCGCTGGTCGAGGCCAGGCGCTGCGCGTACTCCACAGCGGATATCAGGAGGTCGTGCTCGTCAGCGACCGAGTCGACCAAGCCCGTCGTCATCGCTTCGGTCCCGCCGTAGCGGTGCCCCGTGAGAAGAGCACGACGGGCCACGGGTAGCGGCAACTGCGACTGTGCCAGCTCCACCATCCCGGGAGCGTAGTTGACGCCGAGCGTGACGCCGGGAAAACACACATAGCCACGATCGCGGCGCATGATCCGGTGATCATGTGCGACAGCGAGAAAGGCCCCGGCACCATAGGCATGACCGTTGATCGCGGCGACAGTCGGTATCGGCAGGGTGAGAATTCTGGCGAACAACCGCAGCAGGTCGGCAACATTCTCGTTGATCCGCTCGGGGTTTCGCGCAGCCCACTCCACATCGAAGCCGGTGGAGTAGAACTTCCCGTCACCGATCGTGACGAGCCCGCAGGGGCCGGAGATCGCAGCGACCTCATCGAGCAGAGCGTCCATTTCGCCAACCCAATCCGGATGAAACCGGTTCTCGGTATCGCGGTCCCCCCGGTTGCCCAACTGGAGGATGAAAACCTGGCCCTCACGCTGCAAGTACGGCATCGCGTCAAGATATCCCACCAGCGGGGCGCGCTTTCACGCCAAGGCAAGGGCACCCCATCTGCAGCGAGGCCGTCCTAGTGCCGAGTACAACGGTCCGATCGGTCGAAACGTGGCGGAATGCGGTGGATTCCAGGGGCCGATTCTGATGGCCGCCCCGGCGTCCGTTCTGGTTGGATCGCGCGTATGGCAACCAGTGTGTGCATCCCCGGCCTGGCGCTCACCGAGCACGAGTTCGCCGTCCCCCTCGACCATTCCCGCGCTGACGGACCGAAGATCACCGTCTTCGCACGGGAGGTCGCCGATCCGGATGGGCTCGACCGGCCGTTTCTCGTCTATCTTCAAGGCGGGCCGGGGCATGAGGCGCCGAGGCCGTCGCTCGGGACGCCGAGTTGGCTGGCGCGGGCATTGCGGGAGTACCGGGTGCTGATGCTCGATCAGCGCGGGACCGGACGGTCCACGCCGGTCGGCACGTTGTCCGGCACTCCGGCAGAGCAGGCCGAATACCTCACCCACTTCCGCGCTGACGCGATCGTCCGGGACGCGGAGTTCGTGCGGCGGCAGTTGGGTGTCGAGAAGTGGAGCGTGCTGGGGCAGTCGTTCGGCGGATTCTGCACGCTCGCATACCTTTCCCACGCTCCCGAAAGCCTGGCCGAGGCATTCTTCACCGGCGGGCTACCGCCGATCGCGCGACATCCCGACGAGGTCTACACCGCGACATTCGCCAACCTGATCGAGCGCAATCGCCGCTACCATCGCCGCTATCCGGGCGACCGCGGCCGGGTGGAAGCGCTGCTACCGATGCTCGACGACGGGGTCGTCGTGCTGCCCGACGGCAGTCCGCTCACCGCGCGGCTGTTCCAGCAGCTCGGATATCTGCTCGGTGCCAGCGGCGGCGAGCAGACGCTGCACTACCTACTCGAACGTGACCCGAAGTCCCCTGCCTTCGCGCACGACGTCGCCAACTCGCTGCCGTTCACCGCACGCAATCCCCTGTATTCGGTGATCCATGAGTCCTCCTACTCCGACGGATTCGCCACCCGCTGGTCTGCCGAGCGCGTGCTGCCGGACGAGTTCCGCACCGACCGGACGCTGTTCACCGGAGAACATGTATTCCCCTGGCTCTTCGACGATTTCCACGGTCTCCGGCCGATGAAGCAGACCGCCGAGCTCCTCGCCGCACACCAGTGGCCGCAGCTGTATGACGCCGACGTGCTGCGCGAGTGCACGGTCCCCGCCGCGGCCGCGATCTACGCCGACGACATGTACGTCGAGCGGAGGTTTTCCGAGGAGACCGCCCGGTTGATCCCGACGCTGCGGCCGTGGATCACCAACGAGTACGAGCACAACGGCCTGCGCGCGTCGGGGGATCACGTGCTCGGGCGGTTGATCGACCTCGCCCGCGGCCGGGTCTGAGGGGCAACTACCGCTGTATGAATCGAAATCCGCAGACGTCGTGTGGTGCTCGCGCAATCCCGGTGCCCGGGTGATCGCCGAGAGCAGCGAATCCGGGACCGGGGCCGTTCGCGTGGAGCACGGTCCGCACAGTCAGTCACGGACGTAGTAGTGGCCCATTGTGTCGTCGTAGCGACCCGTGGGACGGCAGCACCGGCGGAAACCGGTGGCCGGAGCCACAAGGGCAGGGGTCCTTGCCTCCGAGCTTTTCGATGAGCTCGGTGTCGTCGCCCACCACACGGGCGCCTCGCTTGACGTTGGACTCGCTAAAGGGAACCCCTTGCGGCGCTTGCTGGTTCGTTCAAAACGAAGCCTGGAACTCGTCGCGGTACATGATGACCTCCTCGGTCGATCGGGTGAACCGGGCGACGGTAACACCCGGTTCATCTCATCGGCACCCGAATTTCGCGCCGGACCGAAATGCAGAGGCGTACGCGCGATGACCGCCTGCGCCCGCACCGAATGTCGTACGTGTTGGGCTACGAGCGACTATCGAGAGGTAGTGATCGAAGCTGGCGTGCAGAGACTTCTACATCTCTACATCCCTGTCGGATTCTCGGATGTCATCGAATCAGACTTGGGCACACCAAGTTCGGCCGCCACGTATGGCATTTCGTCGACTCCGGCCAGGTTCGAAAACGCATCGTATGCGAGCTCGCTCGGTTCCTCGACTTCGCCGACGGTACGCAGCGTCGTGATCGCAAGCTCAACCAGCCGTTCAAGTGTCGGGCTCGTTGTCCCAGTCCCAACTGGCGGGGTGATCCAGTTCTCGACGATGCCTTCGCATCCGAATGGGGCGCCCCAGCGCCATCCCAAGCCAGTCATTCGCTCTTGCGGTTCTGTGGCATTCGTGTCGGCGCCGGTTGTGCACACCCCGCGGATCATGCCGTCCAGCTCTTTGCTGAGCTGGATGGACAACGATCGTCCGGGGATCGAGAGATCCAGGTAGCCCAGCTGGGGCAAGGTGGTCAAAACCCACTCGAGGCGCGCGGCGAATTCGTCCCACTCGGAGCAGAGTGGCGGCAGACCACGCGAGGTGGGCCGATCCGACCCGACCGTTCCGACGCGGGGGGACGGTTCCGGCCCGCAGCTGCTGTACGCGCTTAGACCCAAATCTTCTGGTGTGGTGCGCAATCCGTCCCGAAGAACCGCGACGATCGCGTTCGCCACCTCGTCCCGATATCCGGCGTTGTGACGCCAGCCGGTCGACCACTCGCGCGCACACTCCTCGATGCGCTGCCCGCAGTCCGTGGCTTCGTCACCACCACTGCGTAGCTCGACAGGCATCCACATTGGTTGATCATTGGGCACCATCCGGCCCAACTCATAGTCACGGACCATCGAAAATGACGTCGTCCGCTGCGACTCGAGCACCGACCGAAGTCGACCAGCCTCCGCCGGATCGTTCGGTACCGTCACGCTGACCGTGATGCCCTTGTCCTCAGCCCGGAACAGCACTCGCTGACCGGTCCGCGTATCGCGCAACTGGACGCTGTCGCCATCTCTGGGCGAGATCATCCGCCCGTCATCGTCCCAATCCGGGTACAAGACCCACGCGATGTCCCGCGCCAGAGCAGCCCAATCATTCTCGACCACAACCACTCCCGTCCTCACCGCCCGATAACCTACCGGCACCGACGGACAACCATCGCGGCTCACTGAAATGCCGGTTACCTGACAGATTCGGGACGCTGTTACCTCGTGTCGTGATCCCTCGGGCTCGCCAGAATGTCGGTGTCCACCAGTACAGCACGGTGCGATCCTTCGGCCACACAACAGAATTCGCAGTCGCGAAGTGCTCGAAGTCGTCCGTCGGCGCGATCGGTCGCCAAGTGGGATCCACGGGTTCCTCAACCGTCGCAGGACGGGCAAACTCACGTGCGCGCTCGTCGCAGGCCCCGAACGCGATGACATTGCGCTGAGCCTCCGCCAACGAGACTTTGTTCGCTCCCGTCGTAAGCGTCGGCCACCGCAGCTGTACGGCGTCGTCTTCCCAGAAGCACACAGGGCAGATCAAGTGAGAGCCTGGCGGCTGGTCGAAGACGAGGTGGCCACACGCGGGGCATGGATAGGCTGGAATCACTCGATCATCCGATCATGCCGCACGCCGCGCTGATCGAACTTGGCTGCCAGGCAGTCCGACCGCCAAGGCATGAGGTCTCAGTACGCGGCATCGTCCATGGCTGCTCGGATCGTCTGGCACAGTGCATAACTCAACGCTCGTGGCACGAGTACGGAGTCGGCCTGGACCAGAACGGCTTCGGTTTGGGCGGGGACGTCCGTGTGCTCAAACCTCGTCGAAGATTGTTCTGCGGCTGGGCATTGCAGCCAGCGCAGCTATATCGTCAGCTGTATGCGGGGGTGCGTGATCTGCGACAAGCACAACGGGGCCGGGCCACTGGTGAGTCCGGTGGTCAGTGCGGACGAGCTTGTGGTGGTGACTCATCGTCCAGCACAAGAAGACTGGGTCCGGCCGGGATACCTGTTCGTCGAGCCTCGACGCCACGTTGCGACACTCAATCAACTCGACGACGCCGAGACCGTTGCCTTCGCGCGCACTGTCCGCTCGTCGATCAGCGCCCTGCGGCAGGTTCTCGAACCCGCCCATGTGTTCACCTTCGTCGCGGGACTGAGCGTTGCCGGGGTCCATCTCCACCAACACATCTTCACCCGGCCTGTTGGAACGGCACGAGATGTGGCGTGGCACGACGCCGATTCTCCCGGCGTGCCCCGGATGCGTTCCTCCGAACTCTCTGGCCTGTGCGCCGAACTAGCTGCAGCGATGAGCAATTGAGATTGCGCTTCCATGTCGCGCTGAATATCTTCTACCGCCGCATACTGCGCTGACAGAAGTGGCGAGCGCCAGCCATCGGCGGTGAGATCGACTGCGGCGCATGAACGTTCGCTACTGTCGAATGCGAGTGTTCGCCCTGGTTCATGCATCCGCTGGGATGAACAGCGCTTCGAACGGTGGGCTGCCGACTGTGACCGTGCTGTGCCCGCGCCCCTCGACATCAGCGGCCAGCAACAGATCCCCTGGACCGAATACGCGCTTGTGGCCCGAGGTGACCGTCACCTCGATCGTGCCGCGAATCATCACCACCCATTGCTGCGCCGGGGCCGGATGAGGTGTGCTGTCGAATCCACCACTGCGCACGAACAGCACTCCCGCAGTGGCTAATTCGCCGGTTGCCATGTGATCCACCCCGTCCGCCACGGGGCGCACCGACAGCGGGAGCTGGCCTTCTGTGAACCTCGAACCACCGTCCGGAGTCGGCTCGATCATGGTGTAGTGCACGGTCTCGGTTTCAGTCGTGGTCATTTCCATGACTTTGCCGCGCACATATCGGGTTCGCGATTCCCTCGAAGACATAGCCACGCCGGACGTTTCGTGCGGGCCAGCCGATGTACCCGGCCGATATCGGCTGCGCGGGGAGGATCGGGGTCGGTGGGCAGGTCGTAGGTGTCGCGGCCGTGGCTGACTACATCTGGGAAGCCCTCGGTGATCGAGGCGGGACTAGACACGCACCGAGGATTCGGCAGCGGTCTTGAGCATCTGCAGCATGGCGTCGTGCCCGGCGCGCAGTTTCTCGGAGCTGAAGAAGAGGGTGAGCAGCGGACCGGCGAGTGACTCTTCCATGGTGACCTCGGTGCGGTGCTCGCCCAGTGGGCTGAGCCGCATGCGGTCGACTGCCTTCATGCAGCCCATGGAGACTCCGGTCCAGGCCAGTTCGCGTTCGGGGACAACGGTGGCGAAGACGGCCTTGATGGTGCTGCCATGCAGTTTCCAGCGGAAGGGTGCGTCCACCCGCAGCTCGCCGAGCTCGAGAACGCGGGCGTCGGAACGCCACTCGGGCCAATTCCGCATATCGGTGAGCAGTTGCCACACGATGCTGACCGGGGCATCGATCACGACGGTAGAGGACGAGCGCACCGGGGCGTTGTCGTCCAGCAGGCCCTGCTTGGCGTAGTTCTCGTGCAGGTCGGCGGTGGACGGTCCGGTGTAAAACAGGGTCATGACTAGCTCCGTGTGATCGATGTTCCGTAACAAGAGCAATGCTCTCCGTTTGGGCGAGCATTGTCAAGAGCACTGCTCTCGATTGTGGGCACCGGACCGCGGGGGAGTGCTCAGTTACGGGAAATGCACGGGAGCGCGTACCCGCCGGGTTGACAGTGGTGTCACCCAGCGGCCGCGCTCCTGTCAGGCCCTCCTGCCCCGACTCCGGTGACGTGCCGAAGCGAAGAGTCCGGCCGACATCACGCCCAGCACGAGTGAAACCGTCACCGCGCCGGCGACCAGCGCCGCGTCCAGACTCGACATTCCCGCGTGTCCGCCGATCATGACCATTGCGGCCACCGGACCGAATGCAAACCCCACGGGAACGAGAGCTAGCAATCCAGCGGTTATTGCTCGGTGTGTATCGGAACGCGACCTTTCGTCGATCGCATTTCGTGCGGCGTACTCCCCGCGTGTCCTTGCTCGAGTTGACACATTCATCGGCACGCCCCTGTCTCAGTGGTGAGTCGGACCCCGAAAAGTGGCTTTACAAACTGGAATTCACGCAGAATACCGTCGAAGGCCAGTTGCTCGCAGTGGGGTAACCAGATCGATATCCAGCCCGTGCACCTGAGTTCGATCGACGGTGAACCATTGCCACGCCCATTGCAGCACCAATTTCTACGGCCACCGACCCTATTAGGCAAACAATTGGCAATCAATGTGGCGGTCTGGTTGAGATATCAGTACGACAAACCGAGATGCTAGGGGTTTGCGCACGCGTCGGCTGGGCATCACGTGCTCGATCTGTTCTTCTCACTTTCCCCGGACGCGATCGCGAGCGGGGCAGTCTCAGGAGGTCGGTGATGAACGAACCGGTGCTCGATGCCGGGGTACGGGCGCTGGTGGGTCAGATCTTGGCCCGCTACGGCACGATCGATACATTCTGCCTCTACCTGCGCGATGTCCTCGGCGCACCGACGTGCGAGCTTCCCGTGCTCGTCGCGCCGACGGTAGGCCGTCACCGGCTGCGCGAGCGTGAACCTGTGGGCTGAGGCTCCTCGCCGCCGATCCCGGGACCGGGCGCCGACGCGGGCGTGCCCTGCTTCGTCTCAGCAGTGGCACGTGGGCGATGTACCCGAATGTGGCTGCCAGCCACCGGATTCAGGCAGGGATCGGTGCGGCGAATTCCACCACGGTGCCGTTGTCGTCGGTGCGGACCTCTACCTCGGGGACCAGTGCGCGCATCAGATGCAGACCGAGGCCGCGCACGGTCGTGGGCGGGGACTGGTGCACCCGCCAGGTGCCACCGTCGATGACGGTGATGCGGACCTGTTCGTGGTCGGCGACCGCGTGCAGCCGCAGGTTACGGCCGTCACCACGATGGCCGTGTTCGACCGAGTTGGTGCAGGCTTCGCTGACGGCGAGCAGCACGTCGTAGGCGCGGCGCTCGTCGGTGATGATGTCGCGCAGCCAGTTTCGCAGCGCGTGGCGTACTCGTTGCAGTTCCTCGTTGACGGCACGGAATTCGATATCGAACCTTCGCGCGCCGTGATCAGAGTCGTCCATCATGTCCTCATGGTCGGTGGAAATGCCTACCTGGAATCGAATGCTCAGCCCTGCCCGGCGGCGATCGCGTCGTCCAGGGAGTCGTACAACTCGAAAACCGTTGTCAGTCCGGTGGCTTCGAGGGGGCGTCGTACCGGGTAGGAGGGTACGAGTCGGAGCGGGGTGTCGGAGGTCTTGGCTGCTGTGAGCAGCACGTTCACTCCGGTGGAGTCGAAGAATTCGACTCGGGAGAGATCGATCACGAGATCTCCGGCGTACTGCGCGCGGGCGTGCTCGAGAGCCTCGTGCAGCTGCGGCGCGGTGGCGATGTCCACTTCACCGGTGGCGACCACCACCACGGCGGAGCCGATCGACACCACGTCCACATCGAACCCACGCTGTTGATCCGTCAATCGCACAAAAACACACCTCTCTGCACAATTTCGCGGGCCAGAACCCACTGGGCCGCACGAATCATGCGGCCGCCACATGATTGCTGGGGTGCCCGGGTCTCCGGCTGTTAAACCGAGTGCCGGAGACAATGCGGCCGACTGTTTGCTCAATCGCCGTGCCCGACAGCATATCCGGATGGCTCGTGCGGCTAATGCCTGTCGGCGTCTAGGGGCGCTCTTGGTGCGATAAGCCCTGGTCAGGCTCTGCGGTGAGGGTGAACCACACCGTGGTGCCGACCCCCGGGGTGGAGTCAAGCCAGAGCCTGCCGCCGTGGCGGTTGATGATGCGGTCCACGATTGCCAGGCCCGCTCCGTGCCCGCCGCCGTGCGTGCCGCGCGGATGGAGTCGCCGGAACAGCCGCAGCGCGTCCTGCTGATCAGTGCCGGGAATCCCGATGCCGTTATCGGCGACGAAAAAGGCGTTAATGCCTGAACTCTGCGTGACCGCGCCCACGGCGACCTCGCGCGGCTCCTCCTCGCGCGCGTACTTGGCGGCGTTGACCAGCAGGTTGATCAACACTTCCTGCAGGCGGTCCGGGTCGGCGCTCAGCATGATGCCCGGCTCGGGCAGGGTCAGCGTGACACCCTGCTCGTCGAGCCGGGCCCCGGCGATTTCCAGGGCCCGATCGGTCGCCTGGCGCAGATCGATCTCTTCGCGATGCAGTTCGGCGCGGCCGAGCTGGGCGAAATGCAGCAGTGAATTGATCAGCTCATCCATGCGTTTGGCGAGTCCGCGGATGGTGTCGAGCCGTCGCACAGTGACCGGGTCCAAGGTGTCGGCGACGTCCTCGGTGATGAACGTGGCCGAGTTCGCGATCCCGCGCAGGGGTTCTTTGAGTTCGTGCGCGGCGACGTGGGCGAAGGTGTGCAAATCATTGTTGACCCGGCTCAGCTCGGTGTTGAGTGCGGCCAGACGCGCGCTCTGGCGCGCCATCACCTCGGTGACCGCATGCCCGAACTCCTCGGCCACGGCCACATCGGCCGTGGTCCACGGCACACTGTGCCCGCGCACGATCGCGCGATACACCGCCGAAGAGCCACGCGGAGTGAGCCGTTCACCGTGCGGGCCCAGGCGCACCGGAGCCGCCGGATCCGTCGCCCAGGTGCGCGCGGTGTGCCGCTCCCGGCGCAGCCACACGATCAGGTCCTCCGAGCCGCCGACCCCGAGTGCGAGCGCACCGCAGACCGCCGGTGCCAGCGCCTCCAGCTCCGGAGCCTGCGCGCCGAGAAAGTCGCTGCTCCATACCCTTCCAGCATCCAGCGAAGGCAGATGCCGGCGCAGCACGGCCAGCTCCTCGTTCGTGACCAGTTCGGGCGAACCGGTGACCAGCGTCGTCTCCCCGTCGATGTACAGCGCCACGGCGGCGGCGTCGACCAGCTCGCCGAGTAGCCGTCCGTTGCCGGTCACCGAGGCGGTGATATCGGCGTCGAGCGCGGTGACCAAGCGGGACAGGGCTTGGCGGGCGCGCTGGCGGGCCAGGGCGGACTCCGCGTCCTGCAAGGCTGCCAGTTGCAGCGACAGCATGACACCGAAAAGCTCACAGGCCGCGCGGATCTCGGGCGAGAGTCGCCGGGGAGTGAGTCCGTGACAGGCGATGAGCCCCCACAGTCGGCCCTCGCGCAACAGCGACACCGACATCGAGGAGGCCACGTCGATATTGCGCAGATACTCGAGATGGAAGCCCGATACCGTGCGCAGCGTGGAATCCGACAGATCCAATGGCTGTCCGGTGTGCGCCAGCAGCGGCGGTATCAGCGCCGCGGTCGCATCGTCGACATCGCCGATGACCCGAATCCAGTTGCGCTCGTAGAGTGTTCGCGCCTGCGGGGGGATGTCGGTGGCCGGAAACCACAGCCCGAGCCACGGGTCGAGCTGATCGGACACCGATTCCGCGATCACCTCGCCGGGGCCGTCGCGTCCTTCGAAGCGGTAGGCCACGACCCGGTCATACCCGGTCAGTGCCCGGATCTCGGCGACCGCGGTCGAGCACACATCGAGCACGCCCTGTCCGCTCTGCAGCCGGGTCAGCGTGGCGCGCAGACTCGGATAGAACCGCGAGAAGGTGAACGGGCGGCCCGTGGACGCGGGTTCGAATTCCAGCACCCGATACTGATCGGATCGGTAGACGGTGACGTCGAATTCGGTGCCCTGAACGCTGAGCACCGTCACGCCGCGGTCACCGGTGGGCGCGGCCAGCGTCGAGTCCACCGCGGCCATGCCGTCGGTGCCGATCACCGCCACGATCGGCGAGCCCACCAGCTCCTCGGGCGAAACACCCAGTACCGCTGCGCAATTGGCGCTCGCGACGGTGACGACACCGGTGTCGTCCAGGGCGAGCAGAGCGCCATAGGACTGGATGCCGCCGAGCTGGTGGATCGGCTCGTTCAGACATATCGACAGATCGAAACTCGGCCCGGCCGCCGCCTCGGCCAGACGCACCCGTTCCTCGGGCAGCCAGGCGTCGTCGCCGGCAGCGCGGTCCTCGGGTGGTCGATTCACAGGCATACCTCCCGGCGCAGGCGGCCCGGGTCGCAAGCCGCACGATCACGATCTCGTCGCGGACCCTACAGTAGGGGCGGGCGTCCCCGACTCCCGGAAGGGAGCGTGAGGTCGTATGCAGCAGTTACCGTGGTCGGCTCAACTGCATGAATGGTGGTCGACCCTGGCCGAGTCCGCGGACCCCACCGCGGAAATGCTGACCGGCCTGCGGGATCGGCCGGAGGTGGCAACGGCCTTCAGCATCGGCGGCCCGCAGGCCATGGCGCAGCTGTGGGCAGACGGTGACGGAACGCACAGGCTCGCAGCGGAATCGGCCGCGCGACTGCTCGACGCGGCCGCGGACACCGACCTTCTCGAACTGCCTCCGGACCAGCTGCGCGACCTCATGGCAGGGCACGACGGCGACCAATTCGCCACGGGCACAACCGATTACGCCGTGCTCGCCTCCTACCGCCGGGCCGACGGCACCCGCGCGGTGATCGGGGTGATCACCGC
Organism: Nocardia sp. NPDC056100; assembly: GCF_042266325.1. Classification (NCBI taxonomy): domain Bacteria; kingdom Bacillati; phylum Actinomycetota; class Actinomycetes; order Mycobacteriales; family Nocardiaceae; genus Nocardia; species Nocardia sp. NPDC056100. The sequence goes on from NZ_JBHJVY010000002.1 coordinate 76,973, forward strand.
CGCACCCATCGGCTCCGGCGTCGTCAGCGCGCTGCGGCAGGTGCGCGATATCGCCGCGGCCGCCGACAGTGGGCGGGCCGAGCGCGAGATGCGGGTCGCGCGGCAGGTGCAGGACGCGATCTTGGCCGAGGCGTCCTTGCGGATGAGCTCCTCGCTCGATATCGATGACACGTTGCGCGCCATCGTGCGCATGGTGGTGCCTGCCATCGCCGATGGCGCGGCGGTGCATATCGAGCGCAACGGCCGCATGGAGCCGGTCGCGGTGGCGCACGTCGATGCCCGCCGGGAATCGCGGCTGGCGGCGTATCTGCGTGAAGGCCGTTGGGCGGGAAGCGTTTCCGAGCACGGGCAGCAGGGAGGTGCACAGGATTCGGCGCTGCCGCGGCCCGCTGCTCTCCCCGAGGACGCCAACCTGGACACCATGGCCACGATGGTGCTGCGCGCGCACGGCCGCGAGGTGGGCCTGCTGAGTGTGTTCCACCGGCACGGCTCATCGCGGACCGTGGCGGCGGAGTTCCTGCACAACCTCGCCGGGCGCGCGGCGCTGGCCGTGGACAATGCCGCGCTGCACGATCGGCAGCGCCGCGACATGCTGCTGTTGCAACAGCATCTGCTTCCCGCCACCCTGCCGATCGTCGATGGACTCGATATCGCCTCGTCCTATCAGGTTGCCGAGGACACGTTGGAGGTCGGTGGTGACTTCTACGGTGCGGTCATCGCGCCCGACGCCCGCCTGCACGCGCTGATCGGTGACGTGTGCGGTCGTGGCGCGGCCGCGGCGGCGCTGACGGGACTGGCTCGCCATACGGTGGAGACGCTGCTCACCGAGGGGCACAGCGTCGAACAGGCATTGCACGCGCTCAACGCGAAGATGGTGCACGAGAAGATCAGCCGCTTCCTCACCATGGCGGTGGCGAGCCTGAGTGTCGATTCGGACGGCGGAAACGAGTGCCGGGCAGAGCTTTTCGCCGCGGGCCATCCCCGGCCGATGGTGCTGCGGCGCGACGGGGGAGTCGAGGAGGCCGACTGCTCCGGCAAGCTCGTCGGCTATCTGCCCGAGCTCTCCCTCAAACCCGCCACGGTTCGGTTGCGGCCCGGAGACAGCATCCTGCTCTACACCGATGGGCTGTCCGAGGCGCGCGATGACGCCCGGCGGTTCTTCGAACCCGAACTTGCCGCGACGTTGACCGGTCTGCGCGAACTGCCGCCCGCTGACCTGGCCAGGGCACTGACCGACGGGGTCGGCCGATTCCGCGTCCACGACGATGCGGCCGTGCTGATCCTGCGCTATCTCGGGCGGGTCGCCTTCGATGCCCGTGTCGCGACGTCCGACGCGCTCGACCTCGCGGTGGAGGCGGTCTCCGCATTGCGGACCGGTGCGGAGAATCAGTCAGTGCCAAGGGAATTCGAGAATCGGTTGCTCGAATGGCTGGCCGAGGGCATCGACACGGTACATCTGCGGGTCTGCGGCGACGCCGCGTGGACCCGCCTGGACATCACCCCGGCTGGACCGGAAGCGGCGGAGAACGGAGCCTCGGCATGGACCGAACTGATCAGCTGATCGAGCACCCCGTGCTGCTCGTGGAGGACAGCGACGAGGATCGCGAGGCTATCGAACGCGCCCTGCACGCCTCCCATCCCCACCTGCGCCTGGAATTCGTGACCGACGGCGCATCCGCACTGACCCGCCTGCGTGACCACACTCAGCCGCGCCCGAGGCTGGTATTCCTCGACCTCAATATGCCGGGCATCAGCGGATTGAGTGTGCTGCAACAGATTCGGGCCGATGCCGACCTGACCGGCCTGACCGTGGTGGTGTTCACCTCCTCGACCACCGCCGAGGACATCGACCGTTGCTATGCCGCCGGAGCGGACAGCTACATCTACAAACCGGTCGACTTCGCGCTGTTCCGGACCGTGCTGCAGGGCGCGATGGACTATTGGACGGCCCCCTGAGTGTGGCCCTCGGGTCCGACGAAGGTCACCTGCGCGGGCGAACGAATCGACCGAGAGAGCGGAGGACTCTCGGGCCACGGGCGAGAGAGAGTGCTACCTATCGCCCGTGGCCGTGCGAACGTCTCGGGATCAGCTGACGAGGCAGGAGCTGCCGAGGTTGGTGCCGGTGCCGACTTCGATTGTCGCCCACTGGGATCCGTTGTAGGACCAGGCTTGGACGTAGTGGGTGCCGGTGACCGTCGGGGTCCACGTCGAGGTGCTGGTGCCGGTGGCGTCGAGGGTGAACTGCTGCGGGGTGAAGGTGGAGGTGGCGCTGTCGTAGAGCCAGATGGATTCGTTCGCGCTGCCCTTGACGGTGACCTTGTAGGAGCAGCCGGTGCCGTATTTGCCGCCGCTGGTGGAGGTTACGGTCACGCTGGTGACGTAGGCCGAGGCCTGCGGTGCGGTACACAGCAGTGCCGCGGCCGCCGCCGTGAGTGTGGTGGCGACGACCGCCGACCGCCGAGACTTGAACATTGCCGATCATCTCCCTGTGGACAGACGCATGTGCGCACCGCGAACGGTGCGTGCGCACAGTGTCGCCGCTCCACCGATGCGACACGCCGGTATTTCAAATGTGATTCGACGCTCGACGGCGTGCCGCCCGTGCGGCTCCAGGTCGAGGTATCCCGGGCACTGCCCGGACCGTGGGTCCGGCTCCGACATGCTCACGCGCACATACCGAGTCGAGACTCTGAATCGACCCTCTCGGTAAGCACCTATCTGGTGAACCAGTCAGGATGCTTCTCGGCTTCGGCCTGGAGCTTGTCGAGTCGCCCCGCGAACAGTTTCGTGTACCCGCACTGCAGGCAAACGACCGCGGTCAAGGGCGATAGCGGTGAGCCGAAATAGGCGCGGCGGGCGGGGTGTATTCCGATGCTGTGCTCGGCCTTCAGGTTGAGATTGCCGATCTGAGGGCCACCGCACAACTCGCAGGGAGGAAGGGTCGGCCCAGGCGTCGGATCTGTCATATCCGGCATCATCGCCGATAATCTCCCCACGCGCCCGTGCGGGCCGCCAGCGCCGTCGAGACCACGACTGTTCGAAGGCGGATCCGCCGCGCCATCTGTGGCTGCTCGCGAGCTCTGGGCACGCTATTACAGCTGCGCACCGGTGCCGAAAATCAATCCGCCGCAAGGCATTCCAGCTACAAGATCACGTCCTGCCACCGAATCCCGCTCCCGCGCCGACACAGACCCGCAACTGAACGCGCTCTCATTCCGCGACCGGCTGTTCGGAGTCGGGTGGTGGGGTCGGGCCCGCGGAGCATCTGTAACGCTCAGGTGTAGACGTTGAGACCGTATTCGCCGTGCGGCAAGGTGAAATCGTTCGGACGTTCCACTCTCAGGCGGTCATAACGAACGTGGAACTCGTCGATGGCCTCGCGCAGGCTGCAGTTCGATTCGGCCCGGATGGCTATCAGCGCCTGGACCACATGCTCGGCCACAATCAGCTCGTCGATCGAGGTCTTGTCGTTCATCCGTGCAGTGTCGCGGGTGCGCCGCGAGATCGGCAACCAGAATTCGCGCAGCCTTGTCGCGCGCGGGAGCGGCAAACATCCTGATCTGCCGCATCCCGCCCGGGCCGATCAGACCTACCGCGTGCCTTAATGTCAACAGGCCCTTGGCTTCTGGTAGTTGTCGGCAAGGTTGGATGGAGCGCGTGGACAAATATGAATGGGCCGAGGCACATCGCAGCGCTATCGCTTTGTATGAAGGACATGATCGAATTCGATTTCCCAGGGGCAGAGTGGATCGGTGTGCTGAACGGGCGTTTACACGAGTCGTTGTGATACCGGTGCGATGTCCCAAAAGCAGTTTCGGCCAGCCCGCTGACCCCGGCAGGCCAGTGCGGGTGAGTCGAAGTTCAACCGGGCCAGCCGATCTGGGTTCGGGGGAACGTCCCCAACTGCCGCATGGCGCGCGGTTCGAACCGGCCGAGTAGCCCGGCCGAAGGTCAACGCGCCGAGATCATCTCGGCCTCAGCGACGCACCATCGTGCCGAATGCCGAGAAGCGGCATGTAATGCGGGTGACCGAACTTGCACCTACGCGTTTCCGCCAGGAAGATCAGCCAGTGGACGAACTTGATTGTTGCTCGACTTCGCGGGAGATGCCCTGTGTGACAGTCGGTATCGGCATCACGCGGTCACAGGACGCCTTCTTCGTCCGCGGAGAGCTAGCTCGCTGGTTCGTCATCGTCTACGCCGTATACGACGTCGAGCGGGGATGGGTCGACGTCGAGGGGCCCGAGGTCAATGCAGGGCTCTTCTGGACCCTCGAGTCCATCCTCGCCAACAGCCTCGATGCATGGCAACTGCACACCGTGAACCTGCACTGGGAGCTGGACGCCGCCACTCGAGCCGAAGCTGAACGACTGAATCTGACCCTACCGTCGCACGTTCACATGCTGCCTGAGCCAGACCCCCCACCTTGGCGCGACCCCGCAAATTGGATAATCCCCTTCGACGACCCGCCGTTCTGACGAGCGCGTGAACCTCTCGACGGCCGGAACCATCACGCATCCGCCCATGCCGCGACCCGCGCGTCGGTCGGCTGTCCAAACCGGTTGGCGGACAGCAGCTTCCCCACGCGCCATCATGCCGAATAATCGTGAATCCCTCCGAAGGCATCATGCCGACGGCACAGTGGTCGCATGAGTCGTACAGAACCCCAACGCCCAGTGTGTGTGACGTGTCAGGCACCCATGACACCGATCAAGTACGGCTTCCTCTCGCACTCCGCAATGCTGGATTACATGCGCGGCAATATCATTCGGGGTGGGTGCAGTATCGAGGGTGATCCACCGAGTTGGGGGTGCAGGGCATGTGATGTCAACGATTCCGACGGACATCCGAGTTTCGTCCGTTGGCAAGACTGACGGTCTTCGCAGCCTTCGACAGCCCATGCCCTGTCGCTGAACTGGACCTGATCCTGGCCGGGATCCGATCCTGACACCGGTCTCTTACCAGCCGCAACCCGAGGGCGACGTCGTCTGTTCACTATGTGGGCCGATACTCAGCGGCCCGGTTCAGTCGTTGGGCGAGTTGGGCTGCGTGATCGCGGAACTCGACGGGCTCTTCGATAGCGAATTCCGCGCCGATCAATCCGACCTGGAGAATCAGCCAGTGGAACGAATCCACCTGGACGATCAGGCGGCAGCGGTTCGGCCCCCGGGACTCGATCTCGCAGTCCTGGAATTTGAGCGCGTCCGCGACGGCGGCGGCGGAGGTCTCGATGGTGACGACCGCGCGGTGGCGGCTGGCGCTCAACCCCGCACGCAGATACTCCGCGCCCGACCGGGCCGGTAGCGGGCGCGGGGTGAAATGGCTTGCGGTAGGCGCGATCTCGTCGATGCGATCGAGGCGGAAGGTACGCCAGTCGGCCGCCCGTACGTCCCAGGCCAGCAGATACCAACGCAGGTGGAGGTAGATCGTGCGGTACGGCTCGACCCGGCGGTGGGAGGTGTGTCCGTCTCGGTCGAGGTAGGTGAAGGTGAGGTATTCGTGCCGGGCCGCCGCGGTGCCGAGGATGGCCAGCGCGTCGGGTCGCACCGCCGGTGCGTTCTGTGGTGCGGCCTCCACAGTGTCGCGCAGCGCGACCACGGCCGGTCGCAGGCGGTGCGGCAGGAATTGGTCGAGTTTGCCGAAGGCGCGGTCGGCCGCGGGGGCGAATCCGTTGCCGTCTACGGGTTCTCGCGGTGCCGTGGCACCGAGCAGGGTGAGGCCGACCAGTGTGGCGACCGCTTCGTCGTCGTCGAGTACCAGCGGCGGCAGGGTCTGGCCGGCGGCAAGTCGATAGAAGCCGCTGGGCCCGGGCTGTGTCGACACCGGGTAGCCGTACTCGCGCAGCCGTTCCACATCGCGGCGCAGCGTGCGCGGGCTGGTTTCGAGCCGAGCGGCCAGTTCCTTTCCGCTGAACCGCCGCCCCGTCTGGAGCTGGGCCAGCAGTTCGAGCGTACGACGGGTCACATCGGCCATATCTCCATCATGGCGCTAATTGCGGTCAAGATCCGGCCACATCTGTCGATAGCGTCGAAGAATGACCACATTCGAGCAACACCGCTCTGTCCGCATCCGTGGCGCCCGCACGAACAATCTGCGCCGGATCGACCTCGATGTGCCGCGCAATAGCCTCGTTGTCTTCGTCGGGGTCTCCGGATCGGGGAAGTCGTCGCTGGTGTTCGACACCATCGCGGCCGAAGCCGGATATCAGGTGAACGAGAACTACCCCCCGTTCGTGCGCAATCGGCTACCACGCTGGACTCGGCCGGAGGTGGATCACATCGAGGGTTTGTCGCCGGTGGTGGTGATCGACCAGCGACGACTCGGCGCCAATGCCCGCTCCACCGTCGGCACCATCACCGATGCGTACAGCTATCTGCGCCTGCTGTTCTCGCGGATCAGCACCCCGCAGGTGGGGGAGTCGAACCACTTCTCGTTCAATGATCCGGCCGGAATGTGCCCGGCCTGTTCGGGATTGGGACACACGATGTCCACTGCTGTGGAGCGTGTACTGGATCTGGACAGGTCACTGGAACAGGGAGCGATCGTGCTGCCGGGCTTCGGCAACGGACAGTACTGGTACCGGCAGTACGCCGACATCGGCTCATTCGACACGACCACTCCACTGCGCGAGTGGACCGAGTCCGAACGACAAGCGCTGCTGTACGGAGGAACAGCGGCGACACGGCTGAGCACCCGTCCCCCGCGGGACTACGAGGGGGTCATCGAGCGGTTCGAACGGATCTACGTGCACACCGCGGACAATCTCTCCGAACGTAAGCAGACCGTGCTACGGAAGTTCACCCATACCCGGTCGTGTCCGGACTGCGGTGGCGATCGGTTGAACGCCGCCGCCCGCTCGGCCCGGGTGCTGGGCCGCACCATCGTCGAGATGAGCGGCACGGAGATCGCCGAACTCGCCGAAGTGGTTGCGGGCGTTACGGATCCGAGTGTCGCACCGGTGGTGGCGGCCCTGCGCGAGCGACTCATCGCGCTCACCGACATCGGACTCGGCTACCTGTCGCTGGCCCGTCCCACCGGTACCCTGTCCGGCGGTGAAGCACAGCGCATCAAGACAGTGCGGCATCTCGGCAGCAGCCTCGTGGAAATGCTGTACGTCTTCGACGAGCCCACCATGGGTCTGCATCCGCACGATGTCCGATCACTGACCGGGATGCTGAAACAGTTGCGGGACAAGGGCAATACCGTGCTGGTCGTCGAGCACGATCCCGACATCATGCGTATCGCCGACCGGATCGTGGAAATCGGGCCGGGAGCGGGGACCGCCGGCGGTGAGGTGATATTCGAGGGACCGTTCGACGCGCTGCGCACCGCCGACACCCCCACCGGGCGTGGATTGCGAGAATGCCGCACCCGACGCGAACACCGCACTCCCACCGGCAAACTGCGGATCGACAACGCCACGCGAAACAATCTGCGCGGGCTCACCGTCGATATTCCCACCGGGGTGTTGACGGTGCTGACCGGGGTCGCCGGATCCGGGAAGTCCAGTCTGGTAGCGGAATTGACCGATCGGCATCCCGCCACCATCGTCGATCAACGTCCGCTCACCACCAATCGGCGCTCGACGCCGATCACCTATGCCGGTATCGCGCCCGCTGTCCGGCGGCTGTTCGCCTCCCGCAATGGCGTGAGTCCCGCTCTGTTCAGCGCGAATTCGGCGGGGGCCTGCCCCACGTGTAAAGGGCTCGGTGTGAGCTATACCGATCTGGCCTTCATGGACGGCCAGGAAACGGTGTGCGAGACCTGCGGCGGACGGCGCTTCACCCAGGAGGTACTCCGGTACACGGTGGACGGTCTGACCATCGCAGATATCGACGACCTCACCATCACCGATGCCGCCGCGCGCCTGCGGGAACCGGGTATCGCCGGACCGCTGCGACGGATCGCGGAAGTCGGCCTGGGCTACCTGCGCCTCGGCCAGTCGCTGACCACGCTCTCCGGCGGCGAATGCCAGCGGCTCAAGATCGGCAAGGAACTGACCCGCACCGCCGACAACACCCTCTACATCCTCGATGAACCGACCACCGGCCTGCACCTGTCCGATATCGACATCCTGCTCGAGCTCCTCGGCACGCTCGTCGACAAGGGCAACACCATGGTGGTCATCGAGCACAACCTCGATGTCATCCGCCAGGCCGACCACATCATCGATCTCGGACCCGGGCCTGGACGCCATGGTGGACGACTCGTGTTCGAGGGCACACCCGAAGAGCTCGCCACGTGTCCGGACTCGAAAACCGGTCGCGCTCTGCAGCATTGACGATATGTAAGAGGTCGCGATGAACCACAATGACGATGAGCCGCCGGTGTGCGTTGGTGGCCAGCCCGCAACAGCCTCTGCCGCTCCGCGAGTAGTCAACGACGAAGACGTGAAAACCACCGTCGGCGAGGCTGTCCGGGACCGACCTCGCTGATCGCCTGTGTACCACTGGCTGATCGGACAACCGGCGTCGGGATTCGGAAAACGCCTCCGCTGGTTGCCCTCTGACGTTCTTCCCACAGCACGAACGCCTGTGAATAGATCGACTTGACTCGCTCGATCTCCACAGGGGTTGGCTTGCGGTGTTCCGCTTCCAAATCCGCGCGCAGGAGGTTCAATTCGTCGTACAGCACCCTAATCGGACCCTCGACTCGAGCCCGGCCATCGGACCGGGATCGTTCGGTCTCGATCACAAAAGCTTCGTGGCGCAGACGCGATACCTCGGTGACCACACTGGATCCGCCGAGATGGGCGGCGATCACGATGTCGCCGCTGGCTCGCTCGAACTCTCCGGTGTCAAGGTTGAGGATGTACCCGAAGATGCCGCCGTCGTGCGGATCCTGTTCGAGCCAGCCAGTGCGGTTGTAGTACTAGAAATACAAGGGGAATTCAGACAATCGGTAACCCTTCCCGAACGACCAGAGGCAGCGAATCCGGTGTGTACGACCCACACCCCAACTCGGATCCGCTGTGAAGATCATCGCCGAACCAATTCGCGATGCCGCGCTGACCTAACCGGCGAGCGTTGTGTGATGGAACATCAACTGGCTGTGGCGATCCGAGGCTGCGGAACGCACGCTACTGCCGAATCCGGGAAGTATTCGTACTGCTCCGCCCGCGGTCGCGGCGCTGGCACCGATCGAGAACTACTGCCCTACAGCGGTTCTCGCTTCACTCGCCCGGACTATCCGCTGTGCAGCAGAAGCTGACAAGTCGCGGCGATATGGGTCGCGTGTGATGATCATGAAACCGATGCGAGGCAGCATCGGGGCAACGTCGAGGAGATCATCACCATGGCCGCACCGGCCTACGACGCCGTGCTTTGCGACATCGATGGCGTGCTGCGACTCTGGCCGCCCGCCGACGACATCGAACGCGGCAACCAACTTGCCGTAGGCACACTCGCCGCAACGGCATTCGCCCCCGATCGCTTGCGCCCGGCCATCACCGGCCAAATCACCGATGAACAATGGCGGGCAGCAGTCGCAGCCGATATTGCCCACACCTGCGGATCAATGTCGCGCGCGCACGCTGCGGTAAACGAATGGTCGAAATTGGAACCGCGCATCAACGACGACGCGGTCGCACTCCTACGCCGGGCTGGCGAAGCCGTGACTATTGCACTGGTATCCAACGGAACCACACGGCTGGAACAGGACTTGACCCGGCAAGGCTTGAACGAACTGGCATACATTCTGATCAACACCGCCCGAATCGGATACGCCAAACCAGACCCCCATGTGTATCGGATTACAAGCGAGCAGATCGGTGTACCTCTTCACCGCTGCCTGTTCATCGATGACACCGAGATCAACGTTGCGACTGCACGGGACCTCGGCATGATCGCGGTGCACTACCGGCAATTGGACGATCTTCGCAATGCCCTCCACGATCTACCAGTCATCCCGTAGGCGACCGTCAGCCGACCGACCAGACCCAAGGGACTGGCCGCACTGCTATCGAAACATCCAGTACTGCTGCGCGGCGCGATTGGAAGATCAACTGGCCGTCGCGATCCGAGGTCGTGAAAAGGCACGCGACTGCCGAATTCAGTGCGTCAATGTATGGGACGGCATCGGGCTAGCATGGCGCGCGTGTGGTTCAAGAAGTACGTGATCGTTTTCGGGGTGCTGTTGGTGTTGTCCGGCGGGTTGTGGGTGTTCGGTAAGTGGGTGGAGAATCCCGCCTTGTTCGACTTCTCGGACTGTTCGGGGGCCTACTGCCCGCCGGAGGTGTACCAGTCGATTGCGGCGCAACCGACCGTGACGACGGGGCCGGATGGGCGGGGTTACGATGCGGCTTCATCGGTTTCGTGTTGTCGATGATCTGCGATTTTCTGCATGCTGGACAGACCTTCGTCGGGATCTGTGGTCACTTGGGCACCCCAGGGACTTCTGCCACCCTGTTGTAGTTGTGGGCCTTCGACGTTCCGGTGCGATCCGGTTGGAAACCCGTCCGAAAAACTGCTCCCTACAGGCTGGCGCACGCGAGCGCTGTCACCCGTCAGCGGTGGGAACGAGCCGGTGTGCTCGGGCGGGAAGGAACTGTTGTGCGGGTCAAAGCAGCCGCGCGGCAGAGCCGAAGATCAACGCGCCGAGGCGATCTCGGCGGTAGAATGCACTGAACTGCCGAATGCCTCGCACCGGATGCGAGTTGGAAGCCGTTGTGGTGGCGTTGTGCTTATGAAGGGGATTTTCGGGGGCGATGTCAATATCCAGCTGCGCGCTGAGCCAGCGGATGCGTTCGTTGGGATTCGAGATGTGTTGGCGAAGGCCGACTTTCGGTTCGTCAATTTGGAAGGCCCGCTCTGCGGACAGGGTCTCGCGGTTGCGCACAAGCCGAACTGGACACACGCCGATCCCGCGATGGTGGATGCGTTGACCTGGGCTGGGATTGATGTCGTCTCGTGCGCGAACAACGTCACCTTCCCGGCCGCTGCGGTGGTGACGAGCCTGCAGGTGCTCGATCGCGCCGGGATCGCGCATTGCGGTGCCGGGCATGATCTTGCCGCGGCTCGCCGACCGGCGGTGTTGCAGCGCGAGGGCAAATCCGTTGCCTTTCAGGCGTATTCCTCGATCTGCTGGCCGTTCGAGCACGCGGCCACCGCGACCGCCCCCGGGATTGTGCCCATGCGGGCGGTGACTTCGTATATTCCTGATCCTCGGGTCGCCGAGGTCCCCGGCGCTGCGCCGACGGTGATCACCACACCCTTCGCCGACGAACTGCAGGCACTGGTCGCCGATGTCGAGAACGCCCGCAAGGACCACGACCATGTCGTGGTCTCGGTGCATTGGGGCGTTCCCGGTACAGCAATTGCCAACTACCAGTACGCCGTTGCGCACGCAGCCGTCCGAGCAGGCGCCGACATCGTGATCGGGCACGGCCCGCATTCGATTCAACCGGTGGAGGTCTACCGCGGGCGACCGATCTTCTACAGCCTGGGCAACCTCGTGTTCGATTGGCCGGTCATGCACAATCGCCACATGGAGGGACTGCTGGTCGAATACGATTTCGACGGCACAGTCACGATCATCCCGACGGCCCGCGACGGTCACAACACCGCGCAACCGCTCGACGGAGACCCTGCGATCGATCTTCTGGAGAACCTGGCTGCGATATCGGCCCCCTTGGGCACGACCATCACTCGCGACGGCAACTATGGAGTACTCAGGCTGTCATAGCCGCGTCCGAAGAGCAGGCCAACCAAACCGCACTCTCTTGCCGCGACCAGGCGTTGGTCGCTGTCCAAACCGGCTGTCCGACAGCAGCTTCCCAATGCGTGCAGGCCGAATGCAGCGCCCTGGCGGTATTTCCTCGGAAACGCTGGGGGCTTGTACCAAAGCAATTGAAACGCGCTGTGGTAGCTACCAACCCGCGTCGATCAACCGCTGCGCCAGGTCGTCGGCTTGGCGAACGCCCGCGCGGAATGCCTCCGGCCAGCTCACAGCGAGGTCCGGTTTGGTTGCGAAGGCGTTGAATACATCGATCGTGGCTGCGTCGGGGCAGAACCGCACGACGGCAGAGGTCATCGTGCTGGCGAGTTCGGCCTGAACCTGTTCGGGCGGAAAGCGGTTCGCCAGTGGCTCGACGACCAGAACGATATCGGAGTCCGCAGCGAGATCGGCGTTGGTCGGCGACCAGAACCCGCCGTCGATGTAGTAGCGGTCTGCGACGGCGACAGGCGGGAACAGGCCGGGAATGGAGCGGCTCGCGGTGACAGCGGTGGCCAAGGGCACGCCGCTGTCCCAGACCTGGCGATGACCAGTGTCCGCGTTTACCGCGACAATCCGCAGCCGGTGGTCCGGCCAGTCGTTTCCGCCGAGTAGCCACTGCATCGGTGCGATATGCGCCGGTTGTGCCGGGGCTTCGGCCATCGCCAAGCGTCCCACCTTGCGCGCTGCCACCTCGCGATCCGATGTTCGATCGAACAGTGCCGAGAACGACGCGGCGACCAGCTCGGGCTTAACCACCACCTGCGGCGGTTTCGGGCTACCGGGGGGATATGGATTATCGGCAAACGAGAACAGGTCCAGCCCTGTCAGGAGCGCGGCACCGATGATCGCGCCCGCGGACGTGCCGACCACTGAATCGGCCACTCCCAAATCGATTCCGCGGTGGCGCAATTCAGCGGCCAAACCCGCCATCCACGCGCTTCCGATCACGCCGCCCCCACCCAAAACAAGTGAACGTCGCACAGTATTTTCAGACGTCGACTCGACACTGGCACTCCCCATGTCGCGATCTTAGGGGATAAGGCACTCGATGGCTCGGCTTCGTTCAACCCGTGCTGTCGAGCCGCGAAAAAGGCACAGAAACAATGGAAGTCGGCATTCAGCAATGGTCGGCTGCGGAGTCAATGCATTGGCATGCCGCATCCCGCGCGGTTCGATGCGCCCACATGCCAGAGATGGAAGATCAACGGGCTGAAAGCATCTCGTAATTCGACCGGCGCCCGACCGGCCAGTGCGAAGGCCGGAAGATGAACGCCCCGTGACGATCTCGAACTCTTGCCTGCGTCTGTATGCTGGTCCACGGCCATGGAGTAGATCAGCGGTAGATCACCAACACGACACGTGGGAGGGCGCGGGTTCGAGTCCCGCCTCCATGGCCCCAGACTGCAAATGTGCTGATATGCCTGCGGGCTCGGACGGTCATCGCTCGATACGGCTTTCGGGAGTCGTATCGGCGCGCAACTGACCATCACATCGTCGGCTTTGGGACGCCTGCCTTCCACCGCCTGCGCTACCCCACAACGGTCGATCGCCGTCGATTTCGTCTGGCAGGAAGCATTTTCAATAGCTAGTGAAACGAATCGGCATCCGGGAACGGTATCCCGGGCGGTCGGAACAACGTAGAGAAAGAGCTCGCTATATGAAAAGCCGTCGCATCCTCGGTGTTGCCGCTGCCACTGCACTGTTCACCACCGCCCTCGGGTTCAGCGCGTCGACCGCGAATGCGCGGGAGCTGGCGCAAGGGGTGTCCTGCGATGGGTTCACCTGCCAGAACGACACCGACGTCGCCTATCGCGTCGAGTCCATCGTGACCTGCTGGGCGCCGACAGGCGTGCCTGCCATGTCGTCGACCGCGGCAACCACTTACGTCCGAGCTCACGACACGGCTCGGGTGATCGCGGCATGTCCCACGATCATCATGCCGGGTGAGTTCGAGCAGCAGCCGCCGAGGCTGCAGCCCGACGGCGGTTTCACGACCGAACCGCCGGTCTGGAAGCCGGGCCGAGTTGTCGCCGGCCTTCCCTTCTCCGCCGACCACATCAGCGCTGTCGTTGCCGAGTAGTGCCCAGCGCCTGAACCGTTCCCGGTTCACATCCCGCCATTAGGTGGGATCTAGTTCGTCACGGTGGTGGTTCTGGTGCGCGGGATGGCTTCGGGAAGGCTGGTAGATATCCAGTGCTGCAGGTCTTCTCGCATGGTCGCGAGCAATTGTGCGGCGGTGGCGGGTGAGGCGGCGGTGGCTTCGAAGTGCAAGCGCAGCATGACCATTCCGGGATCCTGGTCGACGATCGACAGTGACCATTCGTCGCCGTCCCAGTGCGGGTTCTCGGCGATCCTGGTGCCGAACCATTCGCGGACCTTCGCTACCGGGGTGGCGGGGTCGACGTTGACGTAGATGTCGGCTTTGACGCCGGGGCTTCGGCGGGTCCAGTTCTCGAATGGTTCGGTGGTGAACATCGTGACGGGCACGACCATGCGCCGGTAGTCGAGCAGTCGCAGCACCACATAGGTGAGGGTGATCTCTTCGACGGTGCCGCGTTGGTCGTGGATGACGACCATGTCCCCGATCCGCACCACATCGCCGAACGCGATCTGCAGGCCGGCGAACAGGCTCGCCAGCGTCCGCTGGGCGGCGATACCGACCACGAGGCTCAGCAGGCTCACCGAAGCGAACAAACTGGTGGCCATCGGCCGGGTCGCGGGGAAATCGAGCAGCGCGAACGCGAGTGTGGCCAGCCACACCACCGCGATTCCTACCGTCCGGAAGACGCTGAGCTGGGTGCGTATGCGTTGCATCCGTTGCTCATCATCGCCGTTGCGGCGCCCCAAACGCACCGCCACGATCGCGATGAGCACTCCGATCGCGGACACCCCGACCCAGCCCACCGCGACATACATCGCCACATCGAGCACGGTCCCCAGCACGGGCAGCGACGGCACTACCGCCGCGTACGCGCGCATGGTCACCACGAACACCAGCACCACGATCGGAGTGCGGCATTCACCGAGGCGCGTCATGACCTCGGCGTCGATGTGACCTCGGGCCGCGCGACGTTCGGTGTACCGCCGCAGCGCCCACCCCGCGAACAAGGTCAGCACGACGATCGCGGTCGCCACGACGAGATGAACAACGACTTCGCTCAATCCTGCTCCGTTCGTCGGTCCGGCAACGCTCATTATTTCGAGCCCGATGTCCGGATCTCGAAGTGCCGCGCCGGGTATGCCTTCCGGAATCGGAGCCGCTGCAGGCCGCCGTGCACGCGCAGTGTGGCGAATCCGGTCCTTGGGTGTTCGGTCTGCGACACCGGGACGTGGCTGGAGTCATGATCGCCGCGAGGCGTCGTACACGGCTGGTTTCGCGTGCCGGGTCCGCGTAGGGGATCCGTGGAGGGTGGTCTCTGGCCGCGCCACGGCATAGCTCACGCGTACCGGTCAGGATTTGCTGTGAGGCGATGGGCGAGGGCGGAAGTCACCCACCGTTATTCGATGCGCTCGCGCCCGATCTGGATTTGTAGCTCCACATTCGCCATCGCCCCGCTATGCTGTAAGTACGTAGCAAGGGTAGCGAAAAGGTCAGTGCCCCAAGGGTACTGACCGGTGTCGAGTTGCCGGTCCAGGTTGCTGGAACGGTCCGTAAGCGTGCTGCGTCGATCCCTCCGAATCCTGGATTCGGGCGAACAAATGTCGTGTAGCGCATGAATAGCACAGCGAGCCAAGAGGATTCGCTCTGCGCAGATACGGTTGCGGCCGAGCTGGTCCCATCGGCAAAGCGTGTGGTGTCGAAATGGTCGGCGTCGGTCGTGGCGGGCAGATGATCTGGAGAACAATCCAGGAAGGGGCGATCGTTTGCACTCTCACCAGGAGCCGCCGACCAGTGAAATAGAACTCCGACTATCCGAGCTACGTCAGTGCCTTCCGTATCTGATCGGCTCGGTGGTGGCATCGAGCGATGGTCTGCTGATCGCCAGCGATTTACCCGAGTCGATCGAACCCACCGGTATCGCCGCCCTGGCGGCCGCGCAGCTGTCGCTATCGCTGACCTTCGTCGCGACGACCCACGGTGCGGACCTGCACGAGGTCGTCATCGACAGTGGCGCCGGGCATGTGGTCGTGTATTCCGCAGGTCCGACCGCGATGCTGACCGTTGTGACCGCCGCCGACGCGGTGCTGGGACGGGTGCATCTGGAGGCGCGTCCGGTGGCGGGAGCGATCGCGGATCTGCTGGCCCCGTCCGTTGGTTCGACAGAAACAGTGATGACCGGTGCCGGTTTCGCGTTGTCGTCCAACGGGTCCCGATCGAATGTCCCGAAAACCTATTGAGCCGCAACGCAATACGGGAGAGAGGCGAGCGATGTCGAACCTGGATGTGGCATTGAAGGACATGATGAACATCGACGGTGTGCTGGGCGCGGCGGTCGTCGACTGCACCAGCGGAATGGCCCTCGGCACAGCCGGAGGGTCGCGGTCGCTGGATCTTCAGATCGGCGCGGCCGGCAGCACCGAGGTGATGAGAGCCAAGATCCGCACAATCGAACAGCTGGGCCTCAACGACGGGATCGAGGACATCCTGATCACGTTATCGGGGCAGTATCACATTCTGCGCCCGCTGAGTGCCCAGCGTTCCACGGGCCTGTTCCTCTACCTGGCGCTGGATCGTGTGCGCGCCAATCTGGCTCTCGCACGCCATCATCTGCGCAAGATCGGCGATGAACTCGAGATCTGACCAGGCTTCCCTCGATCCGATGAAGGCATCGTGAGGTCGGGTTGGCGCACGGCTTGTGGTCCAGTGGTGGTGAGCGGGTTATCCCGCGATGTAGTGGCTAGGCTGCGAGAGTGTGGCCTTTTGCTGATGAAGAGTCCTTCTGGGCCTGGGCGGCCGACACTGACGCGGAGTTGATGGAGCAGGATGAGGATCTACTGCTCCACGACCCGGCGGGGCTGCCGTTATTGGTGACTGCCGCAGCGGATGCTGAGTGCCCGAAGCGGAGTTACTGCGCCTGGGTCCTGCACGACTACTCCCGGCGAATCATGGGATGGCAAGTCGCGCAGGAGTATTCAGCCTTGCGCGCCGCCGCTGATCTGGCGTCGAGCAGTGGCGATGTGTGGGTGCGGTGGTGGTCGGAGTATGTGGGGCGGATGTTCTCCTACCTCACCGATGTTCGGCCCGTGAACCGAGCCGCGGCGGAGCGGATGGCGACAGATCTACTTGCCGGTCCAGCCGGCAACCTGGTGATTCAGCTCGCTGCGGGCCAAATGCATTGGCAATGTGCTGAATCCGGCCACTACCCGTCATACCTGTATATCAACCGACGCAGCGGTGAGTACCGGATGACGCGGCCGCACCCGTTATCCAGACAAGAACTCGGGGCACTTTATCGCCGAGGATCCTGACTACACCGAAAAGGGTTGTGCGAGAGCTTGTCGCAGTAGTGAGCAAGTTCGGCGTAATGACTGGCGGCATCGCCCCGTCAGCCCCAGCGCACCCAGTTGGTCCATGCCAGAGGCCAATTGAGTACAACGGCGATCAGGATGGCGATGAGTACTGCGGTCAGTGCGATACCACCGGCGCGGGTGGGGCCGGTGGCGCGGCTCGGAATGCGAGGCAGTGCCGAGCCGAGCAGGATCACCGGTGTCACCGCCAGCAGGCTGTAGAGGGTGATGGTGTGCAGGTCCGCGGCAAGTTTGGTCGGAACCAGCGGCGGGACACAGGTGGTGGGATGGCGTCCCCACAGATCGAGACAGCGCGCGGTGGCCCAAGTGGCGAGCTGAGCGAGGGTGGCCAGTACAGCGATGATCGACATGGTCAGCAGTGCGGTGCGAGCGCAGCGGCTGCGAACGAGGGCGAGAAGGGCTGCCGCGGTGACGATCTGGACCAGGAGCACCATCGCCAGATAGGTGTGCCAGTAGGTATCGAAGAACTCCGCACCGGCTGCGGTGCTGAGGTTGCGATTGGCCTCGGGCACTCGGTCCCTGGTCCAGAAGGCCAATCCGATGCCCGCCCCGACAAGCGTGAGACCCGCGCAGGCACCGGCTACGAGTGGGACTCGCAGCGGCCCGGCGAATCCCAGTGGGAGCAGCCACATCAGGGTGAGGCCGAGCAGGAATGCCGGATTGACCTCCACCAGGTTGAGGGCGGGAAATGCGGGCGGGCATAGCAACGCCTCCGCGTACCGCCCCTGAGTGGCGCCATCTATCCAGCAGCTCAGGCCGTTCGTGCGTGCGATCGGCGGCAAACTTGTCCAGACGTACCAGGCGGCGAACCATGGGCTCGCGGCCAGAGTTGCGCTCGCGATCACCCAGCGGGTGTGGTGCGGCGGGCACGCGTCAGGTTCGGTCGCGGCTCGGAACCACAGAGCAAGCACGATCGCCCCCACCAGCAAGGCCGCGCTCGCACCGAGCACTGGCACGACGTCACCACGCCACCAGCGGGTGAGCGCGGCTGAACCGTCGACCGGACTGGAGAGCCTGCGGGTCAGCAGCGGAGCGAGCAGACCCAGGTACAGACCGCTGAGCAGGGCGAGCGGGTGGGTCAGATACGGGGCTCGTCGTTCCCCGGTGCGCTGCCACAACGAGATCAACAAGAGTGCAACGAACACCGGCCCGAGGCAAAGGCCGATGAGTGCGTCGGGATGAAAAGTGTTGATGCTGCGGAGCAGATCGACATACACCTGGCTGCCGAGTTGGTGCAGATTGGACGCGAGCAGGCCGACGGCCAGGCCGATCATCGTCAGCTCCGGCAACGCTGGGCGCCACGCGTGCTCCGGTTGCTCGCGGGCCGCGAGGCGGGTGGCGGCCGAGGGATGGGTACCGTTGTGCCGGACGATCCACTGCATGAGGCCGTGTCTGTTGGACTGCCGATAGAGCCGCCGCAGAAGTTCGGGGGTGGCCCGATCGTAGGCCGCGCTGGTCGCGTCGGCCTGCAGTTCGCGCACCCGCAGTACGGCGTTTCGTGCCACGTAAACCAGAACGGTGAGCGCCAGCGACTGTATGAGCAGTAGCCGCCAGTCCACCAGAAGCGATGCGGCCGAAGGGGTTACGAGCCTGTCCTGATACCACTCGGTGCGAGATAGCGGCACCAGCGCGTACACGGGCACGACGGCCACCGCGACGAAGGACCACAGGATGGCGATGGTGAGCGCGGTCAGGTCCAGGTCCCGGTTGCGCAGGTGGGCGAGCTCGTGAAGCACGGTCGCGTCGAATACTTGCGGATCGGTGGCGCACAGTGTGATCAGGGGAGGGTTGATGCTCACGCGGCGCCGTCCAGGCAGGCCGAACGCGCGGCCGCCTGCGGATCCGACCGCGCGCCCGGCTGAATACCAGGCGGGATGTACGTCCATGCGGTCCGCCAGCATCGACAACCGCTGCAGCACTGCGGCGTTGTATTCGTTGGGTAGATAGGGCTTCATGTCGTTGCGGATCGAGACCCACGCCGGGTATGTCAGATACAGGAGCACTGTGAGTCCGACCAGCACCGCGAAACCGCCCAGGAACCACCACAATTCGAGGCGGAAGGCGTCGGACTCGCACGTGCGGTAGGTATCGGTGACGGCTCCCACGTCGACATTCGGGTCGTAGCCGGTCGTAGCCGTCAAGCA
Source organism: Nocardia sp. NPDC056100 (assembly GCF_042266325.1). Classification (NCBI taxonomy): domain Bacteria; kingdom Bacillati; phylum Actinomycetota; class Actinomycetes; order Mycobacteriales; family Nocardiaceae; genus Nocardia; species Nocardia sp. NPDC056100. The sequence continues at coordinate 96,301 of NZ_JBHJVY010000002.1, forward strand.
GTCGCCGATGATGGTGAAGAAGTGGTTCGCGCTGGGCGGGAACAGATAGAAGAGTTGGATGAAGCTGAACAGCCCGGCGACAGCGACCAGCAGGATGAGCACGATGAAGCGGATCGTGGTGCCCGCGGGCGGGCGGGAGCGGGTCAAAGGGCGTCGGGGTCGGTCTCGGCACGCAGGCGCAGGTCCATCTCATAGGTGATCCGCTCCGCCAGATCGGCAGGAGCGCCCACCTTCCGGGTGACTGTGCCGGCCACCGAAAGTATGGCCGCGCGCTGCTCAGGCGTGAGGCTCGCCAAGACTTCTCGCATCTGTTCGGGCGTGGGCCGAGGCGCGCGCCGACGGCGAAACCGTTCGAAACGGGTTCGCGCCTGTGCCCCGGTGCGTTTCAGCCAGAGTAGGCCGAGTTCTTTGACGATCTCGTTGGCGTAGACCAGGGTGTAAGCGGTGGCGACGGTTTCCACGTCGGCGAGACCGAACCCCAGCGGGTCTTGCGAACCGCGCCGGCGGCGCAGCAGACGGTCACCCCGTTTGAAGTACGCGCCCGCGACAGCGTCGAAGGCCGGTAGTTCCTCGGGGAAAGCCGCCCGCACAACGTCCCTACTCAGAGTCGACACCAGCGGATCGGACATCCTCACCCTCCATCAGTCACGGCGGGCTCCAGTGTGACGCGAATAGCTGTGCGACACTCAGGTTTTCGGGCGTTTCCACAAGGGCAGTGCGTGTCTGGCCGCCCGGGCGCACATCGCGTCGGGTCTCTGCGGCGCGGCCTGCAGAAGGAGCCGCATTTACACCACATGGTGCGCTCTGAGCGGAGCCGCGACGCCGCCGCACGGTGACAGACAATCAGAGCTGTTGCGGCTCAGCTCATCCGATGTTGCCTGCGGGCTCAGGCGGTTCTTGCCGGTCCTCTCTGATCAACACACCGGTGACCGAGCGGCCGGGGGATTCGATCCGTTCTGTTCGCGGAAGAGGTACTTCGGTCAGCTTGCCGTCGTAGATCATCCACAGTCCGAAGCAGTCGTCCTCCTCGTCGCGGACGAGGACCTGCACCGAGTCCGGGCGTGGCCACGGTAGGGCTTCGAGATACGACAACAGCCCGCCCCAGGTATTTCGGGAGAACTGGATAATCCAGGCATAACATTCGCTCGATCGATACTGAAACCCCGCCCCCGAGAATTTCGTGTCATCGATCGCGATGAACGTTTGATGCCATCGCCGGGAATCGTCATCCTGCTCCAGATGCTCCATGACCTCCTCCGACCCACGTGCCAGAACGATGACTTCAGCGAATCTGCTCATCCCACAACCTCTTTCGATCTTGACCAGATGTCCCGGCCACGTCGTGACCCTAAAGGCGAACGTTCACGCCCGCGACTGGATATCCGCATATGCCGCAGCCTGCTGATCGGCTGCGCACGAGTGCGCAGTTACGGGATATGCGGGAAAGGGTCGTGCCGAGCGCATGGGGAGAAAGTCGAGTGGTCCGGTACTCAGGCTCACCGCGGCACCGCGCGCCAGGATGTGAAGGGTCGGGGACCCTATCGGCCGATTCAAGGAGGACGCCATGTCATTCCGGCTCATCTGTCACGGCGGCTCGGGGTTGTCCGCGCCGTTCGCCGGGCGCGTCTTCGGGGTCGAACCCGACGGCCATCTGCGCTACTACCGATATCTCGGTGACGGGACCGCCGACCGCTCGGGCAGCACCGGCTGGGATACCCACTCCGGCAATACAATCGGGCATGGCTGGACCGACTTCCAGCACATTCTCGGCATGGGCGACGGCGTGCTCATGGGCATCCAGAACAATGGCGACCTGCGCTGGTACCGCTACACCGGCGACGGCACCCAGGACCCCGCGGGCGTGCTGGGCGCGGACGCCAACAACGGCAACACCATCGGCAACGGCTGGCAGAACTTCCTGCACGTATTCGTCCGGGCCGCTTTCGTCAGACCGCTCGGATTCGAACCCGAGCGAGTGATTTATGCGGTCGACCAGGAGGGATTTCTGCACTGGTACCGCTATCTGGGCGCAGGTGAGCACGATTCCTCAGGTGCGACCGGCTGGCATCCCAACTCGGGCAACATCATCGGCAACGGCTGGTTCGGTTTCAAATTCATCGTCGGGGTCGGACCGGAGATCTACGGGGTCCGTGACGACGGCGCTCTGCACTGGTACCGGTACACCGGCGACGGTGAGAATGATCCGTCCGGAGCCACCGGGGCACACCCCAACAACGGCAATCAGATCGGCCGAGGATGGGCCGGATTCCGCTCCCTGTTCGCCGGACCCAGTTCCATCGCCGGGGCCGATGCCATTGACGTCGGCTATGACACGTTGTGGGGTGTCGAGGACAACGGGGACCTGCGGTGGTACGGCTACGGCGGCGACGGAGCACAGGACCCCTTCGGTACTACCGGGTGGCATCCCCACTCGCGCAACATCATCGGGAACGGATGGTGACCGCACGGGGGACTGAAATTCCCTTCGAGAACCGTCGGCAGATTCGAATCCTCAGAGTGCCCAGGTCTCGATAGGGCCGAGCTTGGTTTCGATCCAGTCGAGCGCTTGGTCGCGATACCGTCGTCGTAGTTGGTCCTCCGCGGGCTGTTGCAGCGCCCGGCAGAGTGCGGTCAATTCCTTGCTCGGCCCGTTTTCGGTCAACAGCACGGCGACTCCTGGATGGGTTGCGCTGCGTGAGGTCAGTAGTGCGATAAGACGCTCGTTGTCGAGTAGTTCCTGCATCGTCGGGAGTGCCTCGCCGTTCAGCCGAGCGACGATGTGGTCGAAGCACTCTTCGGCTTCCGCAGCGGTGGTGAAGTTCCACTCGTTGGCGCCGGGAGGGTCCATTCGCTCGAACCAGAGGCCGGATTTCGTCGTCAACTGCTGATCCGGATATATGGCCTTCCAGTACTCGACCCACACCTTCGGCTGAATTCGCAGATTGATGAAGAACCTTGCCTGCTCGCGTCGGGAGTACTTGTTTCCTTGGAAGTTGACGACAGCCCGGTTACCCGCAGGGTTGGTTATGGTCCACGTAGGCGCGGTTCCTTTCCATCCCGCCGACCGCAGCACCGGCCCTACCCGGTCGCGAAGCAACTCTCGATAGCTCTTCGTACAGTCGAATTGGTCCATCGTTGTCCTGCCTTGCCGTCACGGTCAACGCTCAGGCTATCGAATAGCAAACAGATCTTCTCAACATAGGTTTGTGGTTGTGCCTCTTGGATTCAGTCGGCTCAAGTGCGCGGTCATGCCGATGATGCGATCCCGCTGACGTCCCAAACCAGCCGTAGCTTCTTGCTGGCTATCGTCGTTACCGTGGGTGCACAGCCGAGCAGAACGAGGTGCTGACATGGACGACTCGGAGTACACACGACGAGTACGCGCGAAGCTTCCGCCGGAGGCGGCGCATGTGCCGGTCTGGGATCCGACAGTTTCGGACGACCGGCCCGACGTTCCGGTCTGGCGGTACCGTTCGATCGCCGACGGCACCGAGTTGATTCCGCTGTACGCGGCCTGGTTCGGGTTGGCGTTGCAGAATCCTCCGTCCCAGCCCGGGGTACCGCCCGGCGTGCCGGGGATACTTCCCGGCGTCCCAGTACCGCCGGTGCCAATCGTCCCCTGAAAACTCGTCCCGCCCACCAGACCGTGAGGAGGCTTCCTCATGACGCTTTACAAACTGAGTCCCGAGGTTCCCGCCGACAACGCAGAGAAGCTCTGGGATACCACCACGTCGCCTCGCACCCTCATCACTGCGGTGTTCTCGATTCTGCATCCGGTCACAACTGAGCTGTTCTCTTCCGGTATAGGCGGGCTCTACGGCGTCACCGAATCCCTGGCAGCCGCGCTGGCAGCGACCGACCTCACTGGCTACCGACTCGTCCCCGCCGCCGGTCGTACCTCCGAATTCGCCGAAGATCCCGATACTTTGGCTATACCTCCGGTCCTGTACGCCCTCAACGTCTATGGCCGCGGCGGCATCGACGACATCGCGAAGCCCCAAGGATTGGTTCTGTCGCAACGCGCTGCCGACTTTTTCTGCGGTCGTGACCAGGAGCTGGCGAAAACCCGCAGAGAAGTCGATGCTGAGGGTTGGGTTGTCCGCCGCAGCATCTTTTAGTCTGGTGCTTGCGCCAACTGTGGGAAGACAGTCGATATTCGATACCTGGATCGTAAATCAGTGAGGGTGCATCGCCAATGAATGAACTGCTCACTCGACAAGCCGTGTACAGCGGAAGTGGCGATCTGGTGTCGATCGTCGAACTCTACGACAACGCTCGTCAGCTCTATCCGCTGGACGAGGCGTTCGACGAGGCAGTGGCAGTCCTCAAATGGGTTGTGTCCAGTGGGTTGATGGAAGTCGGAACCGTTGGCCAAGATGGCGCCTGGAAGCCCATCGTGGGAAGCCTCGAAGAGGCGCTGACGGAGGTTGCAACCGCATACCGTGAGGATCCACGTCCAGCGGGCGAAGGTCGATGGATGTATATGTTCTGGTTGCAAAACACAAAGGCCGGCAATCTTGCCGCCGGTCGGCTTACCGACGCCGAGGTAGAGCAGTTCGATATCTTTTACTGAGTTGCTGAGGCGAAGTCGGAACGGAGCGTCAGAGAGAAGGCCCATTTGAAGAATCGGGTTAATGGAAGTAACGCAAGGTGCCCAACCCCTCCCGAGGCGCAAGGCTCCGCTCTATTTACACTGCGCGAACGATAAGGAGAGGAAACCCGATGGTTGCGACATTGGAATGCGCTGCGGTGGCGACATTGATCCCGGAATTCATCGTCGGGCTGTCCGCCAGGGGCGTTCCGGCTGATCCGGATCAGCCGGCCGGGTCGACCAACTGCCTTTGGTATAGCGATGCGCACAGTCTCAGCATCGGGCAGGAACCTCTGGTCACCTCGAAGGGCGAGATGGACCGCATCCGAGCAGGCAAGGTGTACACGGAAGACACGCCGCTATACCGAATCGTGCAGAACGACCGCCTCACCAAGCTCGGCGCGGTGGCAGTCATGCGCGCGGACAGCGATAGCTTCGATGAACCCGGATCAATGGCAACTGTCCACCTTCACACCCCGACCACGCGCATCACGGTTGCCGGATGGACAGCCGAGTCAGTTCTGGAAATCGCGACACGCATCGCGGAGAAGCTACGGGGAATGCTGGATCGGCAGGCCAGGGGTCCACGGCATTGAGCGGCACACGCGTGAACCGTGGTCCGATCCGTCTCGGCAATAACGTTGGGCAGTACGCTGATTCGCCGACGCTGGTTCGTCGTGAGCCGTGGACAATGATCGTGTGGGAAATCGGGATCGATGGGACGAGACGTACCGAGTGGTTGTGGCCGCGCGTGAACCGCTGGCCGCGCGGCGGGCGGGGGAGCGGATTCGCCAGGCGGTACTGCACGGATGGTGTCGGGAGTTCGGGCCGCTCACCGTCGAACAGCTCGATGCGCCGATTACCGACAAGCAAGGCGCGGTGGTCCGTGCCCTTGCTCGCACAGCCTCGTTGGAGTGGCGTGACGAGGCGCTGGGACCGATCCTCGGGTTCTCCGGCTTGGACGAGAGCTTGGAGTGGCCGCTCGGTCGCTCTGGACTGTGGACCGTCGCCGAACCGTTGAACGTTGGTCGAGTTCAGGGTTGGTTCTCGCTGGAGCAGCAGCGGCCGTCGGTGTGCGAGGTGTTGTCCAATGCCAGCAATGTGTTCGGTCCGGTCTTCAATTATATCGGTCAGGCGCATGCGGCGATCGATATCGAGCTTGCCGACGTCGAGGATCGCGTCGCGCACGCGATCCGCCGATTGTGCTCGAGGGCATGGTATTTCGAGGAAGTTGTCCAGAACAAGCGCGGCTGGGACGACGCGCCGTGGTGGGAGTATCTCGAGCTTGGAGAGCTCATGCCCTGGCTGGCGGTCGGACTCGGGCTGCCAGGGGAGCACCCCGAACACTATGGATACGGTCTCGTCGCCGATGCCGTTGACCGACTTCCATCGAGCCTGGGCAGCGCGTGGACGTGGCGGGTGTTGCCGGAGCAGTTCTTCTCCGAAATGATCACCGCGGTAAAGCAATTGGCGACGCAGGGCGGGGACCGGTAATTCACGGCAGGTAGTGAATCACCACTGTCACGCATCACCGCGTGACTGAAGACAGCTGAGCCGACTCGGAGTGCGAACACGCGCTCACGCTCTGTCCTCGGCCGGTATCCGGTTGCGGAAGCGGTCGGATTCGCTGGTGGATGCCCAGAATGCGGGAAATATCGCGTCATGGGGCAGGACTCGGTGATCGATGGCTCGGCGCGCCTGTGTGGTGAGGCCGTAGCGCATCGAGACTGCCAGTCGGACAGCGGGATTGGAATCGGTGGCGAGCAGTTCGAGTAACTCGGTGGGCAGGTGCGGATTCTCGGCCAGTCGGAGCAGGAACGGAAAGCTTCGATGGCGCAGTTGGTCGAGGGTCTCCGGTTCCAAGCGTGCGGTTGCCAGTGCTTTCGACCACAGGTATGCGTATCTGTCGGATGCGTTGACGATCGTGCGGAGCACCGCGGGCTGCGCTTCCCATCCCTTTGCGGCGGCGACAGCGCGAACCTGCGGATCGCTGTCGCCGCACAGCATCGTGAAGGCGTGGCTGGGCAGCGGGTCGATGTGGGTCCGGAAGGGGCGTGGACCCTCGGCCAATGCGCGGCGCACCCGGATATCGGGGTCGTCGGATAGCCGGGCGCGTTGGGCTCCGGGCGCATACCAGCTCTCGGCCAACAGCATTCGGACCTCAGGGTCGGGGTCGGCGGCGATCGCGTCGTACACCACCGGGGCGATCCCGAGCCGATCAATGTGCACGAATGCGAGTCTGGGAGCAGATTTCAGGATTGCCAACAGGACCTGCGGAGGTGCTGCCGAATTCCGCGCTACGCCTTGTACCTTCGCATCCACGATATCGACAGTGGCACAACGCCCGACGACGCACAGGCCGACGTCATTCCGGTCTCGGGCGTCGCTCGGATTCTCGACTTTCCAGTCATCATCACCGACCTGCGACATCGACGTGATGCCCGTGGGGTGGCACTGTCAGATCGGCCAGCACGCATCGGAGCGCAGCCTCGATACCAGCGGATCTCCGCAACGGGACGATGTCACTACTGGTCATGCACGTCGACGAACCATGGTGGGGCCGTGCGCTTCTCGATCTCGTGATCATGCTGGAAACGCGATTGTCTCTCCACTTTCCCGTCCCGATCCCAATAGGTCCAGATGCCTTCCTGGGAACCGGCTTCGTACTGTCCGTCCATACACACCACGGGCCCGGCTCCCCAATACACCCTGTACGAGCCATGGAGTACACCATCAGATCGTTCGTGCCACACCTGCCGGAAGCCGTCGAACTGCTGATCTTTCGTCACGAGATACTCGTCCACCAACACATCGTGCCCAAACGCGCGGTGATGCGCTCGCCGCTCGGAGTCCGACACAGAGGTCGCGAGATCGAGGATCGTGCGCAACGATGGTCAATCAGGGATCACCTGAAACCTGTGGGCTGGAACGCCTTCGGGAACAGAGGGCATTCCGGATAATCGGAGCAGAGCTCGAGCGAAGGTTGGTTCAGATCATGACCGGTACAGAGTCCGTGACGGGTCCGCTGCAGCAGATGGCCCGTGCTGCCTGGCAGATGATTCTTCTGACCGGCATTCTCTCGGTGGTACTGGGTGTGCTCATCCTGTCTTGGCCTGGTCCGACACTCGTTGTCGCCGGCGTGCTGTTCGGCACCTACCTCGTGGTGGCGGGCATCATGCAGTTGGTCACGGCTTTCGGCGATCACATTCCCGCCGGGGTGCGGATTTTCGCGTTCCTCAGTGGTGCGCTCTCCCTGATCCTGGGTTTCTTCTGCTTCCGGGACGCGCTGGAATCCATTCTCCTGCTGGCACTCTGGATCGGAATCGGCTGGCTGTTCCGCGGTATCACCCAACTGATCGCTGCACTGTCGGATCCGGTCGTGCCCGCGCGTGGCTGGCAGGTGTTCTTCGGGATCGTCATCATCGTGGGTGGAGCCATGCTGATTGTGTCCCCGTTCGATTCGATCTCCGTACTGACCCTGTTCGCCGGTTGGTGGCTTATCGCGCTCGGGGTTATGGAGGCCCTTCACGCGTTGCAGATGCGCCGCGTCGTAGCAGGCTGAGCCGGTCGAATCGCGTCGTCGGCCACACATCGCGGCAAGGTGGTTGCCGTCGTGGGTTCAGGAAACTGAAGGCGTAGGTTTCGGATCTGCCGGTGGACGGTGGACAGTTCGGTGTCGACGGCGAGATTGGTTTGTTCATAACGCTATTGGCTGCTCCGTCGAGGGAGCAGATCGGCGCAATCGATAGAGGAGTCAGCTAGCTCGGGATTCGTTCGATTGTGCTGCTGTCCTGCCGCACCGATAGACCGTAATGCCTTGCATCAGAGGAGTTTCGAGCTGATCCAACAGGTTGGTGTCGGCGATCGAAAGATCAGCGGTTCGCGTGGTGAAAGCTGCCGATCAGCGCTACGGCCAGCAGGAGCGTGAGACCGGCGGCGATGTGGGGGCTGACGGCAGGCGGGAGGGAACCGATGGCCGGGGTGAGGATGTAGATGGCCAGGGCGATCAGTCCTGTGCTCTGCAGTGCGCGGGTAATGAGGTGATGGTGGCGCGACGGGCGGGTGCGGTAGTCCGTGGGGGCGATGGCGGCGACGGCGAGCAGCCCGGTGAAGATGGTGAATCCGAGTTCGGAGCTGGCGACCAGGTCGGTGGTGGCGTCGGCGGCGGTATCGATGGTCGCGAGGGTTGCGGCGATGGCGTGAGCGGCGAATGCCATTGCGAGCACACGTGATTGGGTGACGCGGTGCCCGTGTGCGCCGGTGAGCAGTGCCAAGGCCAGCATGGCGGCGTCGGCGATCGGGTATAGGTAGATCAGTCGGATCGCGGTGTTGTCGGGTAGGTCCGCGGGGTGAGTGTGCAGCAGCGCGGCGAGGATCCAGATCAGCGCGGGGATCGACAGCGCGGCGGTGGCGGTGAGAGCGAGGGTGTGGACGACGTCGTTGTGTTGTGCCCGGCCACGGGTGGGGGAGCGGCGTAGCCACAGCGCGATGAGCATCAGCACTGAGTAGGCGCGGAAGCCGAGTTCGGCGAGCGAGGTGCCGCGGTCGTGGTTGCCGCCGATTTCGTGGACGATGGTCCAGGACAACATGGCTGCGGCCCAGCAGCCACTGGCCAGGCAGGCGAGCAGCAGCCATTGTCGCTCGCGTCCTCGGGCGTGTACTCCGTTGATGCCGAATGCCACGGTCGCCGCGGCGACGAAGACGGTTTGGGCCAGGTCGCCGAGCCATCGGTCCGCGCTGGACTGCGGCGGCACGGCGCTGTGCACGATGGCCAAGACCATCATCGCGACGGTCAAAGCCACACACACCGAAATGAACCAGCGTGGCCAGCGCTGTGTGCCGGGCTCAGCGTGTGGTGCGGGAGTCTCGGAGTCGTTCACGGCTATCGGAGGTGTGCCGCTGGAGGCCCAGAGCCACAGGGGCTCGACCTCGCAGTCCGTGCCGCCGAGGACTCGGGTGATCGCGGCGATCGAGGGCCAGGACGGAAGTTTGTCGGCCGTCGACAGCGCCCGCGCCACGGTCGTGTGGCTGACCTGTGCGCGGTCACCGATGGCACGCAAGCTCAGCTCCGAATGTTCACCACGAAGTAGCTGTAGATGCTCGGCCAGCGCTTCTCGGCCTTGATCGTGGTGGTTCACGGAAACGAATTCTAGGGCCTGAGGTGTCACTGTGGCGTGGATCATCCAGGGCGATTCCGACGCGAACTTGCAGTTCTCACCTGTGTAAACCTCGATATGACAGCGGGTTTACATCGTGGTGTGACGGCGGTCGGGGTTCCGTTTGCAGAAGGGTTCCAGCTGTAGTTGCCACGTCGAAGCGGTGACGGTCGCCAATGCTCGTCCGCTCATCGAGGACTCATCGACCCCCGTTCCGAACCCGTGCAGTGCCGCCGGGTTCGGAGCGGGTCACTTCGAGAAGGGGCAGCCCAGGACATGGTCACCGCACGCACCGTATTCACCAGCGCGCTGTTCGTCTCCGTCGCCGCGGGCACGCTCACATCGGGTGTGGGCACCGCCAACGCCGACACGGTGCCGGACAAGAACCGCGTCGTCGACACCGACGACGGCTGGCAGCTCTCGATCACCAAAACCGCCGAGAACCTTGACCGGTATCCCAACCTGGCCGCGACCATGTTCACCCGCGAAGGGTTCGTGGCACTGAAGGCTGTGGCCGAAGTCAAAGGCGCTGGGCGCCAACCCGTCTCGGCCGGCAGTCTCACCCTGGGATATCAGATCGGCTGCCAGGTCGACGTCTCCAACGGCCTGACCCTGGGCATGGGCTTCTCCATCGGCCCCAACGCCTCAGTCACCATCTCTCAATTCCCCGGTGCCACGATCGGCGGCCAAGCCTCGGTCAACCCCAACATCTCCACCACCCTGCGACCCGGCTCGATCGCCACGATCGACTTCGGCACCAAACCCCTGGCCACCAACCGCGCGTCCATCACCGCCGACCAGGTCGAAGTCAAGATCGACGCCTGCATGGGACCGGTGACCCTGCGCTCCTACGCCACGGTCCGCATCTCCACCCCGACCGCTGATAACTCCGTCACCGTCTACGGCGACCCGATCTGGCTGTGAAACCACCAGTGCCCACCTCTTGTCGCGCATCTCCACCACGACCGAGGACAACACCGTCGCTGTCTATGGCGACCCATCTGGCTCTAGGGAAGAGAGCAACGATGCACACCGAACCTGTCGCGAGAGCTCTTGATGCGCCCAGGGTACGCCGAGGCTCGCGCACCGTGGTAGTCCTGATGACTCTCGCTCTGGCCACGGCTGCCACGATGGCTACCGACGCCTCGGTCGCGTCCGCGCAGCCCGATATTCCGTGTGAACAGTGGCAGCAGATGCACCCAGGTTGGCCATGCATTCCAGTTCCCAAACCGCCACCCACAGGCCCGCCGAGTACTCCACCGCCCCCGCTGCCCACCCCGGTCCTGCCAGGCCAGCCACCCACCGGCAACGGCGCGGGCCCCAACGCCGGCGCGCTCATCCCGCCCCCTGTCGGTCCCGGCAATGGGCCGATTGTCCCGGTGCCGGGTACCGAACCCGGTACCGGCAACGGCACACCTAACGGTGGCGCGCCCATGCCGCCGCCAGGCGCGCCCGGTCCAGTCGTGCCACCACCGCCTCCGGCCCCACCTGGTGAGCCGCTCCCCGCCCCCGGGCAGACGTCGCCGACCGACCAGGCCACACCGCCGCCCCCCGAGGTCGGGCCGCCGCAACAGGTCTATTGGCCATGGTTGAGATTCACGGTCAACGATGGAAAGTCCAAGGACTGGGTGGGCGATTGTGGCACCTGGACCTGCACGATCTATTTCAACAAGGCAATGACCGAGTTCCTCTCCGGCGCAGGCGTAACCGCTGCATCCGGCGTAATCTGCGCAGCCATCGGAACGTACACCATTGGTATCGGCGGTGTTATATGCGGCACAATGGCCGCATCCGTAGTAGTAATGGCTCAGTGGGCAAAAGCTCACGGTAACTGCCTGAAGATCAAATACACGCGCATTCCACCGGGCGCCTCATGGTGGCCCGACACCTACAGTGGAGGCAATTGTCAATGAAAGTCTTGGAGTTGTATAAGGCTGGTCGCGTGGCCTCATATAAAACGGTGTGGCGAGCAACGGCCACTATCGTTTCGTTAGTCTTTCTGATTGCTGTGGTGTTCGCGCTCACGTGGCACACGCGGGGATCGATGACAGGCTTCCTGACTCAGACCTTACCGGCCGCCATCTGCATCTACATTTTGTGGATCCCTATAACTATTCGCTGGGCGAGAGCCGATCAAGTGGAGAAGAAGGACTAGGTCATACCCGAACCACGATGGGTTCTGCTGAACTGTGCGAGCTGACAAGTCTTGACGGTATGCGACCGGCGCGTAGCCGCCGGTTGGCGGCGCGGTTATGAAAGGAGACGTTATGACCAACGAAGGCACTGATGCGACAGCCGGAGCGGACAATACCGCCAATCCCGTGGCAACAGTTTGTCGCGGCACAGCGTTACGGAGATTCGCGGTCACGGCGGCGTCGACCGCCGCAGTTCTCGCTGTTGCCGGTGCATTGATCGTTTCAGTGGTACAGCGCATCGGAGAACCAACCATCGACGCGCAAGGCCGAATCGTTGAAGCGGCGAAGGCCTATGTCTCTGCCTACAACGCCGTCGACGAGACACGATTGAAGGCCATCACATGCGGATACATCGCTGAGGAACTCAGCTCGGCCGGGCCGGAGACTCTCGGTGCGTTGCGCGCTGACGTCGAGCGGGGATCGGCGACAGTGAACAACTTCTCTGGAACGGTGGAAGGCGGCAACGCTGCGGTCACTACCGCGATCATCACGTACCCGGGCGACCTTCCGTCACGCACAGTCCAATTTCGTCTCCTCAACCACGACGGAGTTTGGAAAGTCTGCTCCACCAGCACACCGCTGTACCCCGGCCCAGACAGCCAGTAGCGACAAACGGCTGGCCGGTATGTGATGGTCGGTGGGCTGCACATCGAACGCCGACGAGTCGGCGTCGCCGACCTGGACGCAGGTCACCGCGCGTCAGCCCCATGCGACGGTGATCCGAACGACACGACCGGACCGGTGAAGACTCAGGTCGTGTACTACGTGTCCGGTATCGAGTCCGGGCAGGCAGACCAATACTTCACTGATGTTCGCAAGTACTGGGGCAGCCAACGGTGGAACGTCACCGAGACAGAACTCGCCGTGCAATCGATTGCCGCCACCTCCGACGGCTATCAACTGATCGTCCGCCACGGCAACGCGATCGACGACGGGGTCGGCCCCGACGTCCTCATCCTCGGCGGAACATCGCCCTGTTTCTCCCGCACAGCCACAGGAACCACAACGCCGCTGCCAACAGTGGTCGAACAGCGTTAGACGATGGAAACGACACGCGATATCACTGGCGAAACCTGATGCTGCATTGCAGGTTTGGCGACCATGCTCACGAACGAGGAAGTGGGCGGGGTCGTGTGCGTAAGGGATCGCAGGGCGATCCCGATTCCCGCTTGTTGGGCCTCGTGCGTGAGGGTGGGCTCGGTTCGAGCAAGAGCCATCCAGCGATAGCGGCCACTGCCGCAACACCTCCAGCAGTAAGGGAGGCAATGTGAAAGCCTTGCTGGAAGGCGGTTTTGACGAGACCACCGAGTTGGGCACCGGTGGGATCCGGAATGGATCGCGCGGCTTGAACCCCTGCCAGCATGGAGTTCGCCGCCGCGTCGCGTGCGGCCTGAGGCAGCGGGATGTCGGCCACATCGGTAGTTATCCTCGCGGAGTAGATCGAGGCGAGGATCGAGCCGAGAACGGCGACTCCCAGAGTGCCGCCGAGTTCGCGGCTTGTGTCGTTGACCGCCGATCCCGCTCCGACCTGTCCGGTCGAGAGTTCGTTGAGCACCATCAAGGTCGCCGGTCCCGCGACAAGTGACACGCCTGCGGCCAAGGTGACCATGACGGGCACGATCACACCCCAGTACGAGGTGATCGCGTCGTACCGGATGGTGAGGCAGAAGGCCAGGGCCATGACCAGCGATCCGAGCACGGCAGTACGACCCGCTCCGATCTTCGACCCCAACCACATGCTCGGTCCCGCGAAGAGCGTCATCGCGATGGCGAAGGGCAGTGTGCGGATGCCGGTCTCCAAGGGTGAAAGCTCTTTGACGCCTTGGAAGTATTGGGTCATCAGGAACACGAATCCCATGAGCGCGAACATGCCGAATGTCAGCAGCAGTGCTGCCGCGGCGAAATTGCGGTCACGGAAGAGGTGGATATCGAACAATGGTGACGGGAATCGGTTCTCCCACACCACGTACGCCGCGATGACCGCTGCACCGATGACGATCCCACCGAGGGTGCGAATGGTCAGCCAGCCGTGGTTCGGTGCTTCGATCACGCTGTAGACAACGATCGAGATCCCGACCATCGACAGCACCATGCCACCGAGATCGAAACGTCCAGTGTCGGGATTGCGACTGGGCGGGATCAGCGCCGCCACCGCGACCAGGGCGATGGCACCAGCGGGAACATTGATCCAGAAGATCGAACTCCACGAGTAGTGCTCGAGCAGCCACCCGCCCACCACCGGGCCGATCGCGGCGGCGACTCCGGCCACCGCGGCCCAGGTGGCTACCGCGATCGCGCGTTCGCGGAGGTCGTCGAACAGGATCACCACGATGGCCAGGGTCGCCGGAAAGACAAGTGCGGCAAACAGTCCCAGGCCTGCTCGCGCGGCGATCAGTTGCCCCAGGTCGGTCGATATCGCTGCGAGTGCGGACATCACCGCGAAACCTGTGATTCCGATCAGGAGTACGGTCTTGCGGCCGAAGCGATCACCCAGATACCCGCCGGTCAGAAGCAGGCCGGCGAACACGAGTGTGTACATGTCGACCACCAACTGCAAACCAGAGGTGCCGGCATGCAAATCCGTCGAAATCTTCGGCAACGCCACATTGACGATGGTGTTGTCCAGGAACACCAGCAGCTCGGCAAAGCACAACGCGGCCAGTCCTAGCCATCGAATCACCAGGGAATGCATTGGGTTTGGACCTTCTTGTTTGTCGCGGACGGTACCGCGTCGGAGCCGGGAGCGAATCGCCCCGGTACATGCGCCGACTTCTGGACGGCCTCAGGCAACCGTATGAGCCGCCCGGAACGGCGGGAATGATCCGATGGGACGGGACCGTGATACTTTCGGCGCGGTGGAGGGAAAGTCGTGGGGTTTCAGACGCGGCGTCATCGGCATTCGGCATATGGTCCAGGTCGGAATCGAACACGGGATCCCCGAGCGTCGCCTGCTCGCCTCGACAGGGCTCGTTCTCGCCGATATGGACGCCGACGACCTGGAAGTCGAAGGCGTGCAAGAGCTCTCGGTCGCGCGAAATCTAGTGCACACACTCGAAGACCGGCCGGGCCTCGGCACCGAGGTCGCGATGCGCTTCTCGCTGACGAACTTCGGGTTACTGGGCTTCGCTATGCTCAGCAGCCCCACCGCCGGCGAAGCTCTTCAAATCGCACTACGAACCTTGCGGATCGGCAACCGATTCATCGACATCACCGTCAGCCTCACCCAGACCGCAGGGCGAATAACCTTCCAGCACAAGCATCTTCCCGTCGACGTCCGTGCCTTTCTGCTCGAACGTGACATCGCCCTCATCTTCGGCGTGATCGTGTTGCGCTGTCTCAGTCCACAACTCGTCGATCGTCTCGGCGATACCCGCTTGGAGTTGGCGCTTCCCGAGGACCGTGCGGCGAAACTGATCGATGGCATGGCTGCGATGCTCACCGACCTCGCACATGATCCGATGGGACGGCTCCGGATCATCGCTGACCGTCCGACGACAGAACTGACGTTCCCACTGGATCTTCTTGCCGAACCGATGTCGATGCCGGATCCAGCGACCGCTGCACTGTGTGAGCAGCATTGCCTGGACCTCGTGCAGAATCGACTCGCCCGCGGCCCGCTCGCTGCCAGGATCCGCGCGATCCTCCTGCACGAGATCCACACTGCGCCTACTGCGACCGAGATCGCGGCCGGACTGAATATGGACCGCCGGACTCTGCACCGACGACTTGCCGAGGAGGGAACCAACTTCCGCATCCTCCAGGAGGAGACCCGCTGTGCGCTGGCAATCGACATGCTCGAAGTCCTCGACCTCACAGTCACAGAGACCGCGGCCCGCCTCGGCTACACCAGCTCCGCAGCGTTCAGCAGATCGTTCACTCGATGGACCGGCAATCCACCCAGCGCCTATCGGTCGCGCCCGCAGCCCACGCGGCGCGATACCGGGCGTGCCGAAGCCTCGATGCCTTCGGGCTGACTCGACCTCGACCACGCTCCAAACAACCCCGGTCTCGAGGTCCTCACCAGCACACAAAAACGCGCACCTGAATACCGCACGGGGTGAGCTGATCGTGCTGGGAACGACCGAGCTAATACGTCATCGTTCGCCGGGTCCGGTCCAGGGTTCGATGATCCTCGGCGTGCCCTCGGGTTGTTCCTCGTTGTCGAGGTAGATCGTGTACAGGCGTTGTTCGGCGAGCAGATAGACATCTGGGCAGCCGTCGATGTCGACGGGATCGATGTCGCCGAGGTGCGCCAGATCGGGTACGAAGACATACGAAGGGTCGTCGGTCCGGACAAGGGTTTCCAGACGTTCGAGCTGGTCAATCGGTGGTGCTTCGGCGTAGGCGATCATCGTCAGCTCGATGCCGAATCGTGTTGCGGTGTCCCACATCTGGTGTTCGATCTCCGAGCGCCGGTCACCGGCGAGGGTTTTGCTCACGTATCCGATTGCGCGCATGGTTATCGCTCTCCACAATGTCAGGGGCGCAAGACCCCCGGGGCAAGTACTGGTCGAATAGGTAGTTGCGGTTGCCTGTATCAACCGAACCCCGGGGGTCATCGAGTGCTCAGTTCTGGATGCTGTCCCTGGGCCACCTCCGTTTCTTCCCGAGCATCGTGCGGTGGCCTATCGCGGTTGGTCCTGATGGGTCTGGGGGCGACGTGAGTCCAACGCGTCGTGAAGTTCCTTCTCCGACAACCGCAATCGCCACCGGTACCGCATCGCCGGATCAGCGGTCTGAAGCTCGGCGAACGCGGTGACATCCACCGAATCCCCGCCCAGGTGGCCAAGATTCGGCGTAATCACGATCCCCGCATCCACCTTGCGGACAGTGGTGTACAGGGTCCGCAGGTGAGCACCGTCCGAGTTGCCCAGGACAACGACGTCCGCGACCCGTAGCCCGAGGTCATGCGCCCGTTGGCGGGAGTGGTACTCCGCCCAGTCCCGGTCGGCTTTGGTGGTCAACACACCCAGGTTGATGTAGATCACGGCCTTCTCAGCCTGGTTCATGTCCGCCCCTTTCGGAACCTGAAGACCCTGCTACCTCGGTTCATCAGCGCTCCTCCGTTGGTTTGGGTGTGAGCCGCGCGATTCACGATCTCGTTCGCCACGAGCAAACCGCCGCGCCAGCCAGGCAAGAAAGGTGGCAAGTCGCTACGAAGGGACTTGCCATACACGTGCGGTACGAACCTCGACATTGAACGCATCCAGAGCATTCACCCGACGCCCCCAGCCCCGAGCCCGGACGCCAAATCAACAGCCATCACAAGATTTCCTCATCAGGTGTAGATGCGGGAATGCCCCAACCCGTCTTCGGTGGGCTGGGACATATCCCCTTGGGATGCGGAAACCCTCGGCACGGTTGCGGTTGGTCGAGGGTCCATCGCGAATTGCGTTGTGGAACAACGCCAGCGAATTGTCCTGAATCGCTACGTCGATCAACCACCCCCTCCCGAGGTTCCGAGCATCGGAATGGTTTTCAGGGGCCCGGACCAGCCTGCCTACACGCCGTTTGCTCGAGCAGGCTCGAGGTCCCGAACCGGCGGCATCATGCGGCGGGCGTAGATCTCTTCCGCGGTTACAGTGCGTCGAGTTGTTGCACCGACGTCCCCGGTATCTCCGCGCCCTCGAAATGCTCAGGGCCGGGGACTATGACTGCTTCCGCGTCCAACCGCGTCGCCTGCGCCTTCGAACGCGCCAACGGGGGCCGCCCGAAACGGGGATCGTAGATCACCATGTCGGCGAGGTCGTAGCCCAAACGTGTTGCGAGCTTACAGATTTGAGTCTGATCCCAGAGTTGAGCCACCCCTGACTCATCGGTTCGGACATAGCCCAAACGCGTTGGCTTGTAACGCATTACAGCCCTCTATCGTCATGTCCGTCGGGTGTGTGGAAATCGTGGAACTGGAGATAGAACCCGCCGTAGTCTTCGGGCTCGTCTCCGCTGGCCTGGAGTTCGAACACGCCGCCGGGGAACCGGAACAACCGTGTACCCGGCGTGGGTTCCTCCGCCTGGACCGGCGGATCGTGAGGCTGGTCGGCCACAGTTCCCCCTGGTCGACTACGTGCGAGCCGCGCGGTTCCCGGTTCGTTCACAACGAGCAAACCCCGGCGTTGGTCAGGCAAGAAGGATGGCAAGTCGCTACGAAAGTGGACTTGCCATACCCGAGCGGTAGACCAGAATGAAGCCATGACCAGCGGTGAGGGTGGCCCGACGATCGAATCCGACCGGCGACCGTCAACGGTTGCTGCTCAACTGGCGCGCGAGGTCAGGCGCCTTCGGAAAGAGGCGGATATATCTCAGCGTGTACTGGCGTCGATGATCGGTTACTCGCGCCAGTACGTCACCATGACGGAGTGGGAAGACTCCAATCTCCCTTCGCCCGAGGTCATTGCCGCAATCGACAATGCGCTAGAGGCAAACGGTGCGCTTATCGCCCTTCGTGCCCAGGCGGACGGCGATCGGCAGTCGAGGCGTCGTACCGCCGCAACCTCGCTCGCCACCACGGACGAGCCCGGCAAGTCGCTTACCGCCAATGTGTTCAGTCCGTTCAACCTCGAGGCTGTGCCCGCCGGGTACGTGCCCGAGCTGGGGTGCGCCGGAGCCGTCGCGTGGTCCGATGTCGAGCAAGTGAAGGAAGCTACCCGCCGTGCCGCGACTGCGGAGAACCTTCACGGTGGCGGATCTGCCAATGCTGCTGCCAGTCAACAGCTTTACGCGTTCGCACCGCTCGTGCGAGGAAGAGCCGCACCCGACACGCGCCGGGCATTGTTCGAAGCGGTTGGCAACCTGAGTGGCGTCGCAGCCTTTGCCGCCTTCGATATCGCAGACTTCGCCACCGCAGACCAACACTCCCGATTCGCCCTCTGGTGCGCAGACGCCGCCGGATCGTGGGAACTACGAGCGAGCACGCTCGCCGACATGGCCCGAATGGCGGCCTACACCAGCGGCGCGGACAACGCCCTGTCGCTCATCGAACTCGCCCAAGTTCGCTCCGACCGACTCTCAGCCACCACCCGCGCCATGCTCAGCGCGCTACGCGCACAGTTCCTCGCCGCACTCGGGCGCACTGACGAAACCCTCGCCGAGGTCTCACGTTCAGATAACTACTTCGCCGACAGCATGCCCGGCGAAGACCCGCCCTGGATGTGCTACTACGACGAAGCCGAACACTTGGGCAGCACCGGCAAGGCACTCATCCCGGTCGCGCTGGCGCGAAACCAAATGGAGTTGGCCGCGCCACGGATCGGCCAAGCCATCCGACGACAGGGTCAAAGCTACCCTCGGTCACGAACCTTTTCGCTCACACGATTGGCCACACTGACCATGCGGATAGGCGATCCCAAGGAAGCGGCCAAGCTCGGCATGCAGGCCATGACCCATGCGAAAGCCATTCACTCCCAACGTATTCGCGATGAATTGCAGGTGCTTTCTCGCGCCTCGATCAAACACCTCGCCATCCCCGAGGTCAACGGACTGTACAGCGTGCTTACCGACGACTCCGAGATGTCCGCGGTCTCCAAATGAACCAGTCCAGCCAGCAGGCCGCCGATGTGCTGACCCGGGCGGCGAAACTCAGCAACGTTGATGCCCAGGGAGCGGTGACCGTCCGCGACGGCTCACACGCGATCTTCGAGTTGCCTAACGGCATCGTGGCGCGGATCGGCAAGCCGCACAGCTATCGGACAGCGCAGAGAGAACTGTGCATCTCGCAGTGGCTCAACAGAAATGGGATCGCGACCGTCGAAGCAGTGAACTCGATCCCGCAACCCACGGTCGTGGACGAACGGCCCGTCACCTGGTGGACCCTGATCCCGGATCACCGGCCGTCCACACCCGACGAACTGGGTACGATGCTCCGCCAATTGCACGCACTCACACCCCCGACTGAGTTCCCGCTGCCGAGCTACGCGCCATTCGACGGCATCCGAGAACCCATCGCGTCGGCAACCCCAATCGCCGAAGACGACCGCTCTTGGCTCCTAGAGCGGTACGCGCGCCTGCACCAGCTGTACGACGAACTCGACGAACCATTGCCGCCACGCGTCATCCACGGCGACGCCTGGCAAGGAAATCTCGTGGTACCGCCCTCCGGTGAGGCCATTGTGCTCGACCTCGACAAAGTATCCATGGGTTGGCGTGAATGGGATCTCGTTCAACTGGCAGTCGACTACACCGACTTCCAGCGCATCACCAACGATCAATATCGAAGCTTCGTTGACGCCTACGGCGGCTACGACGTGACCCGTTGGCCAGGCTATCGAGTACTTGCCGACATTCAAGAGTTCCGATGGGCCGCTTTCGCGCTCGGCCGATCAGACACGCGGCCAGCAGCCGCCGCCGAAGCTGAGCACCGTATTGCGTGTCTCCGCGGACTGGTACCGAAGCCTTGGACCTGGCGAGCACTCTGAGCGTCGTTCGCCGACACGATAGCCACACCCCTGTGGCGGTGGTCGCCGCTGCCCTGACATCTGTTGAACTACTAACCCGCCGAGGAGTGCAACGGTTAGATGGAATTGTCGGTGTCTCAGAGCATCTCGGTATATCCGTCCAACTTGCGAGGAATGTAAATGATCGTTAATCCATCCGCCTTTACAATCTTATGTTTTGGCGATTCCAATACTTTTGGACAACGTTCGGAGGAGCGCGGCCGATGGCCTGCCGATACTCGTTGGACAGGTCAGTTGCAGGCGATATTGGGCGACGGGTACTCAGTCATTGAGGAAGGTTTGGGAGGTCGAACCACCGATCTGGACGACCCGGAGCGAAATGATCGCAACGGCCGGATTTACTTCCAACCCTGCCTGCGTAGCCATTCACCGCTGGACATGGTCGTAATCATGCTGGGAACAAATGACCTCAAAACCAGGTTCGACCGGGGTCCCGAGGACATTGCCGCCGCGTTGGACGGTTACATAGACAACATTGATCAGACAGCCTGGACGCGCACGGGCGAGGTGCCAATAACCCTCTTGGTGAGCCCCATCCATCTCGACGCCACCAAGCCCGGATTTGCCGAGAGCAGTTCGGAATATAATGCTGACTCCGTGGAAAGATCACGCAATCTCAGCGCATCAATTCGCGGTGTCGCCGACAAGCGTAATGTCCTGTTCCTAGACGCAGCCACCGTAGCGCGACCAGGCCATGACGGGATACACCTGAGCCGTGCTTCGCACGCATCGCTTTCGAGGCTGATCGCCGATGAAATTCGCCTAAACAGTCAACCTTCGGCCTCGAATTAGCCGTCGCCGCCGAGGGTGCTCGCAACGGTTCCTCGACGCGATCACGCCGGCAGTCCGCTCGCGCGCGTATCGATATCGCCGCTTCTCGGCGACCCCGCCAACCATGCCAACAATGCCCGGTTCGTGTTCCTGAACCCAGGGAGAAAGGACTTACTGCGGCAATGCTGCTAGTACAGGGTGACGCGTTCAACAAGTTGTTTCACGAGGCGAAACGTGAAGCGTTTCATCTCGAGGTCAGGGATGACTACTATCCCGCGGACTATCCCCCTTTGGTCCGCTTCCTTAATGGCGAGCCGGAGCATTACGACTGGTTCCAGCCTTGGTTGAACCAGGTCCGGAAGACCACAGGTCGAGGTGTGGCAGTCAACAGGGCACGGGTAGTCACGGTGCCACACAACGACTACACCCGCTACGCGAAGCACGTGGCTCGCCTCAATGTGGAGGCTGGTGAAGACGTCCGGTACTTACCCCGCCACATGATCGCGATCGACGATCTGACCACGGACGACTGGTGGCTGTTCGATGACTCGATTGTGTCGTTCACAGTGTTCGAGCCCGGCCCGAATGGTCGTTGGGTTGGCGGCGCTGTGACAACCGATCCCGCGATTGTCGAATACGTCCGCACCGTCAAGAACCGTGTGTGGTCCCTGTCGATTCCGTTGTCGGAGTATGGCGAGCCGTGACAGGTTCGCTCAATCAAGCTAGAGAAGCTCTCGGGGCGAGGCTCCGAGAGCTCTCCGCCTAGATGCGGGCATCACCGACAGTGAGCTTGCTCGGCGGGCCACGCGGCTACCTACAGCGGGATCGATGATGGTCGGTCGGTGGACGCAGTCAGGTTGTGGGCTGTATTTGGGGGCAGGCGTTTCAGTGACATTGACCCGTCGGGCGGGCATCGGTGTTCAACATGGCATCATGTGCGCGCAGAAAGCTCTTGATGACGGCTATCACCGTTCGGGTATCCCTCAAATCGGGCCAGACTATGTCTGCTCCGGCGGCAACAAGTTCTTCGACGCTGTCGGAGCCCGAGGCTACAGCGATCACGTGAGCACCGCCGATTCTTCCTGCCTGAACATCCCGAGTTGTGTCTCCAATTACCACGGTATTGGCACTGTCGAACCTGACATCGAACTTCGCTGATGCCCGCTGCCGCGCGAAGGCGACCAGGTGCGCCCGGACATCGTGGTCGGAGCCGTACCCTCCTACCTCGAAGTCGATGAAGTCATCCAGGTCAAACGCTGACAGTTTTGTGATGGCGTTCGGCATGATATTGCCTGTGAGTACGGATTGGATAATTCCTGCAGTGGATTGAAGTGCGGTTAGCGCGGCGCGTGCTCCCGGCAGTTCATGACCTCGTGCGCGTAATTTATCCGCATGGGAGGCTGTTGTGGAATCCAGAATTTCATGAATTTGAGACTCGAAGAAAGAGGTCGGCTCTATTCCGTGGTCAACAAGCATGTTCCGCATGATCACCGGCTCGGTACGTCCATCGGTTCGAGCGCGATGCAACGCGGGACATCCGGTCAGCCGCTCAAACGCCAGCCGGTATATCTCCTTATTTACGCCGTTGTTCTCCGTCAATGTGTGGTCGATGTCCCACAAGACGAGTACGTCACCCATGGCTCGCAATCCTACCGGAGTGTGATGCGGGTCGAATGAGAAGTTCGGATATGTCTATTAGAATTTCACATCAAGAAAACTGGAGCGTCTCGCCCTTCTCTGAGGGGCGAGACTCCGCGAGACCACGCATATACGGCTGGGATTTCTGGAAAGATTTCTATTGGATGCGCCGCATACAGCTGCAAGTCGCGGTACTGTCGCTCTCATTGGGAAAGCGGTAACCGCTCAGGAGGCCTTGATCAAATACGGATCGAGGCATAGAAGACGGTGATTGAGGTATCTTGAGCGGAGAGGGGCTACTTCGTGGACTTCCGTCCCACGATTGAGCTGCTTCGGGAAGCGCAACACGATGCATTTCATCTGGAGGTGCGAGACGAGTATGGCGTACCGGGCGAAGACGAACCGTTTCAGCGCTTCTTGAACTCCGAACCGTTCGACTACCGAAGCTGGTTTCAGGATTGGACTGAGTTCGTCCAAAGCCTCACGGAACGCCAGGTAGCTGTCAGTCGGCTGCGGGTAGTCACTGTCCCGCATAGCGACTATGTGCGTTGGTCGCTCACCATCGCTCCTATGAACGTTGAGGCCGGCGAGGAAGTGCGCTATCTACCCAGGAATGAAGCGGGACAGGTTCCGCCAGACGACTTCTGGGTGATCGACAACCGAGTAGTCGTGTTCGGTCTGTCGGATAGGAATGGCCGCTCCCCGGGTGGCGCGGCAATTAGCACCGATCCTGAGCTGGTGGCGTACTGCCAGCGGACCAGAGAGCGTCTCTGGGCGCTGGCGACGCCGTTGGTGAAATACGCACAGTGACGAGCTCGGTCCAGGAGCAACTGGAGGCTCTCGGCAATCGACTGGAGGTTCGGCGCACGCGTAGACCCGCAGGCCGCGTGCGATGAACGGGGCGAGCGAGACCGGAGCATTGATGACCGAGGCCACTTGGGCATTGCCCGCAGTGGCATTGTGTGCCTTGCGTGTGCGGGGGAAGGTTGCACCACCGCCGGCCCAGAAGTAGGTGCGGTCGAATTCGAAGGCAACCGGCACGACGTTGGGTTGCCCGTTGGCCGCATGGGTGGCGAGGAAAGCCAGTGGGGGTGTCCTCGATCAGTTAGACGATTGGCTAAGCGTCTAATTTTTGGTTAGGGTCTCCGATATGCGAGGTCTGCACCATCCCACCATCGACGCCATTGACCTGCTATCGGTGCTCAACGCCCTCGCTGACCCGATTCGGCTGGCCATCGTCGTGAAGCTCGCGGACGAGACCGAGCACCCTTGCACCGGTTTCGATTTCGGTGTCACCGCGGCCAGCATGTCCCATCACTTCCGGGTGCTGCGCGAAGCCGGGATCAGCATCACGCGTCAGGAGGGCAAGTACCGGTGGCTCTCGCTTCGGCGCGCAGACCTCGATTCCCGCTTTCCCGGGCTGCTCGACGCTCTGCTGCGCGCCGCACACAATCGCAAGGAGAACACCGCGCAATGACCGATCTATACCTACGCGAATGGGGCGCCGGCGACCGGATCGCGGTCCTGGTTCACGGCCTGACCACCGACTCGACCAGCTGGTGGCAACTGGGTCCGGCGCTGGCTGAACGCGGATACCGGGTCATCGCACCTGACCTGCCCGGTCACGGTCACAGCCCCCGTGCGCACACCTACACGATCGAGGCCATGGCCCGCGCGCTCGCCGAGGCTGTGCCGCATCGACCCGACCTCGTCATCGGCCACTCGCTCGGCGCGCTGCTGCTCGCTCACATCGTCGAGGACCTTCTACCCGATCGTGTCGTCTACTCCGACCCAGCGTGGGGGCCTGGCCATCCAGCCATGGCCGATATGTTCCAGGCACAGAAACCCTGGACCCTCGAGCAGATCCGAGCCGCCACTCCACGCTGGGCTTCAGCCGCTCAGCTCGGCAAGCTCGAATCCCTGAGCCGTTGGGACACAAATACTTTGGCCATCATGGACCGATTCCCGGGTTTTCATGCCGCTGAGCCCACAGTCCCCAGTCTGGTCCTGCTGGCGGACCCGAGCCAGGTTGTCTCTCCCGAGAAAGGCGCGCAGTTAGCCGAACTCGGCTACCAAGTCCGCACTGTTGCCGACACTGGACATGTCATACACAACGACGACTTTCCCGGTTTCCTCACTCAGCTGTCCGACCAGATTCGGTACCGGCTCCCTTCTCGGTAGCGACACCGACACCTGCGGCGGCCGTTGAGTGACAGTCGTCGGGTTGAGGCGGATTGGGCACGTGTCCCAGATGTCTTGGCACGGAATGCCATCGCGACCCGTGAAGTGTCGCGGCGCTATGCCCCGCGCGTTTACCGCGATTCCTCGAACGCGCAGACCATCCTCTTCGGCTTGACGCCCGGATAGCAGACAGGTCGGTGATAATCAGCGCTGCAACAGCTTTCAGCGGGGCATCCTTACCGCTCCGGTACGCCCGTGCGGGCCTCGGTGACTCGCGGACTAATTGCACGAATTGTCAGTCGATCACCTTCGGGAAAGGATGTAGTGGGCGAGTGCCTCGGCCAGACCACCGAGACCGAGGCATACGAGGGACAGGGTGATCATCCCGGCCTTCTCGTCCCCGTGAATGTCAGGCCAGGCGTCGGCGAGCAAGGCGACCAGGACGACAGCGCCGATGGCGGTGAGGAGCCACGACAGGTATCGCAGGTCCCGAACGAGACTCGAATTGTGGCCGAACATGCTGTGGATGCCTCGATTCCAGGAGCTGTGCCCCCAACCAAAAGACGCCCCCGAGTGGGCACAGGGATTTCGGGGGCGCCCGTCAGATCGGCATGCGCCGAACCGCACCTACGGCGACATTCCGAGTCGGCCTATCGCACTGCGGCACAACGTCTCCGGGTAGTCCGACACGTTCTCGGCCCACCCCTGCGGCGCGATGATCCCGGGATCGAGGAGCGTGTACTCCGCGACTATCGTCTCGATCTCGCCGATCGAGCGTGGATGGAACTCCGGCATCCACAATCGACATTCCGCGCCGATGTGTTCTGCGAGCTGTTCGTCGGGATCGGTGACGAGATGGCTGATCACCAGCCATGACCCGGGCACGATGGCCGCTGACAATTCGCGGACCGCCGCCGCGGCGTCCGGGAGCTGCTCGAGGACCCACCCGCCGATCGACAGGACGATCGGGTCCTGGAAATCGAGAAAGCCGCTATCTCGCACATGGTCGATCAGCGCGCCGGTATCAGCGAGGGCGGCTTCCACCGCCTTGGTGTGCTCGTCGCAGGACAATGCGCGGCGGTGTGCGGCCACGAACCGATCGGCGTCGACGTACAGCACTGTGGCATCGGGATTGATGCCACGAACCGCAAGGTGGGTGTCGGTGGGGGAGGGGAATCCGGCACCGATGTCGAGGAACTGCGCCGCACCCTGTTTCGCAAGGTACGTGCAGGCCCAGCGATGGAACCAATTCGCCGCCCGCACATGCTGTTGCATGGCAGGAAACACATTCGAGAGCCTGGTCCCTGCTTCGCGATCGGATATGTAGTTGTCTTTGCCGCCGAGGAGATAGTCGCGCACACGCGTGGATTCGGGGGTCATGCACCCGGTCCAGAACTGGCCCGGGTGAGTGAGCACCTTCCGCGCGCTCATCGCCGAGCCTTCCCGAACTCGTTCGGTGTCCACATAGGCGCGATGCGCAGTGTGCCCTCAGGCTCGGCCTCATCTGCGCAATAGATCGTGTACAGCCGGGACTCGGCGAGGCAGTACACGTCTGTGCTGCTGTAGAGCTCGGCGATATCGTCCTCGCTCAGATGCGCCAGGCTCGGAACGATGATCGATTGCGCGGCCTCGAATGTCACGTACTCGAGCAGCCGCTCGGATGGATAGGCGTCCTCGTGTGCGTAAATGAGTGCGATGAGTTCGCGACCCAAAAGCTGGGCGGCAATGCGGATTTCGCACTCGTCGTGCTCGGTCCGTAGCAGCGACACCGTGCGATCGAGATAGCCGATAGCGCGCATCGTCATGACTGACCCACCACATACTCGCGATAGGCCCGGCGCGTGATTGCCATCCGGCCCCGGGAGGTGGGTCGCCACCGGGACGGGCTCTGGACGGTCCCGTGCGCAAACCCGTTGCGTGCGAATCGCCTCACGACTCTCCGGACCGATCCCTCGGGCACCCCGGTGCTACGGCTGAGTTCGCGGATGGTCGCCGACTTCGTGGGAGGCCATGACGCCATCGCGCCAAGGACCTTGGCCTCGTACTCACTGAGAACCATTGCTGCCACCTCCTGACGACCTATCGAAATCACTTGGCCTATTAGCTGTTTCGCGCGCGATGCGTGCCCCGAGAGCGGCGTCGCTCATGCTGGCCTTCAGAGCGGGCTCCGTGAAATAAGTAGCGGTGCAAGCAGATTGGCAGATCCAGTGATCGTGTTGGTTGTGTCGAGTTGTGTGACGGTGACGTCCGCACGGATGAACTGGTCGCGAATACCGGCCGCTGTCTGTCGGTAGTGCTGCAGCCGAGCCTTGAACAGCCGCGGCGAATCGCCGCACCGTGGATGGAGGACACCGCCTGGAGAAAGTAAAGTCACCGACCCAGCCGAGCCCTTTCGGATGGAAAGTAGCCGCCTCCGATACCTCACATGAGACTTGTGCGCGCAGACGAAATGCCTGACGGCCTGGTGCGGAGCCCATACATAAGGCGGGCGAGGTATTGCCGCGTGCTGGCAGGCCGAAAATGGGGACGACTAAGGGCAAGGCCATGGCCTGACCCCCTCTCTAACGGTGTTGTCATGACCGCCCAAAGGTTTGCTTTCGGGCGCGAAAAGTGCCACGACAAGGGGGTATTAGGGGTATGCGTGAGACGTATAGCGGGACCTGTCAAGCCCTGGTACGGTTCCGCGACCAAAGCGAGACGGTGACAAAACCCCTAGTCAAAGCGGGAGTGGCCATCATGACGCGGGAAACCCAGGCGCAGCGCTACTGCGGCCGCTGTGGGAGCAGGCTCAACCGCTACAACCGTGAAACGTTCTGTGCACCTTGTGAAGGCGCCGCCCGCGATGAACTACGGCGCCCATTATTGGTACCGCCGACCTTCTGGCAGACCGATCAGATGCGCGATGCACTGGACACCTGGCACATGGGCCGGGTCATCTTTGCCTACCGCATCCACCCATTCCACTGCCGACCGCTGCCGCAAGAACTAGTTGCCACATGGCTCGGCCTGACGCAGGCTCAGCTCAGTCGTATCGAAAAAGGCCCTGCGCCCGAACAGCTTTCGAAGCTGATTCGCTGGGCAGAGATCCTTGAGATCCCGCCGTCGCTGCTCTGGTTCAAACTGCCGGTCGGTTCCCGCGTTACGCTCGATGATGTGAACCGCCAGGACTTCATCCGAGCGGCACTCAGCGTGTCGGTGGTGGCAGCAACCCAACAGCCGCTCCTCGAACTGCTGGGAAAGATCGAGCCGACTCCTATCCCGTCGTTGGTTGGCATGCCCGAAATCGAGCAAGTGCGCACCGCAGCGCGGGAATTCAGCTCGTGGGATCACACCTATGGCGGCGGGCTCGTCAGGGAAGCGGTGACCACTCAGCTGCGCTACGCCGTCAACTTGCTCGGTGCCCACTGTGCCGAGAAACTTCGCCAGGAGCTGCACAGCGCGGTCGGCTTCCTTGGGCACACCGCAGGCTTCATGGCCTTCGATGCCTATGCTCACGCCGACGCCCGCAGCATGTTCCAGCTGGGCCTGACCTGCGCCGAGGAGGTTAGTGACTGGCACCTCCGCAGTAAGGTGTTGTCATCGATGGCCCGCCAGGCCATTTGGTGCGGGCATCCCGATGACGGACTGACCTTCATCGAGCTGGCCATGGTCCGAGCCGATCGACTGACGGCTACCGAACGCGCCATGCTGCATGCGGCCAGAGCGCGAGCGCTGGCCAAGCTGCATCGGACCGAGGAGGCAGTTCGGGCCGTCGGGCATGCCGACGAAGAGTTCTCCCATGCATCCCCTGACAACGATCCACCGTGGATGGCCTACTACGACGCGGCTCAGCATTCCGGCGACACTGGACATGCCTTGTTCGACGTGGCGTTGGACGGCCGTTTCGCCAGCGAAGCCCACACCAGACTGGAGGTTGCCGTGGCCGGACATACAGCCGCCTTCGTTCGCTCGCGGGCGATTTCGGGGATCAAGCTGGCGTCGCTCACCATGGCGACGGGCGACCCGCTGGAAGCAGCGGCTATTGGCCAGGCCGCCCTGATTGATGCCGGTCACCTGCGTTCGCGCAGGGCCGCGGACGATCTCCGCGAACTGAGCGCGATGGCTCAGCCCCACATCAATTCGACAGAGGTTGAAGAGTTGATGAAGAGCATCGAAGCCGCTCTGGTGCGCGTATGAAGGACGTGACGGAGGCCGATTTGCTTACGATAGTGCGCGCGGCCGGCATCGCGATCGGGCTCGACGTGGATGATGCCGAACCGATTCAGGTGAGCGAGAACGCGATCTACCGATTGTCGGGGCATGTCGTCGCGCGGGTCAGTCGGCCGGGGCAATTGGTGGCAGCACAGCGAGAGGTGGCGGTTGCCAACTGGTTGGCGGCATCAGGTGTCCCTGCCGTTCAAGTCGTGCCCGATGTTGGACAGCCGGTGGAAGTCGATGGCCGAGCGATCACGTTTTGGCGCGAACTGCCGCCACATGAGCATGGCACGCCCTCTCAGGTGGCGGTCCTGCTCAAGCAGTTGCACGAGTTGCCGCGACCACCGTTCCATCTCGGTGATGTTGCACCGTTCGTTAGGCTGGAAGAGCGAATCACGGCTGCCCAGATATTGAATGAGGATGACCGTCATTGGCTGCGTGAGCATTTGGCCGAACTGCGGCAGCGGTGGGGTCATTTGCCAGCCGGACTGCCGTGGTGCGTCATCCACGGCGACGCCTGGGTCGGCAATGTCGCCGCCATGGAGGACGGCGGGGCAGTGCTGCTTGATTTGGAGCGCACCTCGATCGGTCCGCCGGAGTGGGATCTGGTGCATACAGCGATAAAGCGGACATCGTTCGGCTGGATCACCGACGCGCAGTATGCCGTGTTCTGCGAAGTGTATGGCCACGATGTCACCAGCTGGGAGGGCTTCGAACTACTGCGAGATATCAGGGAGTTTCGGATGACCACGATGGCGGTCCAAGCGGCGACAACGAATGCGACGCATCATGAGCAGGCCATGCTTAGGTTGGCATCCATCCGAGGCGAACGCGGAGAACGACCGTGGACGGGGTGGCAGCCACTGATGTAGCGGCTGAGCACGATGCCAGATATATGTGAGCCGGAACGTTAGCTTAACGACGAAGTGAAGAGCCGCGAGTTCGGGATCCTGCTGGGCGCAACGTTACTGGCACCCGGTATTCGCCAGGCAATTCGACGACTTAATGAGTAAGGCAGGCAGATCATGACCAGCCAGCAACGAAACACTGTGCCGGGCCTGCGATTCGAGCATCTGGGCGCTGCCGAAGCGCGGGCACGCCGAGACACTATCGAAGGCATCTATCGCGGCGCGTACGTCGAGGAGATCGAATCCGGCGCGGCGTTCGCAGACCCTGCGGCGTTCATGACCCGTTTCGATGCCTACACGGCACCAGGTCGTGCCGGAGAATTCGCGCTCATTCTTGCCGTCGTCGACGATCATCCAGTCGGCCAAGCATGGGGATGGCCGCTTCCCGCAAATACCGCGTGGTGGGGCGGGCTGGACCTCGACGGTGCGGACGACACGGACGAGTTCACGACCGAGGACGGCACGCGAACCTTCGCGCTGAGCGAGATCATGGTCCGATCCGAACTGACCGGCCGAGGGATCGCCCGCGCCCTGCACGATGAGCTACTCGGCTCGCGCACCGAGCAGCGTGCGACGCTGCTCGTCCGGCCGGCAAACACGCGCGCATACCAGACCTACCTGCGCTGGAGCTGGTACCGCGTCGGTACCCTCCGTCCGAGCTGGCCAGACGCGCCGCAATTCGACGTTTTGATTCACGATTTGGTGCGCTGAGGGGCATCAGTACGGGTCGCTCGCGAGCGCGGCGGTGACTGGCGCACAGAGCAATTCGCTAGTAGGCACTCAAGATGCCGCAGGGCTACACAGGTGGCCGGGTGTTCAACCCCGGCCTGCTCGCCTCGGCGGCTGATACCGATGACTCCCGATTGCGCGTGAGGATCGGGCATGAAGCGCCCATCGTTGCAGCCGATCTCGCATCGTGCCGTAGCCTGCTAGGCACTCGACTCGGGCCAGACGGCTCGAACGGCGAGGTGACTGACTTCCGTCAGCTGGTCATCGAACTCACGAATCGGTCAGACTGAGAGCACGGTACACCGCGACAACCGTTGCCGCGCCTACAATTTCGCCCCGGTCGATCATGGCTTCCGCTTCGTCGAGCCCAATCCATCGGATGTCCTCAGCCTCATTGATATCAGGCGTGGTGTTCGTGAGGTCCGCCCCACGCGCGAGGTACACCTCTTGCGGCTGGTCGAGGGTGCCGATCGCTGGCTGATAGGTCACCAGGTGCTCCATGTTCCTTGGCCGCCAGCCCGTCTCTTCCTCAACCTCGCGCGCTGCGGCCGCGGCAACATCTTCCGCATGGTCGACGTAGCCGCCTGGAAGCTCCCACACCCATCGATCAATGATGAACCGATGTCTGTACATCAGAAGCAGCTCGCGGCGCTCGTTCAAGACCAATGTCATTGCGCACCGCGGCATTCGGGCTACGTATTGTGTGAACTGGACACCGTCGGGAAGTTTGATGTTGACGGTCGATAGGCGAATGTGACGGTTCTCGTCGACCACCTGCTCATCGAGGATCGTCCACTGAGTTGGCCTCACCGCTTCGACGGTACGCGGCCGAGTCGATCGAATTGTCAGTACCGGTCGAAGAGATCTACTACTGCCGTGATGTGAATCCGGTCGTCAGCCAGCTGGCGACCATGCCAATCACCTCGGCCTGGTATCGCTGACTCTTCGGGTTCAGATACTGCGGGTCGTCGTGCACCGCGAAGCCGTGTTGCGAGCCCTCGATCTCAATCAATTCCACTGGTGCAGTGAACTGTTCGACTGCCGCGCGTGAAGTCGATGGGCACCAGGGTGTCTGCGCTGCCGTGGACGATCAGAGTTGGGGTCGTGATGTCGCCGAGGATTTCGTTCGGCTTCAGCCAGAACACCTCATTGAGCAGTGGGCGGCCATGCTTCAGCGTGGGCGTGAACTGCACGGCGCCAGTGTCATTGAGCTCCTTGGCGCGTTCGTCGCTGATGACGTCGTTCGTCCAGTAATCTCGGGAATCGATGGTTCGCTTCTTGTAGTCGAACTGCGGATTGAGCAATATCAAGCCTGCCAATTCGTCTGGCCGCTTCGCCGCGTAGTAAGAGCAGACTCCGCCTCCGAAGCTGGCACCGAGGAGACTGATCTCTCGTGCGCCAGTGTCCTCACGAAGCTCCGCCAGCGTGACACGGATATCGTTGAGGATGGTCGACAGGGTCAGCTCTTCCTGGTGGCCATCGCTGCCCCCGTGGCCGCGGAGATCGAACCGCATGGATGCCACGCCGCCTGCGGCAAGACGCGTGAAGAAACCGCCCTCCTCCCGCGTGACGCCACCGCCGTGCACCAGGACGACGGCTCGATCCGTGGGGCCTTCGGCGGTGACAAGTGTGGCCGCGACATGGAGGCCGTCGAGAGTGCGGATCCGGCGAATGCTGTTCGTGGGCACGAGGTCACCCAATCAGACTGGTGGAGAACATCGACGGCCGTCACGGATCCTGGGCCCCACGTTGCAGCCTGCTCGTCACTTGCTTTGTCGGCCGAGATAGCGCCAAGCAGTCAGCGCTTCGCGAATCCACCTGTACTCCAGACGATCCAACGGAATTGGTCGGGTGAAAGAGGTTGGCGCACTGGAATTCCTGGAGCGACCGGGTAAGGCCAGAAGCAAAACCCGCAGCGGTGGCAGTAGTATCCTGCAGTCCAGACGTGGCGAGCGGCGACGCGCCCTCGCAGGATTCGCGAGTTTCGCAGGTCCCGTCGGATTGCGGCTGTAATTAGCAATAGTGCTGGTGTCGCGAGCACAAGCACGAATCCGATACAAACCGGAATTAGGAGCGGGAGCGCCACATCCCTACCGGGCTCACGAATCGTCGCGATCGCAACCAGGACGGCGAGCAGCGCAGGTAGCGACAGCAGCAGGCCAAATCCGAGCATCCTTCCGGCAGGACGCTGTGCTGGCTCGGGTGCGAGTGACTCTGCTAGGTGGGTGGAGTGGGTTCGCTCGATGGTGGCTGAGCCGAACGTCGGGATGAGTCCGCCGGCGCTGATGCCGATACCGGAGTAATAGTCGGTTCCGTAGTAGGTCGAAGTTCCTGTGGCCCGGATGGCAGGGACTCGCTGTACCTGGTCGTCGTGTTGGCATGTGGGGCAATTGAAGTCGTATCCCACGGTGGCATCCTGTCCTGCCGCGGTTGCGCTGCGATGGTGACGGTGGCCGCGCAACAGCGTCTGTGCTGGTTCCCGGTGGAGCGATAGTGGATCTATCGAACACCGTTGCTGCGCGGCTGTCGAGTCGGATCTCAACGTTCGTGTACAGGCGCGGCGTAGCTTCTCACACCTACGGGCACGCCGTGTTTCTCTGCGGTCGGAGAACTGAAATCCGTTTCGTACCAGCAAATTACGAGAACAGCTCGATCGGGCGAGTGCATGTGCTGATGTGATAGACGTTTGTGTGTGCATTGGATGGGCTCGGCGAACTGATTCCCCGTCTGGCGTTCCCCGTTGCCGATCGGATCGGAAGCGGGGCCTGCACACGAGGGCGACGTTGTTTGATCGACCAGCGTTCGCGCGCCGCTGTGGCAGCCCGCCGCATATCGACCGAATCACTGGCCTACGGCGGGCTGATCGAGTTCGAGCGGAATCGCGGCCCATCGATCATCTGATCGAGAGTTTGCTAACCGCAGTGGTATTCGTTGACTGCAACCCCTTGCGGGCCCCAACTGCGACTCCGGACATGTCGATAGCTATTGAATATGACGCCCTACACCTCGAGCGGTATGACCGGTCCGATGAGGGGTTGCCTGAACGCCTGGCAAACACGGATATCGCGAGTGCCGGCGAATTCCGCGATGTCGATGGAGATGGAGTATCGCTCGCCGGTGGCTGGGTCGCGGAGGTGGGCGAACTCGTTGGGCTGACGAGCGTAAGCGACGTGGGTGTCGTTGTTCCAGAAGCGACGGAAGTCGCGGTCCTGCCGGAGGTGATCGAAGAGTTCCCTCGCCCGGGGGCTGGTTCGGTAGAGGCCGAACGGTCCGCGAAGCATCCCGACATGGAAGTGGGCTTCGTGATCCCATTCGAGCGCCACACTCATGGCCGGTCGAGAGTTTCTGTGGATGCAGAAGAACCAGACGGCGATGTTGTTCCCTGCTGCGTCGAGACCCGGCAGCGCGTGATGGAAGGATTCGTTGGCGGACAGCACATTCCACAGCGGATCGGTGTAAACGCAGATCATCCCGATCTTGTCCATGTGCGCGAGGGCTTCGAGGCGGCCCGGTGTGTTGATCCGCGAGCGCAGCTCGTCGATCGGGGGAAGGTAGGCCGGTGGTCCCCATAGTTCTCGAGTGTGCCGAGCCTGTGGATAGCTCATCTCGAACGCTTTGATGAAGCCTTCGAGAACCTCCCGGGTTGGGCGATAACCGTTTTCGATCTGCTTGACGTACGTTTCGCTGATCGCCACGCGTTGGGCGGTCTGCGCTCGGCTCAGGCGCCAGTCTCCTCGGATGCGTCGAAGCCAGGCTCCGAGATTTGGCATCTGGAGATCGTCCGCCTCGCTGTCGTCGATGATCGGCAATCGTCTGCGAATGTTCCTTCTCGGAGATGGACTCATGCCCTCTCCCCCCGTTCTGTGGATGTGGTGGACCGCCTGGCTAACCGCGGTGAATGCTCAACTCCCCCTTGAGTCGTGACCGTTCCTACCAGGGGTAGAGCATCCCGGCAACGCGATTGCGCCCGACGGATTGCGGGATGTTCGCGATCGTTGCATGGGGCGGACAACCGTGATGTTTCCAGCCGGAATCACATCGAATCGGGACGGTGATTTTATTGCCCCTTGAACGCGGAAGTTCCTGGATATCCACGATGGCGTGAGTGGAAATGAAATTGCCTGGCAAAACTGTTGCCACCGAACCCTCTGGTGTGCATGCGATTTCGTGGTTTTGATGTTGGGGAAAGCTAAATGCTACGAAAGGGAATCTCGTGGATCCGATGGAAATTCTGTCCTACCTGAACTTCGGTTCGGCGATCGCTTCGAACGCTCTCAGCATTGTGACCCAGCTCATTTCGCTGGTGGGACAGTTCCTGTAAATCCCGATCTTCGACGCAGCGGCTCCGGGCTGCATCGTCGCAGCCAGGAGCCCTGCGCTCTCGAGTTCTGAACGCTCACCGCAGCGAACAGGACTGCTCTCTTCTGATGAAGGGTTATTCAAGGTGCAAATTCCCAGAAGGACTGTGGCAATTCCCATGTGGTCGGCGATATGCACGCCGCGCGAAACCCACTCGCGGCCCGCCTCATTGGAATCGCGGCCACAGCTCGCTCGCTGTGTACGCATCGTTGTCGCGGGTGCGGTACCGATGTCGATATTGCTGTCGGCACCGGGCATTGCCTCGGGCACCGGGCTTGATCCAATCGCAGATCAACCAGGCGTTACCAGCCCTGCCCAGCCGGGCACGCTCGCCCCGGCCGCCCCGCCGATGCCATCGGGCGGTGATCAGGCTCCACCGGATCAGAGTGATCAGCAGTATCGTGAGCAACCACCGGAGGTTCGCAACGGAGCGACCCCGAGGCCGCAACCCTCGCCGGATCCGGCGCCACAGGTGCTCCTGCAAGATCTGCACCTGCCAGAGCCGGTGCCTCCTGTTGCTCCTATTGCGCCGCCGGACAACATGATTCGGATCGGTCAATGGCAAGCTGAGTCGCCGGAGTGGCTGCCCACACCGGTCCGCGACTGGATCAATAACACCTCTGCGGGGGCGGAAGCCCAAGTAGCGACAGCTCTGGACTCGGTGGGCGTACCCGCAGGTCGATCTGACCGGGTTAGTGGCGCGACGCTGGCTGGTGCGGGCGTCGGCGCTGCCGCGGGCGGGGTAGTCACTGGCGGCCCGGTTGCCGCGATCGGCACGGTCATCGGTGGTCTGGTCGGCGGCACCGTCGGCGGTATCGCCGGCGCGACGCTGGGAACCATTGTGCCGGTACCGATTCTGGGCACAGTGACATCTGGGGTGTTCGGAACCGCGATCGGTGCCGCGGCAGGTGCTGCAGTAGGAGCAGCGGTGGCGGGTATTCCGGCGGCGCTGGTAGGCGCGGTCGCCGGCGGTACTGTCGGCGCGGGATTCGGTGCCGGGGTTGGGGTGGGTCAGCCATGACTCGACGCGGTTTCCGGATGTCCGGTGGCGCGGTCATGACGCTGCTGTTCAGCACCGCGCTGGTGGGAGCGACGAAACAGGCTGCGGCACAACAAATGCCGATCGGACCTGGCTGCCCTGCACTCTATGCCCTGGGCGTTCAAGGCACCGGCCAGTCGTCCCCCGCAGCCAGTCTTACCGCCGATACCGGCGTGATCGGTGCGCTGTTGGGTCCGGTGGTCGCGGCTGTGCCCACGTTGGTGCAGCGGGCCTATGTGCCGTACGAGGCCGGGTTCGGCGGCGCGGTGCCAGGAGGCGGCGCTGATCCCTATGCGACGTCGGTGGCTTCCGCGGTCGATGGGCTCGTCGCCGCAGCGAGCCAAGTGGTGCAGACCTGCCCCGCCACGATGCTGGCGGTGGTCGGCTACTCCCAAGGCGCGCAGGCGGTAGCGGAGTTCGCCCGCTCCGTCGGCTCCGGCAATGGACCGGTCGCAGCGGACCAGATCGCCGCAATCGCGTTGTATTCCAACCCGACTCGCACCCTGGGGGACTCGGTGATCCCTGGTCGGCCCGGCCAAAGCGTGCCCGACCCCGCCCCCGGCAGCGTCGGTACCGAGGTGGCCGGAGTTGAACTCTCCGGCGCCTCGTCCGATGGTGGGGGAATCGCCGATGACGATGCTGGCTACGGAGCACTGACCGGTCGCGTCGCCGACATTTGCGTCGACGGAGACCTGGCCTGCTCGGCCCCGGACAACGCGGCACTCCTGCGTGCTGGTGCCGAACTTGCCGCCCAAGCAGACCTACGCGATCCGATCACCGCGCTCGGATCGATCCAGTCGCTGTTGTCGTCGATCCTGGGCGATACGTGGACAACGTTCGTACTCAACGATTTCCACGTCCAGGTCGCCGACGTCGACTACAGCCCGACGCGGACGCTGGCCCAGCGGTTGGTCGATGCCGCTGACCCTCGAATTCCCGGCCCGTCTCCCGAGGAGATTAGCGCGGCGGGCGTGCGGTGGGGTGAGATCGTCTCCGCTACCCAGCAGAACCCGCTGGCAGTGCTGCCGAAGCTGGTCGGCCAGTTGTCCTCGGCGTGGGGGCAGCTGATGGCCGACAACAGCGATCTGATGAACCCGGCGACCTGGATTCGATTCGCTGACACAGTCTCTCGTCACAACGGCTACGCCTCGACCGGTCAACTGAGTTCCGGGATCGCCTGGTTCATCGCTCTCGCCCACGACCTCGCTGGGAGTAGGCCATGACCGAGTTTTATGCGCCAGTGCCCGTGGAGCGTAAACGTCGGCCGGGTTCACTTCTGCGCGCTCAACCGGTCAATGTCCGTTATCTTTCAGACCAGGCGCGAGCGTGGCGAATCGCGTACGTATCCAATGACTCTCGCGGTGAGCGAATTCCAGTCACAGGGACGGTCGTCACGTCCGGCTCGGTCTTCGAATCGGGTGTGACGCCAATTGTGCTGTACTGCCCCAGTTTCCATGGACTCGGCGGAGAGTGCGCACCGTCGCAGCAGTTGGTCACCGGTGGCGAGTCGCTCGATCAGATACAGGCGGTCCTGGATCGAGGGTGGATTGTCGCGGTTCCGGACGGGGAGAACCTCGGCATCACCGGATTGGGTCCGCATACCTTTCTCGCCGCTCGCGCGGCAGCGCATGTGACGCTCGACCTCGCTCGCGCCGCCCAGGCACTGTCGGATTCGGCGCATTCGCGCCAAAGCCACGCTCCGATTGTGCTGTGGGGGTACGGCGATGGCGGTCGGGCGGCGGTGTGGGCCAGTGAACAACATCGGGACTACTCACCGGATCTCGACCTGCGAGGAGTAGCCGCGGGCGCGGTGATCAGCGATCCGGGCGCACTGGCGCGTTCCGGACATAGCGGTCCATGGGCGGCCCTGGCACTGGCCGGCTTGATCGGTCTCTCTCGCGCCTACCACCACCTGCCGCTGCGGCACGTCCTCACCGAAGACGGGCTCCGAGTCGCCCAGCAGGCCGAAACCCTCAGTGCCGCGGTACTGCTCGATCAGTACAGGCAGCCTTTGGAGCACTGGTGCAAGGATCCACATCCTTGGGACGACCCGGTATGGCGCTACGTACTAGACCACGAAAGTCGCAGTGCTGCAGGAGTTCCCGAGGTTCCGGTGCACCTGTACCACGGCGCTGCCGACAAGGTCGTGCCGGTGGAGTCCGGTAGCGGCTTGTTCAGCGAATATCAGCGGAACGGGGTGGGTGTGAGCTGGTGCGAATACGACGCCAACCACTTCCGTACCGCGGTCGACAGCATCCCGGACGTGATGGAGGCACTCGCAGGTTTCTTGCAGGGCCCCAGGGCACCGAGGTGATTCGCTATGCCACACAACCGACGAGAGCAGCCTCATACGCACCGCGCACGCCCGATGGTGGCTTTCCTGACCGCTGGTTTGTGTGTGTCCGTCGGTGCGATCGCCCTGTCGCGAGCAGATGTTCGGATCGACGGCGCATGCCCATCGCTATACGTGCTCGGAGTGCAGGGAACCAATGAAGGACCGTCTGATGCTGCGGCGACCACCGACACCGGTGCCCTGGGGCAGTTCTTCACTCCTCTGCTCGCCGAAGCTGGAAACACATTGCAGCGCAGATATATTCGGTACGGATATAGCGACGACGGAACCGAGACCCCGTATCAGCAGGCCGTGCTCGATGCGACGCAACTGCTCGGCACGAACGCCGAGCTCGTCGTTCAGCAATGCCCGGCCACACGCATCGCTGTCGCCGGATACGGCCAGGGTGCCGCAGTCGTATCGGCGTTCGCGCGCTCTGTAGGTGCCGGTGACGGCCCAGTGAACGCGGATGCCGTCGCTGGGATTGCGTTGTTCGCCAATCCCACACGCGCACAGGGCGGCGTGCTTCCGGGCCGCCCGGGACAAACGACACCAACCGCGGCCCCGGGCACTTCCGGCAACGCACTCGCGCAGATCACCCTGACCAACACCGGCACCGGCGGCTCAGGCATCGCTAGCAACGCCACTGTCGACTACGGCGTTCTCGCCGGACGTGTGGCCGACTTCTGTACTCCCGGTGACCTGACCTGCGACTCGTCTCAGGAAACGCCGCTCACTACGACCGTGAA
Source organism: Nocardia sp. NPDC056100 (assembly GCF_042266325.1). NCBI lineage: Bacteria > Bacillati > Actinomycetota > Actinomycetes > Mycobacteriales > Nocardiaceae > Nocardia > Nocardia sp. NPDC056100. The sequence continues at coordinate 135,593 of NZ_JBHJVY010000002.1, forward strand.
AAACATAGCGGCCCAATCCGATACCAAAGATCCGATCACGGCGATCTCCACCATCGCGCAAGCGCTCGCGGCGACGGTATGGAAGACCACGGTCGGGGTGATCGCCAATGACCTGTCCGGCACCAGTCTCGATCAGCTGTCCTACGAGCCGACAAAAACGCTCGGACAGCGTTTGGTGGATGCCTCCGATCCCACCACTGCGGTACCGGGTATCAGCGACGCCCTGTCGGTCCTGTTCCGGCTGGGCACCATCGGGCTCAACACCGTGGTGTCGGTCGCGAAGAAGGTTTTCACCACCAGCACCATCAGCGAATTGGCCACCGTGGGCATGGCCGATCCCATCGCGGCATTGGCGACCCTCGGCGCGAAGATCGTCGGCGCCGTGGTGGAACTGATCCCGCCGCAGACCGCGCTGAACTGGGTGAACCAGGCGTTCACCGCGATCACCTCCACCGTGACGATCGGCAGCGACCTGTACAGCCTGGCGACCTACACGCAATACAGCGACACCACCGGACGCCACGACTCCTACACCCGCGCGTCCGCCGACACCTCCGGGACAGCGCCCTTGGCGGCCGCCGCGAAGTGGTTCGCCGCGCTGGCCAGGGACATCGCGGCAACGAACCTCACGACCACGGTGCCCGGGCGATCGACCACCAACTCGACGACGACATCAGCGAGCAGGCCGAAGGGCTCTGTGCCACAAGCGAGTTCATCAGTGCCCACTACAACGCAGTCCGCACGGCCCGGCGCCACGGCGTCGTTCCCCTAGACCCCTTCGGGCAGGCGGTGGTCTTTGCGCCGAGACAACCAGACCAGTCCCTCGCGGGCCGCCTTCCCGAAGGGCCCCAACTCACGCACCAGCACTGGAGGTGAATCTCAATGCCCCACAATCATCCAACTGACACCAGCACCCGCACCGACAACGACGAGTGGGGCTGGCTCTCCGACACACCGCCGACCCCACTGCCTGCGATCTCCCGACAGAACCCTTCCGATAGTGAGGCCGAATGGCTGTGGCTGGACAGCGATTCGAGAGCCGGTGGGGCAGCTGGACACCACTCTGGCACGCCCCAGCCTCGGGTGACGCGCATGCCGGGGCGTCGACGGATAGGTCCGATCCTCGCCACTGGCCTCGCCGCGCTCGTGATCATCCCCGCTGTTCTCGCTCTGCACTCCGGCGGCGGGACGACTGCCGCTCCTGTGCCTGCCACACCAGCGAGCACCTCGCCGCCATCGCTCGCGGGCGCGTGCACGGGTCTGTCAGCGACGACCATCACCAGTGGTCCGGGCGATGCCTCCACGATGCCCGGGGTGATCGCCGCCTTCGAATACGCCTACTACCACCTGCGTTCGGCCGCAGCGGCCATGCTCCTGCTGGCGCCTGACTCGGCGATCTCCGCTGAGTCGCTGGCGGCGGGGATCGCCTCGATACCCCTCGGAACCACGCACTGCGTGGCGATCACGCCGATCGCCGATACCACGGCGAACGTGCACCTGGCCGAATTGCATCCCGACCACACCCGCACCGACTACCTGCAGGTGATCAACCTCCGCAGCGTCGGTGCCGGGCCGCTGATCTCCAACATCCAACGGCAGGGATAGACCATGCGTGCCAATGCCATTCACCTTCGCGACCGGGACGCCACTGCAGTCGGTCGCCTGGATTCCGACACGATTGCCTTGCCATCTCCTGGACATCAAGCACCGGTTCGGCAGACGCCTTTGCCGACGACCGGACCGTACCCGCCGTTGTTCGCCGTCCTAGGTGCCCATGGTGGTGCCGGTACGTCGACATTGGCGCGGTGGTGGGCGCACGCCGCCGACACCGGGCCGGCATGGCCCGCCTCTCCGCGCACCACCCAGCGCGTGGTCGTCGCCGCCCGCGAGTGCATTCCGGGGCTGACGGCTGCCGCGGATCGGCTCCGCGAATGGCATGCGGGGCTGGCCCCGCCCGGAGTCACGGTGCTGGGTTTGGTCGTAACCGCCGTCCGGCCCGGCAAGGTTCCTGCCGCGGTTCGCCGCTATCGGCGCCTGGTCGAGGAACTGGTCGACGGCTCGATCTGGTCGATCGAGTGGCACGACGAACTCATCGTCTTCGAAATCGACGAACTCGCACAGTTCATGCCCAATGATCCGCCGCCACCCCGGCGGGCGAACCTGACCACTGCGGTGCCCGTCGACGTGCACCGAACAGGCGCTGCGATCACTGCCTTCATCGTGGCCACACGTGCGGACTCCGAAGCCCAGGATTCGGGAAGTTCGTGATGTCGAGTGTCCATTTTCTGACCGCCACCGTCGATCTGCTAGCGCAGCAGGTCAACATCACCCCCGAACCGCCGCCCGGCTCGCAAGGGCTGCTGAAGATCGTGAACTGGTTGTCGTGGTTCGTGATGCTCGCCGGCATCGCGGCGCTGATCTACGCGGGTGGCAAGTTCGCGTGGGAGCGCTGGCACGGCGGCGCGGTCGAGGCTCCCAAGATCGTCCTCGGCGCACTGGTGGGCGGCATCATCGCCACCAGTGCCGGGACGATCATGACCCAGATCACCAGCGCGAAATGAAGTACCGCGCTCAAAACCCCTGGTGTTCAACACTTCCCGACTCCCCAACATGCGAGGAATCCAGTGCTATGTCTGTCCCCGATAGCTGCCTTCTGACCATTCCGATATCCGACGACCTGCGACTGGCGGCCATCCGGTCGGGAGCCGAGGGCGCACCAGCGACCGTGGTCTATATCCACGGACTGCTCTGCGATGGGCAGTACTGGGCGTCGGTGACCGAACATGTGCATGAGCGCCTCGGTGGGAACATCAGCCAGATTGTCTTTGACCAGCGTGGCCACGGTCGGTCTGGCAGCCCCGACCGGCGCTCCGTCACGACCTTGCACCATCTGGTCGACGACCTCGACGCTGTCATGGCCCACACCACCGGTGATGTAGTTCTGGTGACCCACTCGGCAGGCTCGCTCCTCGCGGCCGCGTACGCGCAGCATCACCCCACCCGCGCCGCAGCCCTCTCGGCGCTGGTCATGTTCAGCGGCGCGGGCGAGTTCCCTGAATTTCCCAGTCTGCCAGGTCATTACCGCACAGTGATTACGAAGCTCCCGCGGTGGCGACACACCCGCCTCGATGGTGTCGCTGTCGTCGCGACCGCCATGGCACAGCGCCGCTTCCGGCGGGTGAGCCAGCGGCTCGGGTCCAAGGCGAATCTTGTCTGCGGTACGCAGCGTGCCGATTCGCGGGTCTTGACGGATGTACTCGGTGCCTACGGCAACTTCACGCTTGATTCCGACGCGGCCGCGGTTCTGCGTCGGATTCCCACCTTCGTGATCGCCGGGGAACGTGATCGGATCGTCCCACCGGCGCAGTCCGTTCGCTTGGCCGACAAGATCCAGGCGGACTACGAACTCGTTCCCGGAGTGGGGCACTCGCTCCCGCACGCCGAACCCGCCCGTGCCGCAGAGGCCGTCGTGCAAGCCCTCGACGTCGCGTCTCGACGCCACTCCGACCTACTCGTTGCTGCCGTTCGAGAGGCCGCAGTCGAGGGATCGGAGAGCCTGTGATGAGCGCGAAATCGCTTCCCCCACAGGTTACTCAGTACCTCTACCCACTGTTGGGGTGGCTGGCGTGGATGGTGTTGCTGCTGTGCATCGCGCGCGCTATCTATCTCGCCGGTCTGTTGGCGATCCGCCTCTACCGAGACGAAGCGATCGAAGGGTTCGCCGGAGCTCTGCTCGCCGCTGTGTTGGTCGGCTCAGCCAGCGGCATCGCCGCCGCACTCTTCCCCACCCACTGACCATGCAACCGAGTGGAGGGCACTGATGAGAACTCGGTCGGAGCCTCGCGCGCGAGCCACCTTCGCCGTAGGGGCAGTGATGTGGGCGCTGCTGTGCGCTGGATGCACTCAGCACGTCACCAGTCCAGGCCCCAGTGCGACCGCTGACGCCGATCTCAACGAACGCCCTGCCAACCTGAAATCGGTTCTATTCCAGGGCATCTCGCTTCCGGTCGCGAATCAGGGGCCACGGAGTCAAGACGGAGCCGTGGTGAGCGGATTCGACCGCGGTCCCATCGGCGCAGCTCTGGCCGCGATCCAAGCGACGGTGCGCATATCTGTGGCTACCGATAGTCAGTGGGCCGCCATCGGCCAGCAGATGCTCGCGCCTGGACTCGGGCGAGACGCGTGGGCTGTGGCCCGCGCGCAGATTTCCATCACCGCGCCCATTACCGGCACTGCGCCGCTGATCGGTGGCTATCGGATCGTGCACTACAGCTCGACCGATGCCGCGGTCGATATCTACACCACCCAGTCCGACCGGTCGATCACGTGCAACACCGCACAGGTGATCTGGCAGGGCAACGACTGGAAGCTGCTGCTGCCGAATCAACCTCACTCAGCTGCGGTGACCGCTGTACCGGCTCTGCCCGCGGACGCGATCGCGTTGCCACTGCATTGAACAACCAGAAGGTATGCCATGAACCTCCCTCGCCCCCGCAGCATGTTGCTGATCAGCGCCGTAGCGGTTGTCATTGCCGTCACCGTGCTTGCTGCGAACAACCACCGCGGTCAGACACACGAGCCTGTTCCGAACTCGGCGGACCCGACAACGTCGGCAAGTGCGGCTCTCTCGGCCGCGGGGCCTGGCCTGCCGACGACCGATATCTTTGGGAATCGGCTCGAAATGCCACGGGACCCAGCCGGAGACCCGCTTGCGCAAGAGCCGGCCTTGCGACCGGATCCCGGGCAACCGAACTACCTCACTGTCGCACCCGCCCGCTTGCAATGGCAGCGAGGGTGGGGAGGTGCGGCCCTGCCTTTCTCCGGTAGCGATGGCCCCGCCACGGTCGCAGGAGGGGTTTCGTCGGGGTTCGCGGACACGCCGCAGGGTGCCGGCCTGGCCGCGTGTGACGCGATCGCCCGAGCTTTCGCCGCGCCGGAAGATCTCTGGCGCAACGTCGTTCGCGAGCGCTACCTCGGTGGTGGACAGTCGCTCATCGATCGCATTGCCCGCAGCCGTGCTGAAACGCCCAATGCCGCTACGTATCTCGTAGTCCCTGAAGGGGTGCGAATACTGCCCGGGTATCGGCCGGACTTCGCCGTGGTGCAGATCGCGGTCCGAGCCAGCAGCGGATGGGCCTATGCCAACTGGCCCATGGCCTGGCACAACGACGACTGGCGCGTTCGTGTCCCCGAGGGCGTCGACTCTCTCTGGGAGCCTGCGATCCCAGTCGGCACGCTGGCCGAGTTCGGGTCGTGGAAGGCAACTGCGCGATGAACGCCAGCTCGCTGACTGTTGTTGCCCAGGTTGGTGATCCGAGCCTCTTACACTCGCAGTTCTCGCCGGGCAAGATCGCGTGCGGTCTCCCGAACATTATCGGAGCCGTGTGTCAGTTCAAGGAATTCGGCCAGGCGGCAGCCGGAGCGGTGTCGGACTCGGCCCTGGACAAGCTAGCCGACGGTTTCGGCGGCGCACTGGCCAGCGCTCTTCGAATCGCTATCGCGTGGTGGGTAACTCTGCCTTCGCCGCAGTTGGCGTCAAGCACCGGCGAGCCAGGACCGACGCTCAGCTCGATCCGTGAGTACACCGGTGGACTGCAGGTCCTGCTGATGATCGCGGGCATCTTGTTCGCGGCCGCGCGATTGGCCATGGCCAAGCGTGGCGGTGTCGCCGGGGAGGCACAGGAGAGCTTCCTGATCTTTGCTCGCGCGGTGTTCGCGTCGATGATGTTCGCGGCCTTGATCACTACGGGGACCAAGGCGGGAGATGCGTTCAGCAATTGGGTGATATTCGACGCGACCCGGGGCGATTTGGATGGCGCGCTATCGCGGTTGGTGGATTCCGATATGCGCTCCGGAAACGGCTTTGGATCCGGAATCATGCTGGTGCTCTCCATTCTGGGGATCATCAGCTTGCTGGTACAGCTGGTGATGCTGGTGATGCGGCAGGCCGTGCTGATCGTGGTCGTGGCCGCGATTCCAATGGCGGCCGCGGCGGCCGGAACCGGCCCGGGCTCGCAAGCCTACAAGCGAATGTTGGCGTGGGCGTTGGCATTTGTGCTGTGGAAGCCGGTCGGAGCTCTCGTTTACGCGATCGCTTTCACTGCCGCTGGCAATGACAGCGGCGGCAAGCCTGATACGCAGGTGGCTCTGCTCGGGCTACTGCTGTTGCTATCGGTCACGGTGGTCTTGCCCGCTCTGATGCGTTTGATCGCGCCTGCGGTCTCGACGCTCGGCGGTGGGGGTGGAGCGGCTGCGGCATTGGCGGGTGGAGCGTTCGGTGTCGCCATGGGGGCCATGGGAGGTGATCGTTCCAGCGCGCGCAAAGTCGGTGAAGGCGAGAACGCGCCGGGCGGTGGGCGCGGAGGCCCCAGCGGCGGTGAACCGTCCGGCGGTGGCGGAGGCGGTAGGCCGATGTCCGGTGGCGGTGGTGACGGCAGCAGTTCCGGCGGTGGTGGTGCCGGCGGTTCCACCGGCGGTGGGACCCCGAGCAGTGGTCGCTCCGCGGCGGGCAGTAAGTCCAGCGGTGGAGCCGGATCGGGCGGTGCTGCATCGGGTGGTACGGCCGCGGCGGCGGGACCCGCCGGGGTGGCGATCATGGCGGCTCAGGGCGTGAAACATGCTGCGCAACAGACCGCCTCGGCAGTGGAAGGCAGCGTCCGCGAGGCCACCGAGGCCGGTTCGGATGCGGATATGCCGGGACCGATGGAGGTACGGCGATGACGTCCACACGAATGTACGGGCGGTGGGAGAAGCCGCGCTCGGCCGGATTCTTCGGCCTGACCTGGGGAGTGAGCATGCTGGGGCTGGGGTTGGTGATCGTGGTGATGCTGACCTTCATGCTCACCCGCTCGCTGATGCTGACCGGTGTCGTGATCGGCTGCAGCGCACTGCTTTTCATTCCACTCGCGGTCATGATCAACGGCCGCACAGGCTGGGAGGTGGTGGTGCTGCGCGCGCAGTTCGCCCGGGCCCGCGCCCGGGGCGAGCTCGAGTACCGGTCGGGGCGATTCTCGCGGATACCCGGATTGGCGAGATTGCCTGGCCTGCTGGCGGATTCGCGGCTTTCGGAATATGAGACCCCGGGTGGGCGGCGGTTCGCGCTGATCCATATCCGTCGGACCGATCACTACTGCGTCGTGTTGCGGGTGCTGCCGCGCGGGAAGGAACTCGTCGATCAAGCGCAGATCGATTCCTGGGTCGAGGAGTACGGCGCGTTCCTGGCCGCGCAGTCCCGTGGCGGTGAAGTGGTGGCGGTGACTTCGGTGCTGGACACCGTGGTCGAGACCCGGCTCAAACAGCGCCGGGAGGTCGCACGGTTGGTGCGCCCCCAGTCCCCGGAGTTCGCGCAAACAGTGATGCGCGAGGCCGCCGCCGATATCGGGGGAGTGGGGGTGCGCATCGAGGCCCGGATCGCCCTCACCTACCGCGCGATCGGCAAGGGCCGGATGCGGCGCGATACTCCCGAACAAGCGCGTGAGATCGGACAGCGCCTGCAAGGGGTGCTGTCTCAGCTCTCGCGTGCCGGACTGCCTGCCACACCGCTGGAGGCGTGGGAAGTGTTGGGGCTGGTGCGTTCTCGCTACGACGTGGCCTCCCACCGTGATATCGAGGCTGCCGGGCGCGAGATTCTGCGGACCCAATCGTGGGACACCATCGGCCCGGTGGCGCATTCGGATCGCTGGGATCATTACGTGCACGACGGTGCGCGGTCGATCACCTGGGAGATGGACGCGCCGCCGCGCGGTGCGGTGCTCGAGACCGGGCTGGAGGAGCTGCTGCGCCCGCGCGTGGATGTGCCGCGCAAGCGGGTCGCGGTCGTCTATCGGCTGCATTCGGCGGCCGAGGCCACCGATATCGTCGACGCCGATTACAAAGACGCCCTCGCGGCCGAGCAGACCGAGCGAGGGATCGCCTCGGCGTCGGCCTCGATCCGGGTGGACAACACCCGCGCCGCCCGCCAGGAACAGGCTCGTGGTGCGGGACTGACCCGCTTCGGTGTGTTGATCACCGTCACCGACGCCCTCGACGGCGATATGCCCGGGATCGAAGCGTCGGTGCGGGCGATGTCCTCGGCGGCCCGGCTGCGGGTGCGCCGCTGCTATGCCGTCCAAGGTGCCGCGTTCGCCGCGAGCTTGGGTATCGGGCTGATTCTTCCCGAGCACGCCTCGATCTCCAAGCGGGTGACCGCATGAGTCACCTGGGTACGCGGTCAGAACACACGCGAAAGACCTTGACAGTCAGTGGAATTCGCGTGCTGACTCCCGAAGCCCGTGAGCGCGTGGAGGTCGCCGCGCAACGGCGCGGCCTGCGTGCGCTACCCGCGCGATGGGTGCTCTCCTCCGACGATCATCGTCGCGCGAATGCCGCTCGCCGCAGTGATGACCACCGGTATGACGAGTACCACCGGCCGCTGGCAACGCTGACCGACCGCGGCTACTCCGGTCTGGGAGGTGGCCGGGCGAGTGTGGTTCCGGCGATGCCGGAGTGGCGCTCGACCACGGTGCAGGTGGCAGGGCTGTGGCCGTTCTCGGTGGGTGCGGCCGCCCCGACGGTCGGCACGCCTGTGGGTACGCACTACATCACCGGTGCCCCGGTGCATTTCGACCCGATGAGCTGGTTCCTGCGCGGGTATATCACCGCACCGATCGCTTTTGTGCTGGCGCTCAACGGATTCGGCAAAAGCTCGCTGATCCGCCGACTGGTGACCGGGTCGGTCGCGACCGGGGAGACCGTGCTGTGCATGGGCGACACCAAACCCGATTACCGCGACCTGGTGGAGGCACTCGGCGGTCAGATCATCGAGTTGGGCTACGGCTACGGCAGCATCAATCCGCTCGCGGTCGGAGCTCTGGGATCGGTGATCGAGCGCCTCCCCGCCGGGGATTTGCGCCGTCGGGTGGCCGCCCGGGTGGAAGCGGGCCAGATCACCATTGTCGCCGGACTCGTCGAACTCGTGCGCGGGTCACGTATCGCGGACTACGAAGAGACCCTTATCGCCGCCGGGCTGCGTGAACTCTACAGTCCCGCAGGGGGTTTCACCGCCGCGCAGCCGCCGCTGTTGTCGGATCTGCTGGCGGTCATCTCCGAGGGTGCGGATCGACTGCGCCGGTTCGCCGAGGAGGACGACAACCCGTCCTATCGTGCCAGCACCAAAATGCTCCGCCGCTCACTGCGCGCCCTCATCGAAGGCCCGTGGGGCGAGATCTTCGACCGGCACACCAGCACACCGCTGGATCTGCACAGTCCGGCGGTGTGCGTGGATGTCTCGCGGATTCCCGAAGGGGACACCAAACTCCTTGCCGCGGTGTTGATGACGTGCTGGTCCGAGGGTTTCGGCGCGGTCGCGGCCGCACACGCGCTCGCCGATGCGGGACTGGCGCCCGCGCGCACGTTCGGTGTGGTCATGGACGAGATCTGGCGTGTGCTGGGGGTGGGGGAGTTCATGGTCGATCGCGTCGATGCGTTGACGCGGCTCAACCGGGTGCTGGCGTGCTGGCTGATCATGTGCAGCCACACCATCAAGGATCTCGCGAGCATGAAAGCCCTCGGGTTCTTCGAACGGGCTCGCGCGAAGATCCTCGGCCCCGTCGGGCCGGATGAAATCGAACGCATTCGCTCGACCGTATCGATCACCGAGACCGAAAAGCTCCTGGTGACCTCCTGGGCCGCACCACGCCCACCTGCCGACGACCGCCTCGACGGTCCGGTCATCCGCGAAACACCGCCGGGGACCGGCTGTTTCCTGCTCAAGACCGGTGAGGCCGCCGAACCCGGCATCGCGTTCCGAATGACCTTCACCCCCACCGAACGAGCCTCCGACATCCACAACACCAATAGGCGCTTTGACCATCTACGACCTGGTACCGAGGCCGAGTGCGCGCTCGTGAGCGGCGAGCCCGACGACCACAGCAGCTCCATGGAGCCCGGAATACAGGAGGCGGGGCGATGAGTGGTGAATGCCTCGAAATCAGTTGTCGTGCTGGCACTGTCGCTACCGGCTGTGTTGATCCTGATGCTGGTTGTGTTGATCGGTGCCGATTCCTCGTCCTCATGTGCGGCGGCGTTGTCGGGCACCGGATTACAGGGTGGGACCGGGGCGTCGATCGACGGGCTCAGCGATGGCCAGTTGCAGCTGGCGCGCAATGGTGTCGCGATCGGCATCCAGCGCGGCGAACCGGAGCAGGTGATCATTGCCGAGCTGGTGGCGCAGGCGACCGAGTCCACATTGCGGAACCTGGCGAATCCGGCGGTCCCGGACTCGTTGCGGTACAGCAACGATGGGCTCGGACACGACGGCGACTCGGTCGGCCCACACCAGCTGCGCGCGAGTGTGTGGGGTTCGGTCGGCATCGCAACCTTGATGAACCCGATCTATCAGATCAACTGGTTCTACGACCGCGCCGACACGATCACCGGTCGCGACCGGATGTCCCCGGCCGAGCTGGCCCAGGCGGTGGAGGTCGCGGGCGTCAATGCCTATGCCGGACAACTGACGTTGGCGCACCAGCTCTACGAGGAGTTCGCGCATCTCGCGCCGGGCGCGATGCCCGCGGTCGAGGCCGGCCAGCCCGCCTCGGGATGCGGAACGAATGGATCGAGTGCGCCGCTATCCGCGGCGGTGGGTGGGTTCGGTGCGGTGATCATCGCGGCGGCGCAGAAGTGGGTCGGTACCCCGTATGTGTGGGGCGGTGGGGATTCCACCGGGCCGACCGGTGGGGGATTCGACTGTTCCGGGCTCACCCTGTATGCGCTTTATCAGGCGTCGGGTGGCCGAATTCGGCTGGCGCACTACACCCAAGCCCAACAGGACGACCCTGCCGCGCAGGTGATTCCGTTCGACCAGCGCCAGCCCGGGGACCTGATTTTCTTCACCTCTCCGGGCCAGAGCAGCTCCCACCATGTCGTCATCTATTACGGGCGCAACGAGAGCGGCCAGGACCTGGTCTTGCACGCGCCCCAGAGCGGACAGAGCGTCACCGTGGCGCCGCTGTGGGCGGGCGATCGTCTCGATGTGCGTCGATTCAGCATGCCTGCGGCAGCGGCTGGAGGCTCTCATGACTGAGCGCGCTGTCTCGGCCGTTCTCCGTCGACCGTGTGTATGCGCAGGTTCGAGGAGAACATTGCCGCGAGCATCAGTCCGGCTGGCCGAACCTGAGCAGGTTGTTGTCCGGATCCATCAGTGCGAACTCCCGCATGCGCCACGGCTTGTCCTCGGCGGGGGTTACCCGGGCAAGTTCTTCACCGGCGTCCCATCTGCGGTGCAGCTCGGAGTCGGTGCACGGCGGATCATCCGAATCGGTCGGCCACACTCCCGCCGACACGAACTCCGCGCGCAGACGGTCGGCGTCCTCCACGGCGATGAAGGCCGCACCCGCCGCGTGCCACGGATCATGGTCGGGCGCACCGGTGTAGTGCAGCTCGACCGCATCTCGGTGCACGAACCCGTAGCCCGTGTCATATGCCTCGACTTCGAATCCCAATCGTGCGAAGAACTCGAGCGTGGCGGCGACATTGCGCGCCGGGAGGATCGGCACCGCGGGACCCACGCGCGACACGGTTCTTGGCATGAGTCGATGGTAAGGGTCTCGGCACACTCGCTCCGGTTCACCGACAGCACCAGCCACGCGCTGCTGCGCCGACTCGAACGCACCGGCTGGGTGACCCGACACCGGCAACCCGCCGAGGGGCCCGAGAGGTCCTGGGCTTGCCACAGCGACTACGGCCAGCTCACTCCAGTCCGTACTTGCCGCCAACGGGCATCTCGACCGGTCCGCGAGGAACGCACACCCGGTCGGGGACCAGCGACGAAAGCCCGGTGGGAGCAACACGATTCGCGCAGTCCATTGGCTGATCGGCCGCATACGAGAACAAGAACCTACCCGGGCATCTGCGGAAGGGAAATATCTGTGACACACGACAACACCCCGCCGGATAGCCGATCCGACAGCGGCGGAGCCGACCTGATCAAAAGCGATAATGTCGACACGGCCGCAGGCGTCTATGTCGTTCCTTCGGGAGGGAACGCCACTCCCGAGACGCGCATGGAGGACGTGGCTGCGCGCGGTCCGTATCTGGTGCTCTGGAACGCCGCAACCCTGGGCACCTTCACCGTGTGCCGACCCGACGGTGTGGTGTTCTGGCATGCCCGATTTCATGCCGACGTCGTTTTCGACAGTGCGGTGGACGCCGCGAAAGCCGGTGCACTGCAAGCGGTCTGGATCGCGGCGAAAGCGCGCGAGGAATGGGGTGCCGACGTCGCGACGCTACGGCTCACCGTAGCCAATCAGGGATTCGATCGCGCCGCGATCGAGGTGGCGGCGATCGCGAGCGGGCTGATCCTGGAGCTGGCCGTCGATCCGGGTACGAACCCTGCCCTCGCGCATCCGGTGGGGTCCTGGATCGATTGGTGGACACATGATCTCGGCACCCTGATCCATCGCCGGCAGGGGTTGGTATGAGCGCGCCGACTCTGCGACCTGCCCGATGCCCCCGCGTCATCGCTGTCGGTCTGTGCCTGGTGGGCGCGGCAGCGAGTTCCTGTGATCGCGCGCCGACTCCGGTCGATTCTCGCGAGGAGAACAACTGTCCCACAGCACATTTCGAGGAGCCGTTCCAGCGTGTCGATCCGTGCTCGGCACCGGCGGTGGCACTCGCGGTGATCGAGCGCGTGTTCACCTACCGCCCGAGTGATGAGACGGACCAGCGTTCGGCTTTCCGGGCGGCGATCCCGCTGATGGCCGCCGAACTGGTCGCTCGTGGGGAGAACGCAGCGCCAGTCCTGGCACCGATCACGAGCGCGCAGTGGCAGCGCTGGCGCGAGTCCGGTGTCGTGGTCACCGCGACCGCCCGCCTCGCCGCCGACGACCACCCGACCGATACCGACCGCGACCTCGCGCGCGTGGCCGGCGTCGCGCTGCACACCGCAGACGGCACCGAATCGGTGCAGCTCACGGTCTACCTTCGCGCGACCCGCCCGAGTTCATCTGCGCGATGGCTCATTTCGGCGCTGGAGGTGAGGACATGAGCGGCGGCGATCCTCTGGACGAGGGTGGGCAAGCCCTCCGCACCGGGTTCGTGCAGGCCATGCAGACCGCGGCGATGACGATGAACCTGCTCCAGCGTCGTGGCGCGGAATCACGGTCGAAGACCGAGTTCGCGCACCGCATGGACGAGGCCGAGGTACGCACGCGGAACAACGCCGAAGTGCACGAGCTGAAAGTGGCCGGCTACCAGTCGCGTCAGCGTCACGAGACCGAGCTGCATCAGCTCGAGCGGCATTTCAAGCTGCGTCAGATCGATCGGGTCGAAGAGTTGCACGATCTGGAACGCCAGATCAAACGGCGTGTACTCGAACGCGGCGACGCGGATCTGGACCGCAGGGTCGCGGACAGCTCGGCCGAGCGCGCGAACAAGGACGAGATCCATCGGTTGCAGCGCCGGAATCTGCTCAATCGCGGGGACTGGGAGAAGGAACGCCACGACCTGGACGTGGAGTACAAGCAGCTCCTGATCGATATTCGCCGTCGTGCCGCGGGATTCAGTGAAACGCTCGCGGGTCATCACCGCGACGACGCCGCTGCGATGCGCGCGGCCGCCGCCTACGCGGCCGCGGCCAGTACCGCCGATCTGTCCGATGAGCATCGATCCCATGCCGACGCCTTCGCCGAGCGGCTCAACCAGGACGCGGATCTCACCGCTCCGGATCTGATGGACACCGGCACCGACGCTCCGGCGGCCAACCCGGCAGCCTCCGAAGCGATATGGCGCGCGGTACGTGGGCTAGCAGATGAGCTGACCTTCCACATCGTCGCCCGGCACAGGGCGGCGCAGGCGCCGAAAGAACTGGAGGCCAAGGCCGCCGGCACCGCGATCGAGGCCGCGATCGATATGTCCGAGGTCATCGATGTCGAATTCATCGACGGCTTCGGCGAGGAGCCCGAGCCGGGCGACGGACCAGATCCTGGCGGCGCGCCGACACCCGGTCCATCATCGCCACCGGATGCCGGGGTCGACCCATGACGCGCCATGCTCGGTGGGCTCGCCAATGGTGTTGGTGCGCAGCAGGACTCGTGACCAGGCGGCGGGGATGAACAAGCCCAACCGGATACAGGCCAGGGTCCTCAAGGCCGTGCATGACCGGGCGGTCATCGCGCGGTTGATGCAGGACCGAGCCAATGCCCTGCAGGACATCACCGGTGACCCGCCGCCCACGTCGTGGTTCGACGACTTCCACGCGCGAGGCGTCCTGCGGCAGGCGCTCGAGAATGTCGCCGCCGACGCCGGTATCCCGTCGGCGTGGGTCGAGCAATGCCGACAACGAGGTGAGTTGGGCATGCGATGGCGTGCCGACCTGCATTGGCGTGACACAAAAGTCGTCGACCGAGACCAACTCCTGAACAAGCTGGAAGCCCATGTGCGCCATGCGCAGGACATGGCCGCGATCGCGACGGTGTATGGCGAGCGCGGTGCGCGGGCCGAGGTCGGGACCGCGCATCTGTTCGACCGCGGGCTTCGCCTGCTGAGCTACCGGATCAACGCTGTGGCACACGTATTGGGAGTGTCGGAGCGTGAAGCGGACCGACTGTGGGGTGCACAGAGCTGGTCCGGCGCCGCCGACAGCGTCCGGGACGGCGACATCGATGCCTTCGTGCAGCGGTGGCGCGCACATGGCCGCAGCATTGCCGATGAGGTCGTGCTGCAGGCGAAAGCGCTCGACACCGCCGGGATCATCGCTGGTCCCCATGCGCTGCCGAATGCGGCGGGAATGACCGCGTTGGTCCGTGCGCATTTGTCGCCGACCCCAACGCAATCCCCTTCCGCCGACGCGGTGCCCGGCACACGGATATCGGAGGCGATCGATGCCGCCGGTATCACCGACGACACCTCCACCGAGTTCGCCGGTGCCGAGGACCGACCTGAACCTGCCACTGCCCCAACGATGCCCGGGATCGAGCCGTAAAGCGAGCCGCCGACCGTCGGCGACATCCCGACCCGGGACGACATCTGCTGCACAACACCCATGACTCGATGAGTGAGGAAGCGAGATGACCGAGTCGAATAGACCAGCGGCGGTGCCCGCGTGGCACACGCGCCTGCTGGACCGCATCCAGAACCTGGCCGCCGATCGTGCCCGAATTCTGCGTCAGGGCTATCGGATGAGCGACGGCGACACCGATGCGGTGGTGCTGGCATGGCGTACGCAGCTGCAACTGCTGGCCACCTCCCGCGAGGAGATCGTCACCCAGGCTCTCGCGGTCGGCATCTCCCAGATCGACGTCGGCGATGCTCTCCTGTTGGGACATCAGGGATTTCGTGCCCCGGTCGACACGGCCGGAACTGCCGAACCCGGTGATCGGGTCCGGGAGATGATGACCGACAGTGTCGTCAACGACACCTGGCAACTGCAGCATATGGCCGCGATCCATGTGGTGCGCGATCACCACCTGCTCACCGACGCCCACTACTTCCAGGACCCCCAGATACCGGCCCAGTTCGAACGCAATATGGCCGCGCTGTGGATGCGCGCCACCGCTGTCGCGCAGGCTATCTCTCTCAGCGCTGAGGAGGCAGCGGGAATGTGGGCCACCGACACTCGCGGATGGCACCAGGTCCTGGCCGCCTCGGTCGACCGCTATGACCCCGGGGGAGTGGAAGAACGCTGGCGTGCCTTCGCCTGGCAGGGGATCGCCGAGCGAGTCCATCGCGATCTGGCCGTGCTGCGGATGGACCCCAGTCACACCGAGGTCCTTGCACCAATTCCGAACCCGCACACCATGTTCGAGCAGGTGACGCAGGCGTTGAGGGTGGGAGTCGATGACTCGGCGGCAGGCGTGATGGACCCCACGGTGGACGCCGCACTCTCGGCGGACACCGATCTGCGCTGGGAGCCCCTTCCTGCCTCCGATGCCAATGCCGGACCGACTGCCACAAACTCTCCTCCCGGAGCCGAGATATGACCGAGCCGACAGACGCTGTACCGCAGGCCCGCCGCGAGATCCCGGCGGAGCACCTCGAGTTGATGCGCCAGATTCAGCGGCTGGCGTTGCGCAGCGGTCAACTGATGCAGCGCATGTACGAATCCGGTGGTGACGCGGCCTCGGCCACGCAGGCTATGACGCAGATCAACACTGTGGACCGCGAGCGGGATCTGACCGAGATCAAAGCCCGTGCCGCGGGAGTGCCCGCCGAGTGGATCGATCGAGTGCGCACGCTCGGGCAGCGCGGCCTCGAGTGGCGCGCGGACCAACCGTTACCGGACCCCGCTCCCCAGGGGAGGCGCCGGACGGTGCAACGAGTGGCCGGTGATATCGAGCGGCTCAAAGATATGGCCGCGGTTCATATCGCCTATGAGCGCTCCCGGCCGCGCGGAGAACCCGCCTCGGACGTGGAAACGGTAGTGGCTCAACAGTTCCGCCGAAATATGGACGCGCTCTGGATGCGCGCCGGACGCACCGCCCAGTCCATCGGCATGGACCCGGCCGAGCGCACCGCGTTGTGGTCGGTGACGGCCGCGGAATGGCGACGACGGGTCGAGCACTATCTGGGTCGCCCCGACATCGGCGACGTGCACACCCGCTGGCGCCGATACGGCGATATCTCGATTGCCGCGGAGGCGCGCAAATCGCTCGGCAACCTGCGTCGTGCCGGCCAGCACGGTCCCGATATCCCGTTGCCCGAGATGCCGATGACACCGGCCCACATGCTCACCGAGGCGGGCGCGGCGATCGGGACACCGCCCGATCCGCACAGCGCCGGTCCTGATCCGATCAACGCGGCGGTCGATGCCGCATTGCCGGAGGGGGGAGCGGTGACCTGGTCTCCGGAATCGGCGCACCTCGCCGGAATCGACGGACCCAACTGCCCTCCGGATCTGGGAAGCGCTTCCGATCCCTGACTGGGTCTACCGAATGTGTGTGTCCCGCAATCTCTCTGACCTCAGGTGGTGATGAGGATGCCTGATCCCGACCCGGTACCTACCGGGGTATCTATCTCGCGGTGGAAGAACACTCTGCTGCGCCAAGTCCATGACCTGGCCGCCGAATTCGTCCGTATCGAAAGTCTCGGCTCCGAGGGCTATGACGGCAATGCCGGTGATGCCGAAACCGAGTGGCTCGATCATCTCGACGCATTGACCGCAGTACGCGAATCGACCGAGCGAATCGCGCTCTCGGCCGGGGTTCCGCAGTCGTGGATCGAGCATGCCCGCGATGTCGGCGCGGGGCGCATCGCAGCGCCGGGGCAACCGGAGGTCCCTGAGGAACCGAGCGAAGCCAAACAGTTCTACCTGGACATGCTCGGTGTGGACTTATGGAACCTGCAGCGCATGGCCTTCGTGGCCGCAGCGCGCGAGATTCGACTCTCCGACACCGGATACCAGTTCGGTCGCGACCCCCTTGCCGGGCGCGACTATCAGCGCAACATGGAGCTGTTGAATACGCGGGTTTGCGCTCTGGCCGACGCGGCCGAGATCACCGTGCACGAAGCCGAAAAGCTCTGGGGGACAGCACAGACCGCCGACGCGCGGCATATGGCGGCGGCCACGATCAACGGGTGGGACGATCTGGCGGTCGAGTTCGCCTGGCGGCACTACAGCAAACCGAACCGGGACGCCGCGCTTCCGCCCTACCTCCCCGTCGAGGCTCAGCGCGGAGAAGCGTTGCACCGCATCGGTGTTCGTCCGCCGAGCCCACAGCAACTGCTCGACCACGCCACCGCCGCGCTCCGTGCTGACAGCGCAGGGGAGACGGGCATCGGACATCAGGGGATCGAGGCCGCGGTCGATGTCGCGCTACCTCAGGACTCGACGTGGAACTGGGCGCCGGAGCTGTCCGAGTCCGGCCCGGTCGCCGCGGAACCACCGCAGAGCAGCGGGCCCGACCCGTGACCATCGTACGCAGACCTCCCGCGTCCCTGAATCCCTGCTGGGGCCAGCAGGGCCGCACCTCATCGAGTCGCCGTGGCGTCGGCGCTGCCACCGCGACAACCGTCGCACCACACCGCGAGGGACATCACCACCACCGCACCGGATTTCACTATTCGTGGCGGTCCGCTTCGAACCATAAAGGCGGAACACGATGTCCGACAACACTTCTGACTTATCGAGCAGCGGAGAAATTCCGCCACCTTCCGAGCCCGTCCCGCGACGGGACAGTCGTGAACCGCACACGCTGGATGCCGGTCACCGGGCAGCGAGGTCGAGATTCGATAGACCCCAAGCATTGCGAGACGGCGCGATCGCACACCGCTTCGGGAGCGAGGACCTCGACGCCGTCCACGCGGCCAAGCTCAAAGCCGTCCAAGACATCGCCTGCCAGCTCTCGGCCTGGATGAGCGACGCCGTCGACAACGACCTCGATATCGGCGACCCGGCACACCGCTGGGCGATGTTCGTCAACGGCATCACCGACGACCTGCAACAGGCGCGCACCGACGCCGCCGACGCGGGAATCGACACCGCCGATATCGACGAAGCCGAAAAACGCGGCAGCACAGGCGTTTCCTGGGATCACCAGCCCGCACATCGGCGACTCGGCCGCCTCGAACACCTCAGCGAGCAGCTCTACCACGCGGAGAACCACGCGACCGAGGCTCTCGAACAGATTCAAGACCTCACCCGCCAGCTCGAGATCGCCCACGCCGCGATCGACGCGCTCGGCGATCACCTGACCCGCAACGAGAACGC
Organism: Nocardia sp. NPDC056100; assembly: GCF_042266325.1. NCBI lineage: Bacteria > Bacillati > Actinomycetota > Actinomycetes > Mycobacteriales > Nocardiaceae > Nocardia > Nocardia sp. NPDC056100. The sequence goes on from NZ_JBHJVY010000002.1 coordinate 154,275, forward strand.
CCTGCGTTCCCTGCTGGTCGACCTGGTCGATGCCGACTGGCAAGGCCCGGTTACCGGCACCGATCCAGGACCGCGCCCGCCGTTGGCGTCGCTGAACGCACTGCGGCAAGTGAACGCGACGTTGGTCGTCGCCAACCTCCTCGACACCGTCGATATCACGCCGACCGAGCAGCAGCCCACCCTCGGCCGACGTATCAGCTCGGCGGTCGATGCCGCACTCCCACAGACTGATTCGCCCGCGCACCACGACCAGGCCTCATCTCCTGAATCCACGAACCGGGCATCCCCGACCGCCGAGCCCGAGCCGGGAGTCGACCCGTGACCTGGATCGCCGAACCAATCGGCTATGCGAACCCCGACTACTACGTCGATGCCGCCGACAGCATCGAACGACAACTGCGCGCCGATTTCGCCAAGTCGTACCAGCTTCGAGAAATCGCCCCGTACGGACTCACCGACGCCGATAGCGCGGAGATGATCGCGCATGCCGAGTCCCTCGCTGATCGGTGGGGCAAGCATGAATCCCCGCAGTGCCGACACACGTGGGAAACGCTGCGGTCAGCAGTCAACGAGTGGGGCGCGCACCCCGATCGTGCACGACGCAACCTCGACCAACTCGCTCGTGCTCGAGCTGTTGGAGAAGTCATCATCGACGAGGTGGTGTGGCGCAGCCTGCACCAGGCTCGCGCCATCACCGGTCACGGTCTCGGCACCACCACGGAGTCCGATCTCGACGCTCATCGGCGGTTCCCGAACTTGTACGCGCAGAAAGGGTCTGCCTCGGTGTCGGTATCGGCACCGCAGCAGCCTGACGCTCGTACGAGGGTGCAGCGCACCCTCGGCGCACCCCGCGATACCCAGGCGTTGTCCGCTGACCTCACCCTGGACGAGATCGATCGTGTGGTCGCGGCGACCGAGGAAGCCATGGACGCGGAGGAACGCCGTGGTGACCTCGACACCGGCCGCGACGCGCGCAGTGCGTTGTTGCCCCGCGCGATTCGTGACGCACCGATCTCCTACAACTACGCCGAGTCCGCCGCATGGGAGTTGCGGCACGCGGCGCTGCTACGGGAAATCCAGGACCTGTCCTGTGAACACAGCACTGTCGCTGAGGGTTTCGACGGCCATAACGACCAGATCCGCATCGTGCGACTCGAGGCCCTGCGCGACGGGATGGGCGCCGCTCGCCGCGACGCGCTACGAGCCGGGGTGGATGCGGCCGACATCGACCGCGCCTATCTGCTGGGGCGTGACGGCATCTACTGGAGCACCGAACCCGCCCACCCGCGTCTGGGCCGCATCGCGCAACTGACCGACGAACGCGACCGCGCACTCTCTGCCGCGAGCTCTACTACCGGGATGAGCAACGATCTTCACCATGGTCCTGGCTTACACGGGGAGACCTCGGTGTCGTCTGGATCCGGCAGTGAGAGAACGCATCTCAGCGACATCGCGGCCGACGAGCTGGCTGCGGCCGGTGCGCGCATCGTGGCAGCCATCGACGCTGTGCTCCCCGCTGCCGATGAGGGCCTATGGGTTCCGACCGATCGGGCGCAGGCTCGAACGCCGGTAACCGCCGACAATGACGCGGGTGTGGACCCATGACACCGGCTGCGCAACAACAGAACCCGGCCTTAGCCACCTCGCTCGCACCGGCAGCCGAAGGGAGGTGAGCGCGGTGCCCGCGCGAGAAACTCGACGCCGCACCACCGGCGGGCTCGGCGAGGAGACCTGGCTGCTCCTGTTGTTTCTTGCTGCGGTCCTGGTGGGCCTGACCGGATGGGGAGCGTTGTGTCTGGGGGAGTGGTGGGCCGGGCTGCCGATGACCGCAAACCCGGTGGCCGCCTATCTGGAGCTGGCGTTGGGACGAAGGCAATGGCCATGGCAATCATCTTGTGTCGCAGTGATATTCGTGGTCACGGCAATCGGTGCCGCAGTGATGCTCCGTCCTCACCTGCCGCACCGGACCGGCATCGACTCGGCGGCTCGGACCATGGCGCCGCCGCGCTCGATCACCGTCGCTCGGCACCAGGACAACCGCGCTGCGGCTACCCGACTGCTCAAGGACGCCCCACACCGGGTGCGGGAACTGCCCGGGCCTCCGTTGGGCCGCACCGTGCTCAACAACATCGAGCTGTTCGTCCCCGCCGAGTTGGGGGTATTCATCGCTGCTGGTCAACGGACCGGAAAGACGATGGCGTGGGCCATTCCCGCGGTCCTGTCGGCGTGGGGACCAGCACTGGCGACCAGTAACAAGCCGGACTTGTACCGGCACACCCGATATGGGCGAGCCCAACGCGGCCACATCTGGCTGTGTGATTTGCAGGCCGTGTGCGGTTACCCCGACTGCGATTTCTGGGTCGACCTGCTCGCCCAGGTCACCAACCTGCCCGCGGCACGTAAACTCGCCGCGTTCTTCGTCAGTGGCTCGTCCGGCTCGGCGGCCCAGCAAGCCAACGCCAAGGTCGACTCCTACTTCGACGGCGGCGCGCAGGAACTGTTGAGCCTGTACGCCTTTGCCGCCGCGTGCGCGGGCGGGGACCTGCTGCACGTGGCCGAATGGCTCTCTGGCGATCAGGATCAAACCCCGGCGCTGATCCTGCGCCGCTACGGCCACCACCGGCCCGCGCAACGGATCCTGGACGCCCAGAGCCTGTATGCCCGTCAGCGAGATGGGTTGTACGACATGGGACGACGCTTCCTCAATGTCCTGTCCGACGAGAACTATGCCCGCATGGTCACACCCCCCAGCCGCAAACGCTTCAGCGTCTACGAGGGTGAGACGGGGATTGTCATCGACGTCGACCACGAACCCGCTCGACATCGCCTGCGCAAGTTCACACCCGCCGACTTCGTCGCCAGCACCGACACTCTCTATGCCCTGTCGATGACCGGCCCCGACTCGGCCGGCCCACTCACCGCCGCCCTGGTCGGCCAGATCCTCGAAGCCGCACTCGCGGTGGCGCGTTCACGCTTGGACGGCCGCCTCGCGATACCGCTTCTGGCGGTGCTCGATGAAGCCGCCAACTGCGCCCGCATCGGTGAGCTGCCCAGCTACTACACCTACTGCGGGGGCTGCGGAATCATTCTCATGACCATCATTCAAGTGCTCGAACAAGGCGAAGACCTCTGGGGCGTCAACGGCGTGAAAATCATGCGCGCCCAATCAATCGAACTCTACGGCGGCAATATCGCCTCGGTCGCCTACCTCGACGAGTGGTCCAAAATGATCGATGACCACGACGTCGCCGACCACTCCCGCTCCCGCGGGCCGGGCGGTGTCAACCGCACCATCTCCTGGCGGGCCGAACCGGTGCTGAACATCGCCAAACTCGGTGCCCTGCCCAAAGATCGGGCCCTGGTGCGATTACCCGGTCATCAGCCGCTACTCGTGCGCAAGATCTTCTGGTGGAACCATCCGGCCTTCGAGCCACTCGTCACCGCATCACTGCACCAGTTCGAAGTCGCTGTCTCGCTGCGCAAACCACCGCGCGCGATCCCACCCTCCGAGCCGAGCGGAGATACCGAACAGTGACCACACCCTCCGCCAATGCCCTGCCTCAGCAGGGCGGTGCACAGAGCAAGCCACCCAAGCCCCCGGCGTTCCCGGACTTCGTGACCTTCGCCGAGCAATGGCTGTTTCCCTTCCAGAGCGTCCGACTGGCCGAAGCCAACCGGGAACAGACCTACACCTGGTGTACGCAATGGTGGCGCCATCGTCCGGTGTCGGTACGGATAGCGCACCTGTACAACGCATTCGAAGCATCACGACGCAGTCAGTCCGGCGGCGCGATATCCACTTTCCTGCTCAGCCACATCGACGCCCATATGCGGGTCATTCTCGACGCCGCGAATGGGCCTCTGCATCGTTGTACGCGTGCCAAACACATAGCCCTGCAGTCACTTTCCGCTGACCCGATCCCCTCGGGCTGGTTCGGCGCACCACGACGAGTGCCGACGGGGGACAGCACCGACACTGCGCGCAAGCGCAAACCGCCGCGATTCACGCACTACGCCGACTTCGTCGAGCACTGGCTTCTCCCGGTGACCGGGGTGCGCATCGCGGCCAATCACCGTGAGGGCCAATACACCTGGTGCCGACAGTGGTGGGCACACCATGGTGTGGCGGTGCGGTTCGCCGCACTACACGCGGTCTTCGAAGCCGCGAGGGTCGCAGAGGATAAGGCTGCGATGAGCACCCTTTTCGTATCGCATATCGACCCTCATATGCGGGTCATTCTCGATGCCGCGCAGGGTCCGCTGCATCGCTGTACCCCTGACCGTCATGTACCCCAGCCCGGTCTTCCCTTCGGTTCGGTGCCGACAGGATGGTTCGGTCCTGAGGGTGGCCCCGTGCCGGTCGACGAACTGGGTTTCGGCCCGGACTTCCGGCCTTTTCGAGCCGATGCAGGCATGCAGCTTGCCGTGGCTATGACGAGCTGGTTATGAAGTGCGTGCAGATTCGTAGAAGATTTAAGAAACCGGTGGTCCAGAACCGTTCTCGATGGCTGGCGCTACTGGACTCAGGGGCGCGCTATTTCCGAATAGCGGGCAGGCTATCGACCCGCATCCAGTCCTGGCCGAGCCGGATACAGCAGGGCATCGTCCAGGTCGGCCATCGTTCTCAGTTCGTCAGGCCCATTCCCTTGGCGAGTAGCGGCCATGAATCATGCAGTGCCTGTTCCCAGTACGGCCAGTAGTGTGTGCCCACCGGGTCGAAGTGGTAGGTCGCCGGGATGTTCAGCGAGTCGAGCTTGTTCTTGAGATTGTGTGTGCAGCCGTTGACTGCGGCTTCGATCAGCATCCCGAGAGCGAGGTTGACCCCACCCATGGGGCCCGGCACAGTGTTCAGGTAGTACTGAACATCGTCCGCCACGGGAATCCCACTGCCGGTGAAGATGTAGAGCTGGGTGCCACGCAGTTTCTCGGCGTTGATGACGGGATCGTTCTGTGACCACATCGGACTATCCGGGGGACCGTACATGTTTCGCACGTCGCCACCGGACTGGGTTTCAACGACGAGCTTGACCAGTTGCTGACCCACAGGATCGGCGATCTGCGCGCATCCGCTGTAGGCGGCGACAGTGCTCCACAACCCGGGTTTGGCCTCGGCCAGTTGCAGCACCGATGTCCCGGACATCGATAGTCCGGTCAACGCGTTGAGGCCGGTGGAGTGCAGTTCTCGGTCCAGCAGCGGAGGCAACTCCTCGGTGAGGAAGGTCTTCCATTTGTTCACGCCGAGAACAGGATCGGGCTGTTGCCAGTCGGTGTAGTAGCTGCCGCGACCGCCGATCGGTTGGATTATGTTGACTGGTTTGTCGGCCAGCCAATCGAGCGCCTTCGTTTGGGTTTTCCAGTTCGCTGTCCCCTCGCCCGCGTCCAGACCATTGAGCATGTAGAGATTGGGTGCGGGCTGGGATTCGTCGGCCGGACGTTGTACTTCGACGGTGATCTCCTTATCCATCGCGACGGAGTACACCTTCAGATGCCAAGTGCGCCCCTCCTTCACGAGGGAGGTGACAGCTACAGCCTTCGTCGGTTCCGCCGGCGTCGTGCCGCCGCCTATCACCATCGTCAGGGCGGCCGCGAACATCACAACGGCAGGTCGAAATCCGGTCGTTCTACGCAGTGCAGAGAGTTTCATCGAAGAGTCGGTTCCAATCCATGGGTTGCCATCGGCTGCATCGTCGAAGTGATCTCCGGCGAATCCGACTGTGCGTCGCGAGATTTCGACGTCGACGAGTTCAGCTCGAGATCGCGCTGGGATCAGCGGAATCGGATGTTGTTCGCAAGGTCAGTCCCGGTTCGGCTTCGAGGATCTTTCGGATCGGCTCGAAGTACAGTTGGACTTCGGCGCTTGCCTGACGTGCCAAGAACTTCGAGCTGGCGATACCGACCGCTTTGGTTCCGCTGATCAATGGCGCCCCGCCTTCACCGGACACGGCGTGCACTCCGGTCGCGATGCTCCCGGTGACGGTGGCTCCGTTGTCGGCGTATTCGGTGTCGACCGATGTGATGGTCCCGCAGGTGAAACCGGTCAGGACGCCGGATTTGCAGATCGGCGCTCCGATAACGGGATCGGTAATGCCGTCGATGGCGATCGGTGCGGTCCCGCGCACGGCGACGAGATTGTTCCGAAAGCGCGGTGCGGCCGCATCGTCGATTCGTAGTAGCGCGTAGTCGACCCCGCTGTCTGCGGGAGCGATCAGCAGGGTCCCGATCGGCGCGCCGAGCGGAGCGGTTCGCGCCTGGTCGATGGTGGCGGGCAGCATCAGGACGGTGTCGGCGTCGGGAACGATGCCGGGCGGGTCATGGTGACTGCCGGTGTTGCGGTTGCAGTGGTTGTTGACAATGGCGACGGCGGCGCCGTCGCGGTCGGTGGCGTTGAACCCCGTCTGGCAGAACCGCGGAATACCGTCGCGCACGGTGCGGAACAGCGTCGCCCCGAGCACCGGTGGGTCCGGGATCGGTTGTGCGGGTGGATGATCCACCTCGGCGGATGCGTCGAATGATTCGGTCGAGGTTGTCCGGTCGCCGGTTTCGACGAGGAAACCGGCGGATTCGGCGGCCGTCCGTACGACCGGTGTCGACGGTCCCAGTTCGAGGGTGACGATCGGCCGGCCCGCGCCGTCGAGGCGAATACCGCGCACCGTGTTCGGGAAGCTGCGGTCTGCTTCGGCTCGGAAGGTGGCCAATCGCTGGGCGGCCTCGGCCCGGCGCAGATACTGCGCCGGATCCAGGCCGAGGTCACGTGAGAGCGCCGTGGACAGCGCGGGCGGGACCGCCGCGGTGTACTCGTCCGGTGGTTCCACCGCCTCGGGGAGCGAGGCGATCCCCATTGTTGCCACTGCCGCACAGGCGGTGAGCAGTAGCGGCAGAAGTCCTCTCCGCCAGGGGAAACCCGTTGGTGTGTGAATGATCGCTACTCCTTCGACCTGGCGCACCGACTCGGTGCGCAGTCCGGACGTTGAGTGCACTCTTGCGGACATGGTTGAAAAACCATGGAACGTTCATTGAACGACCTGCAAGGACACGGCTATTGGAGCCGACGTATCCGGTCGCGTCCGTTTCCAGGTGGGCCGTCACTCGTTGGCGGAATGCGTCCTCACTCATCGACGCTCTCACCACCCCGTGGGTGATCACCGGCGGTGGCGCCGACTACGTCCGTGCTCACATCGCCACGCCAGCGGACCAGTGACCGCGGTTCGCGTCCGGTCATTCTGGTCCGCTATGCGATCCGCCGATGTGGGATGTGTTGTGCCACAGTCAGTTCCGTCAAAAAGCTGAGAGGCGTCCACCGGCGGCGCTGAAGTCGAAACCAGGTGCCAACGCCTCGTGGTCGTCGGTGCCGGTACCGAGTCGGCGCGCGATGAAGCCGATTACCTTGCGCTGCACCAGCGGGTTGATCGCGGTCGCGAGCCACAGCAGATGAAACGCGCCGCGTAGTCGATACAGTCCGACGTCGACGCCCGCGACCGCCAAGGCGTGGGCATAGTGCTCGCCCTCGTCGCGCAGTGGATCGAGGTCGGCGGTGATGACCGTTGCCGGTGCGAGCCCGTCGAACGATCCGGCCAAACCCGGTGCGGCGCGCAGGTTATGGCGGTCGTTGAGATCGGGCAGGTAGCACGTCATGCACCAATCCAGCAGTGCGGCAGTGAGGTAGGGCCCGCCCGCGAAGAGCATCCGGCTCGCGGTCGCCGGCAGCCAGCGGGTCTGCGGATTGATCAACACCTGATGGGTGGGTACCGCGGCTATCGCGGTCTCGGCCAGCTGTGCCACCACCGCGGCCAGCCCTGCCCCGGACCCATCGCCTGCCACGACGAATCGGGATCTGTCGATATCGAGAATGCCCGCATGCTGGAAGACGTATTCGGTTGCGGCGCACGCATCATCAATAGCCGCCGGGAATTCGTGCTCCGGGGCGAGGCGGTAATCGACCGACACCACCAGATGGCGCGTGTACGCCGCGAGCGCGCGCAGGAATGCGTCATGGCTGTCCAGCCCGCCCAGGACGCATCCGCCGCCGTGGAAATACACCAGACCGGGCAGCAGCCGCGGGACTCCCATAGGCCGGTAGATGCGCAATACCAGCGGATTCGGCGAGCCGGGAGTCAATATGGTGGTCACGGAAATGTTGTCGGGCCCCGGTCGGATCAGCGCGCCGATCGCCGGGTCGAGGCGCCGATGGCGGGGGTCGGTCGGCGCTTGACCGCGCTGACCGTACTCGTCCAGAACGGCGAGTGCGATTGTCGTATCCGTGGTGAAGTCGTCGATCCGGGCAGACCGAACGTGCTGGGTCATGCGGTCCTCCTGTGTCGCGGAATACCGTTTCACTCCCAGGATCCACTCGGGGTTCAACAGGGCTTGAAAGCCCGGACAACGCCGAGGTGAATGCACGGGCGCGAGAGCGGGTGTGCCTGCTATGACGCCGGAGCCGTCATTCCCGCGCGGCGGGAAAGTCATTGTCCTGCTGTATTGCCCAGGGCTAGAAACACTTTCACCGGCAGCGATCTGCCGGGTTCGAAACGAGTCCACGAGCAATGGAGGAATAATGTTCTTGCCTGGTGTCGGAAGTGCCGCGGGCCTGGCCGTCGCGAGCCTGGGGGCAATGCTGGGAATCATTCTCGCCGTGATCTGAGATCCAATTCGAATCCGAAGGAGAATTGACCGATGTCCAAAGCAGCCGTGGCACTCGCCACCGGATTGTTCTCTGCGGCGCTCCTGGTCGGGCAGGCAGGCGCGGCATTGGCCGAGCCATTGCCGCTCGACGCCGATCCGGTCGATCAGATCATTCTGACCGGTCCGCCCGCGTATTACCCACCACCGGCTCCGTCGACCGGCAGCTCCGGCAACGGTAGTCACGCGGGTAGCTCGACTGGCAGCTGATCCCGCGCGGCCGATTCGGCCTCGCGGACAATGAAATACCGAACAGAACGGGCGGCGAGCGCGGATCGCCGCCCGTTCGCTCACAGCACCAGGAATCGAACAGGCTGTGCCAGTGGCGAATTCGATTCGTCGAGGTGATACAGCACGTACTCGCCGGAGGGTACGGGGGCGTTGCCGGTTCCGGCCGCGCTCCCGGAGGAGCTGCCCAATGCCGAGCTACCCACCGCGCTGCCGGTATCGGGTCCGCTCGAACTTCCGGTGGCATCCCAGCCCGTGGCGATCCCGACCGGGATCGTGAGCTCGTCGCGAGTACGCCCCTCGGGCAATTCGACCACGCGAACCGGCGACGATGCCGGTACGGCACCCGCCGCGCCGGGCGGGCCCGCGTACATCGCCAATTTGTGCTGGCCCATAACATTTTTCGTGCAGTAGCGGACCACCGGATCACGGCCCGGTTCATACATGGATCGATCCATGAGCAGGCGATCGAACGGTGCGGCGTCGTCGGCGGTGACCCCTGGGCGGCCGTTCTCGGCGTAACCGCGAATCCTGCGCAGGAAGCCCACGTCCGAGGATGAGGTGACGGTGAGGTCGTACCAGCCCGCCACCGCCGCATCGGTATCGAGTGCGAAATCCCGATCCATCGACCCGCCCGCGGGCACTTCGATCGACCATGGGCCGTCCTCACGATATGCGTTGGCGCACACCAGAAATACCGCGGCCGAGGGGCCGCCATTGGCGCAGGTGAGGGTGATTCGTCGCGTATCCGCCGCGGTGATCGTCGCGGTGACTTCCAGTGAGACGCCGCGGCGGCTCAGATGGCCGGCGTAGCGGCGCTGGAAGCCGTCCTCGCCGTACACCGTGTAGTCGTAACATCTTGCGGGTGCGGCGAAGTCGCGGACCACCGTATCGCCGGCGCCCACGTCGAACAGTTCAGGGGCGGCGTCCGCGGTGAAGGCATTGGGGTGCACCGCGAAATGCGCTGCCTCGGTGCCGTCGTTGCTGAGCACGACGGTGATGGTCCCCGCCTGCGGATTCTGCCGCGCCACGGCGAGCTGCCGGTACGGCAGGGGTCGGCGAATCCGATATCCGCTGGCCTGCTCGGGCAGCCGCTGCTCGGCGGGAACCTGCTGCGAGACACCATCTTCGGGTTGCGATGCCTGCGCTCGCGCGACGGGCAGCACGGCCGGACCGGATTCGCCGAAATCGAGCACCGCAGTCAGATCACCGCACATCATGCGCCGCCATGAACTGATATTGGGCTCCTCGACGCCGGTCACCTGCTCGAGGAAGCGCAGAACCGAGGTGTGATCGAACAGCTGCGAGCTCGTGGCATGTTTGCTCCACGGCGAAACGACCAGCAGTGGAACTCTGCTGCCCAGACCGATATTCGCCTCGCCGAAGTATTCGTCGGCGGTGCCCGGCGGCGGTACCGGTCCGGGTACGTGATCGAAGTAGCCGTCGTTCTCGTCGTAATTGAGGATGAACACTGTCTTGTTCCATACCTCGCGAGTACTGACGATCGCATCGAGCACGTCGTGCACGATGGCCTGACCATTTCGCGGACCCATGCTCGGATGCTCGGAAAGCTTGTAGGGCAAGACAATCCACGACACCTTGGGGAGTTTCCCCGTCGCCACATCGGTGCGCAGCCGTTCGGCGACGGTACCCTCGGGCACCCGGAGTAGTCCGCGCCGCACCAGCTGCTGATCGGCCTCGGACAGCTCATCGATGCCGCGACGCAGGGCGTCCTCCAACGCGGCACGTCGGTCGGGCTGCTGCCTGAGGGCGTCGTAGAAGAACGGGAAGTTCTCGAACGCGGTTCCGCCACCGGCGTCGGTGTACTTCAGCGCTGCCCGCGCCGCCGTGCGGAAGGCGGTGAAGTATTCCAGGGAGTTGTCGCCGTAGTTGTCCCATTCCTGATAGACCTGCCAGCTGACCCCGCGTTGTTGTAGGCGCTCGGCGTAGGTTGTCCACGGCAATCCGAAGAGGATGTCGCGCAACAGATTCGACGCATCGGGTGTGCGCAATGCCTCGTAGGAGAACATCGGTACGGGGATCCCGCTTCCGGTCACCTCGGTCAGCCATCCGGCGAGCGCGTCGAGCACGGCGCGCGGCACCGCGTTGGTGACTCCGCGCAGGACCGCCGCCAAGGCATCGAGCACTTGCGGTACCGGCAGGGACCGCATCCATCGGATGGTTTCGGCGCTGCCGTACAAGCGTGCCTGCAGTTCGGAGGTGAAGTTCTCCAGTGCGAACGGAGTGCGAACCACCCCGGTGAACAGATACATCCGATTCGGATCGGTGGGGCCGTTGACCGAGCAATGGTACCGATCGCAAATCGTGAAGGCGTCGGCGAGTTGGTGATAGAACCGGAGTGATTCGCGGTCGTACCGGGCCATCGTGTCCGGGCCTTTGGCTCCGATCCAATTGTCGTATCGCCCCTGCGCGTACGCACGATGACCGCTGCTCGGCATATGGTCGGTGCCCGCGAGATTCTCCAGGTCCGTGGTGAACGGCAGTACGAACCCGCTGCCCTGCGGCTGATGAAAAACCGAACGGCCGCTGGACAATTGCAGTGCGTTGAGATCGGCGTACCCTCGCACACCCGCCAGTCCACCGAAATAGTGATCGAACGAGCGATTCTCCTGCATGAGGATCACCACGTGTTCGACATTCTCCAGCCCGCCCGCGGGTGCGGGTTCGGCCAGCGCTTTGGTCAGGCTCGCCGGAAGCAATGACAGTGCGCCTGCCGCGCCCGCGGTGCGCATCGCGCCGAGCATGAAGTTTCGTCGATCCATGCGCCCGTGTGCTCCTGTCGATGATTGGGAGAAGCGGCCGTGAGACCAGAGCGAGACTATGGTCCGAATCCGGTCGCTTCAACAGGTGCGAACGAGTAACTGTGCTGTGTTGCACGAACGTTGAGCGATTGTTGAGTTGGCGACCTCCTGCAGGACAGTCCGGTGCCGCACAACGACTACACCCCTCGAACCGGTGGGCGAGCATGCCGCTATTCGACGTGCGCGCTGCGGTCGCCGCGGCCCGTGACGCCGTTGCGCGTCGCATCCTCGGATAGGCGCTTGCTGGCGCTGTACCAATAGTCCGAGCCGGTGACGATCGATGATTGCCACCGCCTAGGTAGAGAGATAGTATTTTCATATGTTGCTATCTCTGGTCGATGAGATGCTGCGCGGCCCGGATGCCGCTGAGGCCGACGTCTACGCGGAGCGGATTCTCGTGGCCGCCGAGGCGCAGCTGTTCGAGCACGGGCTCAAGCGCACGTCATTGGATCGGATCGCGAAAGCCGCTGGGGTTTCACCGATTACGCTCTACCGCCGGTTCGCCAACCGGGATGTGCTGCTGGCCGCGGTGGTGACGCGCGATATCCGGCGTTTCTTGGCCGAGGTGGCCCAGGCGGTCGAGGGGGTCGAGCCGCCGCAAGAGCGGATTGTCGCCGGTGTAGTCGCGGTGGCCACGCGTTTGACGGGTGACAACCTGCTACGCAGGCTGCTGACCACAGATCCGGACACCATGCTGCCGATGTTGACCACCGGGCCGGGTGCGGACCTGTTCGTATCTGCGGGGACGGCCTATATGACCCGGACGATCAAGCGCGCCAAGGAGATCGGCGCTTCGGACGCGGCGGATCCGGCGGCGGCCGCCGAAATGTGTGTCCGGTTGGCGTTGTCGATGCTGTTACATCCCATGCCCGCGCTCGCCGATCGCGCGCACGTCGAGCACATAGCCCGGACCACCATCATGCCGCTGCTCGGGTGCCGAATGGTTTGAGCGCCAACACGTCTCGGTCGGAGCGGACCGGCCGTGATCCTCCGAGGAAGCAGGAGAACGAGTCATGGTAGTTCCCAAACGCGCTGGTGCGCGCCGCGACAACGGCTACTTCGGTCCCGGTTCGATGGCGTGGGAAATCGCCGGGCATCCGGCCACTCTCGCGGGGATGCTCAATGGCGCGTACATCGCGCTGCTGTTTCCCGAAGTGGCGCAATCGATTCAGGACACCAGCGTGATGCGGGTCGATCCGCTCGGGCGGGGTGACGAGACGATGTACTACGTGTACACGGCCATCTTCGGTGATACCGAGGAAGCCCGTCGTGCGGGAAAGTTCGTGCAGGGCAGGCACAACCGGGTACGCGGGCACGACCCGGTCACCGACACCGACTTCACCCCCACCCGCAGCGACCTGGCCATCGTCGGCCACGGCCTGACGTGGCTGTCGCTGCTCGCCTCGTACGAGACCTACGTCCGCCGCCTCACCGACGATGAGCGCGAGAAGTACTGGCAGGAAGGACTGATCGCGGCCGGTCTACTCGGGCTCGAAGTATCCACCATGCCCGCGACCTACCGTGACTGGTGTGAGGTTTACCGCCGCGACTTCTTCCCGCGCATGAACTATTCCGTCGCGTCCGAACACGCCTTCGCCAACATGCACACAGCAGCCTTCGCCCCGCCGTGGGCTCGCCCTGCGATCCGGGCCACCGTGGCCTTCGTGAACGAGCTCACCCTTGCGACCTTCGACGACACCGAGCGAATCCTGCTGCGCGGCACCAGATCCAAGACCCGCCTGGCCGCCGCCCGACTGCTCGGCCGGAGTTTCTTCGCCGTCGCCGCCCTCGCACCTGTGCGCGATCTCGTCGAGCAGTACATCAATCGCGGCGACATCCACGCACTCCTGAGCGAAGCACGAGCGATCGAACGCGAACAGAAACAGGCCGACGGCGCTCTGCGGATTGTCGCCTGAGATCTGTTGAGCCCCAGCCCGATTGGCATAACCGGCTGATCCCTCTCGGCGTGAAGCCCCCAGCTCGGGCAGAGATGCCGCGCGCCGGGTGTCCGAGTTCGGTTCATCGACCGCCCCCCAAGCGCGACCGTGCCCGAATCGCTTCACGGGTCAATCCCTCGGAGTGGTTCCGGGTGCGGACTATTCGGCAGATCTGTGGGATCAGGTCGGTGAAGCGGGCAGCTGGCTGGGGATCCGCATACCGGACAACAGTATCGCGGTGGCCAAGTCGATGAAATGCTGACGGCTGACCGCGAATTCGCCTCGGAGCCAAGCCACCCCGAGTTCCACCAGTCCGGCGATGAGCGTGAAGCACACCATGTCGGTGTCGGTCCGATCGGCGGGATCGTCGCCGGTGAGTTCCGGGATGAGCGCGGAAAGAGTATTGGCGACCGTGCTGATGGCATCCTTGCGGGCTCGCTGGATGGCATCGATCGTCGGGGCGCACATCAGCAGCGCGCCCCGGCGCGGATCTTCGTCGATGAAGGTCGCCGCGGCCTCGATGGCGGCATGTACCTGGGCGGGGATCTGCGGTTCGGCCGCGACGATAGCGGCCAGGCCGGCCGCTAGTCCCTGTTCGGTGAGTTCGTGTGCGAGCGATTCCACCAGCGCATCACGGTCCGCGAAATGCTCGTAGAAGTAACGGTCGGTTAGTCCCGCGCGCACGCACACCGCCTTCTTCGTGACCGCGCTCGCGCCCTCCTCGGTGACCAGATCCAAGGCGGCCTCGAACAGAGCGGTGCGGCGGATGGCGCGACGGTCGGCGGCGGACACTCCGCCGTAGTTGCGTGTTGCGGCCATTCCGGCATTGTGCCCTATGGCCTTGACCTGCCGCCAATTCTGATGCACGCTTGCATCAGAAATTCTGATGCAGGTGTGCATCAGAATCGGTTTGGCGGCACTCGGCATGTGGTGCACCGGCCCGGACAAAGGAGTTCAGCGATGACCTGTCCCATCAATTCCCAGGTGCACATCCCAGTGACAGCGAGATCGGAGGCCCGCCCGATACGACCGTTCGGGCCAGGTACCCATCTCTGGGAGTGGGGAGGTGACATGCGAGTTTGGCTGATCTACGGAGCCGCGGCGTTCGTGCTGCAGGGCACGCATCCTATTGTCGCCAAAGGGGTTTTCGACCATTCGACGGTGTTCACCGATCCCTACGGCCGCGGCATCCGATCCTTCGAGGCGACCCAGCGTTGGATCTACGGCGGCGAGCAAGCCTACGACGAAGCGCGCAAGCTTCGCGACATCCACAGGACCATCCAGGGGAGCGACTACGAGGGAAAGCGGTATCACGCGCTGAACGCCGAACCGTACGCGTGGGTTTGGGCCACCGGTTGGTTCACGTTCCTGCCGGCCGTGCGTTCGTTTTCGAGGGAGCCGGTGACACGTGAGACCGAACGGCAGCTGTACACCGAAATGCAGGATCTGGGCCGGATTCTCGGCGTCGCCGAGCGCATGATCCCCGATACTCTGGAGGACTTCGAAGCCTATCTGGCGGGCATGTTGGAGCAGCTGCGTGCGGGCCACCCTGATATGGCGGCCGGGCTGGAGGTCTTCTCGGTCATTCCCGCGCCACCGTACGTACCGCGTGCGCTCTGGTCGCCTGTCGGGCGCGTGGCCGGAGGATTCGCGTTGTTCGTGATCGCGGCGTACGGACCGCCGCTGCTACGAGACCTGCTGGGCGAGTATGCCGGGTACACCTGGACCCGCAGGCGTCAGTGGAAAGCCGACGCACTGGTGCGTTCGGTCCAGATCGTCGGTCCGTTCATTCCCGAACGACTGCGCTATGTGCCGAGTACCTACCGGGCGCGGCGACGGGCGCGGCGAACTCCGTCGCTGACCATGGTCCGTTGACGGCCGAACTCCCGTATTCAGCTGGCGTACAACATTTCTTCCATCGCCGGCGCCTGATAGCGGCGCTGTGGCGTTGAGCTCGGAAGGGCCGAGAGCATGATTCACACACCTCGATACGAAGTCGCAGTCATCGGTGCGGGCCCAGGCGGGATCGCCGCGGGTGCCAAGCTGCGAATGGCGGGAATCGACGATTTCGTCATCCTCGAGCGCGCCGATGACGTGGGCGGCAGCTGGCACGAGAATAACTACCCCGGTTTGGGCGTGGACGTGCCTGCCTTCGCTTACCAGTACTCGTTCGCCCGAAACACGCACTGGAGCAGAGTTTTTCCGCTGGGCGGCGAGGTCGAGCAGTATCACATCGACATCGCGCGGCGCTTTGATCTCTATCCGCGAATTCGGTTCGGTACCGAAGTCGTGCGTGAGCAGTGGGATGACGGCGACAGCGACTGGAAGCTGCACATCGCGGACGGTTCGGTGGTTACCGCGCGGTTCTTGATCAGTGCCGTGGGGGCTTTCGTCCGGCCGAAGCAGGACGACGGTATCCCCGGGCGTCAGAGCTTCGGCGGCAAGGTCCAGCGACCCACCAGCTGGGATCATGGATTCGACATGACCGGCAAACGCGTCGGGATCATCGGTACGGGCGCGAGTGCGGTGCAGATCATTCCCTCCATCGCCCCGGACGTCGAGCACCTCACCGTCTTTCAGCGCACCCCGGTCTGGTCACTACCCAAGCCGGATTTCGCACTGCCGCGCGCCGCGCAGCTGCTGCTGTCGGTTCCCGGCGTGCAAACCGGCCTGCATGCCAGCTTGCTCGTTCCCCTCGACTTGATGTTGCGGGGTCTGGCCAGGGGCTCGAGCCACACGGTGCATCCGTTGATGGCCCGGTTCGACCGCGCCGCGATCTCCGCCTACCGTCGGTACGTGAACCTGGTCGTCAAGGACCGGGCTACCGGTGAGCGGCTGACGCCCGACTTCGGTCCCGCCGCCAAGCGGCCCACCTTCTCCAACAGCTATCTGCAAGCTTTCAATCGCGACAATGTTTCGTTGGAGACCGCGGGCATCGACAGGATCACCGCGACCGGCGTCGAGACCCGCGATGGCGTTGGGCACCGGTTGGATGTGTTGGTCCTGGCGACCGGATACGAGGTCTTCTCCGATCCGGAGACCTATCGTCCGGGAACTGTACTGGGGCGCAAGGGATTCGACCTGGCCAAGTTCTACGCCGAGCAGGGCCTGCAAGCCTACGAGAGTGTGTCGGTACACGGTCTGCCCAACCGGTGGACGCTGTGTGGACCGTACTCGTGGACGGGTAGTGGATGGCATGCGTTCGTCGAGATGACCAGCGATCACGCCGTACGGGCCATCGCCGAGGCGCGCAGGCGCGGGGCGGTGAGCTGTGAGATCCGCAAGGAAGCGGCCGATGCCTACCATCGTGCGGTATACGCGCGCGGGGAATCGCTGCGCTATTACCTGAACGAGTTGAACGGTCACGTTCGGACGTATTACCGCAACTCCCAGGGGGATACGACATATATCCGGCCGTCCGGGTTCTTCGAGGCGCAGCGTGCCAATCGCACCTATCCGCTCGACGACTATCTGTTCGAGACGTCCGTGGAGAACGGAATTCCGGCATGAGCCTGCCGGTCGTGGATCCGAGCGAGTCGATTGCCGAGCCCGTGCGCATCGAGGTGATGAATCGCGCAGGACTCGGAATGTTGGCAGCGCAAGCGGTCTCACGGGCAACGGTTCGGCCCGCGCTGGACTTCGCGGCGGCACTCAGGACTCGCAGGCCATGGATGAGCGCTTCGATGTTGAAGCTGGCCAATTCGTGTGAGAAGGCGATGGCGGTGGTTCCCGCACCGCGTGGCACCCGGATCCAGCGCGTCCGGTTCCCGGATTTCCGCGCCGAATGGCTATGGCACAATACACATTCCGACCCGAGCTGTGTCGATCAGTCGGTGGTGCTGTACTTCCATGGTGGTGTGTTCCTTGCCGGTGGATTGCACAGCCATCGGCGTCTCGCCGCTCGGATCGCCCGTGCCGCTGCGCTCCCGGTATTCAATGTCGACTACCGACTGCTACCCACCGCAGGTTTCGGCGATATCGTCGAGGACGCGCTGACCGCATATCGCTATCTGCTGGAGCGCGGATTCGCACCGGCCCGGATCCTGCTCGGTGGTGATTCGGCCGGTGCCGGGCTCGCGTTCTCCCTCGCACTGGCGGCCAGAGAACTCGGCCTGCCGATGCCCGGCGCGATAGCAGCCATCGCACCATGGGCCGACTACAACCCGGTTGGTCGTCGTGCGGACGACTCGCGTGACGCTGTGTTGTCCACCGCGACGCTGGCAGTACCTGTCGCGGTGCACGCGGAGCGATACGGTGCCCTCCAGGACATTCGGTCTCCGCTGGATCACGAGTTTCACTGTCTGCCACCGATTCTCATTCAGGTCGGCTCCGACGAAGTACTCAGACATGACGCTGAACTGCTGGCATCTCGATGTGCTCGGTCGAATGTGGTGTGCACGCTTCAGGTCTGGGACAGAGCGATTCACGATTTCCACCTGGCGGCCGACATGCTGCCCGATGCCCGCGCCGCGATCCGGGAGATCGCCGAGTTCTATCGCTCGATCGATGAACCGGACCGCCGAAGGGCCAGGGGCCGGCGGATATGACCGAGGTCGAGCAGCGACGCCGACCGCTACAGGACGGCAATCGGCCGTACCAGATCAGAAAAGGGGCTCTCCACCATGCCATTTCGTCCAGCCGCCATCGCGGCCTCCTCCGATTTCTATCAGTACGCGCCGATCGTCCTTCGAGGCCGCGCCGAGTTCGACGTACCGGCCGAGAGAACGTGGCGTGAGGTCGAAGAGTTCGGCTGGGTTCCGATCGTCGACGCGACCTGGGACACCCCCGAACCGCACCGTCCGGGATCGCGCCGCCGACTTACCCTGGGCTCGCTGCTGGTCAGCAACGAGTTCGTCACCCGATTCGAGGCAGGCCGCGAATTGGCTTTCTATATCGGGGAGATGCCGATACCGGGATTTCGCGCGATCGCGGAAAGGCTGACCGTCGACGAAATCGGTCCCGAACGCAGCGCCGTGACCTACACCATCGCCGCCGAGCCGACGCTGCTGCGTGGTCTCCAATTTCGACGGGTCACGACGCTCACCGGACCGCTGTTCTCGTTCGCGTTGCGGCGGTTCATCGGCCGCTCGATTCGGGATGACCGAACCGACGCCGGGCGCATCGTAGACGGCGCGGAGGTGCGGTGATATGAGGTCGTTACCACTACAGGAAGCGACGGTGGCGATCACCGGCGGTGCCCGCGGGATCGGTTACGCGAGCGCCAAAGCCTTTGCGGCGAAGGGCGCTTCGGTGTTCATCGGTGACCTGGACGGTGATTTCGTCGAATCCGCGGGAGCGGCTATCGGGGTGCGAGGTCTGCCTCTGGACGTGCGATGCCGAGATTCCTTCGCGGCCTTCCTCTCCGCTGTCGGCAGTGCCGGTCGGCCGCTGGACGTACTGGTCAACAATGCCGGGATTATGCCGATCGGAGAGTTCGTCGAAGAGGATGACGGGCTCACCGACTCGATCATCGATGTGAACGTGCGTGGAGTGCTCAACGGCACCAAACTCGTGTTGCCGGGCATGATTGCTCGGGGGAGGGGCCACGTGGTCAATGTGGCCTCCTATGTCGGCAAGATTCCGACCGCGGGAGCAGCGACCTACTGTGCCAGCAAGTTTGCCGTGGTGGGCTTCAGCGAAGCAATCCGCGATGAGGTCGCCGGCACCGGGGTGACGGTGACAGCGATCCTGCCCGGCGCCGTCCGTACGGAACTGGCCGCAGGTGTCCGAACGGACGGGCTACCGACGGTCGATCCTCAGGCTGTCGCTGACGCGATTGTCGATTCCTGCCGGTACCGCCAGGCCATCGTGGCGGTACCCGGGTGGATGCGACAGTACGAGCTTGCTGCCGCACTACTGCCCGATCCGCTGATCGGCGCTGTTCGTGGCCGACTGACGCGGTACCGCGCACGCGCGACCGACCTGACCGCCCGCCGCGCATACGACGAGAGAATTCACCGGCTTACCGAGTGAATTCCGGCGGTCAGCGGCCTGGTCATCCATAGCCGGATGCGTTTCACGGATGTTGGATGTTGCGATGAGGAACGCTCTTACGGGGTAACGCTAAGCGGGGTTGCGGATACCGAGCAGTGCGTCGACGAACATCTTGGCGATGGTGTCGACGTATTCGGTTCGGGCCAGCTTGATTTCGCCGCGCTGCCAGGCGAGCGTGGTGTTGGCGTGACCGCTGACGATGACCTGTGCGGCCAGCCGCATTCGCAGTTGTGTGTCGTTATCGGTCGTGCCGTACAGCGAGATGACCTGGCTCGTGGCGAATTCGGCATAGCTGGTGAGAGCAGTAGCCTTGCGGGCGGCCAGGCTCGGCAGGGTGTCGGCCTCGGCGTAGAGGCGGCCGAGCCGAGGGTCCTCGATGATCGTGGTGAGAAAGAAGTCCATCGCCGCTTGCGAGCGTGCGAACAGGTCCGAGGGTTGTGCCTCCACCGCGGCGACGGTCCCGGTGAGCAGATCCCGGATCATGGCGTCGATCATCGCCTCGAGCAACTCGTCCCGATTGCGGAAGTGTTCGTAGAAGTAGCGCTGGGTGAGTCCGGCTCGCTGACACACCGTGCTCATGCGCAGTTTGGCGACGCCGACCTCGGCGACCTCGTCGAGTCCGGCGTCCAGTAGGTCCGCGCGGCGTTGCGCGAGGCGATCCTCGGCGGGGACACCCCGGAACGGGCGTACGACACTGGCCATTGCCTCATGCTTTCTGTTGACACGAACGTGTGTCAATTACACACGCCGCTGCGTCCTCGCACCGTGGCCAGGGTCGTCCGGCTCAACGGTACAGGCCCTCGATGAGCCCGGCGTAGCGTTCGGCGATGGGCTTGCGCCGCAGCTTCATCGTCGGAGTGAGAACATCGGTGCCGGGCTGCCAGAAGTCGGGGACGATGGCGAACCTCTTGATCTGTTCGACTCGTGAGAGCTTCGTGTTAGCTTGTGCCACAGCGGTTTCGACGATCGCGTGCACGCCCGGATCGGTGGCGAGGAGCTCGGCCGAGCAGGTCAGCCCGGCCTGCCGTGCGTGGATCGCGGCGGCGTCGGGGTCGAGACAGATGAGGGCGACGTTGTATTTGCGGTTATCGCCGATGGCCACTGCCTGGCCGATCAGCGGGGCGAAGGCCTTGATCCAGTTCTCGATGACGCTGGGGGACATGTTCTTTCCCGCGGCATTGATGATGAGTTCCTTCTTGCGATCGACGATCCGCAGGTAGCCCTGATCATCGAGTGCGCCGATATCGCCGGTGTGCACCCAGCCGTCCGCGTCGATGGTCTCCGCGGTCTTGTCAGGCTTGTTGAGATAGCCCTTCATGACTATGGGCCCACGCACCAGTACCTCGCCGTCCTCGGCGATCCGGATCTCACTGCCGGGGACGATGGCGCCCACCGTTCCGAGACGGACCTTGCCGGGCGGGCTCATGGTTGCCATGCCGGCGAGTTCGGACATGCCCCAGGCGTCGGAGACCGCGATGCCCACACCATTGAAGAAGCGCAGCACCTCGGGCGAGATCGGTGCCGCTCCTGACAGGGCGAGCCGCACCCGGTCCAGACCCACCGCTGCACGCAGTTCGGACAGCACCAAGCGGTCGGCGAGCTCGGCCTGTAGGCGCAGTGGCCACGGTACCGAGTCGCCGTCGAGCCGCATGTCCGAGGCGCGGCGACCGGCCCACAACGCCCAATCGACCAGTGCGCCGCGCGCTCCGGAGGCCTCGCCGACCCGCAGTTCGATACCGGCCTTCAATTTCTGCCAGACCTGCGGGACCGCACCGAACACCGTGGGCCGCACATCCACCAGTGCGGCGGCGAATTCGGTGCGGGCGTCGGCGACAGTGGTCACCTGGTTGCCGATGACCTCGAGCATATAGATCGCCGACCAGCGGTCCGCGGCATGCGCCGAGGGCAGGAAGGACAGCACTCGTTCCTCGGCGGTGGCGGTGGTGAGCTGCTCGGTGCCATCGACCATGGCCAGCATATTGGCGTGGGTGAGCTGCACGCCTTTGGGATCTCCGGTGGTACCCGAGGTATAGATCAGGGTCAGGACATCGTCGGGTTGAACTGCGCGCCAAGCAGATTCGAAGTCGAAGCTGTCGAGTCCGCGGGCACCGACCTCTTCCAGGGTGACGGTGTCGGGCCCAGCGGCATCGAGGCAGACGATCCGCACGGTGGGAGTACCCGCCACACCCTTGCGGATCACGGGGACGAATTGCTCCTCGCACACGATCACCCGCGCACCGGAATCGACCAGGACATAGTCGATCTGCTCGGGTGAGGAGGTGTTGTAGACCGAGAACGCGATCGCCCCGAGGTGTTGCAGGGCGACATCGATCGGATAGAACTCGGGCCGGTTGGTCATCATCAGCGCGACCCGATCGCCGCGGCCGACACCCAGCGCGGCGAACCCGGCTGCCAGTCGTCGCACGCGCGCGTCCCACTCGCGGAAGGTCAGGGTGCTCGCGCCTCCCGGGGTGCGGATCGCGATCTTGTCCGGATCACGGGCGACGGTGGCCTGGAATGCCTCGCACAGCGTGGCGGAGGCGGAGGCGAAGGTGGGCATGGAAACTCCAGTCCGGTGAAATTTGCTGGCAGCGCGCAGGATTCGGCGTCAGCGGCCGATACGCGTGTCGTAGGCGTCGCGCTTGGTGTGATCGATGTCGAGGAAGGCGGTGTCGCCGCCGAACAGTCGCATGGTCAGATCCGACATCCAGGTCGGTGCCAGCGTGCTCACCTTGAACAGGCTGAGCAGATAGCGGGGTACGGTCACCACCGCCCGCCGGTGCGCGATGGCGGCGGCCACGGCGTCGGCGACATCGGCCGGTTCCACCGTCGGCAACCCGCGCAATCCCTTGGTGCCCGCGATCAATTCGGTATTGGTGAAGGTGGGCAACACCGTGCTGACCGCGATGCGGTCGCGGGCCAGCTCCTGCCGGATGGCCTCGCTCATCCCGACCACGGCGTGTTTGGTAGCGGAGTACACGACCCCGCCCGGCACCGGGACCACGCCCGCCGTGGAGGCGATGTTCACGATATGTCCCCTGCCGCGCTTGCGCATTCGGGGCAGTACCGCGGCCATGCCGTTGAGCGGCCCGTGCAGATTGACATCCACGGTGCGGCGGCGCAGCGGCTCGTCGTGATCGAGGAACGGGCCGATGGGCATGATGCCCGCATTGTTGACCAGGATGTCGATCGGTCCCAGTTGCTCCTCCACTTCGCGCAGGAACTTCTCGAACGACGCCGGTTCGACCACGTCCAGGTGCAGGCCCACCGCTCCGGGAACAGTGGTGGCCGCGTTGATCGCCGCTGTCTCGTCGATATCGCCGATGGCGACCCGTATGCCGTCGGCGGCGAATCGCTGCGCGATGGCCAGTCCAATGCCCCGGCCCGCGCCGGTGATGGCGGCTACCGTCATGTCGAATTCCTTTCTGGGACAGAGTGATCAGCGGCCGGGAAGGCGTTGGATCAGCTGGAACAACGGGGCCATCGATGCCTGCCACAGGTGATCGGGTATGCCGAACGGCGGGTCCAGGCCGAGCAGTCGGGTGGTGGCGACGGTCTGCGGCTCGGTGTACTTGAGCAGGCCGTCCGGGCCGTGGCGGCGGCCGAGACCGGAGGACCGCATGCCGCCCATGGGGGCGGCCAGGCTGGCCATGGACGGTCCGTAGCCCTCGTTCACATTCACCGAACCCGTGCGCAGTCGAGCGGCGATCCGCTCGCCCTCGGCGTCGCTGCCCGCCCAGACGCTGGCATTGAGCCCGTACTCGCTGTCATTGGCGCGGGCGATGGCATCCTCGATGTCCGCGACGCGATACACCGACACCACGGGCCCGAAGGTTTCGGTACGGGCGCACACCATCTCATCGGTGACGCCGGTCAGAATGGTCGGCTCGTAAAAGTGCGGACCGATATCGGGCCGGGCTCGCCCGCCCGCGATCACGGTGGCGCCCTTGGCTTTCGCGTCTTCGACGTGCGCGTCGACGGTGTTGAGCTGATCGGCGCAGATCAATGAGCCGATGGCGTCGGTGAAGTCGTAGTGGGTGCCCAGTTTCAGCGAACGGGTTGCCGCGGCGAACTTCTCGATGAACTCCTCGAAGATCCGGGCCTCGACATAGATGCGCTCGATCGAGATGCACAGCTGCCCGGCATTACCGAAACATGCTCTGGTCGCGGCCTTCGCGACGCGGTCGATGTTCGCGCCCCGGGCGACGATCATCGGGTTCTTGCCGCCCAATTCCGCGGAGATGCCGATCAACCGCCGCGCGCATTGTTCGGCCAGCAGCCGCCCCGTCGCGGAGGATCCGGTGAACATGAGGTAGTCGCAGTGCTCGGCGATGGCCGAGCCCACGACCGACCCCGGACCCGGAACCACGGCAAGCAGCTCACGCGGCAATCCAGCGCGGTAGAGCAAATCCGCGTTGACCAAGGTGCAGTACGGAGTGCGGCTGTCCGGCTTGATCACTACCGCGTTGCCCGCCATCAGCGCCGGAATCGCGTCCGAAATCGACAGCGCCATAGGGTAATTCCACGGAGCGATGATGCCGACGACGCCCTTGGGCTGATGGTTCACCACCGCCTTGGTGAGCCCCGGCAGTGCCCCCTGCACACGCCGGGGCCGCAGCAGCGCGGGGCCGTGCTGCGCGTAATACCGCGAATTCAGCACCATATTGAGCACTTCCTCCAGCGCGGACCATCGGGCCTTGCCGGTCTCGGCCTGAGCGACATCCATGATGGTGTCGCGGTCGGCGAGGACGAGATCGCGGAAGCGTTCCAGGATCCGTGCCCGCTCGGTGATCGGCTGTGCGGCCCATTCGATCTGGGCCGCACGGGCTTTGGTGATCGCCGAGAGCACGTCCTCGGCGGTACCGATCGGGATGGTGGTGATCTGCTTGCCGGTGAACACCTCGCGGACGGGTGCGGCTTGTCGGCCATCGGGATCCTCTAACGCCGCCAGCGTGCGCAAGCGGTCGAACGTCGTCATAGACGGGACGGGCATGCCATCATCGTGAATGTTGACACAGGACCATGTCAAGATTCAGTCTGTGAGAGAGAGCCACGCCGGGTGATCCGCCCCGCGTTCCGTCGTTATCAGGAGATCGTCGATGAAGCCGCCCTCGCTGACCCTTCCCGAACCGTTGCGGAATTCGGCAGTCGCCCTGCTGGGTTCGATTCCCGCACCGTGGATGAAGCCGCCGGCGGCGCCGCCGCCGGGCAGCGGCCTGAAGTCCATCCCCGGTGCGCCCGGCCTACCCCTGGTCGGCGATACCTACTTCTACTTCACTGACACCGTCGACTGGCTTATGCGCCAGTACCGGCGCTTCGGCCCGGTCTCCTGGCACAACCTCGGTGGCACGCGGGTCGTGGCGCTGCTCGGGCCCGAGGCGTTCGGCGTGGTGCAGGCGAACAAGGATCGGGCCTTCAGTCACGAGCTCGGCTGGGGCTGGTTCGCGGGTGAATTCTTCACCCGCGGAGTGCTTCTCATGGATTTCGAGGAGCACATGCACCATCGCCGGATCTTGCAGAGTGCGTTCGGTCGCCAGGAACTGCACGCCTATCTGTCGGGCATGAATCCGGTCATCGCGGCGAGCATGGACGGCTGGAGCACCGGGTCCGGCTTCCTGATCTCGCACGCGATCAAGCAACTGTCGCTCAACATCGCGGCTCGCACCTTCATGGGTGAGGAGCTGGGCCCGCGCGCGGACCGCATGATCGCGGCGTTCGGTGATCTGCTGGTAGCCACCACGACAGCGATCCGGGTTCCCTTGCCGGGGGCGAGGTTCCGGCTGCCGGGCACCCAATGGGCGGTGGGTTTGCGCAGCCGTGCTTTCCTGGAACGCGAATTCGCCGCGATGGTCCCTGCCAAACGGGCGGGTGATGGGAAAGACTTGTTCAGTGTGCTGTGCCGGGCCCGCACACCGGACGGGGAGTCGTTCACCGACGCCGACGTCATCAACCATATGATCTTTCTGCTCTTTGCCGCCCATGACACCACCTCGTCGACGCTGACCACGATCCTCTACCACCTCGCCAGGAACCCGGAGTGGCAGCGCCGCTGCCGCGACGAATCACTCGCGCTCGGAACCGAATTCCCCTCATACGACGACCTCGAGGGGCTGGTGAGTCTGGATCTGGTGCTGAAGGAGGCGCTGCGTCTGGTGCCGCCGGTGCGCACCATGGTCCGCGCGACCCTCGCTGACACCGAAGTCCTGGGCTATCACCTGCCGAAGGGCACCTTCGTCGGTCTGGTGCCGCAACTGACCCATCATCTCGAGGAGATCTGGCCGGACCCGGAGGCCTTCGATCCGGAACGTTTTTCCGCCGAGCGGCGTGAGGACAAGGTCCACAAGAACGCCTGGGTGCCGTTCGGCAGTGGCGTGCACAAGTGCATCGGCATGTATTTCGCCGGTATGGAGATCAAAGCGACGTTGCATCAGATGCTGTGCCGATTCGAATGGTCTGTCGGCCCGGATTACCTCCCGCGATACGCGGCGAAATCGCTGCCTGAAGTTGTGGACGGCCTGCCAGTTTGCCTGGTCGGTCGATATGGCGATCGACGAGGTCCCGCGCCGCACACAGGGCTAGGCGATTGATGACTTTCTGTTCCGGGCGCTGAGCGCGACTCTGGTCGTCAATGCCGGTCACCTGCCGGTGGTGGACGCCTGCGTGCAGGGCAGCGCCCACGACGGGCAACTGCGTGGGCTCATGATGTGGTCCGTGGACGTGGACGTGGTCGTCGAGCGCGTTGCGCGGCAGATGGCCGACATCACCGGCGTGGAATCGGCCGCCCCCGAACAGCTTTCGACGCTGCGGATGCTGATCGGGATGGCGGTGACGACCGGCCGGCACATCGAGGTGTTCCTGGCCGATCCCGATGGCCCGGACCGCGCGATGAACGCGCTGGTCCGGATTTGGAAGCTGTCGCTCGAACTCGGCTGACCGGGTTCAGTGCAGTAGCAGTTGCACCTGGAGTTCGCCGATCAGGAAGCCCAGGACGGCGCCGACGGTGACGATTTTCCATTCGTCCTGTTTGAAGGCGGGGCGGAGCAGATCTTCGTATTCCTCGTTGGTCATGAGCTGCATCTTTTCGATGATGAGGCTGGGGACATCGAGAGCGTCCATGGTGTATTTCTCGATGTTGTGGGTGCTCTCGGGGAGGCGTTCGCGGACGGTGGCGACGATGTCGTATTTCATGGCGTCGAGTGAGCCTCGGCCGAAGGCGAATTCGATGACCGGTTTGGCGCGGCCGAGTTGCTGAGTCATGAGCCGGTCGATTTCGTGTTCGATGAGACTGAACAGGCGGTCCGATTGCGGGCCGGTCATCATGGCGTGGATGATGTTGGCGGGGGTGAGGATTTCGGTGGCGATCAGGGTGCCGTAGTCGACGGCGACCTCGTCGCGGCGCTTGTGGAACAGGCCGTGCCAGCGGAAGACGCCGAGGTAGCGCTGTTCCTGGATGGGGCGGAAGATCATCTGCAGCGCCAGCCAGTCGGTGAAGTAACCGACGAACGCACCGAACAACGGCATGACCAGGGCCGAATGGGTCAGCGCCCAGACGATGGCCTGCACTCCGCCCAGCAGGAATCCGAATACCAGGCCGGAGCGGACGATGAACCGCATTTCGGGAGTGGCGATATCGCGAATGAGCCGGATGGTGAGTTTCTTATCGCGCATCAGGGCGTCGATGCACATGGTGCGCATGTCGAACACCAGGTTCACATTGGTTTCGAGGTCGCTCATCATCTGGGCGATGATCTGCGGCGCGTTGGCCTGGACGCGGCGAATCAGCATGCGCCGCACCTGATCCGGTAGCAGCACCCACAGTTGCGGCTGGTGCCGCATCATGAGTTCGTCGACGATGCCCTCGACGGTGTCGAGCATCGGTTCCTGAACGTGTTTGGCCAATTGGACGGGATCGATGCGGTTGATGATCTCCTGTGGGTCGAGCAGGCGGTTCATCATGAGGTCCACCGCGACCGTGGCCATGCGCGCGGAATAGCGGGGGATGAGGCCCTGCCAGCCCAGGTACGGTGGGATGCCCTTGAATTCCATTGGCTTGAAGAGCATTTCGACCGCGACCAGTTTGGTGAACCAGCCGATCGCGGACGCGAAGAACGGCATCACCGCGTACAGGTACCAGTGGTCGCGCAGGTCCGCGACGATGTCGGCCCAGTTCATTGTTCTGTTGTTCCTTCGAAATCGGTGGCAGCGCGCGCTATTTGGTGGTCAGGGCGCCGTCGAGCCCGCCGCCGACCGCGGTGATCTTCCAGTCGGCGTTGCGGTCGATGGTGACCGAGTAGGCCACGGTGACGCTGCCGCCCTGCGGGGTCTGCACGCTGGTGGAGTTGACATCGATGAAGGCGTTCACCTTGTAGACCCCCGCGTTCTCCGATGCCACCGTGGCCTGAATGGGGGTGGCCTTGGAGGTCCATTGCAGTGGCAGCAGGATCTGCTCCAATTGCGGTGCGGTGGCGTCGAATTTGCCGGCCAGTTGGGTGCTGGTGCCGGACTTGAGCTTGCCGAGCCAGGATTTGGTGTCCCGGTAGTCGATGGTTGATGCGCCCAGGGCGTAGTCCATGGCGATCCGCTCGGCGTGCGCGCGATCGGCCGCGGCGGTATCGCGGTCCCGGAGCTCACTTCGGTCGGACAGATACAGTGCGCCGAACGCGATGGTGGCCACGGTCAACACCGCCAGCGCCACCGCGGTCAGGACCGTGGACAGCCGCAGTGAGATCTCACGCGGAGAATGTGTGGAATTATCCTGCGGGGCAACGCATTCTGCTGCTTCGGCCGGGTCGTTTTTTGTCATGAGATGCTGCTCCTGTGAGTGTGTGGTCATTTGACGCTGAGGCGCAGATGTACAGCGCTGTCGTCGCCGACCGTGCCGAGTGCTTGGGCGATCAACGCGCTGATGTCGAGGCGGCCGAGCGAGCTGGTGGCGTCGGCGGTCAGTGGCTGCAGGACGGGGACGAGCTGGGTGAATTCGGGTCCGAGCCGGGTCATGGTGGCGTTCAACTGGTTCAGGAACGGCACGACACCATTGCCGGTGAGATAGTCGTGGGGTGCATCGCCCTTCTCGATCACCCGTGAGGCGGTGGTGATGAGCTCCTCGAGCCGCTGCCCGAGCAGTGACCAGTAGGGTCCGGACGCGGCGAGCGCGGGACCGGTCCAGTCCATGTCCGCACCCGTGGTCTGCAGGTCGGTGAGCAGCTGCCGGATTGTTCCCGTGCGGCTGAGCAGCGTCGCGGCCAGCAGCGAGGTGGCGCGCTCGAGCTGGGGCAGCTGTGCTTCGGTGCCGGTCAGCGTGGTGTCGAGAGTGTGGACCAGCGAGGTCATGGTGGCCGGATCGAGCTGGCGGATGAACTGGACCGCCTTGACCGAGAGATCCGGGATCAGCAGCGGCACCTGGACTTTCGCGGTATCGAGCTGTTGGCCGTCTCGCAGGTAGGGACCTCGTGTATCCGGCGGCTGGAAGTCGATATAGGGCTCACCGAGTGCCGACAGGTTCTCGATCTTGACCGCGCTCGAGACCGGAATATGGTGTGCGCCAGCGAATTCGAGACTCACCTCCACCCCGGCGGTGCCTCGCCGCACCGTGGTCACCGTGCCGATCGGGATGCCGGTCAGCAGTACCGGGGTGCCGATGCCGATGCTGCCGGAATTGGCCAGCACCATGCGAACTCGGGTGAGGTCGGTGAACGGGTCATAGCGCAGCACGCCCAGTCCGAGGTAGGCGATGCCGATGAGCAGGACGCCCGCCAGTGCGCCGAGGGAGACGATCGAGCTGGTTTTCGGTCGCCCGAGGCGGATTCTCATTGCACGGCTCCGATCATGCGCAGGGTGTCGAGAATCCGATCGGTGCGGTCGGTGACCGTCCCGGCCGTGTCATCGGCCGTGACCTGGGTCAGGTTCACCTTCGGTCCGCGCTGCGCGAACGGGATCAGCTTGTTCTGGATGAGGTCGATCAGCATCGTCAGATTCGACGGTCCGGCCAGATCCAGGGGGCGGGCGCTGAACAGCATCGGCACGTAGGCGCGCGCGGCGGCATCGGCCGATTGCAGCAGCGGTGCGAGCCACGCCGCCGAGTGCGCCACCGGTCCGAGATTGGTGAAGATGTACAGCACCCCGATCACCGACTGCGTCGAATCGAGCAGATGCCGAGTTCCCCTGTCTGTCAACATCTCATCCAGCAGCGGCAGATTCTCGGCGACCGTACCGTTCACCGCGGTGAGTCCGCTCAGCATCGCATCCAGGCTGCCCAGATCACCGGCGACATCGGTCAGATCCGAGCCCAGGACCCCGAAGATGCGGGCGGTGTCGCGGGGATCGCGCGGCAGGGCGGTATTGATCTGCCGCACCGTGTTCTGGATATCGGTGATCGCGCCGCTGCCGAGCGCGGTCGCCAATCCGGCGAGGGTGTCCTCGATCTGGGTGGATGGCCGGGTGCGAGCGAGCGGGATCACCGCGTCGGCGGCCAGCGGTGCGGCGGTGCTGCCCGGCTGACTGGTGAGCGCGATGCGGACATCGCCGAGCGGGGTCGATTGCTGCAGTGTCGCGGTGACATCACCGGGCAGTGATACCGATCGGGCGAGTGCGATATCGGCGATCACATAGCCGCGCACGGGTTTTCCCGCCGGATCGGTATCGATGATGCGCAGTCGACGCAGATTGCCGACCTCCACTCCATCGGCGATCACCTTGGCTCCCGGCGGCAGGTTCAGCGCATTCGGGAATTCGATGTGCAGTGGATAGGTATCCCCGGAGACCGTGGTGCCGGGTATCGGCACCGAGGACGGGTCGAACGCGCAACCGTTGACGGTCAGTACCAGACCTGCCAGCACGGCCGCGAGGCGAATCCGACGAGTGCGAATGCTGTTCATCGTGCCCCCAGCTGTCCCATGATCACCTGTGCCAGTGACACATTCACCATCCCGTCGGTGGTACTCGTGCAGGTCCCGGGTGTGACCGCGTCGATCGCTGCGCACACGGCCGCGGCGTCCGGTTGTGGAATCGCCACCCGTGGCGGTGCGTAGGCCATCGAGATCGCCCCGGTGGCGGGATCGATGACGGCCGCGAAGGCGCTCGACACCGCGGGAGCCAGTGCCAGCACGCCGTGCAGTCCTTCGACTCCGGACCGTATGAGCTGTGGCAGGTTCTCGACCGAATCGAGTCGGTGCAGCAGCGGACCTCCGAGGGTGACCGTGAGGTCATTGAGCGCGGGTAGCACGTCGACGAGCTTGTCGAGGATCGCGACTACCGGGGGCACCGCGATATTCGAGACATCGTCGAAGGTGCCCGTCAGCCGGGTCAGCATGTCGCGGATCTCCGGCCAGTACGTGGCGGCGTCGCGCGCGAGGGAGCCGACCGCGTCGATGAGGTCGCCGATATGACCGATCGCGGCGTCGGGGGAGTGCAGGGCCGTGCCGAGCCGGGTCAGAATGGCGTTGAGCTGTGGGCCGGTGTGCGCGGTCAGCGAATTCAGCGCGGTCAGGCCCTGCCCGACCGCGCCGGTCTGTCCAGGATCCGGTGTGCCGTTGAGCTCGTCGGCCAGCCGTGAGAGCGCGGTGAAGGTTTCCGAGAGGCTCTTCGGGGTGACCGTCCGGGTGATGCAGGTGTTCGGGTTGCGGCCCGCCCCAGTGGGTTCGGCTCCGATGAGCGCCAACCGGCGATTGGCGACCAGGGAATCGGCCAAGGTGGTCGCGCCCACGTCGTCGGGCAGCTTGCGTGACGCGGGAATCTCGAAGCTCACGCGCGCCGTCGCGCCATTGTTCGCGACCTTGGTGACCCGGCCGAGCCGCACACCCATGACCGTGACGTCGCTGCCTTCGAAAAGACCTATGGCATCGGGCATATCGGCGCAGTAGGCGCGCATCATCGGGTGCGGCCGCAGCGTCGTGTACACCCCGGCCGCGGCCAATCCGAGCACCACGACGAGACCGAAGGATACGAACGCGCGGGAGGAGAAGACTCTCGTGAGCATCAGCACCCCTTCCCCGGCACCGGCACACACAACGCAGGTGCGGTGATCGTGGAGGCCGATTGATCGACGGTGAGGCCCTGCGGGGTCAGTAGCCCTTGCAGGCGCTCGCCGAATCCGCGTACCGAATCCAGCAGCGTCCCAAGCTTTTCGCCGAGCTGATCGAGCGCCGGTATCGTGTCGATGAGCGCCTGTGCCGATGGCTTCAGGTCCGATTCCCACAGCCGTGCCGCGGGTGCGAGCTGGCCGACCAGAACGGCGACATTGCGCAGCGACTCCCCGACGGCTGCCTTGTTGTCTGCGATGACGGTCTCCAGGATTCGCAGCCGGGCCACCAACTGTCCGATCGCGGACCTGTTCGCGGCGATGGCCGTCACGTATTCGTCTGCGACACCGAGGGATCGAGAGATCTCGGCATTCTGCTTGTCGAGCAGGTCTACGATCGATCCCACCGCGTCGATCACTCGGCGCAGGCCCTCCGGGCTGCCCGCGGCGGCGGTGGTGACGGCGGCGAAGTTGCGGCGCAAAGTTTCGGCGTCGATCTGCTCGGCCGGGCGGACAGCGTCCTGGAACAGCTGCGGCAGGCTGTAAGGCAGTACTACCCGGTCCGCGGGAATCGGCGTCTTGCCCAGCGGTTTCGCACCGGCGGGCAATACCGCCACGTAGTGCCCGCCGACGATGGTGAGCATGCGCACCGACAACGTGGACTGATCACCTACGAAGACACCTTGCCGCACCGTGAATTGCAGTGCGACACGGTCGGATTCGAGGTCGATGGCTTTCACCTCGCCGACGGTGATCCCCGCGATGCGTACCTCGTCGCCGACCCGCAGCGCGGCGGCATCGCTGAGATAAGCACTGTAGGTGGCCATACCGATGTGGACCACCGACACCACACCGATGGCGATCGCGAGCACTGCCACGGTGATGAGCGTGGTGATGCCCCAGCGCAGGTCCCGGCGGCGGGCCGCCGGTTCATCGAGTGGTCCGGCGCGGCGACGCCGCAGTGGAATCGAGCGAATCAGCTGTTGCACAATACGATCCTTTGCCCGCCGATGAGCACCGCCAGCTGCTGCGGCACGGGCGCTGCGCCGTGTGAGCAGTTGAGGTCCACGGGAGACCCGGCCGGTGGAATCAGCGCGGTGAGTGAGTTCAGCAGCGCCGGAACCTGATTCAAGGTGTCGACGGCCTGTTTCGGGTCGGGGAAGGCGGTTTTGACGGCCCGGTTCAGCTCGGGGTTCGGATCGCCGGTGAGCCCGACGGTCCGCAGCAGGCTCAGCACCGGTGTGAGCACCGGGGGGATGTTGACGGCGAAATCGATGACTCCGCCGATACGTTCCTGCAACTGGACGAAAATGTCGGTGAGCCGCGCCATGATCGCCATGGCATTGCCGGAGCGGCCACCTATGATGTCCGCGGCCTGCGACAGGTTGCGGATCAGCGTGGACAGCACCGCTTGGCGGTCGGTGGTGTAGCGGGCGAGTTTCTCGATGGCATCCAATGCCGGACCCAAGCCGGTGCCGTCGCCTTCGATCACGCCCAGCATGCCGGTGCTGAAGGTATTGATGTCCTGCGGCGTCAGGGTCGCCAACACCGGCTGCAGACCGTTGAACAGCATGGTGATGTCGAATGCCGGAATCGTCTGCGCGATGCCGACGGTGGTGCGTGGATCGAGCCGGTTGGTCGGCGCGTCGGCAGGCTGAATGTCGAGATACCGCTGCCCGGTGAGACTTTGGAAGCGCACCGCGAACTTGGTGTTGCCGTAGAGGACACGATCGCTCGACACCGTGAACGTCACCTTGGCGTTCGCCCCGTCCAGGCTCAGCTCTCCGACCTTGCCGACCCGCACGCCATAGAGCCGCACATCGTTGCCCGCGCGCAGGCCGTTGGCATCGGTGAACTCCGCCGTGTAGGTGACCGAGTCGCCATCGATCGGGCGTTGCAGGACGGTGAATACGCCCACCAACAACACGATCATGACCGTGGCGAACACACCGAGGCGAATGCCCAGCGACAGTGGTGGTTTCATCGTTGTCCTCCGCCCGCGCGAGCGTCCAGCAGAGCCGAGAGCGGTACGGCCAGAGCGGGAACCCCGCGAAGGTCGACGGTGATATTGACCATCGGACCGTCCGGTGTCTCGGGCATGGCCGCACCCACCCGCCGCAGCAGTTCGGTCAACCGGTCGGAGGTCGCATCGGGATCGGGAACGGTGCCCGCCAGCGCGGACAACAGTGGCACGAAGACTCCCGCGCAGCCCGCGTAGTAGGCGTTCCCGGTGTCGAGCGCCCCGGTCAAGGCACCGATCAGATTATTGGCGACCATGCTCACGCTGGCGTCGAACTTCGCCAGCTTGTCGGGTTGACGCAGGTACGGGTCGGAGTACGGGGCGTTCAACACATCCAGCACGCCCTGCACCGTCGGCGGCACGCCCGCGAGGGTGGAGCCGTACTGGCGCAAGAGATATGACGAGGGCAGCCGCTGGGTATCTGCCACCGATTGTGCCGTGGTGACGATGGCCTGGAACAAGGGAGTGAACGCGCGGGTATCGCTGGCTATCCGATGCAGCACCGAAATCATCTGGGGTGTGACGACGTCATTGGTCAGCTGTCCCAGCGATCGCAGCAGCGTCGATATGGTGGCGTCGCGGGCGCGCACGGCACGATCACCGGTGAGGTCCACGACCGTCCGATCACGCAGTGGCGCGCCGCCCGAGCCAGGGCGCAACTCGATCTCGCTGACGCCGAACAGGTTTCCGGGTGCGTAATCGACGCCGAGCGCATCGGTGAGGCCCGTGATCTGGGTGCGGTCCAGCTCGATATGGATGCTCTGGCGTCCGGTGCCTGCGGTGGCGATGGCCGCTACCGACCCCACGCGCACGCCGTCCAGGCGGACGTCGCTGCCGGATTCGATTCCGTTGCCGACACTCTCGGTGAGCAGCTGCACGGTGACGCGATCGGGCGATGTTCGTTGCGGGGCGAAGTGCCAGCCGATCACGGCGGCCGCGGCGGCTGCGGCGGTGATGGCCCCGACCAGGCGCACGCACCATGGGGTGGCGCTCACCCCGGGAAGTCCGAATACAGGCATGCCTACCCCGAGAAGGTGATGGGGGCGTTGAAGCCCCACAGCACGATGGTCATGATCATGTCGAGCGCGACGATGGCGACCAGGCTGGCGCGGATGGCCCGTCCCGACGCGATACCGACGCCTTCTGGTCCGCCGGTGGCGAAAAACCCTTGGTAGCAATGGATCAGGATGACGGCCACGCCGAACACCGCGACTTTGAGTACCGCCGCCAGGATGTCCCAGCCGACCACGAAACTGGTGAAGTAGTGGTTGTAGACCCCGCTCGGTTCCCCGTGCAATGTCGTCACCACCAGTGCTGCCGACACATAACTGACGATCAGCGCGATCAGGAAGGTCGGCACGATCGAGGCCACCGCGGCGATCACCCGTGTGGTGACCACGAACGGTACCGACCGGATGCCGAGCGATTCGATGGCGTCGATCTCCTCGGAGATCCGCATTGCCCCGATCTCCGCGGTCATCCGGCACCCCGCCTGTGCCGCGAAACCGACTCCCGCCGCGATCGGTGCCAGCTCACGAGTATTCGCGAACGCGGACACGAGCCCTGAAACTTGGCCCAGCGCAACGGTGTTCAACGCACCGTAGGCCTCGATGCCGATCGAAGCGCCTACGGCCGCGCCCATGACCACCATGACGGCGGCGGTGCCGCCGCCGACGATCACGCTGCCGCGACCCCAGGTCATATTGGTGATGGTCACCACGACCTGCGAGCGATAGTGCCTGAGCGTCAACGGAATCGCCGCCAGCACCTGCCAGGCGAACACCAGCACGAAGCCGATCTCGTCCAGCGGTCGCAGCGGTCGCAGTCTGCGCACATGGTCCAGCGGGCGCAGCAGTACCGGAACATACGGCGCGGCCATCATGCCACCCGGGTCGGCAGAAACATGGTGGCCACCTGCGTGATTCCGGTATTGGCCACCGCGATGGTGACCACCGACAGAATCACCGCCGCGTTCACCCCATCGGCCACCCCTCGGGGGCCACCCCGGGCCTCGAGTCCGCGCTGGCAGGCGATCACCACCACGATGTAGCCGAAGATGACCGACTTGACCAGCGACAGCCACACATCCGCCGAGGAGGCGAAGCCGCCGAACGACTCCCAGTAACTGCCCGGTGTCACCCCCAGCGCCGCGATCGCCGCGATGTAGCCCGCGACAATGCCCACCACCAGAATCAGGATGTTCAGCAGGGGTGCGACCACCAGCATCGCCACCAACTGCGGTACCACCAGCCGTTGCACCGGATCGATTCCCATGACCCGCATGGCGTCGATCTCATCGCGAATGGTGCGTGCCCCCAGGTCTGCCGCGATCGCCGCGGATCCGGCCCCGCCCAACAGGATTCCGGTCGCCAGAGGTGCTCCCTGTTTGATCACCCCGAGTCCGCCCGCCGCCCCGATGAGCGAATTCGCGCCGAGCTGATGTACCACGTTGCCGACCTGCGCCGACACGATCACGCCGAACGGCACCGCCATCAACAGCCCCGGGATGGTGGTGACCGTGACCAGAAACCACGCCTGCCGCAACGCTTCTCGCGATTGTAACCGCCCGCGTGCGGCATCGGTGACCGCGATCCGCGTGGCCTCGAGCCCCGATCGCACCGCCCGCCCCAGCGTGCCGAGACTCGACCCCATGGTCTCGCCCGTGTTGGCTCGTAATGCCCGCAATGCGGGCGATCCACCCTTTGTCATGCTTCCTTCGCCGCGCCCACGCGGTAAGACCCGCATCGCGCACCTCCTGCCAACGCCCCGCATCGCCGCCGTCCCCGCGCGGCCGAACAGTGTGAACTGTCGAACACCACCGGGGTGGATGTGACTTGGCGAACACACTGTGGCCACACTCTGGCAGTAGACACAGCACTGTGTCAAGATTTCTCACGCGGTTTACCGGTGGTTAACCAGGTGTCCGGAGTTGCCCCCGGTTGGTCGGAGCTCGACAGCGTCATCGTGGACCGCCGCGATGCTTGCTGTCGAGCCGTGGCAATATTCTGGCAACCCACAGGAGGGCTGGTGGACCAGTAATGGGGCGTAACGCAGACGGGCCGGATGTTGTAAGGCTGGTTCTACTCAATGGCGTTGAAGTGTGGCGAAGCGCGAAGCTGTCGAACCTCGGTCCGCCGCAGCGCCGTGCTCTGCTGTGTGTACTTGCATTGCGGCGGCGGCAATGGGTGCCGGTGGAGACGCTGGTCAACGCGCTGTACGACGGGGAGCAGCCGACGGGCGGTGTCGGGGTGGTGCAGACACATGTGTCGGCGTTGCGGCGGGTGCTGGAGCCGAACCGACCGCCGCGGACACCGCCTACGGTGTTGGTGTCCGGGCACGGCGGGTACCAGTTGCGGATCGAGGACGAGCAGTGCGATCTCGGGGTGTTCGAGCGGCTCGTGGCCGAGGCGGAGGCATTGCGGGAAGTGGGGGATTGGCACGGGGCGCAAGAGCGTTACGACACTGCGCTGGAAGTGTTTTCGGGGGAGGCGTTGTCCGGGATTCCGGGACCGTTCGCGGCTGGACAGCGGGCCGCGTTGACCGAGCGCCGACTCTCGCTCGTGGAGGATGGCCTGGAAGCGTCGGTGCTGGCGAATCGGTCCGAGCAGGTGATCGATCGGCTGCGCAGGTTCGTGGCCGAGCAACCGTTGCGCGAGCGGCCACCGGTGTTGCTGATGCGGGCGCTGCATGCGCGCGGGCGGCGGTCGGAGGCGCTCGAGGTGTACCGGTCGACGCGGCGAGTGCTGGTCGACCAGTTGGGTGTGGAGCCCGGGGTGGAACTGCGGGCAGTGCACGGGCAGGTACTGGCAGGGGTCGACAGCCCCGTCGCGCCGCCTGTTTCACCGCCCCCGGCCGGGGGCGAGCAGACTTCGAGCACACCGAGTCTGCCGATGTTCTCGGGCCGGGAATCCGAACTCGCGGTGCTGCGAGATTATGCTCAACGGGCCGCCCAAGGAACCGGTGCCTTCGTGGTGCTGGAATCCTATCGGGGGTACGGCAAATCGGCTGTGCTGCAAGAACTTCATCGGCGATCGCCGGATTTGCGGGTGGTCCGGGTCGGGACCGGTCACGCCGAGCGGGCCGGGCAGCCGCCGCTGCTGACCGCGATCTGTGATGCGGTAGCGGAGGATTCGGTTCGGATGATCGAACACGATGCCACCGATACGGAGTATGCCGATGCGCTGCTCGAGGCACTGGCCATGGCCGCGCGGGAGCGGGCGCTGCTGATCCTGGTCGATGACGTCTTCGACGCCGACGAGACCTCGGTGCGAGTGCTGTGCTCGGTCGCTGTCCGGCTGCACGCGATGGCCGTGCTGGTCGTGGCCGCGATGGAGGACCGGCAATGGGAACCGGATGCCGCGATGCGCCAGGCCGCGCTCGAACGCGCGGCGAACGAGATCGTGCGGGTCGGGGTGCTCGATGATCGATCGATCGTCGAGATCATCACCCGGAGACTGGGTGCGGTGCCGAGCCCGGATCTGGTCGAGGAGATCTGCCGGGCGACGGTCGCAATCCCCGACCTGCTGACGGGTCTGCTGGCCGATCTGCGCCGATTCCCCGATCGTGACGTGCTTCCCGCCTACCTTCCCGATGGTGCGTACTCGCTGGCGGTGCGTCGCCAATTGGAGACGGGCACACCGGAATTGCTCGCCACCTATCACGCGATCGTGGCGTTGCCGCCGGGCCGGGCCACGCTGCCGGTCGTCGCGGCGGTGGTGGGTGAGCCCGAGGCCGCGACCCGTGAGCGGTGCGAATTGCTCTATACCGCAGGGGTATTGCGGTCGGTGGATCCGCCGGTGTTCCGTCATCCGCTCATCGGCACGATGATCGGGAACGTGCTCAAACCGCGTGACGATGCGCGGATCCTGGTGGCCGCGGCCCGCCATGCGGTGTTGACCGGTCGACCCGCGCGCGAAACCGCCTCGTATCTGCTGGAACTGGAGGGGCCGCAATACGCGGAGTGGGTAAGTGTGCTCATCGCCGCGGCCGAGGATTGCGTCGCACGCCTCGACGCCGCGGACGCGGTCCGCCATCTCGAGGCCGCGCGGCGGATCGCGGTGCCGGACCCGCACGACGAAGTGTTGTTGCGGCTGGGTTGCCTGGCGCAGTTCACCAATCCCACTGCGGCGCGCCTGTATCTGGATGAGGCGCTGCGCGATCAACGCCGCACCGGGGGCGCGCCAACCGCGCTGGTGCCGCTGCTGTGGACCATGGCCACCCAGCGGCACGTCGATGCCGCCGCCGCGCTGCTCGCCGAGGTGCTGGCCGAGACCGAGGCCCGCGATCCGGTGGCCGCGCAGGCCGTGCACGCCTGCGAATGGGTGATCGCGGCATTGCGGCCGCAGACATGGTCGACATTCGTTGCCGCGCAACGCGAAGCGGTGGATGATCCGGTGGCCGCCGCGGTCACGATCCTCGATGACGCGTTCGGAGTCCGCATTCCGGCCGCCGACGCGCTGCGGTGTTTCTCCGGCGAACTCGGGCTGCACGCCGATGTGCTACCCCGGGAACTGACCGGGATGCACGCGCAGATCGCCCTGTGGGCCGATGAGCTGACCCTGGCCTGGCAGCTCGGGGAGCAGCGCGACCCGCGGCTGTTCGCCTCGGTGGATGTGCACCGCGCCGCCCTGCGCGCCGAAATATGTTTCCGGCGTGCGGAATTCGATCGCTCTCTGCTCGAATGCGGGCTGCTGGGGGCCTATGACGAGGATGGCGCAGCGGGATATCCGGCGACCCTGGCCACCTATCGTGCCTATGCGCTGATCGGCTTGGGCCGCGTCGACGAGGCCGAGCGCTGGATCGAGCACGCGGCCGCCACGGTCAATCCGGAGCTGTGGGAATGGCTGACGGTCAATACCGCGCGCGGTGTGCTGGCGTCCCTGCGCGGGCGCCCCCGCGAGTCGGCGGCCTGTTTCCTGGAGACCGGCCGCCGGGCGGTGGCCTGGGGACTGGATAATCCGGCGTTCGTGCCGTGGCGCAGTCTGGCCTCGGGGGAGTTGTTCCGTCTCGGCGATACCGGCCGGGCCGCCGAATTGGCCGCCACCGAACTCGAACTCGCACAACGCTGGAATTGCGATCGGAGCCTGGGCATCGCATTGCGCGCGGTCGCGCGCACGGCACCCGACGAAGAGCGGGTCACGCTGCTGGAATCGTCGGTTCGGCATCTGCGGCGCAGCGAATCGATCGTCGACCTGCTCACCGCGCTGCTGGATCTGGCCCGCCGCTATGCCGCGCGGGAACGCCGCGCGGACGCGCGCACGATACTGGCCGAGGCGTACGCCCTTGCCGAAGAACGGGGCGCGGTGATGTTCCTGACTCGCCTGGACGCCGAACGGCGCACGCTCGGAAACGAATCGGGGCCCGAACGCAGCGAGGCGACCATGCGCGCATAGGACGGCTCGAGGACCGCTCAACGTCGGGTGAACGCTCAGCTCAGCGACCGTTGTCGTGTTCGAGGCTCGGCAATAGGCTCGGTTGTGTACCAATTGATGACTGCCTATTTCGATTGGTGCACAACGGGATTCGGTGACGTGCAACTCGGAATCTGCCCGATTATCCGAGTGCGCCGCCGAATTCGGCCAAGGAGGTGAACTCAGAGAAATCGTGTTACTGCGCGTTGGCTGGTCCTTGCGGTCAGCATCCGGGTCGATATTCGCGGGCGGCGTTCCTCTAGTCTCCGGGCCGCCCGGTTTCCCTCACTCCACTACGACCCGGCTACACGTCCGAACCCGGCACTCGTGATCCCCCCACAACACGAGAGCCGGGTTCGGTTCGTTAACGGGGCCGTTCATCTGGACCACTGTTCAAAATGTGTTGAAAATCCCTGGAATGACCAGGTCAACGGCTGTAGGTGGAACAGAAATCGGCGATTATCGTCATGTCTCGTCCGAACCCGGCTCTTGGGAGGTACCCGTGACGAGTTCTGTTCCGAAGTCCGGCGACCATGTCGCGAACCGTGAATTGTCGCCACTGGATCGGGGACTGCGCATTCTGTCGTTCATTCAGGATCGTGGCTCGGTCACGGCGGCGGAGGTCATCGAGGCGACGGCGGTCCCGTCCTCCTCGGCCTATCGCTATCTGCGGTTGTTACGAAGCGCCGGATTCGTCTCCGAGATAGACGGCGCCCTGATTCCCAGTGCGCGCCTGGCCGACCGATGCGGGCACAACCATGCCGAGCTGATGCGGGCGGTGCGCCCGATCGCCGCCGGACTCGCCGAACAGACCGGGCTCGACGTCGCGCTCACCGTGCGCGTCCATTGCACTGCGGTATGTCTCGATGCCCGTCAATCAGGTTCGGCCACAGGTGCTTTGCGTCCCGGCGCGGTGCACAGCCTGCACGCGGGCGCGGGCGTCACACCGTTGCTCGCGGTCGCGCCCGAACCGATTCGCGGGCAGGTGCTGCGCGGGTCGCTGCGTCGATTCACCGCCTCCACCCCCGATTCGGTGGGGCTGCAGGGGGAATTGGCCGCAGCGCAAACGCGGGGATATCACCTCAGCCACGGCTGGCTCACCCCCGGACGCAGTGCGGTGGGGATGCCGATCATGGTCGCCGGGGCGGGTGTGGCCGCATTGTCGATGTCGGGCCGCTCCGGCGAGCTGGACGACCATATCGGTGCGGCGATCCTGATGCGGCAGGCGTTGGCCGAAATCGTTGTCGCACTAGAGAAGTCGTCCGATGAGACGGTGGCGTGAGCGCTGCCGATGGTTCAGAGTCGGCGGCCCAGCCGCAGGTCGATCGTGTCGATGACGGTGCGCTGCACCGCGGGACTGATGGCGCTGGCCAGCCACAGCATGTGGAAGGCGCCGTCGAGTCGACGCAGAGCGACATCCACGTTCGCCGCCGCCAGTTCCTCGGCGTACTGCTCGCCCTCATCCCGCAGTGGATCCAGCCCGGCGGTGATCACGGTGGTCGGCGGCAGATCGCGCAGGTCCTTTGCCAACCCGGGCGCGGCGCGGATGTCGAGCCGATCGGCGGGATCGGGCAGGTAGCAGGAGGCGAACCAGTCCAGCAGTTCGAGGGTGAGGTCGTAGCCTTCGGAGAAGATGCGCCGACTCATCGTGTCCGGTTCGGTCGGCCAGCGCAGCAGCGGAGTGATGAGTATCTGGTGGATGATCCCGCTCTCGTTCGCGGCCCGCCGGTGCTGGACCACTGTTGCGGCGAGCGCCGCACCCGCGCCATCACCAGCCACCGTGATCAGCTCGGGATCGATACCGAAGACATCGGCATGACGGATCAGGTAATCGGCTGCCCCACAGGCATCTTCAGCGGCGGCGGGGAAGGGATGCTCAGGTGCGAGCCGATAGTCGACCGAGACCACGACGCTGCCCAGGCTCGCGCACAGGGTGCGCAGGAAGGGATCATGGCTGTCCAACCCGCCGAGCACGAAACCGCCCCCGTGGAAATACAGGATTCCCGGCCGCGGCCTCGACACCAGAGCGGGGCGATAGATCCGCAGGGCCAGCAGTCCGGCCGCGGTCGGCATCGTCACGGTCACCACCGAGGGCACGTGCGGCGGTGGTGATGCGATTTCGGCCCAGCGGCGATCGGCGTAGCGGCGCTGGGTCGCTATCGGTGCACTGAAGAAGTCCGGGGCCGAGGACAGGTGGTTCAGTGCGAGGTGAGTGTCACCGGAGTAGTCGATCGCGCGGTGCCCGTTGCGGGGCTGGTCATTGTCGTCCGTCATCCCATTCTCGATTTCGTATTACGGTGTGCCGGTCGTGATTACGTCAGAAATAGCCGACGTCGCCAGGGGGCTTCGGTAGCGGGCGTGGATTGGCAGGGGATGCCGCCCGCGATGCGCCGCGCGATGAAGGCGATCACGCGGCGCTGGGCCAGCGAATTGATCGCGGTCGCCAGCCACAGCAGGTGAAAAGCGCCCGGCATTCGATAATGTGCGACATCGACGCCCGCATCGCTCATCGCCCGGGCGTAGAGCTCACCCTCATCGCGGAGCGGATCGAGTTCGGCCGTGATCACCGTCGCCGGTGGCAGCTCGCCCAGGCGGCCGCTCAGCGTGGGCGTGGCTAGCGGGTCGTGGCGGTCGTCCGGATCGGGCAGATAGCATTCGGTGAACCAATTCAGCAGTGCCGCAGTCGGATAGGTGCCGCTGGCGAAGGCCATGCGGCTGGCTGTCGCGGGTTGCCATCGGGTTTGCGGATTGATCAGCACCTGGTGGGTCGGCATCGCGGCCGTGCGAGTCAGCTGCGCCACCGTCGCGGCGAGTGCAGCGCCGGCACCGTCTCCTGCCAGTGTGAAGCGGCTTCGGTCGAGGCAGAAGCGGTCCGCGTGGTCGAATATGTATTCCGTTGCGGCACATGCGTCATCGATCGCCGCCGGAAACGGGAACTCCGGGGCCAGCCGATAGTCCACCGAGATCACCAGATGGCCGGTTTGGGCGGCGAGGGTGCGCAGGAACGCGTCGTGGCTGTCCAAACCTCCCAGTACACAACCACCACCGTGTAAGTACACGATGCCTGGTAGCGGCCGCGGATCATGAGTCGGCCGATAGGTCCGCAGCGCCAGCGGATTCACCTCACCCGGCATCGAGATGGTGGACACCTCGGCGAGCGCGGGACCCGGGCGAATCAACGCCGCGACCGCCGGATCGACGCGCCGATGACGTGGATCGGCGGGCGCTCGCCCCTGCTGACCGTGTGCGGCGAGCACCCCGAGCGCTCGCAGCGAATCTGCCGCGAAATCGTCGATCCGGGCAGGCCGTCGGTACTGAGTCATGCGGTCCCTCCTCAGTTTTGGCTCACGCGTTGCGAATTGCACCAAGGATCCACACGCCGCTCAAAAAACGTTGAACGACCGGGCAATGTCCAGGTGGCTGCTGGGGGTGTGCGCTCGGCCTGGGAGATCGGGGGCAAGGTGCGGGGGGTCGATCCCGTCTGCGAGTCGGCCCTCACGTGTGGCGGCGAGGTAGCGGTCGGTCAACACGCATGCCATGACGATGAGCAGTGCGGCCCATCCTATTGGTACACGCCAGTATTCGAGGGCGCGGCCCAAGGATTGATTCGAGTCCAGCAGCCACTTGTCGTAGCTCATGAAGGCGAAGATCGCTGCCCAAGCCGGCCAATTGCGGATCAGGGATTGCCGCAGCGTCACCGTCATCAGCAGCGGGAAGGCGAACATCGAGTAGTACTGCTGCCCCAGCGAACTCAGCAGGAACGATCCGAGCATCAACACCCCCGCCGTGGTGCCTACGAAGAACACTTCGTCGCGACGGTAATAGCGGTAGAGCAGCCAGAGGATCGAGACGATCAGGATAGCGGTTCCCGCGCGCAGGATCAGTGTCAGCGGCGGTGAGATTCCGTAGTAGCGGGCCATTCCGGAGATCGACGAGTTGAAGTAGTCGCGAATGTGCATGCTGTAGGGCAGATTTCGCTGAAAATACGCCAGCGGGT
This sequence comes from Nocardia sp. NPDC056100, assembly GCF_042266325.1. Classification (NCBI taxonomy): domain Bacteria; kingdom Bacillati; phylum Actinomycetota; class Actinomycetes; order Mycobacteriales; family Nocardiaceae; genus Nocardia; species Nocardia sp. NPDC056100. The sequence continues at coordinate 198,375 of NZ_JBHJVY010000002.1, forward strand.
CCGTGGAGAGCGGCCACGCGATGGCGGTGATCGCGACCGGTGTGATCACCGCCGTAACGATGGTGGACCACTGGCGGCGAGCGATGGTGATCAGCAGCAGCGGTGCGAGCGTGGGCTTGACGGTGATCGTCAGTCCCATCACGAGTCCCGCCCGAATATTCCTGCGCGCGAGCAGCGCTCGCAGGAATACCGCTTCCAGCAACAGAATGATCCCGTTGACGTTGCCGAAAGTCAGAGTATTGATCGTCGCTTCGGACAAGAATGCGAAGGTCAAAGCGATCGGAGCGATCCCGGTATCGAGCCGATAGCCGAACATCCGGACCAGCACACAGATCGCCGCAACGATCGCGGCCGCGTTCACCACGACGAAGATCTGCCGGGCGACCTGTTCGTCGATGGGCCCGAGCGGCGCCAGCAACAGGGTTCCGCCGGGCGGATACAGGTAGTGCGGATCGGTGGTGTCGAGGTTCTCGGTATAGACGGGGCGATGGTGCAGGAATGCGGTCACCGCAAGACGAACCGGTCGGAAGTCGTCGGTGGCGTCGCCTGCGAATGCCCTGAAGACCACGGCGTCGAGCATTGTCAGAATGGCGATAGGCCACATGACTATCGGCAGTATCGTCGCGGGAGTAGTGCCTGCCGGTAGGAGAAATCGCCTGACCGATGCGACGGCGCGGATCCGCTCGCCACCTCGACGCGGGTCCATATGTCCTCCTCGGAAATTGCTCCTCCGTGATGCGGCAGGGAATTCCCAACGTTCCACCCACCGTTCAACGATCGCTGAAAACTCGTGCAACGCCGTGGTAAGAGCAATCCGGCGCGCGACGGCGGTCCCATAGGTGGTCACCGATCTGCGCGATTCCCGTGAGACGGGAGAACCGTTGTGCCCCTAGCCGATGCGCGGCTAGAAATCACTCGACCGGCGTTCTCGAATGGCCGGCACCAAGAAATCCGACGACCAATGGAGGAATCATGTTCTTGCCCGGTATCGGCAGCGCGGCCGGCCTCGCAGTTGCAAGTCTGGGAGCAATCCTGGGGATCATCCTGGCCGTCATCTGAGAACAGCTGCGCATTCCCGCCCGGGTTCCATCTGCTCGCCCGGGCGGGAATCCGCGGCCCACCGAAAGGGGATGTGCGAGTGCACGAATCGACCCACGGGACGGCTCTGGACAACGATCTACCCATCCCCGACCGCTGGCCACAGCGAGTGATCACCGCGACCGCGGCAACGATCGCATTGCTGGCGCTGGCATTCGCCGCCTGCGGCCCCGGCCCTGCCGACGCCGACCCGCGACCGCGATCTCTCGACCCGCTCGAGCAGTTCGTCGTGGTCCGCATGACCTACCCGCCCGAAACCTACATCCTGCGGCCCGGCCATGATTCCAGCGTCGGAAGCTACGCCAGAGGCACACCCACCCGTTGACTCGCCACCAGCGAGCGCAGCTTGCCGTCCACGGCGACGGGCAGGCTGTATCCCGACCTCTGCTATCGCCGTGACCCAGGCATTGGGCGGCCATCCGAACTGCTTGGGCGACAGCAAGTTCCCATTGCGCCCAGGCTGAAGTGAGCGGCTGATGAATCCTGTGCGTGCCGCATCGAATGTGAGGCATTGACCGACCGCCGTGGGCACCGGAGCCTCAGAATGGTATTCGTGCCCGGCTGGGCGTCAGCCCGAAACTGTTGCCGGACTGTAGAGATTGCGGTGCGTGTTTCATGAAGGATGACGAGATCATCGCGGCTGTGCGTCATATCCTGTTCAACGACATCATCTTCCCGGCGGCGGAGGAGCGTGACTACAAGATCGACCTGGATGACGGACTGCAACCCATCCACCATCTGGACGAGATCGCTTTTACCGAACTGCGCGAACAGGTCGGCAAGCGGTTCGGCATCGACATCCCGGAGGACGACTGGAAGCCGGAGAACAACAGTTCGGTGCGTCGGATCGTCGCCTATGTCAGCCGCCGTCTCCGAACCTGACTCTCCGGTTCCCGGGGCTGCGCGGTGTGTGCGAACCCGGGGCCACCGGGCAGGTACAGGAGTGCGTAGTACCCGCAGAATGTAGTCGAGCATGAGTTAATCCTGCTTCCAGGTTTGCTGAGTCAGGTAGTGCGATCGATTCAGATGCCGACGGCTCGTTGACTTTTCAGGCTCCACGCGTTCGCATCGAACCCTGACGCCTGCCAGCGGTGCGAGATGCCGCCGGAATTGCGGTAACGGAGTTGAGGGCTCCGCGGTCAGGTGGCGGCCGTGTTCGTGAAAGCTTTGCTCCGCCGTGCCCAGCGATGGGCGTCGGCGTTTCCCGCGACCAGCCCCGACGCAACCATTTAGGCGAGTCACATACGTATCAAACTCGCCGTGGCTGTTGCAGCCGGACGGTCCGAATCCTGTTGGTAGACAGAGCAGGTGGCGGCGAGGGTGCGAGCGCCGAGGCGGTCGATGCGGGCATCGGTGTGAATATCGTCTTCGCCGAGCGTAATCGGGCGATGGTAGGTGAGCGAGAGGTCGATGAAACGGACTGGGCCGGCGGTGATGTGGGCCGCGTCCTCGAGGGCTAGGCCGGCGAAGGCCGCAGGGATGCCGCCGTGGGCTATGCCCCAGGGGTTGGTCATCCAGGGGGCGGTGGGGGCGGTGAGAGTGACCCCGCCCGCGGACATCGGATGAGTGAGAGGGGTCAACAGGGCGGCCAAGGATGTTGGCGGGTGGGGTGGGGTGACGGCGTCGGCGGGATCGGTGGGGCCGATTTCGCCGGGCACTATGAGCATTCGGGCTGAGGCGCGGGCCACGGGGCGGCCATCGGCGGTGGTGATGTGGACTTCGCCGTACACCGAGTAGTTGTCGAGGTCGAGGATGCGCGAATGCGCTTCGATGATCTCGCCGGGGGTGAGGGCGGTGCTGAGCAGGTCCATGCGCAGGCCCGCGGTGCGGATGGCGACGGTGGGGGACAGGACCGTCTGGGTGGCGCGGCCGATGGTGAAATCGACCAGGGGGCCGAGGGATCCGGCGAGATGGGTGCCGGTGCGGGCTGTCTCGAGGGGCAACGTTTGCTGGGCGTGTACCCGTCCGGCGTCGGTCGCGACAACGCGGATTCGGAAGCGGCGCTCGGTGGGGAGGGTGGGGTAGGCCGAGACCTCGGTTGCGCGGCGCGCGGGATCGGCGGCGCGAACGGTGGTGGCGGGGGTGCCCGATCCCGGCGCGGCGGTGGTCGATGTCATGGAGGCCTTCCCGGCAAGGGCGGTGCTTGCCACCGGCGCTGGCGCGCCGTATCTTTTTGAATTGAAAATAGATTATATGACTCGGGCGGGAAGGTCGCGTTCATGGATCTGGGTTTGGCCGGGGCGCGAGTGCTGGTAACCGGTGGGGCATCCAATATCGGACGGGGGATCGTGCACGGGTTCGCGCGGGAAGGCGCGCGGATCGTGCTGGGGGATATCGACAAGGCGCAAGCCGAGCGGGTGCGCGCGGAAGCGCTCGTGCTCGGGGCGGCCGAAGTCGAGTTGGCGGTGGGGGACCTGACCGTCGAGGGCGCGGCCGAGGCCGCGGTGGGATGTGCGGTGCAGGCGTGGGGCGGGCTGGACGCGCTGGTCAACAACGCGGGGTGGAGCGTGCCGAACTTCCTTGCGCAGGACACCGATCGGGGGCGCTGGCAGCGCCTGGTCGAGGTCAATATCTTCACCGCTATCGCGTGCACACAGGCAGCCATCGAGCCCATGCGGGCCGCGGGCGCGGGGTCGATCGTATTCATCGCCAGCGACGCCGCGTTCGGGCAGATTCGCCAGGGCGTCTACGGCGCGACCAAGGCGGCGCTGCTGGCATTGGCACGCACCACCGCGCGTGAGCACGGTCGCCATGGCATCCGCTCGAATGTCGTGTGCCCGGGCCTGGTCATTCCGGAAGGCCCGGAAGCTGTTGGCGCGGACAGTCTTTGGGCAGCGGGACAGGACGCGGTCTTCAACGAGCAGCAGATCGATTTCCTGCGCAAGGACATTCCGCTGCGTCGGCTCACCGTGGCCCAGGACATCGCCAACACCGTGGTCTGGATGTCCTCGGAGTCCGCGGCCCGGCAGGTCACCGGTCAGGTGCTCTCGGTCAGTGGCGGATACACGATGCCATGACCGAGCCGAAATCCGAGCAGGGCAATGGCACCCGCGACCGCATACTCGCCGCCGCGGCGACGGTGCTGGCGCGCAACGGCTACGCCGGTACCCGGCTCAGTGATATCGCCCGGTGTGCCGAGTTGCGCGCACCCGCGATGTATTACTACTTCTCCTCCCGCGAGGAGCTGATCGGCGAAGTCATGGTGGTCGGACAGCGGTGGGTGCGCACGCACGTGTCCGATGCGCTGGCCGCCCTTCCCGGAGACGCCACTTCGCTCGATCGCATCGACGCGGCGGTTGAGGCGCATCTGCGGGTCGAGCTGGAACTGTCGGATTTCGCTCGCGCGGTGAGCCGCAACAGCGGCCAGCTACCCCCAGATATGCATGCCCCCGTCGCGGCGGAAAGTGCGCAGTACCACGCACTTTGGCGCGGTCTGCTGGAGCAGGGCCGTCAGGACGGTTCGATTCGCGCGGACCTGGATCTGCGTACCGCCCGCATGCTGGTGGTCGGCGCGCTCAACTGGGCGGCGGAGTGGTGGGACCGGGAGCGCGGCTCGGTCACCGAGGTGATCATGACCGCGCAGCTGCTCGTGCGCGGTGGCCTGGCGGCCTAGCGGTAACTGGGAGCCGCACAATCTCTGCTGGACAAATCAAATCTAATTTCAATTAAGCAATGAGAAGAAGTTCAGGAGGCCAACCATGCCAGAGGCATACATCGTCGACGCGGTCCGCACCCCGGTGGGGCGGCGCAAAGGCGGATTCACCGACACCCATCCCGCCGATCTCGGCGCACACGTCATTCGCCGCCTGGTCGAACGTGGCGATTTCGACCCCGGCGCCATCGAGGATGTCGTCTTCGGTTGTCTCGACACGATCGGCTCACAAGCCGGTGACATCGCGCGCACGGCCGCGTTGTCGGCGGGACTGCCCGAAACCGTGCCCGGGGTGACCGTCGACCGCCAGTGCGGATCCTCACAGCAGGCAGTGCATTTCGCCGCGCAGGCGGTCATGAGCGGTACCTCGGATCTGGTGATTGCCGGGGGTGTGCAGAAGATGACGCAGTTTCCGATCCTGAGCTCGTTCGCGGCGGGCGAGCCGTATGGCGCGACCGATCCGTGGGGCGGACGGGACTGGCAGGCCCGCTACGGCACGACCGAGATCTCCCAGTTCCGCAGCGCTGAAATGATCGCCGAACGTTGGGGTTTGAGCCGCGAGGATATGGAAGCCTTCGCCCTCGAGAGCCATGCGCGCGCCATTCGCGCTCAGACCGAGGGCCGATTCGATCGTGAGATCCAGCCGTTCGACGGTGTGACCCGCGATGAGGGCCCACGCGTGGACACCACTCCCGAGAAAATGGCCGCCCTGCGCACCCTGGTGCCGGACGGACGACTCACTGCCGCGGTGTCGAGCCAGGTGTCCGATGGTTCCGCGGCCCTGCTGATCGCATCGGAGCGGGCACTGACCGACCACGGGTTCACCCCCCGCGCCCGCATTCACCACCTCTCGGTGCTCGGCGACGATCCGGTGCTGATGCTCACCGCCCCGATCCCCGCAACCCTGCGCGCACTGGAGAAGACCGGCCTCACGATCGACGATATCGACGCCGTGGAGATCAACGAGGCCTTCGCCAGCGTCGTGCAGGCGTGGTTGAAAGATACCAAGGCCGATCCGGCGAAGGTGAACATCAACGGCGGCGCCATCGCTCTGGGTCATCCCCTCGGCGCGACCGGAGCGCGCTTGATGACCACCCTGCTGCACGAACTCGAGCGCACCGGTGGCCGCTACGGTCTGCAAACCATGTGTGAGGGCGGCGGTCAGGCCAACGTCACCATTATCGAAAGGCTCTGAGGTGCGACGGAGTCTGTACACCGCCGATCACGAGCGCTACCGCGAGGCCGTGCGCGAATACTTCGCACGGGAGGTGGTGCCCCATATCGAGCACTGGGACGAACAGTATCTGGTCGATCGAGATGCCATTCGATCAGCCGCCGAGAACGGGATCTTCGGGCTGTCGGTGCCTGCGGAATACGGTGGGTCAGGGGAGACCGACTACCGCTATCCGATGATCGTGCGGGAGGAATCCGCGCGGGTGTACGCCACCTCGTTCATGGTGACGGTCAGCATGCAGGAGGACATCATCCTGCACTACCTGCTGAATCTGTGTACCGAGGAACAGAAGCGGCGTTGGCTGCGTGGCTTTGCCACCGGCGACACCATCGGAGCCATCGCCATGACCGAGCCGGGGGCGGGCTCAGATCTCCAGGGCATCAAGACCACGGCCGTCCGGTCGGGGACTGATTGGATTCTCAACGGGCAGAAGACTTTCATCTCCTGTGGCACCAGTGCCGATATCGTGATCGTCGCGGCCCGCACCGACCCGCGGGCGGGTTCACGTGGTTTGAGCCTTTTCGTGGTCGAACGCGGCGCCGAGGGATTCAGCAGCGGTGCGCCACTGCGAAAACTCGGTCTGCACGGTCAGGACACCGCCGAGCTGTACTTCGACAATGTCGTTGTGCCACAGGAGAATCTGCTCGGCACCGAAGGGCGCGGCCTGTTTCACCTGTTCGACAATCTCGTCCCCGAACGGATGGGGATCATTGCCGTCTCCTATGCCGGAGCGCGTCGAGTTTTCACCGATACCGTGCGATACACCCGCGAGCGCAAGGCTTTCGGGCAAGCGGTCGCGGATTTCCAGCACACGAGGTTCGAACTCGCGGAAATGGCAACGGAATTGGATGTCGCCGAGGCGTACGTGGACAAGGCGATCCTGGCCTACAACGGCGGGGAACTCACCGCCATCGATGCCGCCAAAGGCAAGTGGTATCTGAGCGAGTTGCAGAAACGCGTCATCGACCGCTGCCTGCAACTGCACGGCGGCTACGGCTACATGCTCGAGTACCCGGTGGCGCGCATGTACGCCGACACTCGCATCCAAACGATCTACGCGGGCACCACCGAGATCATGAAGGAACTCATCGGTCGTGATCTCGCAAGCGGTCGCTGATTCGTTCAGGCGGTGGCGCGGCGGGTGCGGCGTTTGGGTTTCGCGGTGTCGCTGTCTTCCGCCTCGGCGGACAGCCCGTTGCGCACCATGGTCTGCGCGGTGCGCACCACCGCGTCCAGTGAGCCGCGGCGCGGATTCCACCACTCCGCTGCCCAATTGAGCGCACCGAGCACCAGCATGCGCGCCACGCGCGGATCGAGTTCGGGCCGCAGCAGCCCTTCGGATTTGGCGGCGCTGAACAGCGCGCGCCAAATATCGCCGTAGGCGTTTTCTTCGGCGACCTGGCGGGCACGAATGCGCTCGGGAATCTGCCCGGCATTGCGAATCGCGGCCGTCGTGTAGTCCGAGATCTCGAGTTCATGGCGCAGATGCGCTTCGACCGCCGCGTCGATGCGATCCAGCGGTGCGGTTTCCGGCGGCAGTGCGTCCAGTACCGCGGTGACGTGTTCACGCATGCTCGCCACCCCGGCCCACATGACCTCTTCGATGAGGTCCTCGCGGGAAGGGAAGTGGTAGTAGATCGCGGGCGCCTGCAGATTCGCCTGCTCGGCCACATCCGAGAGCCGGGTGCCGCCATAACCCTTGCGGCTCAATACGAATGCGGCCGCGTCCAGAATGCGAGTGCGGGTGCGGGCGGCCTTGGTCTCCGCGGCGGTGGGCGGAGCGGCGGGCGTCTCGTCGATCGCGGCGGATTTTCTAACCACATGTCGACTATACGGCTATCGCAGGTCAGCACTCGCCAGCCCGCGCCGCAGCGGTTCTGCCAGCGCTGGAGTGTGCCGCACGGGATGTAGGAACTGTTGACCTGTGTCACTTTCTGAATCTATATTAAATTCAAAACCATCAAGGAGTATGGGTGTGAAGGTCTTCGGCAATCTGGACGAATTCGCCGCTGCGGCAGGCACCGAACTGGGGACCAGTCAGTGGCTGGACATCGACCAGGAACGGATCGACGCGTTCGCGGACGCCACCGGTGATCAGCAGTGGATTCACGTCGAGCCGGACAGGGCCGCGGCCGGGCCGTTCGGTGGCACCATCGCGCACGGGCTGCTCACGCTGTCGCTGCTGCCGGTGCTGAACCATCAGCTGTACACGATCGAAAAGCTCTCCATGGCAGTCAATTACGGCTTCGACAAGGTGCGCTTCATCGCGCCGGTGCCGGTGAACTCGAGGGTCCGGGCGAGCACACGCCTCGAGTCGGTCAGCGAAGTGCCGGGCGGCATTCAGGCCACCCTGATCACCACCATCGAGATCGACGGCGCGGCCAAGCCCGCCTGTGTCGCCGAGTCGATCGCCCGGTTCCTCGCGTGAGCGCCGCGAGCGGGTTGCTCGATGGCCGGACCGCGATCGTCACCGGCGCGGCGGGTGGTATCGGGCTGGCGGTGGCCGAACTGTTCCACGCGCACGGCGCGGCCGTCGTGCTCGCCGATCTGAACGAACCCGGTGTGCGCGCTGCGGCCGAGGTGGTCGGCGGCCGCGCGATTGGCATGAAATGTGATGTCTCCGAACAAGAGTCGATGCAGCAACTGGTCGATGAGACCCTGCGCTGGTCCGGGCGGCTCGATGTGTTCGTCAACAATGCCGGTGTCACCCGCGATGCGTCGCTGCGCAAGATGACCACCGACGATTTCGATACGGTGATCGCGGTCCATCTGCGCGGCGCCTGGCTCGGCGTGCGCGCGGCCTCGGCGGTCATGCGCGAGGCCGGTGGCGGATCGATCGTCAATATGTCCTCGCTCTCGGGCAAGTCCGGCAATCCGGGGCAGAGCAACTACAGCGCCGCCAAGGCGGGCATCGTCGGGCTCACCAAAGCATCGGCGAAAGAGCTGGCGCACAAGGGTGTTCGCGTCAACGCCATCCAGCCCGGCCTGATTCGCACGCCCATGACCGCCGCGATGAATCCCGAGGTTTTCGCCGCGCGCGAGGCCGACATTCCGATGAAGCGGGCGGGCGAACCGAGCGAGGTGGCCGGTGCGGCCCTGTTCCTGGCCTCGGATCTGTCCAGCTATATGACCGGTGCGGTCCTGGAAGTCGGTGGGGGGCGATTGATGTGAGTGATACCGTGCTGACCTCCCGCGCCGGTGATGTCGCCACCCTGACCCTCAATCGTCCCGAACAACTCAACGCCATCACGGTCGAGTTGGGGCGCGCATTGGAACACGCACTGCTCGACGCGGCCCGCGACGCGCGCGTCATCGTCATTCGCGGCAGCGGTGGAAACTTCTGCGCCGGTGGCGATTTCCGCGAACTCGAACGACTGCGCGCCCAGGGCCGCGAGGCGATGGCGCGCCTGTTCACGAACTTCGCCGCCGCCTGCTCACTCATCGGCACCTTGCCGGTGCCGGTGGTCTGCGCGGTCGAGGGATTCGCGATGGCCGGTGGTTTCGAGCTCGCCCAGGCCGCCGATATCGTCCTGCTGCACGAGAACGCGATACTGGCGGACACGCACACCAAGTTCGGTCAGATCCCCGGCGGTGGCGGTAGTCAGCGACTGCCTCGACTGGTCGGCCGCCAGCGCGCCCTCGCGCACATTCTCACCGCCGACCGGCTCACCGCGGCGGAGGCGTTGGACTGGGGCCTGGCCTACCGTGTCTACGCCGCCGCCGAATTCGACACCGCCGTACCCGCTTTCGCCGCACGACTGGCGCGGCGCGACCGCACCGCGCTCGCCGCATCGAAATCTCTTGTCCAGCAGGGATTGCGACTGCCCTTGGCCGAGGGACTCGACCTCGAACAGCGCACCGTTCTGGACCACCTCGCCGGTGGCGATGCGGGTGCGGGCATCGCGGCCTTCACCGCGCGCGATCAGTCCGACCGAAACGCCCACGGTGAAAGGACATCACGATGAGCGACTCACCACCGGACCGCGCACCGGTGCTGCTGGAAATGGCCGACAGCGGTATCGCCCGCATCCGGCTCAACCGCCCCGAGGCCTCCAATGGCATGGATGTGCCGTTTCTGCGTGCCCTGCACGCCACGATCATGACCTGCCACGGCGATCGGTCGGTCAGGTCGGTACTGATCACCGGGAACGGTCCGAACTTCTGCGCCGGTGGTGATGTGCGGGTCTTCGCCGCCAAAGGCCGAGCGCTCCCGGACTACCTGCGTGAGGCGACCGCATGGTTGCAGATCACCGTCTCGGCGCTGCTCGAACTCCAGGTCCCGGTGATCTCGGCCGTGCACGGATTCGCGGCGGGCGGAGGTGGTTTCGGCCTGGTCTGCGCCTCGGACTTCGTCATCGCCGCCGAATCGGCGAAATTCATGTCGGGTGCGGTGCGGGTGGGCATGGCCCCGGACGCCGGGGTGTCGGTGACGCTCACCCAACTGGTCGGGCTCCGCAAGGCCATGGAACTGCTGCTGACCAATCCGACGCTGAGCGCCGCGCAGGCTCTCGAGATCGGTCTGCTCACCCGGGTGGTCCCCGATGACGCGCTCGAGATCGAAGCTCTCACCTACGCTGCGCACTTCGGCGATATGGCTCCGAAAGCCGTTGCCGCGGTGAAGCGCCTGGTGTGGGGCGGCGTGGGCGCGAGCGTGCCGGAACGGCTGGCGGAGGAGGCGCGGACCGTCGCCGAGCTGTCCGGTACTCAGGATTCGCTCGAGGGACTGGCCGCGGTCATCGAACGCCGCCCGCCCGTGTTCGTTGGGAAGTGATATGGGCGAGGTCGTACTCATCGAGGATCGCGCGACGATCCGGATCGTCACTCTCAACCGGCCCGAACGCCGCAATGCCATCGATATCGGTTTGCGCGTTGCCCTGGCCGAACATCTCGAGCAGGCCATGTCCGATCCGTCGGTGCGGGTGATCGTGCTCACCGGTGCGGGTCCGGGCTTCTGCGCGGGCGGCGATATCTCCACCATGGAGCGCATGCCGGAGGAGGCGAGCCGACCGAGAGCCCAAGCGGCACAACGGGTGGTGCGCGCGATCTGGTCCGGGACCAAGCCGGTGCTGGCGGCGGTGGAGGGGGCCGCCTTCGGTGCGGGCGTGTCACTGGCCATCGCGTGCGATCGGGTGGTGGCCGCCGAGGACGCGGTGTTCAGCACCGCGTTCACCGGTGTCGGATTGGCCGGCGATATGGGCATATTCGCCTCGCTCCCGGCCAGGGTCGGGTGGGCGCGTGCCAAGCAGCTTATGCTGTTGCCGCAAAAGCTCTCCGGCAGTGCGGCTTTCGAGCTGGGCCTGGTGGACTCGGTGGTGCCCGCGGGCACCGCGTTGCAGTGCGCGCTGGCCGATGCCGAGCGGATCGCCACCGTCGCGCCGTTGGCGCTGTGTGAACTGAAGGCTTCGCTGGGCCGCTGGCCCGCCGATCCGGTCGCGATGCTCGATCACGAGGTCGATGCGCAGGTCCGGCTCTTCGACACCGAGGATTTCGCCGAAGGTGTCGCGGCGTTCCACGAACGCCGCGCCCCGCAATTTCACGGCCGCTAGGAGCGCGCATGGCCATCGAAGCCCATTTGGCCCCCGTCGATTTCGATTCTCTCCCCGAGGCGTATCGTCGCGCCGATACCGGTGTGCCGCTCTCGGAGCACACCGTCGGTTCACTACTCGCCGATCGGGCGCGGGCCCACCCCGAACGCCTGGCACTCGCCGGAACACCACACGGCGGCACCATCATCGAACGGCTCAGCTACGCCGAGCTGTACGAGCGGGCCGAACGCGTCGCCACCGCGCTGCTGCGCGTCACCGAACCCGGTGCGTACGTCGCGCTCTGGGCTCCCAACGTCCTGGAATGGCCGATCATCGAATACGGTGCGGCGCTGGCCGGTGTCGTGCTCGTCGCGGTCAATCCGGCCTTCCAGGTCGATGAATTGGAATACGTACTCCGGCACTCCGGTGCGACCGTACTGCTGCACGCAGAATCCAACCGTGGCAGCGATATGGCCGCGGCGGCGATCGAGGCCGCCGCGCGAGTGCCCGAATGTTCCCATATCATCAGCCTTGCCGACCGGGCGCGCTGGCAGGCCGAGCCGGGAGCCATACCGATCGTTCGCGGACCCAACGCCACCGATCCTGATGCCCCGGTCATGTTGCAGTACACCTCCGGAACCACCGGCAACCCGAAAGGTGTACTGCTGCGCCATCGCTCGCTGGTCAATGTCGCCAAGATGACTATGAGCGCGGCCGAAATCGAATCGGGCGCGGTGTGTATCGGCCCGCTGCCCATGTTCCATACCGCGGCCTGCGTGATCAGCACCCTCGGTCCCGCGTATATCGGCGGGACTCTGCTACTGGTGGAAACCTTCGCACCCCGAGCGGTATTGGAGTGGGCCGTCGCCGAGCAGGCGAGCGTGTTGTTCTTCGTACCGACCGTACTCGGCGCACTTCTGGACGCCCTGCGCGGAAGCGATCTGCCCGCCCCACGCTTTCGCAGCATCCTCGGCGGGGCCGCGACGGTGGCTCCGGTCCTGATCGACGGCGCGCGCACGGTGTTCGGCGGCACGGTGCACAACCTGTTCGGCCAAACCGAGTTGGCTCCGGTGCTCACCATGATCCGCCGCCAGGACAGTCCGCACGATCAACTCACCACTGTGGGTCGGCCGATTCCCCAGGTGGAGTGCAAGATCGCCCGGCTCGCGGACGGCAGCGTGGCAGCTCTGGGGGAGGAGGGCGAGATCTGCGCCCGCGGATATCAGCAAATGATCGAGTACCTGGGCGATCCGGTTGCCACGGCCGCCACCGTCGACGCCGACGGCTGGCTGCACACCGGCGACCTCGGGTCCATGGACGCCCGCGGCTATATCACTCTCACCGGCCGACTCAAGGATCTGATCATCAGCGGTGGTGAGAACATCGCGCCCGCCGAGGTGGAATCACTGCTGCTGGAGCACGATTCGGTGGCTCAGGTGACCGTGGTCGGCGTACCCGACCCGAAATGGGGTGAGGCGGTCAGCGCGGTCGTGGTGCTGCGCGCGGACTCACCGACGAATCCGGCGGATTCGCTACGCGCGCATGTGCGCGACCGGCTCGCGACCTTCAAACAGCCCAAACGCTGGTTCGTGGCAGACGAACTCCCGGTCACCGCCTCGGGCAAGGTGCGCAAATTCGAGGTCGTACAGGCGATCTCGGCCGGACGTTTCGACGAGATCAGGTGAGCGCGGTGGCCGATATAGCGTCCCGGCGTGCGGCGCTGTGCGAGCAATTCCAGGACTGGACACCGTGCTCACTGGGGAGCTGGCTCGACGAGCGGGCCGCGACCTATGGCGATCGACCACTCGTACTCACCGATGATCTCATCCTCACCTATGCCGAGACCGCCCGGCTCGCCACCGAATTCGCCGACGGACTCGCCGCTCTGGGTGTGTGCGAGGGCGATCATGTCGGTCTGCTGATGGCCAACTATCCGCAGTTCGTGCCATTGAAGTTCGCGATCGCCAAGGCAGGCGCGGTCGCGGTGCCGTTGAACTACCTGTACCGCGCCGACGAATTGGCCTATGTACTCGGTCAATCCGAATGCCGGGTGCTCATCACCATGACGGGTTTCGCCGAGCTGGACTATCTCGGCATGCTCGATGAGATCATGCCCGGCTGGGAGCAGCTCGAGCGCGACGGCACCCGACTTCCACAGCTGCACACAGTGATTCAGTTCAGCACCGATGGGCGCGAGCGCGCGGGTGTGCTCACCGTCGCCGAGCTCGGTTTACTCGGAGACCGTTATCGCGGTGCGGCAGCCGAACGCATCGTGTACCCCGATGCCGTGGGCGACATCCTGTACACCTCCGGTACCACCGGCTCACCCAAGGGCGTCATGGTGACCCATGACGCCGTACTGCGCACCGGATTCGCCTCCGCGCTGACCCGCGCGTTCGGTGACGGCCGCCGGATCCTGTTCTCGCTGCCCTGCTATCACATGTTCGGTTACGTGGAGGGCATCATCGCCGCCACCATGGTCGGCGGTGCAGTCATCCCACAGCCGTCGTTCAGCCCACAGGGCTACCTGTCCGGCATCGAGCGACACCGGGCCACCGACATCCTGTGCGTCCCCACCATGACCATCGCACTGCTCGAACATCCCGAACGCCACAGCTATGACCTGTCCTCGTTGCAAGCGGTGTTGTCCGGGGCCGCGCCCGCACCGGTGTGGCTGTGGGAGCGGGTTCGCGATGAACTCGGTGCGAGCGAGATCGTCACCGGCTACGGCATGACCGAAACCGGCGGGGCCATGACCCTGACCCGCCCCGAGGATCCCTACGAGCTCACCTCGACGACGGTCGGCGCGCCGAAAATGGCCGGGGCCGCGGGACTTACGGACTGTGCGGGCGCGCTCGTGCAGTACCGCACCGCTGATCCCGATACCGGTGCGTTCCTACCCGAAGGCACCGAAGGGGAACTCGTCTCCCGCGGTCCGACCGCCATGCTCGGCTTCTGGGCCAAGCCCGCCGAAACCGCGCGTGGACTGCGCGACGGCTGGGTGTACTCCGGCGATCTGGGCCGGGTGCGCCCGGACGGCTATCTCGAGGTGACCGGTCGCTCCAAGGAGCTCTACAAGAGCGGCGGAGAACTGGTGATGCCCAGGGAGATCGAGGAATTGCTCACCGCGCATCCCGAGATCAGCCAGGCGTACCTGATCGGCGTACCGGATGAGCGCTGGGGTGAGGTGGGGTGCGCGTGCGTGGTGCGCGCACCGGGCTCGACGGTCGGGGCCGCGCAGGTGATCGAAATCTGTAAGACGAACCTGGCTCGATTCAAGGTTCCCAAGCACGTCGTATTCCTCACCGCGACAGAGCTTCCCACCACTCCGACCGGCAAGGTGCAGAAGTTCCGTCTCGTGGAATACGCCAAGGCACGAATGGAGCGACTATGACGGTGACGATTCCGCCGGTGACGAAAGAGTTTCCGCGCGTGGACTATTCACAACTCATCCAGCCCGAGCGCGTCCACGGATCGCTCTACACCGATCCGGCGGTCTTCGCCGATGAACTCGAGCGCATCTGGTACGGCGGCTGGGTGTTCGTCGGTCATGAATCCGAGGTGCCGCAGCCGAACGATTACGTGCGCAAGAATATCGGTCCGCAGGACGTGATTCTGCTGCGTGACCGCGGCGGTGATGTGCACGTGGTCGGCAATCGCTGTGCGCATCGCGGCAATCTGGTGTGCGATGAGCAGCAGGGCAATTCGAGTTCGTTCCGCTGCCCGTATCACGGTTGGACCTACCGCAATACCGGTGAGCTGCTGGGCTATCCGTTCAACAAGGGCTACGGCAAGGTCAAGCTGGACCTCGGACTGGGTGTGGTACCGCGCGTGGAGAGCTACCACGGGTTCGTGTTCGGCAGCTTCAATCCCGACGTACCGCCGCTGCTGGAACATCTCGGCGCCGCTGCCGGGGAGATCGATCGGCTGGCACGGCTCTCGCCCACCGGCAAGGTGCGCCTGGACACCGGCTGGCTCCGGCACCGTACCCGCGCCAACTGGAAACTGCTGGCGGAGAACGAAACCGACGGCTACCACCCGCAATTCGTGCACGGCTCGATCTTCTCGGTGACCGGCTCCACCATCGGCCCGCTCTACAGCGATGCCTCCACCGCTGTGACCCGTGCGCTCGGCAATGGGCACAGTGAGAACGACCTACGTCCGGAATTCCGGAAATTCGCCGAACCCATGCGCTGGTTCGGCACCACCGCCGACCGCGTCCCGGAGTACGTGGCCGCGATGCGCGAGGTGCACGGCGCGGCAGCCGACCAGATCATGATCGAGGGCGCACCGCACGTGATGATCTTTCCCAACCTGTTCATCGCCGAGATCCAGGTCTTCAATATCCAGCCGGTTTCGGCCACCGAATGCGTGCAGTTCGCCACGTCGGTGCAACTGGACGGAGCGAACGAGCTCAACCGGCGCATGCTCTCGCAATCGATCGGCTCGATCGGGCCCGCGGGCATGCTGCTGGCCGATGACACCGAAATGTACGAGCGCAATCAGGTAGGCGTGGCGCAGCTACGGCCCGAATGGCTCGACATCCGGCGTGGTGTGGCACGGGAAACATTGGACGACAACGGTTTCCGTATCGGTGGCGCGACCGACGAAACCGCCATGCGTGCCTTCTGGCAGCACTACAAGACCCTGATGGAGGCGTGATGGGCAGCCTGAGCGATATCGGTCTGGACACGATCGAACAGTTCATCTACCGCGAAGCCCGCTACGCCGACGAACACGATTACACCGCGTGGGAGGCGTTGTGGACCGATGACGCCATCTACTGGGTGCCGGTCGACGGCGGCGCGCACGATCCGGCCACGCACGTCTCGGTCATCTACGACAACCGGCGCCGCATCACGACCCGATTGCAGCAACTGCGCACCGGTAAGCGGTACGCGCAGTCGCCGCCGTCGAATCTGCGGCGCACGATCTCCAATGTCGAGATCCTGCAGCGGTCGGGGGACGAGACCACCGCCGGGGCCAATTTCGTGCTGTACGAATCCAAGCCGCGCGGTATCGAGACCTGGGCAGGACGGGTCACCTATGTGGTGCGCTGGGTCGCGGGGGAGCTCAAGCTCGCGCGTAAGACCGTGGTCCTGGTGAACAGCGCCGAGGCGCTTCCCACCCTCGGCTTCCTGATCTGAGATACGGCAATGGAATCGGAGCGCAGGCCACCGCCGGCCGGGCAGGGCGTGGTGCACAGTGAGTTCGCGCGGGTGGCGGTGAGTATCGATGAGACCGCCAACGGTCCACGTCTGCGCCTGCACGATCTGAAGACCGGCCGGGTGCGGTACCTGGACGCGTTGGAGCTGGAGACCATCGTGTGGCTGGCCGAAGGGCAGATGGAACGACTGCTCGATCCTTCGGCGAACCGGTGGCGAGAAAGGTGACACCGCAACGTGTTCCGGCGGACACCTTCGACTTCGGTCCCTATCTGCGCGATGGGGACACCCTCGTGTGGGGGCAGGCGTGCGCGGAACCGCTCACGCTCACCGAGGCCCTGGTGGCCCAGCGCGACCGGTTCGACAGGCTGCGCTGCTTTCTCGGTATCCAGTTCGCGGGCACCGTCCGGCCCGAGCATGCCGATCACCTGCGACTGGTGTCCTACTGCGGGACCGGTGCGAACCGGGCGCTCGCCAAAGCCGGTGTGCTGGATATCTATCCGGGCCACTACTCGACACTGCCCTGGCTGGTATCGGCGGGTCCGCTCCGTGCCGACGTGGTGCTGGTGCAGTGCGCACCGCGCGATGACGGCCGCTACAGCCTCGGACTGGCCGACGACTACCTCACCGCCGCACTCGATTCCGCCAGGGTCGTCATCGCGGAGGTCAACGATCAGGTGCCCGCGACGGCGGGGATGCGATATCTCACCGATGCCGATATCGACGTCCTCATCGAAACCTCCAGGCCACCGGTGGAATTGCCCGCACTGTCCGAGGATCCTGTCACGATCCGTCTTGCCGAATCGGTCGCCGATCTCATCGAGGACGGGGCCACACTGCAATTCGGCATCGGTGCGGTTCCCGAATCGGTCTTGCGGCAGTTGAAGGACCGCCGGCACCTCGGCATCCACTCCGGACTGCTCGGTGACGCGGTCGTGGACCTGATCGAATGCGGCGCGGTCACCGGTACCCGCAAGCGGGCAGACCACGCGCTGGCGATCGGGGCCATGCTGATCGGAACCCGGCGCCTGTTCGAGGCCGCACACCTGGGCAACACCATCGAACTGCGTCCCGCGTCCTACACCCACAACCTCGAGGTGCTCGCACGCCAGACCCGCTTCACCGCAATCAATTCCGCGATAGAGGTAGACCTCACCGGACAGGTCAACGCCGAAGTCGCGGGCGGCACCTACGTCGGCGCGGTAGGCGGGGCGGCGGATTTCCTGCGCGCGGCGGCATCCTCGCCCGGCGGGCTCCCCATCGTGGCCCTGCCCTCCACGGCCGGGGCCCGCAGTCGCATCGTTACCACCCTGTCCGGCCCGGTGAGCACCGCCCGCTCGGACGCCGGAATCTTCGTCACCGAATACGGCATCGCCGACCTGCGCGGCCTCTCGCTCGCCGAGCGCGCCGATCGCCTGATCGACATCGCCCATCCCGACCACCGCGAGCATCTCGCGAAAGCTCGTATGGAGGAACAACTATGAAACGGGCCGCGATAGTCAGCCCCTTGCGCACGCCGGTGGGCTCGTTCGGTGGCGCATTGCGCGCACTGCCGGCCGAGCAGCTCGCCGCCACGATACTGAAGGCCGTTGTGGCCACCTCCGGTATCGACCCCGCCCGCATCGACGATGTGGCCATGGCCCAGTCCTATGCCAATTCCGAGGCCCCGTGCATCGGCCGTTGGGCGGCGCTGGAAGCCGGACTTCCGGTGGAGCTGCCCGGCTTTCAGACCGATCGCCGCTGCGGCGGCGGACTGCAAGCGGTGGTGACGGCCGCCATGATGGTGCAGACCGGAGCGGCCGACGCGGTCCTGGCCGGTGGGGTCGAATCGATGAGCAATATCGAGTACTACACCCGAGACATGCGGTGGGGTGCGCGCTCGGGCAACGCCACCTTCTACGATCGCCTCGACCGGGGACGTGAACGCTCCCAACCGGAATCGCGCTTCGGACGCATCAGCGGCATGATCGAAACCGCCGAGAATTTGGCCACCGACTACGCGATCACCCGGGCCGCCGCCGATGAGTACGCTGCGCGCAGCCACCGCAGAGCCGCTGCCGCATGGGAATCCGGCAGATTCGACAGCGAAGTGATCGCGGTCGACGTGCCCCAGCGCAAGGGTGACTCGGTCCTGTTCACCCGCGACGAGGGCATCCGGCCCGACTCGACGTCCGAATCGCTGAGCAGACTGGGGGTGATCACCCCGAATGGCACTGTCACAGCGGGCAATTCGAGCCAGCAGAACGACGCCGCCGCGGCCTGCCTCATCGTTGCCGAAGATAAGCTCGACGAACTCGGCCTCACCCCCATCGCCTTTCTGCACGGCTGGGCCGCCGCGGGCTGCGACCCCTCCCGCATGGGCATCGGCCCGGTTCCGGCTGTCGCGAAACTTTTCGCCCGCACCGGACTGTCCTTCGACGATATGGACCTGGTCGAACTCAACGAAGCCTTCGCGGTCCAGGTCCTGGCCGTACTGAAGGGCTGGGGCTTCGACGATCACGACCGCCTCAACGTCAACGGTTCCGCCATCTCCCTCGGCCACCCCATCGGAGCCACCGGCGTTCGTATCCTCACCACCCTGGTCCATGAACTCCGACGCCGCCGCGGCCGCTACGCCCTGGAATCGATGTGTATCGGCGGTGGCCAGGGCATGGCAGCGATCTTCGAGGCCGCATGAGTACCGGCATCGTCTCCTACGCCACCTACCTTCCCGCCTTCCGGGTGCGGCTGGCCGACCTCGGCGCGGCCCTGACCATCGACGCGGGCACCGGCTCGCGGGTGGTCGCCGGCTACGACGAGGACAGCACCACGCTGGCGGTAGCCGCGGCGGCGGCCGCACTGGACCGCGCGCGTGTGCGGTCACTGCACTTTGCCACGACCACACCCGCCTACGCGGACAAGACGAATGCCACGGCGGTGCATGCCGCGCTGGGATTGCCCGCCGATGTCTTCGTGACCGACGTCTGCGGGTCCGCGCGCAGCGCCGTGGCGGCGTGGCGAAGTGCGGCCGCCGGACATGGACTGGCGGTTTTCGCGGATGTGCGGGTCGGACGGCCCGGATCGTCGGATGAACGTGGTGGGGGAGATGGGGCGGCGGCCTTCGTCTTCGGCCCCGCCACCGACTCGCTCGCCGCGATCGTCTCCCAGGTGAGCATCACGGGCGAGTTCCTCGACCGGTGGCGCGCGCCGGGAGCTGTTGCGGGACAGCAGTGGGAAGAGAGGTTCGGGGTCGACCAGTACGGACCCCTCATCGATCGGGCCTGGGCGGCGATCCTGGCGCGAGTTGGGGATCCTGATTCGATGGCGGTGGGTGATCAGCCGGACCACCTGGTGGTGGTCTCACCCAATGCCGGTGTGGTGAAGACCGCCGGAAAGCGGTGGTCGGGCTGCAAGTCCACGACCGTGTCGCCCATCGGGCACAGCGGGACGGCAGATCTGGGGCTGGCGCTCGCGCGAATCCTCGATACCGCCGGGCCCGACGAGACGATTCTCGTGGTGTCGGCGGCCGACGGGTGCGATGCGATCCTGTTGCGCACCACCGATCTGATCGAGCAGCGACGACAGCGGGTGCCGGTGGCTACCCAGTTGGCTGCCGGAGTGGATGTTTCCTACACCACCTATCTGAGTTGGCGCGGGCTGCTCGATCGCGAACCGCCGCGACGGCCCGAACCCGATCGCCCTGCCGCCCCACCGTCGGCACGTGGTGTGGCATGGAAGTTCGGACTGACCGCAAGCTCGTGCACCACCTGCGGTTTCGTCCATTTACCGCCCGCACGGGTGTGCAAGAACTGCCGCAGTGTCGATGCCATGACCGATGAGCCGAGAGCGCATATGCCCGGCACCGTCGCGACTTTCACGGTGGACCGGCTGGCATATTCTCCGGCGCCGCCGGTGGTGGCGGCCGTGGTCGACTTCGACGGCGGCGGCCGATACACCCTTGAACTCGCCGACGGTGCGGCGCAGATGCTCGCGGTCGGCAGCCGGGTACGCCCGGTCTTTCGGCGGCTGTACACCGCCGGCGGCGTCCACAACTACTTCTGGAAGGCCGTATTGCTGTGACCAGCAGAGGTATTCGCGACAAGGTCGCCGTGGTGGCGATGGGCTGCACCCGCTTCGGGGAACGCTGGGATCGTTCCGCCGAGGATCTGATCATCGATGCGGTGGACGAATGCTTCACCGGTAATCCGAGGCTCGATCGCACGGCGGTCGAGGCCTATTGGCTGGGCACTCTGTCCAGCGCGCAGAGCGGACTGCTGGTGAGCAAAGCGCTCGGATTGGACTACACACCGGTCACCCGCGTCGAGAACTACTGCGCCAGCGGCACGGAGTCCTTCCGCAATGCCTGCTACTCGGTCGCCTCCGGGGCCTATGACATGGTCGTGGCGACCGGGGTCGAAAAGCTCAAGGATTCGGGCTATTCCGGTTTGCTACGTGGCGATCCGCCCAACGACGGCACCGCCTCGGAACTGGCGGTCACCGCACCCGCCGCGTTCTCCATGCTCGATCCGGCCTATTGCGCCCGCTACGGCGTCGACCCCGTGTCCATGCGCGATGCCATGACCCACGTCGCGTGGAAGAACCACGTCAATGGCGCGCGAAATCCCAAGGCGCAGTTCCGCTCCGAAGTCTCGAAGACGAAAATCTCCACTGCGCCACTGGTCGCGGGACGGCTCGGAGTGTTCGATTGCTCCGGCGTCTCCGATGGTGCGGCCTGCGCGGTCATCGTCCCCGCCGACCGCGCGCTCGACTACACCGATGCCCCCGTATACGTGAAAGCTGTTTCGGCAGTAGGAAGTCCGGGCCGGGGAGCGGTGGATCCGGCCTACGACTTCACCACCTTCCCCGAGGTGGTGCGCAATGTGCGCGATGCGTACCTCCAGGCGGGTATCACCGATCCGCGTCGCGACCTGGACTTCGCCGAAGTGCACGACTGCTTCACCCCGACCGAACTGGTGCTCATGGAGGATATGGGATTCAGCGACCCCGGCTCGGCCTGGAAGGACAGTCTCGCAGGCGATTTCGATGCCGGCGGTCGTCTTCCGATCAATATCGACGGTGGTCTGAAGTCCTTCGGCCATCCGGTCGGCGCGAGCGGCCTGCGCATGCTCTACGAGTGCTGGTTGCAGTTGCGCGGTGCGGCGGGGCAGCGGCAGCTACCCGATCCGCGAATGGCGTTGACCCACAATCTCGGTGGCCGACCCGGCGCGTGTGTTTCGGCGATCACGGTGGTAGGGCGCGAGCTGGGCTGAGGTTTCGGTGATCGGCGCACTCATTGACCGGTTGCCAATATTTAATCTATATTAAATTCAAATGGAGGTGAGCTTGTGACAGCCGAGGCCGATGCGCCCGTGGTCGAGTACGACGTCAAGGACGACATCGCGTTCATACGCCTGAACCGGCCGCAGGTCGGCAATGCCATGAATCAGGAGTTCGGTGACGCCATCCTGGCGATCGCGACCGAGCTGGCGGGCGACCGGAGCGTGCGGGCCGTGCTGATCACGGGCAATGGCCCGGTATTCAGCGTCGGCGGGGATATCGCGGCATTCAACGAGGCGAGCCCCGACCAGATGGCCGAGACCCTGACCCGGATGGCCATTCCGTATCACGAAGCGCTGCGGCTGCTCTCGCGTCTGGAGGTACCGATCGTGACAGCGGTGCACGGGGCCTGCGCAGGGGGCGGACTCTCACTGCTGTACATCGCCGATATCGCGATCGCCGCGCAGGGCACCAAATTCGCCACCGGATTCGGCAGGATCGGCATCTCCAGCGATGCCGGGAACTCGTGGTATCTGCCACGGCTCATCGGCCATCGGCGTGCGGCCGAGATGTTCTTCGAGGATCGCGTGATCTATGCCGACACCGCGGCCGAATGGGGCCTGGTCACCCGGACGGTGCCCGCCGATGAGTTGGCCGAGGCCGCCGACACCGCGGTCCGCCGCCTGGCCGCAGGGCCCACCCGCGCCTATGGCGAAATGCGCCGCCTGCTCCGAGATTCCGGCAACAGCACGTATTTCGAGCAATTGGCGGCCGAAACCGATGCGCTGCGCCGCACCGCCCGCACCGCCGATGCCACCGGCGCCATCGCCGACTTCATGGCCAAGCGGCGCCCGACCTTCGAAGGACAGTGATCGTGCAGGGACTTGTCATCGACACCGAAGAGCGCGCGCTACTGCGCGACAGCGTGGCCAAGATCGCCGAAAAGTACGGTGCGGCTTACTTTCTGGAGCGCTCGCGGGAAGGACGCAAGGTCGACGAATTGTGGGCCGAGCTGGGGGCCGCCGGAATGCTCGGTGTGCACCTGCCCGAGGAGTACGGCGGTGGGGGAGCGGGGCTGGCCGAACTCGCGGTGGTCATCGACGAGCTTGCCGCGCACGGTATTCCCCTGCTGTTGACGGTGATCTCGCCGGCCATCTGCGGTTCCATCGTGGCCGCGCACGGTTCACCGCAGATGAAGCGGCAGTGGCTGCCGAAACTGGCCGACGGCACCGCCAAGATGGCGTTCTGCCTCACCGAACCCGACTCCGGATCCAACAGTCACGCGGTCAAGACCACTGCTCGCCGCGACGGTGAAGACTGGATCATCTCGGGCGGCAAATACTTCATCTCGGCAGCCGACGAAGCCGACGCGCTACTGGTCATCACCCGCGCCGGGGATCTGGACGATAGTAAGCGAAACCCGTTGTCCATGTTCGTGGTTCCCTCCGACGCCCCGGGCGTGGTGCGCCAGCCCCTGGACACCGCCGTGGTCTCGCCGGATCACCAGTTCACCCTGTTCTTCGATGAGGTACGCGTTGGTCCCGAGGCACTCATCGGTGAGCACGGCAGTGGGCTGCGCCAGGTATTCGCCGGTCTGAATCCCGAGCGGATTCTGGCTGCGGCCATCAGTTCGGGCATCGGGCGATATGCCATCGACAAGGCGGTCCGGTATGCCAAGGACCGGCGGGTGTGGTCGGTGCCGATCGGTGCGCACCAGGGCGTTTCGCATCCGCTCGCCGAATGTCATATCGCCGTCGAACTCGCGCGCCTGTCCATGTATCGGGCTGCCGAGATCTTCGACGATGGCGAAAATGCCGCCGCGGCGGCCAATATCGCCAAGTTCGCCGCCGCCGAGGCGTCGCTGAAGGCTCTCGATCAGGCCATTCAGACCCACGGTGGCAACGGTCTGTCCAAAGAGTACGGCCTCGCCGAAATGTGGTTCGTGGCCCGGCTCATGCGCACCGCGCCGGTCAGCCGGGAAATGGTGCTCAATTTCGTGGCGCAGACCGTGCTCGGTCTGCCCGCATCCTACTGATATCCACACGTCGAAATAGCCAGCAGGGCAAGGAGAATCATGCCTGGAGTAACCGATCGGGTCATCGTCGTCACCGGAGCGGGCGGGGGACTGGGGCGCGAATACGCGTTGCTGCTCGCCACCGAGGGCGCGCTGGTGGTGGTCAACGACCTGGGCGGTGCCCGCGACGGCTCAGGCGCGAGTGAGTCCATGGCCGATGCCGTGGTCGAGGAGATCCGCGCCGCGGGCGGTACCGCGATCGCCAATTACGACAGTGTCGCCACCGAGGAGGGCGCGGCCAACCTGGTCAAGGCCGCCGTCGACGAATTCGGGACCGTGCACGGGGTGGTCAACAACGCGGGCATCCTCCGCGACGGCTCGTTCGCGAAAATGACAGCTGACAACTGGGAATCGGTGCAGCGGGTGCACCTGTGGGGCGGCTATTTCGTCTCCCGCGCCGCGTGGCCGTACTTCCGTGCGCAGAACCACGGCCGCATTGTCATGGCGACCTCCACCAGCGGTCTGTTCGGCAACTTCGGCCAGGCCAACTACGGCGCGGCCAAACTCGGCTTGGTCGGCCTGGTCAACACGCTGTCCATCGAGGGTGGCCGGAACAATATCCTCGCCAACGCCGTCGCACCCCTGGCCGCGACCCGCATGACCGCGGATATCGCGCCCAAGGAAATGCTCGATCAGCTGCCGCCCGCTCATGTCGCGGGCGTTGTCGGCTATCTCATGAGCGATGAATGTTCGGACACCGCGACGGTGGTGGTCGCCGGAGGCGGGCGGGTGTATCGCGTGCAGCAGTTTCAGAACAAGGGCGCGGTCTTCGCCGCGCCGCCGAGCATCGACGAGGTCGCCGCGCAATGGGACCTGATCACCGATATGTCGGGCGCGGAACCCGGCGCCAATCCGCTCGGCTGAATCGAGGTACTGAGATGACCGAAAACAATTGGGACGCACTGGTAATCGGAGCCGGAGCAGGCGGGCTCCTCGCTGCCGCACGACTCTCGCACCTGGGATATCGCACCCTGGTGGTGGAGCGCCTGGACCGTGTCGGCGGGCGTGCCTCCACCACCGAGATCGACGGATTCAAGGTCAACAACGGAGCCATCGTCATCGAACTCGGCAGCATCACCGAGGAAACCTTCGATGAGGTCGGCGCGAAATTCGATGTGCGCCCGGCGAATCCGCCGATCCTGTATCGCATCGGCGGCAAGGATGTCGACGTCACCGGTGGCGGCTGGGGACTGCTGCTGTCCAAACTCACCCGCCAGGGCGCCAAACTCGTCAAGGGCCTGGGTGCGGCACGAGATGACAGCGGACTGCCCGAGTACGAACTGTCCACCGCGGACTGGGTGCGCAAGTACACCAAGAACGAATCGGTCCAGGGCATCTT
This sequence comes from Nocardia sp. NPDC056100, assembly GCF_042266325.1. Taxonomy (NCBI): domain Bacteria; kingdom Bacillati; phylum Actinomycetota; class Actinomycetes; order Mycobacteriales; family Nocardiaceae; genus Nocardia; species Nocardia sp. NPDC056100. The sequence continues at coordinate 223,718 of NZ_JBHJVY010000002.1, forward strand.
CCGCAATATGTGTGGATCCATCTTCGCGGTCGGCTCCGAGGAACTACCCGCGCGAGTGTTCCTGACCTACTTCACACGCAAGACTGCCTTCAAGAAGTTCGGGTTCTGCCCCGAAGGCACCATCGGGGTCTGGAAATCCCTGGCCGAGGTGATCGAGGCCAATGGCGGGCAGGTATGGCTATCGGGTGAGGTACGTGAACTCACCTTCGATGATGGATTGGTCAGCGGTGCGCGCATCGAGCGTGATGGCGAAACCATCGATATCAGTTGCCGTTTCGCGGTGAGTGATATCGGCCCCGCCGCCACCGTCGAGTTGGCAGGCAAGCACAACCTGCCCGCCGAATACATCGATCGGGTCGCGGCGGCCGATCGTCCTTGCGCCATGATCACCGTGAATTTCGCCAGCCAAACTCCGCTGTCTCAGGCTCCCGGCATGCTGAGCTTCGCCAAGAGCCGCCGCCTCTGCTACGTCGCCAACTTCACCGCCACCTGCCCCGAAATGGCCCCGGCGGGCTGGCACCTGTACGCGGCGGCGGGCATCCCGAAACCGGCCATCGGCGACTTCGACGAAAAGGCCGAAACCGCACTGATTCTCGACGACTTGCGTGAGGAGATCGCGGGCTTCGACTCTGCCCGGATCCTGTCCATCGCGGTCACCCGTGATGCCTGGCCGCCGCAGCGAGCCGTCGCGGGTTTCGACCTGCCGCACGACACTCCGATCGCCAATCTGTGGAATGTCGGTGACGGTGTGAAGGAATACGCCAACGGCGGCACCACCGCCTGCGCCGAAACCGCGAAACTCGTCGTGGACAAGATCCACGACGCCCATCCGGTGCCCGCGCGCGGATGACGATTCGACTCGTTCGCGCCCGAGCTTGCGGTTCCCGCGTTCTCCGCGGCGGCTGAACCCCGACGCTGCCCCCGTCACCGCATATGGTGACGGGGGCAGCATCGTATCCGGAGCCGGACTGGCGGATCACTCTGTCGTGCAACGTGATCCGCGCCCGGCTCACTCAGTGGTCGAGCCCACCCCGGGCCACGAGCTGCGCCGCGATTACATTGCGCTGGATCTCATTGGTGCCTTCGCCGACAATCATGAGCGGGGCGTCGCGGAAGAAGCGTTCGACGTCGTATTCGGTGGAATATCCGTTGCCCCCGTGGATGCGCAGGGCGGTGAGGGCGATCTCCATGGCCACCTCGGAGGCGAACAGTTTGGCCATCCCGGCTTCCATATCGCAGCGCTGGCCGGTATCGGCGCGATCGGCGGCGTGCAGCACCAATTGGCGTGCGGCCGCCAATTTGGTGGCCATATCGGCCAGATAGTGGCCGATGGATTGGTGTTTCCAGATGGGCTGGCCGAAACTTTCACGGGACTGGGCGTAGTGGAAGGCGTCGTCGAAGGCTGCCTGGGCCACACCCAGCGCGCGTGATGCCACTTGAATACGGCCGGTCTCCAGGCCCTTCATCATCTGGGCGAAGCCCTCGCCCTCGACACCGCCGAGCAGGGCATCCAACGGTGCGCGGTATCGGTCGAAGGACAGTTCGCAGCTCTCCACGCCCTTGTAGCCGAGCTTGGGCAGATCACGCGAGACCGTCAGTCCCGGGCCGTGTTCCACCAGCATGATGCTGATGCCTCGATGACGTGGACGGGTCTTCGGATCGGTCTTGCACAGCAGTGCGATGAGCTGGGAGCGCCGAGCATTGCTGATCCACATCTTCGCGCCATTGATCGTGTAGCCGTCGGGGTCGCGCTTGGCGGTGGTGGTCATGGCTTGCAGGTCCGAACCGCCGCCGGGTTCGGTGAGGGCCATGGTGGCGCGGATTTCGCCGGTCGCCATGCGTGGCAGGTAGCGCTGCTGCTGCTCTGGGGTGCCGAAGGCCAACAGCAGCTTCGATACCACGGTATGTCCGCCCATGGCCCCGGCCAGGCTCATCCAGCCGCGGGCAAGCTCCTCGGTGACGCCCACATAGCAGGGCATGGAAACCGCGGTGCCGCCGAAGGATTCGGGAATCGCCAGCCCGAAGATGCCGAGCTTTCTCATCTGCTCGATCAACGCCTCCGGATAGGTATTCGCGTGCTCGAGCTCGCGGACCACCGGGCGCACCTCACGCTCGACGAAGTCCCGGACCGTCCGGACGACGAACTGCTCTTCTTCGGACAGCTGGCTCACGGTACTCCCTTGTTCACCGCCGAGCTGGACCTGCCTCGCTCGGTTCTTTACTTTAATATAGATTAAAATATGAGGCGGATGAAAGGATGATTCGTGGGTCAGCAGATTGCGCCGAGATCATGGCTGTCGGTCCCGGCCACCCGGCCCGAGTTGATCGGCAAAGCGGTGCACTCCGGCGCGGAGGGCATCATCATAGACCTCGAGGATTCGGTCGCGCCGAGCGAAAAAGACGGGGCACGCGCAGGATTGGCGAGCATGCTGGCCCGTGCGCGGGCGGCCGGTGCACCGGTGCTGGTGGTCCGGGTCAACGCGCCCGGTACGCCGTGGTGCCACCTGGATGTGGCCGCCTGCGCCGAGCCGGGCGGCCCCGATTCGATCATGCTGCCCAAGACCGACTGTCCAGGAGATATCGCCTTCGCTGATCGACTGTTGCACGGTACGCGGGCCCGCTCGGGCCGTACCGACCCGGTGCGGTTGTACGCACTCCTGGAATCTGCGGCCGCGATCGCGGCCGCGAGGGAGATCGCGCACGCCTCACCGTTGCTGCGTGGTGTGGCGCTGGGTTATGCCGATCTGGGAGCGTCATTGGGCCGCAGGGGAGTGGACCGCTGGTGCCACGCACAGGACGCGATGCTGTTCGCCGCGCGCTCGGCCGGTGTGGAGGCAATAGACGGTCCACAGCTGGGAGTGCTCGTCGATGACGAATTCGCCTCCAGTGCAACCGAATCCGCGCGACTGGGTTTCGATGGCAAGTGGGTGATCCACCCCCGGCAGGTGCCGGTGGTCAATGCCGCCTTCCGGCCCAGCGAGGACGAGATCGCCGACGCCGAAGCCACTGTGGCGGCCGTGCACGCGAATCACCGGCGCGGGATCGGTGCGTTCACCCGGGACGGTCGAATGATCGATGACGCTGTCGCGGCGCAGGCGCGCCGAGTACTGGCCCGCGCAGGTTCGGCGATCAGCGACATCCAGGAGCGGCAATGACATTCGCCACCAAGTCATTCGCGACCGATGGCCCGTACTTCGAGGACCTCGAACCCGGTATGCGATTCGACGGCGCACCCGCGGTGACCCTGACGCACGGGCACGCGGCGGTGCACCAGTCGATCGTCGGCGACCGACTTCGGCTGCCACTGGATACCGAACTCGCCCAACGTGTCACCGGTCGCGGTCCGCTGGCGCATCCGGCACTCGTCTGGAATCTCGCCATCGGGCAATCGACTCTCGCCACACGCCGGGTGAAGGCGAACCTCTTCTACCGCGGTCTGGCCTTCCATCGCGCCCCCGCGATCGGCGACACGCTGCGCACAACCACCACCGTCGTTGCGCTACGGCAGAATTCGCTCAAACCCGACCGCGCTGACACCGGCATGGCCGTCCTCCGTGTTGTCACCGTCGACCAACGGGACCGCCCGATTCTGGACTTCCACCGCTGCGCCATGATCCCTCTCCGCGACCCCGGCGCGGACACCGGTCGCCATGACGATCTCACGACCCTCGGCACCGAGACCGATATCGCCACCGCCGCAGCCTCATTCGCGGGATGGGACCTGTCCGCCCTACCGGCATCCGCCCCATCCGCATCAGAGCTGTCCGCGGGCATGTCCTGGGAGATCACGGGAGGCGATGTCGTCTCCAGTGCTCCCGAGCTGGCCCGCCTCACTCTCAACATCGCAGCGGTGCACCATGATTCGTCAGCAGCAGGCGGTCGCCGACTGGTCTACGGTGGTCACACCATTGCCATCGCGCTCGCCCAGATCAACCGTGACCTGCCGGGTCTGGTGACGGTCCCCGCGTGGCGCGGGTGCGATCACACCGCGCCCGTCTACGAGGGAGACACCCTCCGCACCGTCTTGACGATCGAGAACCTCACCTCGGTGGGCGCCCACGGCACACTGCTCGACCTGCGGGCAGTTGTATCAGCAGACCGCGATGGTGAGAGCGTGTCGGTCCTGGACTGGCGTTTCCTCGCCTTGAACCGTTGAGTGCCGTCCGGTTCACGTGGTCAGCGGCCGGAAGTGAATTGGACGGTCCGGCGTGCGGCGGCGATCACGGCTGGCGATTCCCTTGCGCTGATGCTCTTCAGCGGCGACGACCGCCTCGATGAAAGTGGTTGGCGCACAATAGTTGCACCTGGTTAGCCGAACCTGCGATAACCTCGTGACCGAAGCGTCCTCCAACGCCTCGGGGCGAACTGAAAGGGGATAGTCGGTGCTGATCACGAATGTCAGGCTCGTCAACGAGCACGGCGGGGAAGCTCTCGTAGACGGGTACACCGTCGATGAGGTCGATGGCCGCGAGATCATCCGGGGCGCGTGCACCGTAACCAAGGACTGGGACAGGGATCAGGTGAGCCTGGTGTTCCGTCCGCGAACAATCGGTGTCGTGGACTTTCGATCGGCCCTTCTCGAGGACTCTCACGATGGCGAGATCGACCAGACCGCAGATGATCTGACCCCGATCGAGTACCTGGTCAAACGCACCGAAGTCAACACGGTTGTCACGATCCCGGATGTGCTGACCTTCTCGTGGGATCACGTCGAGAACGAGACGTGCACTTTCGCCTTCTGGATCGAGTTCCGGGGCTGACCGCAATCCCGTCCGGCGCCGATTACGAGCAACCTCGTTCGCCTGCGGCAGAGTGGTGTTCTGTGGGAGGCTTGAGGGGTTGGTCGCGCCCAGATCCTTTGTGCCAGAAGGCATCTTGGACGGTTCGACAGTCGCAGTGTCACCAGTGAGCGCAAGTCGCCGATTCTGCGCCGATACAGGGGAGGCGCAGATCGATGACACAAGTCACCAGCATCAATCCCAACGCAGCTGAATTCGGCGGCGGTGCACAGATATTCGTCTCCGGGTCGGGTTTCACTCGCGCAACCCGGGTCTTCTTCCAGGACGGGGACTCCCGGCAGTACCCCGCGCAGTTCACTGTGAACAGCGATACTCAGATGACTTTGACCTGCCCTGCGCTCGATCGCGACCGTTGGACGCACCTGATCGTCCTCGCTGATGGCGAGAAGCCCGCGAACGGTGGTCGCGACAGCGAGTTCCACTTCACCGAGCCGAGCACCGCGGAGGATGAAGCGCCGCCGGATACTTCTATCTGTCCGGATTCAGAGAATGAAGCGCTCAACTGGGCTTTCGCCGAAACGTGGCCGTCACGTCAGCGCGTAACGCAGACATCCCGACACAAAATCTATGGGAAAACGAGGTTCAACGGCTGGGGCCAGCTCGTTGCCGGAGCCGACGGCTTGGTTCGAGTAGTGCCCGGCGTGCCGGGCGCGGATTCGCAACTATGGCGAGCCGTTCGCGCTACCGACCCGAGCGACACCGTCGGGCACATCCCATGCGGGAAACTGCAATTCGGCATCAGCATCAGCCTGGTGCCGAATCAGAACAACAAGCTCACGGGCAGTATGAGCGGCACCGTCCGAGCAACCACAAAAGACGTGCCACATTTCTGGTACATATGCCGCGGCGACCATATGGATAGCGATACATACAACCTGTATCACAAGTATGGGGTAGCCAGCCGAGCCGGATTGCAGATCAATGCGACCAACGAAGTGGTCTGGGGCAAGACCGCCGGTGTTATCGACCTGGAAATCAAGTTCGGAGATCAGGAGTAGCGGCGCACAGGCCCGACGCCGATCACCGCTGTGCGACAGCACCTTGCTCGTGACAGTTCAGGGTGCTCGTTTCGGTGGCGAGTCGAGGGTGTCTCTGGATTGAGCGTCGTAACCCGCTGCGCCAATTGCCCGGCTCGCCGCCGCGGTGCAGTCGCGATGAGGTGGCAAAATTCGCCTTAGCTCTCGCCAGATCACCGAGCAGTTCTCGAACATCGTCAGGAACAGGGGCCGGTTCGATGACAGGGAAACCCGTTCGCGCGCAGGTATGGACTCGGCCCATCGTGGTCGTCGGTCTGCTGATGGCGTTGCTGTCTCTGATGTATCTCGGGTACGTCGTCAACCCCGAGAAGAATCTGCACGACTTTCCGATCGCGCTGGTCAATCAGGACGTCGGTGACACATTGGGTGGACAGCCCACCAACGTAGGCGACCAGATTGCGACCGCGTTGGCGCAGAACATTCCCGCAGACAAGGTCGACCTGACGGTCACGGGCATCCCCGAAATGCAGAAGCTGTTGCTGGACGGGAAGATCTACGGCGCGATCATCATCCCGAACGACTTCACCAAGCGACTCGGCATTCTCGGCACCGCCAGCGTTGTCTCCGGCAAGGTAGAGCGACCCGTCATCACCATCCAGACCAATCCTCGCATCGGTAGTTACGCCACCAGCATCACCCTGCGCATCACCGAGCAGGCGCTGGCGAAGGTGAACGAGACGGTCGGCAGGCAACTCACCGACACCGTCGACGCCCAACTCCGTCCGACGCCGGACACTGCGGCGCCACCGGTGTCCGGGGCCGCTCAACTGACCCTCGCCGAACCTGTCGATGTGGTCATCACGCCATTCCGACCGCTGCCAGACGGCACCGGCGGCGGCCTGTCGGCCTTCTTCTACACGCTGTTGGTTCTGTTGGCCGGATTCACCGGAGCCATGATCATTCACACGATGGTGGACGCGGCCCTCGGCTTCACCCCGACCGAATACGGCCCCTGGTACGTGCACTATCCATCGACGCCCATCTCGCGGCTGCGGACTCTGCTGCTCAAGTGGGGGATTCTCGCGATCGTCGCGCCGCTGGTGTCGGCTGTATTCCTCGCCGTCGCAACACTTCTCGACATGCCCATCGACCGGGCACCGATGCTGTTCCTCTACAGCACGCTGGCGATCATCGCGGTCGGCGTTACCGCGCTCTCGGTGCTCGCCGCATTCGGATCGGCCGGTCTGTTGGTGAACCTGATCCTGTTCATCGTGCTCGGCCTGCCCTCCGCAGGCGGATCCGTCCCCATCGAAGCGACCCCGAAAGCCATGGGCTGGCTCTCGACCTTCGAGCCGATGCACCAGGTCTTCCTCGGCATCCGAGCCATTCTGTACTTCGACGCCCGCGGCTCCTCAGGTCTGGCCCACGGCACCTGGATGACCTTGCTCGGCCTGCTGATCGGACTGTGCTTCGGTGCGGCGATCACCGCCTTCTACGACCGAAAAGGACTGCACCGCAGCGCCGATCGGGCACGCGTGACCGAGGAGTGAACTTACCGCCCCGCGTCCGCTGAACGATCAAAAGTGCGAACACACACTCACACTCTGTCGTCGGCCGGTATCCGGTTGCGGAAGCGGTCGGATTCGCTGGGGCCGTTCGGCGTGAACGGGTCGGTGTCGCGGTGGTAGGGGCCGGGCTTCGGGCGGGGTTCGCCGCCGGGGAAGGCGAGGCGGGCGATGGTGCGGTGGACCATGGTCCACTGTCGGGTGAGGGGGCCGGAGTTGTAGGGGAGTTGGTAGCGTTCGCAGAGATCTTTTACCCGAGGGGCGATTTCGGCGTAGCGGCTGCTCGGCATGTCGGGGAACAGGTGGTGTTCTACCTGGTAGCCGAGGTTGCCGCTGATGATGTGGAACAGAGGGCTGCCCTCGATGTTGGCGGCGCCGACCAGTTGCCGGGCGTACCAGCCGCCACGGGTTTCGTTATCGACCTCGTCTTGGCTGAAAGTGTAGGTCTGGTCGGGGAAGTGGCCGCAGAAGATGATGCCGTGCGCCCATACGTTGCGAATGATGTTGGCGGTGAAGGTCGCGGCGACGGTGGCCAGGAAGGTGCGTTCGGCTCCGGGGAGCAGTCTGTCGAGCAGGTTCGCGGTCGTACCGACGCGGCGCTTGCCGCTGATTGCCCTGAGGCCCTTGCCGATTCGTGAGGACTGTGGCTGCGGCAGTCGCCCGCGGAGTACGAGCTGGGCAGCGCCGAACGCCGCCGCGCTCACCAGCGGCCAGCCGATGTAGTCCTTGGTGATCTGCGCTCGCGCTTTGCCTGCGATGCCTTTGAGGTCCTGCCAGACCTCGGGCATCGGTTTGTCCCCGGCGCGGATGGCCTCGATGTCCAAATCGTGCACGGCCACTCCCCATTCGAAGAAGGCCATGAGCAGCACGTTGTAGAACGGCTGGGCGAGGTAGACCGGACTCCATTTCTGGTTCGGGTCGATCCGCATGATCTCGTAGCCGAGATCCTTGTCCTTGCCACGGATATTGGTGAAGGTGTGGTGAATGTAGTTGTGGGAGTGCTTCCATGCCTCCGCGGTGGAGGCGGTGTCCCAATCCCAGACCGTGGAGTGGATGTCGGGATCGTTCATCCAATCCCATTGGCCGTGCATGATGTTATGGCCGATCTCCATGTTCTCCAGGATCTTCGCCATGCCCAGGCAAGCGGTGCCCGCCAACCAAGCCGGTGGGGAGACCGAGCCCAGCAGCAGAGTCCGGCCGGCGACGGCGAGCTGGCGCTGGGTGGTGATGACGGATTTGATGTAGCGGCGGTCGCGGTCACCGAGGTCGGCGTAGACCTCGGCGTGGATGGCGTCGCATTCCTCGGCGAGCTCTTGCAGTTGCCGATCACTCAGGTGCGCAAGGGGATTGGGTGCAGTCATGATTGATCCTTTCGATCAGAGGTCGATGTCGATATCGCCCTCGGCGGTGTTCACGCAGATCCGCACGGCCTGGCCGGTGGGTTCGCCGATCTCGCCGGTGCGCAGATCGCGCAGTTTGCCCGAGCGCAGGACACCGGTGCAGGTATGGCAGATTCCGATCCGGCAGCCGTGCCGCAGATCCAGTCCGGCCTGTTCACCGGCGACGAGAATCGGTGTGCCGCCGTCACATTCGGCGTCGATGCCGCTGCGCCGGAAGTGCACCAGTCCGCCCTGCCCGCTGTGCTCCGCGCCGCCGATGATCGGCTGAAAGCGTTCCATGTGCAGTCGATCCGCGATGCCGTGCGCGTCCCAGTGCGCGGTGAGCGCGTCCAGCATGTCCGGCGGGCCGGAGCAGAACGCTTCGCGCTCACGCCAATCCGGGCACAGGGTGTCCAGATCGCCGGGGGTAAGCCTGCCGTGCTCTCCCGTCAGCCGGATGTCCAGGCGCAGCCCCGGATGGCGGTGGTCCAGATCCCGCAGCAGCGCATCGAACATCACCTGCGCGGGCTCGTGCGCGGAATGCGCGACAACCACATCGCCGAGCGCCCCACGCCGATCCAAACTGCGCAGCATGCCCGCGATCGGCGTGATACCACTTCCGGCGCTGAGGAACAGCAGCTTCGCGGGTGTCGGTTCGGGCAGGGTGAACACTCCCTCGACCTCACCGAGCCGAACCACCTCGCCCGGCTGGATCTTCCGGACCAGATACGGTGAAACGACCCCGCCCTCCACGACTTTCGGCGTCACCGATATCAGCCCGTCAGCCGCGTCCGGATCCGAGGTCAAAGAATATGCGCGCCAATGGAATACGCCATCGATGAGCACACCCAGCCGCACGTACTGACCCGGCCGGTGTCCACCCCAGTCGTACCCGGGCCGGATGAACACCGACGCCGCCTGCGACCCCTCCTGCACCACCTTCTCCACGCGCCCGCGCAACTCCCGCGTGGTCCACAGCGGATTGATCATCTCGAGGTAGTCATCGGGCCGTAGCGGTGTGAACAGATGTCTGATCGCTCGCAGGAGCACCAGTCTCCCGCGCGATACCTTCGGTCGAGCACCCCGTTCCGCCATGTCTGAGTCGTAACACCCGTGCACTGAATTAAACACCGGTTGTGAGATGTCCCTACAAACCGCCGAATTCATTGGTGCGGGCGGGAGAACGCTCGTTCACCCGACTGCCACTCTTGTCGATGCTGACGGCGGTTGTTGGCGAACATCCAGCATCCCTCGCGGCGCATACCGCGCCGCCCGAGGCGGGTACGAGAGTCGTACTGGCAAGGGCAAGTCCCGGTCACCGAGATGGTTTTGCGCCCGTGACGCCTCGAGCAGCATCGCTCGAATGTCCCTGTCCCCCAATAAACTTCGACCTATTGACATTTAGAGACCGATTGGTTGCAATCTGCGGTGTGACCGAAACCCAGCATGTGCGCCGCACCCAGGCCGAGCGCACGGCATCCACGAAGGCGGCGTTGGTGGACGCGACGATCGACACGATCGCCGAGATCGGCTACTACCGTGCTTCCCTCGGCGAGATCTGTACCCGGGCAGGGGTGTCCAAGGGCGGGCTGTTCCGCCATTTCGACTCGCGGCTCGCGCTGGTCGTCGAAGTCGCCGAAGAGGTCGGTCGCCGACACCTCGCGGGTTTTCTCGCCCTCGGTGACGCGCCCGTCGAACAGATGCTCGCGTTGACGCGAAACCAGTCGCGAGCGCAGATCAACGCGGTCTGGTTCGAATTGCTGATCGCCGCGCGCACGGACGCCGAGTTGCGCGAGCAGCTCACTCCGGTGGCGGCCCGGCTCTACGCCGCCGTCGACGAGCTCGCGGTGGTGCCCTCGGTGGGCGCCGGAGTCGATCCCGCCGTGCTCCGGTTGATGGGCACCTCGCTGGTGCACATGTTCGACGGCGAGGCCGTCCTGCGCGAAGTCCTGCCGCGACCCGAGCTCGAGGACGCTCGTTTACAGGCCGCGATCGAGCTGAGCAATGCCCTTGTCGCGCTTCGCCGTAACTACCCGTCCGTCGCCATCGAGCGATCCGACAAAGAGAGATAACCCATGGCTCGAGAACTACCGCGTGACACATCCGCGGACTACATCGTAGTCGGCGGCGGCAGCGCCGGAGCGGCCGCTGCACGCCGGATCGCCGATGCCGGTGCCGAGGTCCTGCTGCTGGAAGCGGGCGGCCGCAACGACTCTCAGCTCGTCCGGGTGCCTGGCATGGTCGGGGCGATGCACGGGGTCGGCGCGCTGCAGCGCAGTGTCACCTGGCAACCGCGCACCAGCCCGCAACCGTATGCCGCCGACCGCCGGGTATCGCAGATGCACGGACGTGGACTCGGTGGCGGCAGTGCGGTCAACGGGATGATCTGGTCCCGCGGGCACCACAGCAACTACGACGACTGGGCCGCGGCCGGATGCGTCGGCTGGAGTCACACCGATGTGCTGCCGATCTTCAAGCGCATGGAGGCGTTCGAGGACGGCGCGAACGACTACCGCGGCGGCTCGGGCCCGATCGGTGTCACCCGGGCGCGCGATCTCGCCGCGGTGACCGACGCCTTCCTCGACTCGCTCGCTACGACCGCGGGACTCGCCCGCAACCCCGACTACAACGCCGCCGAACAGGAGGGCGTCTCGGTCGCCCAATGGAACGCGGCCGGCGGGCGTCGGCAGAGCTCGGCGGAGGCGTATCTGCGTGATGCGCCGCCGAACCTGCGCGTGCGGACTGGCGCGCAGGTCACGCGGATCCTGATCGACAAAGGTGCGGCCGTCGGCGTCGAAATCGCCACCAAGCGAGGCACGGAACGTCTTGTCGCACACCAGGAAGTCATCGTGTCCGCCGGTTCGTTCCGTACCGCTCAACTGCTCATGCTCTCGGGAATCGGACCGGCAGCGCACCTGGCCGAACACGGGATCCCGGTACTCGGTGATCTGCCGGTGGGGCAGGGCTTGCAGGATCACGCCGTTGTCCCGGTGGTCTACAACGTGACCGAAGGTCCGATCCTGAGTCCGGCGAAGTTCGTTGCCGCGATGGCCAAGGAACGCCTTCGAGCGAACTCGACCTTCCTGGGCGGCTCGTACATGGAGGGCATCGCCCACCTCAGGTCCGAGTTCGCGGACGCCATTCCCGATCTGCAGTTGTTTGCGACTCCGCTCGGTCGCCGCGGCGACGATGCCACGATTCCGGGGGTTCACCCCGATATCGACGGCGCCTGCTTCACGGTCTATCTGGTGCTGCTCTATCCCGAGAGCTCGGGCACGGTGCGCCTGGCCTCGCGCGATCCGCATGCCGCGCCCGTGATCGACCCGCGCTACCTCAGCGCATCCGCCGATCTCGATGTGCTGATGTCAGGGCTGGAGATCGTCCGCGAGGCGATGGCACACCCGGGGGCCGCGTCCTACGTTCGCGCCGAAGTCGCGCCCGGCCGTTCCGGCACCACGCCCGCGGCCGCCCGCGAGGATGCGCGCCGTCGGATCTCGAGCGTCTATCACCCGACCGGCACATGCCGGATGGGCGTGGATGAGCGAGCCGTGGTCGACCCCGACTTGAAGGTGCGCGGCATCGAGCGGCTGCGCGTCGCCGACGCATCGGTGATGCCGTCCATTCCCGGTGGCAACACCAACGCGCCGTCGATGATGATCGGCGAGCGCGCCGCCCAACTGATCCTGGAGGACGCATGACCCCCCTGTTCGAGGTTGCCGTGATCGGCGCCGGTATCTCCGGTCTCGGCACCGCGATCACGCTGCGCGAGGCGGGGATCACCGACTTCGTGGTGCTGGAGAAGGCCGACAGTGTCGGTGGCGTGTGGCGGGACAACACCTATCCGGGGTGCGCGGTCGACATTCCGTCCATCGCCTACTCGTATTCCTTTGCGCCCCATGATGACTGGAGTCGAAAGTTCGCGCCGCAGCCGGAGATCCTGTCCTATCTGCGTGCGACCGCCGAGCGCTTCGGCGTCGGCGAGCATCTGCGTCTCGGGGTCGAAGTATTCGAGGCGAGTTGGGATGAGCCGCAGCGGTGCTGGGTATTGGACACCAGCGACGGTGAGATCCGTGCCCGTTCGCTCGTCGCCGCCGCCGGACCGTGGCATGAGCCGAGCCTGCCCGATATCGACGGCCTCGACTCCTTCCCGGGGCCGGTGTTCCACACCTCGCGCTGGGATCACGAGGTCGATCTGACCGGACAGCGGGTGGCGATCGTGGGAACCGGAGCCTCGGCGATCCAGGTGGTGCCGAGCATTGCCGAACAGGTGGCCGAACTCCATGTGCTGCAACGGACTCCGCAGTGGGTGGTGCCCAAGATGGAGCCCGCGCCGTCCCGGATCACGCGACGCCTGGGTGTGCATCGTCTGGGGTGGGTGCACCGATTCAACCGTCGGCGTGAGGAATTGATTCTCGAACTCACCAATATCGCGTTCAACCATCGCTGGGGGCAGGCGGCCTTCAAATGGCTTGGACGCCAGAACATCCACGCGTCCATCGAGGACCCCGCGTTGCGCGCCGCCCTCACTCCCGAGTGGTCGGTCGGCTGCAAACGGCTGCTGATGTCGAGTGACTACTACCCGGCGCTCGCCCGCCCGAACGTCTCGGTCATCTCGACCGGCCTGACCGCCGTTCGCGGGAATACCCTTATCGGCGAAGACAATTCCAAAACCGAAGTCGATGTCGTGATCATGGCGACCGGATTCAAGATCCTCGACATGCCGATCGCGGACAAGGTTCGGGGCAGTGATGGCCGCAGCCTGTCCGAGCACTGGGACGGCAGCCCCCAGGCGTACCTGGGAACCACGGTGCCGGGCTTCCCGAACCTCTACATCCTTTTCGGGCCGAACGTCTCGGCCGTCGCCTCGGGGTTCCTGATCATCGAATCCCAACTGCAGCAGGTGATTCAGGCGCTGACTCATCTGCGGCGCAGCGCCGCGGCATCGCTGGAGGTCCGTCCACATGTGATGCGGCAGTTCAACACCGACGTCCAAGCCGCGCTCCAGAGCACGGTCTACAACTCGGGCGGATGCCGCAGCTACTACTTCGACAAGAACGGCCGCAACGGCTTCTCCTGGCCCTGGTCCGCACGTCGCCTCCGCCGCATGACCGCACGCTTCGACCCGACGGACTACACCGTGACGCGAGCGTGAGCACGTCATGTCGATTCAGCGTGCTCGAACGAGTCACTCGGTGGAGGTGACCAGTGCCGGGTTGTTCTGTGCCAGAACGGTTTCGGTCTGACCCCGTACCGCGGCCGCGCGCCAGTAGCCGACCCCGCCGAGCACCAGCAGGACCGCCAGCGTGCCGAGGGTGAATACCTCGAACTGGGTGCGGTCCACGCCCCAGACCGCCATGAAGTCGTAGTCGAGTCCGAACAGGCTGTCCAGAACGCCGGGGAAGATCGCCACGAACGAGCCGAGCAGCACCCAGGCCAGGCAGATCACGCCCAGGGCGGCGAAACCACGATTGCTCACCGGCACCCGGAACGGCCGAGGCTGATCCGGGAATCGGGTGCGCAGGCGGATCGCCGCCGGGATCACCAGCAGATAGCTCAGCAGGAAGGTCGTGATCGAGATGCTCAGCACGACCGCGAAAACCGAAGCGCTGGAACCGGTTACCTGCATCGCCACGAGCATGAACACCGTCGCGACGACGCCGGAAAGGAGATTCACGCGCAGCGGCGTGCCGAGTCGGCGATGGAAGACGCCGAAGAACCCGCCGAAGAACGCGCCGTCCGCGGCCGCGACGGCCTGGACGCGGTCACTGATGATCATCCACGCCGAGCCCTGACTCATCAGGATCACGATGAACAGCACTGCCGCCACGGTGGCGAGTGGTTCGGCGGCCGGACCGTAGACCGAGAACACGGTGCCGATGGCTTCGAGGAGTCCGCCGATGCCGGTGATCTGGTCCTTCGGGACGACGACCAGGATCGCGAAGATCGGGATCAGGTAGCACGCGGCGGCGGTCAGGCAGGAGCGCAGCAGCGAGATGGGGACGTCGCGGGCCGGATTGTCCATCTCCGCCGCTGCCGCGCTGGATGATTCGAAGCCGAGGTAGGCGAACAGCAGGATCGGAGTGACTCCGAGCAGGCCGGTCATGGTGGGGCTGAAATCGTCGAAGGAGAGTCCGGCTACGCCGTGCTGGATCGCGTACGCGACGGTGGTGCCGACGAAGAACAGCAGCAGTCCCAGTTTCAGAATCGCGCCGATGGTCGGAATCCACTTGCCCCGGCGCAGGCTGACGACCGCCGCGAGCACGGTCAGCCAGATGAAGCCGAGTTTGAACAGGTAGTCGCCGACCGATCCGGCGGGCAGGGATCCGACGTGCTCATCCCAGGTGGCGGCGGCGAGAAACGAGATCGACCCGCCGACCCATACCGGTTGGGTGACCCAGGTGAGCAGCGCGGCGATGGCCCCGGCGCCGCGACCGAAAGCCGTCCGGACCCAGGTGTACGCACCACCTTCCTCGGTGAACGTCGAGCCGACTTCGGCGAAGATCAGGCCGTAGGGGAGCAGGAAGGTCACCGCGAGGACCAGGGCCCAGGTGAAGGTTTGTGCGCCGAAGGTGGAGACCTGACCGAGGGTTTCCAGGCCGACGACAGCGGCGATGATGAGGAAGACGATGTCGAAGCGGCGCAGGGCTTTGACCAGGTGCGCTGATTGTTCGGTCGCCAGGGCTGTCGGGGTGTCAGTCATGTTCGTCTCGATTCGATGTGCCGAGAATTCTTTGAGATTCATCTCGATGAATGATGTTCAGCAAACAACGCCATCGTGTTCAGAACATGTGAACGGCCAATTTCGAGTCGTATGGTTTTTTGATGCAGATCATCGAAAATGGTGAGCCCCGGCAGACTCGCCATGCCACTCATGTGGCGAAGGTCGCCCGAATCCGGGTGGCGACCGCGCGCACGCGGGCGGTGCTCTGCACGCCTTTGAGGCTCGCGAGTACGACCGATAGCGGCTCGACATCGTCTGCGATGGGGACGGTGACCACGCGCCCGCCGTCGTAGGTGACATCCGAGGCGGGTAGCTGATTGAGGATCGAGAAGCCGTGACCGCGCGCCACCAGTCCGCGCACGGCTTCGTAGCTGCCGGTCCGATACCGGACGGTCGGGGTGATGCCCGCGGTGGTGAACATCGCGAGGAAATAGTCGCGGCTCACCGGCAGGTCGAGCAGGACCATCGGGTCATCGGCCAGGTCCCGTAACTCAATCGCCGCCGCGCCCGCCAGTCGATGGTCCGGGGGTAGCACCACGTGCGGGGCGTAGGTGGCCAACACCTCGCAGTCGAGATCGTCGGCGATTCCCAGGTCGTAGCACAGCGCCAGTTCGCTACTGCCATCACGTAGTGCCGCCCGCACGGTGTCCGGCCGCACCTCCACGACATCGATCTCCAGCTCCGGATATGCCTGCCCCACATCGGAAATGAGCCGCGGCAGCAGGAACGGAGTCAGGGTGATGAAGGACGCCAACCGCACCCGGCCTCGAACCGCGTCCTCATGGCCGCGCGCGGCATCGAGGACATCGCCCAGATGCGCGAGCACACTGCGGGTATCGCGCAGCATCTGCTCGCCCGCGGCGGTCAGCACCAGCCCACGCGAGCGCTGTCGGATGAATAGGGGAGTGCCGATCTGGTTCTCCAACTGCGAGATCGACGACGAGATCGCCGATTGCGCCACCATCAACCGCTCGGCAGCCCGAGTCATGCTCAGGAACGTCGCCGCCTCGACGAAATAGCGCAGCTGCGTGAGGGTCACATCGGGTCGTCGCTGCGAGTTCATGACACCGCCGCGCTCTCGGCCGCCTCGAACTCACCGAGTCGACACCCGAGCATCGCCTCCAGGTATCGCAGCACACTGTTGCGCGCACCGACCGCGCTTATCCGGCGGTTGCGCGCGACGATATGCAACCCGAACGCATCCTCCAATCCGACTGCCGTCTGGGCGATTTCGTCCGCGGACGCGGTGAAGGTGAACGCGCCGTGGCTGCGGCCGATCTCGAGCGCGGTGGTGTACAGCGACACCTCCAGATCGAACAGCGTGGTCATCAGCACCGAATGCCGGGGATTGCGACTGGCGTGCACATGCAGTTCGTACAGCACCGCGCACAGCGGGTCGTCGGCGGAATCCGGAATGCCGAGTCGCACTGTCCTACAAAGCCTCTCGACCGGATCGGAGCACTCGCGCACGGCGTCGAGCCTGCGCCGATAGAACCGATCCACCGCCGCTTCGTGAACTTCGAGCAGCAGATCTTCCATCGAGGGGTAGTAGTAGCTGACCAGCCCCGCCGACAGTCCCGCCTCCTGCGCGACGTCCTTGATGCGCAGCCCGGTCAACCCCCGCTGGGCGATCGCGGCTGTCGCGGCGGCCACCATCTCGTGCCGCCTGTTCTCCTGCTTCTTCGGACGCGCCATGTTCATCATTATTTATGAACTGCATCAGAAAACAAGTTCTGAGTTGACCTTTCTTGAAGTGGACAGATGGTCCGGCCTGAGCAATTATTTGAGATCAATCGCAAAGAACGGTTCGATCTGATCCCCACTCCAGTCAGGAGCCTGCCGTGCGTGATCCCCGGTACGACATCCTCTTCGAACCGGTCCGAATCGGACCGGTGACCGCCCGCAATCGCTTCTTCCAAGTCCCGCACTGCAACGGCATGGGCTACCGCGACCCCTCCGGCGAGGCGTTCATGCGGCAGGTCAAAGCCGAAGGCGGCTGGGCGGTGGTGTGCACCGAACAGGTCGAGATCCACCCCACCTCCGATATCGGCCCGTTCATCGAACTGCGGCTCTGGGACGACCAAGACCTGCCCGCCCTCACCCGGATCTCGGAGAAGATCCACGAGGGCGGCGCGCTGGCAGGGATCGAACTCGCCCACAACGGACTCAACAGCCCCAACCTGATCAGTCGCGAAACCCCGCTGGGACCGCAGAACCTGCCGGTGGTCTCGTGGAACTACGATCCGGTGCAGGCACGCGAGATGACCCGGTCCGATATCGCCGACCTGCGGCATTGGCATCGCGAAGCGGTGCGCCGGTCCCTGCGCGCGGAGTACGACATCGTCTACGTCTACGCCGGGCACGCGATCGGCGGACTCCATCACTTCCTGTCCCCGCGCTACAACAACCGCACCGACGAATACGGCGGCAGCCTGGTGAACCGGGTTCGGCTGCTGCGCGAAATCCTCGAGGACACCCGCGAGATCTGCGAGGGCCGTGCCGCGGTCGCCTGCCGAATCTCGGTGGACGAGTTGCTCGGCGACGCGGGCATCACGCGGGCGGAGATGGAAGACGTCATCGGAATGCTCGGCGAGCTCCCGGATCTATGGGATTTCGTCCTGGGCAGCTGGGAGGACGATTCGGTCACCTCCCGCTTCGGGCCCGAGGGTGAGCAGGAACCCTATGTTCGCGGGCTCAAGCAGCTCACCACCAAACCCGTTGTGGGCGTCGGCCGTTTCACCTCACCGGACATGATGGTGCATCAGGTCAAGAGCGGCGTGCTCGATCTCATCGGCGCGGCACGGCCCTCGATCGCCGATCCCTTCCTGCCCCGCAAGATCGAGACCGGCGATCTCGAGGACATTCGCGAGTGCATCGGCTGCAACATCTGCGTCTCCGGTGACTTCACGATGTCGCCGATCCGCTGCACCCAAAACCCCACCATGGGTGAGGAATTCCGGCGCGGGTGGCATCCCGAGCGGATCAAACCCCGCTCGAGCGAATCGACGGTGCTGGTCGTCGGCGCGGGCCCGGCGGGGCTGGAGGCCGCGCGTGCGCTCGGTCAGCGCGGCTACCCGGTCAGCCTGGCCGAGGCGACGCGTGAACTCGGTGGACGGGTGCGCACCGAATCGAGTCTGCCGGGTCTGTCCGCGTGGATCCGCGTGGTCGACTACCGCGAACAGCAACTGCGTCGACTCGACAATGTCGAGGTCTTCCGGCAGAGCCCGATGACCGCCGATGACATCCTCGACAACGACTTTCAGCAGGTGGTCATCGCCACCGGTTCGCACTGGCGGCGCGATGGTGTCGCACGCTGGCACACCCACCCGATCCCGATCGACGCCGAAGCCGAAATCCTCACTCCCGACGATATTTTCGCCGGACTGCGCCCGCGCGGTCGCAAGGTCGTGCTCTTCGACGACGACCACTACTACCTCGGCGGCGTGATCGCCGAACTGCTCGCCACCGAGAAGTTCGACGTCACCCTGGTCACCCCCGCCGCCCATGTTTCGCAGTGGACCACCAACACCATGGAAGTGCATCGCATCCGCAAGCGGGTGATGAACGCCGGTGTCGAGGTTCAGGTCAACCGGGCCGTCACCGCGGTCACCGCCGACGGCGTGACGACCACCTGTGCGTTCACCGGCCACGAGGTCACCATGCCCGCCGACAGCGTCGTCTTCGTCACCGCGCGACTGCCCAATGACGGCCTGTACCACGAGCTGCACCGGCGCAAGGACGAATGGGAGGCGGCCGACCTGCGTTCGGTGCGTGGCATCGGCGACGCCTGGGCCCCCGGGACCATCGCCGCCGCCGTGTGGTCGGGCCACCGCTACGCCGAGGAACTCGACGAGCCCGCCAACACCGATCCGGTGCCCTTCCGGCGCGAAGTCACCGGCCTGTCAACCGAATCCGTGCTACTGCCCTTCCCTTCACTTGTCGCACAACAACTTTGAGGAGACCACCGATGCCTTCCGCCACTCCCATTCCCACCGGCCCCGAACTCGCCGCCACCATGACCCCCAGCGCCTACGTCACCGCCGAGACTCTGCGCGCCGGAGATCCGCAGGAACACGAAAGCGCCCATCTCGCCAGTGCCGACCAGCGATTCAGCGTCGGCTCCTGGCGCGCACAGCCCTACACCGAATACATCGAGTCCTATCCCGGCGACGAGTTCACCCACGTCCTGGAGGGATCACTGACGCTGACCTCCGAGGACGGCGTGGCTCGCACCTTCGGCCCCGGCGACTCATTCACCCTCGAACGCGGCTGGCGCGGGGAGTACCGGGTCGACGCGCCGCTGCTCAAGCAGTTCGCCATCTACATCCCCGGGGAGTGACGATGACACCACCATCCTCGGCCGCCGACTGGTCGGCCCTGGCCGAAACACTCACTCCGCGTACCGAACTGTTCATCGACGGATCCTTTCGCCCCGCCGCCTCGGGCGAGACGTTCGACTCGATCGCACCGGCGACCGGCGACGTGCTGGCGCGCGTAAGTGCCGGCGACGCCGCCGACGTGGATCGGGCCGTGCGCGCCGCGCGCTCGGCGTTCGAGTCCGGGGTCTGGTGCCGGGCGGCCTCGGCTGAACGCAAGCGGGTGCTGTTGCGGCTCGCGGACCTGATGCTCGAGCATCGGCACGAACTGGCGCTGCTGGACTCGCTCGATATGGGCAAGCTCGTCGTCGAGGCCGACACGGTCGATGTACCTTCTGCCGCAGCGCTTTTCACGTACTACGCCGAGGCGCTGGACAAGATCCCCGGCGAGATCGCGCCCACCGATCCCGGTGCGCTGGCTCTGGTCACGCGCGAACCCTTGGGTGTGGTCGGCGCGGTCGTGCCGTGGAATTTCCCGCTCGATCTCGCGGTGTGGAAGCTCGCACCCGCACTTGCCGCCGGAAACAGTGTTGTGCTCAAACCCGCTGAGCAGTCACCGTTGTCGGCGCTGCGGCTCGCCGAACTGGCGGCCGAAGCCGGACTGCCCGACGGTGTGCTCAATGTCGTGCCCGGCCTGGGTGCTACCGCGGGTGCGGCGCTGGGCCTGCACATGGATGTCGACGTGCTCGCCTTCACCGGTTCCACCGCGACCGGCAAGAGGTTCCTGCGCTACGCCGCCGACTCCAACCTCAAACAGGTGTGGCTCGAATGTGGCGGCAAGAGCCCGAATCTCGTGTTCGCCGACGCTGATCTCGACGCGGCCGCGGAGAAGGCGGTGTTCGGCGCATTCTACAACCAGGGGGCGGTGTGCTCGGCCAACTCGCGCCTGCTGGTGCAGGAGGACACGGCCGAGTATCTGACCGAGGCGCTGCTGCGGCACGCCGCTGCGATCCGCCCGGGCGATCCACTCGACCCGGCCTCCACCCTGGGCGCGCTCGTATCCGAGGAACACACCCGCACCGTCATGGGGTTCATCGACCGTGCCCGCGCCGAGGGTGAGGTGCTGCTCGGCGGCAACCGCACCACCGTGGCCGGGCGGGGATGCTTCGTCGAGCCCACCATTTTCACTGGCCTGCAAGCGGACTCGGAGCTGGTCACCCAGGAGGTCTTCGGCCCGGTGCTCTCGATACAGACCTTCCGCGATGAAGCCGAGGCGGTGCGCATGGCCAACGACAGCGTGTACGGCCTGGCCGCATCGGTGTGGACGAACAGTCTCGATCGCGCCCACCGGGTGTCCTCCGCGCTGCGGGCGGGCACGGTGTCGGTGAACACCGTCGACGCGCTCAGTGCCCAAACACCTTTCGGCGGTTTCAAACAGTCGGGCTTCGGCCGCGACCTCTCTTTGCATGCGCTCGATAAGTACACCGGCTTGAAGACGACCTGGTTCACCATTCGACCCGCGGTCGGCTGAGTCATGGAATTGACAACTCTCCCAAGGCATTCGGAGGTGCAAGTGTCCACCGAGGAGATCGACGTTCTCGTGGTCGGTGCCGGTCAGGCCGGTATCGCGATGAGTGAGCACCTCACCGCCCACGGCATCACACACCTGGTGCTCGAGCGTGATCGCGTCGCGGAGCGATGGCGTTCGTGGCGCTGGGATTCGCTGGTTGCCAATGGACCCGCATGGCATGACCGCTTCCCCGGACTGGAATTCGATATCGACGCAGACGAATTCGCCACCAAAGAGCAGGTCGCGGATTATCTGGCCGCCTATGCCGACAAGATCGCCGCGCCGATTCGCACCGGCGTCGAGGTCACCGCGGTGCGTCGCAACGCCGGGCGGCCGGGCTTTCAGGTCGAGACATCCATAGGAACCATCGACGCACGCTTCGTCGTCTCGGCGACCGGTGCGTTCCAGCGGCCGATCATCCCCAATGTCATTCCCGCCGACGCGGGTATTCATCAGATCCACTCGAGCTCCTACCGCAATCCGCGGCAGCTGCCCGAGGGCGCGGTGCTGGTGGTTGGGGCCGGATCATCCGGCGTGCAGATCGCCGATGAGCTGCGGCGCTCGGGCCGCGCGGTCCATCTCGCCGTCGGGCCACACGATCGCCCACCGCGCAGCTATCGAGGCCGCGACTTCTGCTGGTGGCTCGGAGTTTTGGGCAAATGGGGTGCGGCGGTTCCACCGCTGGGAGCCGAGCATGTGACGATCGCGGTCAGCGGAGCTCGTGGCGGGCACACCGTCGACTTCCGAGCTCTCGCCGCCGACGGGATCACCCTGTGGGGAACGGCGACGACCTTCACCAACGGTGTCCTGCGGTTCGCCTCGGACCTGCGGACGAACATCGAGAACGGTGATGCGAACTATCTGGCGATGTTGGCCGAGGCGGATGAGTATGTCGCCCGCAACGGTCTCGAGCTGCCCGAGGAGCCCGACGCGCATCTGCTCGGCCCCCTGCCGAGCTGTGTGACCGAACCCGCCGCCGAACTCGCGCTCGCCGAGGCTGGTGTGCGCACGATCGTGTGGGCGACCGGATTCGCCAATGACTATGACTGGCTGCGGGTCGACACATTCGACGACCGGGGAAGACCGGTGCACCAGCGCGGCGTCTCGGCCGAGCCGGGACTGTACTTCCTCGGCCTGCCGTGGCTGTCGAATCGCGGATCGAGCTTCCTGTGGGGCGTGTGGCACGACGCCGCATACATCGCCGGGCAGATCGCGATCCAACGCGGCTACCTCGCCCACAAGGCGGCAAGCCGAACAGTCCCCGTCTCCTGAACCATCCCTCGGCATCCGAAAGGAACTGTGCGCCTTGACTTCCCCCACACACCGGCGGATTCGGCCGTTCAACACCAAAGACACCTATCCCGAGCAGAATCTCTCGAACGACCTGTGCCAAGCCGTGGTCGCCGGTGGCGTGGTCTACCTGCGCGGCCAGATCGGCCAGGACCTCGAGACCCGGGAATCCGTCGGCATCGGTGATGTGGCCGCGCAAGCCGAGCGGGCCATGAGCAATATCGCCATGCTGCTCGACGAGGCGGGCAGCTCACTGCGCGACATCGTCAAGGTCACCGTCTATCTGACCGACATCCGGTACCGCGAACCGGTGTATCAAGTGATGGGACGCTGGCTCGAAGGCGTGTACCCGGTCTCGACAGGTCTGGTCGTCGAGGCCCTCGCTCGTCCGGAGTGGCTGGTCGAGATCGATGCCACGGCGGTGCTCAGCGAGCCGAAGGACACCCGCGCATGACCCTGTCGCTGGTAGCGCGTGACCCCGGCACCGGGGCCTTCGGTGTGGTCATCTGCTCGTCGAGTCCGGCGGTGGCGGCGCGCTGTGCCCACCCGCGCGCGGGCGTGGGAGTTGTTGCCTCGCAGAACATTACGAATCCGGCACTCGGTGTGCACGTCCTGGACTTGCTGGACGCTGGGCATAGTGCCACCGCAGCGCTCGAGGCGGCCTTGGCGCACGAGCGGTTCCCGGATCACCGCCAGGTGACCGTCGTCGATATCCATGGCGGCACGGCGGTGCACTCCGGCGCATACAGTCTCGGAGCCCACGGTGAGGCTGTCGGTGAGCAGGCCGTGGCCGCGGGAAATCTGCTCGCCCACGACGGCGTCCTGACCGAAATGCTCGCGGGTTACACCGGAAGCGGGTCGGCGACCTTCGAGGACCGCCTACTCGACGGGCTCCGCGCGGGCTTGGCCGCCGGCGGTGAGGCGGGACCGGTGCATTCCGCAGGTCTGCTGGTCGTCGACGATGTGTCCTGGCCGGTGACCGATCTGCGGGTCGACTATGCCGCCGACCCGTTGGCGGATCTCGTTGCCCTGTGGGAGCTTTGGCAACCGCAGAAGGCCGACTATCGGATGCGTGGCATCGATCCAACCGCTGCTCCGTCCTACGGCGTTCCGGGTGATCTGTGACCACCATCGACGACGTGGTCGCCGGCGGAGTGGCTACCGCCCACCCGGCCTTGATTCGGCTGTCTCGCGATCTCTACGACCATCCCGAAATCGCCTGGGAGGAAGTCCGATCGGCGCGCCGGGTCGCGGAACAGTTGGCGGACAACGGATTCGAGGTCACCGACCGGTACTGCGACCTGGAGACCGCGTTCGCGGCCCGGATCGGCAGCGGTGACCTGCACATCACGCTGTGCGCGGAGTACGACGCGCTCCCCAGCCTCGGACACGCCTGCGGCCACAATCTGATCTCGGCCATCTCCGTGGGTGCGGCACTCGCGCTCGCACCTGTCGTCGATGACCTGGGCCTCACATTGTCGGTGATCGGCACACCCGCAGAGGAGGGCGGCGGCGGCAAGATCGAGCTTCTCGAACGCGGCGGTTTCGATGGCCAGCATGCGGCAGCGATGGTCCACCCCGGCCCGGTCGACGTGGCCGTGGCCCGGCCATTCGCGGTGTCGCACAGTCACATCGAGTATCGCGGCA
This sequence comes from Nocardia sp. NPDC056100, assembly GCF_042266325.1. Lineage (NCBI taxonomy): Bacteria > Bacillati > Actinomycetota > Actinomycetes > Mycobacteriales > Nocardiaceae > Nocardia > Nocardia sp. NPDC056100. The sequence goes on from NZ_JBHJVY010000002.1 coordinate 247,982, forward strand.
AAGCCGCGCACGCGGCCGCCTACCCCGAGCGCGGTGTCAACGCGGCCGACGCGTTCACCATCGCGCAGGTCGCGATCGGGCTGCTGCGCCAGCAACTGCCGCACTCGGTGCGAGTGCACGGCATGATGACGCGCGGCGGTGAAGCGCCGAACGCGATCGCCGAACATACCGCAGGCCGGTGGTACGTGCGCGCCGAAACGCTCGCCGAACTCGCCGAGGTCGAACCCCGCATCCTGCGCTGCTTCGAAGCGGGCGCATGGGCCTCGGGTGCCGAACTCACCGTCACCCCCGAATCCAAGCCCTACGCCGAATTCCGTACGGACACCGAACTTCTCGCCTGCTACGAGCGCCGCGCGATCGCGGCGGGACGCCATTTCACCTCGGGCGCGGACGCGATGATGGCCCGGGCATCCACCGATATGGGCAACGTCTCCCAGCTCATCCCCGCCATCCACCCGTACATCGGCATCGATTCGATGCCCGCGGTCAACCATCAGCCCGAATTCGCCACCGCCACCACCACACCCGCCGCCGACACCGCGATCGGACAGGGCGCGGTAGCGCTGGCGGGCACGATCGTCGACACCGCCACCGATACCCGGATCAGGAATCGCCTGATCCACGGCCACCGCGTGGACTGACGCAGGAGCACAGCCATGGTCACACCGACCCCCGTCCGCACCGAGCATGATCTGCTCGGCTTTCACGAGGTTCCCGCCGACGCCTACTACGGCGTGCACACCGCGCGCGCCATGGCGAACTTTCCGATCAGCGGGGTACCGATCTCGCGGCTACCCGATCTGGTCGTCGCGATCACTTCGGTGAAACAAGCAGCAGCACAAGCCAATCGGGACCTGGGCGAGCTCGACAGGAACATCGCCGAGGCGATCATCGCGGCCTGCACCGAGATTCGCGCCGGTGCCCTCCACGACCACTTCGTCGTCGACCAGATCCAGGGTGGTGCGGGCACTTCGACCAACATGAACGCCAACGAGGTGATCGCCAACCGTGCGCTGGAGATTCTGGGCCATCAGCGCGGCGACTACCACATCATCCACCCACTCGAACACGTCAATCGCGGCCAGAGCACGAACGACGTCTATCCCACCGCGGTGAAGGTGTCGCTCGGATTCGCTTCGCGCACACTGGAACACACACTTCGCGCACTCGCCGAGCAGTGCGCGGCGAAAGCCGTCGAATTCGCCGACATGCTCAAACTCGGCCGGACCCAACTGCAAGACGCCGTGCCGATGACCCTGGGCCAGGAGTTCGGCGCGTTCGCCGTGACCATTGGCGAGGATGCTGACCGTCTCGCCGAAGCGTCCATGCTGATCGCCGAAATCAACTTGGGCGGCACCGCGATCGGCACCGGACTCAACACCCATCCCGCCTACCCGGACATCGTGTGCGAGCACCTGCGCCGGATCACCGGCCTGCCATTGACCACCGCCCGGGACTTGGTCGAAGCCACCTCCGACGTCGGTGCGTTCGTCCAACTCTCCGGCGTCACTAAACGGTCCGCGATCAAGCTGTCCAAGATCTGCAACGATCTACGTCTGCTGTCCTCCGGCCCCCGAGCGGGCCTCGGCGAGATCAATCTCCCACCCGTACAGGCGGGTTCGAGCATTATGCCGGGCAAGGTGAATCCCGTAATCCCCGAAGTCGTCAACCAGGTCGCCTTCGAAGTGGTCGGCAACGACCTCACCATCACCATGGCCGCTGAGTCCGGCCAACTCCAACTCAACGCCTTCGAGCCGATCATCGCCCGAGCCCTGCTGTCCTCCCTCACCCACCTGACCGCTGCTGTACAAGTCCTGACCGAGCGCTGCATCCGCGGCATCACCGCCAACCCCGACCGCATGCTCGAGGCCGTCCTCAGCTCAGCCAGCATCGCCACCGTGCTCAATCCGGTACTCGGATACGAGGCGACATCAGCCCTGGTTGCCGAAGCGATTGCCACCGGTGCCTCCATTGCCGAGTTGGTACGCCGCTCCGCACTGATCGACGACGCGGCCTTGACGCGCATACTGAGCCCGGACAACCTGCGCCGCCGGTGACCGTGGCCCGCTACGAACGGCTAACCATGCGAGGACTCGCGGTCTTTCGATGCGGTGTCAGTTTGCAGCCTGGCCGTTGTATTCGGGGCAATAGAACGTGATGGCTTCGTCCACGATCTTTCGGGCGTGGTCGCGGGTGTAGAGCGGGGCCGGTGTATCCCGCGCCCCAGGGACGGCGGCCACCGCGTTCACTTCATCGGCAGCTGTGCGCCCCTGCTCGCGCATCTCTCGGCACACGGTTTTCGCGGTGGCGAAGATATCCCCGTCGGCGGTCGGCACTCCGTCATGCTTGACGGCGGCCAGGAACGCGATGTCCTTGGTTGAGGACGATTCGTCGTCCGAGCCGCAGGCGGCCAGGACGGTGACGCTGATCGCTATCGGCAGTGCGGCCCAGAGTCTTGCGCTCATGTCACCTCGAATTGCCTCGTGGGATACGGCGTTTCCGGATCATCGCATAGTCGACGGTCCGAGGGTGGGATGTGTCAGGTGCGGCGCGGCAGCCGCACCGCGCGGTGACTCGCGGCCACTGGCAGACTTCAGTGGCTCACGGCCACGTGCTGGTGAGTGACTCCACGAGGGCCGCAACAACATTCGGATACAAGGCATCGACGATCGCATCCGGTGAATGCTGAGCCAACTCCTCGCGAAGTGTTCGGTGGGCGACGACGATGACACCGAACCTCGCATGCCTGGCGTAGGCAATGTGATGGGGCGCGTCACCGATGACCACCGTGCGCGCCGGGGAGAGCGGCTTGCCGTACTTGCTTTCGAACCGTGTGGCCACGACAGCGGGAAGGTCGGATCGGTCGCGTGCATCGGATCCGAATGCGCCTATGTCGAAATCGATATGCCGGTCCAATCCGGCGGCCCGAAGTGTGATCTCGGCGGCGGATCGCGGAGTCTCGGTCAGCACAGTCTGTACGAGCCCGTGTGCGTCAAGGATTTTCAGGGTGTCCGCCGCGCCCGGGTAGGCGGGCTGATCGCCTTCCGGCTCCGATTCCTCTTCGGTCACAACCTCATCCAACTGCTGATGAGACTCGTCGATACCCTCGTCGTCGGCATCGGCCGCAATCAAGGTGCCGTCGACGTCCCAGATGACGAGTCCCGCACGCTCCATGCTCATTCCGTGCATCTTGGCAGATCCGACCACAATGCACACAGGCTCGTCGATCCGGGTCGGTTCGTGCGGTCCTGTCATGACATCGCCGATGGGGCGGGAAGTTACAGCGGCGCGGGTGGTTCCGGTGCCGGCTGGCGCGTGGGTATCGCGCTGATGGTCAGGGCCAGCATGACCAACACCATGCCCGCCAGTTCGAACACCGTCGGGCGTTGGGCGAGGGCGATCGCGCCGACCACGGTCGCGGTGGCCGGGAGCAGGGCGAGCAGCAGCGCGAAGCGGGCCCGACCGACCGCGGTCAACACCACCTGGTCCAGTGCGTACGGCACCGCGCTCGACAAGATCCCGATCCCGAGACCGAGCAGCCAGGTGCGAGGGTCGGCAAAAACCGTTGCGTCGATGGCGAATTGGGGGATCAGCACGAACGGCGCGGACAGGATCGCGGCGGCGGCCATTCCCACCGCGAGCGAGTCCTGACCGTCGCCCGCGTCGGCGACGCGTTTGCCGACCAGGATGTACCCCGCCCACAGGACGGCCGCAGCTAGGGCGAAGGCGATGCCGACCGGTTCCACGTCCAGTTGGACTCCGGCCAGCAGGACCACGCCGATGGCGACCAATGCGACCGCGAGCAGGTCGCGGGCTCGACGCGAACCGAGCGTGGCGACGGCAACGGGGCCGAGGAATTCGATGGCGACCGCCGTGCCGAGCGGAATGCGCGCAATCGCCTCGAAGAACACGATATTCATCGACAGCGTGACGATGCCGAACCCGGCTGCCACCGCGATCGTCCGCCGCGTCCACCGAGCTCGCCATGGCCGCCGCCAGGCCAGCAACGCCACGCTCGCCGCGGCAGCCCGCAACCAAGCGACAGTCGTGGGTTCGGTGGTATCGAACAGAGACACTCCGAGCGCGGCACCAGCGTATTGCGAAGTCGCGCCGACGATGAACACCATCGGAACCGACCAGAGGGGAAGCGCGCGCCCCGACGATCGCTCGATAGTCGAGACCGAATTCATCCTATGAGTAAGCCACAGCCCACCACGGAGTTCAACGCGGTTCAGATTCTGTTCGGCCCGCGTCCAGACCTTTCGCGCACAACATGATTCGCGATGCCAGCGAGCTCTGCCGAGAGGATGTCACGAGGGACTCCGATATCCACTCTGTATCCGTGCCTGCCGGTCGACACGATGTTTGTGTATATGGTCGGAATCGGATACTCCAACTGGACAATTCGCGGCACGGATCGTCCCAATTCCCGTGTGGTGCAGGAGGGTACGTCGCCAGAGAGGCAGCTGGAGCGTCCTGGCGCAGGCAACAGGTTGAGGCGTTTCTCATCGCGCACGCGGTTGAGGGTGTTCCGGGGATCGGCGAGCGCATCGCGGAAGCCGTGACCTGAGCAGCGGCGGTGGCGGCCAACAGTCTTCGGCACCGGACCGACAGCGACCCCGCCGGATTTGTCAGCGGGGTCGTGGGATCTTCAGGGACGGTGGCACACCGTGATCATTACCGTGCTCGTTCGCAGTCGGGTCTGATCGCCGGGTGTGTTCACTGAGATATCGGAATGCTGGTAGAGAATGTGGTGTCTGCCCAGCCCGCGTGGTCCTGCCAGGCGCGGATGTAGTCGGTGGAGAAGATGGGACCGGGCAGTTCGGGGATGTCGAAGGCACTGACCATGGTGGATAGGTGTGAGGTGAGCAGGGCGTAGTGATGGTGGAGTTCGGTGGTGAGCTGTGTCGCGCGTTGTGATGACATGTGTTGGTGGGTGGTATACCACACTGCGTGCGCCCTGATTCGCTGCAGTGCGTAGGCCGCTGCGGCCGAGGATGCGAGCTGTCGTGCGAAGGGATGGTTGCAGGACCGGGCGGCGGACAGAAGCGCCTGCGCGGCAAGGCGTTCGGCAATGGCGGTGGCCAATTCTATGGCCGCGGAATCGGGCCCGGGTGCGACGCCGGTGGCGTCGTATGTGCCCTGGCGAAGGGCGGCGGCGATGGCGCGTTCGCGCTTTTCGAGCATCACGATATGCCAGGGTTGTTGGGTGGGGGTGTCCGGCAGCCGCAGTGGTGGCCGGTCGACGGCGAGTTTGCCTGCGGTGACCTGCAGGATCTGGTTCTCGCCTTCAGCGGTGATGATCGCTTCGAGATTCCCGATCCAGTCCTGGAGGTGGTTGATGCGGAGTGCGCCCTGCGCGGCTGCGCGTTGACGGCAGGTGATCACGGTCTGATGGGCGGTGTTGGACAGCAACGGTTTTGCGAGCATGGACCACATCGCGTCGTCAGGACCAGTGTGGGTCCCGGCCGCGCGGATGTCGCGGATGTGCCGGCCCAGCACACTCGTCGCATAAACCTCGACAAGCGCGCGGATCAAATCTCGTTGCACCGCATCCCGATCGGCCATCCGAGTTCCGGTGCCGGGACGGCGCTGGTTGGTGTAGTTGACGAGCCCCGCGAGGGCGGCTCGGGCACTGGCGATTGCCGCGTTGGCCAGGTCGAGGCGTCCATTACCGAGCACACTGATCGCCGCATGGAACCGTCGGCGTGGGGGCAGCGCGCATTCGAAGACCCCATCGGCGTCGATGCGCGCCCAGTCTCCGCCCAGCAGGGCGTCCACTGGCAGGCGTACGTTGTGGAATCGCACCATGGCATGATCCATCGGCGCGGAGTCTTTGTCGGGCAGACGGACTACGTCCACACCGTCGGCCAGACCTTCGGAGGTGCGTAACCGCAGCAGGAACGGAAGCACCCCTTCGTCACGGCCGTGGATCAGCAAACGGGCAGTGACAACAACGGTTTTGGGGATATCGGGGTCCGCGACGTTGGGCATGAATTTGACCGCGGCGGGACAGGGTGTGGTCAGGACGAATCCGCCTGCGATTGGATCCCAGGTGGCGGTGGTTTGCTGATCGGCGCCATTGGTGCCGCCGAGCTCGGTGAGCATCAATGCCCCGAGGGTCGCTGCGGTATCGAGCTCGCGCAGGCAGTTCTGCTGGTAGTCCGAGCCGTTGCCCAGGGCCAGGATTGCCCCGATGGCGAGATCGAAATGCCCTGTCAACACCAACAGCAGGCGAGGGGCTGCGACCTGGGCCCAATCGCACAGTGCGCCACGCAATTGCGGATCTGCGGCAATCTCGCGCGCGGGGCGGCCGAGCTCACGAATAACCGTGCGGAGCAGGTCGGGAGCATTCTGCGTCAGTTCGGAGTACGTGGCTCCTGACCGTGGCTGATCGGGTAGCCCGACGACGATATCTCGAACCCGGGTATGCAAGGCGGTCTGTGCACCGAATATCACCGTACGCAGCGCGCGAACAGTGTGTTGATCGTTGATCACCGGGGGTGTATGCGCGGGAATCCGGTCGCGGAAAAGGTCTTTGGTTGTCATGTGGAACTCACTTCGACGCTCGAGCTGATCGCGCGCACCGATCAGCGACCGCCGTGGAGAGCGGTCGCTAGGTTATGCGCGGATCATCGTTCAACCACGCGAGCCCGCGGCCGCGCAGCTGGCGGGCCGGGGTTCGCGAATACTGTTGGTGCTGCCTCCTATCCAATGTTCAGCGGGGGTGAGGGAGGGAATGTGACGGGCAGCGCTGCCAGTGCGCGGTGGAAAGGCCCTGGGCGCCATACCAATTCCTCGGCGGGCACGGCCAGGCGGATTTCGGGTAGCGCGTCCAGGAGCAGGTCGATCGCCTCCTGCACGATCAAGAGTGAGGCGGCGCGGGCCTGCATCGGGCACGAGTGCGGGCCCGCGCTCCAGGCCAGGTTCCATCCGTTGCGCAGGTACTGGCCGTCGTTCATTTCCGGATCGTTGTTGCACGCGGCCATGCTGATGATCACGGGCTGATGGGCTGGGAGCCAGACCTTGTCGACTACGACAGGCTGGCGAGGATAGGACAGGCAGTAGTTGGCCAGTGGTGGATCCTTGGCCAGGATCTCGTCGATCGCGGTGCTGGTGGACGGCGGGAAAGCGGTGCCGCCGAGCGCGAACCGCTGATCGGTGAGCATCAGCAGCAGCGTGTTGGCGATGAGGTTCTGCGGGATCTCCACACCGGCGGAGTAGTGGGTCACCAGCTGGTGGATCATCTCCTCGTCGGAGAGCGCGGCCGGGTCACGGACCAGGCGCGTGGTGATGTCATCGTCTGGAGATCTGCGTTTGAGGAGTGACAGCTCCAGCAGGGCCTCGTTCAGCATCGTGTTGACCGTGTCGGTGTCCACGCCCTCGAACATCGCCGCACTGGCCGCGGCGACCCGCTCGCCGATGTGAGCGGGGCAGCCCAGCATGTGATTGATGGAGGAGAACACCAGCGGGAGAATGTATTGCGCGATCACATCCGCGGAACCGTCCTCGCAGAAGGCGTTGATCAGCGGAATCGCGATCGGCTCGACCGTGGCACGGACCGCGTGCAGATTGAGGTCCGCGAGTGCGTTGACCGTGGCGCTGCGATAGCGCGCGTGCTCGGCGCCATCGGAACGCAGTGCGTTGGGCCGCCATTCGACCATCGGCATCATGTCCAGTCCTGGGGGCATGGTGCGTTGCCAGGTGCGAGGGTCGGCGGGAAAGTGGTAGGGATCGTTGAGGATTCGCACCGCGGTATGGAAGTTGATGACCAGGGTCGCCGACACCCCGGGCGCTAGCTCGACCGGGACCAGGGAGCCGTAGCGGGCGCGCATGTTGTTATACGCGCGGTGTGGGTCGGCGGCGAATTCCGGTGCGTGCAGCGGGATTCGGGGTCCGAGGGCCTCGACCGGCAAGGGGGCGTCCTCGGTGGTCGGTGCGGGCGTGTGCGGTGCGTTCACCGGTTGTTGGCTCCTTGCAGGAAGGTCAGGGGTGGGGCGGGTGGAAAGGTCACGGGTATCGCGACCGGGGCGCGGTGAAAAGTGCTGGGGTGCCAGCTCAGTTCCTCGATCGGCACTGCGAGTGCGATCTCGGGTAGCGCGTCCAGGAGCTGATCGATCGCCTCCTGGACGATGAGGATGGCTACCGATTGGGCGGGGCAGCTGTGTGGTCCGGCGCCCCAGGCCAGATGCGCACGATTGCCGGCACGGTCCCCGCTGATTGCGGGATCGTTGTTGCACGCGGTCAGGCTGATCAGCACGGGTTGATTGACCGGCAGCCAGACGTTTCCGATGATCTGCGGCTGGCGAGGGTAGCGGGGGCAGCCGTTCTGCACGGGCGGATCGGTGAACAGCACTTCGTCTATGGCATCACGCACCTGGATAGCACCGCTGACCAGGCCATCGTGGAATCCCGCGTCGGTGGCCATCAGCAGCAGGGTGTTGACGATCAGATTCCAGGTCGGTTCGGATCCCATCGCGTACAGCTGGAGAATCAACTCCACGACTTCGCTGTCATCGAATCCTGCCTGGTGCGTGAGCAATTGCGAGATCGCGTCCTGTGCCGGAGCGTGACGCTTGGCCGTCACGGCCTGCGTGACAACATTTCTGAAGATCTGCTCATTGAGATCGGAGGATTCGGGATCGGTGGTCACGTTCAATGCGCTCATCGCCGCGTGCACGAGATCTCGTATCTCCGAGGGAAGGCCCAGAAGATCGTGCAGCACCTGCTCGGTGAGCGGGCGGGCGTACTGTCCGAGCAAGTCAGCCGAGCCCGATTCACAGAATGCATTGATCAGCGGCACCGCGGCGGCTTCGACTGCGGCGCGCAATGCGTGCAAATCGATGCTTTCCATGGCCGCGGTGTACGCGCTGCGTGCGCGAGCGGAGTCATCGCTGTCGTCACTGGCGGGGCCCCACTCCATCATCGGTAGAACAGGGCACTGGTCCGGGATCGTCGTTCGCCACGCTCGATGGTCGGCGGGGAAGTGATCGGGGTCGCCGAGGATGCGCAGGGCTTGGCGGTAGTCGAGTACCAGCATCGCCGGAACGCCGGCCGCGACTTCGACCGGGACCGCGGGGCTGTACTGACGTAGTTCCTCGTAGGCGCGGTGCGGGTCAGCCGCGAATTCTGGTGCGTACAACCTCAGTGCTGATCGCTCCGCAACCCGCTCCGGTGCGTAGGCACGGGCGGTCGAGTGCGGTGTCACCGAGACCGGTGACGCGTCGGTGGACAAGGGATGCTCCCGGGGCAGGGTGGAATGGACCGATGAACGTCATTCCCCTGCAGTGGGTTTCACGCCGTCGGTACCTGGGGCGGATGTGGCCAATGTGAAGCTAATAGGTCAGTTCGCAAGTGGATCTACCGAAATCAATTGCTACTCGGATGCAGAGAGAGTGGGCATTCTCTATGCGCCCCAGTCGGATACGAGTCCTGAGCTCCTCGGCCCAGCTTTGCTGCTGTGATCAGGCAGGATCGCGGTGGTGGCGGGGGAGGGCTCAAACATGTTTTGCCATAACACGTTTCGTGCACGACTTGATGATAGCTGTGAGCGATGGCTCCCGCAGTATGAATGTGGACTTGACTGACGGGACCTGGACGAATGTTCAATGCACCGCGCTGGTTCGTCGAGGTTGCCGAGGCTCTGCGCAGTTCCACCGCCACGACCACGGTCGAACGCTCGGCGATACAGATTCCGCGTTGGAACAGGTTGCTAGGAGCAACAGCGGATCCCGTCGTTGCGGATCCTGCTGCCCTGCCTGCGAAGTCACGGTCGATCTGCCGATCACCGAATCTCATGGACAGGCGGGGCGGTCTTAGGTAGGAGCCCGGTTGCTCCATCAGCTTCGTTCTCGTCGCAACATCCGTGATCGCCTCCGAGGGAGGCTCCCGAGAACGAGGTTGCCAGGCTCGAGCCACGGGAGTGCGTCTCGGGCGCAAAAACCTACCGGTCTGTCCTGAAATGTGCCGCGCCATAAGAACACTCCGTCCCACTGTCGGCAACGAAATGCGGAGGTCGTACCGACAACGAACTCACCGTCGTACCGCAACGCGGGAATTTTGTCGCCGGTCGACGATGTGATTGTTCGGCTCGGTGCATGTGGCGACGACCGCCGAAATCAGAAGCCGTCCCACAGGTGTGGGCGGCATGCTGGTCACTGCGCGGCGGGCTGGCTGTGCGGGCTCACACCGGCCACGGACAGTTCGAACAGCTGTTTCGCGCGGGTGACAGGGTCGGGATGGTGCTCGGTGGCCAGGGCGATACCGACGATCACCGCGATCAGGTCTGCGACAGCGACACCTTGCGCTACTGCCCCATCCTCGATTGCGCTGCGCAGCAAGGGGTTTCCTGCCTCTTCCAGCGCGGCCGAGCACGAGTTGCCGTCTACCGGGTCGGATCCGGCGGCGTCGTAGGCCAGCGCGACAGCCAGGCCCCGAGCGTGAACGCAGTAGGTGACGACATCGGTCAGCCAGTCCAGCAGGGCGGTTCGACTATCGCCCGTACCTGTCAGGTTGTGGGCGCGGTCGCACAGCACCTCGATCCGTTTCCGGGAGACCGCCTCCAGCAACGCGTGGCGCGTGGGGAAGTGGCGGCGCACGGTCGCCGAGCCAACCTTCGCGATGCGGGCGATCTGCTCCAAGGAGGCACCGGCGCCGTGGGTGGCGACCTCTTGTTCGGCGACGGCGAGGACGCGGGCGTAGTTGCGGCGAGCATCCGCACGCTGCTGTTCGGACACGGTGTCACCTCCTGTATTGCGAAAACGGCGGGCCCCGCCATATCGTACGTGAGTGCTAAACGGCGGGCCCCGCCGTTTAGATGGTTGAGTAGTCGAGGAGCGCAAATGTCCACAGATACTTCGCCCGTCCTGGTCACGGGCGCCACCGGCAAGCAGGGTGGTGCCACCGCGCGCGCCCTGCTCGGGGCCGGAGTTCGAGTCCGCGCCCTGGTGCGCGACCCGGCCACCGACCGGGCCAAGGCCATCGAGGCGATCGGTGCCGAACTGGTCACCGGCGACCTACACGACCGCGATTCGGCGATTCGGGCTGCGGAAGGTGCCCGGGCAGTGTTCTCCGTGCAGATGCCCGGAATCACCGCGGGCGGCTTCGATTTCGACGGGGAGGTGACGCAGGGCGTGAACCTCATCGAGGGCGCGAAGGCCGCCGGTGTGCCGCAATTCGTGCACACCTCGGTGACCGGCGCCGGTCAGCACACCGAAACTCCCGGCTGGGCCGACGGGCGCTGGGCGTCGATGGAACCTTCTCTGAATGCGAAGAGCACGATCCAGGACCGGGTTCGCGAGGCGGGCTTTCCTCATTGGACGCTGCTCAAGCCGGGCACGTTCATGGAGAACTTCCTGCCGTCCGCGGCGTACATGTTCCCGCGCGGCATCGAGGGCGGTCTGGTGAGCGTCATCAACCCCGAGACCCGGCTGTCCCTGGTCGCGGTGGACGACATCGGCCGCGCGGCCGCCGCAGCCATCACCGCGCCGAAGCGATTCCACAGAGTCGAGCTGGAATTGGCGAGCGACTACCTGTCGATGACGGAGATCGCCCAGATCCTCTCCCGCGCCTTGCGGACAGACCTCGCCGCACCCGACATGACCGAACAGCAAGCGTTGGCTGCGGGAATGCCGCCCTTCGCCGCCGCGCTCGAATGGCTCAATACGGCCGGCCAACCAGGCCGCCCGGCGTACGCCAGTGCCCTCGGCATCTCACTCACTGCCTTCGAAGAATGGGCGCAGTACTACCTCGCGAGTTGATGCCTGACATGGGTTCCGCTTCGGCCCGTTCGGGCCGGACCTCGTTTTCCGGCTGAACGCGCGCGAATAGGTGACATCCGCAGCAATCTCACTGTCGTCCGCTCGACTCCGTCGGGACGGCCTTCCCATGTGGTTCAGGCGAGTCCGAACCTTCCCTTCCGCCGGTGACTTCGATGAGCTGAGCGCGGCGGTCACCTCCGCCGCCTTGCTCACCGGGTTGAGCTCCCACCCTGGCGCGGCGCGTGCCCTATTCTGCGGCTCGCGCACATCAGTTGGGCCGCAATGAGATCCGTCCTTCTCTGAGGTTCGACTCTCGCTCGCAACTCGCTCGGACGACGTGAAACAGACTGACAGGAAGGGTGTTTCGAGGCGGAATGCCAGGGTAGGTCGCTGGTGTCCGTATTGAATCGATTGTGGAGGCAAATCTCATGTCCGAGCATGACAAGAGCGGCGTGCGTGAAGGGCTCGAAGGGGCCGTCGAAGGCGCGAAGGGTACGGCCAAGGAGGCGGCGGGAGCGGTTTTCGGCAACGATGACCTGCGCCAGGAAGGACGCGCTCAGCAGGACAAAGCCGAATCGCAGCGTGACGCGGCAAAGAAGGAAGCCGAGGCCGGGAAGGAGCGTGCCGCGGCGGAATTGGACGAACAGCGTCAGCGCGCGCATCAGAACCGGTAGGTCCTGAATCGCTTCCCATCCATGAGGCGGACGGTGTCAGCGATGCCACCGGCTGCCTATAGACCAGATGAGCTCCAACGCATAGTCGGCCCGGTCCCCTGCGCCCTGCGCGGTTTCATATCCGATGCGGCGGGAAAGGCGTAGGGAGTCGAGACGAACGGAGTGCCTCCGGTGACGGTTGACAAGAGCGCGGGTCTGCGGCGCGTGGTGATAGTCGGCAGTGGATTCGCAGGTTTCACCTGCGCGAGGAAGCTCTGTCGCATCCTGAGCAGATCGGATGAGGATGTGGAGGTCGTGCTCGTTTCCCCGACCGACTACCACCTCTACACACCGTTGCTGCCCGATGTGGCGGGCGGTCTGATCGATCCCCGGTTCGTCGCCATCTCCCTCACCGACACCCTGCCCCGGGTCAAGCTGGTGATCGGGAAGGTCGATGCGGTGGACCTGGATGGCAAGACCGTCACGATCACCGGCGAGGGTGATACGCGGACCGAATTGTCATGGGACAGATTGGTTCTCACCCCGGGTTCGGTCACCCGGCTGTTCGACGTCCCCGGTTTGTCCGAGCACGCTCGCGGTCTCAAGACCATCGCCGAGGCGGTGTATCTGCGTGAGCATTTCCTGCGCCAGCTCGAATTGGCCGACCACGAATCCGATCCCGCCGTCCGCCAAGCCCTACGCACGGTGGTGGTGGTCGGGGCCTCCTACGCCGGAACCGAACTGATCGCGCAGTTGCGCGCGCTGGCCGACGCGTATGCGCGTCGCCGCGGTTTCGACCCCACCGAGATCCGTTTCCTGCTCCTGGATACCGCCGACCGTGTGATGCCCGAGGTCGGTAATAGGTTGGGGGACAACGCATTGAGTGTCCTGCGCGATCGCGGTATCGATATCCGCTTACAGACCTCACTGCGAGAATTGACCGAGGATCAGGTCGTACTGACCGACGACACAGTCGTTCCCACGCGCACGGTCGCCTGGGTTACCGGGGTGACCGGCGCGCCGCTGCTCACGGGATTGGATCTGCCGATGGAACGCGGACGGCTGGTCGTGGACACCTCCCTGCGCGTTCCCTCTCATCCCGATGTCTTCGCCGGTGGTGACGCGGCGGCGGTTCCCGATGTCACCAACCCGGGCAAGATCACCCCGCCCACCGCACAGCACGCCACCCGCCAGGGCAAGGCTCTGGCGCGCAATGTCGCGGCCAGTGTGGGTGTGGGAGTGGCGAAATCGTACAAGCATCGCGATATGGGTCTGGTCGTAGACCTCGGGCCGCGCTTCGCGGTCGCCAACCCACTGGGCGTGCATCTGTCGGGATTCCCGGCAAAGGCGATCACCCGGGCCTACCACACCTTCGCGGTGTCCCGAGGCGTCAACCGTTGGGCGATCACCCTGTCCTATCTCACCAACGTGGTCACTCCGCGCCCGCTGTCGACCCTCGGCCTCGTCGACTCGGGCGAAGCGAGTTTCACCGGCAGCGAGGGCATTCCGGAACACCACTGACGGCACCCCGCGACATCGTTTCACATCGAGATCGCCGGGTAAGTGCCACATAACAGGAGGTGACGATCATGACCGATGCAGCAGGAACGAGGAACCAGATTCCCTCGGTATCCCTGGCCGAGGAAAAACGTTCCGTCGCAGAACTTGTCGAGAACGCCAGCACCCAATTGACCCGCTTGGTTCGGGACGAAATGCGACTGGCCGTGCTCGAAACGCAAGCCAAAGCCGGCGGTATAGCCAAAGGCGCGGGCATCGCGGGAGCCGGTGCGCTCCTGGCGTTCTACGGCGGCGCGACCCTGGTCGCCGCTGCGGTACTGGGGCTATCGCGCGCGGTGCCCGATTGGGCGGCGGCCTTGATCATCGCGGCCGTGCTGCTCGTACTCGGCGGGGTGCTGGCATTGGCGGGCAAGAAGACCGTCGGCCAGGCCGCGCCCCCGGTCCCGACCGACACACTCGCGGGCGTCCGCGACGATGTGGAAACCATCAAGGAACGAGGGCGGCGATGAGCGACCCAGCAGAATCACATGGTGCGGACGAACTCGACAGTGTCCGCCAGGATCGCGACCAAGCCAGAGCGGAACTCGCTCAAACGGTCTCAGAACTGAGCGACAAAGCCGACGTGCGCGCCCGCGCGCAGGACAAGGCGCACGAGACCGCACAGGCGGCGCGTGAGCGCGCAACCGAGGTCGGCGAGCACGCCCGCGCGGCCGCTGCACAGGTGCGCGAACAGGCGGCCCTGGCCGCGGACACGGCAGTGGCCAGAACACCCGAACCGGTGCTCGCTCGGGTCCTGCAAGCCACCGACATCGCGCGCCGGAACCCGATTCCCCTCACGGCCGCAGCACTTTCCGGTGTCGCCGTGTTCTGGTGGATCTCGAAGCGGAGGCGTGCGTGAATACTCTGTACAAACCCATCGGCATGCTGGTCGGGGTGCTCGGTGGTATCGCAGCGAACGCGGTGTTCACCCAGATCTGGCGCCGGGCCAGCGGCGAAGACCAGGCCCCGAGCGCGACCGCGCGGAACTACAGCTGGCAGGAAGTCCTCGTCGCGGCGGCACTGCAGGGCGCGATCTTCGGTCTGGTGAAAGCCTCCATCGACCGCGCCGGAGCGGCGGGCTACCAGCGACTGACCGGCACGTGGCCCGACAAGTAGGACACAGGGCGAGTTCCACCCGGTCACCATTCGTGAGCTGGTCGAACGTCAGCGACTGGTCGGTCGGATTGACTGAATGGTCAGCGGAACGGTCATTATCGAAACCTCCGACGAAGTGGTAAACCCGTTCACGTAATGGTGTAAATCGGGCAACGTGACAGGGAACTCGCGGATGAACGATCCCGACAAGACTCAGCTCCTACAGGTGCAGCTCGACACCGACACCACAACCCCGGTCGTGACCGTGACCGGGGAAGTCGACGTGACATCAGCGCCTTTGCTGGACCGTGTGCTGCGCGACGCCTTGCATACAAGCCCGCGCACCGTGGTGATCGATATGACCGGGGTCAGCTTTCTGGGGTCGGCCGGGATCACCGTGCTGGCCGCCGCGGCCCAGCACAGCCCGGAATCGCTGCGCATCGTCGGCTCGTACCCGGTATCGCGTCCGCTCGAGATCACCGGCGCGGACGTGCTGTTCGCCATGTGTGACAGCCTTCCCGCGGCAATGAACCAGGCGAACGCGTTGGGATGACCGCTTTCGCCGTTCAGCGGCGAGCGTGTCAGGCAGCGAGTGGGCGCGGCAGCAGCAGTACTCGTGCAGCCGCCAGCACCTGTCGCAGATTCGGTAGATCCGAAGGGGCAACATATCGCGGCCGGGCGCGCGAGAAGCGCACGCGGTCCGGCTGCTCGCACATCAGCGCGAGTTTCGCGTTGGTCGTCACCACCAGCTCGCATCCCGGCTCACAGCCGTGCCAGCGCCCCCGGCAGCCACCCACACCCCAGCCGACCACACGGATCGAGGCTCGCCGATCCGCGCTCGCGCCGAATGAATGCTCGGTGGGGCGGACCCCTGCCGCCGCGAGTTCGGCGATCAACGCGAGCAACTGCGCGCGAGCGGAATCCTCGGTCGCGATGCCGCCAGGTCGAGAGTCGAAATCCTTTGTCATGACGGGCCTTTCGATTGGTCAACCACACCCTGGCGGGCATTGGGTGAATGCCCGGCGCCGGTGACCCGAAACACGCAGACGACGGCGTGGTGGATTTCCGGCGGACGATCCGCACGGGTCAGTGCAGTGCGTGTTCGAACAGCGGCCACGAATCATGAAGATCCTGTTGCCAGTACCCCCAGGAGTGAGTTCCGACCGGGCGCAGATTGAAGGTGGCGGGTATTCGGAGAGCTGCCAGACGGTCGCGCAGGGCCACCGCGCACCGTGCGGACAGCGCCTCGATGACGACGCCGGTGGTCAGCTGTGCTTGCAGTTTGGCGGTATCGCCCGCGATGCCCGGACCGTCGAGCGTGTCGAGCGCGCCCGGTACGCCGGTACCGGCCGAGACGTAGATCGCGGTGCCGCGCAACTGATCCGCGTGCAGGTAGGGGTCGGTGGCGTTCCATTCGGGGTCGCCGGGCGGGCCCCACATGTTGACCGCGTTTCCTGCCCAGCGGGCCACCACCGCACTCACGAAAGCGTGGCCGACGGGGTCGCTTGTGCGGGCACAGCCGCTGTAGGAGCCGATCGCCCGATACAGTCCCGGTGCGGCCAACGCCAATTGGAAGACCGATGTGGCGGCCATGGAAATTCCGCCGATGGCATTCGAGCCGTTTCCTCGAATGGCCGAATCGATGATCACCGGCAGTTCGCTGGTCAGGAATGTCGCCCACCGTTGTCGTCCGAGTACCGGGTCGTCGGTACGCCAGTCGGTGAAATAACTGGCGCGCCCGCCCATCGGAATCACGAGGCTGATCTGTGTATCGGCGAAGAAGTCCGCGATATCGGTTTGGTCGAACCAACTGCTCGCATCGAGCCCGCCATTGGCGCCGTTGAGCAGGTACAGAACCGGGGTGGGGATCGAACCATCCGGTGCGCGAAGCACTTTCACCGTGATGACGCTGTCCATGGCCGCCGAGTACACATCGAGATCGAGCATGCGCCCGGCTCCGTCGGCGGCGGAGACCAGGTGCGATCCGTCGGCCGCGCCACGCGCGTTCACCCTCACCTCCGATACCGCGATTGGTGTCGGAGCCGGTGCCGCGGTGCCGATCACCGAGCTCGGTAGAACCAATGCCAGGGTCATCGTGGTGAGCAATCGTCGCGACCGGATTCGGCATCGGCGCAGCGGCCACCCGGATACATGCCTCATCGCGACTCCCGCACTCGTGGTTGGTTGTGAGCGGAGACGGTAGGTGCGAACTCGACTGGCCAGCAACATCTCTGGAAATCCCGGATCGTCGCGGGAGTCGGGGCGCGCGGATGGTTGGAAGTCCTCACAAGATTCGGGTTCCCCGCGCTCTGATCTCGCACGGTGTCGTTAACTGCGCTGCGACAACAGTTCTCGGAGAAATCCCGTGAGGAATCGAGGGGTCCGTGCTCGACTTCGGCTTCATCGACGATTGGACTCCCGCGCCCGGCCGCATTACCGGCTGGACAATCGCCCCGGAGTCCCACGCCGCCATGCTCGCCGCACCACCGCATCCCACGCCGCCGTCCTATCAGCAGGAGCAGTATTTGCGAGCCACCCTGCGCAATGTCGATGCGGGCGTGCATGCCTCACGGTTGTGCATGATCGCGGTCGAATTACCGGGACACCCGGACCGTCCGGCTCTCAAACGCACCGTGACTCGGTTCCTGCGTCGCCACGACACCTTCGCCAGCTGGTTCACCCACGAACCCGGCGGGGCGATCGCGCGGCGAACCGTCCCCGCCGACACGATCTCGGTGATCACCCGCGACTACGGACTGTTCGACTCCGGCAGTGCGATCCGCGCACATGTACACCGGCTTGTTCCCAACGCCCTGCACTGGGACTGCTTCGGCTTCGGGGTCATCGATCACGGGACCTCGTTCACCATCTTCGCCGCCATCGACCACCTGCACACCGATGGTGTGGGTCAGGCGTTGACCTTCGCCGAACTGCTCATGATCTACGGCATCGAATCCGCCGGCAGCAGAGCCGAACTCCCACCCGTCGGCAGCCACCTGCACTACTGCTGCCGTGAGCGTGCGCTCAACGCAATATTGCTCCCCGAGTCGCCACCTACGCGCACGTGGGTGCGACTGCTTCGCCAGAACGGCGGTGAGATGCCCGCTATGCCGGTGGATCTGGGCCAGGACAAGGGATCCGGGTTTCGCGACGGCGCGCAGATCACCGTCCCGCTGTTCGACGAGCGGACCGCACTGCGGTTCGAGCAGGTGTGTACCGACAACGGTGGGCGCTTTCTGAGCGGACTGTTCGTCGCGCTGGCATTGACCGATCTCGAATTGGCCGGGCGCGAATGGTATTTCGCGCTCACCCCGGTCAACACCCGCAAGGAATCCGGTGAGAGTGGATCCATCGGCTGGTACACCAACCTGATCCCGATCGCGTTCCAACTCGAGCCCACCGACACCTTCACCTCGCTGGTGTCCACCGCCCAGTGGGTTGTCGACGAAGCCAAGGAACTCACCGATATCTCCCCGCATCGTGTCCTGGAACTCGCCGCGACCGACCCGGCCATCCGCACGCGACCAGGCTGGGCCGCGACCATGCTCTCGCATATCGATGTCCGCAAGATCCCGGGCGCGGAGATTCTCGATCACATCAACGGCGGTATCTACGGCAACCGGGCCGCCTCGGGTGCGGTCTACGTCTGGGTCAATCGTTTCTCCGACGTGACCACCCTGAGTCTGCTGTTCCCCGACACCCCCGAGGCGCATGCCTCGATCAACCGCTATGTCAAAACACTGACCGCGATCCTGACGACGGTGGCGACGGACGGCGACTACAGCGTCGATATCGATACTCGGCGATGAGCATCCGAACCGCGGCGGACGTGGGCACCGTCCGCCCCGTTCCGCTGCGCACGGCCCGGGGCGCTTTCGCAGCGTGCCTGCTCGCGGTCTTTCTCCAGATGCTGGACATGACCGTCGTCAACACCGCGCTTCCCACCCTCGCTCGCGACCTGGCGGCGACAGGTTCCGCGCAACTGTTCGTCGTCACCGGCTACAGCCTCGCCTTCGCGTGCGCACTCCCGACCGCTACCCGACTCGGCGATATCCATGGTCGCAGAACGCTTTTCCTGGCGTCGATGGCCGGGTTCATCATGGCGTCGATCTGGTGTGGCTGCTGTGAGCAGAGCACGGCTCTGATCGGCGGACGAATGGTGCAGGGCATCGCGGCCGCCGGGATGGCGGCGCAGACGGTGGCCATCGTCAATGCCAGCTTCGCCCCCGATCGGCGCGCGCTCGCATTCGGAATCTACGGCGCGGTCGCCGGATCCGCCGGACTGGCGGGCCCGCTCGTCGGTGGCGCGATCGTCGCCACCGACCCGTTGGGACTGGGATGGCATGCGATCTTCCTGCTCAACGCACCCGTCGGCGTGCTCGCCCTGATTCTGGCGTATCGGGGGCTGCACATCGGTGCGTCGCCCACCTCCACGCGTGCGGACATCCCCGGCGTGCTTCTGGCCTCGGTGGGGCTGCTGCTGGTGTTGTATCCGGTCACGGTCGGTCGCGAAAGAGGGTGGCCGGCAGCCATTCTGGTTATGCTGGGCGTGGGCTGCCTGGTGCTGGTCGTATTCGGTTGGCAGCAATACCGGGCAGAAGGAACCGGACTGCTCCGCGGTGCGATCTTCACCGATCGCACCTTCGCCGTCGGCGCGATCGCGATGCTGGTGTTCTACGGAGTCTTCACCGCCTTCCTGTTCACGGTCTCGGCCACCATGCAATCCGGGATCGGCCTGTCCGCGTGGCAGACCGCCACGTTCATGACACCGTTCGCGCTCGGGGCGATCCCGGCCGCGGCTACCGCACCGCTGCTGGTTGCACGTCTGGGATCGCGGACCCTCACCGTCGGCATCCTGGTGTTCGCGGTGTCGGCGGCGGTGATCGCGAGCTTGCTGCACCACTCATCGGCAGGTGTCGAGGCCCGTGTTCTCGCCGCGCCGATCTGCCTGGCGGGCATAGGCATCGGTTGGTTCGCCGCGGCACTGCCCGCGCTGATGACCGCGCGTGTGACCGACAGTGAGGTCGGCTCGGCGTCGGGCCTGCTGCCGACCATCCAACAGCTCGGCAGCGCGTTCGGTGCTGCCGCGCTGGGCACCGTGTTCTTCGCTCGGATCAGCGACGGCGACGGCATCGCAGCGGGGGAGTCGGCGTTCGCGCGCGCGCTGATGGAGCGCGGAATACCACTCGAGCGGACCTTGGCCGAGGTGGGGCGGTTCGACACCTGCGCCCATGCCGCATTCGCTTCCCCCACACCGATGGTCGACGGTTCCACCTGCCCGGCAACCATTCCCGACGTCGGTATCGACGCCGCCGCGGTCACCATGGCCCAGACCTACATCGCGGCGCTGAGCACGCTGATGTCCATCATGGCCGCGATCGCGTTCGCCCTCGGCATGCTGACACTGCTCATGCCACGCGATGCGGGCAGCCGGGCATGAGCCGCGAGAACGGGGTCCGCTTCGCCACCGGGCCGGTGATCACGATCATGGCCGTGACAACCGTCCTGCTGCTGGCCCGGTGCGCGCGGTACGACTATTTCGGCGACGAGCTGTACTTTCTGTCGGCCGGTCGGCATCTGTCGCCGGGGTATGTCGACCAGGGGCCGCTGGTTCCCTTGCTCGCACACGCCGCACACTCGGTCGCCCCGGGATCTCTTGTGGTACTGCGTATTTCATCGATCCTCGCCGGTGCCGCGGCGATCGCGGTATCCGCGGCCATCGCCAGGGAGTTCGGCGGTGATCGGGCCGCGCAAACCCTCGCGGCACTGGCCTACGCCACGTGCCCCTTTCTGATCACCCAGACCGCGACATTGTCGACCTTCGCGTTCGACGCCACGCTCTCGGCGACAACGATATGGCTGCTGATCCGCTGGACTCGCACGCGAGATGACAGGTTGCTATTCGCCGCGACGTTGATCGTCGCCCTCGATGTGCAGGTGAAACTCCTTGCCCCCGTGCTTCTGGGAACCCTCGCCGTGGGCGTGGTGACCGCAGGTCCGCGAAATCTGCTCAGGCGCAGCGCACTCTGGATGGGGCTGGCGCTGGTCTGCGTGTCGGCAATACCGATGGCCTGGTGGCAGCACTCGCACGGCTGGCCGCAACTGGCGATGGGAGCGGTCGTGGACCGTGAACAACGCGCCGCCACCGGCGGCGTCGCCGGGCTGCCGGTTCAGTTCGCACTACTTGCCGGTCTGCTGGGAATACCCTTGCTGCTCAATGGATTGCGGGCATTGATTGTCGACGTCGAGTGGCGTCGCCACCGCTTCGTGGCCATCGCGGCGGGGGCCGATATCGTCTTCATCGTCGCGATCGACGGTCGCCCCTACTACTTCGCGAGTTATCTGCCGGCGCTGTTCGCAGCCGGCGCCACGTACGCGTTGACGACACTGCGCCCATGGCGTTCCCGGGCATCGCGCGGTGTGTTGGCCTGTGCTGTGGCGGTATCGGCCGCCGTCTTCGTCCTCATCGTGGGCTTGCTCCCGCTACCCGCTTCGCACCTGCGCGAACCCGCCGACACCCAGGCCGAAATCTCGTTGCGTATGCGACTTTTCGGAACCTCGGGGTGGGATCGGCTGGTCTCCGCCGTCACCGGTGCCTACCGGGACCTACCCGCCGATCGACGCGAGGGCACCATTGTGATCGCGCAAACCTATTGGCAGGCTGCCGCTTTGGACAATCTGGCCGGTGGACCTTTCTCGGTGTACAGCCCCAACCGTGGTTTCGCGCTGTTCGGCACCCCGCCACCCGCGACCACGAGCGCGCTGTTCGTCATGATCGACGGCTCCGAAACCACTCTGCGCCAATCTTTTTCCGACATCACCGCGCTCGTTCATGTGGATGATCGGCTCGGGTTCCCCGGCATCGACCGCCACGTGACGATCTGGCGTTGTGAGCGTCCCACCCGCCCCTGGTCTGACATCTGGGCAGACATGACCACCGACATCCTCGACAACAGGAGCCTTCGATGACCCCGCCCCCCACCGACTTCGTCCGCTTCGATCAGCCCTGGACGATCCCCGAACTCATCGCCCGCAAGAACGGGCGGCGCGTCTCGGTGGTGCTGCCCGCGTTGAACGAGCAGGAGACCATCACCGGGGTGATCGCGTCGATTCGTCCGCTGGTGGGCGGGCTCGTCGACGAACTGCTGGTCGTCGACTCCGGATCCACCGACCGAACCCGTGATCGCGCCCGGGCCGCCGGCGCGATCGTCTATACCCGGGAGCAGGCGGTTCCCGATCTGCCGACGCGGCCGGGTAAAGGCGAAGTGCTGTGGCGCTCATTGGCGGTCGCGAGCGGCGATCTGATCGTGTTCGTCGATTCGGATCTGGTGTCGCCCAGCCCGACGATCGTGCCGTCCCTACTCGCACCCCTACTCACCGACCACCGGCTGCGACTGGTCAAGGGCTGCTACCGTCGACCGCTGCGGATCGGCGCGACCTACGATCTCGACGGCGGCGGGCGCGTCACCCAATTGGTGGCCCGACCCCTGCTCGCTGCCTTGGCACCCGCGCTGGCCGAACTCGCCCAACCGCTCAGCGGCGAATACGCCGCCACACGTAGCCTGCTCACCACCATTCCGATGGCGCCCGGCTACGGGGTGGAGATCGGCATCCTCATCGACTGCTGGCAGCGACACGGTCTGCGTGCCATCACCGAGGTCGACCTCGGCACCCGCATCCATCGCAATCGGCCCACCCACGAATTAGCCGTCATGAGTCGCCAGATCATCGCAACCCTGCTGCACCGCTTGCGAATTCAAGATTCCGGTGTACCCCTGCCGCAGCTGACCCGCGATGGCGACACCTGGCTGCGCACAGCCGCCGAACTCGATGCCGCCGACCGACCGCCCATGTCGGGTATCCCCGCCGCGCTCGGGCCGCAGTTGCCCGCGCGGATCTGATGTCCGAACCGCTATCGGCCGAGCGGTCGAACCGCGCGAGCTACCGGCCCGCGCGGTTCGACCCGGACAGGGCCGCCTCGAGTCGAGGCCAGGAGTTGTGCAGGTCCTGCTGCCAATAGCCCCAGGAGTGGGTACCGGTCGGGCGGAAGTCGAATGTCGCCGGAATCGCCAAGTCGTGCAAACGATCTCGGAGGCGATGGGTGCAATCGTTGGCCAGGACCTCTAGTGGACTGCCGAACAGCAGTTGCCAGGTCAGGCGTTGAGTGTCGCCGCGGACTCCGGTGGGGGTGTCCAGCGGTCCGGGCAGCCCGCTGCCAACCGATACATAGATTTCGGTGCCGCGCAGTAGATCCACGTGCAGTGCGGGATCCTTGGCGGTCCACTCGGGATCGTCGGGCGGACCCCACATGTTCGTCGGGCTGCCCGCGAAGCGTGCGACCACCAGGGCGACGAACGCCTGACCCGCCGGATCGCTGGTCGGCACGCATCCGCTGTAGGAGGCGATGGCCCGGTACAGACCCGGTGCGGCTTCGGCCAATTGGAACACCGCGGTACCGCCCATCGAGATTCCGGCGATGGCATTGACACCCGATCCGTTCAGCGTGGCATCGACGATGGGAGGCAACTCTCGGGTGAGGAACGTGGTCCAGCGCGGACGGCCCAGAGTGGGGTCCTCCGAACGCCAGTCGGTGAAATAGCTGCCCGCGCCGCCGATCGGAATCACCACATTGACCTGCTTATCGGCGAAGAAGCGGACGACATCGGTCTCGTCGTACCAGCCGCCGCCGACGCCCCCATCGGATCCATTGAGCAAATAGAGGGTCGGCGCGGGCCGGGTGGGATCCACCGCGCGCAGCACCTGCAACCGGATATCGGTGTTCATGGCCGCGGAATGGACGTACATGTCGATCGCGTCATGTCCCCTGGTCTCGATCCGATCGAGGTGGGAGCCGTTGGGGGACAACGGCGCCGATTCGGTGTCCGCCGCCGCCGAGCCGGGCACGCGCACTATCGCGGCCACGGCCACGATTACCGACAGCAGCAACGCCGCCGAGCGCGACAGCCCACGGTGATTCGCGTATCTGGATGTTGTCACGGGTTGGTAGTCCTCTGTGCGACTTACGATTTCCCGTAGTGAACGGCATCGGAAGGGCCCCGATGGCTATCGAGTTCGATTGCTGTGAACCTTCCAGCGCGCTCGGCACACGACCTGCAACAGCGAACCGTGATACCCGAAAGCGGGGCGAGGGTGAAACGAGGTGGTGGTCCGGAGCGGGGGGTTGGGTGCTCCGGACCACCGTGACGTGGTTCCGTGCGTGGGGCGAGACGGAACCTCATCGATCCGCCCGGTCCGGTCGCGCCGCCAGGAAATGGCCACCGGTGTCCGAACGGAGGATCGTGATGAGCGCGGTCGGCCGCTCATCGAGATGAAGCGATGAATCGAATTGCGACGCAATGGTACATGACCTGGGTGCGCGCCGCCGGGGATGTGAATCCATGAGCCTTCGGCGGTTCAGTTTATTATGATGAAATCGGATGCGGCGCAAGCGATTACGCGATCATGGTCGCTGAACATCGTCGTTCGGAAGTAGTCCCAACCTGCCAGTCGTGACACGTCGCGTTCGGTGCCGCGCTTGGTCATTCGCGTCCGAATATCCGAAGGTGAGGAATCCATCCACACCGTGACGACCGGCGTCGCGGCAGGCACGTCGGCCATACCTCGCAGATAGTCGGCGAGTGCGAGATGCTTTGTCGTGACGTGCCGTATGACGGGAAGGAACGAGGCGTCGAGTACGACCGGGTGCTTCGGGGCTATCCGCAAGCCGGTGCGCACCAGCCCTTCGTAGAGCGCCGGGGCCACCACCCGCCGATAGAGGTCACTATCGCGATCTCCCGCCGCGCCACCGAGGGCCGCCAGCGCCACACGTTCGAGTTCGGGTGCGAACCCGGCCTGGGTCAGCACGGTGGCTCCGGCGATATCGGCGATGTACTTCGCCGCCGTGGACTTGCCCGACACCGGGAATCCGCACACCGCCAGCAGTCCGCACCCCTCGAGTGAGGCGGCCGTCTCGGCCAACGCCGCTTTCACCGGCGCTGGCAGAAACCCTTGAGTGAGAGCGAAATTCGCATGCCACCAGATCAAGATGTCTTCGATGTGAGCGGTGGTGTCCGGGCCGCGGTTCGGTAGCTCTCGAAGCGCCTGTATCGGAGTCGCCGCGAGCTCCTCGATCGTCGCGAAACCCGCGTCGGCCAGGACGTTGTACACCCGATCGCCGCCGGTGATCCGGTGGATGTCCTCGCACACGCTGACCAGCGGGGTCTCCCCGTCCGGTACGGGATGCAGTCGCCAGCCTCGAAGTCCCCTGTCCGACAACAGATGCCGACACTCGTCGGCGGCACGATCGTCCCCGACGACATGCAGGATCATGCGGCCCGGAATTCGGAAGAAGGTGACTCGACCGAAATGCGGATCGACGTGGATCAGCGGCCCCAGGGTCGCATGGGTGTCGAAGTGCTCGACCACTTCGGCGACCACGCTCAGCGCGATCCATTGACGCTCGAAATCGCTACGCACGCCGCTCACCCGGCCACATCGATACGGTCGTAGGCTCGACTCGGCCCAACCTCGGTGGTGCGCGGTGACCAGCCGGTCGCGGGCCTGCCCGTGATCAGCATCCGGTCGGGGACGCAGGTTCCGCCCAGCACGACCGCCCCGGCGGCGACCGCGCAGTCCGCGCCGACGATCGCGTCGGTGAGAATGATCGCCCCGTCCGCCACCACGGTTCGCGCGCCGATTCTCGCGCCCTGAACACAGCAGCGATTGGCGATCGTGGCGTCCCGGCCGATCTCGACCGGTGCGCCGGCCGGGGCGTGCAGGACCGCGCCATTCTGAATCGTGGCCCCGGATCGCACGAGCACCGGGGCGAGATCACCGCGAAGGACGGCATCGTGCCCGATGGAGCAGTCCGCCTCCACGACGACATCGCCGATGAGGGTGGCGCTTGTCGACACGACCGCGTCGGGGTGTACGCGGGGGACCTTATCGCCGGATGAGAGGACTGGCATGGATGGCCTTTCGTTGTCGGGTCGATCGCCGATGGCTCGCCGGACTCGGGTGTCTGCTCATCCTGAGCACTCGAACCCGTTGTTCCACTTGACTATTCGGTACAAAGTAGGATGAAGGCGGGGTCAGTCGACGGTCGGAATCGGGTTCTTGGAGGGCCGACAGGGCGAACCGCTGTTGGTGGTCGGGCTGGATCACAAAGCCACCGCTCCTGCGGATCGGTCGATACGTCCGAGACGCACGACACGGACCCGCCCCGGCATGCGGCGGATCCGTGTCGATATCGGCTGGAGGGCGGCATCGCCTCGTCGGTGACCTCAGGAATGGGTAGGAACCGACGGATCGGTGGGCTCCGGGGCCAGGGTGAGCGGTGTCGTGGTGCGGTAATCCGCCGGATCCAGGGCACGTGTGCGCAAGCGGTAGCCGAGCATGGAACCGGGCCAGTTGTTGGTATTGGCCGGGCCGGTCGTCGTTGTGGCGATGTACCAGCTGTTGCATCCGCCGGTGTTCCACACGGTGCGCTCGAGGCGGTCCTGGGTCGTCCGGTCGAACTGTTCGAGCAGATCCGCGCGCACGTCGAGGTAGTGCGAGGTCGCGGCCTGCTCCACGGCGCTGACGATGTAGTTCATCTGGCTCTCGAGCATATGCACGATCGACCCCGAACCGACATTGGTATTGGGGCCGTACATCAGGAAGAAGTTGGGGAACCCGGGGACGGTCAGGCCGAGATAGGCGTGGGGGCGGTCGCTCCAGGCCTCCCGCAGCGACAACCCGCCCGGCCCGATGACCCGCATCGGCGCGACGAAGTCGTGCGAGCGGAAGCCGGTGGCCAGGATGATGGTGTCCGCGTGATGAATTCGACCGTCCTCGGTGATCAGAGCGCGCGGGCGGACATCGGTGATGGGGCTGGCGCACAGCCCGGTATTCGGGCGATTGAGGGTCGCGTAGTAGTCGTTGGAAGTGAGGATCCGATTGCATCCCACCTCGTAGGACGGCAGCAGCGCGCGACGCGCCTCGGGATCGCTGACCGTGCGCAGATTCCACCGACACCACGCGCGAACCGGTGCGGACAGTATGCGACGGCCCATCGGTGAGATCAGCATCGGATTGAGCACGCCCTCGAACCAGCAGAACACCGCGAGCCGGGACATCCGCTGCAACAGCGGAAGTCGTCGGTTCGCTCGCTTACGCAGCCGGGGATACACGTGATCGGGTTTGGGGCTGATCCAGTGCGCCTGACGCTGGAAGACCGTCAATGAGCGAGCCTGTTCGGCCACATGCGGTACGAACTGAATCGCGCTGGCGCCGTTACCGATGACCGCGACATCGCGACCGGTGAGATCGTGGTCGTGGTCCCACTGCGCGGAATGGAAGATCTTGCCGGTGAAGCTGTCGAGGCCGGGTAGGTCGGGGTAGGCGGGCGTGCTCAATTGGCCACAGGCCGAGATCAGCACCTGGGCGGTGGCGTGCCGACCGTCCTCGGTCCGCAATCGCCACAGTCGCGAGGTGGAATCGAACTCGACCTCGGTGATGTCGGTATTGACCTGAACATGGCGCAGCACATCGTATTTGGCCGCGCAGTGCCGTAGGTAGCGCAGAATCTCGGGTTGTTCGGCGAAGCGGCGAGACCAGTCCGGATTCGGTTCGAACGAGTATGAGTACAGGTGCGAGGGAGCATCGCAGGCCGCGCCGGGGTAGGTATTGTCGCGCCAGACGCCACCGACATCGCCCGCTTTCTCGTAGACGGTGAGATCGGAGAAACCGGCTCGTTTCAGGCGGATCGCCAGCCCGATTCCGCTGAACCCACTGCCGATGATCGCGATCGACGGCTTTGTCGATTGGTTGTTGCTCACGGTCGCTCCTGTGTGGCAATCGCTTGTGCCGGAAAGATTTCCGCGTCTCGATCGGGACAGATCGGATTGATCCCGCGCGGCGGATCGGAGAATGCGCCTCCGGCGGTCCAATGTATCCGAGAAGTATCGATGTAACAAGTATGGGTGCTTTGTCTCTCCAGATCTTGACCCAATGATACAAAGTTCGTATCTTCGATGCATGCCGTCGCCACGAGCCGACGCCCGTGCCGCCAGTCGACGCGAGCCTTGAGTGCATCGAATTGCGGTGACCAACAGCAGATTTCACTGCAACTCTCCTCTCTCGCGAAAAGGCGGACCATGAACGCATCGATATCCGAAATCCCCGCGCGCCACCCGGCCGCGCCCCGCAAGATCGCGGGGCTCGACCTCATCTCCGCCCGGCTGGGCGTGTGCGCGCCTTCGGCCGAGGAATGGGCAACTCTCGGTGCGGATCTGCTGGTCGGTGACGAGCCGATGGATCGATTGCTGGACTGGATGGCCGAGGTGGGCCTGGAGCGGACTCGACCCATGTTCGACCGGGCCGTGCGGCTGGGCATCGACCAGGTGCCCGAGGCGCCGGAACCGTTGCGGGAGTTCTTCGCCCGCATCGAACAGGAGCCGGAGTGGGTCGATCACGACATGCTCCGACGCGGCGCGTGGGTCTACCGCAGCGGCGGAGTGGACGGGGTCTACCTGGCCCGCGACGTCGCGTTCCTGGGCGGCTACCTGGCCTCCGGATTCAACCGGACGTTGCTCCGCACCGGTGCGCTCGAGCGCGGGCCCGCGCGACGGTTCGCCGAGACGCTGCAGTGGGCATTGGATGTCACATCGGAGAACGGGATGCACGAGCGCGGGCCCGGCTACCGATCCACGATCCACGTCCGGCTGATCCACTCGTTCGTACGCCGCCACGTCGCGGCCATGCCGGACTGGGAGACCCGGGAGTGGGGGATACCGATCAATCAGACCGACATGGCCGCGACACTGGTCGGCTCGCTGATGGTGCCCGTACTCGTGGGCATGGCAATGGGAATCGTGCCGCGCCGTGCGGATCTGGAAGCCGCCGCGCATCTGACCCGCTATGTCGGCTGGCTGATGGGTGTGCAGGATGATCTGCTGCCCAAGAGCTTTCAGGATTCGGTGCGCATCCTGCGACTCACGCTCGCAGCGATCACCAACCCCGATGAGACCTCATCGCGGCTGGCCAGATCCCTCGCCGACGATCCGCTCGCATGGCACTACCGGCGCCTGGCCCCCCAGCGTCGCAAACTCGCACGCGCTCAGCATCTTTCGCTGGCCTCGACCTTCCTGGGCGCCCGAGCCATGCGCCACCTGGGTCTGCCGGGTCGCGCCACGCCCTGGTATCCGCTGATGCGACTACCGGTCAATATCGCCCGCTCGGCGACCACCCGGATGATCCCCGGATCGGCCGAATACTTCGCCGCGCGCGGGCGGCGCGCACAGGAGGGCTTCCTGCGGACCCTGGTCGGCTCCGAACCGGCCGTGATCGGCGGTTCGGTGAGCCACCACCCCGCCTGAGCAACTGAAATCGCAGAGCTACCAAGGCAATGCACGAGGAGGAACGATATGATTCGCACCCGATTCACCGAGATGTTCGGCATCGACCATCCGATCGCACAGGGCGGGATGATGTGGGTGGGGCGGGCCGAGCTGGTCGCTCCCGTCGCCCAAGCGGGCGCGCTGGGATTCATCACCGCGCTGACCCAGCCGACGCCCGAGGACCTGGTTCGTGAGATCGAACGCACGCGGGATCTGACCGACAAACCCTTCGGGGTCAATCTGACCATTCTGCCCACGATCTCGCCGCCGCCCTATCGTGAGTACGCCGAGGCGATCATCGATTCCGGCATACGCATCGTCGAGACCGCGGGCAGCAATCCCGAACCGTTCATGCCGCTGTTCCGCTCGGCCGGGGTGAAGGTGATTCACAAATGCACCAGCCTGCGGCACGCGGTGAAGGCGCAGGCGGTCGGCGTGGACTGCGTATCGATCGACGGATTCGAATGCGCCGGGCATCCCGGTGAGGATGACGTCACCGGGCTGGTGCTCATCCCGATCACGGCCCGCGCCCTCGAGATCCCGATCATCGCCTCGGGGGGAATCGCCGACGGACGCGGGCTGGTGGCGGCCATGGCCCTGGGGGCGGACGGCATCAATATGGGCACCCGATTCATGTGCACGCGAGAAGCCCCGATCCACCCCAAGGTCAAGGCCCGCATCGTCGCCAACACCGAACGTGACACCCGACTGATTCTGCGCACCATGCACAACACCGCCCGCGTCGCCGATAACGAGATCAGTCGCAAGGTGGTCGAGATCGAGCAGGCGGGAGGGGTTTTCGCGGATGTGCGCGATCTGGTGTCCGGCGCGCGCGGGCGACGCGTGCTCGAGGACGGCGATCTCGACGCCGGTACCTGGACCGCGGGGCAGGTGCAGGGGCTGATCGAGGACATTCCCAGCTGCGAGGAACTGATCTCTCGCATCGTCACCGAGGCGGAGGAGCTGATCGGTTCGCACCTGGTGCAATCCCTGGCCGGCAGCAGAGCCCATCGAGGGATGACCACCCATTTCACGAAACCTCGCGCAGCGCAGGAGCATTGAGAATGAGTGATCCGCGGCGTTATGTCGTTGTCGGCGGTGGTCTGGCGGGCCTGGCCGCGTCGGTCTGGCTGGCCGAAGCAGGTAAACAGGTCACCCTCCTGGAACGGCGGGCACGGCTGGGTGGGCGCACGCAAGCGATGTGGGTGGGGGAGGTCGAGGATCGGCCGGACAATGGCCAGCACGTCCTGGCCACCGGCTACGAACACATGATCCGGTACCTGACCAGTATCGGATCCCAGGACTATCTGGAGTTTCCGCACCACGGGGCGCTGCGGTGGCCCGGTGGTCGCACGGTAATCATGCATACCAAGGGATTTCGCGCGCTGTGCACTCTGATGGGCGCGCACCCCGACGCGAGCCCGCTGGACCGGCTACGCGCTGTTCGCGCGACGCTGCGACTGGGCCGCCAGGCATTGCGGCAGCCGCCGGATCTGGCCGACATCACCACCGATCAGTGGTTGCGGCGTGTCGGTATGCCGGCGAAAGCTCGTGAGGCGGTGTGGGATTGGCTGGCCCTCGGTATCGCAGCCGAGCCCGTCGAGCGAGAATCGGCCAAGATCTTCGCGGACGTGGTGGCGACGGCGATTCGGCTGGGCACGCGCGAGCGCCGGGCCGTGACGATCGGATATCCGACCGTGGACCTGGACACCCTGCTCATCGATGGAGCCAAGCGGGTCTTCGACAAGTTCGGGGTGGATGTGCGGTATCGCACGGTCGCGCGGCGCGTGGTGATCGAATCGGGTGCGGTCGTGGGTGTGCAACTCGCGGATGGCAGCCGAATCCCCGCCGATGCGGTGATCTGCGCCGTACCCAACTCCCGCATCGGCGGATTGCTCGACGACCTTCCCGAACACTCCGAAATCTACGCCGCGGCGGACAAATTGGGCCACACGCCCATCGTGAGCACCAATCTCTATCTGGACCGCCCGCTGCGGACCAAGGCGGCGATGGAGGCGCTCATCGGCGGAACCGGCGTCATCGACGAGGTCTTCGACCGCCAGCGCATGCATCGCCGGAGCGCGGACGGCACGTGGCTGTACTGCCTGACGACCAGTGGCGCCTATGAACAGATCAATCGCGGCAATGAGGAGATCATCCGTGAGCAGGTCGCCCTGTTGCGCCGCTACTATCCCGAGGCCGCGCAGGCTCGCGTCGTGCACGCGCACGTGGTGAAGATGGCCCAGGCCACCTTCTCCCAGGTTGTCGGTCTCGACGGCTTGCGACCCGACCAGCGCACTTCCGTCCCCACCTTGATGCTGGCGGGGGATTGGACCAGCACCGACTGGTCGGCGACGATGGAGAGCGCCGTGCAGAGTGCGGCCAAAGCCGTTGCGGCCCTGCTGGAATTGCCGCCGGTATGACGCGGTACGCGGAAGGCGCGTGTGCGCCCACCCTGACGATCGCCCACTGCGACCTCGAATCCTGGTTGGCCGCCCTGGTCCGGCAGTCCGCGACCGAGGCGGTCACCGCCCCCACGGTCCCGCCCGACCGAATACCGAGTGCCGGTCCGTTACGGGACGCACTGGTGCACGAACTCGGATTCCGTTGCGCGATAGGGGAAGAAGCGGCGCGCGCGTCCGGGCTCCTGGTGGCGGCCGCCCCGGATACCGCGACAATGGAGTTCTTCGCCACGCAGATGATCGACGCGGTGCGCCATACCAAGGCATTTCGGGACTGCCTGGTCGAGATGGGCATCTCAGGACGGGATCTGCGTGATGTCATCGAACACCGCGGTGGCAGCACGCGTGATCGGCTGCTCGCACCCGTTGACGCCTACATCACACCGCTGCTCGTGCGGGGTGATGTCCTGGCCGGGGCGCTGCTGCTCATCCTCGCCGCCGAAGAGTACCTCGGCCCGCTGCTCGAACTGAGCGAACGGCGCTGGCAGCCCTTGGCTCCGGCTGTCGCGGACCGTGAGCGTCGTGCGGGGCGGGACGAGTCCCGCTATCTCGACGCGGGCAGCACACTGATCAGAACCTGGCTCGAACAGCAGCCCTACGACCGAGATCGCGTGGCCGACATCGTCGATCACGCGTGGTCGCGGTGGTCGAACATTCCGATACTGACCGTGCTCAGCGAACGCGAGCGGTTGTTTCAGGCCGCTCTGCTCGCCGAGCCGGATCTGGTCGGGGACTACGAGATCTGGCCGGGACGACGCCTACTGGACACCACTGCCGACGAGCGCATCGACGTTGCGCTTGCCCGGTCCCGCGAGATCCAGACGAGCCGACTGGCCTATCTGGGACTGGGCGTTACGTGGTAACGCGATGCGCACGGCGCGATCGACACGCGGTGCGCCTTCGGTATCAGCGGAGGGCGTGCGATGGGATGCCGTGTTTGATCATCGGCACCACACACTGAGCGATGAACGCACCTGAGGTCGCTTCGTCGCGGAAGTCGACTCCTCCGGTGGGGGTGAGGAATACCGAATGCATCAGCCGGGCGAGAAGTTCGGCGACGGGGCGGGTGTCGTATCGGCCGATCAATCCGCGGCGCTGCGCGCCCTCGAGGACCTCGACGATGTAGTAGACGCCGAGTCCGACGGCTTGCTCACCGCGGACGGTGTAGAAACCCAATATTTCTTCCGGGGCGATCTCCAACAGTTGGGTGACCAGCGGATGAGTCTGTGTCTGACGCAGAACGTATCGGACCATCGCTTCGATCTGCGCGTCGAGGGTGCCGTCCGCGGGCGCGACGGTCGCCACGGCCGTCAGCACCCGCTGGATCTCGCGCGCGATCGTCGCGTCGATCAGATTCTCCTTGGTGGTGAACCGGCGATAGATCGTCACCCTGCTCACTCCCGAGCGGCGTGCGATGTCATCAAGACTCGCTCGCCGAATCCCGACCTGAAGCATGCGCGCGAGTGCGGCGTCGAGAATTCGTTCGTGGAGTTCGTCGCACCCGTACACCATGCATCGATCCTACAGACTGTGTTTCATTGATTCACCGGATGTGCTCGAGGGCCCGTGGGCTCGGATCTCATCCCCGCGGCTGTGCGGTTGCACATCCGATGCGGCCAACCGGACTGTCGGCTTTCCAGCGCCCGCTTGAATCCGTTGTCGCAAAGCGGCTTTCGTTCTAGCTTTGCATTCGACAAGAGCCATCTGAACGTGGTCCGGGCGAGTTGCTTCCAATCCCCTCGTCCGTAGCCGCGCCCGTTTACCGCGCATTCACCGAAACCATGCGCGGTATGACGTCCCACCGAGGGTCCGAGTGCCCCCCTCGGTGGGCACTCGGGTCTTCACCGGATCGGGAGCCATCCAAGCCATGCACATCCCGTTCGATCTCCGTCGTCCGCGCCGAACCGGCCCTCGTGACGGCACCATGTCTCTGGTCCAGCATCTCGCCGAACTTCGGGCCCGCCTGCTCAAGGCGCTGGCGGCCGTGGTGGCGACCAGTCTGCTCGGGTTCCTGTGGTATTCACACTCACTGCTCGGTATGCAGAGCCTGGGTGACGTCCTGCGGGGACCCTATTGCTCGCTCCCGCAGAGTTCACGTGCCGTACTGACCTCGGACGGCTCCTGCCTGTTGCTGGCCACCGCGCCGTTCGAACAGTTCACCCTGCGCCTGAAGATCGGGCTCACGGCGGGCGTGGTCCTCGC
This sequence comes from Nocardia sp. NPDC056100, assembly GCF_042266325.1. Classification (NCBI taxonomy): domain Bacteria; kingdom Bacillati; phylum Actinomycetota; class Actinomycetes; order Mycobacteriales; family Nocardiaceae; genus Nocardia; species Nocardia sp. NPDC056100. The sequence continues at coordinate 282,088 of NZ_JBHJVY010000002.1, forward strand.
TACGCCCGTCTGGCTGTATCAGCTGTGGGCATTCGTGACACCCGGGCTGTTCCGTCGCGAACGTCGCTACGCCATCGGCTTCGTCGGCACCGGCACCGCCCTGTTCGCACTGGGCGCCGCGCTGGCGTACGCCGTGGTGGCTCACGCGCTGGCGTTTCTGCTCAGCATCGGGAACAACGTCCAGATCACCGCGCTCAGCGGCGCTCAATACTTCGGTTTCATCATCAAGCTGCTGATCATCTTCGGCGTCAGTTTCGAAGCGCCCCTTCTGGTTATCGGGCTCAATGTGGTCGGCGTACTCAGCTACCGCAGGCTCGCCTCCAGTCGGCGAGGCGCGATCTTCGCGTTGTTCGTCTTCGCGGCCGCGGTGACCCCGCAGGACCCCTTCTCGATGCTCGCCCTGGCCTTCGCCTTGACCGCGTTGTTCGAGTTGGCCGTGCAGTTCGCGCGATTCAACGACCGGCGTCGAGCCCGCGCTCTGCAGGGTGAACCGGCCGATGACGAGGCCGCTGCCATCGAGCGCCCCGAACCGATCTCCGAGCGCTGACTCGACGGTCCGCGGACCGAGTTCGTCGCCCACCATTTCTGTAGCCCCGAAATATGCTGTCGGAAAGCATATTTCGGGGCTGACAGCTGTGGGCACGAACGACATGGAGAGATCTTGTGAGGATGTCGAGTGGTTTCGCGAAACGCCTCGGAGGACATCCAACATTTGTTTTCAACGGGCCGGGAATGGCGAGCGATGGCCTACGGTCTATCTCGTGGCGCAAAATCTTGCGACTGTGCCACAGCCCGCTCGGCGGTTTCCATCCAATCAACCAGGCCTCCGGTTGGGGGCCGCCGAGCGAGCCCTGGCTACCTCTTCAGCGTAGCACTCCCGTCGAGGAAGCTGGCCGGGCTGAGATCGCCTGGGGGCCTTGCCGACTGATAGACCTCGACGTGAATTCGGCTCGAGCTGGCAGTTCGGCTCCTAGCCACTCAGGTTGCTGGAATGGCCTTTGATGCCATGTTTGACCAGCGGAGTGATGAAGCCGCGAACGAACTCGCGCGCCGTCTCCTCGTTCTGCAGTCGTAACCCGCCCGCCGGGGTGAGCAGCAACGAATGCGCCAGTCGCGCCAGCAATTCCGCGACAGGACGCGGGTCGTACTGGTCTATCAGGCCGCCCCGTTGCGCCTGGCCGAGCGCCTCGACAATGTAATCGATTCCCAGAGTGATGATTTCGCCGCCGCGCAAGGTATAGAAGGCGACAGCCTCCTCGGGCGCGACCGCGGTCAGCCTACTCAGTAGCGGATGGGCGTGCGTCTGCCGCAGGACATGGAGCACCGATTCCTCGATCTGGACGTCGGGGCTGTCGGTGACCGCGGCGATGGTCGTCAGTTCGGACAGCAGTCGGTGCACCTCGCGCGTGAGAACCGCGTCGACCAAGTTCTCCTTACTGATGAACCTGCGATAGATCGTGATCCGCGTAATGCCGCAGCCGCGGGCGATATCGTCCACGCTAGCTCGTCGGATGCCGACCTGGGATATGCGATGCAATGCCGCGTCCAGGATCCTCTCGTCGACATCAGCATTCGGCACGACCATGCACCGAAGATAAACTCTTCGTTGCTTCGTTTCAAGCGGCTCTCGTCCGCGCTGAACCTGGTCATTGGCGATAAATCTGCACTACACGCATTTCACTTGTACTGGCCTGTGGCGCAGCATCTTCGGGACGCCCGCTGTCAGAACTCCAGCATGACATCGGCCCGCACCACCTCCTCGGCGTGAGGCCGTACCGTCGAACGACGAGCGGATACCGGGGACTGCCGCCCGTATCGCGCAGCGACTCCCGACCTAAGGAACGATGTGTCGGTCGCCGAATTCCATGAATCCTTCTGCCTCGGAGCGGAACGCGATGGGTACTGCCGAATCGTGGTTCGCTTCGAAGGTTCGACACCGGGTGGCGAGCTGGCGCTCGAGTACACCGCGACCTGGTCCGAGGCAACCGAATTCGCCCTGGCGGCGGTGGGTGTGCCCGGTTTGCGTGTCACCGTCGATCACCGGGTGCGCCCCGGATTGCGGTTACTCCCGTGCCGACGGCTATGGCATTGAGTCCCGGGCGACGACGCCGCCGGCGGTGTGCGCGCCGAATTGGGATCGCGCACAGTAAAACGCCGTGTGCGTCTTCGCATTTCGAACAACGGCGTCGCGATGGGTCCCGTGCGCCCGCGCTCGGTCGTTAGGGTGATCCGCCTGTCGACATGATCGAGGTCGGAAAGGGCCAGTGATGACATTCGAGGAAACCGATCGCCCAGCGATGCACGGGCTGACGACCTCTCAACCCAAAGCGTCCCAGGCTTCGTCGTGGTTGAGGTTCGGACCCGCCGCGGCGCCCGGCACGGACGGGCCGGCGATCGCCGAAGACGCCAATTACGCCGATCTCGGAACCGTCACCCGCACCTGCCTCGAACTGACCGCCAGTATGCTCGATGGCCGCGATCTGCCGGACAAGATCGAAAGGCTTGGGAGTTTCGTTGCGCAGTGGGCGCAGGATGGCGTCCCGATCGACACGATTCACCAGTCGATACACGACGGTCTCGAGCTGGGCCTGGACCGTGTGGTGTCGACCATGACGATCGCGCCCGAGGCCGGTGGGCGGGCCACCGAGGCACGTCTGGACAAAGCGCTCGCCAACTGCGAGAACCTCGCTCGGGCAACCAAACTCATCATCGAAATGCTGGATCGGACAACCGCGACGGTCTCGGCGGCCTACGTCCGCGAGGCGCGAACCGCGGTCACCGAGCACAATATCGCGGTCGCGACCTTGACATCGGCTTTGCTCGCGGGCCACCCGTTCTCCACGATCGCTCGTGAATGCGGGATAGAGGTCGCGGAGTTCTATCACGTATTCGTGCTGTCTCTGCAACCGTCCGCGGAGGCGACATCGGCTCTCGACGGCACGCAGGCCGGCAGGCGCATGGTGCACCGTATCCAGGAGGAACTCGCGGGCGGCACAGCGGGATCGGCGTTGTCGCTGCTGTCGGTGGATGGAGGGACCGTCCTGATCCCGCGGGACGTGATGGATTCCGAGGCTGCCGAGGAATTGATCGGGTCACTCTCTCGCACCGTGGAAGCGGCCATCACGGCGGTCGCCACGCTCGCAGCACCGGAACAGATACCCACCGCCGCCGCGCAGGCGCACGAATTGCTCACCATGGCGGGCAAACTCGGCTGGGCGGCGCGCCTGTACCGCTTCGATGATCTCGCACTGGAATACCAGCTCTCGCGCGAGGGTTTCGGCCGGGACGTGCTGGGGTCGCTGCTCGATCCTCTGGATACGCATCCGGAGTTGCTGCGGACCCTGGAGCGACATATCGGAACCAACCTGAATCGGCAACGCACCGCCCGGTTGTTGCATGTGCACAGTAATACCGTCGACTATCGCCTCAAGCGAATCGGGCAGTTGACCGGCTACGATCCCACGCAGGCCACCGGACTGTGGCACCTGCGGGCGGCATTGATCGCGCGAGCCTGCGACCCGCTATGAGTCCGTTCCGCTCGTGAAAGTGTCTGCGGTCGAAGAGGTTCGCGCGGTGAGTGCTCCAGCGGCGCCGCGCGCGAACCTTCGAACCGAGGAAAGTTGCGGATTCCGGTTTGGATTCGCCGATGATGCGGGAATACATCCGTTGTCGCCCGGGCCGCATAGCAGGGCCCCGCGATGTGTCCTTCCTGACCGCACTGCCGCGCGGTGAGACGGGCAACGTACTCGAACCACTGCTCGCCGTACCGGAAACGATTGGGTAACGTGAGTTCGCGTCGTTGAATCATTGCAACGGAACGGATAACTTCGATACATGGTTGACAGCGATCCGGTCGACGAGAAGATTCTGGATGCCGCGTTGGAACGGATTCTGCTGCTCGGGGTCAGGCGGGCGAGCCTGGACGACATCGCCCGCAGGGCCGGGATGAATCGCATCACCATCTATCGACGCTTCACGACCAAGGACAATCTCGTGGAGCAGGTACTCCGGCGCGAGTTGTTGCGAGTGCTCGGCGAGGTCACCGCGGTCGGCAGGGCAGCCGTCGGTGTGGACGAGCAGATCGAAGCCACGATGTGCGCCCTGATCCGCGCGACGCTCACCCACCCCTTCGCGACCCGGCTGCTCGAAGTCGCGCCCGAGGACGCGCTGAGCTTCTACACCCTGCGCGGTGAAGAGCTCGTTCAGGCCGGGATCTTCTACATCGTCGCCTTCGCCGAACGCGGTCAGCGCGCCGGGGTTCTGGCGCCCTACGAACCGCGTCCGGTCGCGGAACTGCTTGCCCGCCTTGCCCATTCGCTACTATTGACCCCCAATGGGGGAGTGGACTTCAACGACGAGGCTCAGACTCGGCAATTCGTGCGGACCACGGTGGTGCCACTGCTGAAGTATGGAATGGGGCAGCCCGACACCGGCTTGGCAGCCAAGTCTGCGGAGTCCTAGCCGCGCGGATCCGTCTGTCTCGCAGTCGGATCCGCGTATTCGGGCGGAGTCAGACCGCGGCCCGGTTGCGGCAGTACGCGCGGACCACCAGGGCGGACTGCAGGTACCACAGACCGGTCTGGTCGGCCGGGTCGTAGCCGGTGAGCTCCTGAATCCGGTGCAGGCGATAGTCGATGGTGTTGCGGTGCAGGTGCAGCAGGCGTGCGGTGTGCTGTCGGCTGAGGTTGGTGTGGATGTGCAACAGCAACGTGTGCAGCAGGTCCGGATGCATGCTCAGTGGGTCCAGTAGCGACCCGAGCTTGTCGCGGGCGGGGCCCGGACGTGTCAGCTGATATTCGAGGGCGAGATCGCCGCTGCGATACAACCCGCCCGGATAGCGCAGCCGGATGGCGACATCGAGCAGATCGTGCGCCAGGTCGGCGGAGGCCCGGACCCCGTCACGGGTGCTGTCGAGCACGATAGCCGTGATCGGAACCTGGACCGCATGCGACAACTCGCCCACCAGTTGATCGAGCCTGTTGCTTGTCGCCTCGAGGGACGGTATCAAGATGGTGCCGCCTCGGACTCCGAGGGTCGACAGCGCTGTGGATCCGGTCCGATCGTCGAGGGCGATCTGCATCCTGCCGAGCTTTCGCTGAGCCACCAGGCTCGCGCTCGGACTACCGGATTCCTCGTCGCGATGACGTGGAATCGACACTGCCAGAACCGCATACGAGTTGGCGATGTCGACATCAGCGGGCAACGCCGCTGTGCGGCCCTCGGCCAGGGCCGAGGCCACCGTGTACAGATGAGCCGCGGGCCGCTCCGCGCCGGGGTGGATCTGTTCGACGAAGATCGAGGACATGATCGTGGTGACCACGCCGTGAATTCGGAACAGTCGTCGAGTGTGGCCGAGTAGATGCCCGGGGTCGCGCACGGTGGATCCGCCCACCAGTCGCTCGAACGCCCGGTCCGCCGCCTCCCGGATCGCCCGATGCACCGTATCGATCGAAATCCCGTGCCGGAGCCAGTTTTTCGTGCTGTTCCGCAATCGCTCGACATAGATCCCGTCATCGGTGACATCGCGCGCCGCGAACATGTCCGACATGATCTTGTCGCAGTGCCGGGCAATCGCGATCCGTGCGGAATTGTCCTCGGATGCGGTGCGCTGGGCGGTGTACGGGCGTGGTCCCGCCGGCCGCACCGGCCGGTTGTCTGCGTACTTCCCGGCTCGGGCCTCGGGGTACTGGCGGATGGGAGTCGAGAAATCGGGGCGAACGTCGGCGTTGACGTGCATGAGTGCTCCATTCCACTCGCGAATGTGCCGGGATGCCGGCGTGAATTCCAGACGGGGCCGAGCGATTCGCTCGGGGTGCACGTGAGCCGTATCGGTGGTGCGGCTACGCGTCCGTTGATACGGCCTTCGGTGCTGGCCCCCTGCCTGTTCCTGCTATGAGGTTGGCAGCTACGTTAGCCCGAATGTCACAATGCATCAACATCTGATACATCATTGACGCAATGAAGCCAATATCGATACAGTGTTACACACGATCGACGGCGTGATGCCCCGATCCGAGGCCACGCCAATGGCGATATCGCGGCGGTCGGGCGACCAATGGTGTTCGGCCGACCGCCGGTCCGATCCTTGCGTTGCCGGATGCGCACAGAATTCCTGGAAAGCGCTCGGGCGCTCGAATCCGAGAGGATTCGAGCGCCCGAGTATTCAGTTCGTAGCCTGCCGGATCATGGGCCTGTCTACGTCGCGTCGGTGTCGATTTTCGGCACCGGTGTGCCGGCCTCCGAGTCCACGACGGGCTCATTCATTATTCCGAAATTCGTCGTGGGCTCGGGCCGGTGAAAGAGTGACGTCGTGGGGGCTGATCCCGTGCTCGTAGTTTCGGCGGACAAGAGCGATTCGTCGCCGTCGAGCAGATGTTTGGTGATCAATGTCTGCGGGGTGGAACCGCGGAGTCTGTTCAACTCCGCGAGCGGCTTTCGCAACTCCTCCACCTCGGGGCCCAGCTCCTGTTTGAGCTGCTCGGCCGCACCGACAGCGTAATCGCGAACCTGCCTTACCGAGCGCAGTGTCCAGACGACCGCTCCGGGGAGTCGTTCCGGCCCGAGAATCAACAGGGCCGCCGCCAGCAAGATGATCATTTCACCCCAGCCGATACCAAACATCGTCTCAGGCTACTGAGGTCGATGACGCTGCGCGCCAGGCATATTCGTGTTTCGGACATTGCACAGTCATGGCGCCGGATTCGTCATCGCGGGGTTCGGTCGCTCTGGCTCACGCATGAATGATCGGGCGAGTTCCCTGTGCATCGTCATGAGGCTCACTTCCGCCTGGATGTGCTCCGATAGCCTTGCGGCGCAATTGATTCCGATCGCGTAGGAGTTTGTCGAAATGAGATCCACAACGAAAACCTGTATCGCGTCCGCGATTCTGGGCGGGCTGGTGCTGGCGGCGCCCATCGCCTCCGCCGACACCACCACCGCGCCGACGACGACCGGTTCGTCGTCACAGCTGTCCACATCCGGTTCGTCGACGCCCACCTCGGGGTCGGGCCCGCTCTCGTTCCTGTGTGCGTTCGCGGGCTCGGCCGCCGGGCTGACCGGATCGGGCTACTACCTGCCCAGTTGCTGACCTCACGTCGGTGAACATGGTCGTCACCCGTCCGGGGTCGGGTGACGACAGCACTTGCGTCCCCGGGACATTCCAACGACGCATCCCGGCGGAGAGCGCCGTGGTCGTTGATTCAATGCAACGAGTCGGATAACTTCGCTGCGTGACCGATCGTGACCCTACCGACGAAAAAATTCTCGACGCGGCGCTGGCACGGATCCTGCAGGTGGGGATCCGGCGGTCGACGCTCGATGACATCGCGCGCCGCGCGGGCATGAATCGGGTCACGATCTATCGCCGGTTCACCACCAAGGAGAACGTGGTGGAGGCGGTGATGGCGCGAGAACTCCAGCGCGCGCTCGCCGACATCACCGCCGCCGGGTCCGCGGTCAGCGGCGTCGAAGCGCAGATCGAAGAGACCATGGTGGAGTTGATCCGCCAGATCCGGACCCACCCTATGGTCACCCAGTTGATCCACGTGGACACCGACGACGCGCTGACGTTCTATACCGTGCGGGCCCGCCAACTGGTCGAGGCGGGTATCACCTACATCATCGCCTACTCCGAATATGGTCAGGCGCAGGGGACTTTGCAGCCCTACGACGCGCGCCCGGTCGCGGAACTATTGGCGCGCATGGCGCATTCGATTCTGCTGACACCGGTCGGCGGAGTGGACTTCGATGACGAGCAGCAGACCCGCGCCTTCGTTCGGGCCGCCGTGGTGCCGTTGCTCATTCGCGGCATCGGTGCCGAGCCGGTCGCGACCCCGCGCAAGCGCGCGGCCCCCGCGCCTCGCACGACCCCGGCGGCGAAGCGGGCGAGCGCGAAGTCGACCGCGGCGGCGAAAAAGCCCGCCCCCGCGAAGAAGACGGCTGTCGCAAAGAAGACATCGGCGACGAAGAAGTCCGTCCCTCGGAAGAAGTGACGTCTTCCCTACGACCTGGTCACGCCGCGTGATGCAGGTGGTGCGCGGTCGCACCGACGTTCGGGACAGCGGACCCGATCAGCCGCGCGAGGAACGCCTCCTGTTCGCGGCGACCGCGCGCGGCAGCGCGTGTGAGACCGCCCGGGAGCAGGCGTCCGCGCAGCACCCGCAGCAGATTGATCGGTATGCGCAGCAGGGGATACCACGGCAGTGCGTAGCTCAGGCCGAGCGCGTGCATCGCCTTCGGACCCAGAAATGCACTGGCCATCGAAAGGTGTTGAGCGCGTGCGATTTCGCGTCGGACAGCGGCGAAACGCGGGTACTGCCACGTGAGCGGATCGTCGGCCATCGGTCGGGCCAATCGCACGGTTGTGTCGTCCGGATCGGTGATGGCCGACAAACAGTGGTACAGGATGCGGATGGCATCGCGGAAACCGTGTGGCAGCCACTGATTCTCGACGCCCAGCAGCCACCCCACATACTTCGTCAGATGCGCGGCGTCATCGAGTTCGCGAGGTATCGGCACGATGCCCAGGGCGGGTGCGGCCGCGAACGGTGACATCAGCGCACCCACCAGCGTTGCGGCCATATCGGTTTGGTTGATCGGCACGCCCCACGCGGCGGTATCCCAATCGGACATGGCACCGACGTGGCGGCGCACGAGCGCGTGAATCAACCGCACGTGCAGCGTTGAACGGTAGCCCGGCCCGAAGTCGTCCATACCCCCCTCGGCGGTGACATCGAGTGCCCACTGCAGTGTTTCGGCGAACCGCGCCGATGGCCCTTTCTCCAAGGCACCGGTTCGGATCAGAGTCTTGTTGAACCCGGAGGCCAGATAGCCGCCCAGGAATGCGACATCACGCGCGATGTAGACGCCGTCGGCGCCGCCGGTCCGGAAAACCCGGGCGCCACGCGCGACCTTGGCCCGATCCAGCCACTCCGGCGGATTCTCTAAGTGGGCGAAGAACTCTCGCAGCGGCTCGGGCGCCCGGGCCACGGTGTCGATTCCATCGCGGACCGCGCACTCGAACATCAGGCGAGTCTCGGCGAAGCCTTCGGAGAACATCCAGTCCACGAGGGCGTCCATCCGCTCGTCACCGGCAAGGAGCGATTCGCCGAGTACGCGCCACTGATCGGCCGTCGGTTTGCCCACGCCCAGCAGCCACGCCATCGGCCCGAGCCCGGGAACGGCCCGCGGACGCTCTGGATGTCGCTGTGGTACTACGCAACTCATGCTGGTCGTCCTTCGTGCGGGTTACATCGATGAGGCTCGTTGTCGATGACGTCGACAGCCGATCGTGACACAATGTATCGCTAAAAGGTGCTTAGTTACACCGATTCGGCGTTGAATCCCGGAGGGTCACCATGGTCACCGAACAGGCCGATGTGGTCGTAGTCGGAACCCGTTGTGCGGGAACAGCGGCCGCCATCGCCCTTGCCGGAGCCGGGCGCAGCGTCATCGGGTTGGACAGTTCGGCGTTCCCCTCGGACACCTTGTCGACCCATCTGCTCTGGCCCTCGGGCGTGTTCGAACTCGCCGAGCTCGGGGCGCTGCCGCGTGTGCTTGCCCTGGGCGCCCCACCATTGACAACCGGCCTCGCCGATGGCGCGGGATTCACGGTCCGCGCACCGTTCGGGCGCTACGGCACGATCGGGTACTCGATGTGCGTGCGCCGGGCCGGCCTCGATGCAGCCTTGGTCGACACTGCCCGCGCGGGCGGGGCGCAGATTCGGGAACGCTCACGAGTGGTCGCTCTGGTCTGGGCGGGACGACGCGTTGTCGGTGTGCGGTACCTCGACCGGAACGGGAACGAGCGGCGGATCGATGCCCGGCTGGTCATCGGCGCGGACGGTCGGCGCAGCACGGTCGCGCGCCTGGTGGGCGCGCACGCTCCCTACCGGATCGAGCCCAGCGGCCGGTCATGCGTGTTCGCGTACTGGCACGACACTTCACTCGAATGGAGATCGGTTGCGGCGCAATGGCGTTCCGGCGACCTGCTGGGCACCGCCTTTCCCTGTGATGGCGGTCTGCTGCTGTGCCTGATCCAGCCGCCACGCGACCGAGCCGTACGGGTGGCAGGACAGATCGAGCGACAGTATCGCCGAATGATCGCCGAACTCCCGGGATTGTCGGATCGTCTCGATGGGTGCACGCTTCGGACCCGGGTGCGCTCGGCGGTGGACTTGGAGTCCTACTTCCGGCGTTCGGGCGGCCCGGGATGGGCGCTGCCCGGGGACTCCGGACATTTCAAGGATCCGGTGACCGCACAGGGAATCAGGGACGCGCTGCGCTACGGGCGGCTGCTCGGTGAATCGGTCGCGCGGGTGCTCGACGATCCACAGGCACTGGATCGTCAGGTGTCCGACTGGGAGATGCGGCGCGAGGCCGAATGCCTCGAGATGTACCAGTACACCAATCGATTGGCGCGAGGGGAGGAGATGACCCCGATCGAGGTCGAGTTGTACCGCGCGGGCGTCGCCGATCCCGCACTGGGCGCGGCGATGATGGAAGTCGTGAGCCGGATTCGGGAGCCACGGCACCTGATGCGTTCCGGACGAAAACTGGCGATCGCCGCCGGCGCGCTCGCACGCGCCGGTGACCGCGGCGCCGCATGGCGAGCGATCGTCCGTGACGCGCACGATGAAATCAGCGAGCGTGCACAACGATCGATGGCTCGCCCGAACGCGGCGCGGCACGCCCGCGGATGGGTGGGGCAGGGCTGATGATGACACCGCTGCCCCGTGCGGCTCGCTCGGCGGACCCGGCCGGGGGTAGTGGTTGATGGATGCCGCCGAGCGAGCGATGGGCCGGGCTCGTCGACCCGACTCCCGAGTGATGGTAGGGCGACCGGTGAACTGATCGAGGAACCGCTGTGCGGCTCTGGATAGTTACCGACTCAGCCCAGCCGCGGGTGCGGCTCGGTCACAGTATTCGAACTCGAGTTCCTACGCCGATCAGAATCTGTAGACGTACTTGCTCGCGTGATCGGCGATACACCGGTTGGGGAAGCTGTGCTTGAACGACAGTTGGGCTCCCTGCCAGAACCCCTGGGCCACAATCGTCACCGGCCGCCAGATGTTCGGGCAGATCCCCGGGGTGCCGGTGAGCTTGTCGAAATTGCCGTTCACCGCGTTCAATTCGTCGCACGTGCTTTTCGCGTCGGGATGGGTGCCGTCGATCTTCGGTGAGCACATCAGGGTCGCGAACCGAAATTCCGGTGGTGAGCCCGCCTCGACAGCGGTGAGGGTCACCGCCGATACGATCACCGCGGGTCCCGGATCAGGTGTGATCGCCGGAGTTGTCGGCAGCACGGTGACCGGTGGCGCCGAAGTGGTCGGCGGTGCCGAGTCGGTGGTCGTCGGTACCGGGCTCGGCGTGACCGACGAGGGGCCCGGCACGGTGGTAGTCGGCGGTGCGACGGTGGTGCTCGACGGTGGCGTCGTCGTCGGATCCGCGTGTGCGTATGTTGTTCCGGCCCAGCATGGTCCGATGAGGACGGCCGCTCCGGCGATTCGCGTTGCTCGTGAAGTCATGATTGCCTTCCCGTCCCGGCCGGGGTAGTCGCAGGCTAGCGAAATGACCGCCGGCCGCTCGTGCACGACGGCGCGGTCTGGACTCCGAACAGCGTGAGCGGCGATTCTCTCGTCAATCGTCCAGCCTCGGTCGAGCTCGAGCGCGAGTAGGGGAGTTTCGGTGCATGCCAGACCGAAACCCGTTGGAGGACAGGATCCTCGACGCCGCGCTGGAGCGCATTCTGCTTGTGGGAATCCGGCGCGCGAGCCTCGATGACATCGCCCGTCACGCGCGGGTCAACCGCATCACCATCTATCGCCATTTCGCCACCAAGGAGAACCTGGTCGATACGGTGCTGGCGCGAGAAGCCGAGCGTGCCTTGGTATCCGCGACCGAAGTGGGTATCGCGACAGTGGGCTTGGAGACGCGAATCGAGCAGATGATGCTCACCCTGTTCGAGGTCGTACGAAGCCACCCGATCATCACCCGGTTGGCCGCCGCCGAGCCCGAAGACGCCCTCGCCTTCTATACGGTGCGCGGGCAGCAGCTCGTCCGTACCGCAATCAGCTATGTCCTGCGATTCGTCGAGCGGGGTCAGGAACTCGAGTGTCTGAACCGCTACGATCCCGCGCCGGTCGCGGAACTGATTGCGCGACTCACTCATTCGCTGCTGTTGACCCCGTCCGGCGGAGTCGACTTCGACGATGTCGAACAGGCGCGGTGTTTCGTGCGCCGGACCATCGTGCCTTTGCTGGTACGCGGCATCGGAACCGGCGATATGACCCACTCCGCACCGTGTGAGCGCTGAATCAGCGGTTTTGTGGAATCCGATAGGGGAGCGCTGTGGAGCGGCTGTGAACAAGCATCAAAGATTAATTCGCTGTTGACCCAATGTAACGGATCTCGATACGTTGCTTCACGACCTGATCGGAGGCCTGAAACCCGATGAGGACTGTGATCCAATGACTGAATCCGATGTCTCCCGGCGTAGTTTCGTCAAGGGCGCGGCAGCCGGTTCGATTGCACTCGCGGCAGCCAGTGCCACCAGTGCCGGATTGGTTGGACTTACCACCGCCGACGCGGCACCGGCCAAGAACAAAGTCGCCATCCTCGGCGGCGGTATCGCTGGCCTGACCGCGGCGCACGAGCTCGTCGAGCGTGGCTTCGATGTCACCATCTACGAGCGGCGGGCGTGGGGCGGTAAAGCCCGCAGCATCGAAACGCCCATTCCCCCGACCGGTGGTCGCAAGCCACTGCCGGGTGAGCACGGCTTCCGGTTCTTTCCTGGTTTCTACCAGGCGATTCCGGACACCATGAAGCGTATTCCCTTCCCGGGCAACGCCAATGGTGTGGCCGACAACCTGGTGGCGGCGCTGACCGCCACCGCGGAACAGACCACCGGCGCGCCGATCACCCTGCCCTTCGCGATCAACAACGACGCGATCGGCTTGGCCGCCAACCCGCTCAAGGTCATCAACACCTTGCTCGGCGGCATGACCTGGATCCCGAAGATCCCGGTGCCCGACATGCTCAAGCTGGCTCAGCGCCTGCTCGTATTCTTCACCAGCTGCGACGCCCGCCGGTTGGACCAGTGGGAGCACACGTCCTTCAAGGACTTCGTGAAGATGGACGGCAAGAACGCCAACTACGAGCTGATCATCTCCACGGTCACCCGCACGCTGGTCGCGGCCAAGGAGGACAAGGCCAGTGCTCGCACCATCTGCAACATGGGCGAGGCATTCCTGCTCAACATCATCAACCGAGGCAATAGCGGGCGCTTCCCCGACCAGGTGCTCAACGGTCCGACCTCCGATGTGTGGATCACTCCGTGGCTGAACTACCTGCAGGGCAAGGGCGTCAAGTTCCAGCTCGGTGCCGAACTGCAGTCACTGTCGGTCGCCAACGGCCAGATCTCGGGGGCGGTGATCAAGGACGCGTCCGGTGCCACCGGCACCGTGCAGGCCGACTGGTACGTCCACGCGCTGGCGCCGGAACAGGCGGTGAAGTACTTCAACAACGACATCCTCAACCTGGATCCGAACCTGGCGAAGGTCCAGAAGATCTTCGTCGACTGGATGACCGGCATCCAGTTCTTCCTCAACACCGATAAGCCCATCGCGGCCGGCCACATCGGCTTCATCCAGTCGCCGTGGCGGTTGACCGGCATCGAACAGAACCAGTTCTGGAAGAACAAGGTTGCCACCACCTACGGCGACGGGAATGTGAAAGACATTCTGTCCGTGGATATCTCGGACTGGGACACCCCCGGTGTCCTGGTCAAGAAGACGGCTAAGAAGTGCAGCCCCGACGAGATCGCCAAGGAGGTCTGGCATCAGATCACGATGACCCAGGGCAACGTGCCGACCCTGGGCAACACCATCGGCGACAAGAACCTGGTGGCCTGGTATCTCGATCCGGCCATCCGCTGGGACGCCAGTGCCGGGGTCAACACCAACGACGATCCGCTGATGATCAACACCGCCGGTTCGTGGGACAACCGCCCCGTGGCCAAGACCGCCATCCCGAACTTCTTCCTGGCCGGTGACTACCTGCGCAACAACATCGACCTGGCGACGATGGAGGGCGCCAACGAAGGCGGCCGAAACGCCGCCAACGCCATCCTCGACGCCTCGGGCTCCGATGCGACCAAGGCCACGCTGTGGCCGCACCAGACCATCAAGGAGTTCGACGGCGCCCGAGCGCTGGACGCGGTCCGCTACAAGGCGGGCATGCGGAACATCCTCGACGTCTGATACCGACCGGCGGCCCGGCCGATCGTGTGCCGGGTCGCCGACTCGATCGGCGGTCACCCGAAGAGGACCAATCACCAAAGGACAGACATGGGAACACTCAGCCCCACCCACTGGTTCGTCATCGCGATGCTGTTCATCGTGCTCTTCGGAGCGAAGCGGCTGCCCGATGCCGCCCGCAGCATGGGCCGGTCGCTACGGATCCTCAAGAGCGAGATGCACGAGATGAATGCCGAAGGCGAGCAAGCACATTCGGCTGCGGAGCCGGTGTCGCATCCGTCCCCGGCGCAGATCGCGCAGCCTGATCCCACCGTTGGATCGGCGACAGAATTGCGGCAATCGCGGGCGTCCTGAGCTGAACCGCGGATTATCCGCACCCCATCGACACCACTCCGGCCGCCCGTCGCCTATGCCGCGACGGCGGCCGCGTGTGCGCCGGAGCGAGGCCACAACAGAACGAAATCCCAATAGTAGGAGGACAAGTCGCAGTGGAAGGCCACATGGACAGACGTGAACAGCAACCCGATATCCCGCGTGAGCCCCTCGGGACCGGGGACCCGGACAAGACCGAGGTGCTCCAGATCGCCTCGGACCGTGACCCTTTCGATGACGAGGTACTCGCGGTTGACGACGTCACCGACGACGACCTGCGCCGCAGGCCCGCGTGGTCTCCCACGCGGCTGTGGGATTCGCTGTTGTGGCGACTCGACGATTCACCGAGTTGGCAGCGCTTCGGTAATTTCGCCGGAGCGACGAACCTCCGCCGCAATGTCCCGCGGGTGGCGGCCGGTGCGGCCGTGCTGAGCCTCGTTGTCGGAGTTGTGGCAGCCGCCGAATCCCGGGACACCGACCAGCAAAGTGCGAAATCCGTTGCGACCGAAGCCTCTCTCACGCCGGACCCGCTGAACTCGGGCGATCCGATGACGACCCAGCCGGGGACGACCGACCCCCTCGCCGGAGCGACCGAGAACTCGGGGATTCCCAGCGATGTGCCGGTCCCGGCCGACGCCTCGGTGTCCGATACCGTCCCCGACACCGCGATCGCCACCGCCGGTCCCATCGCCGCGGACTCACCGGTCACCGTCGATACCACCCCGCCAGTCGCTACCGAGACCACGACACCGGACACGACGACCACACCCGACACGACAACCGCCGAACCCGGCACGACGACGGATACCCCGGCCGCGACCCCCGCGCCGGTGTTCTCCCTCACGATGACCGCGAGTGCGAGTGCGACCGTGTCCGTGGGTCCGATGCCCGGTCCGGGACAGACTGTCACACAGCCGATTACGCCGACCCGTGATCCGGCTGTCGACCCGACGACCATTACCGTCACGGTCGTTCCCACCACCGTGCCGCCGACGACCGTACCGTCGACGACAACGCCGCCGACCACGACTGTGCCACCACGCACGACCGTGCCGCCGACCACGACCGTGCCGCGGACCACCGTGCCCCCGACCACCACCGTGCCTCGATGCAGCCCGACCGCGGTGCCGTCCACCACCACTACGCCGCCGTCCACCACGCTGCCGTCGACGACTCCGACGCTCGCGCACCCACCCACCACAACGCCTTCGCGCACCTCGTCACCATCGACGTCGAAGCCGTCGGCGACGACAACGCCCACGTCGCCCCCACCGTCCTCGGCCAAGCCTTCGACCGCGCCCACGACAACCCGTGCGTGCAGTTGAATCCGATGAGTGGGACGGCGTCCGTTGTGGCCCATTGCGAGGACGAATGAGCAGATCACAGATCCCCACCACCGGTCGCGGCTCAGCCGTGATCGTGGCCGGATTGGTTGTGCTGCTGTCGGCGGTCGGGATGACAACCGCCGGATACGACAGCCAGGCACCCGTACCCGCCGTTCCTGGGTCCGGGGGGCAGGTTCCGGCCATCCGACTCGACGCGGTGGAGGGCAAACTGGATCAGCTGGGCGAATGGGCACGCACGCGGTCGGCGAAACACGGCATTCCCGCCCGCGCACTCGAGGCCTACGGATACGCGACGGTGGTCATGGCGAAAGCCCAGCCCAACTGTCACCTCGGATGGACGACCCTGGCGGGCATCGCCCACGTGGAAAGCAACCATGCCCGGTTCGGTGGTGCCACCATCACCACCAACGGGCTTGTCCAGCCGCCGATCCGAGGTGTAGCCCTCAACGGCACGGCCGGGAACGCCACCATTCTCGACCCTGCCGCGACCGCCGACGCGGGCCATATCGTCTATGCCCGCGCCATGGGCCCCTTCCAGTTCATACCCGACACCTGGAAACGCTGGGGCGCCCGCGCATCAGCCGACTACCAAACCCTCGCGAAGGTGCTCGAGGGTGCTGAACCCGTTGCCACGAAAGAGCTTTCGGGAAGTCCGGACAATATCGACGATGCGGCGCTGGCCGCCGGTCGATACCTGTGTGCCTCCGGCGGCGATCTGTCCACGCCGGTCGGATGGCGACGGGCGATCTTCTCCTACAACCACTCCGCGGCGTACGTCAGCCAGGTCCGCGCCGCCGCGCTCGGTTACGACTCGTGACGGTCTTCTCCGGGATTGGCTGCGCTATCGCATACTTTGCTGAGGAGGGTCCTTGTGACACCGGGCTACACACAGGTCCCCTCCACGCTGCGCGGCAGGGGCATCACGGTACTGGATGTGGAAGGCAACGGCCGAGTACCGCCCGAGATCGTCGAGATCGCGATGCTGCCGGTGGTCGGCACGGCGGTCAGCCCAGCCGAATTGCACTCCTGGCTTGTACGTCCGCGAAAGTCGATCACCCCGCACATCTCACGCAAGGCCCACGGTGTCAGCAACGAGGACGTTGCGGGCTGCCCGCGATGGTCGGACGTCGGACCGAAAGTCGGCCGCCTCACGTTCGGTCGAGTCCTTGTGGTGCACAACGAGGGCATCGAGCGAAAGGTGCTCGCGGCGCACCTGATCGAGTGGAACCCGCTCCTGGTGCTCGATACCATGCGTTTGGCCGAGGCAGTGTGGCCCGGGATCAGGAGCTACACACTCACAAGTCTGGTCAAGTATGCCGAGATCGACACCTCCCCACTCGAAGGCATGCACCACCATCGCGCCGCGCACGACGCGTGGGCGGTGTGGCTTCTGCTGTGCACACTCGTCCGCGCGGCTGAATTGGATTGGGCCGCAATCGTTCACACGGCCGGACTGCCTGAATTCGCCTGGCCGGAGGAACCCGAGGCCGGGCGGTGGTGACCGCCCACAGCGACGGAGGGTGAACCTTCTCGCGTGAACCTCGGTAACCGCGCCGCCGCGGTCCACGCGCCATCAGGCCGCGAAGAACGTCAGGCGTGGTGAGTCGACGATGGCGCTGTAGTGGGAGGCATCACCCAGGAGGACCTCGCTATGGGCTCCGGTGATGCCCACGGGGACGTCACCGGCGAGGGTGATGCGGTGTAGCTTGCGCTCTTGGTCGCCGAAGTCGGCGATTCCGTAGTGTTGCGTGGCGCGGTTGTCCCAGATCGCGACGTCGCCCAGGTGCCAGTTCCAGCGGAAAGTGTTCTCCAGTTTGGTGATTCGTGCCTGAAGCAGTTGGTAGAGGGAGTGGAATTCGGGGGTGGTCAGGCCGCGGAAGCTCTTGGCGAAATGGCCGAGGAGCAGCGAGCGTTCGCCGGTTTCGGGGTGTACGCGGACCACGGGGTGCAGGGTTTGGTATTCGGTGCTGGTGAATTCCTCGTACTGTTTGCCGACGTTGGACTGGCCGGTCTGGCCGACGTAGTCGTAGAGGTTGCTGTGTGTGGCCCAGAGTTGGTCGGTGAGTGCGCGTAGCGCGGGTGGTAGTTGTTCGTAGGCGGCGACCGTGGATGCCCAGGTGGTCGCGCCGCCGTAGCTGGGGAGGATGACCGCGCGCAGGATCGAGACCTTGGGGATGCGGTCGATGAAGGTGACGTCGGTGTGCCAGCTGTTGGCGGCTCCGTCGATGGTGAGCAGTCGGGTGCCGAGCGAGGTCAGGGTGGGATGCGGTTCGGTTGGGGTGCCGAGCAATTCGGCGAACTCGTACTGCGATTCATCGCTGAGCTGGTGTTGGCCGGTGAAGACGACCACCTTGTTGATCGCCAAGGCCAGCCGGATTGCTTCGACCTGCTCGCCGGGAAGGTCGCCGCCGAGCCGAACCCCGCCGACGCGTGCGCCGATGTGCTCGCCGAGCCGCTCGACCGTGATTCCGGCGCGCTGGAAGATCGCGGCAGCCTCGGACTCGCGATCCGATCGATTGCCGATGTGTGCCAATGTCATTGTCCGAACTCCTTTTTCACTCGCCGAGCAGGAAATTGCCGATATACTCGCGGACGCTGTCGCTGCTGGGCGGATGGAAACTGCCCGCCCGGACATCGCGGTACAGGCGCTCCAGTTCGTTGCGGCGGTGGATCGAACCGCCGCCACCGATCTCGAGCGCGAGATCCACGACATGGCGTGCAGTCCGGGTGCCGTTCTCCTTCACCGCGAACAACGCCAGCAGCAGCCGGTCGCCGAGATCATCACCGCGAGCGAGCACTTCGGTGATGTGATCGAGGTGGGCGGTCGCCGCCTCCAGGGCCAATTCGGCTTCGGCCGCGTGGTACTGCACGAACGGCTTGCCCGCGACCGGTTTCCCGCCCAGGCTCAGCACATTCCGGGTGCGCGCCGACTCGAGCGCGACATCGACTGCGCGGCGGCCGATTCCGAGGTAGACGTTGACCAGTGCGGGGATCGCCCAGGGCAGGATCGCGGAGATGAACGGTCCCGGGTTCGCGCCGCGCTCATAACTGTCGACCACATGTTCCTGTGCGAGAAATACATCGGTGAGCACCGTGTCGTGACTGGCCGTTGCCCGTACGCCCAGGGTGTCCCAGGTTTCCACCGTGCGCACGCCTTCACTGGTGCGCGGCACGAACGCGTGCAGGATGCGCGGATGCTCGGGGTCGCTGTCGTCGCGGGCGTGGATGCCCAGCCAGTCCCAGGCGGGGGAGAGCGAGGTGAAGATCTTGTGCCCGTTGACCAGGTAGCCGCCCTCGACCGGCACGGCGCTGGTGGTGGAATCGTCGATGGCCAGGTCGTTTCCGCGCTCACCGTGCCCGGACGCGATGACCTTGCCCGCCACGACCTCTCGCGCGAGCCAGTCGAGCGAGGCGTCATCGGCGGCAATCCGGTCGGCGAGCGGGCCGGTCCAGTACAGGTGCATGTTCACGCCGAGCGCGGTGGCCGGTGCCCAGTACGCGAGGGCGCGTTGGGCACGGTTGAATTCGGTGAGCGTCCACCCGAGGCCGCCGTGGCTGACCGGGATCGCCGCGCGCAGGTAGCCGATGTCGCGGAGCTCGTCGAGATCCTCGGCGAAGAAACGATTGTCGCGATCGTATTCGGGGGCGCGCCCGTGAAACCGGTGCAGCAGGGATTCGGGCAGGACGCCGGGCGTCAGTGCCTCGGCGACCGGTGCTACGGCGAGATCTGTCATGAGACAACTGCTTTCGATGAGTCGGTATTCGGATCAGTTAGTCGCACAGCCGATTCAGGCGACGCCGCGCAGTCCGCCGCCGGAGATCGCGCGGTAGTGCGCCGTGATGGCTTGGACCGCGATGTTCTCGATGTGGTCCTCGAGTCCGCGCCGGGTGACCAGCCGGACATCGATCGCGCCCACTTCGGGCAGCCCGCCGATCGGGCTGAGATCACACGGCCCGGCGGACAGACACGGCAGCAGGGCGACGCCCAGGCCGGCTTTCGCCGCGGCCAGCAGGCCGTCGAGGTTGCCCGACTCGGCGGTTACCGAGACCTCATATCCGCGCTCGCCGAGCGCCTGCACCGCGCGGCGGCGCAGGCCACAGGGTTCGGCGAAGGCGACCAGCGAGATCGGTCCGGGCGCGGGTGGCAACTGCCAGCTCTGCGCGGCGAACCATTTCAGGTCCAGCACGCCGACCTCGGTGCCCACCGGTTCGGCGGTGTTGCCGCCCAGTACGACCACCAGGTCCAGCACGCCCTTGATCACCGCGTCGGTCAACGCGGTGGACCGGTCGATGCGAAAGTGCAGGCCCGCCTCCGGGTACGTGGTGCGCAGCACGCCGATCAGATCGGTCAGCAAACCGTCGGCCGCGTGTTCGGTCGAGCCGATATTGATCTGCGGGCGCGGTGACTCGGAGAAGCGGGCCAGCACCTGGTCCTGCGCGGCGAGCAGGCGTCGGGCCTCCACCACGAGTCGTTCGCCTTCGGGCGTGAAACGCGATGTGCGACCGTTTTTTTCGACGAGAACGCACTTGAGCCTGCGCTCCAGCATTCTGATGTGCTGGCTCACGGTGGGTTGGCTCAGGTGTAACGCGTCTGCCGCGCGTCGGAAGCCGCCGGTGTCGGCGATGGTCACAAGTGTGCGCAAATGCAGCAAATCCAGCGGATCGGGCATACCGTACAGTCACCTTCGGGTTGGTCGACGCTGAAACATCATCTAACCGGAGACCGAATCGGGCTGCCGCCCTTTGAATCTCCGAGATTGCAATGAATTGCGACCACAATTCCGATAACGCCGCACGCGGGTGCGGGAATCGATCGGATTCATTGATGGCTCCATATCGGATATGCCGATCGGGCGGTGAAACTGCTTGGTGCACAGTGTAATTCGATGCGTACGACTCGATGTGACCTCCGCCACCTCCGGTTGTTGGTTCGTTAATCCGGCTCGCACAATAACTTCACGGAGCTTTCGAGCGGGGGTCGTACTCGAATTCTTCTCCGGATCAAAAGGAGATCTTGTGAACGATTTTCGGCATGGGGGATTGTCCCGCGCGGTTGCCATAGTGGGCGTCTCCTGCCGGCTTCCCGGAGCGAACAATCCCGATGAATTCTGGAATCTCCTGAAAACAGCGGGAATTGCGCTCGGCGCGCCGACGGCCGCACGCGCGGCCGCCGGTGGTGATGTGGATGACCTGGTCGGCGGCTTCCTACCGCAGGTGGATCGCTTCGACGCCGCCTTCTTCGGTATCTCCCCGGCCGAGGCGCGGCTGATGGACCCGCAGCAGCGTCTGCTCCTCGAATTGGCTTGGGAGGCTGCCGAAGACGCGAACATTCCCATCACCGATCTGCGCGAGTCTGCCACCGGCGTATTCGCTGCCGCGATGGCCGCCGACTACGCGGGATTGGTTCACCACAGCGGTCCGGCGGGCCTCACGCGCCACACGCTCACCGGGCTGAGTCGCGGTGCGCTCGCCAACCGGCTCTCCTACGCCTTCGGTCTGCGTGGGGCGAGTTTCACGGTTGACTCCGGACAGTCGTCCGGCCTGACCGCGCTGCATCTTGCGTGCACGAGTCTGGCTGCGGGGGACACGAATTCGGCCTTCGTCGCTGCGGTGAACCTGAACCTGACCCGCGACGGAGCGCGGGTCGCCGAACGGTTCGGAGGCGTCTCCGCATCGGGGCGCGCCTCGGTGTTCGATGCCGATCGCGACGGGTACGTGCGCGGTGAGGGCGCGGTGGTGCTGCTGCTCAAACCGCTGGATCGCGCTGTCGCGGAACGGGATCGGATCCATGCGGTGATCCGCTCCACCGCCGTCGCCAATGACGGTGGCGGGCAATCGTTCACGGTGCCCACCGCTGCCGGGCAATCTGCGGTCATCGCTCAGGCGCTCGAGCGTGCCGGTATCGCCCCCGAGGATGTGCAGTACGTGGAATTGCACGGCACCGGGACCCGTGCCGGGGATCCGATCGAGGCGGCGGCACTGGCCGACACGATCGGGCGCACCCGGACGGCTGGCGAACCGCTGCTGGTCGGGTCGGTCAAGTCCAGCATCGGCCACCTCGAGGGCGCTGCGGGGCTGGCGGGGGTGTTGAAAACGGTGCTCAGCCTGCGCCATCGCGAACTGCCCGCGACTCTCGGACACGAAAACCCTGATCCCGCACTGGATCTCGAGGGCTCACAGCTGCGCGTGGTGGCCGCTGGGCAGCCGTGGCCGCGTCCCGAGCGCAGCCTGGTAGCCGGGGTCAGTTCCTTCGGAATGGGCGGAACCAATGCCCACGCGATTATCGAAGAAGCCCCCGCGGGGACCGGTGAGTGGCGCGGACGCGGCACTATCAGCCAGCACGCCGACGCGGACGCGGTGTGGCCGTTCATGGTCTCGGCCCGGTCGAGCCGGGCACTGCGTGCGCAGGGCGACCGGCTGGCCGATTTCGTGGCGGATCGAACACCTGATCTGGCGCAGCTGTCGTCAGGGCTGATCCGTGATCGGGTCGAATTCGACAGTCGCGCTGTTGTTTTGGCCCAGGACACCGATGCTCTGGTGGCGGGCCTGCGCGCACTGTCGCAAAGGCGTACGGCGGCCGGTCTGATCACGGGGTCCGGCGGACGCGGCAGCGTGGGCGTGGTGTTCGGTGGCCAGGGCTCGCAGCGTGCGGGGGCCGGACGGCAGCTGTACGAGCGGTTCCCGGTGTTCCGCGCGTCCTTCGACGAGTCCGTTGCGCTACTCGACCGGTATCTCGGTGCGGCGGTGGACTTCTCGATACGCGACGTAGCGTTCGGCTCACCGGGAACCGAGGGGCTGATCGACCGGACGACCTACACCCAGCCGGTGATCTTCGCGGTCGAGGTCGCGCTGTACCGGCTGCTCGAGTCCTGGGGGATCGAGGTCGCGGCGGTGGCCGGGCATTCGATCGGCGGTGTGGTCGCCGCGCATGTGGCCGGTGCGGTTTCCCTGCCGGACGCGGCACGGCTGGTGGCGGTCCGTGCGCGCCTGATGGGTGCGTTGCCCGTCGGTGGCGCCATGGTGGCCGTCGAGGCGGATGAGCCGGAGGTGCTGGCCGCGATCGAGGCCGCCGGACTGTCGCGAGCCGTGGCAGTAGCCGCGGTGAACGGGCCGCGGGCAGTCGTGATCTCGGGTTCCGACAGCGATGTCTCGGTCGTCGCGGACGCGCTGTCCGGGTCCGGTCGGCGAGTCAAGCGCTTGGCGGTCTCGCATGCCTTCCACTCGGCCGCGATGGATCCGGTGCTCACCGATCTCGAGGCGGCGATTGCCGAATTGCAGTGGTCTGAACCGGAACTCATCTTCGTGTCCGATGCGACGGGCGCGCCGATCGGCTCCGCCCAAGAACTCGGCCCGGCGTATTGGTCCCGCCATCTGCGCGGCACCGTCCGTTTCGCCGACGCGGTGCGCACCCTTCGATCCGAGGGCGTGGGCACCTTCCTCGAACTCGGCGCGGACGCGGTCCTGACGCCACTGGTGATCGCGGCCCTGTCCGATCCCGACGAGTCCGTCGCCACCGCATCTCTGCGTCGTGGCCGCGACGAGGTCACCGGGCTGCTGACCGCCGCCGCCGTGATCCACACCAATGGAAACCGGGTGGACTGGGCCGCGCTGGTAGATCCCGCGACTCGGATCGACCTGCCCACCTATGCGTTTCAGCGTGAGCGGTTTTGGCTGGACGGGCCACCGGACCGCGCCCTGGAGACAGACGAGGCGCAATTGGACCGCGCTCCGGAGACAGGTGCGGCGGGACCGGGTCGACTTCCGAAGGCGGCGCACGAGGCTCCGGGCTCCACCGTGTATGCGGGGGCCGTGCCATCAGGTCTGGCTGCACAGGCGGCTGCTGTGCGACCGGATCGTATCGCGCAGACGGGGGTCGTCGGCACCGACAACGACCGGGGGGAGGAGGGTGTGCGGCAGAACTCCGCCCCGCGATCGACTGCCGTGCCAAGCGAGCAGGATTCAACTACCCCCGCGCTGCCGCAACTGGACCTCGCTGCCACCGTTCGCGAGGTGACCGCCTCGGTGCTGGGCTACACCGACCCGGGGCAGGTCGCAACCGAGGTCACCTATCAGAACCTGGGCCTGGACTCGCTCGGGGCACGAGAGTTGGCGGTCTTGCTGACCCGGGAGCTCGGCCTCACGGTGGCGCCGACCGCCGTCTACGACTACCCGACTCCCGACGCGCTGACCACGCACCTCGCCGGCCGGCTTCGTGGGCGGTCCGCACACGACTCACTCACTGCCAGCGGCACCAATTCGGTTGGTAGCGATACACTTTCGGAAGCACCGGGCGCCAGTGGTAGAGACAATGAGGCCGCTCGCGCCGCGGATCTGGTTGACGGCGCTGCGGGTGATGGCGCTCAGCGCATCGACGTTCGGGGCAATGACGCTCGAGACGGTGACACGCGAGGCACTGACACTGATCCCATTGCCATCGTCGCGGTGAGCGGACGGTTTCCCGGCGGGCACGCGTCTCCCGAAGCTCTTTGGGACCTGCTCGCGACCGGCGGCGAGGCCATCGCCGACCTGCCCGCCGACCGTGGCTGGGATCTGGCCGCGCTCGCGGATGTGCTCGGCGACGGGGGCGCCCGTGGCGGATTCCTCGGTGAGGCAGCCGATTTCGATGCCGAGTTCTTCGGGATCTCACCACGCGAGGCCGTCGCGATGGATCCGCAGCAACGGCTGGTGTTGGAATCGGTCTGGGAGCTGTTCGAGCACGCGGGCATCGTCGCGCAGTCGCTGAGAGGCACCCGCACCGCCGTCTACCTGGGTGCGAGTCCTTCGGAGTATGGTCCACGCCTGCATGAGATCAGCGGTGCGGCAGCCGGATTCGGATTGACCGGCACCTCGCCGAGTGTGCTGTCGGGTCGGGTGGCGTACACATTCGGACTCGCCGGGCCCGCTTTGACCGTGGATACGGCGTGCTCCTCGTCGCTGGTGGCCCTGCATCTGGCGGTGCGTGCGCTGCGTGCGGGCGAGGCCGATCTCGCGATCGCCGGTGGCGTGACCGTGATGGCAGGGCCGGGCATGTTCACCGAGTTCGCTCGGCAGGGTGGGTTGGCAGCTGACGGTCGTTGCAAGGCATTCGGAGCCGCGGCTGATGGGACCGGCTGGTCCGAAGCGGTGAGTGTTGTATTGGTGGAACGTCTTTCGGACGCGCGCAGGCTCGGACACGAGGTGCTGGCCGTGGTGCGCGGCACTGCCGTGAACCAGGACGGAGCGTCCAACGGCCTGACCGCGCCCAACGGCCCCGCGCAACGGCAGGTGATCCGTGCGGCGCTGGCCGACGCGGGTCTGGAACCCAGCGATGTCGATGTGATCGAGGCGCACGGCACCGGTACCGCGCTGGGCGACCCCATCGAGGCCCAGGCACTACAGGAAACCTATGGCCGAGACCGGCCCACGCCGGTATGGCTCGGTTCGCTCAAGTCGAACATCGGCCATACACAGGCTGCCGCCGGTACCGCCGGAGTCGCGAAAACCGTTCTGGCACTGCGCCATCAACTGATCCCCGCGACCTTGCACGCCGAACCGGCTTCCCCCTTCGTCGACTGGCTGGACGGATCGTTGCGGCCCGTGCTCGAGCCGCGACCCTGGCCCCGGGGTTCACGGCCCCGGCGCGCGGCGGTGTCATCGTTCGGGATCAGCGGCACCAACGCGCACGTGATCATCGAGGAAGCGCCCGCCGTCGCGGCCGACGAGTCGGCTTCGATTGCGGCGGGGCCTTTGCCGTTTGTGCTGTCGGGACGCACTCCGGCCGCCCTGCGGGCGCAGGCGGATCGCCTCGGCCCACACATATCCGGACCCGAGCCGGTCGCGACCGCCGCGTTGGCGTCTTCGCTGATCCGCCACCGCGCCGAATTCTCCACGCGTGCGGTTGTGATCGCCGAGGGCGACCTGGCGTTGCGTTCGGGCGTGCGAGCGCTCGCGGACGGACTGGTCCCGGCGAACGTCATTACCGGTCCGGGCACCTCTCCCGGCACGGTGGGAGTGGTATTCGGCGGGCAGGGCAGCCAACGGACCGGAACCGGACGCCAATTGGCCGAACGGTTCCCGGTGTTCGGCAATGCTTTCGACGCCGCGGTGGAACTGCTGGACCGATATCTCGGTACGGCGGTCGACCTCTCGGTGCGCGACGTGGCCTTCGGCGCACCCGGCACCGACGGCCTCATCGACCGGACCGTCTACACCCAGTCGGTGGTGTTCGCCGTGGAGGTCGCGCTCTATCGGCTGTGGGAGTCCTGGGGTGTGGAAGTGGCCGCTGTTGCCGGGCATTCGATCGGCGGTGTGGTCGCCGCACACGTGGCGGGGGTGCTCTCGCTCGACGACGCGGCCCGGCTGGTAGCCGCCCGTGCGCGATTGATGGATGGCCTGCCGTCCGGCGGCGCGATGGTGGCGGTCGAAGGCACCGAAGCCGAAGTGCTCGCCGCGATCGTGGCCGCTGCCGCCACCGGCGCTGCCGCCCATAGCGTCATCACGACCCTCGCTGTCGACGCTGACGCAGCCATCGCCGCTGGCATTGAAGTCGGCTCCGCCGCTGCTGTCGACTCCGATCGTGCCGTCACCGACGTCGGGCCCGACGCTGTCTTCGCCGATGCAACCGCGGTCACCGACGGTGCCACCGTTGATCCTTCCGCCCATGACGCTACCGCCGCAGTCGCGGTAGCCGCGGTGAATGGTCCACGTGCGGTTGTGATTTCAGGGGCGGAGGAGGCGGTGCTGCGCGTCGCGGCCGAGCTGTCGGCAGCGGGTCGCCGGGTCAAGCGCCTGGCCGTGTCGCACGCGTTCCATTCCGCGGCAATGGATCCGGTCCTCGACGAGTTCCGTGCTGTAGTGTCCGAACTGACCTTCTCCGAGGTCAGCGGCCCGCGCGTCGTGTCCGACCACACCGGCCGCGAGGTGACCGGTGCGGAACTCGCCGACCCCTCCTATTGGGTCCGTCACCTGCGCGGCACAGTTCGATTTGCCGATGCCGCAAGCACTCTGGCCACCATAGGCATCGGGGTGGTGGTCGAGTTGGGCGCGGATTCCGTGCTGGCGGCGGCCCTGTCGAGCGTGCTCGACGGTGTCACCGTGGTCCCGGCGCTGCGCCGCGATCGGGACGAGGTCACCGGCGTGCTGACCGCCGCCGCGACCGTGTTCACCCATGGCCACCCCGTGGACTGGACCGCCATCGTGCCCGAGTCCGGCCGGGTTGCCCTGCCCACCTATGCCTTCCAGCGCGAGCGCTACTGGATCGACACCCCGGGTGGTGCGACTGATCAGGTACCCGGTGAATGGATTCACCGCACGGGGTGGGAGCGATTCATTCCGACAAGCGCAACACCCGGACGGGAACCGACCTGGGTACTGGTGACCTTGGACAGCGGTGTCACCGATGAGTGGGCGCGAGCCCTGCGCGTGGCTCTCGGCACGGCGCGCGTCACCGAGCTGTGTGTGAACCCCTCCACCGCTACGAGATCCGTGCTCGAGGCTGGGCTGGCCGAGGTGCAGGGCGAGACCCTGGCGGTGGTGTCGCTGCTGCCGCTGGCCACGCGCTCCACGGGCTCCGCGTTCGACCTCGATCTCGCCGCCGCCACGGCGGCCCTGACTCAATCCGCCGCCGCTACAGCACGAGTCAGTACCTTCGCAGTCTTGACCGGCGCGGCGGTGACCTCCGCCGAGGTCGATCGTGTAGCGCGCGCAGCGGGGGCCGGAATCGTGTCAGATCCCTCCGGTGCCTGGCATGCCGGGTTCATCGCCGCCGCCGCCACGGAGGGCGGGCTCGGTAGGGGCACGGTTATCGACGTACCGGTCGCACCGGACGACAAAGCCGCCGAACTGGTAGTCGCCGCACTCCGAAACCCGAGCGGTGAACGCGAGTTCGCGATACGCGGTGATCAAACCTGGGTGAAGCGAGTGCGCGGGGACACCCTACGTCCCACCGGCCGCTGGCGTCCGACCGGAACCGTCCTGATCACCGGCGGCACCGGAGCACTCGGCGCACATGTCGCGAGACGCCTCGCGCGGAACGGGGCGACCGATCTGCTACTGGTCAGCAGACGCGGACCGGAGGCTCCCGGCGCGGCCGAACTGATCGCCGAATTGTCAGCCGCCGGAGCGCATCCGGTCATCGCGGCCTGCGATGTCGGCGACCGCGACGCACTGGCTGACCTGATCGCGGGCATTCCGGCCGACCGTCCGCTCACCGATGTGGTGCACACCGCCGCCGTGCTCGACGACTCACTCGTGGAGAGCCTGGACCGCGAACGCCTCGAGCGCGTACATCGGGCCAAAGTGGCAGCGGCGCTGCACCTGCACGAACTCACCCGGGACCTGGAGCTGTCCTCGTTCGTGCTGTTCTCCTCGGTCACCGGTGTCGTTCCGGCTCCGGGGCAGGCGAATTACGCGCCGGGTAACGCGGTGCTGGACGCACTGGCGGAGCATCGCCGTGAACTCGGGCTGCCCGCGACGGCGGTTGCCTGGGGGCATTGGGCGGGTGCGGGGATCGCCGGTTCGGCGGCCGGGCAACTGCGCCGCGGGGGACTGCGGGCGATGAGTCCGGCACAGGCTCTGACCGCACTCGAATATGCGGTGGTGGGTGGTGCAGGCGACGTGATCGTTGCCGATATCGACTGGGCCGCTGGCGATCCCATTCACGCCCGACTGCTCGCCGAGGTGCTGCCGGTAGCTGATTCCTCGAGCGCCCCCGAACCCGCGCACGAGTTCGCTGCCCTCGACGCCGCCGAGCGGCATCGCCGAATCCACGCCCTCGTGCGGGAGGAGACCTCCGCCGCTCTGGGCCACGTCGACTCGAACGCGGTCGATGACGACCGCGGACTGCGCGATCAGGGATTCACGTCCCTGTCCTCGGTCGAACTGCGAAACCGGTTGCGCCAGCGCACCGGCCTGGACCTGCCCGCCACCCTGGTCTTCGACCATCCCACGGTCACCGCGCTGACCACATTCATTGCCGCCGAGCTGGTTCCGGCTCAGCCGCCGCGACTGGACATTCTGCTCGGCGATCTCGAACGCGTGGCGGCGGGTCTGGCGGCCGAGGATCTATCCGCCGCCGAACGGACCGTAGCGCTCGACCGTCTGCGCCGTCTCATCGACGAATCCAGCAGCGGGACGGCCGAACCCGAGAACACCTCAGCCCTATCCGAGTCCGCCACCGACGCCGATCTGATCGATTTCATCGGTTCCGAACTCGGCATCTCCTGACCTCCCCGCGAAGAGTGAAAGGCACCGCTGTGAACGCTATTGACGACGCCACGGGCGACGACAAGATCCGGCACCTGCTGCGCCGGGTGAGCGAGGAACTGTACAAGACCCGGCAGCAATTGCAGGAGGTCACCGCCGCACAGCAGGAACCGATCGCGATCGTGGCGCTCGGCTGCCGATTCCCGGGTGGGGCCGATACCCCGGAACGATTCTGGGACCTGCTCAGTGCGGGCCGGGACGCGCTATCGGAGTTCCCGGACGATCGCGGGTGGGATCTGGAGAACCTCTATCACGCCGATCCCGACCATCCTGGCACGGCCTACACCCGACACGGTGGATTCATCGACAGCGCAGCCGATTTCGATCCGGAGTTCTTCGGTATCTCCCGGCGCGAGGCCTTGGCGATGGATCCGCAGCAGCGACTTCTCCTGCACACCACCTGGGAGGCCTTCGAATGTGCGGGCATCGATCCGCGTTCGCTGCGCGGCAGCCGCACAGGTGTCTACGTCGGCACCAACGGCCAGGACTACGTGACCGGCAGTGGCAAGGTGCCCGCCGGTGTGGAGGGCTACCTGGTCACCGGCACGGCGGCCAGCGTGCTGTCCGGGCGCATCGCCTACACACTGGGGTTCGAGGG
Organism: Nocardia sp. NPDC056100; assembly: GCF_042266325.1. Lineage (NCBI taxonomy): Bacteria > Bacillati > Actinomycetota > Actinomycetes > Mycobacteriales > Nocardiaceae > Nocardia > Nocardia sp. NPDC056100. The sequence continues at coordinate 311,901 of NZ_JBHJVY010000002.1, forward strand.
CCCAGCCCTGACCGTCGACACGGCGTGCTCGTCGTCCCTGGTGGCGCTGCACCTCGCGGTGCGAGCGCTGCGGGCGGGTGAGGTGGACTTCGCCGTCGCGGGCGGCGCGACGATCATGTCGACCCCGGCGATCTTCGTCGAGTTCTCCCGCCAACGCGGACTGTCGGTGGACGGGCGCTGCAAGGCGTTCGCCGACGGCGCGGACGGTACCGGCTGGGGCGAAGGCGCGGGAGTGCTTCTGGTGGAGCGGCTTTCGGACGCCCGCAGGCTCGGCCATGAGGTGCTCGCGGTGATTCGGGGCAGCGCGGTCAATCAGGACGGTGCGTCCAACGGCCTGACCGCGCCCAACGGTCCCGCCCAGCAGCAGGTGATTCGCGAAGCGCTCACCGACGCCGGAGTGAGCGCGTCCGAAGTGGACGCGGTCGAAGCGCATGGCACCGGAACCGAACTCGGCGATCCGATCGAGGCCCAGGCACTCCTGGCGACCTACGGGCGCCACCGCGCCGAGCCACTCCTGCTGGGCGCGGTGAAGTCCAATATCGGCCACACCCAGGCCGCCGCGGGCGTGGCCGGAGTCATCAAGATGGTCCTGGCACTGCGCCACAGGTCACTACCCGCGACCCTGCACGCGGAAAAGCCCTCCACCCTGGTGGATTGGACCGCCGGGCAGGTCGAGCTGGTAACCCGGTCGCGTGCCTGGCCATCCCCGGGCAGGCCGCTGCGCGCGGGCGTCTCGGCGTTCGGAGTCTCGGGCACGAATGCCCACGTAATTCTCGAACAGGCCATCGATTCCAACGCCTCCACCGAATCTACAGGTGGTCGTACTACCGATTCCGTCGCGTCACAACAGGTCTCGCCAGTCGACCGGACCGACGACATCGCAGCGCCGGAATCGAAGTCGCCGGGTCATGTGTTGCCGTTCCTGATCTCGGGGACCTCGGAGGCTGCCCTACGTGCGCAAGCTGACACGCTGGCACGTCATTTCGGAGAGAGCGGCGATGCGGATCTCGGTCGTATTGCGTCGGCGTTGATCCGCGACCGCGTCACCTTCGGGGCTCGGGCCGTGGTCACGGCCGCCGATCGTGACCGGCTGATCGCGGGTTTGTCCGCGCTGGCGAACGGGACACCGGGGGCCGGGGTCACGGTCAGCGGGGGTGCTACCGGTGCGGTGGGTGTGGTGTTCGGCGGGCAGGGCAGCCAGCGCGCGGGCGTGGGACGCCAACTCTACGAACGGTTTCCCGCCTTCCGGGAATCCTTCGACGCGACGGTGGCCCTGCTCGATGAGCAGCTCGGTGCGGCGGTGCGGTTCTCGATCAGAGAGGTGGCCTTCGGCGCGCCGGGCACCGAAGGGCTGATCGACGACACCACCTACACCCAGCCGGTGATATTCGCCGTCGAGGTGGCACTGTTCCGGCTGCTGGAATCGTGGGGTATCGAGATCGCCACGGTCGCAGGGCATTCCATTGGCGGTGTGGTGGCCGCGCATGTGGCGGGCGCGTTGTCGCTGACCGATGCCACCCGCTTGGTCGCCGCGCGGGGCCGGTTGATGGGCGCGCTGCCCCGAGGTGGTGCGATGGTGGCGGTCGAGGCCACCGAGGCTGAGATCCGTACGGCGATCGAGCAGGCCGGTGTGGGCGAGGCGGTTTCGATCGCCGCTGTGAATGGCCCGCGCGCTGTGGTGATCTCCGGTGCCGAATCGCCGGTGCTCGATCTCGCGGCGCGATTGTCCGGATCGGGCAGCCGGGTCAAGCGCCTGGTGGTGTCGCACGCCTTCCATTCCGCGGCAATGGATCCCGTGCTCGCGGACTTCGCCGACGTGGTGGCGGGGCTGACCGTCACCGAACCACTGGTCCGCACACTGGTTTCCGATGTCACCGGTGCGCCGATCACGGCCGCCGAGCTATCCGAGCCGTCCTACTGGGTGCGGCATCTGCGCGGCACCGTGCGATTCGCGGACGCGGTCGCCGGGCTGCGGACCGAGGGTGTCGGAATCATCGTCGAGCTGGGCGCGGACGCCGTGCTCACGCCGATGGTGTCCGCGACCCTGGCCGATGACCCCGACCCCTGGGTCGCGGTCGCCGCGGTCCGCAACGGACGCGACGAGAGCGCCACGGCGCTGTCGGCGGCGGCGGCAGTGCACGCCAACGGCCGCCGGGTCGACTGGACCGCCATCGTGCCGCAGCAGCGGCGAATTGCTTTGCCGACCTACGCTTTCCGATACGAGCGCTTCTGGGCAACCACTACCGCTGTCACCGAATCGAGCCACGGTGCACATCCGCTGCTCGCGACCACCGTGCGCCTCGCCTCCGGTGACGGAGTCATCGCCACCGGACGGCTGTCGATCGTGGATCAGCCATGGCTGGCCGACCACGTTGTGTCCGGGCGGATCTACGTACCGGGGACCGCGCTGGCGGAATTGGCATTGCATGTCGCGGACGCGGTGGGTGCCGACGCGGTCGACGAACTCGTGATCGAGACGCCGCTGGTGTTGAACCCCGAGTCCGGCGTCGAGGTCCAGGTGAGCGCCCAGCGGGTCGAGGAGCATCACGTCGTCGAGATCCACTCCCGCCCGCCCGCCGACCCGGACGCACCGTGGACCAGGCACGCGATCGGCAGACTGAACAGCTCTCACACGGGTTTCGTTGCGGCGGTGCCCGATTCATGGCCGCCCGCCGATGCCGAACCGGTCGACCTCACCGACGCCTACCAGCGACTGTTGGCGGCAGGTCTGGACTACGGCCCCAGCTTCCGAGGCGTCCGTGCCATCTGGCGGCGCGGGCACACCCGCTACGCCGAGATAGCGCTACCGGAATCCGGGCACGCGGACCCTGCGGGATACCTCGTGCACCCCGCGCTGTTCGACGCCGCGCTGCACCCGGTCGCGATCACCACCCCCGACGCAGAAGCACCACGAATCCCCTTCGTGTGGAACGGATTCCGCGCGCACTCCACCGGAGCCACCGCGCTGCGGGTGAGCTTCACCGTCACCGCCGACGGGCTCAGCGACTTACTCGCCACCGACCCCACCGGCGCACCCGTGCTCTCGGTCGACACCCTGGTCCTGCGCGCGGCCCAAGCCGAACGCGCCCCGGCACGCGAGGGCCTCTTCGAAACGGTATGGGTCGAATACCCACTGCCGGAAGCGGCACCACTCGATGAGCAGCGTGCATGGGACTCCAACGGCTTCGATGCCCCCGCACACGCCGCTCTGGCGGTTCTGCGCGAGACGGACGCGGCCGAGCGAATCCTGCTCACCCACAACGCCATCGCCGCTGCCCCCGGCGACCGCCCCGACCCCGATGCCGCCGCGATCTGGGGCTTGGCTCGCGTCGCGGCCACCGAACGCGCCGGAACGATCACCGTGGTCGACACCGACGACGACCCCGCATCCCGGCACGTCCTGCCACGCGCGCTGACCGCGACCCGGGACGAACCGCAATTGGCGATCCGCGCGGGCCGCGCCTACGTTCCCCGGTTGACTCACGCGAGCATCGTCGCGGAGCCCCGGCCGGTGCACGCGGATCATGTCGCCGCCGCATCTCGGTTGGTAGACGAGCCTGTCGAGGTCGGATCTCGAACGTGGGATCCCGAAGGCACCGTGCTGATCACCGGTGGGACCGGTGGTCTCGGCGCGCTGCTGGCACGGCATCTGGTCCAACGCCACGGTGCTCGGCATCTGATTCTGGCCAGTCGCAGGGGAGCCGGTGCGCCCGGTGCCTCGGAGCTGGCGGCAGAGTTGCGTGGGCTGGGCGCGCGGGTATTGGTGGTGTCGGCGGATCTCACCGACCGTGACACCGTTGCCCGGGTGCTGGCCGCGGTGACTCCGGAGCATCCGCTCACCGCCGTGGTGCATGCGGCGGGAATCGTCGACGACGGTGTGCTCGACACCCTCTCCGATGAGCGGTTCGATGCGGTACTCGCGCCGAAACTGGCTGCGGCACAACTGCTCGATGAGCTGACTCGGGAGCTCGAGTTATCCGCGTTCGTGTTGTACTCCTCGGTCGCGGGCTTGCTGGGCACGGCCGGGCAGGCAGCGTACGCTGCCGCCAACACCGGGTTGGACGCGCTCGCTGCCCGCAGGCAGGCGGACGGGCTGCCCGCCGTGTCGCTGGCCTGGGGGCTGTGGGCTGAAACCAGCGGCGTGACAGCGCATCTCACGGACGCCGATCGGGCTCGACTGGCCCGCCAGGGCGTGCGCGCGCTCTCGGCCGAGCATGGATTGGATCTGTTCGACGCCGCCGTGTTCCACCGCGACAGCCCGCTGCTGGTTCCCGCGCCTCTGGACCTGTCGGCGTTCGATCGACCCGGTATCGAGGTGCCGCCACTGCTGCGGGGCTTGGTGCGCACGAAGCGCCGTCGAGCGGAATCAACCGTGCGCGAGACGGATTCGAGCCTGTCCTCCGCGTTGACCGGGCGGTCAGCCGACGACCAGCGGGCGCTGCTGCTGGACGTGGTGCGCCGTGAGGCCGCCGTGGCACTCGATCATCCGGACCCCGTCGGCATCCGCGGCGATCGCGCCCTGACCGAGCTGGGACTCGATTCGCTCACCGCGGTGGAATTGCGCAACCGGCTCGCGTCCGCGACCGGGTTGCGCCTGCCCGCCACGTTGACCTTCGATCACCCGACGCCGCAGGCCATTGCGGACCTGCTGCACGCGCGGCTGTCCGGGGCGACCGAGACCTCCCCTGCCGCAGCCCTGGCGGCGGACACCCCCGAGGCGGATCCGATCGTGATCGTGGGGATGGCACTGCGCCTGCCCGGCGGTATCGAAACACCCGACGCGCTGTGGCGATTGCTCGATACCGGTGGCGACGCCATCGCCGAATTCCCGGGCGACCGGGGCTGGGATCTGGAATCGCTCTACGACGCCGATCCCGAGCATCCGGGCACCTCGTACACCAGGCACGGTGGATTCCTCGTGGGCGCGGCCGATTTCGACGCGGGACTGTTCGGCATCTCGCCCCGCGAAGCTCTGGCCACCGACCCGCAGCAGCGGTTGCTACTCGAAACGAGTTGGGAGGCACTGGAACGCGCCGGCATCGACCCGACATCGTTGCGTGGCAGTCGGACCGGGGTGTTCGCGGGCACCATGTATCACGATTACGCCCCGCATATTCAGGACGCCCCCGCCGATCTGGAGGGCTACCTGGTCAATGGCAGCGCGGGCAGCGTCGCCAGCGGTCGCATCGCCTACACCTTCGGATTCGAGGGGCCCGCGCTCAGCGTCGACACCGCGTGCTCATCCTCGCTGGTGGCCCTGCATCTGGCGGCGCAGTCACTGCGTTCGGGGGAGAGCGATCTGGCGCTGGCGGGCGGCGTCGCGATCATGGCCAGCCCCGCCACTTTCGTGGAATTCTCGCGCCAGCGCGCACTGGCCACCGATGGCCGTTGCAAGGCGTTCGCGGCCGCCGCCGACGGCACCGGCTGGGCCGAAGGCGTGAGCATGCTCGTACTCGAAAGACTGTCCGACGCACAGCGATCCGGCCACCCGGTGCTGGCCGTGGTGCGCGGCTCGGCGGTCAACCAGGACGGTGCGTCCAGCGGTCTTACCGCACCCAACGGTCCGGCCCAGCAGCGCGTGATCCGACAGGCACTGGCCAACGCGGGCCTGCGTGCGAGCGAGGTCGACGTGGTGGAGGCGCACGGAACCGGCACCAGGCTCGGCGACCCGATCGAAGCCGAGGCGATCATCGCGACCTACGGTGCCGAGCACGACCCGGATCAGCCACTGTGGCTGGGCTCGCTGAAATCGAACGTGGGCCACACCCAGGCCGCCGCCGGTGGCGCGGGCATCATCAAAATGATTCTGGCGCTCCGCAATCGGCGTCTACCGCAAACCCTGCACATCGACGAACCCACCCCGCACGTCGACTGGACCGCAGGCACCGTACGCCTGCTGACCGAGGCCCGGCCCTGGGAGCCGCAGTCCACCCCGCGCCGAGCGGGCATCTCCTCGTTCGGCGTGAGCGGCACCAACGCCCACGTCATCATCGAAGAGCCGTCCGGACTCGCAACCGACTCCGAACCACGGGATGTCGCGCAACCGCTGTTGCTCGGATCCGACTTGGTACCAGTGGATATCGCCGAACCTTCCGCGGCTGACGTCGGCTCCGGTCCGGGGGCTGCAGGAAAGTCCGCCGCGCTCGGAGCCGGTTACGAGGCTGCGGGATCGGAGCCACCGGTGGTGTGGGCGCTGTCCGGGCACGACGCTGCCGCGTTGCGTGGGCAGGCGGTTGCGTTGGCGACGTATCTGCGGGCCAGGGACGAACTCACCGACGTCGATATCGCACGGACGCTGTGGGATTCGCGCACGGCGCTTGCCGAGCGGGCGTTGATCGTGGGCGACCCAGACGAGCTGCGCGCAGGACTCGTGGCGCTCGCTTCGGGGTCGGCGCTGCCCGCTCATGTGGTCACCGGGACCGCTGATGTGACCGGGCGGACGGTGTTCGTGTTCCCCGGCCAAGGTGGTCAGTGGCCGGGCATGGCGGACGAGTTGTACCGCACCACTCCGGTTTTCGCGCAGCGGCTGGAGGAATGCGCGCGAGCGCTGACGCCGTTCGTCGATTGGCCGGTGCTCGAGGTTCTGCTCGGGCGCGCCGATATCGACACCGATCGGGTCGATGTGGTCCAGCCCGCGCTGTGGGCGATCATGGTCGCGCTCGCGGAGGTCTGGGCCGCACACGGTGTGCGGCCGGACGCGGTGGTCGGCCACTCGCAGGGCGAGATCGCCGCGGCTGTGATCGCGGGGGCACTCTCGCTCGAGGACGGCGCGCGGGTGGTCGCGTTGCGCAGTAGGGCGATCGCCGCGCACGCTGGGCAGGGTGCGATGGCGGCGGTCTCGTTGTCCGCGACAGCCGCCACCGAACTGGTCGCGGAGTACGACGGACGGATTTCGGTCGCCGTGGTGAACTCCCCCAGCTCGGTGGTGCTCTCCGGTGCGGTGGATGCCATCGAGGAACTGCTGGCCCGGCTGGACGCCGACGGAGTGCGCAATCGACGGGTGGCGGTCGACTATGCCTCGCACTCGGCGCAGATGGATGACCTGCGCGCGACCTTGAACGCCGAACTCGAGGCGGTGCGGCCGAGGGCCGCGACCGTCCCTGTCCTGTCGACGGTGTCGGCGGAGTGGCTCGACGGTACCGAGTTGACGGGGGAGTACTGGTTCGAGAACCTGCGCGGCACAGTGCGGTTCGAGGAGGCCACCCGACTGCTTCTGGAACACGGGTACCGGGCCTTCGTCGAAATCGGCCCGCACCCGGTGCTGTCGTCGGTGCTCGAGGAGACCATCGCCGACACGGACACGACCGCCACGGTCGTGGTGGGCACGCTGCGCCGCGATGAGGGCGGTCCGCAGCGCGTCGCGCTCTCGGTGGCCACGGCGGTCAGCCGCGGCCTAGCCGTTGACGGTGAGGCGCTGCTGCGCAGCCGTGGCCGCCGAATCGACCTGCCCACCTATGCCTTCCAGCGCAGCAGGTACTGGATAGACGCGGACCGTTCGGCCTCGCGCCGTGGCGACCGACCCGGTCGTGCACCGAGCGAGATCGCCGAGACCACGAGTCCCGTTGTGCTGGATCGTTTCTCCGGCCTCGACGAGACCGAGCGGCGCGGTGCGGTACTGGAACTGGTGCGTGCCGAGACTGCTGCGGTGCTCAAACACGGTAGTGCCGCGGATGTTCCGGCCACGCGCGCATTCCGTGAACTGGGCCTGGATTCGTTGACCGCGGTCGACCTTCGCAATCGATTGCGGTCCGCGACCGGACTGGCACTGCCCGCCACGCTCATCTTCGACCACCCCGCGCCCGCGGCCGTAGCCGACTTCATCGCATCCGCCCTGCCCAGCGCGGGCGGTGCGGATCGCGGCGTGCCGATCGATGCCGATGATGCCCTGCGAGCGCTCGAGGAACTACTGACCGACGGCGCGGCCGACACCGACGCCGTTGCCGACCGACTGCGCGCGCTCGCCGATCGCCTCGCCGCACCGGGGGCCGAGCTCGACCTCGACTCCGCCTCCGATGACGAACTATTCGACCTGGTAGACAGGAACTGACGCACGATGGCCACCGAAGCCAAACTCCGTGAATACCTCAAGCGTTCCATCGCCAAGGAACAGCGGCTGCAACAGCGCCTCGACGAGATCGAGGCCCGCTCGCGCGAACCGATCGCCATCGTGAGCACCGCGTGCCTGCTCCCGGGCGGGGTGTCCTCGCCCGAGGAACTCTGGGAATTGGTGACGCGCGGCGGTGACGCGGTCGGGGATTTCCCCGCCGATCGTGGCTGGGATCTGGAGGCGCTCTACGATCCGGATCCGGACGTGCCCGGTACCTCCTATGCCAGACAGGGCGGATTCCTCACCGGCGCAGCCGAATTCGACCCGGACTTCTTCGGCATCTCGCACCGCGAGGCGCTGTCGATGGACCCGCAGCAGCGACTGTTACTGCGCGTGACCTGGGAGGCGTTCGAACGCGCGGGCCTGGATCCGCACGCGTTCAAGGGCAGTCGCACCGGTGTATACGCCGGACTCGCCGGTCACGACTACGGTTCGCGCCTGGATCCGGTGCCCGAGGATCTCGAGGGCTACCTCGCGATCAACAACCTCGGCAGCGTGGTGTCGGGCCGGATCGCCTACACCTTCGGTTTCGCGGGCCCGGCGGTCACCGTCGATACGGCCTGCTCGTCCTCACTGGTGGCGTTGCACCTCGCGGTGCGGGCGCTACGGGCGGGCGAGATCGATCTCGCGGTCGCGGGCGGCGCGTCGGTAATGTCCACCCCGATCGGGTTCACCGAGTTCTCCCGCCAGCGCGGGCTGGCCCCGGACGGCCGTTGCAAGGCGTTCTCCGATGACGCGGACGGCACCGGCTGGTCCGAAGGCGTGGGAATCGTGCTGCTGGAACGACTTTCCGAGGCCCGCCGCAACGGCCATCAGGTACTGGCGGTGGTGCGTGGCACCGCGATCAATCAGGACGGCGCGTCCAACGGACTCACCGCGCCCAATGGGCCCGCACAACAGCGGGTGATCCGCGAGGCGCTCACGGATGCCGGTCTGGGTGTCGGCGATGTCGACGCGGTCGAAGCGCACGGCACCGGCACCGTACTCGGCGACCCCATCGAGGCGCAGGCCATTCTGGCGACCTACGGATCACGCACCACCGGTGAACCCTTGTGGTTGGGCTCCCTGAAATCCAATATCGGCCACGCTCAAGCGGCGGCGGGAGTAGCGGGCGTGATCAAGCTCGTCGAAGCCCTCCGGCACGCGCACCTGCCTGAAACCTTGCATCTGGGAACGCCGTCCACGCTCGTGGATTGGGAATCAGGCAGCGTCGAGCTGCTGTCGCGGGCACGCGAATGGCCCGAAACCGGCCGCGCCCGGCGCGCGGGAGTCTCCGCGTTCGGGGTCTCGGGCACGAACGCACACGTGATCGTCGAGCAAGCGGTGGATGAGCCGCAGGACGAGGCGGCTGGGATCGCGCCGGAACCGGAAACCGTGCCGGAGGCGGGAACCGTGCTGGGGGAGGTCAGCGCACCTGATTCGGGGACTGCGCCCGCGACTGCCGGACAGCTGCCGTTCGTGGTCTCGGGCCATGGAGTGGACGGGCTGCGTACTCAGGCGGCGCGGCTCGCCGAATTCGTCTCGGCCACAACCGTCGAACCCGCGTCGATTGCTTCGGCTCTGGTGCGGGATCGGGTCGCGCACGACACCCGTGCGGTCATCGTCGCGATCGAACGAGGCGAGTTGGTCGCGGCGCTGGATGCGGTGGCGCAGGGACGGGTCAGCCCCGCAGCGGTGCTCGCGACGGACGCGAGCGGGGGAGTCGGCGTCGTGTTCGCCGGGCAGGGCAGCCAGCGCGCCGGTGCGGGAGCGGCGCTGTACGAACGTTTTCCGGTGTTCGCGGCGGCATTCGACGCGGCAGCTGCTGCGCTGGACCGCTATCTCGGTGCGGCCGTGGAGCACTCGGTGCGCGAGGTCGCGTTCGGCGCGCCGGGCACCGCTGGTCTCATTGACTCGACCCTCTACACCCAGCCGGTGATCTTCGCCTTCGAGACCGCGCTGTACCGGCTGTTGGTGTCATGGGGCATCGAGATCGACACTGTCGCAGGGCATTCCATCGGCGGAATCGTGGCCGCGCACGCAGCCGGAGCGCTCTCGCTCGAGGACGCCGCACGCCTGGTCGCGGCCCGTGCGCGCTTGATGGGTGCGCTGCCCGCGGGTGGCGCCATGGTCGCGATCGAAGCCACCGAAGCCCAGGTGCGCGCGGTCATCGACACGGTTGCCGCGCGGGCGAGCTGTGTCGTGCACACCGGTGACAGTGCCGCTGTGGCACTGGAGGATTCGCCGCAGGTGTCGATCGCGGCGGTCAACGGGCCGAACGCGGTGGTGGTGTCCGGGGCCGAGGAAGCGGTGGTGGCGGTCGCCGCCGAGCTCACCGGATCGGGGCGGCGGGTCAAGCGGCTGGCGGTCTCGCACGCCTTCCACTCACCGCTCATGGAACCCGTCCTCGACGAATTCGCCAGTGTGGTAGCCGAACTCGACTTCGCCGAACCCGATGGCGTCACGCTGGTATCGGACAGCACCGGTGCGCCGGTCGGCCGGGCGGAGCTGGCCGATCCCGACTACTGGGTCCGGCATCTGCGCGGCACCGTGCGTTTCGCCGACGCCGTGCGCACGATGCGCGCGCAGGGTGTCGGCCTCATCCTCGAGATCGGGGCCGATGCGGTACTCGCGCCGATGATCTCGGCGACCCTGGCCGAGGAGCAGGTGGCGGTGACGGCGCTGGTGCGCGGCGGCCGCCCCGAGGTCGCCACTGTGCTCAGCGCCGCCGGAACCGTGTACGCCCACGGCCACCGGGTCGACTGGGCCGAGATCGTGCCGCCCGCCACCCGTATCGCGCTGCCCACCTACGCGTTCCAACCGCAGCGATTCTGGGCTGAACCGGTCACTCGGGCGCGTACCGGCGCAGGTGCCGGGGCGACGGCGCTGGATCATCCGCTGCTCTCGGCGGTGATCGCGGCGGCCGACGGCGATCGGCTGCTGCTCACCGGGCAGTTGTCCCTGCGCACCCATCGGTGGCTGGCCGACCACGCGGTCCTGGGCACGGTCATCGTGCCGGGCACCGCACTGCTCGAACTGGTGGCGCGTGCCGGTGAGGAAGCGGCGCTGCCTTCGATCGAGGAGCTGATCGTGGAATCGCCACTGGTGCTCGGCGACACTGTGGTCGACCTCCAGGTAGCGGTGAGCGCGAATGGCGACGGCACCTCCGCGGTGACGATCCACTCGCGACCTGCGGGCGGTGCCGCCGATGCCTGGACCAGGCACGCGAGCGCGGTGATCGGTCCCGAGAATCCGACGAGCACAGCGGATCTCGGTATCTGGCCGCCGCCGGGAGCCGATCCCGTCGACGTGTCGGGCATCTATCCCACGCTGTTGGAGACCGGTCTGGCCTACGGTCCTGCCTTCCAAGGACTGCGGCGCGCCTGGGAGCGCGAGGGCGAGCTGTTCGTCGAGGTGGAACTACCCGAGGTGGCAGGGGCGGCGGACGATTTCGCCGTGCACCCGGCACTGCTGGACGCTGCGGTGCACCTGCCCGCACTACGAGAGTTGGCCGACGTGCCACCCGGTCAGAACCGGCTCCCGTTCGCCTGGAGCGGGGTCCGGATATTCGCCGGTGGCGCTGCGGCACTGCGGGTTCGCATCGCCTCGACCGGCCCGGACACGGTCGCCATCGACGCCGCCGACCCGGCCGGAGCGCCGGTGCTCAGTATCGACAGCCTGGTGGCGCGCAGGGTATCGACCACCCAATTGCGCTCGGCCCGTGCGGAATTGCGTGACGCCCTGTTCGAGGTCACCTGGACCGAACTCACGACCTCCGCCGAACCCGACCGCTGGCTGATCCTCGACGGCGGCGGCGGTGCACAACAGCTGCTCGATGCCCTGCGCGCAGGTGGCCACCGGGCCGAACTCGCCGACAGCGCCGCAAGTGACCCCGCCGCGGCCGAGACCGGCACTGTTGCAGCTGGTTTCACCGGCGGTGCCGCGATAGTCGCTGTAGCCGAGGTCGATGCACTGCTACCGGTGCTGCGACGGTGGCTCGACGATCCCGCCACTGTCGCGGTTCCGCTGGTCGTGCTCACTCATGGCGCGGTTTCCGTCGCCGAGACCGAAGCACCCGATCCTGCCGCTGCGGCGGTGTGGGGCCTGGTCAGATCGGTGCAGGCCGAACATCCGGATCGACTGCTGCTCAGCGATATCGACGAGGCGCCCGAGTCCTGGTCCGCGCTTGCCGCGATCGTGGCCGTGGCGGGCGATGGGGATTCCCAGACCGCGGTCCGGGCCGGGCGCATCTCGGTGCCCCGGCTGCGGCGCTGGGATCCGCCTGCCGCCGAGGGGATCTCGATCTGGGACACCACGGGTACCACGCTGATCACCGGTGGTCTCGGTGGTCTCGGTGGGGAGGTCGCCCGCCACCTGGTCAGCGCGCACGGGGTGCGATCGCTGGTGCTGGTGGGCCGTCGCGGCGCCGCCACCGAGGAGGCGGCCGAACTGGTCGCCGAACTCGAATCATCCGGTGCCACCGTCACAGTCGCCGCCCTGGACGTGTCCGACCGCGCCGCACTCGATACGGCAGTGGCGGCGATCCCGGATGATCGGCCACTGACCACGGTCATTCATGCGGCGGGCCTGATCGACGACGGACTCTTCGAAACCATCACCCCCGAGCGAATCGCAGCGGTCGCCGCCCCCAAGAGCGGCGGTGCGCGCGTCTTGGACGCATTGACCCGCACAATCCCCACCGTGACCCGGTTCGTGCTGTTCTCCTCGGTATCGGCACAACTGGGTGGCCCCGGCCAGACGGCCTACACCGCCGCCAATGCCGAACTGGATGCGATTGCCGTGCAACGCCATTCGCTGGGACTGCCCGCCGTCTCCATCTCCTGGGGGCTGTGGGAGCGCGCCAGCGGTACGACCGCGGCGCTCTCGGCGGCCGACCGCGCGCGGATCGCCAGAAACGGGCTGCGCGCCCTGCCCACCCCGACCGCGCTGGCACTGCTCGACGCGGCGGCGGGCCGCCCTGCCGAAAATGCGGCAGAAAACCGGAGCCGAGAAGCCGAGGTCGACGCTGCGGCCAGAGCTGCGCGCATCCCCGCTCTAGTGGTCGCGGCCGGGTTCGACGGGCGGGCGCTGGCGCGGCGGACCGATGTGCTGCCGCCGGTGCTGCGGTCGCTGGTTCCGGTGCGGCGGCGCAGTGCGGCGCGTGAGGCGTATGCCGGATCGGTGGTGCGGGCGATCGCGGCGCTCGACGGGGAGGCTCGTGAGCGCGCACTGCTGGATCTGGTGCGCACCGAAGTCGGTGTGGCCCTGGCTCATCCGTCTCCGGAGTCGATCGCCGGTGATCGGGCGCTGGTCGAGCTCGGGCTCGATTCGCTCAGTGCGGTGGAACTCCGCAATGGGTTGGGGCGGGTGACGGGGTTGCGGCTGCCCGCGACCCTCACCTTCGACTATCCCACTCCGCAGGCCATCGTCGAATTCGTCGGTGGGCAGATCGGGACCGGCCTGGAGTCGGCTCCGGTCGCGGCCGCCGCGAGCGCCGGCCTGTCCGCGATCCACCGCGCAATGCACGATGCCGGAAAGCATTTCGAGGCCGCGCAATTGCTCATCGCCGCATCGCACGCGCGCGCGACCTTCGGCGTTGCGGACCGCGCACGGCACGCGCTGGCTCCGATCCGGCTCGCCGAAGGGCCGGGGGAGACCGTGGTGGTGGCGTTCCCCGCGGTGAGCGCGATCTCCGGGCCGCACGAATACTCCCGTGTGGCACAGGAATTGCGCGGTGAGCGCGATGTGTACGTGGTGCCTGCGCCCGGATTCACCGCGGGCAGCGATGAGCTGCCCGATTCGGTCGACACCCTGGTGCGACTGGGCGTCGAGGCGCTGATCGAGGTGGTCGGCGATCGTCCGTTCGTGGTGCTGGGCCGCTCCATGGGCGGGTGTGTCGCGCACGCGGTCACCGCCGCCCTCGAATCGGAGGGGCGTGCGCCGCGCGGGCTGTTACTGGTGGACAGCTATCCGGTCGAGGCGGCGCTGGAGCCCGGCATGGAGTGGTGGACCGGGGCGATGATCGGCGGCATGCTCGCACGCGTCGACCGGTTCGATTTGGCGGTGCAGGACGAGCGGCTCACCACCATGGGCACCTATAACCGGGTGTTCCTGGATTGGCGGGCCACCCCCGTGCGCACGCCGATTCACCTGCTGCGCTCGGAAACTCCCTTGCCGGGCACCCGCACCGACGGACCCCGGGACTGGCGGGCGTTCTGGCCGGTACCGCACAGCACCGACGATATTCCGGGTGACCATTTCACGGTGCTCGAGGAGGACGCCACTACGACCGCGCGGGCACTGCGCGCCTGGATCGACACTCTCGAGCAGCCGCGGATTTGATCCGTCACGTTCGAACGCGAAGCCCGGCACGGAAATCCGTGCCGGGCTTCGTCGTATCGGAGGGCTCGCTCAGCGGGCGAGCTGGGCGACAATGCCGTACCGGTCCGGCAGCACCCCGTATTCGACGATGCGCCCGTCCCGGAAGCGAATGGTGCTGATGCTGACCCCGGTGAATCGGCGGCCCGCGCCGCTATCGGGCACACCGAAGATCTCACCGCGCTGTACGCCGTCGATGGTCCAGTACACGACCACCCGATCGTCCTCGGCGATGAGATCGTCGACCGTGGCGGTCACGCCTTCGACATTCTCGCGCAGCCAGGTGATGTGCTCGACGAATCCGGACCGGCCCTTGATGTTCCCGGCCGGGACCGCGGTGTCGCGACCGTCCTCGGCGATGATCTCGTCGAGCACCTCGAGCTTGCCCTGGGACACCACCTCGTCGTAGAACCGCCGGGCGGCGGCCTTGTTGGCCTCGATGGCAGAGATCGTGGTCATCATGTGCTCCTTCGTGAGGGTGATGGATCTATCGGAAATCGGTCTGGCAGATCAGAAGCCCTGGCCGGGCAGCGGCAGAATGCCGAGGTTGGCGTCGAGACCGCCATCCACGACCAGGGTTGTGCCGGTGATGTAACCCGCCGCGGGCGAGGCGAGGAACCAGATGGCCTCGGCCTGTTCGACAGGTTCGGCGAAGCGGCCCAACGGAATCCGGCGTTCGATGGCCGCCAGCAACCCAGGATCTCGATGCACATTGGCGGTGATGCCGGTGCGGGTCAGGCCCGGTGCGAGTGCGTTGATCCGCACGCCCTGTGCGGCGTAGTCGATCGCGAACGCGCGCACCAGATTGATCAGCGCGCCCTTGGACGCGTTATAGGCCCAGTTGCCTGGATCCCCGCGCAGGCCCGCCACCGAGGCGGTGAAGATCGCCGACCCGCCGCTGTTGCGCAGCGCCGGGATCGCCGCTCGCAGACCGTGAATCGGACCGCGCAGGTTGACCCCGAAGATGCGGTCGGCCGCATCGACGGCGCCGGGCGTCTCCAGCGGTGGAGTGCCGCCGGTCCCGGCGTTGAGCACCACGGTGTCGATCCGGCCGAACCGGTCCAGGGCGGTGCGCACCGCCTCCAGATTCACTGCTTCGGCGGACACGTCTCCGGTCAGGGTCACCGGATCGCCGGACAGCCCGGCCAGGCCGCGCTCGTCGACGTCCACGGCCACCACCCGGTGTCCGCGCTCGGCGAACAGTTCCGCGGTGGCGCGGCCGATGCCGGACGCGGCACCGGTGACGATCGCGACCCGCGGGTCATCGGTCGATGTCATGCGATTCCTTTCGAGAGTGAGTGTTCGGGCGATGTGGCAGTCGGGTCCGACGCGACCGCCGGGCCCGGCGGTCGCGGGACGGCCGCGAGCAGTTGCCGGGTGTACTCGTGCTGCGGGTCGGCGAAAACCGCTGGCGTATCGCCGATCTCGACGATGCGGCCGTGCTGGATGACCGCGACGCGCTGGCACAGCCTGCGCACCACGGCCAGATCGTGGGAGATGAGCAGCAGCGCGGCTCCGCTGTCGCGCCGCACCCGATCGAACAGGTCCAGGATCTGGGCCTGGATGGTGATGTCGAGCGCGGATACCGGTTCGTCGGCGACGATCAGATCGGGTGCGGCGGCCAGGGCGCGCGCGATGGCCACCCGCTGACGCTGCCCGCCGGACAGGAGCGCGGGGCGGGCATCGCGCAGCGCGCGCGACAGCCCCACATCGGCGAGCAGCTCGTCGACGCGTTCGGCACGAGCGGCCCGTGATCCGATGCGCGACAGCGCCTCGCCGATGATCGCCGCGACCGAGTGCCGGGGATCGAAGGCGCTCACCGGATCCTGGTCGATGAGCTGCACCCGATGCCGGTGCGAGCGGCGTTCGCGTTCGCGCAGCCGCGACCAGGGTGCGCCGTCGAGCAGTACTTCACCGCTGTCGGGGGTCAGATGCGCGAGCGCCAACCGGGCCAATGTGCTCTTGCCGGAACCGGATTCGCCGACCACGCCCAAGGCCTGACCTGGCGCCAGGGTGAACGACACCGGTTCCAGGCCAACGGTTCGCCCGCCGCCGGGTAATCGATAGCGCCGACTCACGCCCCGGAACTCCAGCAGCGGAACCTGATCCACCGCCGCGACCGGCTCGGGCGGCGCGGACACCGGTATCACCGGGGCCGTGGCCACGCCCGGGCGCAGACACCGGACCGTGCGTTCGTCGGACAGCGTGACCGGCTCGGGAAGCGCTGTGCGGCAGTCGGTGTCGGCGTGTGGGCAGCGCGGAGCGAACGGGCATCCGGCATCGGCCGGTGCGGCCCAGCGCGGTGCGGCCGAAGCCAGCACCGGTCCGTCCAGTCGCGGTGCGGCGGAGAGCAATTCGATCGTGTACGGATGCGCGGGCGCGCCCAGCACCACCTCGGCGGGTCCTCGTTCGACGATGATTCCGGCGTACATGACCGCGACCGTGTCCGCCGATTCGGCGACCACCGCCAGATCGTGGCTGATCAGCAGCACCGCGGTCCCGGCCGCCCGCAGATCGCGTAACAGCCCCAGAATCTGCTGTTGCACAACGACATCGAGCGCGGTGGTGGGCTCGTCCGCGATCAGCAGTTCCGGGCCCGCCGCCAGCGCCGACGCGATCAGCGCCCGCTGACGCAGACCGCCGGACAACTCGTGCGGATACTGCCGCCAGCGGCGCTCCGGATCGTCGATGCCCGCCCGTCGGAGCAGCCCGAACACCGCGTCGTCGAGGTTTTCGGCATCGGCGAGCCGGTGGATCTCGAGCGGTTCGGCAACCTCGTAGCCGATGCGGCGCAACGGATCCAGTGAGGTGAGGGCGTCCTGCAGGACGAAACCCACACGGCGGCCACGGATTCGGCGCCAGCGTGCGTTGCTCGCGCCGCGCAGGTCGTCCGTGCCGAGGGTCAGTTCGCCGGCGCGCACCCGGGCATCGACTCCGGCCAGCCCGACCAATGCCCGTGCGGTCACGCTCTTGCCGGAGCCGGATTCGCCTACCAGCGCCACACATTGACCCCGGTCGACGTCGAGATCGACCGACCGCACCGCGACGGCGTCGCCGAACGACACCGACAGCTCCCGCACCGACAACAGTCGTTCGTTCATCGGGTGACTCCCTCCACGCGTTCGCGCAGGGCGCGACCGGCCACACTGATCGACATCACGGTGAGGGTGACCGCCAGGCCGGGGAACAACGCCAGCGTCCACGCGGCGCTCAGATAGTTCCGGGACTGCGCGAGCATCGCGCCCCATTCCGGTGTCGCCGTATCGGGTCCAAGCCCCAGGAAACTCAGCGAGGAGCCGACAATGATCGCGGTGCCGATATTGATCACCACCAGCACGCTCAGCGGCAGCAGCACATTGGGCACGATGTGACGCACGGTGACCCTCCACGGTGGAATCCCCAAATCCAATGCCGCACGGACATAGGCCAATCGGCGTACCTGATGAGTGCGAATCCGCACCAGCCGGGCGAAACCGGGAGTCAGCGCGATGGTGATGGCCAGCACCACATTGCCGGTTCCCGGACCCAGAACCGCCACCACGAGCAGCGCCATCAGAATGGTCGGAAACGCCAGCAGCACATCGGCGACCCGCATGCCGATCTGATCGGCGACCGGTCCGCCCAGCGCCGCGGCCAATCCCCAGAGCGTGCCCGCAGCCGTCGCGAGCAACGTCGACCCGATCCCGACCAGCAGTGAGGCTCGCGCTCCGTAGACGACCCGCGCGTATTCATCGCGACCCAGCCAGTCGGTGCCGAAAAGATGTGCACCACTCGGCACTTGGAGCGCGATACCGGGGTCGATGGCCTCCGGGGGACCCGCCAACAGGTGAGGTGCGATAACCGCGATTGCGGCCAGCGCCAGCACGATCGCAGCGCCCGCTCTCCCCGGTCGCGGCCAGTAACGTCGGTTCCGCAGACGATTCAGCGTCGTCCGAAACCAATACCGCAACGGCCGAGGCCGATCCGGTGTTGCCAGCGTCTGTATCGATGGCGCGTTCACCGAGCCACCTCCCGAATCCGGGGATCCACGAGCCGGTAAAGCTGGTCGAGCACGATCGAGATCACCGCGAACGCCGCCGCGGTCAGCACCACCGTGCCGGTCACCACCGGATAGTCGCGGCCGCGTACCGCGGTCACCAGCAACTGACCCAAACCCCGTCGCGCGAACACCGTTTCGACCACGACCACACCACCGAGCAGATTCCCCAGCATCCAGCCCGAGAGCGTCAGCACCGGAGTGGCCGCATGTCGCAGCGCGTGCCCGGCCCGCACCCGGAGTTCGGTCGCGCCGCGCGCTCGCACGGTGACCGCGAACGGCTGCTCGAGAGCCTGCTCCAGCCCGTCCCGGGTGACCTGCGACAGCACCCCGGCCACGGCCACCGCGAGGGCCAGCCACGGCAGAACCAGCCCGCGCAGACCCGTCGCGCCGACCACCGGGAACACCTGCCAATGGAATGAGAACAGTGCCAGCAGTACGAATCCCACCCAATAGGTGGGCATGGACAGCGCGGTGAACTCGACTGCCCGCGCCGCCGCCCGCGAGCGCGGCCGCTGCGCGGTGAACACCGCAACGGCCACCGAAACCGCCAGCCCCAGCACCAGCCCGCCGACCGCGAGTTCGACAGTGGGCCACAGCTGCTCGGCAATGAGAGCGCGCACCGGGCGATGCTGTTGGTACGAGGTGCCCAGGTCCCCCTGCGCAAGACGCCCGAGGAATCGCGCGTACTGCACATGGATCGGAGAATCCAGTCCGTACTCCGAACGAATCTGTGCCAGCACCTGCGGTGAGCTGGTCGCCGCCACCCCGCCCGCGATAGCCCGCGCGGGATCGCCCGGAATAGCTTGCAGCCCAACAAAAGTCAGGGTAGCGGCCGCCCAGATCACCAGCACCGCCAGCGCCAGGCGGCCGAGCAGCCACCGCACGGACCGAGGCAACCGACGCAGCGCGTCGAGTGGCCACTGCGGTAGTGGCGTCCGCCGCCGTGAGGTGTCGGGCTGCGCCCCCGCTGGTGCGGTCGGCTGCTGCGCGGTATCGGGCAACCGCCGTGAGGCGTTCGGCAGCCACCGCAGCGATGTGGGTAGTCGCCCAGGGGTGCGGGGCGATTGCCTCACGTCGCGAGCCAGGCGTCGTAGAACCGCGGGTAAGTCTGCGCGTCGAAGGTCAACTCGCGCACCGACTTCGCGTATCCGGTCAGGCTGACCGGGGTGTAGATCGGGATGATGTAGGCCTGGGAGAGCACTTCGTGCTGGACCGAGGAGTAGTTTCCGGCGGCTTGCTTGGGGTCGGTGGTGGCCGCGGCACCGGTCACCCAGGAGTCCAGCTGCGGTGAATTGACCAGTGCCACATTGCCGCCCGCCTTGGCGTAGGTGTTGGCGGAGAAGAAGGCGAACCGCAGCACATCGGGCGTGGGCCGGGCGAAGCTGACATCCACCAGGTCATAGCCGCCGCCGATGAGGTACTTGTCGACGTAGGTACCGGTGTCCACGGTAGGCCGCTGGATATCGATGCCCACCGTGCGGGCCTGGGCCCGGATGCCATCGGCCACCACGTCACGCTGCTCCCGGGTGCCGTCGGGCCAGTACGGCCAGGTCAGCGACAGCCGCGCGCCGTCTTTGACCCGGAAGCCCTCGGAATCGGTGTGATTCCATCCGGCCTGGTCGAGTAGCCGTTTGGCATTGTCGGGGTCGAAGGCGGTCAGATCCTTGCGCGCTGAGGCGTCGTATCCGGCGGTGACCTCGCTGATCGCGTTGTCCGCCACCGGATAGTGGCCGAAGTAGATGTTCTTCACCAGCTTGGCCACATCCACCGACGCGGTGAGCGCGCGGCGCACCAGCGGATCGGCGAGCGGCCCGCGTGACTGGTTGAGATAGAGGTTGTAGTTCAGGCCGGGCGTCTCGTCCGAGTGCAGAGTGAAATTCTCGCGCTTGGCCAGATCATCCGCCGAGACCGGCGGCACACCCCCGATGGCCTGCACCTGACCGCTGGTCAGCGCGCCGTAGCGGGTGGCGTCCTCGTTGATGAACTGGAATACCAGTTTGCCCAGGCGCGCCGCACCGGAATGGGCACTGCCCGGGGCGGGCCAGCGGTAGGGCTCGAACCGGGTGAGCGTTTCGGCCTTGCCCTGCTCCCAGCTCTCATAAGCGAACGGACCGGTGCCCACCGGACGATAGGTCTGATCCGCGAGCGCCTTCGGACTCTGGATGCCCAGACTCGGTGTCGACAGCGCCTGCAGGAACGGTGTGAAGGGTTGTTTGAGAACGACTTCCACCGTGAGCGGATCGATGACCCGGGTCTCCTGATAGGCGCTGATCAGCGAGGCCGCGTACGCGGACTTGGTCTTCGGATCGACGATGTGATCGAGGCTGGCTCGCACCGCGTCCGCGGTGAACGGCGTGCCGTCGTGGAAGGTGACCCCTTCGCGCAAGGCGAACCGATAGGTGCGCCCGTCCGGTGAGATGGTCCACGAATCCGCCAGCCATTTACCGAAGGAGTCCGGACCGGTCTGCGCCACCAGCGAATCGAAGATATTGCGATTGACCAGGCTGGTCACCGCGGTCGCCGCGACCGCCGGATCGAGCGAGACCTGGGTGCCCGCCACCGCGTAGACCAGCGTGCCGTTCTCGGTGATCGGGCCCGCGTTCTCGCTATCGCCACCGGAGAGCCCCGCGACAACCCCTGCCGCGATCGCGACCCCGGCCGCGACGGCCGCCGCGATCCAGAGGGTGCGCCGCCGGCGCGAACGGATTCGGGGTCGTGCGGCCGGACGATCGGCCTCTGCGTGAGTAGACATGTCACCCGTTCGTCGAAGTATGAGTTCGGCCGGAACCGACACCCCGCCGACCGATGAAAACTCAACCCGCCGAATGTATTTCGGTCAATCATTTGCGATCACGTGAATTCAATTCGATCGATCGAATTCGATCATCGAAAGAGATCGGAACTTCCGATCGGACAGCGTGAGCGGCCGCCGCTCACGGGTGCGGATGAATCGGATCCACCCAGTGCACGGTCTCGGGTGCTTCGACCGGCTCGATATCGAGGTTCACCACCACCGCCTCGCTGTCGCTGCGGACCAGCACGCACTCGAGCGGTTCGTCGGTGCTGGCGTTGATCTCCTGATGTGGGACATACGGTGGGACGAAGATGAAGTCGCCCGGTCCGGCCTCCGCGACGAACTCCAGCTGATTTCCCCACCGCATGCGAGCACGCCCGCGCACGACATAGATGACGCTCTCGAGCGCACCATGGTGGTGAGCACCGGTTTTGGCGTCCGGATGGATGGTGACCGTGCCCGCCCAGATCTGCTGTGCACCCACGCGGGCGGCGTTGATCGCCGCCGCACGATCCATCCCGGGGGTCTGCGCGGTATTGGGATCGAGCTGCCCGGATGGGATGACCCGGACTCCGTGGTCGCGCCATTGGCTGGACGTCGCATCCGAATTATCTTGCTGCCCAATTGTTGTCATGGTCGCTCCCGCACTCCCGGACTGATGTGGTCGGCGATCGTACGCTCGCTCGTGCACGGCGCGCAGACGTTGGGATTGCCCTGATTCCAAGACTTCACCGTGCCACCGGGGTCGGGTTTGCTCGTCCTCGGAGAGGAGTTCTGTCATGACGATCCGAAGTAGCGCACTGCGCGCGAGCGTTCTCATCACCGCGGACGAGCTGGCCGAGCGAGTGCGGACCGGGGAACCGGTCACCCTGCTCGATGTGCGCTGGCAGCTCGATCGCCCGGACGGGCGTGCGGACTACGCGCTCGGCCACATTCCCGGCGCGGTGTACGCCGATCTCGAGAGCGAGCTGACCGACCATTCGATCACGGGACGCGGCCGCCATCCGCTGCCTTCGGGCGCGGCGCTACAGGCGGCCGCGCGCGCGTGGGGTGTACGCTCCGGGGTTCCGATTGTGCTGTACGACAGCTGGAATCGCGCCGGTTCGGCACGCGCGTGGTGGGTGCTGCGCGCGGCGGGAATCCACGATGTGCGCATTCTCGACGGCGGACTTAGCGCGTGGACCGAGTCGGGGCGCGCACTCGATACCGGTGCGGTGGTTCCGGTTCCCGGCGATATCGTCGTCGAGCGTGAGGATCTCTACGACGGTGAGCTGGCCACCCTGACCGCCTCCGAGACCGCAGAGGTTCCCGAGCGCGGCGTGCTGATCGACGCGCGAGCTCCCGAGCGGTTCCGCGGTGAGTCCGAGCCGTTGGACCCGGTGGCCGGTCACATTCCGGGGGCGCGCAATGTGCCCAGCGGATCGCTGCTCGACGAGCGTGGATTCTTCCGGGAGACAGCGGAATTGGAGCAGCGGTTCGCCGTCGCGGGTATCTCGAATGCCCCGGTGGTCGGGGTGTACTGCGGATCCGGCGTGACCGCGGCCGTCGATATCGCCGCGCTGGCCGTTCTCGGTATCGACGCGGCGCTGTTCCCGGGCTCCTGGTCGCAATGGAGTTCGGATCTTGCCTTGCCCGTCGCCACCGGCGCGACCGAATCCGAAGCCACGCGGTGAGTCCGGATCCGGTGCCGCTGTCGGTTACCGGTGCGGCGCTGTTCTCCGGAGCCGTGCTGACCGGGCCGGACATCGCCGACACCTACCGGGTGGACAGATCCGGGTATGAGCCCTCGGGAACGCCGGAGCTGGTGGTGATCGCCGCCGATGTCGACGATGTGCGCCGTGCGGTCACTTACGCTGCCGAACAGGGACTTTCGGTGGTGGTCCGGGGTGCCGGCACCGGACTGGCCGGTGGCGCGAGCGCGGGGCGGGGTGCGCTGGTGCTCGATGTCAGCGCACTGCGCCGGATTCTCGAGATTTCGCCGGTCGACGAGCTGGCCGTGGTGCAGGCCGGAGTGAGCGCGGCCACGCTCGACGCCGAAGCCGCCAAGCACGGGCTGCGATACGCGCCCGACCCGGCGAGCGTGGCCATCTCGACCATCGGGGGGAACATCGCCACGAACGCCGGTGGACTGCGATGTGTCAAATACGGCGTGACCCGAGACGCGGTGCTCGGGCTCAGTGTCGTACTGGCGGACGGAACGCTCGTCCAGACCGGCCGTCGCACGGCGAAAGGCGTTGCGGGACTGGACCTTACCGGCCTGTTCACCGGCTCCGAAGGAACGTTGGGCGTCATTGTCGAGGCGGTGGTGCGGTTGCAACCGATTCCGATCGACACCGTCACCATCGCCGCGTATTTCGACGACGTCGATCAGGCCGCCGCGGCCGCTGCGGGAGTGCTGGCGGCACGGGTCCGTCCCGCCATGCTGGAACTGCTCGACGCGGCGTCGCTGCGCGAGGCGCAGGACCTGCTCGGCGTGCGAGGGCACGCGGCCGGTTCCTTCCTGGTGGCGCAGACCGACGGATTCGGCTCCCGAGCGGAAGCCGATCTGATCGTGGATGTGCTGCGGCAGTTCACCTCTCGCATCGAGGTCGGCGGCGATCCCGACGCGGCGAGCCAACTGCTCGCGGTCCGCCGGGCGGCGCTGCCCGCACTCGAGCGGCACGGTCGGGCGCTCATCGAGGATATCGCCGTCCCCCGCTCGCGGATCGCCGACGCGGTGCGCCGTATCAGCGCGATCGCCGTCGAATTCGATAGCCGGATATATACGTTCGGCCATGCCGGAGACGGAAATCTACACCCGATAATCGTGGTGTCAGACGGCGATTTCGCGGCACGCGCCCGGGCCGAGTCGGCCGCCGACGAAATATTCGCCGCAGCCTTGGAATTGGGTGGCACCATCACCGGCGAACACGGCGTCGGGGTGCTCAAACGCAAGTGGCTCGAGCGTGAGCAGGGAGCCGATGCGCTGCGGGTGCAGCACGCCATCCGGCGGGCGCTGGACCCGGCGGGAATCTTCAACCCGGGCAAAGCCTACTGACCAGGCAGGCACGCTGAGCGATCGACTCGGCGCGCGCTGCCGAACGGTCTATTCGGTAGTTCGGATAGCTTTTCGATCCGCGAGATTCGAATGCGGCGAACGCATTTCGACTATCGGTCGTGATCGGCTATCCGAATTGAATTCGCTGAAGAGAACTCTGTTTCCGCCGACGTTGTCTCCCTAGCATGACGAATTATCGAGTGTTGTTCGCCGAGAGGAATCACATGACTGCCGATCCGGAATCGAACGCGGTACCCGCAACCGCCGCGACCGAGGTGGAATTCATCAGCCTCACGCACACCAATGCCTCGACCGAACTGGAGCCGATACCGTCCCGGGGGATCGACCTGCCGTTCGTGCGGCGGTACGTGCGAGCCCTGGAGGACGGCGGATTCGATGCCACCTTGCTGCCGTACGGCTCCGCGGGCGCGGATTCGTTCGTGCTGGCCTCGGCGGTGGGCCAGCTGAGCACACGGATCAAGCCGATCGTCGCGGTCCGCCCGAACACGGTGTTCCCCACGGTCGCGGCGCAACAGCTCGCGACGCTGGATCAGTTGACCGAGGGTCGCGCGCTGGTGCATCTGATCTCCGGGGGCAATGACGCCGAACAGGCCCGGCAGGGCGACTACGCGACCAAGGATGAAAGATACGCGCGCACCAGCGAATTCATCGATGTGCTGCGCCGGTCGTGGACCGAGACGCAACCGTTCTCCCACGCGGGCGAACACTATCGATTCGACGACTTCGGGCCGGGCTTCCCGCCGTACGCCGAGTCGATTCCGATCTCGATCGGCGGCCAATCCGATGCCGCGTTCGATATCGGTGGCGCCAAGGCTGACATCTTCTCGTTCTGGGGAGAACCGTTGGCGGACATTGCATCCCAGATCGACCGGGTGCACGGCATCGCCGCCGCGGCGGGGCGCGCCGATCGCCCGCGCATCTGGGTGACCTTCCGCCCCATCGTCGACCGCACCGATGAGCTGGCCTGGGCCAAGGCGTACGACTATGTCGAGCGCATCACACAGACCTTCGAGCGTGGTGCGTACCGCAAAGTCAGCGCGGCCGAACCACAGAACGTCGGCTCCCAGCGGGCGCTGGAATTCGCCCGCCGCCAAGAGGTTTACGACCGCGCGCTCTGGACCAGGACGGCCGCGGCCACGAATGGTGCGGGTGCCTCGACGGCATTGGTCGGTAGCCCCGAGACGGTGGCCGCCGCGATCCTGGACTACATCGATCTCGGCGCGAGCCTGGTCTCCATCCGCGGATACGACACGCTCAACGACGTCATCGACTATGGGCGGTACGTTCTGCCACTGGTCCGGCAGGAGCTCGAACACCGCGCCGCGACCGGTCAGCGCGGCACGCTGCAAGCCGACTACCCGGGCGCACTGGCCACGGTGGGCCGCTCATGACCGCCACCGCCGGTCCCGTGCTGACCGTGCCCGACACCTCATCCGCCGCGCTCGCCGCCTTGACCTCGGAAATCGCTTCCACCGCAGCGTCATACGATCGCAGCGGGGATATTCCCGAGGCCGGGCTGCTCGCGGTGCATCGCGGCGGGTATCTCACGGCCACGGTGGCCGCGAGGTACGGCGGACCGCAGCTGGATCACGCCGAGGTGGCGCGAGTGCTGGTGGCGATCGGCGAGGGTGATCCGTCGGTGGCCCTGATCGTCGCCAATACCTTGGCGGCTCACCTCGCACAGGCCACGGTCGGGAACTGGCCGGAGGAGCTGTACCGAGAGGTTCTCGGTCACTCGGGCGAGCAGCCGATCCTGATCAACGCGGTACGTGCCGAGCCCGAATTGGGTGCGCCCGCGCGCGGCGGTCTGCCCGCGACGCTCGCCAGTCGCACCGCCGATGGCTGGATCCTCAACGGCCGCAAAAGCTTCGCCACCGGCGGCACCGCACTGTCCTACCACCTGGTGTGGGTGGTGACCGATGAATCCCCGGCCCGAGTGGGACATCTGATCGTCCCCGCCGACGCCAACGGCATTACCTGGCACCACACCTGGGATCACCTGGGCCTGCGCGCCTCCAACACCCACGACGTCAGCTACACCGATGTTCGAGTGCCCCTGGAGAACTTCTCGGAGATCCCCTTCCAGGACGGCGTGTACCGAGATCCTGCGGCCGCGTCGGGTCCGGCCTCGTTCGGCCATGCGGCGTTGTACGTCGGTGTGGCGCGGGCGGCCCGCACGGCCTTCGCCGAGTACGCCCGTACTCGCGTGCCGACCGCGCTCGGTAAGCCGATCGCCGAGACCGAACGCATTCAATCGGTGGCCGGTGAGATCGAGGCCCAGATCGTGCAGGCCGAAACGCTGCTGTACGGCACGCTGCACCGGCTCGCGGCCGGCGAAACCGATGTGGCACAAAGCCTGTCGGTGGTCAAAGTGCTCATCGCGCGGTCGGTTATCGCCGCGGTGCAGACCGCGGTCGCCGCCCTCGGCAATGCCGCGCTGACGCGGCACAACCCGCTCGAACGTCATCTGCGCGATGTGCTCTGCGTGCGCGTGCATCCCCCGCAGGAGGACACCGTGCTGCTGAGCAGCGGTCGTTCGGTGTTGCGGCCGCAGACGTAATACGCGACCGCGCCACTACTTTCGGCAACCCCGAGGCTTGTGCCCGGGGCCTACCCACGAGGAACAACCCAGCCATGATCACTACCACGCGGCTCGCGCGCAGTCCGCGAACAATCGGAAAGTTCGGTGTCGCAGCGGCTGTCGCGGCACTGACCGTGTTCACCAGTGCCTGCGGCGGCACCACCGACGCGGCCAGCGGACCGTCCGGGGAAGGTCGCGAACCGGTGCGAGGCGGCACCCTGAACCTGGCGTTCTTCCCGGACAATGTGGCCTTCGCCTGCATCGACCCATTCCAGACCTACTGGATTGAACACCGTTCGCTCATACGGAATTTCGCCGATTCGCTCACCGATCAGAACCCGGAGACCGGCGCGGTCGTGCCGTGGCTGGCGACCGCGTGGCAGATCAGTCCCGACGGTCTGGACTACACCTTCACCCTGCGCGACGGTGTCACCTTCGCCGATGGCGCGCCACTGGACGCCGCGGCGGTGAAGACCAATTTCGATGGATTCGCCGATCTCGCGCGCACCTCGGGCGGCACCGCCTACGGCGCGAGCTACATCGTTGGGCTCGAGTCGACGCAGGTGGTCGACGCCAAGACGGTCCGGTTCCACTTCTCCAAGCCGAATTCCTCATTCCTGCAAGCGACCTCGACCACCAATCTGGCGCTGCTGTCACCGGCCTCGTTCCAGAAGACCCCGCAGCAGCGTTGCCTCGGCGACGTCGTCGGGTCCGGACCGTTCACGCTCGACAACTACACCCCGAACCAGGGGGTGAGCCTGAGTCGCCGCACCGGCTACCACTGGCCCTCAGCGTTGAACAAGAACCCGGGCGACGCCTACTTGGACAAGGTGAAGGTGAGTTACGTCGCCGAGGACGGGGTGCGCACCGGCAACCTGGTCAGCGGGCAGATTGATATCGCCTGGCCGCGCAACCCGTTCACCGTCGAGGATCGGGCATTGATCGGCCGATCCGGCGCATATCTGCGGTCGCGTCCGCTGCCGGGCGTGTCCTACACGCTGTACCCGAACGTGTCCGACGGGCATCCGCTGGCGGACGACCAGATTCGCCAGGCGCTGTACCACGCCATCGATCTGAAGACCTTCGCGGCGACCATCTTCGGGGCGGACTATCCCGTGGTCGGCGGGCCGTTCGACAACACCACCCCGTATTACGCCGCCCAGAGCGCCAAGCTTACTTATGACCCGGCGCAGGCCGCCCGCATTCTGGACGCGGCCGGATGGAAGATCGCTCCGGGCGATCAATACCGCTCCAAGGACGGTAAGCGGCTCACGCTGGTCCAGCCGCTGAGCGCCGCCAGTGTGGGAGCCGAGCTGATCCAGGATCAGTTGCGCCAGAGCGGAATCGAGCTCCAACTGAAGACCGTGACCGCGGCCGAACGCCCCGCGGTGATCGCCAACGGCCAGTACGACCTCGTCGAGGGATACTTCACCCGCGCGGATCCCGGTGCACTGCAATTCATTCTGGTCGAAGCGCTGGCCAATTCGAAGGCGCTGGCGCGCAATGCCCAGAAGCCCGCGGCGGCCGCACAGATCGCCGACCTGTTCACCCGCGCGGTGCAGTCCACCGATGCGACGGCACGCGAGCAGATCTACACCGAGTTGCAGCGCACGCTGATCGACAATGGCATCACCTTTCCGCTGTCGGAGCGGGTGCAATACGCGGGAATCCGTAACCGGGTCAATGGCTTCCGCTTCACCGCAGAGAGCTTCGTCGACCTTCACGATGTCTGGATCCAGCCGTGATCCGCTATATCGCCGGGCGCGTGGTGCAGGCGGTAGGTGTGCTCTGGGCGGCGTTCACCCTCACCTTCGTCGTGCTCTACCTGCTGCCGAGTGATCCAGTTTCGATTCAGCTCAGCGCCGCCGGAATCGAAACCGATTCCCTCACACCGGCGCAGCTGGCGGCCGCCAAGGCGAAATATGGGCTCGACCGACCGGTCGCGGATCAGTACTTCTCCGCTCTGACCGGCGCGCTGCACGGCGACTTCGGCACCTCGATCGCCAAACAGGTACCGGTGAGCCACCTGCTCGCCGAAAGGCTCGGCGGCACACTGACATTGAGCCTGATCGCCGGTGTGCTCGCGATCCTCCTCGGTGCCGGTATCGCGTATCTGGCCGCGTTCGTGCGCATCGGGCCACTGCGAATTCTGCTGGACCGCGCACCGGCGCTGGGAGTCGCGGTCCTGTCATTCCTGGTGGGGCTCGGACTCATTCAGTATTTCTCGTTCGAGCTGGGCTGGCTGCCCTCGTCGGGCTCGGGTGGCTGGAAGTACCTGGTCTTGCCGGTGATCACCATGGCATTGCCGGGAGCGTCCCAGCTCGCCCAGGTGCTCAGCCGCAGCTTCCACGACACCCTGCGCGAGCCGTATATCGTGACCGCTCGTGCCAAGGGCCTCTCGCGCGGGGCCGTGCAGTTGCGGCACGCCTTCCGCAATGCGGCGCTGCCCGCGCTGACCATTGTCGGAGTTCTGTTGGGGCTCACCGTAACCAGCGCGATCGTCGTCGAAACCGTGTTCAACCGCAACGGAATCGGCCGTCTCGCACAGGAATCGGTACTCGCCAAGGATGTTCCGGTGGTGCAGGCGATCGTCGTGATCGCGGCTGCGGGGTTCGTGCTGATCAACCTGATCGTCGATCTGCTGTATCCGCTGCTGGATCCACGCATCGCCCACCCCGCGCGCGCGGAGGTGAAGTGAGATGGTGCAGACGCTGACCAATCCCGAGGCCGTCGCACCGGTCGACGACAGCCCCGAACTGCACACGGGTCCGCGCCGCACCCGGACAGGTGCGCGGCTGGTGCGACTGACTCGCCGACCCGGCTTCGTGCTGGCGAGTCTGCTGGTCGTGTTCGTTATCGTCGCGGCCTTCGCGCCCGCGCTGTTCACCGATTACGCGCCGTATGCCACCGCACCCGCCGAGCGCTTGCGCCCGCCCAGCGGCACCCATCTATTCGGCACCGACGATGTCGGGCGCGATCTGTGGACCCGTACTCTCTACGGTGCGGATCTCACCGTGAAGGCCGCCCTCATCGCCATCGCCATCGGGCTCGGCGCGGGCCTGGTGCTGGGCGTGCTGTCCGGATTCCTGGGCGGTGTGCTGGACGCGCTGATCATGCGGGTGGTCGATGTGCAACTGGCGATTCCGGGTCTGCTGCTGGCCCTGTCGATCGTCACCGCACTCGGGTTCGGCACCATCCCCGTCGCCATCGCGGTCGGAGTCGGTACCGTTCCCGGCTTCGCGCGCACCACGCGCGCCGAGGTGCTGCGGGTCAAAACGCTGCCCTATGTGGAGGCCGCGCGCTCCGGCGGCGGATCGTGGCCGCGCGTGCTGATCCGGCACGTACTGCCCAATTCGTGGGGTCCGGTGCTGGCGCTGGCGGTGCTGGATTTCGGGACCGCGATCATCGCGGTGGCGGCCTTGAGTTTCCTCGGTTTCGGGGCTGCACCGCCGCGCGCCGAATGGGGGTCGCTGGTGTCGAGCGGACGCAATTTCCTGGTGACCGCGCCCTGGGTGTCGCTGCTGCCGGGCGCGATGGTCGCGCTGACGGTGCTGGCGCTCAACCACATCGCGCATACGCTGCGGGAGGTACGTCGATGACGGCGTCAACGGCCATCGCGCGCACCGGCTCGCCGATCGTCGAAATCACCGGTCTCTCAGCGGGTTACCTGACCGGTGGCACCGTGGTGACGGCCGTGCATGACGTTTCGCTGGCGGTGCGACCCGGCGAAATCGTGGCGCTGGTCGGCGAATCCGGCTCCGGCAAGTCCACCACCGCGCACGCGGTGATCGGGTTGCTGTCCGACAACGCGCGGATCACCGGCGGCTCGATTCGAGTCGGGGGTGTCGAGATCGTCGGAGCCCGCGAGAAGACGGTCCGATCCCTGCGCGGATCGACCGTCGGCCTGATCCCACAGGACCCGATGGTCGGGTTGAACCCGACCCAGCAGATCGGAACCCAGGTCGCGGAGGCCGTGCGGCTGCGCGGCATACGTGGTCCCGCAGTGCATGCCGAAGTGCTCGAGGTGCTGCGCACCGCTGGGCTCGACGCCGCCGACCAGCACGTGCACCGCTATCCGCACGAGCTGTCCGGCGGACAACGCCAGCGGGTGCTGATCGCGATCGCCCTGGCCGGGCGGCCCGAGCTGATCATCGCCGACGAACCCACCAGCGCACTGGATGTGACCGTGCAGGCCCGCATTCTCGATCACCTCGAGACGCTGGTGCGTGAGAGCGGTATCGCTCTGCTCATCATCACCCACGACCTCGCCGTGGCGGCCGACCGCGCCGATCGGGTGATCGTGATGCGGCAGGGCCGAATCGTCGAATCCGGAACGCCCGCAGAGATTCTCGTCGCCCCCGCGGATACCTACACCCGGCGGCTGATCGCGGCCGCACCGGCACTCGCGAACGACGGCGCACTGGAACCGCGCTTCCGGGAGACCGGTCAGGACCGGTCCGACCATGCGGCCATTCTCGAAATAGAGGCTGTGACAAAGGAATTCCGGGGGCGGAAGGGCCGGGCGGTGGTCGCGCTGAACGATGTATCAGTGCGGGTCGCCGCCGGTCGCACCCACGCGGTGGTCGGCGAATCCGGATCCGGAAAGTCCACGCTGCTGCGCATCGCGATGGGCCTCGATACCCCGAGCGCCGGAACGGTGCGCTTCGATGGCACCGAGACGTCCGGACTCTCCTGGCGGCGGCAACGCCCGCTGCGCCGCCGGTTCCAACTGGTGCATCAGAACCCCTATGCCGCACTGGATCCGCGATTCACGGTGCGCGAGAGCATTATCGAACCCCTGGTGTCGTTCCGGCTCGGCAGCCGCGCCGAACGCCACGCCCGCGCCGGTGAACTCCTGGACGCGGTGGCACTGCCTCGCACCGCCCTGGAGCGCCTGCCCGAGGAACTCTCCGGGGGACAACGTCAGCGGGTCGCCATCGCCCGGGCCCTCTCATTGCAGCCGGATCTGGTGCTGCTGGACGAACCGGTGTCAGCACTGGACGTATCGGTCCAGGAGCAGATCCTCGATCTGCTGCTGGACCTGCAACAGCGATTCGGCCTGGCCTACCTGTTCGTATCCCACGACCTCGCCGTGGTGGCCAAGATCGCGCACACGGTATCGGTGCTCGACAGCGGCACGGTTGTCGAATCCGGTTCGATCGCAGACGTTTTCGGGAATCCGCAAGATTCCCGTACCGAGCGGCTCATCGCCGCGATTCCCGGACGCCGAGCGCGGTCCAGCCGGGAACCATCCACCCTCGAAAGGCATTCTCGATGACAACGGCAACCAATACCTGGGTGTCCGACTGGCAGCGCTGGCACGCCGAGCGCGAAACGCTCTCCACCGACGCGCACGGCTTGGCCGCCGCGACCGGAACCCATTGGCTCAGCGATATCCCGCTGCGCATCGACGGCGTTCCCGGCGAGTGGGTCGCGGCGGACGGGCGGGCCGTCGGCGATGGCTCGGGCTTTCATCTCGAACTCACACCAGGTGATCGGGCGCCCAGCGGAGATCTGCTGCTGCAACCGCTGATTCGCGCCGGTGAGATCGCCCTGCGGGTATTCGACCCGAACGCGTCGACACGCACGGGTCTGGCAGGGATCGACGCATTCACCCCGGATCAGGCGTGGGTGTTCGACGGTGTCGCCGAAACCGGCTCCACGCCATTGCTACTCGACCACATCGACGGCTTCGTCAGCACCAATACCGGTGTGCGCGTGCGTATCACCGTCGACGGCAGGGAGCTTGTGCTGTCGGGCGCGGGTGCCCCGAACGGAGATATTCAGCTCACCTTCGCCGATACCACCAACGGCAGCCAGACCCAGCGCTTCCGATTTCTCACCATCCCCGCCCCGGACAGTCAGGGCCGTGTTGTCGTGGACTTCAATCGCGCCTACCTGCCGCCGTGCACCTTCTCCGACCACTATCTGTGCCCGCTGCCGCCGCCGGAGAACAGCCTCGATTTCCCGGTGCGCGCCGGTGAGACCTTCCTGCGCCGGGCGGACCGATGACCCGATATGTCATCGTCGGTGCGGGCGCGGTCGGAGTCTCCCTGGCCGTCGAACTCGGAGATCGCGGCCACGACGTACTACTGGTGGCTCGCGGCGCGACACTGAAATATCTTGCGGCACAACCGCTGTCGTACCACTCGCATGCCGGGCACCGGGAGATCCGGCTCCCGGCCGTGGCGCTGGACGCCGATCTGGGACTTCGGACCGGTGACATCGTCGTGCTGGCCGTAAAATCCCAGGACCTGCCGACGGTCGCACCCGCCCTCGCATGGCGCGACGTGACCGATGAACAGGGCACGGTCCGGGGGATCGCCGCGAATCTGGTCCCGGTGGTCACCGTGCAGAACGGCTTGGACGCCGAACGCACCACGGCCCGCTGGTTCGACACCGTGCTGGGCGCGGTCTTTCTCATCTCCGCCCAGCACACCCGCACCGGTGAGGTCCGCGTCGGTGGACACCCCTACGTAGGCGGTGCCCTCGCCGGTATCGCCAGCACGCTCACACCCGAATTCGCCGAGCAGGCCCTGAAAACCTTCACCACGGACCTGCACGACGCGAACTTCCTCATCAAGCAGGTCACCGACATCCACTCCTACAAGGCCGCGAAAATAGTTCACAGCGTGCGAAACGGGGTCGAAGTCCTGGCCGGTGACAGGAAAACGAAAGACGCTGTCGGCCAAGCCCTCTCGGCAGAGGCCCGATTCGTCCTCACCGCCGCTGGATTCGACCCTGCGGACACCGCCGCCTTGATCCTCGATCCGGCCCAGGGTCACTTCAGTGAGCGATCCGGCGTAACCGCCGGACGGCAATCCACCTGGCAGAGCTTCGCCCGCGGCACCCCCACCAACGAAGTCGACTACCTCAACGGCGAAATCTCCCTCCTCGCCCGTCTGCACGGCATCCCCGCCCCACTCAACACTCGCCTGCAACAGCTGCTGGGCCGAGCCACCCACGCGGGTGGCGGACTCGACCTGCCGGGCATCGACACTCTCGCCGAACTCCTTGCTGTCGAACAGGATTAGTCACGTCTCAGTGCTTCTCAGGCAGGGACGACTTGGCGGCTCCGCCCGATGAAACCGCCCCGCCGTCCCGGTTCGGTGGGTGTGCAGCAGTTGGCCGTATACGGATCCTGGGCAGGCGCTCCAGCTTCCGACGCGGCGCTAGGTCGACTCCGGTGCCAACTCCGCGCGCACCTGATGCGCGCGCTGTAGGTCCTCGGGTGCGGCGGACGGGCCGTACCTGCGCAGGCCGACGTCCAGAACCTTCAGTGCCATCGTGTCGTCGTTCTTGAAATCGCGCAGGATGCGTACGTTGTCGAGCACTCGTGCGAGGCCCTCGAGCTCCTTCGAGCCGCCGTATTCCAACTCGAGCGGCTCATCTCGCTGGATCACCAGCACATGGTTGCTCTCGGGGTCCACGACGGTGAATCGGGATTGTCCTGGTTTGAAGCGGGTGATTCGCGGTGCGCCCTTGGCTGGGACGCGCCCGAATCGCACCCGTAGCGCGGCGCTGAATTCTTGGTGACACGCGGCGACATCGTCGACAAAGACCAGGCAGCTGAGCTCCGCGTCGACGCCCTCGGGTCGTCCGGTGAAGTGCAACTGGTATCCGTTGCGCGCGACCGCGCCGTACACATACGGGCGGCTCTGCTCGTATGTGACCTCGAAATCGAGTGCGCGGTAGAAGTCGAGTAGTTCGGACAGGTGAGCCTTCCGGCTCCACAACATCGGCACCGCGGCTTCGGGCATCATCGGCTCCACTCGGTAATCAAATTTGACTAGTGCAGGTTACCATCGTTCGATGTCCACGATTCGTCTACTCGTCCTCGGGGTGACCCGGCTGCAACAGCCCACATACGGCTATGCGGTCCGCCGCGAACTACTGACCTGGCGAGCGGACACCTGGACGAATGTGAAGCCGGGTTCGATCTACCACGCGCTCAAACAGCTCACCCACGAGGGCAAATTGCGTGCGATCGGGACCGAAAGCAGTAGTACCGGCCCGGGCCGGACCTTGTTCGAACTGACCGAAGCCGGTGAGGCCGAATACCGAACACTGCTGGACGACGCGCTGGTCAGTGTCGACATGGAGGAACTCGGCGCCGGTATCGCGCTGATGGACACCTTGCCGCGCGATCACGTCATCAACCTGCTGCGGCAGCAGCGTCAGCGCAGCACGCAGGTTCGAGATGAACTGGTCGCGATGAAAGCCGACTATCCACGGCGAGGCGAGGCACCGCACTCAGCCGACCTGCTCGAACTGTGGGCCGGTACCTTCGACCATCTCGCCCGCTGGACGGACGGCATCGTGGAACGGCTCGACAATGGCGAGTACCAGATGGCCGACGACAGCCCAGCGGTGTGAAAAGCGGTAGTGACCGACGCTGGGTTCGGGACGGGCGATCAGCAGCCGAAGAACTCGCTTTGCGACCAAACCGGGCATCCTGCGGTGTCGAAGTCGCTTGTAGACACGACCGAGAGCACCGAGGGTTGCCGCGCTGAAAGGGCGGTGGCGGCCTACTGAAGCCCCTGTGGCCTGCCGCTGGGGAGGAACGCAGGTGATCGTGACATATGAAACCAGTCCCAGTGCCCTACAACTGCTTGATCCCCCCGATGCCGTGGCGTCGATCAATGACGAGTTTTCCGCCGACCCGCCGTCCTCCGCCGACCTTGCCGAGATGTGTGTTGAGTTGTTGGCCGGAATCGCCGCGCGGGACCGTGACGCGTTCACCCGGTTCTACCGACTGACCAGTCATCGAGTGTTCGGGGTCGCGCTGCGGATGCTGCGCAACCGCGCGGCCGCAGAGGAAGTTACGCAGGAGGTGTACCTGCAAGTCTGGTCATCACCGGCGCGGTATGACTCGCGGCTCGCCTCTCCGATCGGGTGGCTGATCGTGCTGACCCGCAGGCGTGCGATCGACCGAATACGAAGCGACCGTGCGGCTTTCGAACGCGATGTGCGCTATGGCGAGATGGCGCGAGGTATCGACCGCGACTTCGTCTTCGAAACCGTTCAGCAGCATGACGAGCGCCGCACGGTGGTGCGCGGCCTCGGCCTTCTTACCGAATTACAGCGTGAGAGTATCGAATTGGCGTATTTCGGCGGGCTCACCTACAGCGAGCTGGCGGACCGGCTCGATATTCCGCTCGCCACCGTGAAAAGCCGGATCCGCGATGGATTGAACCGCCTTCGATCCGCTTTCGCCATGGGGACCCTGAGCTGAGATACGGGTGCACCCCGGCGCCATCGACAGTGCGATGACATCCGGGGCGCGAAAGAATCGATCAGCCCAGGTCGGGGTTGCCGACCCATTCGACGATCGTCCAGCCCTTCTGCGGGCTGCCCTTGAGGACCACGCGGCCGCCGTTGCGCATCGGATCGGTGCCGAGCTTGCTCTTATCGGCGTTGCTGGCATTCATCATGGACCAGAACATGATGGTGCCGCCGTGCGAGAAGATCACCGGGTTGGCGCAGTTGCGGCGCTGTACATCGAGCAGGGCCTGATCGAAGCGGTCGTCGAACTCCTTGCCGTCGATGGAGCCCGGGATCCGTGCGCTGGTGTCGCCGGAGATCCACTTGATCGGCGCCTGGAGGTATCCGGCCATGGCCTGAGCCTCCGGGGTGCCCTCGTACTGGCCCGCCTCGATCTCGCGGAAGCCGGGCTGCACGTTGACGCTCAGGTGCTTCTTGGCGACGGTCGGTGCCGCGGTCTGCTCGGTGCGCACCATGTTGGACGCGAAGGCGCAGTCGAACTTCTTGTCGTTCAGCAGGGTGGCCAGGTTGTCCGCCTGGGTCCGGCCGCGCGGGGACAGGTCGGGTCCGGGCACCTTGGTGTCGATCAGGCCCGAGGTGTTGCCGAGGGATTCGGCGTGGCGCACCAGGGTGATGGTCATTTCGTTGGCGCCGCCGCTGCCGGAGCTACTGCCGGAGCTGCCGAAGTCGGGGCCGGCGGTTGCGATGCCGGTGGTGGCGGTGGCGGCCGCGACCGCGGTCGCCATCACCGCGAGGGACAATCGAAGAGATCGGATGCGCATGGGTGGGAAGGCCTTTCATCGTGGCGGAAGCCACTTCAGTTCTGCCGAAAACCGGACATTTGGGGTGTCGCGTCTCACAGAAGCAGCTCTTGCCCGAATCAAATACCGGAGATCCCATTCATCGGGATCCTTCGCAATCCGGCCCATGCGCGGTCGCTACCGTCGGTAGCAGAGGCATCTGCTCACCAGCGGGCGTAATCGGTGTCCACCCTGGATACCTTGATGGTTCCGTAGGTCGTCGTCCCATCGGCGTGCCGTTGTTTCACCGACACCTCGCCGCCGTCGGTCAGATCGATCCAGCGGTTTTCGCTTCCCGCCGTGAAGGATTGGTTCTGATAGATGCCCGACTCGGCGAAGACGTAGCCGTACCGAGGAGTGTTGTCGAACGCGCCATTGCAGACCTGAATGCCGCTCTGGGGGAAAGTGATCGATCCGTCGTGACTGCCCGGCCCCTGCACCCGCGCGGCGTTCACCAGCTCGGTCGCGACCCCGTTCGCCTCGACCTTGTCAGCGGTGACGGTTGACTCGCTGCCGGAGTTGTTCGAGACCAGTATGCCGTTCGCTCCGAAGGCGAGTGCGCCAGTGGATGCCCAAGGCCCGGTGACCTTTTGGGTGGTCACCAGGTTCGCTCCGACCTTGGCGGCCGCGACCTCGCCATCGGACCCGACCGGATCGGTGACCCGCACCCCGGCCGGGGTGAACTCGAGTCTCCCCGTTCCCGAGAGCCCATGGACTCGGGCGGCTCGGATCCCTTTGTCGAAGGTGGGTTCGACCACTTGGACGGTGGTGGACAGGAAGTATTGCCGCGTGGTGGCGGGATCGGTGGCGATCAGGGTGTAGGTGGCGTCGCGTTTCGGGCCGGTCTTGGGGTCGGGCCGCCATTCGCCCGTGGCGGTGACCGAGACCAGGGTGCTGTCCGGCAATCCGATCGTGTAGGCGAGATCATCGGGTCCATCCCAGCGCAACACGATCGCGTCGCCATCGTCCACCAGGGCCTGATCGGGACGGAAGTTGCTGGGCGCCACGAACTTCGGTGCGGTCTTCACCAGCGGAACCGCGGTCACGCTGTTGCTCGGTTTCGCGGTCTGCGTTTTGCCGGCGGACTCGTGCACGCTCAGCACGGCAAGCCCGGCGGATTCGGCGACCGGGACATCCTCCAATTTCAGCACCAGGTAGTCACCGGGAGCGAAACGGACCTTGCCACCGGAAGATTTCGTGACCTGGAAAGACCCTGCGGCGGACTGGATTTGGACATCGAGCGACTGCACGCCCGTCTGCAGCCCGTGGAATTCGGCGCTGGCCGTGACGAGGCTGATATCCGGTGTCAGATGTTCGGCGCCATTGCCGATGGGCACCTTCACCTCGTTCTTGGTCCAATGTGTCGCGGTGCCGCTGGAATTGGTGACCATCAGATACACCGTCCCGAAGGACGTGGGCTGCCCCGCCTTCGACGCTTCCAAGGCCGCGGGGTCGGTGAGCACGGTGTAGGTCAACAGAGTCATGAGATCGCATCCTTGCGCCGGAGGGTCGGCGCGGGGGAGAACCCGCGCGCGATCGAGAGCCCACGCGCAACGACGCGGCGGGGCCGGACGGGGACAAGCGGCGACGCCGTTGTCATACGAAATCGCTTGGGCCCCAACAGAGCACCCTTCGATTCTGACCCATCCGACCCTGCGCGCACTGCGATTCGGCAAGACGATCACCAGCCACATCGCGATGAAATGTGCTGGGGTACGCGAGCTTTCCCGCAACTCACCTGACCGAGCGACTTCGGCTGCGGAGTCGACGCCGATCGATCAAGGGAGATTCTTGGTCAGCGCGGCGCTGACCTTCTGGACCGCGTGGCAGGGGTCGCGCGGATCGCTGGGAGCGCCGAGATACCGCAGGGTGAGCACGGCGGTCCCGAACGCCGCCACGGAGGCGGTAATGCAGCCGATCTTGTTGCTGTCCTGTACCGAGCGGAACAGCGCGAAGTCGTGACCGTAGTACGACGAGCGCCGCAGATCGGTGTAGGTCCCCGGTGCCAGCACGGTGTCCAGCGAATCCGCCGAGGCCACCGCGACGAGATCGAAGCTACCGTCGGCGGCGATCCACTTGCACGCCGGGTATTTCGACGTGCTGACCCGCTGCTTACCGGTGGAGCTCAAACCGGCTGCGCTGAGCTCGGACTCGGAGAACACACACGGATCCCAGTCCGAACCCGCGGGCGTGGCCGGTGCCGTGGCGACCGGACTGGTGGTGGTCGTGGGATCGTCCCGGGTGGGCGGCGTCGCAGTCGGCTCGCCGCCGGTCCCGGCCGTCGTCGGGGCGAGCGTCGTGACTGTCGCCGCCGTAGTGCCGGAGGTCGGCTGGGTGTTCACGGTCGTGGTCCCACACCCCGCGAGTAGTGCCGCGGCGGCCAATACCGCAGTCGCCGACCCGGCGCTCCTGCTGATCATTCTCGAAATCCCTTATCGTCGAGCGTATTCCGTTGACTTCCGCGCTCAGAACGAGCAGTCGGTGGCACGACCCGCCCAGCCACCCTTCAGGAATCGGATGATGGCGCAGAACGCGTCCTCGGACGAACCGGCCACCTGCGTGGCGACCGGCCCCGACGCCACGCCTGCAGTCGTTGAAACAGGCTGTGCCGCTGCGGAACCCGCCGAGCCGATGAGACCGGCGGTGAGGGCGGAGATGACGATGAGCTGCTTCATCGGTAATCCTCTTCTGACGACAATGTGACATCTCATCGTGATTTCGCTGGTCAGAACGATCAAGCGGTCTTTTCGAATGGAACGATAAGGTCGGCTTAACAGTAGAAGGGATGGGGTGTGGAGCTCCGCGACATCGAGATCTTCCTGACCCTTGCCGAGGAGCTGCATTTCGGGCGCACCGCCGAACGATTGCACCTGACCTCACCGCGAGTCAGTCAGTCGATCAAAGCCCAGGAACGCGCGATCGGCACCGCGCTGTTCACGCGAACGAGCCGGGTGGTGCGCTTGACCCGCGCGGGCGAGCAGCTGCGCGACGGCCTGCGGCCGGTCTACCGGAACCTCAACGAGGTGCTGGCGGAGGCGAAGCGGGCCGCCCGCGAGGAACACGCGGTGCTGCGCGTGGGCGTGATCGCCTCGAACGCCCACGATCTGCGGCCGTACTTCGACATGTTCACCACCCGGCATCAGTACTGGCGGCTCGATGTGCGGCACAACCCGTTCGTGGACGCCTTCGGTCCACTGCGCCGGGGCGAGATCGACGTGCTGATCTCCTGGCTCCCAGTGGAGGAGCCCGATCTCACCGTCGGACCGGTTGTCTTCACCGAGGACCGCGTACTCGCGGTCGCGGCCGATCACGCACTGGCCCTGCGGGATTCGGTCTCATTGGAGGTGCTGGGCGATTTCAGCGTGGCCACCGGTCCCGATCAACCCGGCTACTGGCAGGACGCCTTTCACCCGTTCGCCACACCGCGCGGACGCCGGGTCGAGCGTGATGGCCAGGTCACCAATATGGATGAGCTGTCGACCCTGATCGGCCTCGGCCGCTCGGTGAACCTGCTCGGCGAGCACGCGTCCCGCTTCCACGCCCGCCCCGACCTGGCGTACGTCCCGGTCTCGGATGCCCCGCGCTTGCAGTGGGCGATGATCTGGGCCGCGGGCGGTGACACCGAGCCGGTCCGCGCGCTGGCGCGGGTCGTCACCGACCTGGGCACCCGTGCGCTTTGAGCACGATAGGGACAGCAATGGCGAGCGATCAGATCTGCTGCGCCATCAACAGGTCGTCCACGAACTTCTCCTCGAGGTAGTACTCGTTCCGGAGTGTGCCTTCGAGTGTGAAACCTGTTCTGGCGTAGAGGCGTTGGGCGGCGAGGTTGGTGGATAGCACACGCAGGGTCAGGCGGGTGGCGTGCTGACGGCGGGACTCGGTGATCGCCGCAGTGATCAGTGCGGTGGCAATCCCTCGGTGCCGGGCGGTGTCGTCGACCGCGAGGCCCTGGATTTGGCGGACGTGGGCGCAGCTGTCGACCGGGATCGGTTGTACCAGGCGCAGGTAGGCGACAGCACGGTCATCGAGTTCGGCGATGAGGTAGTCCTCGGGGCGGCTGGCTTCATGGAAGAACGGTTCGCCAGCGGGTGGCTGGGGCGTGATCTCGGTGGCCGGGGACCAGGTTCGCCGCACGAGCTCAGATAGTGCGGGCTCGTCGTCGGTGATGGCCGTGCGGATCCTCACGTCGCTCATGGGCTCCAGTCTTCCCTGATCGGTGCGCGACTGCGGATCCGACGGTTTCCGGTGTGTTACGGCAGGCGGTTTTAGTCGATGGCGGGAGTTAACACAGTCGAGGAAAACGCGAGGACAGCGATTACCCCGCACCAGGTCGATGCGACGTGCCTGCGCATTCACAGATCGCGAGATGACGCTAAACAGACTGCTACACAACGTGTTTGGTAATTCGTGGCAAATGCGTCTCAGTGAGTTTCTGGACATCGGCAAATGTTCCGGATGTAACCATTGCGAAATCGACCGGACGTCAACTGGTTTCACCGATGAAAGTGCCCACACCGAACCGCGCCGGTTCGCCTCGCTCATCGGTCCACGCGAATTCCAGGGAGAACCTCATGTCCGAACTGACCCAGTCCACGGTCGATATCGACAAGGCGATCGAGGAGAACATCGCCGCGTCGCTGGCGGAGATTCCACATCCGGCATTGCCGAAGGGCACCAATATCTACGGTGCCACCAAGATCTTTCCCGACTATCGGGCCGAGGTCGGGGAAACCTATTTCACGCTGGTACACGGCATCGCGCACGAGTCCTCGGTCAGCTTCGTGGCGATCCTGCAAGCCACTCGCGCGCTGCGCAAGGGCTTCGAGTCCGCCATCTACTTCTACGGACCCGGCGCTATCAATGCCATTGCCACACGCGGATTTCCGACCACCGGCGACAGCGGATTCCCGGGCGAGCAGAACATCAACGACGCGCTCTCGACCTTCATCAAGGAGGGCGGCAAGGTGTTCGCGTGCCGGTTCGGGCTCGCGCTGCACGGTGCGCGCGAAGAGGACCTGATCGAGGGTGTCATTCCCGCGCATCCGCTCGATGTGCAGGACGCGCTGATCCACTACGCCCGCAAGGGCGCCATCATCAACTCGACCTACCAGCTGTAGGCCTGCCATGACCGAGGTATCCACTCGAGTAGACCTGGCGCTGCTCGGAATTCGCGTCGATGTGCCGGTGCAGCGCCGATCCGGTGCCGGTCCCAGCGATGACGGTCATGTCCTGATCGGGGGTGCCGGCGCTGCCATCCCCATCCGGCGCGCGAGTCCGTACAGCGTGCGCGGGAACCGGCTCCTGTTCGAAGGCACCGATCTGGGGGTGACGGTCGAGCCGGTGCAACGGCCCCGCTTCT
Organism: Nocardia sp. NPDC056100; assembly: GCF_042266325.1. Classification (NCBI taxonomy): domain Bacteria; kingdom Bacillati; phylum Actinomycetota; class Actinomycetes; order Mycobacteriales; family Nocardiaceae; genus Nocardia; species Nocardia sp. NPDC056100. The sequence goes on from NZ_JBHJVY010000002.1 coordinate 354,260, forward strand.
ACGATCTGGTGACCGCGGATGGGATTTCGTACGAGAAGATCGCCAAACTGCACGGGGCCGATGTGCTTGCCACCACGGTGGTGCAGACATGCATCCGCTACGGCGAGGACCAGCGGTGCCGCTTCTGTGCCATCGAAGCCTCGCTCGAGGCGGGGTCCACGATCGCGGTGAAACGGCCCGAACAGCTCGCCGAGGTCGCTGCGGCCGCGGTGCGGTTGGACGGGGTACGGCAGATGGTGATGACCACCGGCACTTCTGCCGGAAAAGACAGGGGCGCACGGCATTTGGCGCGCTGCGTCCGAGCGGTCAAACAAGCCGTACCGGACCTGCCGATCCAGGTGCAGTGCGAGCCCCCGGGCGATCTGTCGACGCTGAGCGAGTTGCGCGCGGCCGGAGCCGATTCGATCGGCATTCATGTGGAGTCACTCGACGATCGGGTGCGCGCACGATGGATGCCGGGCAAATCGACTGTGCCGCTGAACGAATACCGCGCGGCCTGGACCGAGGCGGTGCGCGTGTTCGGCCGCAACCAGGTCTCGACCTATCTGCTCGCGGGACTGGGCGAGGACCCGGACGAATTGGTGTCCGGGGCGCGCGAACTCATCGCGATGGGCGTGTATCCGTTCATCGTTCCGTTCCGTCCGCTGGCGGGCACGCTCGCGGTCGATGTCGATCACGCGAGCGCACCGGAACCCGAGTATCTCGAATTGGTGACTCGCCGCGTCGCGCATGACTTGCAGCAGGCCGGAATGCTCGGTGCCGCACAGAAAGCCGGATGCGCGGCGTGCGGAGCGTGCTCGGTCCTGCAGAGCTCCGGGGGATGAGATGGCTACTCAACAAAGGGTGGTGACATCTCGTGCGCGGCTGGATGCGCCATCAGAGTTGGTGCGCCAGGACCTGCGACCCCAGGCGTCCTCCGGGGAGCCGTCAAGCCCCGGAATCGGATCGTGGCTATCGGGTGAAGCATCGAATTCCGGCTTCGGGTTATCGAGCGGGGCATTGAATCCCAGTGCCGGATCACGGCTGTCTCGCAGGCCGCACAACCAGGACATCGGGTCGTGCGTGCTCTCCGGAACCCCCACTGGTCGCGACAGCGACTTCATGATTCGCGAGGCCGAGCTGATCGAACTGCGGGCCTACCGGCGACTGCGCCGCGAGAACTTCGTCCTCGATCAGGGGTTGTTCGTAGGCAGCGATATCGATGACCTCGACGATGACCCGCGTACCCGGGTGCTCGTCGCGACCGCCTCCGACGGCACGGTGCTCGGGGGTGTGCGGCTGGCCCCGGCCACACCGACGGATATCGGCTGGTGGACCGGCAGTCGCCTGGTGGTCGACCACGCGCTGCGCACACACCGGCTTGGCAAGGCTCTGGTCCGTGCGGCGTGCGCGTATGCCGAGAACAACAACGTGCTGCGCTTCGACGCCACCGTGCAGGCCCGCCATGACGCGCTATTCACCGATCTGGGCTGGACGGCGATTGGACCGAGCAGCCTGGGTGGTGTGCCACATGTGAGCATGCGATGGCCGATCGAACGCATCCAGCGATTGGCCGACGCCACCAAATCCATGCTGGGTCCGGCGCTCGCGGCATTGGATGTTCTGCCGATGTCCTTGGGTGGGAGCGGTTTTCGCGGCGACGATGCCGCACCGGTACCCGGCGGGGATCTGCTCGCGGCGTGCGATGCCATCGTGCCGTCGATGGTCGAACGCGATCCGGAATGGGCGGGCTGGTGCGCGGTCCTGGTCAATCTCAATGATCTGGCCGCGATGGGTGCCGAACCTGTCGCGATGCTCGACGCGGTAGCCGCCCCCACGCGCTCGCTCCTGACCCGGATTCTGCGGGGTCTGGGTAAGGCGAGCGCGGTATGGCAGGTGCCGGTCCTGGGTGGTCACACCCAGGTCGGGGTTCCGGCCGCGCTGTCGGTGACCGCATTGGGCCGCACCGATCGCCCGGTCACCAGTGGGGGCGGCCGCGCAGGCGACCAGCTCGCGCTCACCACCGATCTCGACGGCGGCTGGCGCACCGGATATCACGGGCGGCAATGGGATTCGTCGTCGCATCGATCGGGCGACGACCTGCGCGCCTTGGGCCGCGTCGTCGCCGAGTCCCGCCCGCGCGCCGCCAAGGACGTCAGCATGGCCGGGATCGCGGGCACCGCGGGCATGCTCGCCGAATCCAGCGGCGTCGGCGTCGAGATCGACCTGGCACGCCTGCCCAAACCCGAGAACGCGGCAATGGCTGACTGGCTCACCTGCTTTCCCGGTTTCGCCATGCTGACCGCCGACCGCCCCGGCACTCCCGTCAGCTCTGCGTCGAGCCCGGCGACCTCGGCGATCTGCGGCGAATTGACCACCACCCCCGGCGTCCGGCTGCGCTGGCCGGACGGCATCACGACCACCGCGGTGACGGGATCCGTTACCGGATTGGGGATCTCATGAACGACCTGACCATCTCCGTGGCGGCCGCCGAGTTCGGCCGCGATATGGAGACCTGCTACCGCACCATCGGCACGCTCATCGACACCGCTCGCTCGCGGGGAAGCCGATTGCTGGTGCTTCCCGAGGCATGCCTGGGCGGCTACCTGCCGAGCCTGGGTGGCGGTGAGGAGAGCGAGGAAGCCCGAGCCCGCCGATTGCGCAGTCTGCCACCGGCTCTCACCCTCGACGGACCCGAGCTGCGCACCGTCGCGGCCATGGCCGGGGACCTGGTGGTGACCCTCGGATTCTGCGAAGCCGACGGCGAGGACCGCTACAACGCCGCGGTCACCCTCAGCGGCGACGGAATCCTGGGCTCATACCGCAAGGTTCATCAGCCGCTCGGTGAAAACCTCTGCTACCAAGCGGGATTCGAGTATCGAGCGTTCGATACTCCGGTCGGCCGGATGGGCATGCAGATCTGCTACGACAAAGCCTTCCCCGAGGCCGCCCGGGCACTGGCCCTGGACGGCGCGCAGATCATCACCTCACTCTCGGCCTGGCCGACCGCACGCACCGGTGCCGCCGAGCGGCTCGAAGACGACCGCTGGACACAACGTTTCGACATCTTCGACCGTGCCCGCGCGGTGGAGAACCAGGTGGTGTGGGTCGCCTCCAACCAGGCCGGAACCTTCGGATCGCTGCGCTTCGTGTGCAGCGCCAAGATCGTCGGCCCCGGCGGTGACGTGCTCGCCACCACCGGTACCAACGCCGGACTGGCCACCGCCACAGTGGATCTCGATCATGTTCTGGCGCTTGCCCGCGACGGCGGCATGTACAACCTGCGTGATCGTCGCCCCGAGCTGTATCACAGCGTGACCCAGCGTTATGGCGTTGTCGGACAACCGGATCGGCCCACGGGTTTGGTGGTCGAACATGCCTGAGATGCATTTCCAGGTCCGCTGGCCCGACGGCGCGGTGCAGCACTGCTACTCACCCTCGCTGGTCATCCACGACCATCTCACGGTCGGCATCGACTACCCGATCGAGGAATTCCTCACCCACGTCCGGACCGCACTCACCCTCGCCTCCGAGCGGGTGCGCGCCAAGTACGGATTCGCGTGCACCTCGGCGGCACACACCCTCGAAACGATCGAAACCGCTGCTGCACAGGCACTCTCGTCCACAGAGTCAGGCACCGTGCGAGTGCTGTCGATGACTCCACCGTCGGTGGCCGCCGTGACATCGAAAGGCCGGTCATGACAACCTATTCCACCGAACATCACGATGTGATCGTGATCGGCGGCGGCCAAGCGGGCCTGTCGATCAGCTGGCACCTCACGCGAAACGGTATCGACCATGTCGTACTCGAACGCGACACCATCGCCCACGAATGGTCCGACACCCGCTGGGACAACTTCACTCTCGTCACCCCGAACTGGCAGTGCGTCCTACCCGGCTACCGATACGACGGCCCCGACCCGCACGGGTTCATGGCCCGCGATGAGGTCTACGCCTGGCTGCAGGGCTATGTGCGGACGTTCGACCCACCCGTGCGCGAAGGCGTGCAGGTGAACGATCTGACGGTCGCGCCCGCAGGCGGATTCGCACTCGGCACCAGCGCCGGGCCGATGCACGCCGATCAGGTGGTAGTCGCCGTCGGCGGCTACCACGTCCCCACCATCCCGCGCTTCGCCGAGAAGCTCCCGGCCTCGATCACCCAACTGCATTCTGCGCAGTACCGCAACGCCGATGACCTACCCGAGGGCGCGGTACTGGTCGTGGGCACCGGGCAATCGGGTGCCCAGATCGCCGAGGACCTGCATTTGGCAGGGCGGCAGGTGCATCTGGCGGTCGGCAATGCTCCCCGTGTCGCGCGCTTCTATCGCGGCCGCGATTGCGTGGCCTGGCTGCACGATATGGGCCACTACGACATCCCGATTCAGGATCAGCCCGGCGGATTGGGCAAGCGGGAGAACACCAACCACTACGTCACCGGCCGTGGCGGCGGTCGCGATATCGATCTGCGCGCATTCGCCCGCCAAGGGATGGGCCTCTACGGACGTCTGATCGATATCACCAGCGGCACAGCATATTTCGACTTGTCGCTGGCGAAATCCCTCGATCACGCCGACGCCGTAGCCGAGAGCATCAAAGATTCCATCGACGCCTACATCGCCCGCGAACACCTCACCGCACCGGTCGAGGAGCGCTACACCCCGGTGTGGCGGCCCGAATCCGAGCCGACCGAACTCGATCTCGCCGCGCACGGCATCACCTCGGTGCTGTGGTCGGTCGGATTCCGCACGGACTACCGATGGCTGCGCGCGGGAGTCTTCGACGGCGAAGGACACCCCTGCCACAACCGCGGTGTCACAACCACATCCGGGCTCTACTTCCTGGGCCTGCCGTGGCTGCACACGTGGGGTTCGGGCCGCTTCGCCGCGATCGCCCGCGACGCGGAGTACCTGGCCGACCGCATCACCGTCGCCGCTCACACCTCAGCGGTGGCCTAGGCGATGCCCGTCACGCGAATCGCCGCGGTCGCAGCGCATTTCGGCGCCGATATCGGCCGGGCGCTGGAGAAGATCGCCGGGATCATCGAGCGCCTGGCCGCCGACGGCGTCCAGCTGCTGGTGCTGCCCGATGCGAGTCTGGGCGGCTACATCGGCGATCTGCGCAACCCCGACCCGGCCACCGGTCCCGAAGCGATCGACGGCGACGGCCCCGAAATCCGGCTACTGAGCCGCTTGGCCGGAGACATGGTTCTCTGCGTCGGCTACGCCGAACACGCGGATGGTCTGCGCTACAACTCGGCGGTCTGCCTCAGCGGTGATGGCGTGCTGGGCCGCCACCGCAAGGTGCATCAACCGGCGGGCGAGCACCTCGCTTACGCTGCGGGACAAGGCTTCTCTGCCTTCGACACCCCACTCGGCCGCATGGGCATGCTCATCGACTACGACAAAACCTTCCCCGAATCCGCCCGCGAACTCGCCCTCGATGGCGCCCACACCATCGCGGCCCTCTCGGCGTGGCCCGCCAGCACCACCGACCGCGCCTCCCGCATGCCCAACGACCGCCAATCACGCCTGTTCGACCTCTACGACCAGGCCCGCGCGGCTGAGAACCAAATCGTGCTCGCCTCCTCCAACCAAACCGGCACCACCGGCAGCCTCCGCTTCCTCGGCCAAGCCAAAATCGTCGGGCCAGGCGGGGACATCCTCGCCAAAACCTGGACCAAAGGCGGCCTCGCGGTCGCCGACATCGATATCGCCGCCGAAGTCCAACGCGCCCGCCGCGTCCTGCACCACCTCACCGAACGCCGCACCGACACCTACGTCAACCTCCTGCAGGACAAAGGATTTCAATGATGCGGATCGCCCTGCTGACCTACTCCACCAAACCGCGTGGCGGCGTCGTACACACCCTCAACCTCGCCGAAGCGCTGGTCCGCGAGGGAGCCGAGGTCACGGTGTGGACCCTGGGCCGAGGCGGCGACCAAGCATTCTTCCGCCCCGTCGACCCGGCAGTGCGCGTGCGCGTTGTCCCCTTCGCCGCTCTCGACGGTGAAAGCGTCGGCGCCAGGATCATGCGCTCGATCGAGGTCCTGCGAACCGCCTTCACCCCAAGCGATTTCGACATCGTGCACGCCCAAGACTGCATCAGCGCCAACGCCGTCGGCCCCTGCATCCGCACCATCCACCACCTCGACCACTTCACCACCCCCGAACTCGCCCGCTGCCACGAAGCCGCCATCACCAACCCCTACGCCCACATCTGCGTCTCGGCCGCCGTCGCCGAAGAAGTCCACACCGGCTGGGGCCTGACCCCCACGGTCATCCCGAACGGCGTCGAATACGACCGCTTCGCCACCGCCGCAAGCAACGACCCCGCCGCTATCGCAGGCCGATCCGCATGGCGCACTCGCCTGGGCCGCTACGTGCTCGCGGTAGGCGGCATCGAACCCCGCAAAGGCAGCCTCGATCTGCTCGAGGCATTCACTCTTGTGCACCGCGATCACCCCGACCTGCGTCTGGTCATCGCAGGCGGAGAAACCCTCTTCGACTACCGCGACTACCGAACTCAATTCGACACCCGTGCAGCCGAACTCGGCATCGACGTCACCGTACTGGGTGCGGTCGAGCACGCCGACCTACCCGCACTGGTCGCGTCCGCACAGGTCCTGCCGTTCTTCTCCACCAAGGAAGGCTTCGGCCTCGCCGCCATGGAGGCCCTGGCAGCAGGCACCCCCGTCGTAGCCCGCAACCTACCCGTCCTGCGCGAAGTCTTCCAGAACGCCGTGCACTATGCCCGATCCCCAGTCGAGATGGCCGCAGGCATCCGAGAAGCGTTGCGCCACAACCCACAACGCGCCGATGCAGGCCGCACCCTCGCCGCGCAATTTCGATGGGACCGCGCCGCCCGCTCACACCTCGACTTCTACGCAGGTGCAGTTGCCGCAGATCGTCGACCGACATCCGTATCCGGCCAAGGCGCCGTGTGATCGATTCATTCGCTCACAGCACCGCTCGCCAAACCGGATCGGACATCGATCGCTCAATCGAACAGTCGGCCGAGTAGCGCGCCCTGCCCCGATTGCAGAACGTGTGCGGCTTCCAGCGGAATCCAGAAGCATTCGAATCGCGTCGGTTCACCTTCGCCACCGTGTTCTTCCCGGCTATTCCACCGCTCCGGAGTGTCCTGTCCGAGCTTGAGTTCGAAGACGTGCCGATGCTGGATCTCGAACCGGTAAGGGCTGATGTCGTAGGTGTATTCCCCGAGCTTGCGCACGATCGTGAATTCGGTGAACCCAGTCTCTTCCCGTGCCTCCCGTAGGACAGCGTCCTCGGGCATCTCCCCATCCTGCACACTTCCGGCAGGTACTTGGATGCCCACTTCCTCCCACGAGTAATCGCTGTGCCGGAAGACGAGCAGCTTCCCGTCACGCACGATGTAGGCCAAAACCTTTTCCTTGGTGACCTTTTCGGGCATTGGGCGAGTGGTCCTTCCTCAGAGGATGGGAGCAGGTTGACCGATTGATATGCGGGTCGTCACTGTGCCTGCGCGACGAGGTAGTCCCGGTAGCGTCGATTGTTCACTGTCACCCGACCGCGTTCAGTAGCTCGCCACGTGGCCGGGTTGTGCACAGTGCTCAGCGCGAGGCCGGTAGCAGTGAGCCGATGCAGAGCCCGGCGGGCCGCTCGGGGCGTAAGTCCGGTTTTCTCACACAGTTGCCGGACCGTCAGTGCCCCGGTGGGTTTCAATGCACTGAGTCTGCCCAGCACGATGGCCTCGCGCTCGGTCAACGCCATCACAATTCCTTTTGGTCCTGGAGGAAGCACAGAGCGGCGTCGGGGCCGTTCAACGGTGGGACTGCCCCCGGTCGTGTGATTGCTCGTCCTCGTGGCTGACTTCGGTGCTTTCAGTGCTGGTGCGTTCGTTGTCGCTGTGCGGATCGGCGTGTGTCGCCCGGAATCGGGCTATCACACTGTCGATTTCGGTTTGGGTGCGCACATTCCCACCGTGTGTTCGTAGCTCGTTGACGATGTCGTCCAAAGTGTCAGGGTCGGCGCGACTGGCGTCGCGCAGGATCGCCTCCACCTCGACATGTTCGTCCTCCGAGCGTGCTCGGCGGGGAAATAGGCGTCGTCCTATGTCATTCACATTCCACCTCCGAATGGGATGTCTTGGCGTGCATACGTTTTCGTGTGAGTGGTTTCGGTGTTCCCTACAGTCGCATTCGTGTCGGTTCGTGACACCTGCGCGTCGGTTCGGGGGTCACCTGATTCTTGGGCAACACTGGCCTGCTGAGTTCCTGTAAACGCTGGTCTTGCCCATCGCAATGGGTAACCTGAGGCTGTGCAGGTTCCAGCTGTAGAGAACTGGGTGCGATGGAAATTCCATCGGGGCAGTCGAATCCGGGCGCGCCGGTGATCCAGCCGACGACTCCGCAGGCACGTGGTCGGGAGATGGCCGCCGTGGGAAAGAAGCTCTGGACGACCCTGGGGTCGGTGACGCGAGCGGCGACGGAGTTGATGGCGCGGTATCCGGATGTGCCGAGTCTGCAGGCATACCGATACGCCGCGGGTCTTTCCCAAGATCAGGCCGCTGAGCGGTACAACGATGTCACCGGTAACCAGACCAGCCTCGGCGGCACCTCGATCAATGCCTGGGAGACGTGGGCTCGAGGCCGTGGCCGCGGTTCGCCGCCGTCGTTGTCGAGCATCTTGATCCTGTGCGCGGCGTACGGACGCGGCCCCTTCGGTGTGGCCGAGGAAGAGATTTCGCCAACCCAGTTGATCGCGGAAGCCTACGAACGCCTTCCGATCGAGGACCAGCTTTCTCTCAAACAGTTCACCCTCAGCTCCCAGCCGGAGTCTCCGGACTGGCGGTCAAGAACAGCCGAATCGTCCAACGAACCGCTTGTGGCCACGCCGGGCTCGCTGCCCGATCAGGTCGGGGAGGAGTTCGTGCTGTCGGTCCCCACCGTCGAACATGGCAACCCCGATATCTGTGTTTTGACCCTGCCCAATCCACGTCCCGGTCACCTGTTGGACCTGACCTGGGAGTCGTTCGGGTATGGCCTGGAACAACTTTCAGTCCAGATCAAGAATGTCGGGCGACGACTTGACGTGGATGTGTGCTTCGGCGTCAATGAGGCCGGCCTTGTCATGGCGACCTTCATGGCTTCCTCGCGGTTCTCGCGCTGCAAGATCGGTTACCTGCGTTGCAACAAGATTCGTGACGGCATCACCTTGGATGGTGCTTCCTTCTTTCCGGATGCTCCAGACACCCCGACGATCGTCATCTGCGATTTCGAGGTCAAACATGCTGACGTTGTCGGCTACCTCGCCCGACAGCTCCGTGTCAGATACCCCAAAGCCGAGCTGTACTTTGCGGTATTCGGCGCAATGACCAAGAGTCGCGGTCTGACGGTGAAAGACTTCGACGATCTGACGGGCGCGAAAATCATGCGCGCCGCCGGTTTCGAGGCCATCTTCATCGCCGCCACTATGAATCCGCCGGGAATCGAACCGCCTATGGAGCTGCGATGACACAGTTGAAAGGTGGCCCGGAATGATCACTCCGGCAACGAACACCGAACTCGCACACCATATTGCCGACTTGGTGCGCCAGATGATCACTGAAATTCGTCCGCGGCTGATAGACGCTGCCTTGACCGGTCGTCGGGCAGAGACCGAGAACTTACGCCACAGCGACAACTTCCTCTCCAGCTACGACCTGTGGATGCATCAAAGGTACAAAGAGCTACTGGCACAGAAGATTCCGTCATTTGTTTACGCCTCCGAGGAAGCCGACCCCGAGATCATCGGCCGGGATTCGGATCCCGACCTGTGTGTGCTGGTCGACCCGCTGGACACCAGCGAGCTCGCCGTACGTGGCCTGTACGGCTACACCCACGTTCTGATCTACTCGCGCGCTCTTGCTCGGCCCGTTGCCGCAGTGGTCGGGGACATTTTTCACCACATCCAGATCTACCTCGCCGCGACGGATGACGCCGGAAACGACCGCGCGCTCATGATGACCGCCGACGGTGCGCGACACGCTCTCGACCGACCATCGCAGGCTGCGCTGTCGGACGCGTTGGTCACCAATTACCTCATGCGACCTGCTCAACGGTTCGAACCATTGGCTCAACAAGGAGAGTTTCTGAGAGCCTTGAGTTCGCCGAACGAGAACGGAAAATCGAACGGGCGCATCGGTGTCGACTTCGGATCGATCGGCCTGTGCCACGTCGCGGCTGGATTCTCCGATGCCATGATCGAGTTCGCCAAAGGGTTCGCGATCTGGGACCTGTCGCCAGGGCATTACATCCTGCATGCCGCAGGAGGGGTTGTTACTGATCTCAACGGCAGAGATCTCCCACTGGACTACGGCTTGAACTCGATGTCCGATATCAACAAGGCCATGAACACGCGTCAGAGATTCATCGCCGCCGGGAACTACACTTTGGCTAACGAAATCCAGTCCACGTTGCAAAGGTGATGCATGGCTCCGGCGCGTCCGGACCGCGGCTGCGCGGAAAGCGGGTCATCGACACAAGGGAGAGGCGCGATGCCGGAAATTCGAGTGGCGCTGGTGGGCTTCGGGCTTGCCGGATCGGTGTTTCACGCACCACTGATCGCCGCCGAACCACGCATGCGCTTGGACGTGGTGGTCACCTCGTCGGCCGAACGCGCCGAGCAGGCGCGGCGGGAACATCCCGGGGTACGGGTCATCTCAACAGTCGAGGAGCTGTTCGCTGATCCATCCGGAATCGATCTGGTCGTGATCGCCACACCAAATCGCAGTCACGCCTCGCTCGCCCTGCAGGCGATCGAGGCCGGGATTCCGGTTGTGGTGGATAAGCCGTTCGCAGTCACCTCGGCCGAGGCCGAGCAGGTGATCGCCGCCGCCGACCGGCGTGGAGTGGTTTTGTCGGTGTTCCAGAACCGCCGATGGGACGGCGATTTCCTCACTGTCCGAAACCTGATCGCTAAGGGTCAGTTGGGAGAGGTGCAGCGGTTCGAGTCGCGGATGGAACGGTGGCGGCCGGAAGGCAAGGGCGGCTGGCGTGAGCTCGGCGGGGCAGCCGATGGGGCGGGATATCTGTATGACCTCGGCAGCCATCTTGTCGATCAGGCGCTGGTGCTGTTCGGTCCGGTCACCGATGTCTATTGCGAACGCGACCGCCGCCGTGCCGGAGTTAACGCTGACGATGACGCGTTCCTTGCTCTCACCCATGAGTCGGGCGTCCGGTCTCATTTGTGGATGAGCGCGGTATCGGCACAAATAGGCCCGCGGTTCCGTGTTCTGGGATCCGAAAGTGCCTTCGTCATACACGGTCTCGATCCTCAGGAAGCGGATCTGCGCGCCGGTCGTCGCCCGGGCGATGGAAGCCTATGGGGCACAGTTGAACCCGACTCGTGGGGTCAGTTGGGAACCGAGGGCGATACTGGTCCAATCCCCACTGAGCCCGGTGATTACCCCGCGTTCTACCGAGCGATGGCCGATGCCTTGATCGACGGCACGCCAGTCCCGGTTGATCCGCACGACGCACTCGAGACGATCAGGGTTCTGGAACGGGGAGTCATCAGCGCGCAGCGGTAGAACTTCCCCTTTGTGAGGGATGCGGGTGATGTCGTTGACCCACAGGTCATTTGGTTTGCCGCGAATGCGATTTCATTTGCAAGTTCGGTGTTAACCAGGCTGAATGCCTATGTTGTGCTCTGGTTTCCGGTGTGTCAAGATCGTCGGCACCGGCTTCGGGGGGAAGTTCATCGGAGGTAGTCGGCAATCCGCGTTGCGCACCCGTTTTGACTCGCCGCCAACAAATTTCAAGGAGCCGCCATGGGAGCGCTACTTCTCAGCAGGGACGTTCCAGGGACGCTCGAGTCCCTTTTCAACACCATTGTCGCGCCGACCACCTGGGACCACTGGTTCGGTATGCATCACGATTTCATCGGCACGCCACCCGAGCGGCTGGTCGAAGGGTCCGTCGTGGTCGCCGAGGTACTGCTGCACGGCATGCTCGAGGAAGTCGAGTGGACCGTCACCCGACTCGACAAGCCCAATCGAATTGCCTTGCGTGGCAAGGGAAGAACGGGCATTCAGTACGATCTGACCTACTGGTTGCAGAGCACGGACTCAGGCAGCAACATCACCGCGGGCTTCACCTTCTCCGGACCGTTGATTACCAATCAGGTGACCAAGGCCCTGGAACAGCACGGCTACGAGCAGCTCGAGAACACCCTCGGCCAATTGGCCGAACTCGCCTGCGCACGACACGAATAGACCGAAAACCCGACGCTCACATCGATCCCAATGCCGTGATCGGTGAGCGCTTTCGCGGTTGCAGGGCAACGGTTTTCGGATTCATGCCTATTTTGACTGACGCCGTTCGATCTGCCGTCTCGCACATGAGCGCCCGAATCCTTCGAACCCGATGCGGTTGCCGAATCCACCCCGATACTCGAGGGTGGTCACCCCGTCGGTGTCGCTGTCCCGGTGAGGGGCGATACGGCCCAACGATGGGCCGCGGGTGACCAACTGGGCACGTGTTCGGATCTTGTCGAACCGGGCGAACCCATCGGCGGACCATCGCGCTGCCACCCGGACGCCCAATCCTGCTGCAAATCAACGAAAGTCATGCCGATAGCCGTCCGCTGGTGGTTGCCGGGCGTCCACTGACACATTGTCAGCGTCAACGCGAGCCGGGTCGGGTCGGGTATGACGGTGTTAGCGTCGCGGGCATGACTGCCGACTACGTGCCACACATGTACTCGATCTCGGTAAAGGGCGTCGTCGTCCGCGACGGTCACGTACTGCTGTTGAAGAACGAGCGCGAAGAGTGGGAGTTGCCGGGCGGGCGAATCGAGCCGGACGAAACCCCCGAAGAGTGTGTGGCCCGTGAGATCACCGAAGAGACGCAGTGGCCGGTGACGACGGGGCCGATTCTGGACTCATGGATGTACTACATCAACGAAGTGGAACGGACAGTGTTCATCGTGACCTATGGGTGTTACCCGGACACAGACGCGGAACCCGTGCTCTCTCATGAACACAAAGAGGTCGGGTTGTTCCGTGAGGATAAGATCGCGGGCCTGAACATGCCGGACGGCTACAAGCGGTCGATCATGACGTGGTTCGCGCAGTTGCGAGCGTCCGAAAACGTCTGAGCCGCGATCGTGGATGGGCACGGGTGCCAAGCCTGCGGAGTGAAGCGGGACGGCTGGTTGACGTCCAGGTAGGTAGGCCAGCTGCGCCGCAGTGGCGGATCATCGGCGTGTCATGGCACCGCGTACAGCTTGGAGCGTTCGACATCATTTGCTCTGGTTCTTCAGCTGTTCGACCACAGCTTTGGCTAAGGCGACCTTTCTGTTCAAGAAGTCTTCGACACTGTCGAAGCGCGTGTATTCGATGTTCTGGATTTCCCAGACCGGCGCGGAGGCACACTGCGGTTCGGGACAACCGGTAGTGACGTACTGGATGCCGTCGGCGGTGCCGCCGACGATGATCAGGTTGTCGAAGGAGTCCATCTCGAGGTCGCGAGGTTGGATCGAGTATTCGCGGAAGGTATCGATCATGACCTTGTGCTCGGGCGAATCCATCGACATGTTCGCCAGCTGGTAGAGGTCACCGCCGCCGGAGAATGCCGTCCAGCCGTCGACATGGGCGAGCCACTGTTTGTACTTCTCATCGAATCGAACGCCGAGACGGGCCTCCGTGGCGCGAATATCCTCCGGCGAGGCGCCCGGGTTGGGTTCGGTCAGCATCCAGTCCGATTTCCGGCCGACCGCGAGATTCTCGTCGTACCAAGCTTTCTGCTGTGTCTTCAGCGATGAGATCACCCGCGGAACCCAGTCGCTGGGCTGCTTGGAGGTCTTGTTCGACCATGCGCAGGCGACCAGAGCCATGAGCACGACCAACGACCATCGTGTGGACCGCACGAATGCTGCTCCTTCGCGTCAGGTGTGCCGGTTGTCTCGGGCCCTCATCGCTACCCTCCGAATGACGAGGGAGGTGGTGTGGACATTATTCGGGGGTTGGCACTGGGTTGGTAGGTGGCGGGCCTGTCCATGTGGTGTCGGGAACGTGCCCCGGTTCGGCCTTCCCGGACGGGAACTGCGCAGGATCGGGGTTGTCGAATATTTCGGGGCGGGCGTTCTTCTAGATTTTGGACCGTTGTGGCTCCGGCAGATTCTCCCGGTGCGGTGTCATCGGCTGGAGCCGGTCCGGGCGGTTGTTTGCGATTGCCAATTACGTCCCTGCCGTATCGGCGCACCTCCGAATCGAGGCGATGCCGGGGCGCCGAACCGATGAGAGTTCGGTGCCCCGGATCTCACAATGACCGCAGCGCTCTGCGCCCGATCCACGGGTCTGTCAAGGGGCGCACAGCGATTCGCATGAGCGCGAGGGCGTTGTCGTCTCCGGCGATGCGATTCATCTTCAATGTCCCGCACGCCAGGCACTGATGCACCAGTGACCATTCGCCGTTGTCTCGGACGGTCATGCTGACCGCCCGCATGCGGGCGCGACAGGACGCGGCCCGATCGCCGGGTATTCGGTCCACATGACGACTGGTCAGGCAATGTGGGCAATGATTGCGATGCCCGGTCCCCGGTGCGCTGATCGGCACGTCGAGCCGACACCCCACACACCGGAACGACTCACCCGATTCCCCACCGGGCCCGTGCAATACGGACTTCCCGCGCTGGCGGCGGCCGGTCACCGCATTGTTCTTTCGTGGCATGTCCGGCTCCTACAGATCGCCGAACACTTCGAGCGGGAACGGTGGTTCGGCCAGCGGACGTACCGCCAGCCGCATGAGGATCAGCTGATTGTCATCCCCGCACACCGCGTGCAGCGCCAGCTCGTGGCACCGTGTGCAGCGATGCACGATGCCCCATTCGCCACTGCGCGACACCGCTATCGACAGCGGAGCCATCCGCGCCTGACACTCGGACACACCACCCTCGGCCTGGTCGACGGTATGCCGCGAATGCAAACAGCTGGGGCAATGATTACGCCGCTGGCCATCGGGCCCGAGTAGAGCCACGGTGAGACTGCAACGCATGCAGGAAAACGTCCCGGTCCGCAATGCTGGACTGGGCTCATGGTTGGTAAAGGTGTTGTCGGACAACTCGGTTCACTCCAATGCCTAGAGCGTGAATGCTGGCAGCGGGAGCAGGCCGAGAGCGCCTCGATGACGCTTGCGACTATCGACCAGATGTGGTGCGGGCAGCGATGTTTCGTGCGGGAACCACACCCTGAGGCGCTCTCGGCGCATTCCGGGTCATCAAAACACCCTCTTCCACAGTCGATCCGTTCACGCCCGAGTGGCGCGGCGGCAACGGTAACAGCGGCTCATCGGGGCCCGCCATTGATTTTCTCGGCGGCGCGACCTGAGTGTGATGCGATACTACGCAGCGATTGGTTCTGCTCATTCGGCCGTGTTCGCTCTCAGCTTCGTCCGGGCAGACGAACCATCCGGAATGTAGGCCCGTGCACAGCCCCAGGGATCGAACGGATACTCGTGACGGGCGCGATGCCAAGAACGACAGCGTCAAGCAACCAAAACTGTTGTAAGGCAACCGAGAAACCCTCGGCGCGGTTGCGGTTGGCCGAGGGTTCATCGTGAGAACGTCGCCGCGAGACAACGCACGTCGGGTTGTCCTGAAGTCGGCCTATAGACCACCCCCTTCTAGCTCCCGAGCCATCGGAATGGTCTAGGAACCGTTCGCCTCGGCGGCGGGCACGTCTCGAAGCGATGGCATCGCGCGTCGGGCGTAGGTTTCCTCCGGGTCCACTGTGATCACGTCGAGTTGCCGGACGAGTGTGTCTGGCACCTCTCCGCCCGGGAAGTGCTTGGAGCTAGGGACTATGACGGCTTCAGCATCCAGACGGGTGGCCTGGGCTTTCAGCCGAGCCAACGGTGGCCGATCGAATTGGGGATCGAAAATGACGAGGTCGGCGAAGTCGTACCCGAGACGTGTAGCAAGCCTGCGGATTTGGGTCTGGTCCCATAGTCTTGCCATGCCAGACACGTCGGTACGGAGGTAGCCGACGGCGGTCGGCCTATAGGTCATCCGAGCCTCGCTTTCATGTAGTCCGATGAGGGCACCGCGGACGAGAAGCTCCAGATAGAACCCGGAGTGGTTGTCGGATTCGTCTCCAGCACTTCGGAGTTCGAACAAGCCGCCCGGAAATTCGTACATCCTGGTGCAAGGTGCGACCTCCGGTTCTTCGGTCACGGCTGCCTCCTCAGGTCGCTGGTGAGGCAATCCGGGGACGGGTCGACTGCACCGGCCCCGAACGCCTGGTTCGACGCTATGTCGGTGTCAGACACGGACTCCAGAAGTTTTCTCGAGTTTTCTTGTTGAACCCGGTTCGGCTCCAGAATGCGACACCGAGCGAGACGATTGTTGAGGCGTGACAAGACCCGCCACGCCTCCAATCGGGAGGAACGACCATGAGCGAGAAGTTGAGGTTTTTAGGCAGGGGCGGCACACCTGGCGACACGTGTCCGTCGCTGTACGAATCCGAGGATCATTTCGTCACGCAGGGGTGGCGTACAGACAAGGCCGGAACAGTCGAAATCCCGCACCTGCTATTGGGTTTCGCCGATCACGATACGTTTCTCGGTGCGCCGCTCACCGACACCGGGCGGGGTACTTTCTTGGTCAGTGGTGAGCCAATTACCGACCCAGAGGTGCTGGCGCAGATGGATATTGAACCGAACGAGGCGGTCGTGAAGGTGCCGAAGCGGGAAAGGACGTTCTACGGTGCAGCTTCTTGATAGTCGTGCTCATACGCGGCTGATCGGTGCCAGCGAGCGGGAGGCGTTCCATCTCGAATTGCAGGACAGCTACGACTCTCCGGAGGAGAACGACGTCTTCCGAAGGTGGCTCGAAGGCGGCCCCGAGGATGATTACGAGTGGTTCGAGGGCTGGCTGAGTACCGTCCGGGCCCTCACCGCGCGTGGGGTGGTGATGCGCCGCGTCCGCGTCGTGACGGTTCCGCATACCGACTACATTCGGTGGGAGTTGGAACTGGCGCGCCTCAACGCCGAGGCTGGCGAACGGATCGGATACGTGCCACGGCATCTGGTTGACGCGAATCGACTCACAACATTCGATTGGTGGCTACTCGACGATCAAACGGTCACCTTCACCGTGTTCAACCCATCGGGGCAGATCGCTGGCTCGGTCGTCACGGCGGACCAGCGGATTGTCGCCTACTGTCAGCAGGTTCGAGACTATGTGTGGGCGTCGGCTGTGCCCTATGCCGACTATGTAGGTCACCACACTCGGTGACCAGCGCAGTACATGAACAGCGGCAAGCTCTCGGCCTACGGCTCCGGGAGCTTCGTCGTGATGCCGGTCTGACCGGTCGGGCACTCGCCAAACTCGCGAACTGGCCGGAGTCGAAAATCAGCAAGCTCGAGTACGGCAAACAGACACCCACGGAGGAGGATCTTCGATCCTGGTGTGACTACACCAATCGTAGTGACCAATTGCCCGACCTGATCGCATCGCTCAGGAACATTGAGTCCGCGTATATGGAGTGGCGCCGGGCTCTCGGCCTCGGTACCCGGCGCAAGCAGAAGGCGTTGAGCCGGAGCGAACGCGTTGCCTCCCAATTGCGTTCCTATCAACCGGTGGTTATCCCTGGACTGCTGCAGACGCCCGCTTACGCCGAGGTCGTGCTCGCGCGGATGATCCGGTTCTACGGAATCCCTAACGATCTCGACGAAGGCGTGGCGGCCCGTATCGAACGCCAGCAAATACTCCATCAGGGCAAGCGCAAATTCTCGTTCGTGATAGCAGAGCAGACCCTCCGAACCACGGTCGGAAGTGATTCGGTCATGGTCGGACAACTGGAACACCTGCTTGCCGTGATGTCGTTGCCGCGCCTGGTGGTTGGGATCGTGCCGGAGCGCGCCGCCCTCGAAGGACCGTCTATCAACAGCTTCGTCATGTATGACAATCGACTCGTACGAGTGGAGACAGTAAGTGCTGAGTTGACCATCAACCAGCCCCGCGAAATTGCCTTATACGGAAAGTTGTTCGCACTCCTGTCAGAGCAGGCTCACTACGGCGAGTCCGGTCGCGCGCTGATTCGGAAGGCGATCACCGCCCGCGGCGAGCCAATTGGCTGACTCGTGGCTCTACGGCGTAGAGCGAGGTGTGTCAGCGGCCTTGCCACGTGCGCAGGGCCGCACCGGTGAGCTCGGTGCCGTGGCCCACGCAGACGACGTCGACGTCGAGTTCGGCCAACCGGTGGGCGGCGGCTTCGACGGCGGCGCTGTCGAGGTTGAACACGCCCGGCATGCTGATGCCGCGGACATTGGCGACTGTGTCGCCGGTGAAGAGGGTGCGGTGGGTGGGCAGGTGTAGGGCGAGGCTGCCCTCGGTATGGCCGGGAACGGTGAGAACCTCTGCGCCGCCGCCGAAATCGAGTACGTCGCCTGCGTGCAGTTCGCGGTGTACGGGGGCCGGGCGGGGTTGTGGGCCCGGTTCGAGGGCCTCGGCGATCGGAAGTTCCCAGTCGCGCAGGACCGGAGCGGGCTGGGGGCGTTCGCCGCGCACGATGTCGGCGTCGGCGTGGTGCACCCAGATTTCGGCTCCCCATTCGGCGATATCGGCCGCGGAGCCGATGTGATCGTCGTGGGCGTGGGTGAGGATCGCCCGTCGGACCTGCTCGGGAGTGAATCCCAAAGAACGAAGCCCTTTTTCGATGTCGCTCGCCGATCCGGGCAGGCCGGTGTCGATCAAAGTCAGTGCGCCGTTGTCGTTCCACACGTAGACATTGAGGTCGTTCACCTGGGAAAACCGGAATGCTGTGAGCTGCGGCAAGATAGAAACGATCTCCATGTAGCGGACACTACCGAGGATGGACCGCACGTTCCCAGCCGTGCTGCTGTGGGCAGAAAACGTCACCGCACGGGTTCAGGGTGGGTTGTTCACAGGTGTCGATCGCAGTGGTTTGGCGGCCCAGGGTCAGTTGGTTCGGTGGACCGGTGGTGGGGTCCAATCACCTTTGTTCACTTCGGGTTTGGGCCAGTAGGTGCGGATGGTGAGCTCGAATTCGGTGCGGGGTGCGGGGAGCCAGTTCGATTCGAGGTCGGGTCCGGGGGAATCGTGTTGGATGTACAGCGTCAGGGTGCCGTCGGGGTCGGTGCGCATGGTCTTGTTCTTGGTGCCCAGTGAGTAGCGGGCCAGGTCGTTGGGTGCGAAGAAGTGTTCGGGGTTGTAGAGGGTGAGGGACCAGAAGCCGTCGACCGGTGGTTGTTGTCCGGGCGCGAAGGTGAGGGTGTAGTTGTTGTCGCCGTGTAGCCGCTGATTCGCGCTGTCTTCTTCGCCGAAGAAGTAGCGGGTTTCCTCGGGCTGGTTGACGTACATGTTGGATTTGGCGGTGGCGGTGCGGGTCAGGTAGTCGAATCCCCAACGGGCACACTGCGGTGGGGTATTCCAATTGCCCGGCAGGCGTTGACCATTGGTGCGGAAGTCGAAAAGCGGTGCGACGATGCGGGATTCGGTGTCGATCGCCGCGTCTTTAAGCGCCGCGGCCAGTTCCGTGTCAGTGGCGGCAGCGGCCAGCAGTGCGCGCATCATCGCGTAGCGGGACTCCTCGCCGGGCAGTGGCGGCACGCGGTCCAGAATGTCGCCCAGTTCGTCGAAGAATGTCTCCGGATCGACCCACCTGGTCTCACCGTGGGAGGACGCGGCGGCGGGAAAGTGCGGGGTATTGCGCCAGTCGACGGTCCGATCGTCACCGGTGTAGGTCGACAGCGGGTAGATCACGATCCGATCGAGGGTGGCCTGGATGGCGTCGCGGTCGGCATCGGTGTCATCGAGGAACACCCGCGGTCCCATGGCGACGAGTTCGGTCGGGCACCGCAGGACCGCGGTGATGCCCTCGGGTACACGGCCATCCCAGTTCGGGCCGATGACCAGGTAGCGACCGGGCGCGGTCCCGTATTGCTGTCCCAGCGTGGAGAATTCGTCGCTGCGGGCGTCGTAGAGCGAGTACACCCAGAACCGCTCACCGAAATCCGGCACCTGCAGCACCACCGGGTCCTGATCGACCGCGCCGTACCCGAAGCCGTACACCACATCCTGGTTCGGGTGCGCGACCCAGCGTTGAGACGGGTCGATGTATCTGCTCAGCATCGATACGTATCCGGTCGGCGCCGCCGGCAGCACCCCGCCGATGAGCCCGGGCTCGGGTGCCGCGGCGAAGGACGCACGCCGATGGAAGGCATTGACGATCGGCCATCCCCACACGTAGATATCGGCGGCGATCAGGCGCGCGAATTCGGGGGTGAATACCGTTCCGGCAGGAACCCCCGGAACATCGGTCGCGTCCGTCGGGGCCGGGTTCGGGTAGCTCATCTACTGACCGCCTCTCGCGCAGTGATCGTCGACAGCAACGAGCGCAAACCTATGACCAGCGCATTCCACCCACTTCACCCGTAACGGGTGAGGCTCATCGGCTGGGCCTCGACCGGCCGGCGCGGCTCAGATCGTCCAGCACCAGTCCAGGGTGGCTGATCCCGGTGTCGGGATGTGGACGCAGAAGGAAATCCAGATGTATGGCGCGTCCGCATTCCTGCGCAGCGGGTCGATCACAGTCGAGGTGGAGGTCTGGTCCGGAGTCGGCGTGGCCGGTTCGTCGGCGAACGCGGTCGGTGCGGTGAGCGCGACGAGCGGGACGGCTATCGCGGCGACAATTGCCGAGCGGGCGATGACTGCGAACATTTCGAAACTCCTTCGAATCGAACACCGTGGCCAGCGCCCATCACGGTGCGGCACTGGAGGTTTCGTGATCGGTGAGTGCCTGACGCAGGGCTACTGCGGGCCATTGGTGAAGCGATAGAACGCGACGCTGTCCGAGTCGGGCGTGGGTGCGCCCGGAGCCGACAGGCTGTAGTCGCCGGCGTCGTCGCTGCGGCAACGCAGGGTGACCGAGTAGCTGATGGGTCCGGCCTCGGCGGGCTGCGTCCCGTCGATGATCGCCACGCCGGGCTCGGGACTGCGCATGGTGTAACTGGTGTCCTGCCAGGTGGTGCTGCTGGCGATCCGGTACTGCAACTGATCTGCGGAAGTGAAGCGCACCATGGTCATCGAATGGCCCGGCGGGGTGCCGGGCATGGCCGGGGTACTGCCGTACATGATCATGAACTTGCCACTCATATCGGCCGGGACCGCGCACGTTCGTGGCGCGTCACCGGGCTCGGAGTGCACGGTAGCCATCCCGGCCGTCAGGGGAATCAGTGCGGAAGCGGAGACGACGGCGATGCGTACGAAAGCCTTCATGGTGCTCCTCGCGTCGAGCGATGGGATACCGACATCGCAGGTCCTCGATTCGCTGACGAGCGAATCGTGGGCTGTTTCGCGGAAACGGGTACCTCTGGCACCCTATCGGCACCAAAGTGCATTAGCCATAAAGTTGCTTCATGTGGCTGTTTTGTTACTTTGCCTAGCTCGAAAGGCAGAGAATTTGCTCTCTGATCATTTGCTACGGTTCGGAAACGGTTGAGTCGCGGTGCACTCCATTTCAAGATCGAATCCAAAACGAACTGCTTAGTCTGCACCCTATGGAGCCGATGGATGACGAGCAGACTTCGCCCGCGGGATCCGATTCCAGTCAGCCGACATCGAAGGGGAGGTTGTCGCGGCGCTCGATTCTGAGCGGTCTGGCCGCGGCGGGCGCCGGAATGGCCGCGCTCCCCCTGGCCGCGGCATGCGGCAGTGACAAGAAGGACGGTCCGCCCGGATACGGCACCGGCATCAACGACGGCTTCAACGGCGATATCGAACTGGACGTCCGAGACTCGAAGCCGGACTGGACTCCGTTCGAGGTCAAGAAGGCACCCGAGGGCGCGCCCAATGTACTGGTCGTACTCTTCGACGACACCGGATTGGCCTCCTGGTCGCCCTACGGCGGCCGAATCAATATGCCCACCCTGCAGAAACTGGCCGACAACGGCCTGACCTACACCCAGTGGCACACCACCGCGCTGTGTTCGCCCACCCGCTCCACCATGCTCACCGGGCGCAACCATCACGTGAACCGGTTCGCCGCGATCACCGAGGCCACCAACGGTTTTCCCGGTTCGGCCGGCCGCCTGCCCGCCCAGTGCGCAACGGTAGGGCAGGTCCTGCAGGACAACGGCTACTCCACGTTCTGGGTGGGCAAGAATCACAATGTGCCCGAGGAGGATGTCTCCTCCGGCGGCGCGAAATCGGAATGGCCGCTGGCGAAAGGCTTCGACCGCTTCTACGGGTTCCTCGGCGGCGAAACCAACAACTGGTATCCGGATCTGGTGGAGGACAACCGGTTCATCGAACCGCCGCAGACCCCCGAACAGGGCTACCACCTGTCGAAGGACTTGGCGGACAACGCCATCAAGATGATCCGCGATCAACGGTCGTCGAATCCGTCCAAGCCCTGGTACATGTGGTTCTGCCCCGGTGCCAACCACGCACCGCATCACAGTCCCGCCGAGTACGCCGAGAAGTACAAGGGTCAGTTCGACGACGGCTACGAGGCGTACCGCACCTGGGTTCTGCAGCGAATGATCGACAAGGGCGTCATGCCCAAGGGCACCGAGCTCACCCCGCTCAACCCGCTACCCAAAGACGTTGCGGTAGAAGACGATCAGGTCCTGCCCTGGAATACGCTCAGCCCCGACCAGAAGCGATTGTTCTCGCGCATGGCCGAGGTTTTCGCCGGATTCTCCGAATACACCGACGCCCAGGTCGGGCGGATCATCGACTTCCTCGAGCAAACCGGGCAACGTGACAACACCGTCGTCATCTACGCCGCCGACAACGGCGCCTCCGGTGAGGGCTCCCCGAACGGATCGGTCAACGAGAACAAATTCTTCAACGGCTATCCCGATTCGCTCGACGAGAACCTGCAGTACATCGATGTGCTGGGCACACCGGCGACCTACAATCACTATCCGACCGGCTGGGCCGCCGCCTTCTCCACACCGTTCCAGATGTTCAAGCGCTACGCCCAATTCTCCGGCGGCACTTGCGATCCGCTGATCATCTCCTGGCCCAAGGGCATCAAAGCCAAGGGCGAACTGCGCCACCAGTATCACCACTGCACCGATATCGTGGCCACCATCTACGACGTCACCGGCGTGCCGATGCCCGAGGAGTACCGCGGCGTCAAACAGTATCCGCTCAACGGTGTTTCGATGCGCTACACCTTCGACGACCCGAACGCGACGACCAAGAAGGAACGCCAGTACTACGCCATGCTCGGCACCCGCGGCATCTGGCAGGACGGCTGGAAAGCCTCCTCGGTGCACGCCGCGCTCTCGGACAAGGGTCATTTCAACGATGACAACTGGGAGCTCTACCACGTCGACGAGGACCGCTCCGAGTCCAAGAATCTCGCCAAGGACAATCCCGACAAGCTCAAAGAGCTTATCGCGCTGTGGAACTCGGAGGCGGCCGATAACTATGTGCTGCCGCTGGACGACCGCACCGCGGTCGAACTACTCGGCATCGAGCGACCGCAATCCGAGCCGCCGCGCGATAAATACGTCTACTACCCCGATACCGCCGCCGTGCCCGAAGGTGTCGCGGTCAACATCCGCGGCAAGTCCTACAAGATCCTCGCCGACGTCGACCTCGGCCCCGACGCGCAAGGGGTGATCTTCGCCCACGGTTCACGATTCGGCGGCCACACCCTGTTCGTCAAAGATGGTGCGCTGCACTACGTCTACAACTTCCTCGGCATCGCCCCGGAGC
The DNA here is from genome assembly GCF_042266325.1 of Nocardia sp. NPDC056100. NCBI lineage: Bacteria > Bacillati > Actinomycetota > Actinomycetes > Mycobacteriales > Nocardiaceae > Nocardia > Nocardia sp. NPDC056100. Next base: position 377,953 of record NZ_JBHJVY010000002.1, read on the forward strand.
AGGATTTCGTCTCCTCGCAACCGCTGACACCGGGCAAACACGTCGTCGGCATGGAATTCAACCTGCAAGGCAAAGGCGCCAACGGCGAATCCACCGGTAGCACCACGCTATACATCGACGGCCAGCCCGTCGGCAACGGGCCGATGCGCGCGCAGGTCGGCAAGTTCACCCTCGCCGGTGACGGCCTGTGCGTCGGACGCGATAGCGGCGACAACGTCTCCCAGCAGTATCAGCACCCGGGCACCTTCACCGGCGGCACCATCGCCGAGGTGACCATCTACACCGGTAAGGAGTCCTACGCCGATCTACAGAAGGAAGCGGCCGCGGCACTGAGCACCGAGTGACCATCCTGCGTCACCATCGGTGAGTTCCTCGGCTCGGGTGGTGTGGTGGGCGACACGATCGCGGTGCGGCGAACTAGGACAGATTCGGACCTGCGCGAATTCTAGATTGATCCACATGAACGCTGACATCATTCCCTTCCGGATCGATATTCCGCAGGTTGAGCTCGATGATCTGCGTGACCGACTGGCCCGCACCCGCTCCCCACACCCCGTGCCCGGCACCGGCGCGGACTGGGACCACGGCATCGCCCCGGACTATCTGGGCGAGTTGGCCGCCTACTGGGCCGACGGATTCGATTGGCGCGCGCACGAATCCGAGTTGAATCGCTACCCGCACTTTCTCACCGAGATCGACGGGCAGCGGATCCACTTCCTGCATCTGCGCTCGCCCGAGCCGAACGCGACGCCGCTACTGCTCAACCACAGCTATCCGACCTCGTTCGTCGAATTCCTCGCCGCCAGCGGGCCGTTGACCGATCCGCGCGCTCACGGCGGCGACCCGGCCGACGCGTTCCACCTCGTCATACCGTCACTGCCCGGGTTCGCCTTCTCCAGTCCGCTCTCAGCGCGCGGCTGGAACATGGAACGGACCGCGCTCGCGTTCGGCGAGCTGATGACCCGGCTCGGTTACGACCGATTCGGCGTCGAGGGCGGCGACCTCGGTGCCGGGGTGACCGGCCGGGTGGCAACGCTGCTACCGGACCGGGTGATCGGTGCGCACACCCACGGTGACCGGTTGCAGGTCGGCATGGTCGGGGAGGACTTGCCGGTGCCATCCGGTCTGGATCCCGACGAACAGAAACAACTCGAACACGCGCAATACACGTGGTCGCAGATGAAGGGCTACAAGGTCCTGCATCAGACCGAACCCAACGCCCTGTCGGCGGGTCTGGCCGACTCCCCGATCCTGCAATTGGCGTGGATCGCGGAGAAATTCGTCGAGTGGGCCAACCCCGCAACCCCGATCAGCCGCGACAACGTCCTGATCACCGCCAGTCTCTACTGGTTCACCCGCACCGGCCCCGCGGCAGCCGACTTCTATTGGGAACTCGCCCACGCGGCCAACCCGGGTTGGGGCGATACCTCGGCGGTGCCGCAAGGCCAATCCCTGTTCTACAGCGACGCTTTCGTTCGCAAGGTCCTGGGTGCCGGTGACAGCGTCGCCTTCTTCCGCGACCACGCCGAAGGCGGCCACTTCCCGGCTTTCGAAGTCACCGACCTGTTCGTCGACGACATTCGCGCGTTCTTCCGGCAACTCCGCAGCTGACATCACCGCTGAACCGAACGGGTGGGTGGGGTGAAAGCTGGTGCCGGACCGGTGATTTGCGGCGGCCTCCGAGCGGGTGTGTGGCTCGGGGGCCGGTGCGGATCATGTCGTGGACGTTGCCCGATACGACCATTCGCCGCCGCGGGTGAGTTCGAGGGTGGCGGTGTGGTGTTGGTCGACGGTGCGGCGGTGGGCGGTGCTGATCAGGATGAGGTCGGGGAGTTCGGTGCGGATCAGCGCGTAGAGGGCGAATTCCAGGCCCTCGTCCACCGCCGAGGTCGCCTCGTCCAGGAATGCCGCGCTCGGGCGGATCAGGAGGATGCGGGCGAAGGCCAGGCGCTGTTGTTCACCGGTCGAGAGAATGTTTGCCCAGTCGGCGCTTTCGTCCAGGCGATCGGTGAGATGGCCGAGTTGCACTTTGGTCAGTGCGGAGCGCAACTCGGCGTCCGTGGCACCGTCCGGTGGGGCGGGATAGGTGATGGCCGTGCGCAGATCACCGAGCGGCAGATAGGGCAGTTGGGAGATGAACAGCGTGCCGGGGGTTTCCGGTTTGCCGACGATACCGGTTGTGTAAGGCCACATTTCGGCCAGTGCGCGCAACAGGGTGGTCTTGCCGGTGCCGGAGAGTCCGCGCACCACCACCGCGTCGCCCGCGGTCAGCAGCAGGTTCAGATCCTGGACCAGAATCTCGCCGTCGGGTCGGTAGACGTGCACCGCGCTCAGTTCCACCGAGTGCTCCAGCGCTCGCGCTTCGATCCGGGGCAACTCGCGCGATCGCGCATCCGCGTCGAGTAGTCCCTCGAGCCGGAGCAGTGTCGCGCGGAACGACGCGAAGCTGCTGTAGCTGTTGCGGAAGAACGATAGTGAGCTCTGGATCTGCCCGAATGCCGTACCTGTCTGCTGGACATCGCCGAGAGTCAGCTTGCCGGAGAAGAATTGGGAGGCCTGTAGGAGCCACGGCAGTACCGAGGCTGTTTCGGTGGCGGCCTGGTTCCAGCCGATGAAGCGGGTGGTGAAGTACACCAGACGGCGATAGACGCGCAGCACCTCGGCGAAAAGTGCGCGCAGGGAGTGCCTTTCGGACTCCTCTCCCCGATAGAACGCGACGCGTTCGGCATTGTCGCGCAGCCGGACCAGCGCGTAGCGGAAGTTCGCTGTCGCGGCTTGATAGTCGAACCCGAGTTGGATCAACGGGCGGCCGATGCGGAAGGCGATCGTCGTCGCGACGATCACGTACGCGAAGACGAGAAAAACCATGGCCCTGGGGATTTCGAGTCCGGCGATGCTCAGCGGCTGGGACAGGTCCCACAGTATTCGGGTGAACGACACCACTGACACCACCGCGGTGACCGCTCCCAGTGAGAGTGAGCGCGCCCCGGAGATCATGTCCCCGACATCCTGCTGAATACGCTGATCAGGGTTATCGATGGGCGCGTCGATAAACCGTCCCCGGTAGTACGCCTGATGGTCGATCCACGCCCCACTCATGCGCTCGGTCAACCAGTCACGCCAACCGATCTCGAAGATCTGGCCGAGATAGAAATCCAGCTGAGTACGAATCACCTCGATCACCGCGAGGACAGCGAACACCATCAGCGAATGCCAGAACGCGTGTTCGGCGGCGTCCAGCGCACCGCCGTCTCCGCCGCCGATCGCCGCCGCCGCGTCCTGCAGCGAGGAGAACATATCGTTGCCCTGATAGGACAACAGCACCTTCACCCGCACCGACAACACCGCACTCAACAGCAGCACCCCGATGAACGGAAGAGTGCGCAGCGCTTCGGGACCGGTGAAGTACGCACCCGTCACCGCGCGAAAATGCCTGCCCCACTGCGTCATCCGCAGCAGCAACACCGCGACCACCAGGAATACGACCGCCGTGATCGCGACTGTCACCAACAGCCACTGCGCCGACGTGACCATCTCGTCGCTCCAGTCGCGCGACGCGTTCACAGCGGCCTCCGATCACATCCGGGCATATCCCAAGGCAGTCGAAAATCCGCTCGCTGAGGTGAGCGACAGCCAACAATAGCCGCTACCTGCGCAAATCCCGCCGAACCCGGAACGTGGTCACCTATGTGACTTCAAGTCGGGGGTGTTTGTGAGGAGATTTGGGATGAGACCCGTTGCTACGGTCAGTCTTCGGTGTCGACCGTGTCCCAGCCGGAAACCTCCGCCACCGCTAAGGTTGCGGCCGCGATATCATCGCGAGCAATCTGGCATGTTGTGCGAAGGCTGTCGAGAAACTCACTCGACAATTCAGCTCCGTTGGCAATCTCCCGCATAATCGCGGTCTGCGCATCCTGCTCCATTTGCTGAAGGGGCCCCGGAGGTGGCCCCGATTCGCCAGCGCTGACAATCACTGCACGGCTTCCGCCCAGTTTGAAATCAAAGCTACTCAGCAACGTTTCCAGAGTTTGTCCTGACAATTCGGCGCGCGCTGGACTCGGAGAGAGATACACCGCAATCGCGTTCACCGCCAGCATCGCGGACTGCAAAGCCGAAAATTCCCGACTGTCAGGATCATCGCCTTCGTCGTCCTCGGACGATCCTGCTCGCGTTTCGAATTCGTCGATTACCTCGACCAATTCGTCCTCGGCCGCTTCGCCCACAGCAGCTCTCCATGCCAGTTCGAGGATACGTGAGTACCATTCGCGGTCGGCGCTGGAAGCTACTGTGCGAAAGATCCCACTTCCGCGTTCCGCGCACGCCAACGCAAAGATGCTGAGCGCCTGCGCGTCTGCAGACTGCAGCGATCGATAAACCTCGACGTTGCGAGCCATTCGCTTGTTCCTCTCCTACTTGGTCCAGAAGATTGTATAGGCCGAGTTCTGTGCCGAGTGACCGCGGATACCGACACCGCCGATTTCTATGCCGTTTCCATCGATCATCGGCAAGCAAATATCGAGACAGAAATTTCTGGAGGCAGCACCATAAACGGCAACCTCGTTAGGCCCCAGGGAATTGATAATTCCCTCTTCGGCATGGCCGGGCGCTTGAACAAACTGTTCTCCCGGCTTCAGAACCCAATTCGCTGGCATGGATCCCGAGCCATTTATTCCGATGCGTACGACAAATTGCCTGGTTACGGTATCGAACACGCCTATAACCGCTGTGGTGCCCTTTTGGTCGGCCATAAAATAATCGTTTCGTGTGGACTGCAGTTCTTCTGCACGGTTCAACGCGAGTAACGCATCGTCTTGCGTACCCGGACTGCATGGTGTCAATCCAAGTGGATCGAGCCAAGTCAGAGGGTTGTGCGGGTAGGTGTTCGGATTGGGAGCAGGTGCAAGGCCCAGCGGATCCTGGGTCAGAAATCGGCCGGTGACAGGGTCGTAGGTGCGGAAGAAGTTGTAGTGCAGACCTGTTTCAGGGTCTTCGATCTGACCAGGAAATCGTAGGGGCGTGGCGGCTTCGCCCCGCCACACGGTCAGCCCCCACAAGAGAGTGGATGCCCGTGCTACCGACTGGGCTGTGGTGGGGTCGATCAGCTCGACTGGACTTCCGACGAGGTCGGTGACGATGGCATAGAACTGTCGGTCGATCGCACTTTGATCAGATTGGGTCAGCGGTGTGTACGTGCCCGGCTGATAGTGCCAACGTGTCGTGGTTTGGCTGGTGACCTGTTCGGTGAGATGGGTGCCATCCCAGGTGTAGTCGACCTGTTCGAGGACGGTTCCATCGGTCGCGAGATGCTGTCTGCTGATGCGACGGCCGAAGGCATCGTAGGTGTAGTGCCACCATTGACGGCCAGGTGTCCAAACATCTGTGAGCTGGTCGAGGCTGTTGTACCGGTAGTGCCAGACGTCCGCCTTTCGGGAGATGCGAGTCGTGACCTTGCGGATGAGGCGGCCCGAGGCATCGTAGGTGTACTGGGTGCGCCCATCGCGGATCAGGAGGTTTCCGCGGAACTCGTTGCGGCGGGGCGCTTCTGGCGTTCTTGCCGCGTCGAACTCGGCAACAACAGTTGCGGCAGTGGCCGACGAATCGAGGGCAGAACTCTGGTCGCCGACGATGTTGCCCAGCGCATCGTAGGTATATCGTTCAGCGTCGGTACCGGTACCGGTGAGCGAAGTCACCCGGCCCAGCGAGTCCAGCTCGTAGTCGCGCTGGATCGCCGCCGTGTTGCTGTACCGGGTTGCATGACGGGTGACATATCCGTCTGAACGCCAAGTGTATTCGTCTGAACGAAGCTGCTCCGGGGCAATGCGGGGGGCGGAGTCGAAGCCCAGATTGAGTAGTCGCACCGGGTTGGCGAGAACATCTTTACGAACTACGCGACCAACGTGGTCGTAAATGCTGTCCACGGCTACTTCGCCCAACTGCCATCGGGCGAGGCGACCAGTAGGGTCGTAGGTGAAGTTGATGTCGTGGCCATCTGCGGATAGACCGCTGGTCCGGCCTGAATAGTCGTAATACCAACGGGTTTCGGCACCAGATGGGGTTGTGCGGCGGACACGACGGCCTAGGACGTCATGGTCGAACCTCATAGCGGGCTGGTCGTCGAGCTGCTGGGACGCTAGTTGCCCAGTGAGTGTGTAGGTGAATTCGAGTGTATGGGAGAGATTTTCGCTGTGGCCATTGGTGGCCCTGAGTAGTCGGCCGGATGTGTCGTGGGTGTACTCGATCCAGTCACCCGCATCTGTCGTGATGGTCGTCAGGCGACCGAGAACGTCATGGCCGTGATAGCGGGTAACGCCCGTGGCTGGGGTTATCGAGATGGTGCGCCCGGCCGAGTCGCGTTCGTAGCAGGTTGTGGCGCCGGCGAAGTCGGTCTCCAAGGCAAGGCGGCCAGCGGAGTCGTATGTGTAGTGCCAGGTTTCGCCGTTCGGGTTGGTGACGGCGGACAGGCGACGCTCGGTGTCCCAGGTGTAAGTCGTGACAGCACCATTGGGGTCGATGCGGCTGGCCAGGAGGTCGAACGCACCATAGGTGGATCGGGTGGTGCTGCCTGCCGGGTTGGTATGGGTGAGGACGTTGCCTTCGCCGTCATAGGTCCAGCGGTCACCTTTGCCATCTGCGGTGATGCGCTGTAGGAGTTGACTATTGGACGACCAGCGGTAGTGGATTTGCTCGCCAATGGCATCGGTTACACGGATGGTGCGACCGAAATCGTCGTGTTCGACTGTGGTTTCGGCCCCGAGAGGATCGATGGCCCGAATCGGCAGACCAGCGGAGTTGACCGTGATCTGGGTGGTCGCGCCATTCGGCTCGGTGATCGTCGCGATCGCTCCACACCGATGGTAGGAGTAGGCAGTACGTGCTCCCGACGGATCAACAACGGCGATGAGGTTCCCGTTGGTGTCCCATTCGCGAATTCGGACTGTGCCATCGGCGTCGGTGATCCGGCTGGGACGGTGGCCAGCGTGGTATTCCATTTCGACGTGCCGTCCGTCGGGACGCGTTATCCGGGCAATATCACCGTGCTCGGTGTAGCTATAAAGCGTGGTAGCACCGTCGGGCGCCACGACTCGAACCGGCCGGCGATCTACGCCGTAGGCGACGGTGGTGCGATAGCCAAGCGGATCCACCAGCTCGCATAGTCGTAATGTGCTGTCGAAGCGAAAGGTGGTGCGAGCGCCGAGGGAATCGGTATGGATGGTGACGCTTCCGGACCCGTCTTCGGCAGGCAGATAGTCGAATTCGGCGTTGAGCACACCCGATGGCCCGAGCTGGCGGACTACCTGACCTGACTCGTCATAGCCGTTGGCCAGATGATTGCCATTGGAGTCGGTCCACGACACCATACGATGGTCGTCGTAGGCGTAGCTGGTGGTTGCGCCCGCCGCATTGGTGACCCTCACCAGTTGTCCTGCGGCATAACCGAACTCTTTGACCAAGACGAAAGACTCACCATCGGCGACCGCCAAGCCGGTGACGCGACCGTCCGCAGTGGCGACACGCACTCGGTATCCGCCGCTGTGCGTGATCTCCGTAGGGTTGCCATCGATGTCATAGTCGAAGTGCACGTGGTTGCCGTGTCGGTCGCTGATTGCTGCAATTGCGTATGTACCGAGTTGGCTATCGACCCCGGCATGCCCCGTAGCAGGCGCGAAGTACCAGGTCCGTTCTTGTTCGGGATCCCACACGTTGTAAACCCCCGCGTCGGTCCGAGTCAAAGTCCAACGCAGTAGACCGGTGAGGGGAATTACCGGCGCATTGGTAACCGGGTGCGGGTAGGCCAGCAGCACACCATCTTCCCCGATGAAGCTGACTCCCTGGGCGCTCACGACCAGACGCATATCCAGGGTCGCCGACCACGACGGGCCGAACCAGCGGCCGAAGCGGTAGTTCGAGCGGTGGCGGCGCTTCAGTACCAGCGCGAGTACACCGGGCAGCGAGAGATCGGTTTCCGGCAGCAAGAATTCGCCGGTCGCCACATCGACGGGATCGCCGCATTCTTGGGTGTGTTCGGGGGTGCGACCGTTTTCTGCCGACTTCTCGTGCGCTGCATCGAAGGCGGCTCCGTCGTGGGTTTTGGCCGAAGGATCGATCGCTCCTTCGATGGACCCTGAGTCGTGCCCGCCCGGCGAGTTGTCAGCGGCCTCTCGTACATCATGCTCGGACTCGTTGGGGGCCTTCTCATCTTGGCGTCCGGGCTCTGGTTCACCGGTCGTGGATGGCTTGTCGGCACTGGGGGACACACGCTCCACAGGCGGCGCCGAGGCTTGCGTATCAGCCATGGGGCGTTCGCTCGGTGCAGGTCGGTCATGTTGTCCGGCTGTGATATTCGACGGACGATCACCTGGCGTTGCGGGGGCGCCAGCGCGAGAAGGCGCTCGGTCGCCAGGGGCAGGCTGGCCTGTCGGAGCCGAATCGCGAGGTGCCATCGTCCGGTCGGAGGGCGTAACGGACGGGCTGCGCTCGCCTGTCGGTGCGCTCCGTGCAGCGCTGTCCGCCGGAGCCGTGCTTTGGGTTCGGTCACCCGACACCGCTGCCTTGCCGTGGTCGGCGGTAGCGGTGTCGACCCGCGTTGGTGAATTCGCAGCTCCAGTGTGGGTCTCCGCAGCGTCGGCTCGAGGATCAGGTACTCCTGAGCGTGTCTCGGTGGATGCGGGTGTCGCTGCAGATTGTTTCGGCCCGTCGACTACATGCGACGGCCGCGACTCCTCGCGAATATTGGTCGGCTCGTTGCTGTGGGAACCACCGGGTGTATCCCTAGCCTCGGCAGGGGCACCCTCGCCATGGACGGACGCGGTCGATTTAGCTGTGTCCGGACTGTGGCTGGTATCGAGGGTCACCACATCAGGCTTGCCCCCCGAGGGGTGTGGGGAAGTGCCCTCGGGCAGATGCGTCGTACCACCGGGCTTGGCGGCCGCGCGCACACCATGCGCCGCGCCGAGCCCGAAACCCGCGGCGAGCATCGCCGGATTCAGGGTCGTGTTGACTTTGCTCCAGTCGAGGTTGCCATGCACCAATTGGTCGCCTACTTGCCAGGCGATATCGGTGCCGTACATGCCGAAACCACCTGCCAGACCAGACAATCCGCCGCCGAGGAAACCGCGGCTGGCAGGGGAAAGGGGAGTATGGCCCAGAATCTTGGTGAAGCCTGGAGCGACACCCCTGGCAACCGCACCGCCGACGCCCCACTCCAACGCAGTGCGGGCAGCTTGGGCGGGGTCGATGCTGTTGCGGTGGTCGGCCAGCACCTGATAGCCCTGGATACCCAGGTCCAGGGCCAAGCCCTGCGCACCGACCTTGAGGCCGGTGATGGCGATGTCTTTCAGGTATACCTTTGCGGCGTTGCGCAATCCGGCTTTGGCCATCTGCATCGCAAGTTGGCGGGCACCCTGCTCAGCCGCCAGTGAGATAGCTTCACGCCCGGCCGCGATTGCCGCCGGCACCGCCGCCGATCCCCACGGCCATGCTGCGATCAACGCGTACACGCTATAGGCGGTGAGCGCAGCGAATCCAGCCTCCATGATCTTGGTGTACTCGACTTCGGTACCCGCCTCCCGGGTCCGCTCGCCGAGGTCCTCGAGACCTTTGACCAGGGTGTATAGCGAGTGATCGCCGCTGTCAAAGAGTTTGGCGAACTCCGCGAGTGCCTTTTCCGAACCTTCGCCAGAGTAGAACTGCTGGGTCGAATCGGTGGCCGCCTTCACATCCGGTATCAGACCCTCGAGCTCCTTGGCCGCCGCCTTCCACGCATCACCTAGGGCCCATAGATCGTCCTCATCACCGTCGGGATAGGACATCCCGAAATTCAGCAAGGTTAGAATCCACGACGGAATCCACTCCCATGTCGATGTAATCGCTGACATCTGTCAAACCCCCACATTCACCACTGCCCGCGATTAGCCAAATGCATTGGCGCGTAAGGGCTTTCAGGCACGCCGTCATCTTGCTGGCCCATACCCCCCGAAGAGCCTGGCTGATCATGGCACAGCACTTGGAACTTCTGAAAACCTAGCGTGCCTAAACATGCCCCGCAAACCGGGATCGGGCAGCGACTACGGTGTACTACCGCTTGTCCGGATGGCGCGCGCCGACGATGCGCAGGGCCAGGTCGACGTAGTAGTCGCCGAGGTCTTCGGGGGTCCAGGGGCCGTTGTCGTGGTACCAGCGGGCGATGTCGATGCCGAGGGACAGGATGGCTACGGCGGCCATGTGGGGGTTGGGGTTGTCGAAGGAGCCGTCGGTGACGCCGCGTTCGATGAGGGTGCGGACTTCGGTGTCGATGGTGTGGCGGATGTCTTTGATCTCGCGCTGATGCTCGGGGGACAGGGCGGCGAGTTCGTAGTTGATGACGCGGGCGACGGTGTGGGCGCGGGCGTGGTGGATGGCGAAGTCGCGCATCAGGGTGATGAGTTGTTCGGTGGGGTCGGGGGAGGAGGCGATGGCGGATTGGACGCGTTCGAGGGTGTCCTGGTGGCCGACGCGCGAAATCTGGTAGAGGAGTTCCTCTTTGGAGCGATGGTGCACGTAGATGGCGGCGGTGCTCAGGCCCGCGATGGAGGTGACGTCTCGGGTGGTGGAGCCGTGGAAGCCGCGTTCGGCGAAGGCGATGACGGCGGCATCGATCAGCCGGGCGCGAGTGTCGTCCGCGCGTGAGCGGTCGGCTGGTTCGGTCACCTGGCCAGTCTCCCATCGGTCGGACCGTGACATGTCAGCAGGCATGTGCTGGGGAGCGTCCCCCGGCATGGTAGGCGGGGGACGCTCCGCGTTCAGAGCGCCAAGACGAGCTTGCCGGTGTTCGCGCCGCTGAACAGCATGTTCAGGGTGTCACCGAACTGGGCGATACCGCCCTCGACGACGTGTTCGCGGCTCTTGATGCGACCCTCGGCGATCCACTGCGCCAGTTGCGCACCGGCTTCGGCATACCGGTCGGCGTAGTCGAAGACCACGAATCCGATCATCGACGCGCGGAAGACCAGCAGAGACATATAGCGCGAGGGTCCCGGCGGCGGCTTCTCCTCGTTGTAGGCCGAGATCGCCCCGCACAGCACCACGCGTGCGCCGCGGCGCAGGTTGGCCAGTGCGGCATCGAGGATCTCACCGCCGACATTGTCGAAGTAGATGTCGATGCCCTTGGGGGCGGCTTCGCGTATCTGCCGCAGCACATTTCCCGCGCGGTAGTCGATGGCGGCGTCGAAACCCAGTTCCTCGGTGAGCATTCGGCATTTCTCGGCACCGCCCGCGATACCGATCACGGTGGCGCCCTTGGCTTTCGCGATCTGCCCGGCGATGCTGCCGACCGCACCCGCGGCCGCCGACACCAGTACGACGTCGCCCTCTTTCAGCTTCCCGACCTCGAGCAGGCCGAAATACGCTGTCATACCGGGCATTCCGAGCGTGCCCAGCCAGGTGGGGCCCGACGCCACGTTCAAGTCGACCTTCTGCACGCCTCGGCCGTCGCTGACCGCGTACTCGGTGACACCGAAGGTGCCGCTGACCGTATCGCCGACCGCATAGTCCGGATGCGTGGACTCGATGACGGTGGCGATATCGAGCGCGCGCATCACCTCACCGATCCCGACGGGCGGCAGGTATGAGCGCACATCGTTGAGCCAGCCGCGCATGGCCGGATCCAGGGAGATGAAGTTGATCTTCACCAGAATCTGGCCCGCTTCCAGGGCGGGGAGTTCGGTCGTCACCACGTTCCAGGTGTCCGCGGTGGTCAGCCCGGTCGGCCGTTCGGCCAGCAGCACCTGCTGGGTTTTCGTCATGCGGGACTCCTTCTCGAATAGGTCGAATTCACTTGGGCGCGTCAGCCTTTCCGGCCCCAGGAGGGATCGCGGCGTCGCAGTTCACGCTGGGCGATGGTGCGCTTGTGTACCTCGTCCGGCCCGTCGGCCAGCCGCAGCGTGCGCACGTGGGCGTACATGGCGGCCAGCGGGAAGTCCCCGGACACGCCACCGCCGCCGTGCACCTGAATGGCGCGGTCGATCACCTTGAGCGCCATCTCCGGCGCGGCGACCTTGATGGCGGCGATCTCGGTGCGCGCGTTCTTGTTTCCGACGGTGTCCATCAGATACGCGGCCTTGAGTGTGAGCAGCCGGACCATCTCGATCTCGATACGGGATTCGGCGATCCAGTCTTGGATATTGGCCCGATCCGCCACCGGCGCACCGAAAGTCGTGCGGGACTGCGCCCGATCGATCATCAGATCCAGCGCCCGCTCGGCCATGCCGATGGCCCGCATGCAGTGGTGGATGCGGCCCGGGCCCAGGCGGGCCTGGCTGATCATGAATCCGTCGCCTTCCCCGGCCAGCAGCGCGGTGGTGGGCACCCGGACGTTGTCGAAGATGACTTCGGCATGCCCTTCGCGGTCCTGGTAGCCGAATACGGTCAGCCCGCGCACCACAGTCACCCCGGGGGTATCGATCGGGACCACCATCATGGACTGCTGGCGATGGGTTGCCGCCTCGACATCGGTCTTGCCCATCACGATGAGCACCTTGCAGTTGCGGTGTAATGCGTTGGAGGTCCACCACTTACGGCCATTGAGCACGTACTCGTCGCCGTCACGATCCATCCGCAACTGGATGTTGGTGGCATCGGAGCTCGCGACCGCGGGTTCGGTCATGGCGAACGCCGAGCGGATATCCCCGGCGAGCAGGGGAGCGAGCCATTCGCGCTTGTGCTCCTCGGTGCCGAACAGCGTCAGCACCTCCATATTGCCGGTGTCCGGCGCACTGCAATTGGTGGCCTCGGGCGCGAGATGCGCACTGCGGCCCATGATCTCGGCCAGCGGTGCGTATTCGGAATTGGTCAGCCCCGCACCGAGTTCGGGATGCGGATGGAACAGATTCCACAGCCCGCGCTTGCGCGCCTCGGTCTTGAGCTCTTCGAGGATCGGCGGTTGATAGTGCGGGTCACCGGATTCGGTCATCTGAGCTTCGAAGATCGGCTCGGCCGGATAGACGTGCTCATCCATGAAGGCGAGCAGATCGTCCCGGTACCGCAGGGCCTTGCCCGAGAGTTCGAACATCGCTACTCCTGATCGTCGTTTACGTTGCGGCACATGCGGTGTCAGTCCCGTCCGAGTGGCAGGTCGATCAGCTCGGCCAGCACCGATCGGTGGTAGGCGGGGTTGCCCAGCCCGATCTGATCGGCCTTGGCGCGCTTGAGATACAGATGAGCCGGATATTCCCAGGTCATGCCGATCCCGCCGTGCAGCTGCACCGCTTCCTCGGCGGCATGTACCGCGATCTCACCGCAGTACGCCGCCGCCACAGCACCGGCGATCGCGGCGTCGGGATCATTCTCGGCCAGCGCCCCGGCGGCATATCGGGCTGCCGCACTGGCGGATTCGAGTTCGACATACAGATCGGCGAGCCGGTGCTTGAGCGCCTGGAAGCCGCCGACCACGCGCCCGAACTGCCGCCGCACCTTCAGGTACTGCACGGTGGTGTCCAGGCACCAGGCCGCGAGACCGACCTGCTCGGACGCCAGCAGTGCCGCACCGGTCGCCAAACCCACACGCAGCGCGGGCAATCCGGCTCCGGCCGCAACGACGACCTGCCCGGGTGCGGAATCGACGGTGATATCGGCCAGGGGGCGAGTCATGTCGAGGGAGATCACCGGTTCGACTGATGCCAGCGAGGTTTCGATGGCATGCACCTCGGTGCCCTGCGGTGTCTGCACCGCCGCCAGCAGCACATCGGAATCGAGCGCTCCGGCCACACTTGTCACCCGCCCCGACAGCCTGCCCTCGGCATCCTTGACGAGGGCAGGAATCTGCTCGACGGTCGCCGCCGAGAACGGTGCCAGCAGCGCTGCGGTGCGTTCACCCGAGGCGAGTTGACCCACGAGTTCGGAATCGCCCGCGAGCAGCACGGTCGCCGCGATCACGCTGCTGGTCAGGAAAGGCACCGGAGCCACATAACGCCCCAACTCCTCCAGCACCACTGCGGCATCGCGCGCCGAACCGCCTGCGCCGCCACGGTTCTCGGGAATCAGCAACCCGGCCAACCCCAATTCCGCGGTGATCGTCTTCCACAGCGAACGCGACAGCGATCGATCTCCGGCATAGGCCGCCAGCACCGCCGTCGAATCACACCGGTCATTCAGCAGACTCCGCACCGCACCGCGCAGCGCCGTCTCGACATCGGTGTCGAGCAGCAGGATGTCCTCGCTCATCGGATCAGGTCCTTCCAGGCGATGTCCTTGTCCGCGCGCGCTTCACCGGGCAGCCCGAGCACCCGTTCGGAGACGATATTGCGCATGATCTCCGACGTTCCGCCCTCGATCGAATTGCCTTTGGCCCGCAGATAGCGGTAGCCCGCGTCCCGGCCCGCGAAATCGACGCGGTCGGGGCGCACCATGGTCCAGTCCTCGTAGCGCAGGCCGTCCTCGCCGAGCAGTTCGAGTTCTAATCCGCTGAGCTGCTGGTTGATTCGAGCGAACGAGAGTTTCAGGGCCGAGGTCTCCGGACCCGGCTGCCCGCCCGCAACGCGCTGGCGCAGCCGGGTGGCGGCCAGACGGGCGGCCTCGGACTCCACCCACAGGCGCAGCAGTCGATCATGCAGGTCGGGGGTGTGCTTCTCCGCGTGCGCGCGCCAGGTGCGGGTCACCGCGCCGAGGATGCCGCTCTCGCGCGGCACCGGGCGGCCGCCGATGGACACGCGCTCATTGTTGAGGGTGGTGTTGGCCACCCGCCAGCCCTCACCCTCCTGGCCGAGCCGGTTCGCGTCCGGAATGCGCACATCGGTGAGGAAGACTTCATTGAATTCGGCCTCACCGGTGAGTTGCCGCAGCGGCCGCACGTCCACGCCCGGATCGGTCATATCGCAGATGAAATACGACAGCCCAGCGTGTTTCGAGCGATTCGGATCGGTGCGCGCCACCAGGATCGCGCGCTGCGCCTTATGCGCGACCGAGGTCCAGACCTTCTGTCCGTTGACAATCCAGTCATCGCCGTCGCGCACCGCGCGGGTGCTCACGGCCGCCAGATCAGATCCGGCACCGGGTTCGCTGAACAGCTGGCACCAGATCTCCTCCCCGGCCCAGAGCGGGCGCAGATAGCGTTGCCGCTGTTCGGGAGTGCCGTAGGCCAGGATGGTCGGTGCGGCCATACCGAGGCCGATGCCATTGAGTTCGGGATTGTTGCCCGGTGAACCGGCCTGCTCGAACAGGGCATCGACGAAAGGCTGCAATTCGCGATCCAGGCCGAGCCCGCCCACGCCTTCGGGGTAGTACACCCACGCCAGCCCCGCATCGAAGCGGGCGCGGTGGAAGGTCACCGGATCGGTGGTGGCCGGATCATTGTCGGCGAGCAAGGCGGCTACGCGCCGGCGCAGATCCTCGCGTACCGCTTCGGGATTGGTCATCTGTTCTCTCCGAGCGCGGTGATCCCGGCACGCAGCAGCGGGTCCACCATGTCTCCCATATTGTCGAAACCCGCGCCCACGGTCTGACCGTGGATATAGCGGTAGTGAATGCCCTCGGCGATCACCGCGAGCTTGAACGAGGCCAGCGCGACATAGAACCCGATATGCGATAGGTCCAGGCCCGCGCGCTGGGCGTAGCGATCCAGCATGTCCGATTCGCTCAGGAACCCCGGTGCCGCAGCGACATCGGTGACGCCGGGAATGCGATGCGTGCCCATCCGCTGATAGACCAGCAGCAGCCCGATATCGGTGAGCGGGTCACCCAGGGTCGCCATCTCCCAATCGAGCACTGCCGCAACATGATCGCTCGCATCGACCAGCACATTGTCCAGGCGGTAGTCCCCGTGCACGATCCGCGCGGGTGATTGCGGCGGTTGCGATGCGGCGAGCAGCTCATGGAGCTCGACGGCTGAGGGCAGCTCCCGCGAGTACGAAGCGTCGAGCTGCTTCTTCCAGCGCCGCACCTGCCGTTCCAGAAAGCCCTCGGGTCGCCCGAAATCGGTCAGGCCGACCGTGGCCGGATCGACCGAATGCAATGCGGCGAGCGTATCGATCAAACCGGCCGAGATCACGGCTGTGCGCTCGGGGCCCAGCGCTTCCAGCTCGCGTGCCCTGCGATACGGCGTCCCGGCCACCAATTCCATCAAATAGAAAGGCGCACCGATGATCTCGGTGTCCTCGCACAGTGCGTAGGTATCGGGCACCGGCACATCGGTCTCGGCCAGCGCGCTGATCACCCGGTGTTCGCGGGTCATATCGTGCGCGGTCGCCAGCACATGGCCCAGTGGCGGGCGGCGCAGCACGAATGATGTTGTGCCATCGGTGATCGCATAGGTGAGATTGGATTTACCACCCGCGATCAGATGACCCTGCAACGGCCCCTTGGCCAGATCCGGCCGATGGGTGGCCAGCCAGTCGGTGAGCCGGTCGAGATCCAAACCGGGGAGCGAGGTTTCGGCTGAACTCATCACGGCACCAGGACCGCGACGCTCTCGACCACGCAGGCCGGTTTGCTCACGCCCTCGATCTCCACGGTCACCTTGCTGACCGCCTGGAAGCCCAGGCTCGCCGGGGTGAGCGAGATCAGCTCGACGCCCGCGCGCACCCGCGAACCCACCGGGACCGGTGCGGGAAAGCGAACCTTGTTGGCGCCGTAGTTGACTCCCATCGACAGACCCTCGACGGTGTAGACCTCCCCGGCCAGCATCGGCAGCAGCGATAGCGTCAGGAATCCGTGCGCCACCGTGGTGCCGAACGGCCCTGCGGCCGCTCGCTCGGGGTCGACGTGGATCCACTGGTGATCCCCGGTCGCATCGGCGAAGAGGTTGATCCGCTCCTGGGTGATGGTGTGCCAGTCGCTGTACCCGAGATGGGTGCCGACCGCCTTCTCCAATTCGCCCAGGCCATCGAAAGTCTTCATCGCTTGCGGTCCTTCCCGATTCAGTTCTTGGGTCCGCCGGCCACGTAGATCACCTGGCCGGAGACGAAGCCCGCTCCCTCGCTCACGAAGAAGGAGGCGGTATGCGCGATATCCTCGGGCTGTCCGGCGCGTGCGACCGGAATCGTCGCCACCACAGCCTTTTTGAAGTCCTCGAACGGCACGCCCACGCGTGCGGCGGTGGCCGCGGTCATATCGGTTTCGATGAAACCCGGGGCGATGGCGTTCGCGGTGACACCGAACTTGCCCAGCTCGAACGCGAGGGTCTTGGTGAAGCCCTGCAAACCCGCTTTGGCCGCAGCGTAATTCGCCTGACCGCGGTTACCGAGCGCCGAGGTGCTCGACAGGTTGACGATGCGTCCCCACTTCTGATCGATCATGTGGGACTGCACCGCGCGCGACATCAGGAACGACCCCCGCAGGTGCACGTTCATGACGGTGTCCCAGTCGTCGACGGACATCTTGAACAGCAGATTGTCGCGCAGCACGCCCGCGTTGTTGACCAGAACGGTCGGCGCTCCCAGCTCGGTGGCCACGCGCTCGACGGCCTGGGCGACCGCGGTCTCGTCGGAGACGTCCGCGCCGACGGCGAGCGCACGGCCACCGGCGGCGACGATCTCGTCCACGACTGTCTTGCAAGCGTTTTCGTCCAGATCCAGGACGGCCACGGCCAGGCCGTCATCGGCCAGGCGACGGGCCACGGCCGCGCCGATACCGCGCGCGGCTCCGGTGACGATCGCGATCCGCTGGGTCGGTGTGCTCATGCTTTTCTCTCCTCGAGTGAGTGTGCAGGGGGAAAGGGAGTGTTCAGGGGATTCAGACGCCGCCGGTCAGCGTGACGCCGCCGTCGACGACCACCAGCTGTCCGGTGAGCCAGCTCGCGTCCTGCGACAGCAGGAACGCCACCACGCCGCCGATATCCTCGGGGACGCCGAGTCGCTTGAGCGGATAGTTCGCGGCCACTTCGGCTTCGTGGCCTTCGTAGAGCGCGCTGGCGAATTTGGTTTTGACCACGGCCGGGGCGACGGCGTTGACCCGGATATCGGGACCGAGCTCGACCGCGAGCTCCTGGGTGATGTGGGTGAGCATCGCCTTGCTGGCACCGTAGAAGCCGATGCCCGGGGCGGGCTTGGTGCCCGCGACCGAGGAGATGTTCACGACCGCACCGCCGTGCTCATGCATCCAGCCCTTGTAGATCTGCTGCACCCACGACAGCGCGGCCAGGCAATTCACCTCGACGATCTTGCGGGCCGCGGCCAGATCGAGTTCGACCATCGGGCCGAAGACCGGATTGATGCCGGTGTTGTTGACCAGCAGATCGGCGCTGCCGAAGGTCTCGATGGCGCGCGCGACGGTATCGGCCTGATGGGCGATGTCATCGGACTTGCCCGCGACGGCCAGCGCATGGGCCGGGCCGCCGAGGCTCGCGACCGCCTCGTCGAGCGCCTCCTGCTTGCGCGCGGTGATCACGACCTTCGCACCCTCGTCCACCAGGCGCTGAGCGATGCCCAGACCGATGCCCCGGCTCGCGCCGGTCACGATCGCCGTTTTGCCGTCGAATCTGTTCACAGAGTGGTCCCTTCGGAGGTCGGGCGATCCGGACCGGGTGGTGGTGCACCCGCCGCGCGTCGTCAGCGCCACCGACTCGGAGTCGATTACTAAGCGCTTGGTAAGTCATGAAAACCATGCGTGACGCAGGCCTCACGGGTCAAGGGTGTGCGGTGCGGTCCGTGCTGTGACTCGCGACACATGGATGCCAGCGTAGCGCGCCCACCAGCGGTGATATCCGGTATATCGAATCCGGATTCAGGTTTTCAGGAGGTGGCGCTATCCAGTAGGCGCTGCTGGTACTGGCGCATACCGGACAGCCAGCGGTCGTAGTCGCCGCCCTTGCGGCGGTACATGTCCAGCACCTCGGGGTGCGGCAGGATCAGGAATCGCTCGTCATCGATCGCCGCGAGGACGATCTCGGCGACCTCGTCCGGGGTGAGCACCGCACCGGCCGAAGTCACCGCGCGGGTCGCGGCCGCACCGAGCGCGTCGCCGGAATTCTCGCCCGCGCGCAGCAGCGCGGTCTCCACGCCCATCGGGCACAGACAGCTGACCCGGATGCCGCGATCGCCGTAGGTCACCGACAGCCATTCGGCGAAGCCGACGGCCGCGTGTTTGGTGACCGAGTATGCGGCGGAACCGATTTGGGTGAGCAGACCGGCCGCCGAGGCGGTGCTGACGAAGTAGCCTTCGCCGCGGTCGAGCCAGCCGGGCAGCAGCAGGCGCGCGGCGCGCACATGGGCTTGGAGGTTGACATCGATCGTGGTCGCCCAGGCCGCGTCGTCGTCACCGATGCCGACGGGTCCGGCGACACCGGCGTTGGCGAAGTAGAAGTCGACCGGGCCGAATTCGGCTTCGGCGCGGGCGATCAGTGCTTCGATCTGCGCGATATCGGAGACGTCGGAGCCCATGGCGATGGCCGATTTCGGATGGCTCTCGTTGATGGCGGCGGCCACGCTCGCCGCGGCGTCGGCATCGAGATCGGCGATCACGACCCGTGCCCCCTCGCGTACCAGCCGTGCGGCCAGCGCACCGCCGATTCCCCCGCCGCCACCGGTAACCACCGCGATCTTTCCCGCGACCTGCACGAGTACTCCTCTGTCGAGTCGGATGCTCGAATCCGGTACTGGATTCGAGTCGATGATCTCGTCTGTCTACTCGCCCGCGCGTCCGCGTTCAAGAGTCCCGGGATGGGGGAGTGGCAAGGATCGGGATCGAAAGCTTTGTGACACAGAGGGATTCATCCCGTAGTTGAACTCGGCGTCAATTTTGCATAGCGTGAGTCCCACTCCGGACCCCTGGCTCAGACGCGAGATGAAGGACAACCGTGACCGCACGAGATCTACTCCAGGACTGGCAAGGGCTCGGCAGCGCCCAGGTGGCGACCAATGGCATCGAACTGCGGGTCGTCGAGCACGGTGGCGGTGTGCCGGTGGTGTTCTGCCACGGGTTCCCCGAACTTGGATTCTCTTGGCGGCACCAGGTTTTCGCGCTCGCCGACGCGGGATTTCGCACGCTGACCCCGGATATGCGCGGCTACGGCGGGAGTTCGCGGCCCGAGCGGATCGAGGAGTACGACCTTCTGACCGTGTGCGCGGATCTGGTCGGGCTGCTCGATGCCCGCGGTATCGAGGACGCGATCTTCGTCGGCCACGATTGGGGCGCGTCGGTGGTGTGGCAGCTGGCGCGGGCGTATCCCGATCGCGTGCGTGCGGTCGCCGGTTTGAGCGTTCCGGCCACACCCCGCTCGTCCGGGCCGCCGGTGCCTATTCTGAGATCGCGGCTCGGTGACGAGTTCTACATGGTCTGGTTCCAAGAGCCCGGTGTCGCGGATAAGGTCCTCGCGTCGGACGTGCGGCGCGCCCTGTTGCAAGACGAGGTGCTCAGCGCACGCACGTTCCTCGATACCGACTCCGCCGAGCCGCCGCTGCCGCCGTGGCTCACTCCCGCCGAATTCGATTACTACGTCGAGACTTTCACGAAGACGGGGTTCACCGGCGGGCTCAACTACTATCGCAATCTCGACCGCAGCTGGGAACGCACCGAGCATCTCGCCGATACCAAAGTCACCCAGCCGTCGCTGTTCATCGCGGGCTCTGCCGATCCGGTCATCCAATTCACGCCGTTGGCGAAAATGTCTGCGGTACTGACGGATCTGCGTGGCTCGATCATTCTCGAGGGCGCGGGCCACTGGATTCAGCAGCAGCGCCCGACCGAAGTGAACGCGGCGCTGATCGATTTCGCCCGCGAAGTCTCTAACTGACCGCGTCGTCCGAAGGCGCAGTCAGTTGCAGCCCGTTGATCCACAGCTGGGTCAGCGTCGCCACCAGCTTCTCGAACGAAATGCGTTGATTCTGAACGAAAACCGTGTACGCCATCCGGCTCACCATCGCCGAGAGCGCATGCGCGGTAATCGTGGGATCGAGCTCGGCGCTGGCCTGCCCCGACTCCTGTAGCGCCCGAATCATCCGCGCGTTGCGCTGCACGAAGGCTTTGCCCCGCTCCACCCGCATCCGCCGAAAATTCTCATCGACATGCGCGACCTGTTCGAACAACGCCATCAACCGGGCATTGCGCTTGTAGGACAACAGATAATCGCGATTGGCCATCTCGATCAGCGTCCGAGCATCGGTGACCCCGCTGCGCTCGCGCAAATGCGGATGCAGCATCTCATCCTGCACCTGCTCCACCAGCGCCGCGAAAATCTCTTCCTTACTGTCGAAGTAGGTATAGAACGACCCCGACGCCATCCCCGCCGCCTTGGAAATATCCGAGATCCGGGCATCGAGATACCCGTCCCGCTCGAACACCTCCCGCGCCGCCGCGATCAACGCCCCCCGAGTCCGCACTCCCCGCCGAGTCCGCGGCCCCACCCGCCCGGATTCGCTTTCGACAGCAACGGATTCGGCCACCAATCAGCTCACAACCTGTCAATCAACGGACATTCATCGAGGTGGCAACCGTATCACCGTGATTCGGACCCGCCCGGGCTGCCGTTCACCACTCGCGAGGGGCGATCAATTCCTCCGCGTCCGCATCGGCGAACCCGTAAGCGGCGGCGACGAAGCAGAAATCCTCGGCGATCTCCTCCCGCGCGACGGTCTCGATCTCACTGCCCGCCGCGTCGAACTCCGCCTCCAAGAGATTGAACTCCTCGGTCGCGGCCCAGGTGAGGGCGTACAGAGCCGCCAGATCCGCGGGCTTGTCGGCCTCGATCCGCTCGCACAGCCGCACCAGGATCGCCGTGCCCTTATCGAGCACATGATCGGGAAAGTACGGGTCCGCATACAGCGGCTGCAAAAACGTACGAGCCATCACCTGTTGGTTCGTGATCGCCATGGCGCTCCATCCACGAGAACTGACTGTGCGTTGATCATGCAGTAGCGCTTAGGCGGGGCGCAGTCCGTCGAACATGACCGCGAGGATGCGGTCACAGGCTTCGGGTGCCGATTCGAAAGCGATGGCGATGCCGTATGCCATACGCAGGATGTCGCGCGGTGTGATCTCGCGCCGGATGTCACCGCTGTCGTGTGCCGCGGCGACGAGCTGGTTCACGGCATCGTCGAGTTGCTGCTTGCTGTCGGTGAACACCTCGGGGGCGTTGATCAGCGCGTCCCGGAGCATTACCGCGAATCCGTGGTGCTGCTGGGCGGGGATGAAATGTTCGCGCACCCAGCATTCGAGGGCCTGGCGCGGCGGCAATTGCCCGAGCAGGCGCTGCGCGCTCATCGCCAGTTCGGCGACATCGGAGCGATAGGTGGCTTCCATCAGCAGCTCCCGCGTGGGGAAGTGCCGATACAGCGTCGCGTTGCCGATTCCGGCGCGGCGGGCGATGACATCCAACGGCACATCCGGACCGACTTCGGTGAAAGCGTCCCGCGCGGCGTCGAGGATCCGGTCGTAATTGCGCCGTGCGTCCGCGCGGACCGGTCGGCCCTTCGCCGTCTCGACCACGTGTTTCCTCCCGGCTGGCGGCCCCGTCGTTGCTAAACGGGGACTCTCCCCATATATTAGCAAGGGAGAAACGGGGACTCTCCCCACTTATCCGGGAGATCGACAAGGAGATCGCCATGCACTACCGCCCGCTCGGCCGCTCCGGCATCCACGTGAGCCCTTACGCGCTCGGCGCGATGAATTTCGGGGCCATGGGCAACACCGATCACGACGCGGTGACCGCGATCATCCACCGGGCCCTCGATGCCGGAATCAATCTGATCGACACCGCGGACGTCTATTCGGTTGGCGAATCGGAAGAGATTGTCGGAAAAGCGATCAAGGGCCGGCGCGATGAGGTCGTGCTGGCCACGAAGTTCTCCAACCCGATGAGCTACGCCCCCAATCAGCGGGGCGGTTCACGACGCTGGATCATCACCGCGGTGGAGAACTCGTTGCGCCGCTTGGACACCGACTACATCGACCTGTACCAGTACCACTACCCCGACGACTCCACCGACATCGAGGAAACCCTGTCCGCGCTCACCGATCTGGTGCGCAGTGGCAAGGTCCGCACGATCGGCACCTCCAAACAGCCCGCGCACGGAATCGTCGAAGCGCAGTGGGCTTCGGAGCGAAAAGGCTTGGAGCGCTTTCGATGTGAACAACCGCACTACTCGATCCTCAACCGCGAGATCGAACGCGACCTGCTACCCACCACCCAGCGTTACGGCATGGGCACCATCGCGTGGAGCCCGCTGGCTCAGGGCCTGCTCACCGGCCGGGTACGCAAGGGACAGCCCTCGACCCTCAACCGCAGCGGCCACTACTTCGAACACCTCGCCGACGAGCGCCGCATCGACGCCGTCGAACAGCTCATCCCGATCGCGGACCAGGCCGGAATCTCATTGACACACATGGCAATGGCATTCGTGGTCGCCCATCCCGGCGTCACCTCCGCCTTGCTGGGCCCACGCACCCTCGAACAACTCGACGACCTGCTCGCGGGTGCGGAAGTCACACTCACCGATGAGACCCTCGACCGGATCGACGCCGTCGTCGCGCCCGGAACCGGGGTCGGGAAACTCCAAATGGGTTACGTCCCGTCCGTTCTCACCACATCGGGCCTGCGTCGCCGCT
The DNA here is from genome assembly GCF_042266325.1 of Nocardia sp. NPDC056100. Lineage (NCBI taxonomy): Bacteria > Bacillati > Actinomycetota > Actinomycetes > Mycobacteriales > Nocardiaceae > Nocardia > Nocardia sp. NPDC056100. The sequence goes on from NZ_JBHJVY010000002.1 coordinate 401,461, forward strand.
CCCCGGATGACCGCGCGGCCGCCTGACAGGGCTTACTGCCGAGTCGAACTCCATCCACTGGAGAGCGTGGACACGAGTAGCACCGTTTCCATCAGAACCTGGCGGGGCGCATCGGCCAGGGGTGCGCTCCACGCGACGATGAAGAGGACGACCAGGAGACACAGCGTCGCGATCGCGCCGACTCTGCTGCGCATCGTCACAGGTTTGCGCACGGCGGCCGGTGCGCCCGCGTCCCGCACGAACGAAACGAAAAGCATTGCTACAGCACCGAACAGCGCCAAGCCGCACATCACCTTCGCGGCCATGTCGGCTACATCGCCGGTGCTCAACAATCTGGCCGTTCCGGCGACGAACAGACCGACGCAAACGACGGTGACAGCCAGCTTGATCTGTGAATACCGTTTCGGCTGAACGGATGTCATTGCCGATCCCCCTTGTCCTCGGCGCTAACCGACCGGACCATACACAATGCGCGGCAACCGGTTCGTGCTTGCCGCCGCCGAGCGGCGCGCAGGTGATACTTCAGTGAACATTTGCGTCCCCAACCGATTGTGTCCCTTGATGAATCGGCAGTGGAGTGCTCGCCCCGAATCGCCTCACCACGCCCCGTGGTAGCTCACGCCCAATACGAGCACAGCGATTGCGGTGGCCAGGAACACGATTCCGCCGACGATGTTGCGAGAGCCCACTCGCAGATGCGCGGCGATAGCACCGATGAAGTACAGCACCAAGCCGATCGCCGCCAGCGTTCCGAGGATCGGCACGGCGAGCCCTGCCAACAGGCCCACCGCGCCCGCGGCCAGCAAGGTGCCGAGCACGGGCACGTACTTCCGGGGGATCCCCTTCATATCCGCTTGGGTTTTGGGGTAGTCGTGGCCGATCAGATACGTGACGGCGGCGGCACCGTTGAAAAGCACACCGAGAATGGTGACCGTAACGAAGGCGATAAACACGTTCTCTCCGAACATCTCAGCTGATAATTCAGCGCCGCTGTCGGTATCGATTCGTGTCCCGTAAACGGTCGAGATCCTCTAACGGGCACCTGCCGTGACAGTACAACATCGCGGTCACCCGTCTCATCGGTTGTACCGCACCTGCGCCGGCGTGCACTTCCGCATCGCACAATGCTCAAGCCACGAGTTCGATGATCGCGCGCGGCTGCCAGGGCAGGGGGCCGCTCGGGAAGGTGAATTGCACCAGGCGGTGCGTTGCGGCTGCTTCGAAATGGCAGGTGAACGGTGGGAGGAAGCCCGAGACCACTTTGTCCAGCAGGGTATTGATATGGCTGAAGCTGGGTCGCAGGTTCACCTGCCAAACGTCCATCGAGCCCGCGGGCACCGTGATGGTCATGCGCTTGTCGACCTTCACCTCGAGCGGCCAGGAGATCGAGAAGGCAAGCCACAGATCGTGTTTGGATTTCGCGCCGCGCCGGAAATCGAGTCCGCGCAGCAGGGTCAATCCGCCCAGCAGTGGCATGACACCGCGTGGGAACGGGGCGAGTGTGCCGCCGAACTGAATGTGTTGTGTGTCAAGGAAATAGCCTTCTTCTCGCGAGACCGTGCGGCCTTGGTAGTAGGAGGCGGCCTGGTAGCTTTCGGCCTCGATGAAGCCTTCGGATCGGCGGATACGTTGTTCGACCTTGGCACTGTAAGCGTCGTCGGAACCGACCTCGAGCGAGGAGATGTAGCAGTCATCGTCGTGGTCGACGACGCAGGTGATCGGATGTCCCGCAGCACTTTCGGTGAGCCGAATCCGATAGTGCGATCTCTCGCCGTCGGTGATGCCGGGGTCGCGGAATGGGCTGGCCATGGCAGTCCTTGTCGTCGGGACCGGGCCGCGAGGCCCGGTCCAGCCATTCGCATGATGGCAGGGGTGAACAACGAGCGGAGTTACCGCTCGGCAGCCCCGACTCGGCTGATGTCAGCCGCATGGTCCTTCGCCCATTGCACTGTGCACCAGGCGATCATGTAGGTCGCCCACGTCACCGGACCGATTCCCGGAATGTAGAACGAGATGAAGCCGTTGGCGGCGTTGAACGGTCCGTACAGCGTGGTCACGCCGAGGATGGCCGGGAATTGCGTCAGCACTCCCAGCACCGCGAGCCAGCTCAGCCACGTGGGGAACACACCCGCGCGACGGCCGATAACCGCGACGGCGATGATGTTGGGAATCCACAGCGGACCCAGCATCCCGCCCGCCGCGAACGCCTGCACATGCAAGACGTGCAGCAGGTCATCAGAGATGTGCCCGTAGAGCACAATCGGCGCGGCCGCGAAGCTGACATACATGAGAATCGCTGTGACGAAAGCGATGTCGCTCACGATCGCGATCCACGACAGAACGTGGTTCTTGCTGGTGTCGATACTCCAGAAGTACGAGGCGGTCGCGCCGACCATGGCCAGGAACAGGATGGCGGCGGTGCCGATGACGATCATCCCGATCTTGCCCACGAGCTGATATTTGCGATACAGCTCGACAGTGCCCTGTACGTCCCAGCTTTCGGGAAAGACGTAGGCGATGATCAGTGCGGCGGCGATGCCGCCGATGACCAGCGTAATGGCGATCAGCGCGTAAACGAGCCGTGCGGCAGAGGGTTTGGCCAGCCACGATGCGAGTCGGTGGAGCACAGCGGCGAACCACGAGGACGATGAGCGAGGCGGGATGACGGCGGTGTGAGACATCGAAGTTTCCTTGATCCGTGGCGGGCTATCGGCTCTGACGGTTGGCCGGGGACGAAGGCAGATACTTGACCGCCTTTCGGGCCGTACCTTCGGCGAGCTGCATCGTGGGAATGGCACAGATTCGCCGCAGCAGACCGGGTGAGATCCGGTGCAGCACCCACGCCGCGGTGGCGTCGAAGTTGACCGGCACGATGGCGAGATCGAAGCGGATCGCCAGTTGCACCGCGCGCGCCACCAGATCCGGCGAGGCCAATCCGAAGCGATCCTGGATCGACTGGAAATCCGCGCGCACCGATTCGGTGGTGTCCGCGTCGGAGGTGACCAGGGTCGCGTGGGTGGCCAACTGGGTCCGGGTGGCGCCGGGACAGATGGCGCTGACACCGATGTTCTTGGGGCCCAGCTCGGTTCGCAACGACTCGGTGATCATCAGCGCGGCGGCTTTGGAGGTGGAGTACGAGACCGCGACGCGGTTGGGAGTCCACGCGGCCCCCGAGACGATGACGACGATATGGCCGGGTCGCCCGCTGGCCAGCATCCTCGATCCCACGATCTTGCTGCCGTGAATGACGCCGTAGACGTTGATGGACATGACGCGGTCCCAATCCTGCGGCGTCTGATCCATGAACGCGCCGCCGACCGCGATGCCCGCGTTGTTCACCAGGATGTCGGGGACACCGAATCGGGCGATGATCTCGTCGGTGAGCGTCTCCCACCGAGCGGGGTCACGCACATCTAGTTCGTATGCGTGACAGTCACCTTCGGCGAGAGTGGTCGTCTCCTTGGCCGCGGGCAGGTCGATATCGGTGGCGATCACAATGTCGCCCGCAGCGGCCTGGCGCAGTGCGATCGCGCGGCCGATGCCGCTACCCGCGCCGGTCACCAACACCACCCGGCCGCGCTTGTTCGCTACCGGTCCGGTAAATGGAAGTCTCATCATTGAGTCCAATCGGTTGTCGATCAATTGCCTTGTCCGGCAATCAGTCCGCCACGGCCACCCGGGCCGATATCGAATTCGGTGACTGCCCATGGCCGTTCGTGCGAGGCAAGGACAGCGCGCGGAAGGTGTAGTCCTGCTGCGGATCGAATCGTTCGCTGTGGTTCCACAGCGAGTTCCGGAATCCCCGCGACGGGCGCACGATCGGAACCTCGCCGCGCGCGTTGGAGAAGTAGCTGCGCACGTTGTGTCCCTTGACCTGGCGTTCGACCACGTACTCCTGCGCGACCCGGGTGAACGGGCTGGTGATCATCATCTGATGCCAGGCGTCGTGCGCGGCCCGGGTCACCTCCACGACCTCGGCACCCTGTTTGCGTGCTTCGGTCAGGACCCGCGCCACATGCAGCCCGGCGGTCTCGCTCATGCTCACGAAGGTCACACCGTTCCAGCCGTAGGGTCCGTAGATGGACCATCGGTTCGGCAATCCGGGGATGGCGACACCGGCATAGGCCTGCATGCCGTGGGCGCGGTAGAACTCCCCCAGGTCCACCCCGTCGCGTCCGCTGACCGCGCCGACGGGGAACGATTCCGGTTCGGAGGCGACGGTGAAGCCGGTCGCCAGCACGATCATGTCGTAGGGGTGGTTCACGCCGTCGGTGGTGCGGATGCCGCGTTCGGTGAATCGCTCGATCGGTGTGGTGAGCAGATTCGCGTTGTCCCTGTTGAACGATTGCAGGAAACCGCGGCCGAAGGTCGGCATATTGGCCATCAGTCCGTGCCGGGGAATCAGGGCCGCGCGGACGTGCGGATCCTTGACCTGGATTCGCAGGTACGCCCGGTAGGCCGCGCGCAGCGCGTTCTCGAACCTCTCGAGCGCGGCGAGCGTGACGCGGGTCGGGAGATGTTCGGCCGCGACGATCACGGCCTGGTACAGATACCAATTGGCCATATACGCCATGGTGTGGAAGCGTCGCGAGCGCAGCAGCGCGCGGCCCAGTCGGCCGAAGGCGAAGTCCGGTTTGGGACCGCACCAGGTGGCGGTGCGCTGGTACACATCGAGCTGGGCCACCTCGGAGACGATCGACGGCACGATCTGCATCGAGCTGGCCCCGGTGCCGATCACCGCCACCCGTTTGCCGCGATAGTCGTAGTCATGGTCCCAACCGGCCGAGAGCATCACCTTCCCGGTGAAGGTTTCGATATCGGGGATGCCCGAGTTCGATCGCGGCTCGAGGAAATATCCGGTCGCGTTCAGCACGTAGCGCGCGGTCAATGTCGAACCGTCATCCAAATGCAGTGTCCAGCAGCCGGTTTCGTCGTCCCACACTTCACGTTCGACCGAGACGCCGAACCGGGACCGCTCGTAGAGCCCGTGTTCGCGCGCGACCCGGTGGCAGTATTCGCGCACCTCGGCGCCGGTGGCGAACATTCGGGACCAGCTGTTCGGCGCGAAGGTGAACTCGTAGGAGGTCGAAGGCACGTCCAGCGCGACGCCGGGATAGGTGTTCGCGATCCACGTACCACTGAAATCGCTTCTGCGATCAAGGATTACGAAGTCGTCGATCCCGGCACGCCGTAGTTGGCAGCCCGCGCCGATGCCGCTGACGCCCGCACCGACCACCACGACCTCGAACTGAGGCTGAACCCGTGCAGCCATGGGGTTTTCAGTGTTCGTGTTCAAGGAAGGACTCCTCACTCGATGATCGCCGGATGGTCGACGATCGGACGTGCTGCTGCGCCGATTCCTCGGGCGCGGCGCGGTGACCGGTACACCGGTCTCACTGTCTCAGATAGTTGCAGATTTCAGATATTAAGGCAATCTAGCTGACCAATCAATCGGAATAGCGAAACTATTCGAATGTCAAACTGGCAGCTACGACTACCCGCGCCGCCGTGATGGGCGACCGGCTACTCCCTGAGACAGGGTCTGGGCAGGTCTCAGCTGTGTGGGCCGAGCAGTCCTGCGACGAGGGCGCGCAGGCCACGCTCGTAGGTGTCGGTGGCGGCAAGACTCACGTATCGGTTGCCGAGTTCTGCTAGGCGCGGCAGGGATTCGGGGTCCAGGTCGGCGAAGACCTTGTCGCGAAAGGCATTTCCGTCCGCTGTCGTGCGGCGGGAAGAGGCGGTGCGGACGATGAGCTCACCGGCCGTGTAGTACCAGATGGAGCGGTAGGCGTGCACCGCGTCTTCGGGGGTCAGACCAGAGGTGATGGCGGCATCGATGATGGATTCGGTGTACCAGAGTGCCGAGGGGGCGAAGAATTCGTCGGCCGTGAGGACCTCGATGATCCATGGGACCTGAGCGAGGGTGTCGTGCATGGCGCGCGCGGCGACAACCACGCGTTCGCGGGGGTCGGCGGGCAGGTCGGGGCGCAGCATATCGGCGGCGATGTCGTCGAGCAGGAGCAGGAGCAGTTCCTCGCGATCGCGCACGTGGCGGTAGAGCGCCATGGGGGTGGCATTGAGTTCTGTGGCCAGGCGGCGCATGGTCAGCGCCTCGGTGCCACTCGTGGCGACCAACTCACGCGCCGCGGTCACGATCCGAGCGCGGGACAGGCGTGGTGGACGGCCGGTGGGAGTGGTGGTCACCGGCCCATCTTGTCATGAGCATCTCGACACGAGGGCACCATCGCGCTAGTTTGTATACGCGTACACAAACCCGTCGGGATCTGTCGCCCCACCTACCGAGCTGCCGACTCCTGTCGCGCCGGAATGAAAGGAATACCCATGTCATTCGACACCATCGACCTGTTCGCCCGTGGAGTTCGCATACTCCCCGACGGGCAGGTGTTCGCTGAGGAGCGCCGGATGCGCGGTGATATCGACGGCTGGACCGTAGCGACCTTCCACGTCGAGACCGACGCGGATGTGCACAGCGATACATGGGAGATGCACCCCTCGGGAGAGGAGCTCGTGAGTGTGCTCGCGGGCAGCGCTCGAGTGTATCTGCGCGCTGAAACCGGCAGCGCGACCGAGGATTTCGTCCAACTGCGGGCGGGGAGTGCCGTCGTCGTCCCGCGCGGCCGATGGCATCGCATCGAACTGGACGAACCCAGCGACCTCATGTCGATAGGACCGCGCCGCGGAACACAATTGGAGCGCTGCACCCAATAGTTGTGTCGGGCTATTCGCCGGTTCGGGTATCCAACTCGGTCGGGAAATGTAATCTGACTGCCCTCGAGGGGATTCGCCGGGAGTCGGTCCCCGCCAGGGAGGGAATTCAGATGTTGGACAGTGTCGTATCAACTTGCGGCGCAGCGTGTTCGGTGGTCGCACGCGCTCGGCTGCGCCCGGTTCTGATCGCGGTTTCGGCTGTGTTGTGCTTTACCGGCACGTCCATGGCGGTCGGTAGCGCGGAGCAGATCCCGATTCCGCAGAACGACCCGTTCTACACCCCGCCGTCGGGCTGGGACTCGAAAGCGCCGGGCACCGTGCTGAATTCGCGGCCCGTCGAGATGGCCTCGATGGGTCCGCAGGCGCAGGACGCCGATGCCTGGCAGTTGCTGTATCGAACGACCGATACCGCCGGTCAGCCCATCACGACCGTGACAACGGTGCTGCGGCCGCGAACCGGGCAAGTCAAAGGCTTGATCAGCTATCAGGCTGCCGAAGATGCCTCATCTCCGCAGTGCGCACCCTCGTTCGCGCTTCGTCAGGGAGCGGTCCCGATGGACCACAAGTACGACGCCTCACTGGATTTCATTTCGATCGACCAGATCTTGTCGTCGGGTCATGCGATTTCCGTGCCCGACTGGGAGGGGGAGAACGGGGCGTTGCTCACCCCGAACCAGCCGGCCTATACCGTGCTCGACGGAGTGCGCGCGGCCGAGGCGTTCGCACCGCTGGGCCTGGCGGGCACAGATACTCCGGTTGCCGCGTTCGGCTACTCCGGCGGCTCGGCCGGCAGCGCGTGGCTCCCGCAGGTGCAACCGACCTACGCCCCTGAAATACGGCTGGTGGGTGTTGCTCGGGGCGGTGGAGCAGGTGGTCCGCTCCAGCCCATGAGTGCGTATCTGCGGTCGCTCGACGGCGGCCCATTCGCCGGTTTTCTGCCGGCGATGCTGCCGGGCATGATGCGCGCCGATCCGCGGATCGCGGCGGCGTTCGACACGCATCTGACCCCTGCCGGGAAAGCGCTGATGGCGACGGGTGGCGGCGAATGCGCGGTGCCCGCTGTGGAAAAGTACCCGTTCCTGAACATGAACGACTACCTGACGATCCCCTTTGCGCAACTGCTGGACCAGCTACAACCGTCGTTCGAGGAGATCGACGGCATCATCGCACCGACCTTGCCGCTCTTCCTGTTTCACGCCGTGCACGACGAGATCGTCTCCATCGCACCGGTCGACCAGACGGTGGCGCAGTGGTGCGCATCGGGAGCACCGGTGACCTACACGCGGGACCAAGTGAGCGAACACGCCAGTCTCGCGATCAGCGCGTTGCCCGCGGCCCTGAGTTGGATCGATGAACGTCTGGCGGGCCAAGCCGCACCGGAGGGCTGCTCGACGCGCACGGTGCCGTCGATGGCGCTCGGCCGCTGATCCGAGATCAGACGAGGGCGGCTTCGGTGCTTCCGATGATGGTGCGGACCTCGGCGATCATGCGGGCGATGAGATGCTGTGGGGCGCTGTCGGTCCAGACGATGGCGAGGTCGGACGCGGGTGCGTCGACCACCGGGCGCCACACCACGGCGGTGCCGGGGATCCAGCGGGTCAACGGTTCGGGAGCGAGCCAGACGCCCTTGCCGCGCGCGACCATCATCAGGGCGTCCTCGACCTTGTCGACCACCGAGCCGCGCAAGGCAGGTGTGCCGTCCGGGCGCGGGTCGGCGAGCCAGTGGCAGAGGTTCTGTTCGGACAGGTAGATATCCGGGCGCAGCACCGGCTCGTCGGCCAGTTCGGCGAGTGTCACCGATTCCTGCTGGGCCAGTGGGTGTTTCGGTGACACGGCGACCATGCGCGGGTCGCTACGGACCGTCGCGTGCTGGAATCGATCGTCGCCCAGTGGAAGCCACATGAATGCGGCGTCGACTTCCCCGGACAGCAGCAGCGCGCGTTCCTCCGGTGGGGTGTGCACGGTGGTCAATTCGACCTCGAGTCCGGGAACCGCGGCCTCCATGGCATCGGCGACCTCGGTGGCGAAAAGCGCTGTGGCATAGGGGCAGCAGGCCAGGCGCAGTCGGCCGAGGCGGCCGCGGTCGGCGGCGCGGACTCGGTCGGTGAGATCACCCAGGTCGGCTACGACGGCATTGCCGCCGCGCGCGAGCTCCTCACCGGCGGGCGTGAGCAGCACTCCCCGCGAGGTTCGGACCAGCAATGTCACGCCGATCGCCCGTTCGAGCTGCTGAATCTGGGTGGAGACGGTCTGCTGGCTCAGGTGCAGGCGCGCGGACGCACGCGTGATATTGAGTTCGGCCGCAACGGCCAGAAACGACTGCAGCTGACGGATATCCAGGTCGATCACAGCAGCCACCCTATCGTTCGCTCGGCTACCGGCTTCCTCGGTGGCGGGCACCGAGTTCTTTTGTTTCCGCTTTCCTCGCGGACCCAGCAGGCTTGTGGCAACACACCGACCGCTACGAAAGGAACTCCGGTGCGACCCATCACGACAGCCCTCGTGCGGCAGCAAAGGCACACCGGCACAAAGGATCTCATCGGCCAGGTAGCGCTGGTGGTGGGTGGCAGCCACGATCAGGGGGCCGCCTGCGCCGAGGTGCTCGCCGCTCGTGGCGCTACCACCGTGATCAGCTACGCCCACGGCGAGCACGCCGCCGCACGGACCCTGTCCACGCTGGAAGGCTATGGGGTGCGGGCGGAGGCGATCCGGTCCGACGCCATCCAATCCTGTGATGTCACACGTCTTTTCCACGGTGTGGCCGCCCGCCACGGCCGACTCGACATCGTGGTGCACGCGGTCGGGGCGGTCGTGCACAAGCCACTGGCCGAGCACACCGACGCGGATTTCGATCTGCTGATCGACCACAACACGCGCAGCGCCTTCAATACCTTGCGGGCCGCGACGCGGCATCTCGCGGACAACGGCCGCTATGTCGTCATCACCGGTGCGCTCGTCGACACCGGCACGCACGCGTCGGGAATGTCGGCGGCGGCCAAGTCCGCGGTGGAGCACCTCGTGTCGGCGACCGCGAGAGAACTCTCGGGCCGCGATATCACCGTCAATTCCGTTGCCCCCGGGCCTGTTTCGGACTCCATCTACTCCGCGGCGGACGTCCCGTTCCCATCCTCGGCACGCAGTCGTCTCGGCCAACCGGAGGATGTCGCCTCGGTCGTCTCATGGCTGACGAGCGAGGCCGCCACCTGGATCTCGGGGCAGGTCATTCGCGTCGACGGCGGAATCGCCTGAGCGCGAAAGCAATATCTCACCATCAAGGAGCACAACCATGAGCACCACCACTGCCCCCTCGGGCACCGACGAGCGGGTATCGCTCACCCGCTGGCTCGGTGTCGGAGCCGTAGCCGTGGGCACCTTCGCCGTCGTCACCTCCGAACAACTCCCCGTCGGGCTGCTCACCTCGGTCAGCAGCGCCCTCGATATCTCCGAAGGCACTGCGGGCCTTATGGTTACGGTGCCCGGCCTGGTCGCCTCCGCTACCGCGCCGATCCTGCCGGTCGCCATCGGACGTCTCGACCGCCGACACGTCCTGATCGGCCTCATCTCCCTCATGGTCGGCGCGAACCTGCTGTCGGCTTTCGCCCCGAACTTCGCTGTCCTGCTGATCTCCCGGCTGCTGATCGGCATTGCCATCGGCGGATTCTGGTCGCTGGCAGCCGGAATCGCCGTCCGCATGGTGCCTGGCCAATACGTTCCCAAGGCCACCGCGGTCGCCTTCGGCGGCGCCACCGCGGCCAATGTCCTGGGCATCCCCGCGGGCACTCTGATCGGCGAACTCACCGACTGGCGTATCGCTTTCGGCCTGCTCGGCGGTCTCGGCCTGCTGGTGGTCGCCGCTCTGCTCTGGCTCCTGCCGCCGCTGCCCGCCGACACCGCCATCCATCTGCGCACCCTCGCCGATCAATTCCGCAACCGCGTGGTCCGCACCGGCGTCCTCATCACGTTCCTGCTGGTGAGCGGTCACTTCGCTGCCTTCACCTTCGCTGCCCCGATCGTCGAGCAGCACATGGGAATCGACAAGGCTCTGCTCGGCCCGGTGCTGCTGGCGTTCGGCATAGCGGGCATCATCGGCAACTTCGCCACCGGCGCGGCCACCGGGCGCAACGTCCGCGCCACCATCATCGCGATCAGCGTCGCCCTCGCTTCGGTCCTGGTTCTGATCGCTCTGGTGGGTACCGGCCCCGTCGCGGGCACTCTCTTGATGATCCTGTGGGGCTTGTCCTTCGGCGGTATCCCCGTCGGTGTCCAGACCTGGATCCTGCGCGCGGCTCCGGACTCCGCCGAACCCGCTACCGCCCTCAACACAGCCGTCTTCAACCTCGCCATCGCTTTGGGTGCTCTCTTCGGTGGCCTCCTCACCAACAGCTTCCCCCTCACCACCGTTCTCTGGTTCGCCGCAGCGCTGAGCCTGCTGGCCACCGCGGCAGTCCTGGCCACCCGCCCTACTGCCAACTGAGCATCCGAAGGAGCAAGCCCGTGTCCGCCGATACGCGTCCCACCACGCCGACTCCGCAGCCGGTCCAACGCCGCCCCAGCTGGCGAACTACACCCTGCACCGCCCCGCAACGTCCGCCCTCGCCACGCCGCGCCTGACTCGAAGCAAACCAAGAGGACGCCGAATCCTTTTCAGCGAGTTAAGGATTCGAGTCCCCGATGGCTCACGATCCCCTGACCAGGCAGTCCGGTCAGGGGATCGTTTCGTTCTGCTGCGGGGTCGAGCCTTTTCCGAGAGAATGACTTCCGGACTTCGATTGGTCATGCGGGTGGCAGCACCAGCTCGCGTCCGTCGAGCACCTCGATTCCGATCACCTGATGGGATGGATCGGATGGTCCCGCAGGATGGATATGCAGAAACATGACGGATTCGCCGTCGGATTCCAATACCAGCACCCCGCCATTCGGCGAGCCGAGCGGCGCGGTCAACAGCATCGGACAGGTGGGCGTGCAGGTGCACCGACCATAGAACCTCAAGTTCCGGACTGTCCGAACGAGATTGTCATCCTCGGGTTCCAGTAGATCGACGATGTCGGTCACAAGATCCGGTAATACCTCCGCCAGGCGCGGGAACTGCTCCGCCGTCATCCGCCGAACCCTACCGCCGACGTCCGCCGCTGTGATCGGCTACCGATTAGGTCGTTTCACGGCGTGGCCGATGAGTTTGCGGCCCCCGGTCGGTCAAAGCTTGTGTCACCCGAGGAAAGGACATCACCATGTCGGAGCTTCTCGTCGACTTCATCACCTCTCTCGACGGCTACGCGTCGGGTGAGGGTTGGCCCGGGTTCTGGGGTCTCGAAGGTCCGGAGTACCTCGCATGGCTCGGCGAGCAACCCGAGGCCACCCACCTGATGGGAGCGAACACCTACCGACTGATGTCGGGCTTCGCCGCCGGCCAGGTGCCTGCGGGCCAGGACGACTTCAGGCCCGAAGAAGAGGCTTCCGTCGACGAACTCACGAAAGCATCCAAGGTGGTGTTCTCCTCCTCACTCGAAGACCCGCTGACATGGGCCAACTCCACGCTGGTGCGCGGAGACGCCGTCGAAGCGGTCCGCGCCATGAAATCGACCGGCTCAGGACTCCTGACCACGATCGGCAGCCTCAGCCTGTGCCGCTCCCTGCTCCGAGCCGGACTCGTCGACCGATTCCGCGTCGTCATGTTCCCGGTGATCACCGGCGCCACGGGTGCCGAACGCATCTACGACGGCTATCCGGACGTCGCCCTCGAGATGATCGAACACCGCACCTTCGACGGCCGCATCCAGTTGGTCGAGTACCTGCCCACGGTGCTCGAGCACCCCCCGCTCGGCACCCCGGCCTGACGCACCCGCAGGCCGACTCGGCGGAAGATCAAGTAGCCCAACGCAACTCGGACCGGTCCGACGTCCGTTCATGTCGAACTGAGGGCTGCACGGCTATTCGTTGGTCGGGTCGGTCAGACATCCGACACGCACCACGATTCCTGCGACAGTGACCTCGTCGATGGTCCTATTGGCTCTGTGACTCTGCCGCCAGGACGAAGGGTGCAGCAGTGGCCGGACGACCTGGCCGCCCGTACCGCGCTCGAGGTCTACGTCCGCAATCTTCCCGAGAAACTGGACGCGCCTCGGACGGTGGCCGCGCTCCTAAACGGCGCGAGCCTGGACTTCGCAGGTGCGGACTTGTCCGGGATGGACCTGCAGCACGCTCAATTGAGCGAGGCCATCTTGCGAGGTGTGCGGCTCGTCGGCACCGATCTGTACGGGGCGTGGATGTCGCTCGCTGATCTACGCGATTCCGATTTGAGCTCAGCCGAACTGCGCACTGTGCAGGCGCGAGATTGCAACGCTGCGGGCGCGACCCTTCGAGGTGCGCGGCTGCAGAGCGCCGATTTCGCCGGAACAGATTTCCGGTCCGCGGATCTGCGCGACGCCGCACTGCACGACACCGGACTGTTCCAGGCCGATCTGCGGAGAGCCGACCTGCGGGGTTGCGCATTCGACGGCACCAGCCTCACCAATGCACGCCTTGCCGGGTGCCGGATCGACGGCGCCCATGGCAGCGTGTACGGCCCTGCGGACGTCGGATCGGACGCCCCAGACCTTCGCAGCGGTGCCGAATTGCAGACCTGGTTTGCCCAGTTCGGCGCCGACATCACGGTATCCAGTCTCCAACCAGGCACTTGAGATCCGTTCAGTGCTGCGCCGAATTCCACACACTAATCCCGCGACCCGGGCGTTGGTCGACCGTCCAAACCGGTTGCCCGACAGCAGCTTCCCAACGCACCATCATGCCGAGTTTCGTGCGCCTCGCCCTCTATACCGTTCCGCTCTCAGCTCACTCGCTAGGGGCAGTCGAGGGAGTCCTTGTACAACACGCAGTGTCGTGTGTAGGAGGTTCCGCGATCGGTCCAGTCCACGGGCTTAGCCGTCGGGGTCGCCCAGGGCTGCCATGTCAGTACGCCGTGCGCGACAATGGCGGCGGCAATTAGCTTGGCGGCGAATCGAAACGACCTAGCCCGTTCATCGGTTTGAACTGGTGAATTCGATGGCACTCGAACCTCCTCACTTCGGCTAATTTGGGGCAATCTACCCTGTTTGGACACGAATGAGCTGGAGGACGGACCCGCACCGCACCGTTGGATCGGCCCTTACCTCAGCCAGCTGAACGCACTGATTTGCCGCGTGGCGCGCGGTTCAAGACGACTACAGGGTGTCCTGAAGACAGGCATATCGAACACGGTCATGATCGTGTCATGGCGAACGAAATACCTGATGGCGAGCAGTTTCGATTTCTTGTTGAGGTGGCCTTCACCGTGACAGGTCGCGGGACGGCCATCGTCGGGAAAAGGCGTCCAACGGAATGCTCCGATGCCCACTGCGCCTGCCACTCCCAGCGCGAACGCGGCACCCTGTTGGATGGTGACGAAAATCGGCTGGACACATAGTGCCGCCGCGCGCGGGGGCCGACATCCAGAAGAGACGTGGACCGTAGGGTTTTCGATCACCAGCGGTCCCGGTGGCCGCGACGAGGAGCCCGAACAGACAAGCCCGAATCGCCCTGGATGATCCACACCACAGTGACACCGAAGGGGTCCGGAATTCGTTTCCGTGAACCACCACGATCAAGCCCGAGAAGCAGATATACGGGTGTTACTGATCGAGTTACCTATCGGAATCAGTAGAGCTATCTCGCGCACACTTCAGAGCTAGAACGACGGCTACAATCGGTCGCGTGTCGCTCAGATGCCCGAAAGTCACCAGATCGGCGGGGTCAAAAGCCGCCGAAGGTATGCCTCCGTGGGTATCAATATTGCACACGACCTCTAATTCGGACCCGTCTTGATCGAAGACGAGGAGGTATTCATCGTCCGAAATATACGTCACTTGCCTGAGAATGGCTGTACTCACCGAAATACTCCTCCTGTGACATATTGCTTGATCCAATCCGGCCCAACTTCGTAGGTAACCCCTGGAAGGGGATCTCGGACGAGAAAATTTCCATTCGGCAGCGGCTCTGTCACCACCATGTTCTCACTCTTCACCGTCAAGGCATTCAGCCCGCACAGTTCAGCAGAACCCATCGTGGTCGGGTATGACCTAATCCTTCTTCTCCACCTGATCGGCTCTCGCCCAGCGAATAGTTATGAGGATCCACAAAATGTAGATGCAGATGGCGGCTGGTAAGGTCTGAGTCAGGAAGCCTGTCATCGATCCCCGCGTGTGCCACGTGAGCGCTGACACCACAGCAATCAGAAAGACTAACGAAACAATAGTGGCCGTTGTTCGCCACACCGTTCTATATGAGGCTACGCGACCAGCCTTATACAACTCCAAGACTTTCATTGACAGTTGCCTCCACTGTAGGTGTCGGGCCACCATGAGGCGGCCGGTGGAATGCGCGTGTATTTGATCTTCAGGCAGTTACCGTGAGCTTTTGCCCACTGAGCCATTACTACTACGGATGCGGCCATTGTGCCGCATATAACACCGCCGATACCAATAGTGTATGTTCCGATGGCCGCGCAGATTACGCCGGATGCAGCGGTTACGCGTGCGCCGGAGAGGAACTCGGTCATTGCCTTGTTGAAATAGATCGTGCAGGTCCAGGTGCCACAATCCCCCACCCAGTCCTTGCTGCGACCCAGGCGTTGGTCGACCGTCCAAACCGGTTGGCCGACAGCAGCTTCCCAACGTAATATCATGCCGACGGCAGCGCACTCGAATTGCGTCGGTACGCTTCCGGCGTGATAGTCGGCTCCACCTACACCTGTTCCCACTGTGCCGAACCGCACGACGGTCCCCCACTCAGCTACGGCATGCCGGCCCCTGCGTACTGGAACACCGAAGTCGCGGATCGGCCCGGCAGCGCGCTCGGAGAAGAACAATGCGTGATCGCGGGATCGCACTTCTTCGTGCGGGCACGGCTGGTCATTCCGATCATCGACCGGGACACCGAATTCGACTGGGGTGTCTGGGTATCGGTCAGCGAATCCAGCTTCGAGACGATGTCGGCGCTGTGGGACAAGCCCGAGAGAGTCCAGGAGCCGCCGTACTTCGGATGGTTGTCCACGGCGCTGCCACTGTACGAACCGACCACCTTGAACCTGAAGACCAAGCTGCATACCCAGCCCATCGGCAACCGGCCACTCGTGGAACTGGAACCCACCGATCATCCGCTGGCGGTCGAACAGCGAACCGGAATAACCGCAGCCCGAGTTCAATGGATCGCCGAACAAATTCTGCATCCTGGCCCATGAGCTGAGCCTGATCGCGGCTCGAAGCAACCTCGGCAGACTGCACGCTCTTGCCGCATATCGTGTTGGCTGAACCGGCCATGGCGGTGCTCCGGGCATGGCTAGGCGTGATCGCCCGAAAGACGCCGTTCCAGCTCGTATAGCTGTTGCTCGTCTATCGGTGGTCGAGGATGCGAACGATATCCCGGGTCGAGCAGGCTGGGTAGGCCAGGTCCACGCGCCGTACGAAGCGTGGCTCCGACGACACAAACCTACGCCCGCCGACTCGACCCTCAGCGAAACCTACTCCAACACAACGAAATACAGCTGCCTCGCCAGACATATTCGGCCAGAACCTCACGTGCCGAGCCGATGGCCATCGGATTGCTGTCGGCTGGAGTGTGCACTGCGCGCATCCAGCACAGATTCGGTCAGTGGAGTGGCGTCAGCCAAGCCCGGGTCTGCCGTGAACACCACCGCCCTCAGGTCGCCATCGGGAATGTGGACGGTGTCGCAGTCCAGTGCGATCTGCCCCAGATCCCCATCCTGCAGCAGCATCCGGCTGTCGTACTGCCCGGTTGTGGGCGTGCTGGCCCAGAGCTCGGCGAACACGGCGCTGGCGCGCTGGAGGTCGGCGATCAAAGACGCCAGGTCTTCGTCCGCAGGGTAGCGGGTCGAGGCCGCACGCAGCTCGGCGACAAGCAGGCGCTGGAAGCGTGCATCGTCCTGCGGCGACCGCGCCACTCGGCCGCCCTGGCCAGCGAACACCCGCCAGGCGATGTTGCCCTCGCGCGGGTGGAGTGAGGGCACCCCGCAGGCCAGCGTTTCCCACGCTTGGTTCCAGCCGACGACCGTCCACGTGGCGTCGAGTACGCACACCGGCGTGCTCTCTATCCGATCCACGAGTCGGCGTGCGCCATCACTGAGCTGCCGTGGTACCCGTCCGTCCACCGGCGCGTAACCGGCCAGTGCGCACAGGTACTCGTACTCCGCCCTGCTCACGCGGAGTGCCCGGGCCAAAGCGTTCAACACGCCAGGCGAAGGATGTCGACGACCCTGTTCCATCCGTTTGAGGTAATCCGTTGACACGCCGGCCAATTCGGCGAGCTCTTCACGGCGCAGGCCGCCCGTGCGCCTGCGGCCATGACTGGCGACGCCCACCTGTTCGGGTCGGGTGCGTTCACGTCGCTCCCGCAACACCGTTCCCAAAGTGTGCGCGTCCGACATGGCCGAAGAATATCAGCGGCATCGGCCCGGAGGGGGACATCTTGGCCCCCGCTACGGCGGCCGAAAGCCGGAAGAGTGACCACCATGATTGATGTCAACCAATTCGCCGACCGGGTCGCTGTCACCGAGACCGTGGCTCGTTTCGCTTGGTCACAGGATCTCGAAGACTGGGACGGTCTGCGTGCGATCGTGGCCGACACCGTCACGATGGACGTTTCCGAGCATTTGGGCGCGCCGCCGCGAGAATTGAGTGCCGATGAGTTCGTGGCCGCATGCCGGGCGGTACGGGAAGGGTTTCAGAGTACCCACCATTCGACCTCCAACGTCATCGTCGAACTCGAAGACGACCACGCTACCTACCGGAGTTTCGTGGTGGCCCACCACCATGTTCCTGCCGACGAGGTCGACTGGCTCGTGGTGCGTGCTTTCTGGCACATCGACCTGCAGCGGATCGACAATGAATGGCGAATCAGGCGCATCCGCGTCGTGCGGAAAGCCCCTTTCGCGGGCAATCCCGAGCTCTACACGATCGCCGCGGGATCCGCGGACAAGGCGGGCGTGAAATGAGCGCATCGACCGACGAAGTGCGCGCGGTTCCGTTTCGCATGGCCGCCGCGATGTCCGATCGTGACGTCGAAAAGCTGGTGGTCAATTACACCGATGACTTCGACTGCGTGGTGCCGGTGCACCCCGATCGCTCCTTCCGCGGTGCCGACCAGGTTCGCGCGAACTACACGATGATCTTCGCCCGGTATTCGAACGGCCTGGACGCCCGGGTCATCGACTCCGTGGTGGACGGTGACCGGGTGTGGACGGAGTGGGAGATGATCGGAACGCGGGCCGACGGGGTCGTCGAGACCATCTGCGGCACGGTCATCATCCGGGTCGAGGGTGGCCGCGCCGCAGCGGTCCGCTTCTACCTCGATCCGGTCGATACCCCGGATACATCGATACAGCTGAACATCCTCGGCTGAAATGCGGCTCGGTAGAACTCCCGCTGAGCGATCGTCACGGCCCGGTGCGGAATTCGGCGGTGTGACGAGCCCACCGCGCGAACTGCAAACATCCTGCGCATTAACCCCAAGGAGTCGAATTTCATGCAGCTCACCGTTCTGGCCGCGTCCGGCCCCACCGGACTCTCCCTCACCCGGCAGGCACTCGCACGTGGCCACACCGTGAGGGCCATCGCCCGCAATCCGGACCGGATCACCGTTCCGGACGTCCCGGGGCTGACCAAGATCGTCGCGGACGTGTTCCACACTGCCGAGATCGACTCCGCGTTCGAAGGCAGTGAACTGGTGCTGTCCGGACTGGGTGTGCCCAAGGGGGCGAAGCCGGGCGTGCTGACCGCAGGCGCCCGGTCGGCAGTGGCGTCGGGGGCCCGCGTCATTTGGCTGGGCGCTTATGGCACCGGCCCCTCGGCCGCGGTGGCAAGCGCGCTCAACCGGCTGGTCCTCAAGGGACTCGGTGCCGAGGTCGCCGACAAGGTCCAGTCCGACGCAGTGGTCACCGAAGCCGGCGGGACGGTTTTCCACGCCGGACCCCTGTCGAACAAACCGATCAGCCCGGACCGGCGCACCGTCGGGCTCGATGCCTCCCCCAAGAGCATCTTCCGACTCATGGTGAGCCGGGACACCGTTGCCGCCGCGATGCTAGACGAAGCGGAGAACCCGCGATTCCCCGGCCGGATCGCTGTTCCACTCGCGCGCTGACCCGAAGGCCCATGAGCGGCTCGCCTGCAGATCGCTCACACACCGCGCGCGCGAGTCGAAGACCCTCGGTCCGTGTCACATCCGATACCGCCGAAGATCAACGCGCCGAGGCGATCTCGGCCGGGCCGACCGCACTGAACTGCCGAGTTGAGTGCACCGAGCTAGGGGATATCAGGCCGATACGGTTGAATGTCGTTGCCATCGAGTACAACTCGACGCGAAGGATCACGTTTCGAGCGAAGGATGCCAGGTGAACGAGCAGGGTTCGGTGAACGGTGGCCAGACTCGCCACGAGGAGTCGACCGAATCTGTGCAGGAGGACATGCTCGCCGTCGCGGCACTGGTGGCTCCGAACATTCCTGAAGTGTCCGCCGCGGTCCGGACCGCCGCCGAAGGCCCTGAACTGGAGCTGATCTACGCCCTTCGTGACCACCGAATGGCTGCCCAGTTCGACTGGAAAGAGGACATCCAGTCGGTCCGAGACGGACTGGAATACCTGACTTCGTACCCCACCGAGGCGGCCTGGGATTGGCACCCCAATTTCCTTGCAGAATGCGAGGATTGGCCGTCCGAGGAGAAGCTCGAACGCTTCCTCGAACTAACTGGTGAATGTCTCCACGAACAGGGATACGTGCTGGTCTCGATAGTTACGGAGTCCGATGCCTACTGCCTGGTCGTGGTACCCGCGGCGGACTTCGTCACCCTGCGCGATGACCGGACCGACAGATGGCTCCGGGTACTCCGGCTCGGAACCTGGTCCACGCAGGCCAGGCCGGTGAACGATCGCAACATGGTCGGTGCACGCACAACGATGAGCGACTGGGACCGATTCGCCGAAGATCTCGCGGGAATGATTCGTCACGGCCTTGGTGGGGACACAGTAGTCGAGTTCACGGGACCCGCTGGTTTCAGCATGCAAATCAGCGAGGCGGACTTCCGCACTTTGGAGGTGATCACGCCTCCCCACGCCTTCGTCGACAGCGAGGCGCGTGACATGACCGCCGAAGGCTGGACCCTCGCCGAACATGACGACGGCGGCTACTGGTGGCAGACCCCACTATCGAACGCACACACGGTCTGCGTCAGGATCTCCCGACGGATCGCAACGATGCTGCGCCGGTACGGAATTGAATCTCCCACAGACCTCACCGCGACGACCTGGAAATTCGGCAACGGCACGCTGCCCTTGTGGCGCATGGACATCCCCGTCGCACATGATCACTAGCGCCAATCCCTTGCCGCGCTCGATACCGCCGCAGCACAGCAGCCACTGTGGTGTCGCCTACCGCGCTAGACGAACGTACTCAACTGCCGCATGGCGCGCTGACCTAACCGGCCAGCGTGGTGCGTCGGAAGATCAACGGGCAGTGCATTTCACGGCTGACAGTGTGCGTACTCATCCTGTTTTCGCGTGGGTGGCATAGTCTGCGGCAATGCCCAAGCTCATGCTGTCCAATCCCTTCGTCGAGAAGACAATTACGGTCTGGCTGGAACCGTGGGGACGGGACTACTGGATGCGCCCAGGGGATGTCTTCATCGTCGAATTCGACGAAGGCGGGGATTCTGAACAGGACAACGGTGCCCCGCCGTTCGAGATCTCATGGCTCGATAACGGCATCACGGTTGCGGTGTTGGTTGAGAGCACTGTGCGTGACCGGAACGGTGTCGAACTCGACTGCGGCCACCAACGACCTATAGACCTCGACTGGCAGTAATTCGAGATCGAAGCGCGTCGATCCCGCAGGGTGAGGCCGCGGCGATCAGGGAACGTACTCAATTGCCGCGACCCGCGCATCTGTCGGCGGTCCAAACCGGTTGGCCGACAGCAGCTTCCCAGCGGGCGGTTGGACAGATCGAAAATGAGTAGCGGGTCCGCGCAGCCGATGGCATGATCCACGCGGCGACAGGGCAGGACGGGCGGATTCTTTCAATGGACCGTGGTCCAGATGCGATCAGACGGTGGGCTTCACAGGTTGCTGCCGAAGCAGAACACACTCTGTTTTCCCGGCACATCGATGAATTCGGGTTCAGTACTGAGCACATGACGGACTCGTCGCGGTTGCTCGCGGACAGCGCGAGCGCATTTCGCGCGCTCTGCGACGGTGTGGACTGGTCGAAGCGGACGGGTGTTGTGGCCGGTTTGGCTCTCCCTCTGGAGGGAATGGATACACTGCCTTCGCCGCAGTCCCTTCGTGCCGAGATCAACTTCCTGAGGGAGCATCTCCATCGGCGCGAGCCGCCCGGGCTCTATCTCTTTCCCAAGGCGAATCTCCACCAGTGGTCGGACCGAGAGGAGGACTACCGATTCCCGATCGATCCCCGCGGTGTCGTCGACATTGCAGTGGATTCGGCATTCGTTCGATTCAGTCGACGAGAAGACGAGATCGCCGACTGCGACGTATACACGGGTGTGATCCATCTGTTCCGATCATCCACGGTGCCAACGCGATTCCACGCGACAAATGCCTCGACATAGCTGCACCGGCGCACCAGGACGCATGCCAACCGATCCCAGATGAGCGCGCCGCATGGCGCCTTGTTCCAAGCGGCCATGTGGCCTGCCGGAAGTTCAACGGGCACAGATCAGCTCGACTCCAGTGATCTGCGTGGGAAGCGATCGATCGTAGCGCGATTGCCGGACGTCGACCTCCGCCAGCGCGGCTGCGACCGGCAAACCAAGAAGAACGACAGGATTGACGCCATGAACTTCGCTGGCACCTTCGACGGAATCGATCCGCTCGGCAAGCCTATTATCTCCACTGAGTGGACGAGCGTGCCGGATCCGCAAGAGCGACAAAGGATTCAACAGTTCTTCGATGGCGGCGGAATGGTCATGATGACGCGTAGAAAATCTATCGATCTCATGGATCCGAACCGGGGCAGAGCTGTTCCGATGCATTTTCGAACCGATGGAACATGGATGTGGCCCCAAGCGATCGGCTACTACCTTCTCGAGTACGGTGTGCCCGTGCAGACGAGCTTTCTACAGCACATTCGCCAGTGTGGTTATGTAGCAAGGGTTCCCGATATGCCGGAGATCAAGCACGCCATAGAACTGCTGAACGAGGCCGGTCGTTCCTAACCGGAACGGTGCTCGGTTCACCCCCGAACGCACGGAACTGTCGCGACCGACGCGTTGATCTACTGTCCAAAAGCGTTGACCGACAGCAGCTTCCCAACGCGCGTGTCGATGAGCGCGCCTCGCTCCCTGGACACCGCCTCAGTGGGATGCCCGTTGCTCGGAACAGCTCCAGACGCGGTAGTCGGCGTCGGCTCCCTCACCCCACCCTTGCCCCGTCAGCCGCGCCATCATCTCGAAGACGTAGTCCTCATCTCCGGGTTCTGGCACCAAGGCTTCCGCGGGAAGAGGTTCCCCGCTCTCGTCGGCGATTGCTCCTTCCGCGTACATTATTCGACGTATTGCCACGCCATCGACGTACCAAGCGAACCCGTGCAGCGACGCGACGCTGTTGGTCACCCACGCCAATGCTCGACCACCGACTGAAAGCGCCTGCGCTGCTTCATCGTTGAAGCTCACCAGGAATTCGGGATCTGCGATGAAGGTCCATCCGCCGACCACGGCAATGCCATAGTCGCAGTGACGCTCGTACACACCATCTATAGCGACGGTCTCACCTGTCTCATGTGGGCGACCTGGAAGACGAGCCGCATCCACAGTCCCTTCGACGATCAATCCATTGACTTTCCAGCCCATGCCGAACCTCACTCACGCCCAACGCGATCAACAGCGAGCAGAACCGTATCGGGAACGTCCGACACCGCAAGACGGACGCACCACCACACCCTGAAGTAGTCGCTGATCGATCGGTTCGAGACGCTGCTGCGGCGAACAGCGGACGCACTGAACTACCATGCGTTCGCTGGACGCCCGGTTCCCTCCCGTCCTTACCGATGTCTCCAGGCCGCGTGCGGCTTTGGTCGTCATGCCCGACGAGATCGCAGCGCTTCTGCGGGAGTGTCGAATGGTTCGCGAGTGGCTGGTGCGGGTCGTTCCACACGATCCCGAGGAAACATTCTTCGCGCACCATGCGCTCGGAATCTTGGACCGCCTGGCGAATATCGAGATCGCAGCTGGCCGAGCATTGGGCGTAAGTGGGGGCGTGATCATCTGGTAGCAGGCAGGCTTCCAGTCGAACGTACTAATCTGCCGCTGACCGCGCTGACCCAACCCGTCAGCGCGGAGCGTCGGAAGATCAACGGGCAGAGCGCCGTACGGCTGCGGATCGCCGTCGCCCGAGTGCGAGCGGGTCTGTCGTCGAGACTGTTTCGGCTAGGGCGTTATGCGGCGACGGCTACGGCGAGGCCACGTGCTCGTTCGTGGGCGTCGGCCATGGAAGCCTCGTGCAGAGCGAGCAGCGGGGTCAATGACGGGGTGTGGGGAGCCATGGTGAGCTCGGGGATTACCGTGATCACCTCCAGTCCCAGGAGCCGCCCGAGCACCGCCTCGAGCGTGGGCACTACGAAGTCGAGCCCTTCGTTCGGGGTACCGGGGCCGTAACCGCCGCCACGCGCGGAGATCAGCACGGCCGACCGGCCCGCGACGGGTGAGGCGCCGGTGGGGTTGAAGGTGCGGTCGACGACGATGATCTGATCCAGCCATGCCTTGAATGCCGACGGCATCGTGAGGTTGTACATCGGCACGGTGAACAGGTACGCGCTTGCGTTGAGGAATTCTTCGATCAACTCGTCCTGTATCGCGGCGGCCGCGGCCTGCTCGGGGGAGTAGTGGGCGGGGTCGGTGAGGCGCGCGGTGATGCCCGCGGCGCTCAGGTGTGGCACAGGGGTGGCGGCGAGGTCGCGATGGACGATGGTGCCCTGCCACTGGTCGAGAAAGGACTGCGCAACCTCGCGGGAGACGGATCCCGCACCGAGCGAGGACGAGTCGATGTGCAGCAGGTGTGTCATGAGTGTGCCTTTCCGGGGAACGGACTGCGAGGATCGGGATGCGAGAGGGAGTTGGGAAGCCATGACCGCGCCGAGCCCGTAACGGGGCGGGTGACTTCCGCCCCAGATCTCCAATTTCATCGCTCTAACTGCAATTCATACGATTTGTTCGTAGCGCCATAATGCGCCAGTATTGGAGGCGGTACAAAAGGCACCTCGGTGTGCGTGACGGAGAGAGATGGGTGCCATGCAGGACAACACCGAGATCGAGATGGCGGCCGCGAGCGGGCCGTGCGCGGGGATCCCCGCCGACCACATGGCCTTCATCCGGCAGGTGCTCGACAGGGTCGGCGACAAATGGAGCATGCTGATCGTCGCGGTGCTGCAGGACGGCCCCTTGCGCTACACCGACCTGCAGCGTCAGATCCCCGGCATCTCCCAGCGGATGCTCACCCACACCCTGCAACAACTGCAGCAGGACGGCCTGATCACGCGGGCCGCCTACGCCGAAGTTCCACCTCGGGTGGAATATGCCCTCGCCCCGCTCGGGGTGGGGTTGCACGAGATCGTCATGCAGCTCATCGGCTGGGCCGCCGACCACCACGACGAGATCCAAGTCAACCGCGCCCGTGCCGGCGCCCCGCGCTCACGGGTGCGGTCGAGGTCGTAGCCGACATCGATGCGGGGACGCCGTGCACGCGAGTTCGAAATGGTTGACCTGCTGCATGGCAGTCAGCCCAGAACTGGGTGATTGGCGCGGATAACCGCATGGGGGTCGTGACTGCGTTTGGTTGCGTGCAAGCGTGTCAACGTGTCGGGCGGGAAAGCGCGTGCCGTGCTGTCGCCCGGCGTGAGAAACGTGAATGGGGCGCGGTCGGCCAGGACCGGGCGCAGAGCGTCGCGGTACTGCTGCCGCCGGGACTCGAACGCCGCCCTGGATTCCGGCGTGGGGACGATCCCGATCGCGATGAGGCAGTAGGGCGCCGTCATCTGTCCGGCCGCGCTGTCGGATGGTTTGGCGAACGCGCCGCCGAGGTGCCGGATCTCCATCCCGAGCAGCGGTGTGATCGGTTCCAGCAGCAGTTCGGCGGTGTGATCGTCGATGCCGGTCAGCAACTCCGAAGCCAATATTTCGGGACTGGGATCGATTGGCTCGGAAGCGATCTCGCCGAGCTCGGCGATCGGCGTCATGCGGCGGGTGTCTTGAAGCCTGCCCGGAATCGCGTCGAACCGAGAAAGCAACGCCCGCCCGCCTGCCTCGTCGCCCAGATAGGTGACGAGAACGGTGGTGAGCGTGGTGGACGAGCCAGGGAGCTGAATCAGCTGGAACCACACCGATAATTCGTCGGGTGCCTGCGCGGTCACCTCCCGGAACGCCGTCATGACCGCGGGCGCGACGGTCCCGGGCCACAACATTCTGCCGCCGAAAACCGTTGGGGCCGGGTGCAGATCGAACTCGACCGCGGTGACGAGGGCGAAGTCGCCACCACCGCCGCGCATGGCCCAGAACAGATCCGAGTCGGAGGTCGCGGTGACCCGGCCGGGGCGACCGTCGGCGTCGACGATGTCGAAAGCGGTGACGCTGTCGGCGGCCCACCCGAATTTGCGCCCGAACCAACTCAATCCGCCGCCGAGGGAGAACCCCGTAACGTTGACCGCCGCCGAACTGCCCGCTAGCCCGGTCAATCCATGCGGTCCCGCCTCGGCGAGCACTCGACCCCATGAGACGCCCGCGCCGACCCGTGCGGTGCGCGCGGCGGTGTCCACCCGCACCGCGTCGAGTTTGCTTGTGCGCACCAGGATTACGCCGTTGAGATCGTCGCTGGCACCGTGCCCGTTGGGCTGGACGGTCAGCGACAGTCCGGCGCTGCGGGCGTACCGCACCAGCGCGGCGGCATCGTCTGCGTCGGCGAGCTCCACCAGAGCCCGCACTCGTTGCGTGACAGCGGTACTCCATGGTTGGCTCGCCGCTTCGAACCCCGGATCTCCCGGCAGCGACACCGGGCCCCGCACGATCGCGCGCAGATTATCGCCGGCCGCTGTCGACGTGCGTGTCGTGGCGAGATCGCCGATCGCCCAGGCGGCCGCGCCGACGACGCCCGCTCCCGCCGCGCCGATGAACGTTCGGCGACTGATCCCCCTGCTCAATTCCCCACCGCCCCACCGTGTTCCCTGACGGCGGTCTCCGTCAAGGCCCGAGTCCGACCGCGGGCAATCGGCGAAATTACAGCGAACATGACACCTCCCCGAACTACACACTCTGTGTAGAAACTAAACTACACACGATGTGCAGATCCTGCACGCGCTCACACCGCATCGCACGACCATCGGGAGACAGACTTGACCGACCCGCAGAACGCCAGAGGCCGCCGCACGGTCGACGCTCTGTTGGCCGCGACCCGCGACATCATCGAGAACGACGGCATGCCCGCCTTGACCATGGCGGCCGTCGCCGAGCGCGCAGGCGTCACCCGCCGGGCCGTCTACCTGCATTTCGCATCACGGACCGAACTCGTCACGGCGCTCTACCGCAGCCTCGGCGAAACCGAGAACCTCGCGCAATCGCTTCAAGCGGTGTGGGACACTCCTGACGCCGTGTCGGGTCTCCATGAATGGGTCGCCCACCTGGTGCGATCACACCTGCGAATCCTCGCGGTGCTGCGCGCCGTGGAACAAGCCCAGCACGCCGACTCGGATGCGGCAGACTTGTGGCGAATCACCCAGGGGAACTGGCTCAAAGGCAGCCGCCGCGTCGTCGAACGGCTGGCACGGGAGGGGATGCTCGCCCCGCACCTATCCGTCGACACCGCGACCGACCTGCTCTGGTCGCTCATGTCGCTCGACCTGCTCGACCGCCTCGCTCACCAACGACGCTGGTCGAGCAAACGACTGACCGAACAGCTCACCGCCATGTTCGTCGCCACTTTTGTCGCACCGTCGTGAAAAAGCTGGCGCTCGACCGACACTGACACTCCCCAGTGCCTAACTCAGATAGGAGGAGTTGGGCGAACCGGCCGAACGCACTCTTCTGCCGATTACAGCGCAGTACAGCGCCGGTGCGCAGACGGTAGGAGACGAGCCAACGACAGGACATCAGGATCCTTGCTCGACGAAGGCGTGGACCTGCGCGATGTCCAAATCGCCGCCCGGCACGCCGATCCACGCACCACGATGCGCTACGCCCGCGCCCGCACCAACCTCGACCGGCACCCGAACTACATCCTGGCCGCCTACATGGCCTCTGCCACATGACATCTCAACCACCCGCACACACGCCGATTTCGGTGCGTGGCAGTTCATTTACGCGACGAGGCAACCAACACCGAGAGGCCGTCCGGCACGGCGGAATTTTTCGTGGAGAGCGCACGACGGACGGTGTTCGATCCCCGCCAGGTCATCCCGACTCGTCGGATGTCGAAAGCTCAACGCGCTGGCAGATTTCAACGTTGGTGAAGGATTCCGCTTTGCCGAACTTTGCGTAGTCGCGATCATGTAAACCGTTGCAGTGTAGTTACTTTGGGCTTCATCATGTCAACCTTTCATTTCGGCGTGTTGTGAGCGACAGGTCTTGATACTGCTGCCGGCATCTCTGGGCTGGGTGATGTCGAGTTCTGTCGCGGCGGATCACGCCCCACCTTCCGCGGCTACTACCTGCGGCGACGTGCTGGACGGTCATGTCGGTGACGTGACAACGAAGCATACGTGCGACCGAAATCCGCACGGGGGCAAGAATTCTCCCGTGGTTTCTATACCGTCCGATATCGAGCAGGCGTATCGGACCGCCGGTAACAACACTGTTGACACCACTGGTTTTGGGTGGTTGCATTCCTGCACACGACGAACGGAGATCGGATGCTCGAACGACGCGACGTCTCCGCTCGCCACAGCCGGATGTGATCGGCAAGCTTGCCCACTTCTCGCCATATCCAGTCAGCGCGAACCCGACCCACCCCACCGATAGGGCCTTCGCGGCCCCTAGCCGCGTGCGCCCCGATTTTCCCTGTTCCACCTTTGATCGACATGCGAGCCGACAAACCAACACCCCACTCGACGGTTGTCGGCCTCGTTATTGGAGAAGACATGACTATGCCCGACCACTCGGCTCCGTTTTTCGACGCCCTTCTGACTTCTGCTCAGCGCCTGTCGTTCGATCTGCGGGAGATCGGCGCCGCCGACGACGCACTCGAGGGATGCAGCTACGGGATGACTCCGGAGTGGTCACCGCTGTTCGAGACGAGCATATGGGCGGACCTGAGCGAGCAGGACCGCCAGGAACTCACCAAGCGCGAGGTCGCGCACTTTCTCGGTGTCGCGATCTGGCTCGAAGTCGCGCTGCAGATCGTGCTGCTGCGACGCAACCACAGTGCCGATCCGACCCGATCGGAGGTGAAGTTCCTGTTCAACGAATGCGCGGACGAGAACCTGCATTCGTTGATGTTCGCGCAGGCCATTGAGCAACTCGGGCAACGACATTGCAGGTTGGATCGCTCCATGAAAGCGGCGGGTTGGTTGTTCCGTACGTTCGCCTGGGGCGAGGTGGCTTACGCCATCGTGCTTGCCGGTGAGGAAATCTTCGACGTGATGCAGCGCGATTGGGCCGCGGACGAGAGAGTCGCGCTGGCGGTGCGCCGCAGCTCCTACGTCCACGTGGTCGAGGAATCGCGGCACATGAGCTTCGCGCGGCAAAAGATTCGAGACCACCTGGCCGCGGTCTCTCGTGTGCGCCGGTATATCAGTGCGATCGCGATCGCGATCGGTGCGCACATCATCGCCAAAGGGCTGATCAATCAGCGCGTGTACGAAGGTGCCGGCATGCCGTGGCAGGCGGCCAAACACGCGATCGACCACAACGAACACCATCGGATGATGTTCCGGCGCGCTGCCGAACCATTCACCGAGTTCCTGGCCGGAGAACAGCTGCTGAATACACCCGCGCGTGCGATCTATCGCATGTCGAACCTGCTGTGAACGGTGTGGGCCAATGACTTTCGTGATCCTGGGGCACTGCTGCAAGGACGCCACCTGTGTGCAGGTGTGCCCCCAGAACTGTATCCGTCCCACCCCGTCGCAACCGGAGTTCGCGACCGTCGAGCACCTCTACATCGATCCCGACTCTTGTATCGACTGCTCCGCGTGCGCGGATGCGTGCCCGGCCGGAGCGATCAAACCCGCGACCGCCTTGACCGACGCCGAGCACGAGTATTCGCAGCGCAGCAGCGAATACTTCCAAGCACTCTCTGCCCCAAGCTTTTTCGACCAGCCGGGGCGTCCCGACATCCCCCATGCGTTGCCGAGGTCGGACGCCCCGTTTCGCGTGGCGATGATCGGTGCGGGCAGCGCAGCGATGTACACGGTGCGCGAGTTGCTGCGACGGTCGAGCACGGTCCAGATCACGGTCTTCGAGCAGGAGCGCGAGGTCGGCGGTCTGCTCCGGACAGCGGTATCGCCGGACAACGTGGGTATCCGTTCGATGAGTCGCATGTTCGACGTCCCGTTCGCCGATCCGCGGGTGCGCACCCGCCTGGGCATCCGTGTCGGTGCCGAGGTGTCGATCGCGGATCTTCGACGACGGTTCGATGCGGTGGTGCTGGCCACCGGCGCCGCGGTCCCACGACAGCTTGCCACGTCCGCCCCGCCCGTCATCCATCACGCGCTGCCTCTGCTGGAGCAGGTGAACGCGTCATCTGTCGGCGGCGGCACCGCGCGGATCCTCGCTGGCCCGACGGTCGCGATCGCGGGCGGTGGCAACGTCGCGATCGACGTGGCCCTGGCCATCGCGAGAAACCGGGTGACTACCACGGGCGGGCTGTCGGTTCGTCGGCTGATCGTGTTCACGAGATCGTCGGTGCTGCACCCCTCATTCACCTTCTCCGCTCTCTACGAGCTGACCGAATCGGACATCGCGCTCACCATCGACACCGCTGGCATCGATATCGTGCACAAGCACGCCGATCCCTTACAGCGACTGCTGACCGAGCGGGCCCACAGCGCCGTGGCGCCCGGGACCGCGCAGCTGTCGGTACATATGAGCTTCGGCAACGAAGTCACCGAAATCTGTCCTGCCGGTGGCCGTGCACGTGTTGCGACTGCGGCGGGGACGTATGTCGTTGACTCGATAGTCATCGCAGCGGGGTTCACCAGCGCACCACTGCCCGGAATCATGGTGCATCCCAACGGCGCTCTCGCCGATGAGCGAGGCCGGGTCGTCGCGCCCGATACCGGGGCTCCGATCGAGGGGTTGTACGCGGTCGGGTGGGCCAAGCGCGGCGCTACCGGAGGGGTGGGAGATAACCGCCGATGCGCGGCACAAACAGTCGATCAGATCATCCGTGACAGAGCAAATCTTTTGGGGCACAGCATCGCTCGCGAATGACGACATCATGTGGCCTCCACAGCCAGACATTCGGGAAGCGGGGAACTCGAGGTGCACAATACGTTTTGCCGCCCTTCTGGCCGCGGCGTACGACCGTGGCGGCCGCTGCGGCCGCCGGGGTCTGCCCATCGTCACCGCGACCTGGTGCGCCGCCGCAGGGCCGCCACCGTCGTGGGCGCGATTGCACCGGACAAGGACGGATCGACGACACACCCCGGTCTCACATTGAGGGAATTGTCGAGCGCCAAGGCGTTGCTGCTGCTCACTGAGATCCGTTTCGGCAGAGTGGTATTCACGCGCTCTGCACGTCCGATGATTCGACCGGTCACTCACGTCATCGATGGCACCATGGTTGTGATTCGCGCCGATCCCAGTACTTCGGTCGCGGTCGACCACCACATGGTGGCCTATCAGGCCGACACCATCGACCATCACACGCACACCGGCTGGTGCGTAATCATCACCGGTGTCGCCGAGAAAGTCACCGATCCAGAAGAACGCGCCCGCTACCAGCGATTACTGCGCACGGATCTACCCGACCCGCGCACCCAGATCCTCAGGATCCATCCCGAAATCATCACCGGTATCGAGTACCTTCGCTCTCGCCGATGACGCGATGAGGCGCTCCCGGGGCGGTTTTTCAGGCTCTCGTTTTGGCGCAGCCGGTCGCACATCATCCGCTCGCAGGTCTCAGGTTGTGCCGGCGCACACCAGCGTGACCCACAACGAGACGGCTCCGGCGGTCTGCAGCAGCAACGACAGATCCCAGGCGCTGCGCGCGGCCGGACGGTGACCCTGGTGTCCTCGCACAGCGCTGACCGCCATCGCCACGGCGGCCGCCACCAGTACCAAGAGGTTGATCGTGGCACCGCACGCTACCGCGTCTGGGAATCTGGAACTCATCGCGATCGTGCCCAACTGGCTGTGCAGCCCGGCCGCCATCGCGAGTTGAAAGGCCGCCGACACCGCTTTCGTCACGGTCCGCCGTCCACTTTCGGGCAGCAATTCTCGCACAGAACGGTGTCGGATCGGCGATTGGGGAAAACGTTGCGTGGCGCGCGGGTGCTTCGCGAGCACATCGGATTCGATTCGGTCCCTGTGAGTTTGGATCGATCGCGTCACGTGGGCGGCAGCGAGTTCGGCCGCGGGCGTTGTCGCCGAGTGCACATCGGGCCGTTCGATGCTCGGTTCGTCTTCGCAGGAGGCTGTCGTCATGATCGGATGTCCTGATCTCGTCTCCGGATGCCGTCGTGCGCATGTGTCTGGGTCCGGCACCGTGATCATGCGCCCGACACGGTCGATCGAGCTGCCGGTGTGGAGTCGTCACGGTGCTCGTAGAGGTGAGCGACGTAGGCGGTGTACAACCGCCAGATATCCGGGGTACCGATTTCGTCTAGCCCGGTGAGCTGGCATATCCGTTTCATCCGGTAGTCGATGGTGTTGGCGTGGATGTGCAAGCTGCGTGCGGTGTCTCGGCGATTGAGACCGTTGCCCAGGTGGACACGCAGTGTCTGGATCAGATCCGGGAAGGGGTGCAGGGGCTCGAGCATGTTCGCCAGATGCCGCCGGGCCGGGCCGGGTCGGGTGAGTTGGTATTCGAGTGCCAGATCACCGAATCGATACAGTCGGGGCGGTTTGCCCAGCCGTAAGGCCAGTTCGAGCAGTTCGTGCGCGAAACCCGCGGCATGGGGTAGATCCTCGCTCGAGGCCTCGATGGCGGTGATGGTGATGAGTGTGTCGGTCATCGAGAAGCCCAGTGCTGGAGCGAGTGTGGTGATGCGCTGGTCGGTGTCGGCCTGTGCTGGGATCAGCACGGTGCCACCACGGGCGCCGATAATCGTCGGCACTGG
Source organism: Nocardia sp. NPDC056100 (assembly GCF_042266325.1). Classification (NCBI taxonomy): domain Bacteria; kingdom Bacillati; phylum Actinomycetota; class Actinomycetes; order Mycobacteriales; family Nocardiaceae; genus Nocardia; species Nocardia sp. NPDC056100. The sequence continues at coordinate 433,483 of NZ_JBHJVY010000002.1, forward strand.
ATGCTCGAAATGAGCGTCCAGGCTTGTCTGCAACCGCGCGATCCGGTCGGTCGGGTCCACCGCAGAGCGGGCGCGTCGCGGCATCGAGGTGCGGTCGTTCAGTGCGAGGGCCAACACGAAGTAGACCGATTCGGTCGGAATCCCGAGCGCTCTGGATTGAGCGCACACCCCTCCGCTCAACAGCGTCCGCGCGATTTGAGACATGCTGAGGCTTGCGCCTCCGGGGCAAGAGGCGCAAGCGATTTCAGGCGGCTTGTTGGGCATGTGATGTCAGTGATGGGTTGGCAGGGCGTCTACCGTGGCCCGGAATGCGTAGATGGCCTCGCCCATGTTTTCCTCGGAGTTGAGGTCCTCGCTCGTCTTGACGATCACGACATTGTCCTTGGGCGAGACGTAGATGTACTGGCCCAAGATGCCGATCGCGAGGAAGTCGCCACGATCACCGTCGCCGAGCCACCACTGGTAGCCGTAGCCGTAGGTGTTTTCCGACGAGCTGGGCTTGCTGGGCATGAGCTGGTGCGGCTGCAAGTACGCTTCGCTGCTGTGGGTGGAGTCCTGGACCCACTGCTGCGGAACCACCTGACGGTCACCGACTTTGCCGTTGTGCAAATACAGCAGACCGAAACGGGCGAAATCACGAGCGGTCGCGTGATAGCAGCAGTAGGCGATCGTGCTGCCCTTGTAGTCCTTGCCCACCAGCGCGGAGGTCTGCATCCCGGCAGGCTGCCAAATCTTGTCCTGCACATACGTTGCGAGCGACTGGCCGGTGGCCTTGGAGACCAACCAGCCCAGCACGAATGTGTTCATCGAGTCGTAATTCCACCGCGAGCCGGGCTGGAAGTCCTTCTTGGCTTCCTTGGCCTGGTCGATCAGCGAGGTTCCCACGACCATCCGGATCGTGGTCGCGGTCGAGCCCTTGGTCGGGTTGGTGTACTCGGTTTCGTCGTACTGGTGACCCGAAGACATGTGCAGGATGTCGCGGATGCTCACGCCGTCGTAGCCGGTGCCCTTCAGCTCGGTGACGTATTTGGTGACCGGATCCTGCACCGAGGCGATCTTGCCTTCGGAGATCGCGATACCGACCGCGGTGGCGGTGATGGACTTGCCGACAGACCACGAATTGAAGCGGCTGGTGGCCGAGTACCCGAAGAAATACCGCTCGTCCACGATCGAATCGTTTTGCACCACAACGTAACTCCGTGCGGAACTGCGATCGAGGTAGTCCGCGAGAGTGCGCTGCTTGCCGTTGTAGGTGTAGGTCGCGGTGATCGGCTTTCCGGACCCGGTCAACGCGACCGGGTTGGACGACGGGGAGATCGTCGTCGTCGGGTAGAAGGGCACATGCGGCAACAGCGGCAATGGCAGCGCGCCCGTGTCGGCGGCAGCTGAACCACTGACGGCGACGATGACCACGGCGGCCAAACAGGCTGCGGCGGAGAGGGTTCGTTTGAGCATCGGTACTTCCGTTCTTCAACAGGTGCCGAGATCGAATCACTAAACAACAGTGGTGTCAACGGTGGTTCTTAATTGCTGTGAGTATTCTGAGCGGGTGAAACCCTCCGCTTCCGCCGCGCCACGCCGCCGTCGCTCACTGGGGTATCTGACCCCGGAACTGATCGTGGACGCCGCGATGACGGTGATGGAGCGCGACGGAGCTGACGCACTGACATTCCGCCAGCTCGGAACCGAACTGGGGGTCGACCACACCGCGATCCTGCGGCACTTCCGCAACAAGGACGAACTGCTGTTGGCGCTGGCCAACAAGCTGATCGCCACGGCCCTGGACGGGCTCGCGCCATCGTCGGACTGGCGCCAGACCCTGCGTGATCTGGCCGGGCGCGTACGACTCGCCTGCCATCACCACCCGCAGGTGGCCGTGGTCGTGGCAGGGCGCACCTCTCGGCGCGACGCGGAATTCGCTGGCGCGGAAATCGTGATCGGCGCGTTGCTGCAGGCAGGACTCCATGGGCGCGCTGCCGCGTCCACCTATCGCGCTCTGGTCGAGGTCGCCTTGGCCTACTCCGCCTTCGAGGCGGTGCTGCTCACCGTCCCCGGGGACGACCTCGAAGGTGATCGCACCGCCTGGAGCCGCGAATATGCCGCGTTGCCCGCTGATCGCTACCCCAGCATCGCGGCGGTGTCATCGCATCTGGCGGACGTGGAGCAGGAAGACCAATTCGAGTTCGCCCTCGAAATGCTGCTCGATGCCATCGAACTGCGCGTCCAGCGCGCCTCCTAGACTCCGGCACTCGCTGCGCGCTTCATCCCCAGCAAACCGCGCCACGACCACTCCAGGACGCCGGATCTCTCCGAGACGTCCTGGATGAGGCCGAAATGGCAAGGCCGATTATTCGTCGGGGATGGTGATGACCCAGCGATCGAGGGGACGAGGGCGCAGATAGAGTGCCCAGTACAGGGTTGCGGCGCACAGAACTCCAGCCGGTACCAGCAGGGCCACAACTGGTTGCTGCGTCAGCACGTACACGAGTGCGATGATGACCAGACAGGGCACTGCCGGCCACAGCGGCATCCGCCAGGCGAGGACATCCCGGTGCCGGGCCCGGCGGCCGCCGAGCGCCCCGACGGCAACAATCAAGTACAGCGACGCGATGACCACGCTCGTGACCTGATTGAGGAGCGTGAGGTCGGCAAAGCACAACGCAGCGCCCGGAATGCCGACGACCAGCGTCGCCACCCAGGGAGCGCCGCGAGCATTGATCCGACCGAACGCACGGTTGACCGGCACCGGCCACGCGCGGTCCCGGGCCGAGGCGAACAGGATTCGCGAGTTCTGGATGACCATGACGATCGAGGCATTCACGATGGCCAATGCGACGCAGGCACCGATCACTGTCGCGAACGGCGACGAGCTCCACTCGGCGATCATGCCCATCAGGTCACCATCGGCCAGAGAACTCAGATCAGGAGCACCCAGCGTGATCGCGACGGTCGGCACAATCAGCACGAGCGCCCCAACAGCCAAGGTCCACAAGACCGTACGCGCCACCGTCCGCCGCGGGTCGCGCATTTCCTCGGCGAGGTAAACCGCTGAGGAGAAACCCTGCAGGACAAACAACGCCATGGCGAGACCGGAGATCAACAACCCGACAGTGAACGGTTGAATCATGTTGTCATGCACCACTTGTGGATGGAACAGCACTCCCGGTTGCTGGTGTCGATGAGTGAAACCGAGAATGGCGACAACAGCGGCGGCACCGATTTCGAGAACCATGAACGCGCCAGTCACCCAGGCATTGGTCCGCAGGTGCAACAGCCCCATACAGACCGACAGAACCATGACCAACGCACCGAGGAACTTCGAATCGACAGTCCACACCGGCGCGAGATACTCGGCGGTTCCCAAGGCCATCACGGGCGGCACCACCAGCACAACCAGCAGGGAAACCACAAAGACCAACCATCCGGTCAGCCGTCCGGCCACCGTGCCGACCATCGCATACTCCCCGCCCGAACTGGGTGCGAGCGTACCCAATTCGGAATAGCAGAACGCCACCGCGACACACAGCACCACCGCGGTCAGCAGCGTCATCACCGCACCCGTGCCCTGAGTGGCCAGCAGACCCGGCACGAGAACGAAGAGCGACGAGGCGGGCGTCAGACACGACAGCGTGAGCATGGTTCCGCCTAGAACGCCGATACTACGTTCCAGCCTGGCGGTACCGAGCGGCACGACTACCGCGGACGGTTTGGAGGGGGGAGGTATACGAGAGTCAACCATTGAAACGATCCTGAGAGCGGGGCCCGGCCACGCCGGACGAATGGAAACGCGACTCGAGCCCTCTCGGCTCGGGCGGCCTTCATAAAAGCCTGACCACGCTGTTGCCGCAATCTTCCATCGCAACGAAATCCGTTGTCCTAGAAACGAATCTAACGCGCGAACCAGCTGCCATCTCCGGTTTCCATCAACTGAATCCGCGCATTACACGCAAGTAAACATCTGTTGATTGGACACAGCCCAATCAGCACAGCAGAGTTCTGGTAATTCACCCAAACTCGCTCCGAACACGGGACCTTCCCCACGGGCACGAAGGGCAACCCCAACAGGCTCCGAGAAGATGACTTGGTTGTGCTCGGCGAAGAGCTCGTCGCTGGCCAAGGAGCTCAGTACGTCCAGGCAGGTAGCACCGCGCGAGAGTGTCTAACTATGGTCCACGCCAGTGAGCTGTAATGCCGCATCCCGGGCTGACCAAATCTGCCGGTGCTATGCCGTTCGAGATCAACCGATCGAAGCCTCGACCGACTAAGCCATCGTTAGTTCATCCGAGGGTCGGACGGAAGGACAGCAGCGAGCCCGCGCAAGACCTGCTCGATCGCGCTCAACCGCGAAGCCAGCCTCGCCCGCTCGGTTTCGGTCATAGCCGCCTTCAGACTTGAGAGTTCCAGCAGTGCGGGCTCTACGATTCTCGACAAGTTGGTCACGATGATCCCCTTCCCGGGGACTTCGGCAGCCGCTGTCCACGGCCAGCCGTAGAGCCCACTCTATTGCTACTTGCCTACCGCACAGGCGGAACCGCTAGGCCGATGCACCGAAAGATCAACGGGCTGAACCGATGTCAGGCCAGCGGAACGTCCGCCGCTGCCGAATACATGCGGCGCTCGTTGACCATATTTCGTTGCCGCACTTCAACAACCGGCCCTGCGCTACCCTCTGGCCGGAGCGTTGAACGAGGCGCGGGTCACGACTTGAGGGGAGTATCGGTGCAGATCGCGAACATCAGGCTGATCAACGAACGGGGCGAGAATGCTCAGGTCGAGGGGTTGACCGAAGACGACAGGGCGGGCCGCGAAATCCTGCGAGGTACGTGCGTCCTCACAAAGGAGTGGGACAACGATTCGGTGATCTTGACGTTCATCCCGCGGGAGGCGGGCACCGTACAGTTCCGATCCGCGCTCCTTTCCGAGGACGACCGCAGCCAAGAGACCGACCCAACTGGGGACGACTTCCCCTCCACAGAGGTAGCTGTCTCGACCGATGACGTCGGGAGCATGGTCAACGTCCCAGATGTGCTTTCGTTCAACTGGGACAACTTTGACAGCGAGACCTGCACATTCGCATTCTGGATCGAGTTCGTGAGCTGACCAGATGCCTGGTGCCGACCGGTACGAAAACGCGCCGGTCGGTAGCCATGTGGATCCACTTATCAGGTCGGCGTCCGCTCATGCCGCTTCCCGCGCTGACTCAACCGGCCAGCGCGTGGCACCGGAAGATCAACGGGCTGAACGCCGCTCGGCCTTCAGCAGTGCACGAAAATACCGAATGTCGGGTGTTTGCACGGCTTGTGTGCCTGCAGCCGGTGACCCGAGATGTGTTGCGGGTCACCGGCTGCGAGGAGTTCGAGGTTGTTTCGTTTCCGAAGGGTTGGTCTCCTGCGGGTGCTGGTTGTCGGTGTCTGACTGTGGTCAGAGTTTGACGGGCAGCAGTGCGTCGGAGGGGTCGCGGCCATCGCGTAGGCGGGCGACTTCGGCGCGGGCGAATTCGACTCGGGGTGTCTCGTCGCCGTGGTCGGTGGCCAGGGCATCGGCGAGGTCGAAGACCGCGTCGAGGACATAGGTGTGGCGTTTGCGTGCCGCTCGGTCGCCGGATCGGCGGAAGGCGCGGCGGGCCTTGGCGTTTCCGCAGGCGGCGTCGGCTTCGGCGGTGGTGAGGAATCCGGCGGCGACTTCGGGGGCGAGGATGTCGTCGAGGAAGCGGCGTTCGCGCGCCACGGTGAGGGTGAAGACCCGCACCGCTATCGAGAGGGCGATGATCGTGACCACGACGATGAGTCCCAGTCCGCCCGCGTTGCTGGAGGCGAAGTTGGCCATCGAGTCCCAGAAGCCGTGCAGCACCATAGCGGTCAGCATCAGCAGCAGGCCGCGGCCGATGCGACGTGGTTCGGCGGGGCGGCCGAGCAAGTACACCAGACCGGCGCAGAATACGGCGGTGTAGAGGACGTGGCCGGTGGTGCCGGTGGCCACGCGCATGAACACCGTCGACAGTGACGCTTGGACCTGGTTGGCGCCGAATTGCGCGGCACCGGCGTTCATTCCGTAGGCGATGTCCTCGATGATCTCGAATCCCAGGCCCAGGAAAGCGCCGAGGATGAACCCGTCGAACGCGGTACGCACCAACCGTGGTGCGAGTGCGATCAGCAGCAGCAGTCCGAAGCCTTTGGCGGTTTCCTCGGTGAACGGCGCGGCCAGGCCCGCGCCCCAGTCCTGTGCCCAGGCGTGGCCGAACAGTTTGCCGTAGATGCTGATCAGGGCGTCGTTGGCGTAGGAGGCCATCGACCAGGTGGCCGCGAATCCGCCCCAGCAGAAGGCCACGACCAGCAGCTTCATCGGCTGGCGGGCGTAGCGGTCGATGTGCTGGGTGAACCACCAGAAGATCGCGCCATACACGGTGAACACGACGGCGGTGACCAGGATGGCGCGGCCGTAGGCGGGGTAGGTGGCCTGGATGCGGGTGGCGAACAGCATGGCGCCGGACACCGTGAGCAGGAGATACACCCAGAATGCGAGGTTGCGGGGCTGGTAGAAGGTGAACGAGCGCCCCCACCCGGATTCTTCGATAGCGGTGAAACGGGCGCGGGTCTGCGCGGGCGTCGGGGCCGAGGTGGTGGTCATTTCGTCTCCTGCCCGGTGTGGCCGATTCCGGCGATCATCTGCCCGACATCGGTGAGCAGGTCGCGGCCGGGCTGCGCGGGTCCGATCGCGATCACCTCGACACCGGTCTTGCCGAACACGAATGCCGCGAGCACGCCATCGGCTCCGGGTGCGGCGTATTTGGTGATGAGGCCGGGCTCGCCGGTGCGAGCGGTGATCGCGACGGGGTCGCCGGTCGCGGTGAACGCGCCCTGCAATGCGGCGTCGGTGCGCTCGATCTGGGCCAGCAATGCGCCCGGGTCGCCGCTGAAATCGCCTGTGCGCACCACGAACTGAGCCCCTCCGCGCGCGAGGACCGCCGAGGCCGGGTAACCCTCGCCGGTGGGTTCGTCGCTGCGACGCTCGCCGCTGACCAGCGACCACCCCGCAGCGGCGGTGAAAGTGACCCCACCCCGCACCGCGATCACATCACCGGCGACGGTGACGTCCTTCTCGGCCAGCGCATCGTTGATATTGGGGATCACGATCGCCTGCAGGAACGCCAACGCCAGCACCACCAGCGCCGGCAGCAACGTGCGTCGGTCCATACCCAGCCAGCGGCGATCCGCCGGGACCCACCGGTCACCCGGGTCGAAATACTCTGCGGAGAACCATGTTTCGGTCTCCTGTGTGTGCGTACCCACGCCACCCTCCTATCTTGACGCGCATACGATAGCCCGCTGTTCGCCACCGCACCTGACACACCGCCAAAAAAGCGGACCAATGCGACATAATCTTCACTCCGTGGTCGGCCGCCCCGACAGGGTGCCCCTCGTGGGCAAATTGTGAGCTTCATTAGAATGGGCAGGTCAATCGGCGTGAATCCGCTATTTTCATCCCATGAGCACGCTGCATACCGAGGCGTCGACCGCTCCCACCGGTCGCCGCCGCCTGTCGTACCCGCTCTACGCGGCCATCGTCGTCGTCTACCTCGCGATCATTCAGGGCGGCGGGATATGGATGAAACACCTCAGCGGTGAGGACGACTTCCGTTCCACCCGCGCGGTGTTCTACGGCATGATCATCCCGCTCGGCGCGGCGCTGATCTTCACCTACGGTGTGATCGCCTACCTGGGCTGGCTGCGCCCGGTCCTGCGCGAGGACCGGCCGGTGCGGTCGTGGGTGCGGATCGTGCCGATCGTGTTCCTGGTCGCTATCGCCGGCGGCATCGCCTATCACGCGCTCTCACAAAAAGGCTGGCTGTTCGTCGTCGTGCTGCTGATCGCCACCCAGTTCGTCGGCTGGGGCGAGGAAGGCATGTTCCGCGGCATCGGCGTCGTCATCCTGCGCGACCACGGCCTCACCGAGGGCAAGGTCGCACTCTGGTCGAGCCTGATCTTCGGCGCGGTACACCTGGCCAACGGCATCACCCACGGCGCCTCGGCGATCTTCCAGGCCATCGTCGTCAGCGCGGCCGGCTACTTCTTCTACCTGACCCGGCGCGTCACCGGCGGCAACATCGCCAACTCGATCATCCACGGCCTGTTCGACTTCAGCCTGCTCACCGGAACAGCCATCCTCGTCGACCAGACCCTCTACCCCGGCACCCTGCTGCCGATCCTGGTCTACCCGCTGCTGGCGATCATCCTGCTGGTCAAACGACGCAAAATCGAACCGGCACTCACACCGGCGGCCTGACACAGCACAACAGGCAACGGCCCGGACGAAAACGACCATCCCCGACCATCATCGAAGCGTTCACACCCAGCCAGGACCGTCATCGCCAGCGGTCAGCCCGCCGAGGAAACAAACTCTGCTGACGCGCGATCTGAACCAGCCACCAAGACCCTTCGAAAGATCAACGGCCCGAAGTGAACTCGGGCCGTCCGAGTGTCCGCTCATGCCGCGACCCGCGCGTCTGTTCGGGCGGTTCGCCGGTGCAGTCGCATCGTGAGGAATGGCTCCCTCACCTGACCTCGATGTCACCTTCGCCGGTGACGACCTCGTACTCCGGCTGGCCGCGTTGGCTTACCTCGCCCGGTTCTCCGCGGTCTCGCGGATCCACACCAAATCCGATCTGCGCCTGTACTTCTACTGGTGCACCGAGCACCAAGTCACCCCGCTCGCGGTCGCGCGAACCGAGGTCGAGCGGTACATGCGGTGGATGCAGGAAGTCCGCCGCTTCAAACCCGCCACAGTCGCCCGCCGCCTGGCAGTCGTCGCGGGCTTCTACCGCACCTGCGTCATCGACGGTGTTCTGGACCGCTCGCCCGCGGACTACGTGCGAAGGCCGCGAGTGTCGAACGAGTCACCGACACTGGGCCTTTCACACCTGCAATTCGAAGCGCTGCTGTGTGCATCCCGAGACTCGGACAACCCGCCCGATTTCGCGTTGGTGGCCATGCTGGGCCTGCTCGGGCTGCGGATCAGCGAGGCATGCCGCTGCGATATCGACGACCTTGGAGAGGAACACGGTCACCGCGTACTGCGCACCGTCGGTAAGGGCACGAAAATCGCACTCGTACCCCTGCCGCCCGCGGTCGGGCGATCGATCGACCGCGCCATCGAGAACCGAGTCCGTGGCCCGATTCTGTTGAACTTGCGTGGTCGGCGGATGGACCGGCATTGCGCCACAAGGCGTCTGCGCCGGCTGTCCGAGCATGCAGTGGTGCGGCTGCCGAAGTTGCACCCGCACATGCTGCGACACACCTTCGTCACCACGATGCTCGACGCTGGAGTAGACCTGCGCGATGTCCAAATCGCCGCCCGCCACGCCGATCCGCGCACGACCATGCGCTATGACCGCGCCCGCACCAACCTCGACCGGCATCCGAACTACATCTTGGCGGCCTACATGGCCTCTGCCACATGACATCTCAACCATCCGCACATGCCGAGTTGCGTGTGTACGACCGATCGTCGACAGGTCACAGCTATCGCCTGTGTTTGCGGACGCGGGGTTGCTCGAGGGCGAACGGAATCTCTGGCGCACGTCCACGAACATTTGTGAACCGCTCGACTTCCTGACGCAACCTCGCACGCCCACCCGAAAGCCGACAGCAATCCCAGTACTGGCCGAGTATCGCCAACGCGTCCTCATGAGAGAGCACGAACGGTGGACGGTCGCCGTAGTACCGACCCGTCAGTGTCACGTCCGTCTCGGCGATCACAGCGAACCATCCATTGCCGGATTGCTCGTACATCTCCGCGGCGTCGACGTGAACCCCGCGGGTGAGCCGGGTCAGCAGATCCACCAATTCCACAATCCCACGCGCTGTTTGGACGTCGTCGATCAACCACAGGGCTCCCGCCACCGTGGCCGTCATCTTGCCCGCATGTTCTTCCGAGAGCTCGGTGTAGCCACCCCGAACGTCGAAAAGCCTCTCCGGCACCATGACCCGATACTGCCAGCATGGAAGACGCACCACGGGTATGCCATCCATGTATCCGCTCATGCCGCGACCCGCGTGTTGGTTGGCCGTCCAAACCAGTCGGCTGTCAGTACTTCCCGAAGCACTCTTTTACCGAGTTTCGGATGATTCTCGGAGCCCTGGTCTCAGGTCCCGGGACCTGAGACCAGGGCTGGACTCTGGTTTCCTATCCGATGTATGTCCAATTGCGTGTGCTTTGTATTCCGAGTTCTTTGCCCATGTAGTTGGTGTTGGTCGCAAGCATGAGGTCTTGCGGACGCGCTACGCCATATACGTCCCTGAGCGTCGTGACGAGCACTTCGGCGAGGTTCCTCAGTTGTCGGTCCGAGGATAGGGCGTGCATCGGGAATGGACCGTATTGCCAGATCCCGAAGCCGGCTTCCCTGGTGTCGGATCGCCAACCGAGACTGCACAATCGATGGTCCAGGTCCTCGATCTGCTGTTCTTCGATTCCCTCAACGATCGTGGTTATCGCCAGGCTGTCACCGATCGAAATGATCTCCATGCCGTTGTGGAACTCGATGGTGGGAGTTTCCAATCGAGATACGTCGTTCCACGGCTGAGTCAGCAGTAGCCAGTCCAGGCGCTCGACGAAATCGCCCCAGTCGGAGCATTGTTCGGGTGCATGCCGATCGGTGGGGCGGTCGGCGGTCAGAAACCCGCTCCATGTCCACCGGATGCCCAGAGGTCCACTTCGGTCGCCCACTGCGTATCGCATTCGGGTGAGGTCCATGCGCAGACCTTCACGCATCACGTTGGCAACCGCCGCTGCGGCCTCGGCGTAGTAGCTGTCGTGTCTGGAGTCCTCGTCCTCGGTCAGCAATCGCCAGGACGCCGTGTGCCGTTGTCCGTGTGAGGTCCAGATCGGGTTCGACGACAACACCGCCAGCAGTTGTTGCGCGGCTACGGGATCGGTCGGCGTGCGCACCGCGACCTCGAGTACCTTGCAGTTCTCGAAGAACAGAATCTCACTGCCGGTGCCAGTATCTCGGAACCGTACCCATGACCACCGCTGGATCAGGTTGTAGTTCTCGTCATGCTCGGCCCACAGTATTTCCGGCATGCCACTCTGCACCGCAGCCCAGAAATCGTCGTTCATCCTTGTCCCCCATCTGACCTGGTGCCCGAAAGATATCCGGCAGTACCGACAAAGGCCACCACGTGTGCTGCAACCGATTCGGGCAGCCGGTGGTAATCCTGCGGTCCCGGCCGGTCGGGGCGGCATCCAGGAAGGATTGCGTGCCGAGGATATCTGTGTCCGTGGTACCGAATCGAGACCACGATCGAACTGCCCTGCCGTGCAGCACTTTCCATCCGACCGGGCTGAAAGATCAACAGGCCGAGCACAGCTCGCTGGAACGCGCTGATCCGCCGATGATCGGGCAGTCGTACGCTAGCCCCAATCCTGCTTGCACACGGAACCGAGCAACGGCCGATTTGAATCCGGACCCGTACACCCTGAATGCCCTGTTCGAGCAGCTAGAACTGGCGACGGACGATGAGTCCGTGGAGGAATTCATCAAGACGCATCAACTCGATGCCGGCACTGAGGTCCTGGACGCAGAGTTCTGGTCGCCCGAGCAGGTGCTTTGTATGAAGGACATGATCGAATTCGATTTCCCAGGGGCAGAGTGGATCGATGTGCTGAACAGGCGTTTACACGAGTCGTTGTGATACCGGTGCGATGTCCCAAAAGCAGTTTCGGCCAGCCCGCTGACCCCGGCAGGCCAGTGCGGGTGAGTCGAAGATCAACCGGGCCAGCCGATCTGGGTTCGGGGGAACGTCCGCAACTGCCGCATCCCGCGCACTCTGCACCGACCAGTACCAAACGGGCACAATCACGCTCGTGGATTCGGACAGCGCGCACTCACCTACCGATTCTTCAGACGGCGGCAACTCGGTTGCGGCCCAATGGGATCTGCTCCGAAACGATGAGACGTACTACCGTCGCTTTCTGGACCGCGATCTGATCAGCCGAGGACCTCCGTTGATCCGGCTCCTGGAAGTGCCCGGTCATGCCGCGACCCGCGCGTTGGTCGGCCGTTCAAACCGGTTGGCCGACAGCAGCTTCCCAATGCGCGCACATGCCAATGAGAGCGAGAGTGTCGGCCTCCGGCCGTGCCTGCCAGCCTGGGTGGCTCCTGGCCAGGTCGGCCGAATAGTTCGCCTACCGACGTACAGATCTCGTTGCGGTAGTGTCCGGTGGTGAAATTGGTTGGTGCGGAAGGGATCTCCTGCCGTGCCACGCGGAATGGGGAGAGCGTGAGATCAACGTCTGTTGCGGGTGTGGTTATGGCTGGTTTGTGCGCGATGGGGGTGGCGGCCCCGCCCGCTTCCGCAGATGTCACATCCGCCAATGGTTTGATGACGATCTTCGGTACGGATTTTCAGGTAGGCAACCGCTACAAGCTTGGAATTATGCGCACGAGTTCTTACGGAAATATTGCCATCCAGGACAGGGAAACCGGCACTGCCAATGCGATTGATCTCGGGGTTTGGATCGGTACCCCTACCTTGGTCTTGACATGGATTCCGAAGGTGACAGGGGATCGGACGATTGTCGTCACCCAGTTCGGCTTCCACAATGCGGTCATAGCATCGGTTCGCGTTCACGTCGACTGATCCCGCGATCGAGACTCAATTGCGGCCTCCCAACAACACACGCCATTGCCGTGTGGCGCGCTGATCGGGGTCGCACAGCGGAAGCTCCACTGGCCATGTCGATCCGAGGCAGCGGATCGCTGCGACTTCCGACTTCTGCGCCGTTGTAAATTTCACAACCGCGCCCGCACATCGGTAGTCGAAATGCCCCGGTTCGACCGACATCGAACGCACTATTCTGCCGCATATCGCGCTGACCAAACCGGCCAGCGCTATGCCGTGCGAGATAAAGCAGTCGAAGCCTCGACCGACTAAGCCATCGTCAGTTCATCCGAGGGTCGGACGGAAGGACAGCAGCAAGCCCGAGCAAGACCTGCTCGATCGCGCTCAGCCTCGAAGCCAGCCTCACCCGCTCGGTTTCGGTCATGGCGGCCTTCAGGCTTGCGAGTTCCAGCAGTGCGGGCTCTACGATTCTCGACAAGTTGGTCACGATGATCCCCTTCCCGGGGACTTCGGCAACCGCTGTCCACGGCCAGCCGTAGAACTCACTCTATTGCTACTTGCCTACCGCACAGGTGGAACCGCTAGGCCGATGCACCGAAAGATCAGCGGGCTGAAAGTCTCTCAGCGTTCGGCCGCGCATCAGATCCCACATACCGCGCTGTGCGAACCGGCCGCCGAGGGTCAGCGAGCTGAACCGATCTCAGGCCAGCGGAACGTCCGCCGCTGCCGATGCGACTGCACAGCAGCATGGTTTCATCAGGCAGGATGGCTGAATGGCGATCGACACCGTGAAGCTGGCCGCACTAGAAGCACTTTTGGCCGACGGTGCCCTGACCGATGGCGAACTACCCAACCAATTGCGAGACGCGGGATTGCCTGAGGTAGCCCACGAATTCGAGCGCGCACTGAGGCGACCGGCGCGACGACACCGGCATCGCTGGAACATCGTGCCTTTCGTCTGACCGCAGCGATCGCACTACTTTGCCGCATACCGCGCTGACTTCACCGGCCAGCGCAGGCGGCAGCGATGATGCCGGTGACGACGACCGGAGGGGCGATCTTGCGCGGTGATGAATTCCGCTGTGCAACTTCGGGAACGAGACCCGCAACCGGTCCGGATACGGTAATCATCAGTCGGCCGGGACCGAGAAGTGTCCTGGCCCTAGTCCGAACCACAGAGGGAGTCGACCATGAGCAACGACAACGCCACGCCGGACCAGGAAGCAGAGTTCGCCGCGGACGCCGCCGAGGCCACCGAGACCGACACGGAGCACGAGTCCATGATCGAAATCGGCACCGACGCGGACTTCGCGAGCGAATAGATCTGCTCGCACCGGGCGGCAGACCCTACAGCCGACCGCGAAAAGGCCCCGCCCAGTCCGAACTGAGCGGGGCCTTCAGCTGGTCACAGTCCGCGGCCCGCTGATGTCGGCGACGGCCTCGAACGGGGTGCCACATCACCGCCGCCGAACGCCCTGGCCGCATACCGCGCTGACCGAACGAGCCAGCGCGATGCGGCGGAAGATCAATCAGCCGTGCCGATCCGACGTCGGACGAACTCACGCAACGCCGATGAACGTGGGCTCGTCGGCGCAGGAGTACCTCACTCGTGGGTCGTATTGCGCACCAGGGAGTGCGCGAGTCCGTGTCCCTCCTGGCGCTCGGTAGCCGTGGGGATTTTCGGTGGGGTCGTGTTACATGCCCGTAGGCCAGTCCTCCGAATATTGCGCAACGTCGTCGTCGGTCTGGCCCGTACTGTCCTGGCGGCGCGCGTACATCTCATCCAGTTTGGTGAGGTCGAGCTTGAGGTGTTCGTCAATAGTCAGGCCGTTGTAGTTGCCGCTGTACACAGGCAGAGCGCGAGTGGACGCTGTGGGAATGGCATACGCCGCGTAGAGCGCGATCAGGTTGCCTGACCCGTCCCGGATGGGCAGGGTCCGCGGGAAGACGTGAGCCTGCTCGCTGTTCTGCACCACAATTTCGGGTACATCTCCGTTGTATCGAAGCGTCAGGGCGGCCAACTCTTCTGGCTTGACCTCCGTGTCCGGGATGATGCTCAGTTCAGGGATAGCGGAGGCGCCGTCGGGTTCCATTGCTGCCAGTCCTTCTGTGGGAGTGGATATTCAGCGGATGCAGCCACCCGCCCCGCCTCAGTGTGACGCCACATCGGCGCGCGGTCTGCCCAACTGCGACAATCCTCGGAGCCGAAACATCCATGCAGGACTCGGCCCGGAATCCCGCGGGGGACGCAGCGCGCTGTTGCCGTGCTCGACGGCCACTTCGCGCAGTGTCTATCCGTTCTCGCGGGGCGATGAACGATTCCGTCAAACCCGAGGTGATGGGCCGTGGGCGAAAACGCACTCTATTGCCGCGTGGCGCGCGGACCGCAGCGGACCCTCGAAAGATCAACGGCCCGAGGCGACTCGGGCCGTTCCGGTGTCCGCAACTGCCGAATGCAGCGCGTTTCGGTCTGGTTGGCCGTTCGGTCGAGCGTGGGTTAGCGTGTGATCGATCGCGACTGGCGTTGCGTGGGCCGACCACGAGGAAGCGCAGTATCGGAGCGTCGTACGCCTGGGTGCTCCCCATCTCGAGACCAGAGACGGGGAGCACAATGGACTTGCGTTACGGCATGAATCCGCATCAAACCGCACGGGTTTCGACCGATGGTGATCATCTTCGAGTCGTGCACGGCTTCGCATCGATGATCAATTATCTCGACGCGCTCAATGCCTGGCAGCTTGTCGCCGAAGCGAGTCGCGCCACGGGCCACGTGTCGGCTACGTCGTTCAAACACGTTTCCCCGGCAGGCGCGGCGCTCGCCGGGCCGGTCGACGAAACCATGCGAGCGAGTTGGAGATTGGGCGACGGTGCGGTCACGGCGGCTTATGCGCGAGCCCGCGACGCGGATCCTCGCTCGTCGTACGGCGACATGATCGCGGTATCCGAGCCGGTCGATCACGAGCTCGTCGACATGCTGTCCGGGATCGTCTCCGATGGCATCATCGCCCCGGGCTATGCTCCCGGAACTGTTGCGGCACTTGCCCGTAAGAAAGGCGGCCGTTTCCTCGTCTTCGAGATCGATCCGACTTTCCGGCCACCGGAATCGGAGTCCCGGACGGTCTTCGGTGTCACTCTCGAACAGGACCGCGACAGTGTGCCGATCACTGCGGACCTGCTGCGGGTGGCCGACGGTCACACGCTGAGCGACAACGCGGTGACCGATGCGCTGCTGGGCATGATCACCGCCCGCTATACCCAGTCCAACACCGTTGTCTACGTCCGGGACGGAATGACTATCGGCGTCGGTGCGGGACAGCAATCACGCATCGACTGCACGATTCTCGCCGGAAGCAAGGCACGCACCTGGTGGACGCGGCGACACTCCGCCAAGCTCTCGGGCATCACTCTCATCTCCGACGGGTATCTTCCATTCCGCGACAACGTCGACGCCGCCGCCGAACACGGAGTTGAGTTGATCGTCGAACCGGGCGGCTCCCTCCGCTCAGACGCGGTCGCCGAGGCGTGTCGCGAACACCGCATTACCCTCGCCCGCACCGGAGTTCGACTCTTTCACCACTAGACCGCAGCAACTGGCCCAACCGGCCCCAACATCCGCTCCTGCCGCATGGCGCGTGGCTGGGAACTGCCGCACGCTGGCCCCGGATCCGCTGGATTTGGCCACGGATTTGGCATCCGGGCGTAGCGAAATCCAGCGGTCCGGGCAGGACGTGTTGGCTGACTTCCTGTGAACCGCTTCGGGATCGATAGCGGCCTTATTGTGCCCAGGGTGGGGCGAAGGTGTTGTCGCCGATGGTGCCGAGCATGCCGACCGAGGTGACGGCGGTGAAGGTGGCGATGGTGTCGGGTGAGGGATTGGTGATGACGAGCTTGGTGTTGGGCGGGACGGACAGGGCATCGCCGGGGGCCAGGTGGTGTTCTTCACCGGACATGGTGACGTGCAGGCCGATGGTGTGCGAGATGAACACTTCCTCGCGGGACATGCTGTGCTCGACGCTGATTGCCGCGGGGGCGGCGTCCACCCGCCAGATCGCCAGATCGGTGGATCCGCGGGAGGGGACGGCCAGGGGGCGGAAGGTGAACCCGTCGCTGGTGAAAACGGAGGCCTGGTCGAGGTTTACGACGGTCATGGGGATGTCCTTTGCTACAGGGTTCAGGCGGTCCAGGGCGGGGTGACGGTGAGCGCGTCCAGGGTTGCGGTGATACCCGCGGGCGCGCAGCCGATCACGGTGGCGGGCTCGGTGTCCGAGCCGTTGGACGCGCTGAACGGGGTGTGGGGCGGCACGATGACGGCGCTGCCGGCGTCCACCAGCAAGCCGCGACCGTTCAGAGTGACTGCGAGCCTGCCGGTTTCGACGACGAACACTTCTTCCCTGTCCAGGGTGTGCTCCTTGCCGGTCGACCCCGGTGGCATGTCGACGCGCCAGACAGCGAGGTCGACGGTCCCCAGCGAGGGGGTGGCCAGCGAGCGGCAGAGTGAGTCGCCGTTTCGGAACTCGGGGGCGTCGGCGAGTGTTGTTGTGCTCAAAGGGTTCTCTCCAGGTGATGAACAACGGAACCAGCCCTATTACCGTCGCGTGAGCTCCTTCTCGGAACAACGGCGTTGTGCGTATCGGCTCATAAGCACGACTTATTGAGAGCCGACACAAGTGCGATCGGACCCAATGGTTCAGCGCGACCGACGAAATTCCCGCAAACTATCGGGAACCACTCCTGTCGGCCCACCATCCCTCCCCGCAAGTTTCCTCGGTGCGGTGCGAACAGCATCCACAACAGCGCGTACCCGTGGCAGGGATCGGTTCGTCATCGAAAGCCGCTTGGCTCAGACCCCAAATTTCACGAGCACATGCTATTGATGAAAACCGCTGCCACGCCAAGGCATTGAGAGATTTGCACGCACTAAATGGCTCGGCCGCTCACCCAGTACATTGCCGATGACCGCGCTTGCCAGTACAGGCCGATTCGTCAGTCGGCTGTCAGGGTGCTGGGTGATTCACCGCGATACGGTATCCATCGGTATCCAGGCTGGAAGACGATGGAGCCATCTCCCAAACCGAGCTCAGCGTGTGTGGCCTCGGAGAGGACAAGGCCGTGTGGTGATGCCTCGCCCGGCTCGTCGAACCACTCTCTTTTGAGTTCGGCGGGGTCGATCATCCACTCCGGGTCCCAGCCGACCGTCGCGGCGACGTATCCGTCGAATGCGGCCAGCAGTTCGTATAGGTGGTTACCGAGCGCGGTCAGTTCCGCTGCGGTAAGAGCGAATCGGGGAACTGTGCCATCCAACGCGACACCGAACCCGACTGCCACCGGCAGAATCGACAACTCGATGAAGGGCCCGTCGGTACGCAGCAACGGCGCATGCAAAGGGATCTGGTGATCCCCCACTCCGAGGGGACCCCTCCCCGAGGTTCGGGAGCAGGACAACACTGCCGCACGTGCCGCGTCGATATTGTCGCCGAAGTTCACTACCAGTTCGAAGCAAATCGCCACGCCAGCCCCATCTTTCGCCTCACCCAACTGTATCGGTAACTGCGGGGGAGGTCCGACGACTGACACTCACCGCCGCGAGCCGAGGATGGGGAATGATGGTGTGTCATGAGCGATCTACCCCGACGCTGGGATCCGATGACGTCGGTCCGGCGCGACCTCAACGATTCGCTCTACCACGGTGACAGGTGGGCGGACCGGCACTGGATGAACGTGCCAGGCCCCTTCTACACCGGGCAGACCGATACCTGTTGGACCGGAAGGATTCACGCGCCGCGCAATGTGCTCTACGGGGGTGGGTACTACAACGAGTTCGTCTATCGCCAGCCGAAGTCGCCGGCTGAGGTCGAGGGCCTGCTGGCGGCAGCAGCGGACGACCCGTTCGACGGCTATGCCTCCGATGGAGACTCGCGCTGGACTCCCGCGGCTGTTCGGGCGTGGTGGAGTGGCCGCGATAAGGTCACCGAGCACCTTCGGCAGTTGCTCGCGGAGTACACCAAAGCTGGCGATATCGCCCAGAGAGTCGAAGCGGCAGAGGGTGTTCGCGACTTCCTAACCTACCTGGCGACCAACCTCGAAACCGACCTGCGGGAGTATGTGTTCAGGTTGGAGAACGATCGATACCCGACCGCCGACGATCCGCTGCCGACCCCTGTAACAGGGTCCCTCCCGACATCGCCACTCCTCGTGGCCGAGGCATCGCCTTAGTTCTGCGAACCAGATCCCAGCGTCACCGACGGGCTCGGAAGCCCGGTCGTGACGCGGTAGTCGGCAGCGGTGTGACTGCCGGTAATCCATTGCGCGAGTGTGGCGGTCGCGGATTCGAATGCCTGAATGAACGATTCCGGTGTTCCAACGAGCCATGACTGCGAACGGATCGTGTGGTAGCGGTGGTCAGTCTCGCACCAGCAGTCGATGTCGGTCGATATTTCCACTGCCAACGACGGTGGCTGCTCCCGAATGACGGACAGGTCGAACTCCACCCCGTCGCGCTGAGGACCGGAAGCGTATGAGAACGCGATACCGAAAACAACCCATCGCTCTCCGCTCTCGGTGTAGGTGACACGATCCGGAAACCACGTCCAACCAGAACGTCCGGGTGCCGGCGCGGAGAGGTCGATGCGCGCGGCCGCGCGACGGATTCGGGCCGCCTCATCTATGGAAAGGGCTGGCAACACTTTAGTGAGATCGATGCGGTCGAAAGGTCGAATCTCCACCGCGCCAGCGTAACTGGAGTGCGTCCGATCTGGCGGTCACACCGCGCGAATCTCCCCGTGCGAGACGTGAGTCGGCCCAACTTTCGGGGTACTCATTTCGGCAGATGGTGCTAGTCTTATTAGTATCATGCTGTGGTACATCGATCAGGCTTCCCGAGTCTCGTTGCACGAGCAGATCGCCGCATGCGTACGGCGTGCGGTGACCACTGGTGAGTTGGTGGTCAACGAACAGTTGCCACCCGCAACGGAATTGGCGGAGGCACTGTCCGTCGATCGCAATACCGTGCTGGCCGCGTACCGGCGACTGCGGGAAGAGGGCGTGGTGGACTTCCGGCGCGGACGCGGCGTGCGGGTCACCGCGTCCGCGCCGTCGACGGCTCCGATGGAGCAGGCCGTGCGGGGGCTGATCGATGTCGCGCGCAGGCATGGGTACAACAAGGCCGAAGTGCTCGGCATGATCGAGGAGTTGATGTGATGCCTACCGCGGCGGTCTATACGTGCCGTGCGACCAACTGGGTAATGCTGGTTATCGGCATCCCGATTGTGGTTCTCTGGACGATCATTTCGGTCAAGGACCCCGGATTGAACAACATTCTGGTTACCGCAGTCTGGCTCATATCCCTCCTGATCACAGCGGTCACCTCGACTCAGCGTGTCACCGCAGGTCCCGTCGGTCTGGCGGTGAGCCTGGGCCCTTTCGGTTTCCCCCGGGTGACCATCGCCCGCGCTGACATCGCTCACGCCGAGATCATCGATTTGCCGAGCGGGCCGTGGTCCAGTGCCGGGGTTGGTTGGCGACCGCGCCGCGGCTGGATGCTGGCCCTGAACACCGGCCCTGGACTACGTATCCGTACGAACAGCGGTCGGCGGGTTACGGTCTCGATGAGAGATCCCGCAGCCGCACTGTGGGCAATGGGCATCGCACCGTAAGCCCGTCCGGTTGCAGACCTCTCGTCGCTTCACAACGGTGCACGCCACCATCTCCAGTCGGTATCGGATCGAAACCCCGTGATACCAGCCACGATTCGAGCATCCAGAGCGGTTACGAGCCGACGTAATTCACGGGCACTGTGCGTGGGCAGAGCGTGCACGACTTGTTCGAGATGGTCGCGATTCTTGATGGATTCGGGATGACACTCGCGGAGGTCGCAGCCATGGTCAACCAGTTCTGCGTGGATATAGCGAGCTGAGCGGCCTGCCAGGGCACGCCATGAGCGGTATGCGAGCGCGGTCGCGTTCGGGTGGAAACGGATTCGGTCCAGTCGACGGATATCGGCGGCGCAAGATCCGGAGACCCGATCAATGGTGAGGAGGGGACGACGTGGGCGGAGTGGCTGCTCGGCCCGTATCGCTGAGGGCCGCCTACGCGGCATTGCCCTTTCGGTGGTAGATCATCGGAACACCATAGCGCCCATTACGGCGAGCTCATTCGAGACGCATGAGTACACCGAGTAGATCCAGCATCTGAGCATTCGATACTCCTCCCGGCACGCTGACTGAATCACACAGCGCGGCATCACTGGTGGGCCGAATATATGCTTTGCGGGGTATGCGATTGCCGACTACCTTGAGGCCGTGACCATTTCGCGTGGGAAAGGCGCCGTGCGCCTGAGCCGGTGACCCCCGGAACGCCCCCGGCCTCGGATCTGCTCCGGCGTGCGGGTGCGCTCAGGTCGCCAGACCGGTATCGAAAGCGCTTGCAGCGCAAACACATACCTGCTCTTAGTGAGATCAGATTCGACTATACCCCCGGACCTGATGGTGCCTTCCGGGTCATTCCCTACCTCGACACCATCCCTCTGACCGATCTCATCGACACCTTCAAGATCAGTACCGGTATACGGCTCACCGGAGGTCGATATATCGGTCTGGGCCTTCGTTCCCTGCGATCCGAGTCGGGTATGGCCCGCTTCCACGGATCCTCCGCTATTCCCGCCGACCGAACGACGCCCGTACTCGTATGCAGTTGTGGGCAACTGGGCTGTGGCGGACTGCTGACCCGTATCACCCCCACCAACAATCTCGTCGTGTGGAACTCTTTCGGCCCGCCGTACGACACCGACCGTGACTACCGCGCATTCGGCCCGTTCCTGTTCGACCGCGACCAGTACGACAGAGCGGTTCGAGCCTTCAGCATCGAAGCCGCCACCGCCGAATGATCATGTCGGGCAAGGTCGAATTACCTGTCGCTCACGCTAACCGGTCCGAGCCATCGTGAGCCACGAAGTCGTTCGGTCGATCTCGCACAAGACGTTCGCGACGCCGTAGGGATTCGGTGATCGCGTCCGAGCCGCTGACCTCGACCTCCGCCATGATCTTCTTGACCGCGAAATAGGTGCGGCCGGAAAGGATGAGGTCGTCGATCGGTGTGTTGTCGGGAGCGACCACCTGCTCTTGTTTGCGAAGCCGCACGAGCACCGGCTTGACCGACTGCAGCAGTCCACGTTCGAAACGTGCACTGTAGCGGCGTTTGTGGCCGGACTCGGCGTCAACGGCATCGAAGTCCAAAATGACCCGGATGTCGCCGAATCCATCGAAGTCGTCGAACGGCCCCAGATCGGAGGCCTCGAACTCCTCCTGTGTGCACGACCATGGCGTCAGGTCGGCGACCGATTCCAGCCTCGGCTGCGGAATCCCGTGCTTGCGGATCAGCCGACGGAAGACGTGCCGAGGCCCCTGCGGAAACTCCGAGAGTTCGATCTGGAGGCCGGGCCAGAACGATAGATCCCATCGCGCGTAGTGCGCGAGGTGTGCTCCATCCGGGTGTGACTCCTCGGAATCCGGTGCACCCCAAGCTGTTACGTACCCAGCGAGCGTTCCGAAATCGCTCGAGATCTCCGGCGATCGCCACCATTCCCCTGCGGCTGCGGCGTCGGCGTGCGTGGCACCGATCCGATCGAGCAGCTCTGCGACGGGAGCCGGGGCCGCCGTAACCATCGTGTGCAGCATGGCCAGTTGATAGTCGTACAGCGTTGACATGGGTTTGCCGCTCATCGTCTCCCCGTTCGGCACAATCCTTTTCGAACGTACCAGCAGGGCGCGAACGCGCTGGACCGTGCCGACGGCCACATGACCGGCACCCGGTTCGCCCCTCACCCGGCCGGGCCGCAGTCGGACCTGGTGCGATCGCATATGTCCAGCAAGCAGGGAATTACCAACGCACGGTGTGCCCTTCGCGATCCAGGTAGTGCAGCCCGCCCTTGCCTGCGACGGACTCGATGGTGCTCGCGACCCCGGGGATGGCCTCGTCGATGCTCAAACGTGCGTTGGGCCCACCCAATTCGGTCCGCACCCACCCGGGCGCCATCAACAGCAAGGTGCGGGGGTCATCGGCATGGCGCGCGGCGAAACCGCTCGTATCGGCCTCGCACGGTGCCGGTCACCTGCCACCCTCGGTTCAGGAACTCCGCGGCGAGCGCGTATCCCAGGCCCCGGGACGCACCGATGATCAGCGCGGATTTAGCTGCGGTGGCGGGCATATGTGCTCCTTCTGTCGAATGGTGAGCATTTGAGTGCCTGTGCGCTGCAACAGATCTCAGTCAGTCGAGACGTTCCTACGCAATCGGTCGATCAGCGGTCCACCGAACGTGGCCGACAATGGTGCGAGAAGCCAGGCGTACCACACATACGGAGTGAGCCACGCGAACGCCGCCGTGACGACGAAGACCGCGGCGACCGCCAACGAGGCGTCGGCGCTGGAACGGATATCCGCCGCGGCGACATTCTCCGCCAGCACGGACCGCCGCGCGGCCAGCTCCCGCACCACACCTTCGCTGCCGAACAGCAGCGCCGCGGTCACCGCGAACAGGCATACGGCAAGACTGTTGTCCGTCGCGTGTCCGAAAACCGCTGTCGAATAGGGCAGGATCGCGACGAAGAACAAGAGCGGCGCATGCCAGGCGAGGGTGAGCCGATCCAGCAGCGTCACCTCGTAGATCAGCGTGTGATGGCGGCGCCACACCGACCACAGCAGGAAGAACGCGAGCGCGAACGCCACGAAGGAGGCGCGCTCGTGCCACAGGAATGACGCCAGGGCGCCGGCGTCGACCAGGTCCTGGTCCTGCGGCCGCTTGATCTCGACGACCAGCAGCGTGATCGCGATCGCGAGAACGGCGTCGGCGAACGCGCCGATGCGGTGCGGTGACCAGCCGGTGCTGTGGCCGCTCGCGTCGTGGTGAAGCGACATCGAAACTCTCCTGGGGTTATGCGCGGGCTGCTCGAGCGGCGGGCGCGGGCTGTTCGGTAAGGGCGAGCCGTTGCGATCGGAGCGCGAGGATGATCATGACAGCGGGAAAGGCTATGTCGCACACCAGAACTCCGCCGGTATTGCCGGGAGCATGATCACCGTGCGCGAACCATTGGAAGACATGGCCGATCGCCGCACCCCACAGGAACATCCCGGCGCCGAGGCCGATGGTGATGCGCTCACGAGCGCCCGCCGAGACGGCCCGGAAACCCATGACAGCGAGCCCGAGGTTGGCGAAGGCGATCTCGAATTGGAACGGGGTCCGGTCGAAGCCGATCGCGGTGGCCATTACGTCCGGGTCGGTCAGGAACGCGATCGTCATCCATAGGCTGCCGCAGCCGAGGGCGGCGACGGCCCACCACCGCTGCCACGTTTCGAGGGTGGCGGCGGGGGAGGGGCTGTGTCGTGTGCGGACCAGTGCGCCGATAACTGCGATCACTATCCAGACCAAGGGGAAAGCCGACTGGGCAAGGTACGACATCGCGTTCATACCTTGAGTCTTGCATGGTTAATATTAACCATGCAAGACTAATGTTCATTCATCGAGGACGGTGGCAGCCTGCTATCGACGCGGCTCCAAAAGCTTTGCCAGGGCGGCAGTGTCGCGCAGGTACTGCTCGTACGGGAAACCCGCTTCCAGCAGCGCGTCGCGCAACTCGTTCTGCAATGGCCTGTCGCTGCCGTGAAACGCATCGCGCCCGGCTTCGGTGGTACTGACCAGCCGCCGCCGCGCATGCTCCGGATCGGTCTCCACCGCCACGAACCCCGCCGTCTCCAACGGCCGCAACGCCCGGCTGACCGCCGGATCCGACACCCCCAGCGCCTGTGCCAGCTGATGCTGAGTCACCGGCTCGATCTCCTCGAGCATTCCCAGCAATCGAATCTGGCTGTACGTCAACCCCCCGGCATCGCCTCCGTGCCGCCGCGCGGCCTCGCCGAGCAGATACACCACGCGATGCAGCAGGTCCCCGAGTCCATCGTCCACGAATCGAACGTATCAGAGTCTTGCATGGTTAACATTCATCGAAACCCGGGTCGGCGATAACGCTCAGCCGTGATCAACGAGGAAGGGCATCATGAGCTCGAGCAGCTCGTGCGGGCGATCGAGCGGGATGATGTGACCGCACTCCGGGATGAGGTGTCCTGCAAGGTCATCGGTGATGGGTCGGAGTTGGCGTTCCAATGCGTTGCCGACGGGGTGGGCGCCGATCGCCAGGGTGGGTGTGGTGAGCCGGGTGGTCGCCGCGGCGCGTTCGAGTTGGTGGGCGCTGGTCGGCAGGGCGCGGTAGTAGGAGAAGGCGCAGCGTAGGGCGTCGGCTCCGGTGTAGGCGTCGATGAACGCGTCGCGGATATCGGCCCGCACGCCCCGGCCGCGGGTGCCGGTGGTGAGAAACCATTCGATGTATCGCGCCTCATGACCGAGCAGGACCGTCTCGGCGAGACCGGGGACGGCGTGGAATCCGAACCACCACGGCGGACCGGCGGCGAGGAAGTCCTCGGCGCCGGGGAGCGTGCCCAGCAGCGCCTCCATGACCACCAGTCGTCGTACCCGGTCGGGGTGGCGCAGGGCGAGCAGGACCGCGACCGGGGTGCCGGCATCGATCGCGACCACGTCGGCGGTGGATTCGCCGAGTGCGTCGAGGATTCCGGCGATATCGGCGGCCAGCGTTCCGGCGTCATAGCCGTCCGGGGCGCGGGTGGTGGCGCCGAACCCGCGCAGGTCCGGGGCGATGACCCGGTAGTGCGCGGACAACGGTCCGATGAGCTCGCTCCATAGTCGCCAGGTGTGCGGAAAGCCGTGCAGCAGAACGATTGCGGGGCCCGACCCGGCAACCGCGACATTGGCGTCGATGCCATTGGTCCGGATCCGACGCAGATCGACGGCGGCGGTGTGCGGCGGTGACGTGTGGGCCATGAGACCTCCATATGGTTACCATTGGTTACCAGGAAACGGTAGGTAACGTCAGTTGCGCTGCCAAGAAGGCACTTCGACGACAGGTGGTGAGGTCCAGGTGACCACTCGATCAGCGCACGCGAAGACTCCGGATCGCGGTGATCTGTTCGATGCCCAATGCCCGACCCGTCAACTGCTGGACCGGATCGGTACGAAATGGACGTCGATGGCGGTCAAGGTGCTGGCGGAGGCCACTCCGCATGAGGTGCGGTTCGCCGAACTGCGGCGGCGCATGCCCGGTGTATCCCAGAAGATGCTGTCGGTGACCCTGCACAGCCTGGTGCGGGACGGTCTGGTCATCCGGCGAGTGGAGCCGACGGTGCCACCGCGCGTGCACTATCGGCTCACCGAACTGGGTTTGTCACTGGAGATCCCGTTGGCGGCGTTGCGCACCTGGGCCGAGGATCATATGGCCGAGATCGACTATGCGAACACCGTCACTGACGCGCAAGCCGACCCAACCGCCGCCAACTAGCCCGTATCGGGTCGAATTATCTGGGCCACCAACAGCTTTCAATGCTGACCCAGCAGTCGCCGGTTGACCTGAGGCAATAGCGAGAGGCGAAGTTTGGGGGCATGTTCGCAGCGGCGAGCCTTGCTACCCTCACAGCTCATCGCATCAAGCTGGAGGAACGTATGTACCGACCCATGCTGAATGTCATTGGCGGCGGCGCGATTGCCCTCACGCTCGCCCTGCAGCCCGCGTTTGCCGCGGCCGCGCCGACCGGACTCCCCGCGACGCCGTCGACCACCGCCGCAACCCAGATCACCGCGCCCTTCGACCCCATATGCCCACTCTGCTTCATCCGTGAATTCCTCGAAAGCGGTTCCGCGCGCTGATAATCCGTTCCGCCCGGCGGTCGGCGACATCGACGTAGTAGTCCCGCAGCAGTTTTGGTGAGACAACTCGAGGTGTTGCCGGTAGCGTGACGGTCTGTACACCGGGGGAGATTCATTCAGGCACAACGTATTGCCACGTCGCGGCGGGTATCGGCGCTGTGCTGGGATGGCGACGACCTGGTCGACTTCTCGCACGGCCCGACGCGGTGGAATTCGGACGGTACCGCCGACTCGCCACAGATCTTCCGCATATTCGGCGGCCCATTCGACCACGCGGTGGTTTCCCGGTCGGGCCGTTTCGAAGTCCTGTACGCCGAACGCGGCACGAAAGCGCTGCTATTGCGTGCGGGAGAGCTGCTTCGTGAGCTCGACCGAAGTTACTACCACGCAGCGGATTTCGACTATCCGATCGCCCTGGGCGCACTGCCCGGTGGGCGCGAGATCGTCGTGCATTGCCCCCGCGAATACAACGTGCTGCAAATCGATGATGCCGTGACAGGTGAGTGCATCACCAAAGGGCCGCGGACACCGCGCGATGTGTTCCACTCGCGCCTCTCGATCAGTCCCGATGGCCGGCATCTGCTTGCCGCGGGCTGGGTGTGGCACCCGTTCGGGATCGCGATGATCTTCGATCTGGTTGCGGCGGTGCAGGATCCGGCAGTGCTGGACGGACCCGGCATTCTGCGGGCCGATATATCCGACGCCGAGATCGAATCGGCGTGCTGGCTTGACAGCGACCGCGTGGTGATCGCGGCCTCGAACGAAGACCCATCCGAGGACGAGGAGGACCCCGGCACGCTCGCGCCCGGCGAACTCGGTGTCTGGTCCGTCGGCTCATCCCGCTGGCTTCATCGCGCCCGCCTGACCCACCCGGTCGGCACGATGATCGCGTGTGAGGAGCGCATCGTGTCGCTGTTCGGTCACCCTCGACTGATCGACCCGGCCTCGGGGCGAACACTTCTCGAATGGCCCGACGTGGACGCCGGAGCCAAGGACCGCAGTTACGGAGTCGGACAGGTCCCCACCCCGGTGGTAGCCGTACATCCCGACGGCACGCGACTTGCCATCGCGCAATCCGACCACATCGCGATCCTGAATTTGGAGACATAGACCCGGACCGGCGGGAGGTCTCATACGTGTCGAGATGAACTGCCCGGATTGATCCGGGTGCGTGAGAAAGAGCTCTGATGACCAGCGATCAGCATCCGTCCTACCCGGGGCAATACGAATACGAGCCGTTCGGCGTGGGACAGCCGTACCCCGGCGGGTACGCCACGGACAAGGCGACTCCTCCGAAAACCGTTACCTACGCCTTCTATTCGATGCTCGCCGGTGCGTTTCTCACGGTGATCGATGTGCTGTACAGCTTCACGCAGCTCTCGCATGCGCACCGGACGGCGATCGCGGCCGATACCAAAGGACATTTCACCGACAGCCAGCTCGATACGGTTGTCATCATCGCGTACGTGTTCAGCACCGCGATTTCGCTGATCTCCGTCGGGCTGTGGATCTGGATGGCATTGGTGATCCGTGCCGGAAAAGGCTGGGCGCGCCCGGTCTGCAGTGTCCTGTTCGGTCTGAACACGCTCAGCCTGCTGGTCACGCTGATCGGCTCAGCCTGCACCCCGCCCGAGAACGCGCTCACCGTCCTGATCTGGTTGGTGGGCCTAGCCGCCCTGATCCTGGTGTGGATCAAACAATCCGGGGTCGCTCACGCCGCATTACCTCGCACGTAATCGACGGTGCGCGCCTCGTCGAACAGGATGGTGGCATGAACGATGTCGCAACAAGCGCCACCCGCCCGGTCGTCGAAGAGTTGCTCCGCCGAATCGGTGCGGGCGATCCGGAGGCGACGGCCGCCCTGTACGCCGAAGTCAGCGACTGGAAACTGAATTGGCCTGAGCGCGAGCACAATCGCCCCGCGACCCCGTGGATCCGTCCCCGCGCGACGCGGGCCGACGCCGCCGAGCACTACGCCGAAATAGCCCGTCACCACGTGCCGGAACACGTCGCAACCGTGGTCGAGCGCATTCTGATCGACGGCCCGGATGCGGTGGTACTGGGCGAGATTCGCCAAACAGCCCGCAACACCGGCCGCGCCTACCGTTCCCGATTCGCTCTGCACCTGACCGTCGAAAATGGTCTCGTCACACGCCACCACGTCTACGAGGACAGCCTCGCCGTCGCCCAGGCTTTCGGCGATGGCACCGAGCTCGCGGACCACTGACCGAAAGCTGTTGTTACCCATCCGATTGCCACGGCGACTCAGCGTTCGCTTTCCGGCCGCCATGGCTCATCCGCGCGGATCGCTTGGGCGATCCGCAGGCTGGAGCGGCCTAGTTGCTCGGCCTGCGCACGCGTCAGCGAGTCGAATACGAGTTTCCGAACAAGTGCGACGTGCCCGGGTGCCGCCGTGCGCGCCGCGTCCCGCCCGGCGCTGGTGAGGATCGCGATCGTAATGCGACCGTCGTGCGGATCGGGGGCGCGCCGCACCCATTCCCGGCGTTCCAGCCGGGCGACTGCGCGCGAAAGGCGCGAGAGTGTGCTGTTGGCGAATCCGGCTAGCGTGCTCATGCGCAATGTCTGGTCCGCAGCTCGGGAAAGGGCGAACAGGATCCCGAACTCGAAGTGGCTCATGTCCGAGTCTCGCTGTAGCTGAGTGTCGAGCGCCACGGGAAGCCACTCGAGCAATGTCGCCACTGCGGACCACGTCTCGAGCTCGTCCGGGGTGAAGGCGTCCGAGCCTCCGGTGTCTACCACATGCACGATCCTACCCCCTAACTTTCCCAGGAAAGTAATAGTGCGTAGACTTTACTTGCTCAGGCAAGTGAATCGCGGTCGTCGCGACCGGAAGGGATACGGCCATGGATCTGCAACTCGCAGGTAAGAGAGTCTTCATCAGTGGTTCCACACAGGGGATCGGCTATTCGGTAGCCGCGGCGTGCGCGGCCGAGGGCGCTTCGGTGGTGCTCAATGGCCGACACGAGCACCGGGTCATCGAGGCGGTCGAACGTCTTCGAGCATCCACACCCGGCGCTCAGGTCTCCGGGATCGCCGCGGACTTCGCTGTGCCGGAGCAGGTTCGGGCCCTCGTCGCGGAGCTCGGACCCGTGGACGTGCTGGTCAACAATGTGGGATTGTTCGACGTCACACCGTTCACCGAGGTGCCCGATGAGGAGTGGCTGCGGTACTTCGATATCAATGTGATGAGCGCGGTACGTCTTTCACGCGGGGTCCTCGACGGCATGCTCGCGCGTGGCTGGGGGCGGATCATCTTCATCGGAACCGAATCGGCGGTCGACGTCCCCGGCGATATGGTGCACTACGGAGCGACCAAGGCCGCCGCACTGGCGCTGAGCAACGGACTCGCCAAGCTCACCAAAGGCACCGGGGTCACCGTGAACACCGTGCTCGGCGGCCCGACCTACTCCGATGGCGTGGCGAGTGTGGTCGAGCGGATCGCGACCGCGCAGGGACTCTCGCCGCAGGATTTGAAATCTTCTCTCGTGCGCGACAATTCGCTCATCCAGCGTTTCATCGAGCCCGGCGAGATCGCGAACGTGGTGACGTTCCTCGCGAGCCCACTCTCATCGGCGACCAATGGTGCGGCGATCCGCGCGGACGGCGGCGTTCTCCCGACCATTATCTGAAGGTCGCCGCGCACGGCGGATCCAGCATGGGAACCCACCTTTCTGGTACCGATAGTGAGCAAGGGCGTTCTGCCGTGTTGATGTGGAGGTCGTAGTGGCCGAGAGGTTTGCCGGCAAGGTGTGCGTGGTCAACGGAGCCGCCAGTCTGATCGGCCGAGCCGTCGCCGACCGGTTCGCGAGCGAAGGCGCGGTGGTCATCGGTGTGGACAAAATCGCGCACTCGGTCGGCGAGCAGGCAGTGCGGGCCGACCTCACCGACGAATCCGAGGTCGCGGCGATGTACCGGGACGTGGTTCGCGACCACGGTCGCCTGGACGTGATCTACAACAACATGGGTCTGATGGATAGCGGTGATCGGTCCGTCCTGGAGATGAGCCTGCAAACCTGGCGTGACGCGCAGGACGCGAATCTGACCAGCATCTTCTTGTCCTGCAAGCACGGGATCCCGCACCTGCGGAACACCGAGCCCTCCGGTGGTTCGGTGATCAATTCCGCCTCGTTCCTGGCGGCTGTCGGTTCGGCGACGGCGCCGATGGCATACGCGGCGGCCAAGGCGGGGGTCGTGCAATTGAGCAGGGACCTCGGGGTTCATCTGGCCCGCAGCGGGGTGCGGGTCAATGCGGTGTTGTTCGGGCCGATCGAGACGCCCGCGCAGCGCGAGATCCTGCAACGCAATCCGAGTGTGCTGGAGAAGCGACTGGTGCACTGGCCGATGGGGCGCTTCGGCACTTTGGACGAGGCCGCGGGCACCATCGCGTTCTTGGCCAGTGACGACGCCGGTTTCATCACCGGCGCCGCCATCCCGCTCGACGGCGGCATCACCGAGGCATTCACCGTCCCGGAATCCTGACCCGATCCGTCGAGTCCGTCCGATGGCGCGATGAATTCGGTTGTCGCGCAATGACAGGACCGCCTATTACCGCGACGGACCGATGATGTGATGAGCCGCCCGGATCAAGTCGGCATTGCTCTCGGCGGGGGAGTGGTCGGGTAGGTGGAGCACGTCCTCGAGACCGATCCGGGTATCCAGGCCCCGGGCGGCCGCCATGGCCAGGACGGTCCAGGCGGCGTTGTCTTCGCCGTGGAGCAGGATCGGCACCTCGGTGAGCGTGGTCAATGTGCCCAGGAGATCGGCGGCTGTCTGTGGAGCGGTGTCGGGGTCGGTGTCGGTGACTTCGGCCAGCACCCGCAGAACCCGATGTGCCCGGGCCCAGGCGAGGAACCCTGGGGCGCAATCGGTTCCGGACCAGATCCCGGCCTCGACCCCGATTCCCTTGGCCAGCAGCGTTTCCGCGATCGCGACCGCTCCGTCCTCGTGCCAGTTCACCGAGGCGTGATCGGGCAGCACGGTCCAATCGCGCACTGCGGCAAGACGCTGGTCCGCGTGCCGGGTGGTCCACGCACCCGTTGTCACGCCAACACGCACTCCCGGCACCGCCGCACGCACCGCCGACACCGCAGCAGCGACATGATCGGGCTCCACGGTGTCGTGGCCCGCCGAGTCCTTGGGATGTAGATGAATGTCCGCTGCTCCGGCGCGCACGGCGTCCCGGGCCGCTGCCGCCAGTTCGTCGGGGGTCACTGGAAGCGAGGCGAAGTCGTTGCGGGTTCGGGCACCGTTCAGGCATACCTGCAGCACGCGACCGAGTCTCTCAGATGACTGCGTTAGCGGTGGGCGCGGTGAGCCTGATCGGTTGTCCGGCAACGCAACTCGATCCTCGCCGTAGTGGAAGATCACCAGCTATGGCCGTCAGGGCATTTCAGGCGCATCCTGTGAAGTGGACGAGCGCGGTTGGCATGCCGATGCTCGCAGGCGAGGGGGAACCTATGGAAAGCGCGCCGAGCAGGACGGCGATGTTCGCGGCCATATCGCGTGGATTGTTTCGCCTGGAGAACGCGCCACCGTGGGTATTGGACGATGCGCTGGCCCTGGCGCTCGTCGGCCCGGTATGGCAGCGGTTGCGAGACCGGTTCGATCCGATGTTCCCCGTCACGGTCCTTCGCGAATCCCGCGCGGCTGTCTGCACCCGCAGCCGGTACGCCGAGGACCGGCTGGCCACCGGGGACTTCACGCAGTACGTGATTCTCGGCGCGGGACTCGACTCGTTCGCGTGGCGGCGGCCGGATCTGCTCGGCTCGCTGACGGTGTTCGAGGTCGATCATCCTGCCTCCCAGGCTTGGAAGCTAGAGCGTGTCCGGGAGCTCGGCCTGCCGCTGACCGACCGGCAGGTATTCGTGCCGGTGGATTTCGAGGCCGGACCGGTTGAGGATGCGCTCGGCCCGGCCGGGTTCGACTGGGCGCAGCCGGCGATGTTCTGCTGGACGGGTGTCGCCCCCTATCTGACGGCGCAGGCGATCGAGTCGGGGCTGCGCACGATCGCGGCGGCTGCGCCCGGGTCCGAGGTGGTGCTCTCCTACCGGGCCGACGACGCCGCGCTCGACGACGTGGGGACCGAATTCGCCCGCATCTACACACCTATCGCGGCTGCTGTCGGCGAGCCTCTGCAGCCGGGGTGGCCGGTATCGGAGATCGAGCGGGTGGTCGGCGGGTGCGGGCTGAAGGTCGTGGACCATCCCACACGCGCGGACCTGCAGCAGCGGTACTTCGCCGGCCGCGCCGATGGCCTGCGGCCGTACACATTCGAGACGCTGGTGACCGCGCGGGTCATCTGAGCGCGCGCGGAACCTCATCCCGCTGCGTGAAGTCGTAGTTGAGGTAGTCGCCGACGAGCTCGTAACCCAGTGCCCGGTAGATCTTGTTCGAGGTCGGGTTGGCCATGTCGGCGGTCAGGCAGGGGCGCGATCCTTCGGTGCGGATTCGGTCGGACAGGTGTGAGGTCAACGCACTCGCGTAGCCATGGCGGCGGGCGGACGGGGGTGTGTAGACCGGTCCGATGCGGGTGATGCCGAAGAGTGTCGCCGAATGTCCGGCCAGGCATACGGGGTTGTCGTTGTCTTCCCAAAGCCACCAGCGTCCGGCGCGTATGCGCGCGGCCACGTCGGTGGCGGCCATCGGCGGTTCGGCTGTCTCCGTGGCGAATTCCTGGGTCCAGCGCAGGCACAGGTCGAGATCGTCCGCGGTGCCCTGCCGTGGCTGCCCGGGTGCGTACGCGGGCTGGAGAGTGCCGAGCAGGTAGAGGTGGAATCCGACGGTCGCCCGAAAGTCGTTGCCCCGCAGTGCGGCCCAGGCACGTGCGAATTCGGCGGCCGCTTCGGGATCACCGTATACACCCGGTGCGTCCGGTGTCAGGGGAGCCAGCGTCGCTGCTGCCAACTCGATTGCGGCGAAAGGCATTTGGCCCAACACTATGCGCCGGCCCGGTGTGCGCATCATCGCGCCGACGATCTGTGCGTCCGCGCGCACCACCGCGAAGAATGACGGTGCCGGATCAACGACGAGACCGGCGGCCCGATCCTGCACAATCGACAGGATCAAGGTGTGCCGTACCGGATCGCGCATCAGGAATTCGAACGCGGTCTCCTTGAATTGCTTTGGGTCGCTGGTCACTTCGACGATGTAGCGCGTCATTGATCGACCGTACCGATGCCGGTGCATTCGCGCCCGGTTCGGGCCGATACCTCGTGTGGAATTCGGTCATTCCCCGGCGGGCGGGCCCGAATTGTCAGCGCTGCCAGGGAATTCCAGATTCGTCCAGGTGGCGGTCCGAGTGAAACCGAGCCGCTCGTAAACAGCCTGAGCGGGATTGGTTTCGGTGACAGCCAGGCCCAGCGTCCCCAAGCCCGCGGAGCTCGCGCGGGATATCGCGCAGCGCAGCAGGAGCGTACCCAGCCCGGCGTAGGCGGGCCCGGGCTGGCGGAAGACCTCCGAAATCCACGGTCCCGCGAGCGGGGGCTCACCATCGTAATCCTGGACCAGGACCGCGGCGAGGGCCCGATGGCCATCCCAAGCCACGATGCTGCACGACAGCAGCGGACCTATGAGCGTGCCGTCATAGAGTCCATCGAGGGCCTGCAGCACATTGTCATCGTGGTCGGGATGGTCCGGCGGGTACGCGGCGATCAGCGCCTCGTGCAAAGCGGCGGGCTGAACCTGAGTGGCGGGAATGGTTTTGAGCCCGGACGGCAGCGGCGGTTCGGGTTCGGGTGGAGGCAGTGTCAGGCTGTAGGTGTGGAGGGTGCGCAGGTGACGCGCCCCCGCCTCCACGAGTGCGGACCCGAACTCGCCCGCGGCGGCACCGCCCCAACCTGTGAGCGCCCGCACCACTATCGCGGCCGCGTTCTCGGGCGAATACCCTGGCGCGCAATCCAATTCATCGGCCCACGGCTTGCCCCCGCGTTGGTCCCGTTCGAAGAACGCGCACGGAACTCCGCGGTCATCGAGAACCGGCTCGCTCGAACTCATCGAGATTCCTCCCATTTCGGATCTATCGCGACATCCATCCAACCTCACGCCGATCACGCCGGTGCCCCTGCCCGCGAACCGGGAAAGTACACTGCCGCGGGAATGGCGCCCCGGGTCCATTGGATCGCAGAACACCTGCCGCTCGCCTCCGAATAACCGACTGAACAGCGCGAATGTGCTGAGACGGCGGCGCACCGAGTGCCGCGGTATTCGACACCTCGATTGATCGAACAAATGTTCGATCATGGGGTAGTCTGGCCGCGTGAACACACATTCGATCGCGCTGGCGCCGGATGCGCCGGCACCGGGATGGCCGGGACTGACCGATGTCGACCTGCTGCGCACCCTCGTCGAAACCGAACGCCGCCGAAAGCGCCTCGACGCCGCCATGCGCGCCGCCGTCGCCGAAGCCGAGCGTCGCGGCCTCGCCGCCGACACCGGCTACCGGGACACCGTGGACCTATTGACCGATCTGCTTCGAATCAGTGCCAACGAAGCCCGCCGCCGAATCGAATGCGCCGCGCCGCAGGCCCGCTCC
Organism: Nocardia sp. NPDC056100; assembly: GCF_042266325.1. Classification (NCBI taxonomy): domain Bacteria; kingdom Bacillati; phylum Actinomycetota; class Actinomycetes; order Mycobacteriales; family Nocardiaceae; genus Nocardia; species Nocardia sp. NPDC056100. The sequence goes on from NZ_JBHJVY010000002.1 coordinate 468,416, forward strand.
CGTTCCAGGAAAGTGTGGAAGGTCCTGGCGGCAGCAAGCTGAGCCCGTGCCCGGTCTTGCTCGGGGACGACCGTTGTGGTGGTCATCGTTCGAAGCGTGCTAGCAGAAGTCGAGCCACCACCAACCGCCCCCCAATTCCATTGTGGGGCAGATGGGTTCGCCGAACCCGTCATACGGTCCGGGCTCGGGTGTTCCGACGAAATGCCCGTATCCGAATGCGTCGTCGGGGATCCCGATGTAGTCGGGGACGAATCGAACTGGATGTCCACCGCTGGTGCCGATCACCGCCACCCTGCAGTTCGCCGACACGAAACACAGGTGCTCGGGCAGTTCGACACCGTAGTATTCAATCTTCCGATCCTGCGGCAGCTCCATCGCCGCGATAGCACTGAAGGCCGGTCTCTCGAGCCAAAACCGGGTCCACGCATTGGCTTCCGTATGGAAGTACAGATAGACCGGCCCGCCGAGCCCGATCAACGTCAGTACCGCGGTTGCCGCCAGCGGCCCCCGTCGCCCACTGCGCGCGGCTAGATACAGCGCCAGCACGAAGAAGGTCAAGACTGTCGCGAATATCGCCAGCAACAATGGAAAGGCGAAGATCCATAACTTCGTGACTATCCACCCGCGATGCAGCATTACACCGAGCGCAATCACGGCTAAAACCAAGGCATACAATGGAATAGCGGAAGATTGCTGATTCTTGACGAACATCACAGCAACCTATATCGGCGATGTGCAGGCTCTGCGCCGGAATTGTGAGGATCCTGTGCGGGCTCGCGTTCGTGCTCAGCAGCACCGAGCCCCGCAGCCCTGTCCAGCTAGGGATTTTCGCGAATGCTGGCGGCCAGGGAGCCCAGCAGGGTGAGGGCGTGACTGCTGGGGGAGTCGGGGGCGGCGTGATAGACGACGAGGGTTTGGCCGGGGGCGGAACGGACGTCGAAGGTTTGCATTGTCAAGGTGAGGGGGCCGACGTCGCGGTGGTGGAAGTTCTTGCTCTGCATGGACTTTCCGCGAGCGTCGTGCGTGGTCCACAGGCTCGTGAATTCCGGGCTGTGGGAGCGTAATTCGTTGAGCACCTGCTGGATTCGCGGGTCGTCGGGGGCTTCGCCGTGGCCGAAACGGAAACCGGCCACCGCATTGCGAGCCACATCGTGCCAGTCCGTATAGAACTGTCGCGCAATGGGATCGGTGAAGACGATGTGCATGAGGTTGCGTGAGTGGGTCCAGTCGTGGAAGAGCGCGTCGGCGATCGCGTTGGAGGCCAGGACATCACAGGCGCGGTTGTAGACGATGGCCGGATTGTCGGGCCAGGCCGTCATGAGTTGCCGCAGGCTCGGGTCGACGCGGTCGGGTGCGGCGGAGGTGCGGGTGCGCGGGGCGAGACCGGCCAGGCGGAACAGGTGCTGGCGGCCGTCGGTGTCTAGCCGCAAAGCGGAGGACAGGGCGTCGACCACCTGCGCCGACGGGCCGCGTTCACGACCCTGTTCGAGCCGGACGTAGTAGTCGACGCTGACGCCGACCAGCAGTGCGATTTCCTCACGCCGCAAACCGGGCACCCGACGCGGCCCGAGCGACGGGAGGCCAACCTGCTCGGGGCGAAGTTGCGCACGACGGGCGCGCAGATAGTCGCCGAGCTCGGTGGGTGCCATAACGGCCATGGTAGGTCGTGCCCACATGGTGAACCTGGGTGCGCTACTCCCAGGAGAACGCCGTCCTGCCACTGCCGCTCCAGCGGGGGAACTGTTGTCGGCATGACTACTGAACAGAAGACAGTGCTGGTCACCGGTGCCAGCAGTGGAATCGGCGAAGCCATCGCCGCCCGGCTGGCCGATGCGGGACATCATGTCGTCGCGGGCGCCCGGCGTCTCGACCGGCTGCACGCACTGTCCGAACGCACCGATGGCGACCTGCACCCGATGCGCCTCGATGTCACCGATCCGGCGGACGTCGCCGCATTCGTCGCGGCCGCCCACGAGCGGACCGGGCGGGTCGATGTGCTGGTGAACAACGCGGGGGTGATGCCGCTGTCCCGGCTGGACTCGCTGCTGGTCGAGGAATGGAACCGGATGATCGATGTGAACATTCGTGGCTTGCTGCACGGAATCGCTTCGGCCCTACCGTATTTCACCGCGCAGGGATCGGGGCACTTCGTCACGATCGCGAGTGTCGGTGCGCACGAGGTTGTTCCGACCGGCGCGGTGTACAGCGGCACCAAGTACGCCGCCTGGGCGATCACCGAAGGACTGCGGCAGGAGTGCGATCCCTCGGTGCGGGTCACGACCATCTCACCCGGGGTGGTCACCTCCGAATTGGCGGACTCCATCACCGAACCCGGTGCGGCACAGGCGATGCGCGCGTACCGAGCACACGCCATCACCCCGGACGCGATAGCCGCGGCCGTCGCGTATGCCATCGACCAGCCCGCCGACGTCGACGTGAACGAGATCATTCTGCGGCCGACCCGGCAGCGGTGACGAGCCACTGAAAATCCACGCGGAGGGGGTGACAGCTCGGCAGGGTGAGTGTACAGTCACTCACGTAGTGATCGAGCAGTCACTCACTCAACTGGCTCGCAAGCAGAAAACCGATCAGAAGGTTGAAAACGATGATCTACCACGGCAATCGCTTCACCGTTAAGCCCGGAGTCCCCGCCGACAAACTCGAAGAAGCCCTGGAAAGCCTGCGCAATCAGGGCCGCCAGATCCCCTCGGTCCGGCATTTCGTCGTCGGCCCCGACCACGGCGGCGAATACGACTACGGCGCGGTGTACATCATCGACGACCTCGACGGCTACTGGGAATACCTCATCCACCCGTCGCACCTGCACACCGACCGCATCGGCCTCCCCCTCGTCGACAAATTCGTATCCTTCGACATCGCCGACGATCCCGACCCTGAACTCGCCGCGAAAATCGCCGCCCTACACCAGCGTCGCTACGACAACTACCCCGAAGTCACCCAGCTGGTATCCGACCTCGGCGAGTACCACGGCAGCGCGGCACCGGGCCGACATGGCCGGAGCTAGCGCGGCGTTTTCGGTGAGACCGATTGCGACAGAGGGTTATTCCTTTGCGCCAAGTTGTGGGAGGTGTGGCCGGGTCGGCTTTGCGGGCCGACCCGGCCGGGTTCGACATGGATTGAACCTGCGCGCGGTTCCGGCTCGCGCGCACTCCGTTTATCGAGTGGTGGCCGTCGAACGAGCGTTGATAGCGTGCAAGCGATGAACGTTCGGCAATGACGAAGGGGGCGAACATGCCCTTGCTACGGCGATTCTGGATCGAATTCGATCGAAGCGACGAGGCGGCCAACTGGTGGCCCGGGCCGTGGGTGGGTGTCACCGGTTACGACGAGCAGAACTGTCTGGACATGGTGGCGGATTTGTACCCCGAAGGCGTCGCCCTACCACGTGTGCTTCGCATCATCCCGGACGTCGTGGTGGATGAGAACCTCTCGGTGAACATTCGCGCCCTCGGAGTGCCGGTGTGGCCCGGTATCTGGCACCCGGCGATAAACCTGAGGAACGCGCCTCCGCGACGAAACTGGCAGTGTGTCGGTCCGTCTCGCCGGTGTGCCGACCACGGAAATAGGGGCAGGAATTTGAAATCCTGATGCTTCGGATGTGCGTAGGGTGGCAGCGACATCACGACCTGTGAGGAGCACCAATGAAAGCCACTGCACGCCAGCGCATTCTCGTCGCGTCCGTCGGATGTCTGATCGCCGTCGCCACGACAGGCACCGCAGCGGCAGCCCCGTTGACCCTGCAACCCGCCGCCGACGAACCCGCGGCACCGGCCGTTGTCTCCGGCGATGGATCCTTCGACGCCCTCGCCCACGGCGACGTGGGGTTCTCGGTGAGCCAGGGCTCCAGCCAGGTGTTCTTCAAGCTACTTCCCTTGGTGGCCTGCGACCTTCTCGGCTCGAGCAGCCCATTCATCTGCGGCTACCACTAGCGGTTGCCGCAGGCTGAACCAGGCGGTGTCCGACATCGGAAGCTCGGTGGTCATGATGATGGAGTGGAAGCTCGATTCGCGGCCGCCGTTGAACTGATCCATACACGAGAGGCTGAAGGTGAGGTACCGCCTTCGCGTCTCGTCATGGATGTCACTGGGGCACTGGAACTCTCAGGTCCCGAGCACGGAATCCGTGGTGACACGACCCTGTGTGGTCTGCCCAGGGAACAGGTATGCGTGATGCGCCACCTGTGGCACCCCGACAGCGTCCATGCTTGCGAGCGGTGCAAAGCCGCGGTCGGCTGAGCCGCATCGGTCGAGAAGTGCGGTTGGTACCGGTGGTGTCACGACTTGTGGGCGGGAACCAATTCCGGCGCTAGCGTGGAGAGTTCACGGCGTGCATGCGCCGGGATTTGGTCCAAGGGGGTTCGTTATGTCCGACAACACTTCTCGCACAGCGCGATTACGACAGTTGCTGCGGCGTGGTTCCGGCGGCGGCGCGGGGACGCCCATCGATGAGTCCGAACAGGCGTCGGCGTCCGACATGGTCGAGGAGAAGAGGCCGCCCAAGCGGGTCTGCCCGCGCTTGCCCGACTGGGTGTTCACGCTGTCGGGATCCGAGTTGCAGAAGATGCTCGACTACAGCGGCAAGGACCTCGGCAGCGGCGTGAATCGTGGTGACCGCCGACCTGTACCGGTCGCGGACACCATTCCTCCCGCACTTACGGTCACCGACTATCTCGCGCACCGCCAGCGGTCGGTCGCGATCCGGCTGATCATGGACTGTGCCGAGAACAAGCCGGGCAGCGTGCTGGAATTCGTGCAGCGCTGCGATGCCGATGAGTTGCGCCGGGTGTGGGCGGGAACCAAGGGCGCGGACGCACTGATCACTACGGCCACGGCAGGTCCGATTCCCGTGCTGGCATTGCTGGCGGCCGAGCTGCTGGATCGTGCACACCGCTGGCAGGATCTCGGCGAACTCGGGCGCGCTGCGGAAAGTGTTGGCTACCGGGCGAATCAGCTGTTCCGCGACTACGTCCATGCCGACGAGATGGACGCCAGGAAGGCGGCTTGGGGCCGGGAGGCACATCACCGGTGCTGATAATCCGTTGTGCCGAGCAAGAGGTGCGGGGTACCGTGCCCGGCATGCAGCGCGCTCATGTCACCACGACGCCGGAGTACATCCCGGCGCGCTGATGCTGTTCTGATCAAAGCCCCGGGCGGATGCCCGGGGCTTTCGCATGTGGTCATCCGCCTTCGACTGGAAGGAAGATCCACGTGTACGACCATCGCAAACTCGGCCGGGAACTCGGCCTGTTCGACACCGACCCACTGATCGGGGCCGGACTCCCGTACTGGCTGCCCGATGGTGCGATCGTGCGGCACAGTCTCGAGGAGTACATCCGCACCGTCGAACGGCGAGAGGGATATCAGCATGTGTACTCACCGGTGCTCGGCAAGCGGGAGCTGTACGAAATCTCCGGCCACTGGGCACATTACGACGATGACATGTATCCGCCGATGACCATCGGCGGTGAGCAGATGGTGTTGCGGCCCAGCCTGTGTCCGCATCACGCGGTGATGTATCGCTCCCAATCGCACAGCTATCGCGAATTGCCGCTGCGCATGGCCGAGCTCGGCGCGATGTATCGCTCCGAATTATCCGGTGTGCTGGGCGGTTTGACCCGGGTGCGCTGCATCCAGCTCAATGACGCGCACATCTTCTGCACCCTGGACCAGGTCGCCGACGAGGCGTCCGCCGCACTGGCGCTCATCGGCTCCGCCTATCGGGCCCTGGGAATCACCGGTGCCAGCTACCGCCTCTCACTCCCCGGAGCGGGCGGGAAATACGTTGCGGCCCCGCAGATGTGGCAGCGCGCGAGCAGAATCCTGAGTGAAGTGCTCGATCGTTCCGGTGTGCCCTACGAAGCCGCCGAGGGCGAAGCGGCGTTCTACGGCCCGAAGATCGACATTCAAGTCAGCGATCATGCCGGGCGCGAATCAACCCTGTCCACCGTGCAGGTTGATTTCCACCAACCCGAGCAATTCGACCTGCACTACATCGGCGCCGACGGAGCCAAGCATCGCCCGGTCATGGTGCACCGCAGCATTATCGGCAGCGTCGAACGCGCGGTCGCGCACCTGATCGAGCAGCACGGCGGAGCCTTCCCGGCCTGGCTGGCCCCCGTGCAAGTCGTGGTGCTGCCGGTGTCCGAAGCTCAGGAGCCTGCGGCCGCCCGTCTCCGCGATGAGTGCCTGAACGCGGATCTACGCGTACAGGTGGTGAGCGCCGACGCGGGCAGCCTGTCCGCGCGGGTACGCCAAACTCGCCTGGCCCCATACCAATTCATCCTCGGCCCGGCCGAAGCCGATAACGGGCAGGTGGCGATCCGCCTGCGCGACGGACGCCGTCTGCCCGCTCAACCGGTCGCTGACGTCATCGCCCGAATCCGGGCACTGATTCAGACCCACGACGCCGGTCTGTGGACCGACTGATACCTACTGCCGAACGGTCAGCAACTCTTCAGAACACCCTCGATGGCATCGTGCTCGGCTTGGGTCACCCACAGTCCATAGAGCGTCTTCACCTGCACCTGATGCTCGACATAGGTGCAGCGGAAGGACGTTTGAGGCGGTAGCCAGGTGGCGGCGTCCCGGTCGCCCTTGGCCTCATTGGTGGGCCCGTCGACGGCCATCAGATTGCGAGGATCGTTGGCCAGATCGCGCCGCTTGTCCGCGCTGAGCTTCTGCGCCCCGGACTGCCACGCATCGGCGAGCGCGACCATGTGATCGATCTGCACCGCGGTGCTTTTCGGTCCGCGATCGAAGTTGATGCTCTTGCCGGTGTACGGATCCTTCAGCGTCCCGGTCTCCACCTGGCATCCGGTGGCGGGTTTCACCTTGGTGAGATCCCGCCGCAGGATGTCATCACGGGTATTGCAGTTGTTGTGCCCGCCGGGCGCGTCATTGTCATCGGTCCACGCCTGGCCGAACTCATCACGCGAATACCCGGTCATAGCCGCGCTGTCCTTGATCGGGAGCTTCGCCAACGCCTTGATCGCATCGGCCGCCGATAGCGTCCCGTCCTGTCCCCCAGCGGTATTGGGCCCCATCGGAGGCGTAGTGGACTTGCACGCGCACAGCAGGAACAGGGCCGCGAGCACACTCGCGGCTACCCTGGTGATTCTCATCTGGAATTCCTCGAAGCAGTGAAAACCACTGCCGGATAAAGCGTTCAAAACAGGACTGCCAGCCGATGACCCGGCTGGCAGCTGCCAATTATGCAGTACCTCAAAGGAGTTCGCTGTGTGGAAGCCCGAACCCGGCGGTGCCCGGCGCGGGCTCAGTTCGGGGAGGGTCTGGGCGTGCCGCAGTTGACGCAGAACTTCGCGGTGGCGCGCAGCTCCGCGGTGCAGTTTCGGCAGTGCTGGACGGGGGTGGTGAGTTCGGTGCCGCAGTCGCCGCAGAAGCGGGCGCCCAGATGGCGAGAGCTGTGACAGGTGGGGCAGATACGGGATTCGGTGATCGCGGGGGCCGGGGTCCAGGGGGTGGGGGACTGTTGCAGGGTGTTCAGACCCAGTGCGGCGCCGAGGAATCCGATATCACTGTTGCCGCCGCGGGCCATGCCCTGACCCGCGCCGATGGCCATTTCGCCTGCGGCGTAGCGGTTGAAGTCGCCGGTCAGGTGGATGTAGGTGCGGTCCTTGGCCAGTCGTTTGAGGCGTTCGGCGTCCTCGGCGGCCATGGTGATGTCGAAGTTGCCCATGCGGGGGACGCGCAGGCCGTATTCGTAGAGCAGGGTGTTGGTTTCGCGTAGGACCGTGGATTCGATCTGCGCGAGTTGGCCGGACAGGCCGAGCACCGGCCACTCACCCTTCGAGACACCCTGCGCGACAGCAATTTTCATGCACTTGAGCAGGAGGTTGGCGCACCACCGCGACACCGCGTCCGGATCGGTCGGATCGGCGGTGCCGGTGAGCCCGGTGATCAGCTCGGCCGGATCGCGCACCGACAGCGCGAATTCGCCGAAGGAGCGCAGGGTGACGACCTGTTCGCTGATCGGGTCGACGATATCGGTGAGGCGGCCGCCGAACTTGTTGCCGGGTAGTTCGCGGCCGGAAACGAAATACAGTTCGGCGCGGTAGAGGTTGCCGCCGGTAAGGGTGTCGACAAGCGCGCCCAGCACCGGGAGCTCGTCCGCGTCGATCCGGTGCCTGCCGGGGCCCAGGGCCGCGATGACCTTGCCGGACCGCACGAACAGCGCGGTCTCATCGGCGTTGACTATGGCGCGGCTGTAGCGCCGGATGTTCAGATCCGGCCACTTGTAGACGAGCTGGTTCTTGCGGGCCTCGGGGACCGCTATGAATTCGCGCTCGAACCATGCCATACGGACCTCCCAGGCCATGCGACTTGCTGAATGTATCGATATATAACGGCACATAGCACCTGTCAACAAGTGCGGCTTCCCAGGATTGGGCTGTTTACGTGCGTGTTTCCATGTGATGTCAACTACTTCTACGTATTGAATGTGCCGTTGCTTAACGGTACATTCAACATCGATATGACCCGGATCACCTGAAAGGTCCCACATGACTACCGTTCACCCGCCCGATGCGCCCACGGACGCCTTGGCCGACGAGGACGCGGGCTATCACAAGTCGCTCCGTCCGCGTCAATTGCAGATGATCGCGATCGGCGGAGCCATCGGCACCGGTCTGTTCCTGGGCGCGGGTGGCCGCCTCTCCAGCGCCGGCCCCGGGTTGTTCCTGCTCTACGGCATCTGCGGCATCTTCGTATTCTTCGTATTGCGCGCACTGGGCGAGCTGGTGCTGCACCGCCCGTCCTCGGGCTCGTTCGTCTCCTACGCCCGCGAGTTCTACGGGGAGAAGCTGGCTTTCGCGGTCGGCTGGATGTACTTCTTCCACTGGTGTATGACCGGCATCGTCGACATCACCGCGGTCGCGACCTACATCCACTACTGGGGCGCGATGCAGGTGATCCCGCAGTGGACCATCGCGCTCATCGCACTGGCGATCGTGGTGAGCATCAACCTCATCTCGGTGAAATGGTTCGGTGAGCTCGAGTTCTGGGCGGCATTGATCAAGGTCATCGCACTGGTCGGGTTCCTGATCATCGGCACGATCTTCCTGGGCGGCCGCTTCAAGGTCGACGGCCAGACAACGGGTTTCAGTGTCATCGCCGATCACGGCGGCCTGTTCCCGGTCGGCCTCGCGCCGCTGGTGCTGGTCACCACCGGTGTCGTATTCGCCTACGCCGCAGTGGAATTGGTCGGCACGGCAGCGGGTGAGGCGGAGAACCCGGAGAAGATCATGCCCCGGGCCATCAACTCGGTGATCGCCCGCATCGCCCTGTTCTACGTCGGTTCGCTGATTCTGCTGGGCCTGCTGCTGCCATACACCGCGTACCACGCCGGGGTGAGCCCGTTCGTCACCTTCTTCGCCAAACTCGGTGTGCCGGCGGCGGGTTCGATCATGAACCTGGTGGTGCTGACCGCGGCGTTCTCCAGTCTGAACGCCGGGCTGTACTCGACCGGTCGCATTCTGCGCTCGATGTCGATGAACGGCAGCGCCCCCGCGGTCGCGGCCCGCATGTCCCGCACGGGTGTGCCGTACGTCGGCATTCTGGCCACCGGCGCTATCGCCCTGATCGGTGTCGTACTCAACGCGCTGGTGCCGGACAAGGCCTTCGAGATCGTGCTGAACATGTCGGCGCTGGGCACCATCGCCTCGTGGACCGCGATCATCCTGTGCCAGCTGGCGCTGTACAAGCAGTGGCGGGCCGGACAGGCCGAACGCCCCTCGTTCCGATTGATGGGTGCGCCCTACACCAGCTACGCGACGCTGGTCTTCCTGGCCGCGGTCGTGCTGCTGATGGCCTTCGGTGACGACGAGGTGCAGCGCGGCGCGGTGCTCGGCACCGTCCTGGTGATGGCTCCGATCCTGGTCGGCGGCTGGTTCCTGGTGCGCAAGCGGGTGCAGTCGGTGGCCGCCGCTCGCCAGGGCTTCACCGGCCAGTATCCGGTCATCGCGGAGCGCCGCCCGCGCCCGCAGGACGCGCCCGCCGAGCTGGTGGCAGCCGAAAGGAAGGATGAACAGTAGCGAAAACCGGTGCCCCGTACCCCATCGTGGAGAACTCCCTTCCCACGGTGGGGAATACGGCGTGCGCGCGGTATGCGTCGTGCCCCCAGAATGGGACCTCGATTCCACGGTGGGCGAGAGGTATCCATGCCGGACCAACCCAGCACATCCGACCGCCGCCGCCCCAATCCCTGGGCCGACCGGCGTATTCGCGGCACGGAGATGCCCGCGCGGATGGCTCACCCCTGGGCGACCCGGCGGCCCGGCAAGGCCGATATCGCGCATGCGCCTGAGCGACCGATTACGCCGCCCAGTATGAAAAGAGAAGTCTCCCAGCGGTTTACGGACGCGACGGCAGCGACCGTCGATCTGTCCGAGAGTGAATTCGACGCCGCCCTGTCCTCGGGCCGCAGCGCCCGATCCCGTCCCAGTGTGCGCCGCCTCGGCGGTGGCCTGGTGGAGCTGCCCAGGGTCGAACCCATCGACCCGAAACAGGTGGTGCTGGAGAACCCGGAAGTGCCCGAACCCAAACGGTTCTGCTGGAAATGCGATCGCCCGGTCGGTCGCCGCAGCCGTGACCACCCCGCCCAGGTGAGCGGAGCGTGCGCGAATTGCCACTCGCCCTTCAATTTTCGTCCCCCGCTCGCACCCGGTGATCTGATCGCCGACCAATACGAGGTGCAGGGTTGCCTCGCGCACGGCGGATTGGGCTGGATCTATCTGGCGGTGGACCGCAATGTGAGCGATCGCCCGGTGGTGCTCAAGGGATTACAGAATCCGCTCGATTTCGAAGCCCACGTGGTGGCCCTTGCCGAACGCCAATTCCTCTCCGAGGTAGCGCATCCCGGCATCGTCAAGATCTACAACTTCGTCAAGCACAGCACCGGCGGCGATATGCCCGACGGCTATATCGTGATGGAGTACGTCAGCGGCCGCTCGCTCAAATCACTGCTCGAACACCGTGGTGAGCGCCTGCCCGCCGCCGAGGCCATCGCGTACGTGATGGAAGTGCTTCCCGCACTGGACTATCTGCACTCGTTCGGCCTGGCCTACAACGACCTCAAACCCGACAACATCATGGTCACCGAGGATGAGGTCAAGCTCATCGACCTCGGCGCGGTGGCCGCCATGGACTCCTTCGGCAGCCTCTACGGCACTCCCGGATATCAAGCGCCCGAGATCACCGAGACCGGCCCCACCATCGCCTCGGACATCTACTCGGTCGGTCGCACCCTGGCCGCGCTGGTGCTGGACCTGGGTCGCGATGAGAAGGGCAACCATCTGCCCGGCATCCCCGATCCGAAGGATCGTGAAGTGCTGCGCCGCTATCCGGCGCTGTATCGCCTGCTCTGCCGCGCCGCCGCCAAGGACCCGAATCGCCGCTTCACCTCCGCCTATGCCATGTATTGCCAGCTCGCGGGGGTGCTGCGCATGGTGCTGGCCGCCGACACAGGCACCGAGCATCCGCAGCGTTCGATCGAATTCGGTTCCATGCGAGCCGATTTCGGCGTCCAGACGCTCATTGCCCGCACCGACGGCATGGTGAACGGCGATATCGAGACCTCCCGGGTCGATCCGGGCGATATCGCCGCGGCGCTACCGGTGCCGCTCATCGACAGCGAGGACCCGTCGGCGAACCTGCTGTCCGGACTGCTGCACAGCGAACCCCGGCACGCCCTGGATGCCCTGCACCGCATGCACAGTCGCATTCTGGCGGGTGTTATCGCCGCACCCGATTCCTACGAGCTCGAGGGCGCTCTGACCGCCGTACGGGCCCATCTCGACCTCGGCCACACGCTGCCCGCCTGTGAGCTGCTCGCCGAACTGCTGCCCCGGTACGCCCAGGACTGGCGCATCGAATGGTTCGTCGGGGTGGCGGCGCTGCTGGACCGGCACCCCGATCGCGCGTACCGGCATTTCGAGACCGTCGCGGCGCTGCTGCCGGGCGAGATCGCACCGCTGCTGGCGCTGGCCGCCAGCGCGGAACTGGCCGTGGAAACCGAGTCCGCCCTTGCCGATCCACAGCGATGGCGGACCGCGGCGCTGGAGTACTACCGCACGGTGTGGCAGGTCAATCACGGCGTGATCAGCGCGGCGGTCGGATTGGCCCGGCGACTCGTGGCGGACGGAACGACACTGGGTGCGGTCGAAATCCTGGACCAGGTGCCGGAGTCCTCGCGGCATTTCACCGTGACCAGGCTGACCGGCTGCCTGCTGCTGGTTTCGCGGCCGGTCGCCGAGATCACCGATACCGATCTCGACACCGCCGCAGCCCGGCTCGAGGAGTTGGCCGACGAGCCGCGCACCGCACAGCTGCGGGTGATCGTGATCGGCGCGGCGCTGGAATGCCTACGCGGCGGCGGCCGTCCGGAACGCCCGGCGGTCATGATTCTCGGATTCCCGATGACCGAGGAAGGCTTGCGAATGGGTCTGGAGTCGAGCCTGCGTGATCTGGCGCGCACGGTCGCCGATCGCTTCCATCGCTATCGACTGGTGGATCTGGCCAACCATATTCGGCCGCACACTCGCTGGTAGCGGTGTCATCGCCGGCGCCTGGCGAGCAGCAGTAGCGCCGGGATCACGCCGAACAGCAATAGCCACAGCACATTTCCCAGCACCAGCCAGCATACGATCGCCGCGATCGCGACCGCGCCGGCCCGCACCACCATCCCGGGGATCGGGCCGATCTCCGATCCGGGCACCAGGGCGGGGGCCGCGGGCAGATCGGCGAAGGTCCGGGCCAGTTCCCGCCGGGTGTCCGCAGCCCATACCGCGGTGCTGCGTTCCTCGAACTCGGGTGCGGTCAGGCGGCCGCCGCTGAAGTGCCGGGACAGTTCCCCCAGGGCGCGCTCGCGTTCGTCCTCGCTCACCCGGGTGTGCGACGATTCGTTCATCGAGTCAGGATAGAGCCGGTTGGCCCCCGCATCGGCAGACCAATTGCCAACGGCGGGAAGAGATTCCATGGTCGATCGGGGTCGGGGGTCGAATCGCCCCGCCGACGCGGGCAACGGGGGTAACCCGCCGCCGAACGGCGCACCGATCGGCGCGACACCAGGCATAGGACCCGCACCGCCTCGATGTGGTTTCCTTTAGATATGACAGGAGGGCCCGAATACACGATCGACGAGCTCGCGCGTGCTGCCGACAGCACCGTGCGCAGCGTCCGCGTGTATCACGAGAGGGGGGTTCTCCCGCCGCCGGAGGTGCGCGGGAGAACGGGCTATTACGGGGCGGAACATCTCAATCGAGTCCGCACCATCAGCCGTTTGCTTGATCGTGGCATCAAACTCAATGGAATCAAGGAATTGCTGGCGGCCTTCGACCGCGGCGATGATCTGGGTGATCTGCTCGGCGTGCCCGAGTCCGATCAGCTGCCCCGCGAGCTCGGGGACGATCAGGCCGTGGTCTCCGCCACCGATCTGCAGCAGCGTTTCGCCGAGGTGCCGAACGGGTTCGCCCGGGTGGTGACCGCCGGGGTGTTCGAACCGGTGGACGCCACCACCTATCGGATCGCCGATGCCGATCTCGCGAGTCTGCTGGACCAGCTCGAGCTCGCCGGGGTGCCGATCGCGGCCGGGCTCGGCGAAGTCGAGCGGCTCAAGGCCGATTGCGATCGAATCGCGCGCCGCGTGGTGGATCTGGTGCGCGAACACGCCTGGGGGGCATTCTCGAATTCGGACAGGACCGCGGCGGATATCGCCGATTTCAGTGCCCGCGTCGATACGTTGCGGGTGGTCCCCGGCCATACCGCGGCGGGTCTGCTGAACCGTCTCATCGATCGTCAACTCGCCCAGGATGTCGAGATCAGCGCGGTGCTGAACCCCGATTCCTGACAGTCGTCTGCTTCCCACGTCTGGCTACAACGCGGGCCTAATGTGCCGTTAGCCATCGGTACATTATCGATGTCAGCGACAGTGCCGCAGCACGGGTAAATCTCGGCGCGGAGCGGCAGACGGTAATGGAGACCTCGATGTTCACGAGCACTACGCGCCCTCGGACCACTTCTCACAATCCCCGGATCGGACGGCGCGCCCGCGTGCTGTCCGCCGCCCTGGCCGCCTTCGGCGCGCTCACCTTCGGAATGGCCACCACCCCCGCGCAGGCGCAGGCTTCGCGAGTGCCCTGCCTGTGGGACGGGGCGGGCTATATGCAGGGCGGCACGCTCTATGCGGGCGGCAACGCATTCACCTGCGGCGCAGACGCTTTCGGTGCGGCGCGGTGGTTCCGCGGTCCGAGCGGCGGGCATCGCGGCGATACCGTCTTCAGCCCGGGAACCGGAAATCCGGTGGGCCAGTTCAGCCCCGGCGCCCGCCAGCCCGGCAGTGCCTACAACGACTACTGCGTCGGCAACCAGCTCATCCCGGGCACCGACGACGTCTACGAACTGTTCGTGGTCGGCGGCACCATCATGTGGAAGGCGGTCGGCCCGATCTCGGACTGGGTCTTCGACTCCCCGGTCGTCCGCCCCGCGGCGACCTGGCGTTCCTCGAGCATGTGTTACGACGGCGTACTCAGCTGAGCACACGAAAAAGCCCTTACCGGAATCGATTCCGGTAAGGGCTTTTTCGTGTGCTCACTTGCCGCGGACAACAGGCACGCGGGTGTTCGACTGCGCGTCGTCGCTGTGGCCGTTGTCCCAGGGCGCATCGCCGGCGCCGGGGGCCTGGTCACGGTCGCTGCCGCGGCGGTTGTCGGTGGTGTCGCCGCCGTTGTCCTGCTCGTCGATGCGGCGACCCTGAGTGTTGCCGGTGCCGAGATTCCGGCCGTCGAGGCTGCGATTGTCGGCACCCGCGTTGGCCTGGGGGCCACGGCCGTAGCGGCCGCCGGTCTCCTTGCCGCCGCCGTTCTTGCCGCCGCCGGAGTGGTCGCTGTCATGGCTGCCGCCCGCGTGGACCAGCAGGTTCGCCGGTGCGGCGGTCGCGGAGGCCGCGGTCATGACCGGGACCACGGCCACCGAGGCGGCGAGCAGGGAGGAGGCGACGATCTTGCGGATGGTGGGGACGCTCATCACTGGTTCCTTCTAATGTGCCGTTAGATAGCGTTACATCAACTAGTGTTCCACTAAGTGACTTGGCCAGTGTTCCCCTGAATGAGAAGCGCGAAATCGAGTCCGGAAACGCCGAACGCCGGGTCCGCCGCTGGTGCGGCAGACCCGGCGTTCACGGGTGCGGTGCAGCGATATGCGGGCTGATCAGCCCGCCGCGCTACTCGAGTTGTGGCTCAGCAGCTTCCGAACGAGCCACTGCATACGCGCGGCGGCAGGAACGGGCGACCGTGACGGTAGTCGCGCGGGCCGTCCCAGGAGGGCGGGAACATGCCCGGGAACGGCGCGCCGGGCAGGCGGCCGGTCCAATCGGACATATCGCGCTCCCAGTTGTTATTGCGCGGGTAGCCGTCGTTGCGCGGCCAGCCGTCATTGCGGTGATGCGGGCGCTCCACCGCGATCGAAGTGCCCGGATCGATGGGCTCGGCGGAGGCCGCGATATCCACTGCGGCCAGCGGCAGCACCGCCAGCGCGGTAATCACGCACGCCCGCGCGGCCGTTCGGCGCAAAGCCGGTATTTTCGTGTCTGACATGGGGTTTCCCTTCTTGTTGGACCGGTACCGCGGTGCGGCCCGGCTACTTATCGAGGTGGTTCGTCGCCCAGTACCGCGCCCTCGCGACGGGGGTCGGCACCGCCGATCCAGCCGCGCCCGTCCCGGGCCAGCGCGGACGCGCCGCTCGATTGCGGTGCGATCGAGACCTGATGGCCGAGCTCGCGCAATCGCCGCACGAGCGCGTCATGGTCGCCGTTCGAAGTGGCATCGACAGCGGGATGCTCCCCGCCGACATTGGTGGTGCCGGTGTTGGCCGCGCCGAAATCGATCATCGAGACCGCCTGCTGCGGATCCAGGCCCCAATCAAGCATGGCCACAAGTGTTTTCACCACGAACTGGATGATCACCGCACCGCCCGGCGAACCCGCGACATGGCTGAGCGGACCGCGCGAACCGTCCGCGGCGCGCTCGAAGACCAGCGTCGGAGCCATCGAGCTGCGCGGCCGCTTACCCGCTTCGAGCCGATTGGCCACGGGTACACCGGCGGCGTCCAGCGGTTCGGCGGCGAAGTCGGTGAGTTGGTTGTTCAATACGAACCCGTCGACGAGATGGAATGCGCCGAAGGCGGATTCGACCGTCGTGGTCATGCTCGCGGCATTGCCGTAGCTGTCGACGATGCTGATATGGCTGGTGCCGTGCTCGATCTGCTGGGTGCCGTTGCCGACCGGGACCGGGCCGAAGTCCCCGGGCTGGGCGGTGCCCATACTGTGAGCGGGATCGATCAGCGCCGCGCGCCGCGTCAGATAGGCCGGGTCGATCAGCGTTCGGGGTGAATTACCGGGCGGGGCAACGAAATCCGGATCGGCGAGGTATTTGTCGCGGTCGGCGTAGGCGAGTCGCTCTGCCTCGGATATCACGTGTACGGCGGTGGCGGTGGGCTTGCCGCCATCGCGGTCGGCTTCGGAATCTCCGCCGGTGTGTTCGGGTTTCATCGCGGCCATGTCGCTAGTGGCGAGCATGCCGAGCACCTGCGCCACCGCGGTACCGCCCGAGGATGGCGCGGGCATCCCGCAGACTTCATGGGTGCGATACGGCGCGCACAGCGCGGTGCGCTTCTTGGCCTGATACGCGGCCAAGTCCGCGGTCGTGGTCAGCCCGGGGGTGCGCCCGCCTGTGGCATCGGCGATCGTGGCCGCGATATCGGCGGCGATGGCCCCCGTATAGAAGGCGTTCACTCCCTCCGACGCGATCGCCGAAAGAGTTTTGGCCATAGCTGGATTGGTCAACGTGGTGCCCGCGCGCTTGGGGCTGCCATCCGGCTCGAGGAAGTAGGCGCGGGATCCGGGATCCCTGGCGAGATCTGCGGTCGATTCGGTGATCTGGGCGGCCATTCGAGGGCTGATCTTGAACCCTCGATCGGCGAGATCGACAGCGGGGGTCATCAATTCGCGCCACGGCTGCCGACCATGCTCGCGCTGGGCGAGTTCGAGCAGCCGCAGCACCCCCGGCGTCCCGATCGATCGGCCACTGGCGCGCGTATTCGGCTGCGGCGCAGTCCGATCGGTGTCGCTGACCCACCGCAGATAGTCCGGTGTCGCGGCGGCGGGCGCGGTCTCGCGGCCGTCATAGGCGTCCACGCTCTTGGTGGCGGCGTCGTAGTAGAGCAGGAACGCCCCGCCACCGATGCCGGTGGCCTGCGGCTCCACCAGACCGAGCACGGTTTGCGCGACGACCAACGCGTCCGCGGCGGTGCCGCCGTCGCGCAGCACCGCGCATGCCGCTTCGGTGGCAACGGGATTGGCGGTGGCGACCGCGAAGGTGCCGGTGCGCACCGGCGTCATTCCCGTGCGGTAGCCGGTCGCGACCTCGGGGTGCAGGGATAGATCGGTGGTGGCCGAACCGGCCGCGGTGGCGGCCGTATGCGGAGTCCCGTTGGGGACGGTGGTGCAGGATGCCGGACGCTGGTCGTTATCGGACGAGCAGGCGGTGAGCAATCCGATCAGCAGCAGTGGGGCGACACAGGTGGCGCCCCAGGCTCGCGTTCGTGTGCGCCTCATGTCTTCGGACCCTATCGGTGTGGCCACCGCTGGGAAGAGGGCGTGGCATGCACTTCGAGCGCTGAAATGCTTTCTCACACATGGGAATCCGCTGAACAAGTACTTGCCACCGGCGGGAAGTCCGTCTCGTCGTATCGATGCGATACTCCTGGTATGACTCGAACTCGCCGCGTTCGTGGGCGGGCCGGCACCGCACCGCGACCGACGCGTGGTGCGGTGTCTGTGCCACGGCTAGTTTCGAGCACACCTGCGATAGGCGTCCGGCGTCTGTCCGGTCCAGCGCCGGAACGCCCGGCCCATGGCGCGATGATCGCTGTAGCCGAGTTGTCCGGCGATCGAGCCGACCGGCAGTTCGGTATCGAGCAGCAGCCGCACCGCTCGATCATGGCGGACCGACTCGATTTCGGCGCGTCCGCTGGTGCCGTGTTCGGCGAGCCGGCGTTGCAGCGTGCGGGGGCTCACCGAAAGTCGCTGTGCCACATCATCGAGAATCGTTCCGGTGGCGGGTCCGGTGCTGAGCACCATGAGCAGCACATCGCGGAAGTTCTCCAGCCAACTGCGCGCGGGCCGCGCACTCGCCATGATCGAGCGTGCGTACACCCGCATGATGCGGCTGAGTTCGGGATCGCCCGCGATGCCCGAACCGGCCCGATCGGGATCCAGGAAAGTGAGCGTATCGGCGTCCTGATCGAAATGGATGTTGCCGGTACCGAATTCGTCGACGAGATACGCGTGCCGTGCGGGCGCGCGATGCGCGAAGCCGACCCGTACCGGTGTGGCGGCGGCCCCGCGCGCCTCGCGCGCCCGGCGCAGCAACAGTGCCAGTGCGAACTCGCTGATCTGCCAGTCCACCGCCTCGGAGTACCTGGCTCCGTAATATCCGACGGTCAGGCGCGGTCCGTCCGAGATCACGGTGAGTACCAGCGCCGGATCGGCGACGGTCGAAAGGTATTGCGCCGCATCGACGAATCCCTCGGCCAGCGTGGGCGCACTGGTGAGCATGTAGTCCCAGACGTGCAGTCGGCCGACCTCGGCCAGGCGCGCGGCCTGCAGTCCGACGCCGGGCCCGCCGCTGGCGTGCACGATTTCCCACAGTCGATGCTGTGCGCTCGTCGGAACGCGATCGAGATTGTCCTGCCCCGCGGCCAGGTCGCTGATGAACGCGGTCTCGTGCGGTGACACGCCCACATGCGCGGCCACATCGAGGACCAGCGTGGTCAGGCGCGCGGACACCGTATCGGCAAGTGCGCTGGGCTGCTGGGGGATTGGCTCGGACCCGCTGTGCGGTGTCAGATGAGGCATCCGATTCGCGTGGTCCATGGCGTCCTTCCGGTGTGCTCGTCGAGCGGGGTCGGCCCGATTCAGTGGGCGCGTCGGAACGCGTCCGGGGTTTGCCCGGTCCAGCGGTGGAACGCCCGGCGCAGCGCGCGCGGGTTGCGGTAGCCGACCCGACCGGCGATCGACTGCATCGGCAACCGGGTGTCTCGCAGCAGCAGCGTGGCCTGCTGACATCGCACGGTCTCCAATTCCCGCCGCCACGAGGTGCCGTGATCGGCGAGCCGTCGTTGCAGGGTACGTGGGCTCAGCGCCAGCCGCTGGGCGACGACTTCTATTTCCGCGCTTTGTTTTTCGGCCAGCGCGGCGGTGATCTCCGCGCGCAGGGTGTCTTCCCAGGTCGGCGCGGGCCGAGCGGTGTCGATAATGAGCTGGGCGTAGCGCAGCAGAATATGGCGCAGTTCGGGATCGTAGGGGCGGCCGTCGCGCGCGCGTTCGGCATCAGGCAGCGTCACCGCGGTGCGAGGCTGATCGAAATGAATATTGCCGGTGCCGAATGTCTCGATGAGATAGCTCGGATCGGGTGGCGCGGGATGCGCGAAATCGAGGCGAATCGGCGCGGCGGCGCTACCGGCGAACGCACGTGCCCGATGTACCAGCACGGCCATCGAGAATTCGTTCACCACCGGGGCGATGGCCTCATCGTATGGCCTGCCACGGAATTCGGCGATGAACTGCCCGTCGAGCATGGTGACCACGAGCGCGGTGTCGGGGTCCGCCATGACCGAGGCGAATCGCGCGGCATCGGCAAAGCCGTCGGCCAGACTCGACGCCCCGCTGATGAGGTAGTCCCAAATGTGCAGCCGTCCCGGTCGCGCCACCTCGGCCACTCGCACACCGGCCCCGATTCCGCCTGTCGCACTTATCAATTCCCACAGGCGCAGCAGCGCCGTCGAGGGGATGCGGAGGAAGTCATCGCCGAGTAGTTCCTGCCCGAGCCCGCTGATCGTGGCGATATCCCCATCGGATACGCCGATCTGCAACGCCGCCTCCAGCACCCATCGCGTCAGATGCGATGAAACGGTGCCTTCGATCTCGGACAAGAGTGCTCCCGTGGTTGCGCGCGAAAGGTAGTTCCGATCAGCCTGCTTTCCATCGCGCTCGGGAACAACATCGAATCTCTACACGAACGATCACTATTGCTAATCAACGAATCCTGCGAACGCACGATTGCGTGTCTCAGACCTGATCCAGCGTGCCCAATTCACGGACGACATCAGCGAATGCCCGGATCGGTGCGGTCTCGAAGTCGCTGCGCCACACCGGCGCCCACCGTACTCGATGTGAATCGGCAATGGGTACATAGGCGACGCCGGGCCGATTGTAGTAACGGGCGATATGGCTCATACCGCTGGTGAAGGTGCCCGAGGTGCTGGCGGTGGTGAGAATGTCCTCGAGGGTCGAGATCGGGGTGACCCGGTCGATGGGCCGCCCGCGCGGGGTATAGAACGGGCTCACCGCGTCCTCTCGATCAGCATCCCGCCTATCCGACGCTCCTGATTCTTGATGGACTGACTGACTCGCTCGGTCGAAAGATACAGTCGCTGAGCGGCTTTGCCGAAGTGCAGCTCCTCGGCAACGGTCCGTTGGTGGCTCCGGGCGCTATGTGCCCGCGCGCTTCCCGGAACTGGGAAGGAGCCGAGAACACGACTGGATAGGATGCGGTGAGCAAGCGGCGGAGGAAGGTGAATGATGGTTGCCTCGTTGGACTTACCGACCGCCGGCGCCGATGTGAAGCTCAACCGCGTCTCGCAGGCGCCGATGTTGAACGACTTCATCGGCACCACCGAGCAGGTCATGCAACTGCTGCTCGACACTCTCGGTAAAGGCACCGCCCAGCAGCTCACCGCGAAAGCCTTGAACGACGCTACCGGCAAATCCGCGGGCACCGGTGCCGCCGCGACGCAGTACCACGCGACCGATTCCCAACTCGCACAGTACAAGTCTGATCTGGACACGCTCGACACCCACATCGCCGATATCGCGCAGAAGTCCGCCGGAATCACCCAGACCACGCGCGATGAAGTCAAGGCGTTGCGCGACCGGATCAACGGCATTATCGGCAACGTGCCCGAAAAGCCGAGCGTACAACAACAATTGGGTGCCATCGATCAGATCGACAATGCCGTGGGCAAAGCCGAGGACGCCGTGGTGCAGGCCTGGGATCTGAACAACGCCCACGGTGCCACCGTGCCGCAGAACTATCAGGGCGGCGATGGGGGTTCGTCGGGTGGCGGTTCAGGTGGTTCGAGCTTCCCGGGCTTCATTCCGAGCAGTTCCGGGGGCAGTGGATCGGGCGGCGGGAGAAACAGTTACGTGCCCACCAATGGCAGCGGTGGCTATAACAGCCAATACACTTCGCCGGTCAATTCTACCGGTGGTTCCACTCCGCACCGTCGCCTCAGCTCAACCGAGATCGACGCCTACATCGGCAAGGCGCTCGATGCTCTGGGTATCACCGATCCGGTCGCCCGCGCGAACTGGACCCGCGGCTACCGCGTACTGATCGAGCGTGAGTCCGGCGGCGATATCGGCTCGATCAACCTGAGCGATTCGAACGCCCGCGCCGGTACTCCGTCGCAAGGCCTCACCCAGACCATTCCCGGCACATTCTCCGCGTACCACGTCGCCGGCACATCCTCGAATATCACCGACCCGCAGGCCAATATCGCCGCCAGTATGAACTACGTCATGGCCCGGTACCACGTTTCGCGAGATGGTTCGAACCTGGCTGCGAACGTGCAGCAGGCCGATCCCGGTCGTTCGCCGAAGGGTTATTGAACCGGCGCCCGTGATCGGCTGGGCCTCGATGGCCGCAGAGTTCTCCGCGAATCTGTCAAATGCGGCAATTGGCTTGGTACGCAAGCTCATTCAGGAAACCGAGCTAGCAGTCGAGTCCCCGACCAGGGTAAGTCGACAGGTCACCTCCCATATGCGCGCCGTATGCGCCGATGCTGATGGTGTCGAGCGCGCCGCCGTGCGCGCCCGCGACCCCGCACTGCTGCGTGGCGTCATCCAAAAGGAACACGGCTACAGCTCGACAAGCCGGGGCGCGGCCCCGCCGGATTACCATGCCCGCGGCTACCGCCTCGAACTGGACGTGCCCGCGGGATCACACGGACTGTGGATGGGCCAGGAGAGCCGCAACATATACCAGCGCGAGCTGATCCTGCCCCGCGACCTGGAATACCGAATCGACGAGGTGATACCGAACCCCACAGGCGCACACTATGAAGGCGTCGACTACCTCTTCCGGGCAACGGTGCTCCCACCCGGCGCCCCGTGAGGCGCAATGCGCGGCCGCACTCACCCGCGGTCGAAATCCGTTTCGCTTGAGCCTGTTTCGCGAAGCAGGCGGTCGAATTCGGCTCACCCACAGTGATTCATGGGACCGTACCTTGCTCACCGTCCGTGCCACGCAGGGCGCTTCCCGAGTCTCCCGCATCCCCAACGATGGGAATGGGTGTCACTCCTGTTTCGGGGTCTGTCTACCTTGCTTGAAATCCTCCGCGTTCAAACCTGTTGCGCGCAGCAACATAGCCAGCGTGTCGGGATCGACCTGTCGTTCGGACGGTTGGTACTGGGCAGTTCGCTGCTGCCGGACGATGGGGAGCAGAGCGTCGTACTCCGGGTCGCCGGGATGGAGTTCTTCGTAACCGTCGAACATCATGCCGTCGGGCCCGGTGCCGCCGACGCGCCGCAGGATGGTCTCACCGTCGTCGGCGAGGAAGAGTCCGTTATTCGAGTAGCCGGTCAAAGTACTCCTTCACTCGCGCGGCGATTCGTTCGTTGCCGCAGGCAATTCTGGTCAAATGCTCGGGTCCGGCTGTCCAGGCCGCGAACGCTTCGGCGAAATTCTCCCCCGAATCGTTGCGGTACTTCCACCAGTCCGCGTGCTTGCTGATCGAAATGAGCATGTCGTTGTGTATGCCGGCCCAATCCGGCTCGAGGCGGAGCCGACCGCCGTCACTCGTTGCGTACGCGTGATCGACGGCGTGACCGACTTCGTGCAATGGTATCCAGGCGCGATCGCTCGCCGGATGGGGTCGCGTATCGACGTAGATGCGGCGACTATCAGGCGAGTAGAGGCCCCCCAGGTTTTCCCACGTGACCAGTGGATTGGGGCCTTCCGGGTTATTCGCGACCGTGGTCTCGAGTCCCGGCATCTTCGAGATCGGCATTTGGCCCATGACAAACCCGCCGTCGGGCTGTTCGTTCAGGTGAGCAACCACCCGCTCGAACATCGGATGGGGTATCTGCGTCAGCGCGCCGAGCGCGCTCTTGGTCTCGTCCGCCGAGTCGAGCCGGTGCAGGAACGGGCCGCCGTCAGCCGGGGGGAAGTTGACAACGAACTCGAAGGCGCCACCGGCGAGCGACACCGGATCTCCCGGTCGCACCGTCACCTGTTCTCCGGGCTGGATCGGAACGCCACCCACGGAAGTGCCGTGGTCCGATCCCTCATCCCGTATCCATACCTTGCCCGATGGATGGACGCCGATGCTCACGTGTTCCGGCGAAAGCTGTTGTCTGCCCGGGAGGTCGGTGGGCAGGCGTGGATCATTCCGGCCCAGCAACACAGGTTCGCCCCCGCGCCTCAGATCGACTGAGAACCCACCGCCGTCAGGGCCGTTGAGGTGTACCGAGGTCGGTCTCGGGAACGGATGGTGAAACCCCTCGCGGGTGTATTGCGTGGAGCCGGCCCATTCGCCGAGCCGAAATCGCTCGCCCGGATATATGCGGACCGGTCTATCCGGATCGACCCGTCGATTCTCGACAAAGGTTCCGGTTCGGGAGTGCTCATCGCTGATCCATACATGACCCCGCAAGTCCCGGTAGATACTCGCGTGCTTCGCGGATACCGAAATATCGTTGAAGTGTTCCGACAGCGGTGATTCGGGACCCTTGCCGAGCACGATCCGCTCGCCCGGCGCCAGCATCACCGGCGGGATCTTCGGATCGTCGAAAAGCCGCATTTCGATCGGCGCCTCCGGTCCCAGCTTGAGTTGTGTGGACACATCACCGAACTCGAGAGTGTGGTCCGAAGTCAGATACCGTTTCTCGTCGAACGACAGGGCTTCGCCGTCGACCTTGGTCCGCATCGACCCCTCCGTTTGCAGATCGTGAACCCAGACCCGGCCATCTTGATCGCGCCCGATGCGGATTTCATGGTTGTTCACCCCGTTGACCAGGGTATGGCCGTTCAGGAAGCCGGTGTCCAATGATCGCGAGTGCCCGGGGTCGAGGAAGATCGGATTCTGCTGGTGGCCCCGCACGAAGTGCAGGGCGGCGGGCGTATCGGGATCGATCTTCACGGTGGCGGGCGGTCGAATACCGCCTCCTCCTGCCTCCGAATGCACGCCCGATCGCAGCGAATTGGTTGCCCCACCGAGGAATCCGCCGGCGAATCCAGTGATCGCGGCCTGGCGCGCCACTGTGAAAAGATCGCC
The DNA here is from genome assembly GCF_042266325.1 of Nocardia sp. NPDC056100. Classification (NCBI taxonomy): domain Bacteria; kingdom Bacillati; phylum Actinomycetota; class Actinomycetes; order Mycobacteriales; family Nocardiaceae; genus Nocardia; species Nocardia sp. NPDC056100. Next base: position 492,841 of record NZ_JBHJVY010000002.1, read on the forward strand.
CAGACTGTGAATCTCGTTGTGGCGGATGATCACCGCGGGTACCGCGCCGAGCACCCCGCCCGCCGCACCGGCCGCTCCACCGATCAGGATGGTGCCGCCCATATGTGCGGCGAGGCGGCCCAATCCCGAGGTGGCCCGGACGCCGAGCCGCTGCATTACCGACGGTGCGAGGCGACGTCCGACCGCGGCGCCCGCTACGCCGCCCAAGAGTCCGCCTGCGGTTAGTTCGATGAATGACATCGTGTCGAAGCCATGCGCGACGCCGGACGCGTTATCCCAAGCCTGTGCGCCCACACTCGTTATCGCGCCGGTCAATCCGCCGATCTTCGCCGCGTGCAACGCACCGTGCAACGCGGCCCGCCGCATTGCTCCGGCGCTGGCCTGGGTGACTACCTCGGTGGTGAATCTGCCGACTGCGGCCCGCATGGCCTGCTCGGTGGCCAGTCGGTCCGCCATGGCCTTCATACCGCCGCCCTGGAAGAACAACAGCATGTCGTAGGTGAGTTGCGCGCCCAGCACGATTCCACTGACAACGAGCAGATGCTGCAGTCGCACAGTGGAATCGGCTGTGTCATAGCACTGTTGTCCCAGGGCCTCGCAGACCGCGGCCTTATCGCGCATGGCTTGTTCGGTGACGCGATACCGTTCGGCTAACCCGACGGTGGTCGCACCTTCCACGGTGCTCAGGACTCTGGTCGCCTGCGCCGCATGATGATCGGCGCTGCCGATCAATTCCGAACTCGCCTTGAAAAGCGCGTGACCGATGCGGCGCAATGGCTCCGGCTGTGTTTCGGGCCAGTGCCCCAGAACCAGGGTGCGCAATGCCGATGGCACTTCGGCCAGTAGGCCAATCGCATCCATCGTAGTCCTCCTGGCAGCTCACCATGCCTAGGCGTCATCTAATTACGGTCCTTCGAACCCCTATTCCCAGTTGTGGGAATAGATCTCGCGCGGCTGTGTGGGAACGCGTGCGAGGATGCGTATTCACGTGAGTCCGTGGCGGTCCGCACCACGTGACACTCCGATCGGCACAGGGAGAATGGCGTGAGTGGAAAGTTCTCCGCCGACCTGGATGAAATGCGTGCGCGGGTGCCCGAGGTCGATCGCACAGCCGAGGACGTCGCGACCACAGTGCAGACGCTGCGCACCTCGTTGGCCGCCGAGGGTGAGCCCTGGGGAACCGATGAGGCCGGACGAGCCTTCGCAGGTTCCTATCTGCCCGATTATCAGCGGACCATGGCCGACCTCGACGCATTGGTTCGCATGCTGCGTCAGGGCGGCGGGGATCTGCATCGGCTCGCGAACGGCTTCGAAGCGGCCGACGCGCGGGGCGCACGGCGAATCGCCAATGCCGCCAACATGACCGAGCCCGGAGTTCAGCCGATATCAGCGGCAAACAACGGTCCGGCCGGAACCACCGATTCAGTCACCCCCACCGTGCGCACCGCAACTCGGACTCCACCGGCCGGGAACATACCTGAATCGGCCGGTCCGATACCGGGTTCGGCGGCATCGGTACCGGGTGCCTCCTCGGGCGGTGACGCGGGTCCGGATGTAGTTACGTCGGCAACTCGGCGTCCGGCGACACCGGACCCTTCTGGGGCGACTCCGGACACCGATGCCACCCCGGACACCAATTCCGCCGCGCCCACAGATCCGTCCCGGACCGGAGATTCGGGCGTGCCGGGCGCGAATGGGCAACCCGATGGGCCGGCATCTTCCGAACCCGTTGGGCCCGTGCCGAATCCGGGCGCCGGAACCATCACGCCACCGAGCCCGGCAACGCAGCCCGCGAGCACACCGTGGTCCCGCACCGGAATGTCTGCGAATCAGCCATCGACCGGGACATCGTCGGCCGCTCGGCCGGCGCCGTCGAACGCCGCGGGGCCACCTCGCGTGAGCGCCCCGGCCTCCCGCACCGGCGCGCCTGGTTCACCCCCGCGCCAGCCAGTCAGGCCGAGTGCGTCCGGGAAGGATAAGAAGCGCGACCGCAAGACCACCGCGCCGGGAACCGATGAATCACTCGCGGTGCGGCTGACACGCGAACTCGCCGAGAAATATGGTGTCCGAGCCTTCGGATTCGACACTCCCGGCATCCCGGATGAGGTGCTGCTCGAACTCGTCGCCGCCATTGATGAGGTGCTGCCCCGCAATCCGGGCATGGCGCTGGGCGAGATTGGTATCCGGGCGCTCGCCACCGGTGCCCTCACCCGTCTGGAATGGGACGCGATCTCGGGGACAGCTCGAATATCACTGGCGGCGCGCGCTGCCACCGATCGCACATACCTCGAGAGCGGCGTGGCCGCGGACGAACGCCTCCAGGCTGTCGGGCAGACCAGACGCCCTGTCTTCGCCTGCGTCATTCGCGAACTCGGCCGCGTCCGCGAGGGGGTCGATAGCGGGGGAGTCTCCCATCGCTGACCATCGTTGGGAATAGCGGTGCACCGATTTCGTTCTGCCTCGGTCAGACTGACCGAATCAGTCGATAGGCATTGTGACAGCTCGAGGAGAACGTGCCAGGCAAACTCGTCGAGTTGATGAGCCGGGTCCGTTCGACGATCCGGGTCGAAGTAACTCTCGGCTACGAGCAAGCGGCTGCCCGTACCCGCAAGATCTCCAATGCGGTACGGCGCGCGGTACGGAGAACGGAAGACGCGGACCGCGCCGGGGGCCGGATGCTCGGGGCCGGCAGCTCCGCGGGTCAGGCCACCGGATCGGTTGAGAGGGTCATCGAGATACACCGCCCGCCGTTCACCCGGAGATACTCCAACACAAAAGAAATCGAGTACCGACCGAGCCAGCTGCCGGTCTTCGCCGGTCCGGTTGTTCGTGAACAGATACGCCAGGGAGAAATCGGCGATTGCAGCGTGATCGCGCTTATTGGCGCTGTAGCCAAACGACGCCCGGAAGCCATTCAGCGGGCGATTCGTGATCGCGGCGATGGAACCTGCGACATCACGCTCCACAATGTCGATCCCGCCGGCTACCAGCTTTCTGCGCGGCCTACCGGGGAAACCATGACGTTCCGAGTCAGCAACGACCTGCCGCATGCTCGAGACAGTCCGCCTGGTCCGCCGATCGGAGTTCGATCTGATTCTTGTTCCTGGCCTTCACTGTTGGAGAAGGCCTTTGCGGGTGAGGACCGCGTCTGGGATTCAGCGACGAGGTCGGCGTGGAAACTCAACTGGCGGAGTCTTAAGCCAAGCGTTGACACGGGGCGTCGGCTCGAGGGACTACGGCTGTCGTCCCCGCGCACGCCGCCGGAAGGTTATAACCGTCTCGGTGTGGGGACGTATTCCGACGATCAGGCGAACGTGCTCGCGAGACTCACCGGTGAGGAGGCTGTCGTAAAGCAACTGTCACCGAGCCATCGAGAGTTGCTCGCACAGCTCAAGAGCCAGCTCGACAACAACAAGCCGATCGTGGTGTCCAGTCGAGACACTATCGAGGGTGCGACATACCCCGATGGTATATATGCCAATCATGCATATGAGGTCGACCGGGTCATCGGCGACGAGATCGAACTGCGGAATCCTTGGGGGTACGACCATCCCGAACCCATGAGTGCCAGAGAACTTTTGAAGTTCTACGAACCCCAATACGTCACGCTGAAGTAGGTGCCGAGTAGATGAGTTTCGAAAGCAGTTCTATTACAGTCCATCTCGCCATCCCCTCGGACTGGGGCTTCGGGAACATCATCGGCGGAAAGCATCTCGCCGACGCGGACGGAGCGCGCGCGGCACGGTTGTTCCTCAAGGATCGCGACGGCGAGCGCCACCTCACCGTGCACGAGGGCGACCGGATCGAGTTCGCCGGACAGTCGTGGAGCGTCACGACGGTGTACGAGTCGGTCGCCGGTGCCGGCAGGGGTCCGGTGGCAACGCTCACCGAGATCCCGCCGGTGGCGAATGCATGAGGTCTCGCCGGACCTCGCCGGACATCGGACCGCTTACACGAATACCGACTGTGCGAACTCGTGCTGTTCCACCGCGTCCACGAATGCCATGAACTCGCGGTGGTCGAAGTACAGCCTGGCGTCTCCTGCGGACGCGCTGCACTCCGCGTCCGCGCTGAATTCGTAGAGCCCGTCGAATCTTCGGTTGATCACCAGGAAGCGGCTCACCGGTTCCCCGGCTCGGATCGCTTCCTGGATCACTTCGAATTGCTCGTGGTCGAAGCTCAGGCACTGACCCGGCGGGACGTGCGGGGTGTCGACGGTGGCGGCGAGTTTGTCGTCCCAGATCAGGGTGCGCTGGTCGTCGCGGTAGACCATGACGCAGGCTTGTTGCGGGGAGCTGGAGCTGGCCTTGCGGAATTGTCCGACGGTCGGTGTCGACAGCATGGTGGATCCTTTCGAACGTGCGCCGGCGACATCGGCGGCCGCACAGCACACCTATCTATTCGCGCTAGGGGAGGGTTCCGATAGCAGCGAAGTTGCATGGACGGGCATAATCGGTGGTGTCCACCGGTTCTTCGGGATGCCAGTCCGTGGCGTAGGTGATGCCCGGATCCGCCAATTTCCAACCGGTGAAGAAGGTTTCGAATTGGTGCCGGGTGCGCAGGGTGACGGGGGTGCTGGCGTCACCGAAGACCGCCGCGCCCGCTGCTACCTGCTGCTTTATTTCGGTGCCCGCGTCCTCGAGGGAGACGTGGGTCATGGCGAGTTGGCTGCCGGGCACCACGGCGGCGCGGAACTGCCCCAGCAGTGACGCCGGATCGGCCGCGTCGGGAATCCAGGGCAGCACCGAGATCAGCAGCAGCCCAACCGGTTCGGAGAAGTCGATCAGGCGCTTGGTGTCGGGGTGATCGAGGATGCGCGCGGGTTCGCGCAGATCGGCGTCGACCATCGCCGTGGTCTCCAGCACATCCTGCTGACGCAGCAGGTCGCGGGCGCGGTTGATGGCTTCCTCGTCATTGTCGACGTACACCACGCGGGTGCCGGGGGCCAGGCTCCGGGCTACCTCGTGAGTGTTGCCGCCGGTCGGCAAACCCGAACCGATATCGAGGAATTGGCGGATTCCGGAGTCGACCATATGCCGCACCGCACGGCCCAGGAAGCGCCGATTGTGTTGCGCCCACAGGGGATAGAACGGAATCTCCTCGTACAGCCGGTGAATGAACGGCAGATCGGATTCGAAGATCACCTCACCGGTGATCATGTGATGGTAGATCCGCGCCGGACTCGGCTTGTGGGTGTCGATGGGGCGGGGCTCGAAGTCACTGCTGGACATCGTGTTTCCTATGCAATTGGGGTGTCATCGGACGGTGGGGCGGCTGCGCAGTCCGCGCACGAGGTGTTCCATGAACTGTCGGGAGTCGGCGGGGGACAGGGCGGTCATGGCCAGTCGATTGAAGATGCGGTCGCGGATGCCGACCGCGGGTTTGTCGTCGATATAACGGATTTCGCCCTGCGCCTCCACGACCACCATCTCCAGATCGCCCGCCGCACCGGGGGAGGGCACGCGGACCAGGATGTAGCGGTCCTCCATTCCCGCGCCGGGGGCCTGGTGTGTGAAGGGCATGATCTGGATCTGGATATTGGGCCGCTGGGTGAGTTCGATGAGGTGTCCGAGCTGATCGAGCATCACGCTGTCCCCGCCGTAGGTTCGGCGCAGACAGGATTCGGACAGGATGGCGTGGAACTCGGGCGCACCTTTTTTGAACAGGATCTGCTGCCGAGCGGACCGCGCTCGCACGTAATCCTCGACCGTCACCGCATCCGGATCGTCCGGATCCGGTTGCAGCGGTTCATGTAACGCGCGGATGTAGCTGGGATGCTGGAGCAGACCGGGCACGATCTCCGCACCGGTCTCGCGCAACCGGTCGGCCACATTCTCCAGATCGACCAGCAGTCGCAGTTCCTCGATATAGGCCCGCCGGTATCCGGAGTTCCAGAACCCGCGGCGATGGCTGTCTTCGCGCAGGTCCAACAGGATTCGCAGATAGCCCTCATCGGTGACGCCGAGTCTGCGAGCGAGCTCACCGAGGTCCTCGGCCGTCAGATTGCCGGTGCCCGCGATGGCCGCCGCAATCCGGGATTGGCTGACTCCGATGAGTTTGCCCGCCTCGGCCTGGGTTGTCCGCGCGCGCCGCAGCATCGCGTCGATTTCCCGTCCCAATAGTACTTTTCGCGCGGTTCTTGGCATGGCTCCCCACCGTATCGGGCTGTGTCGCCTTGGGCCGCTTCAAGTTTCGCAATCCTGATTATCAGGATAGATTATCGGACACGATAATTCCGCGAACAAGCCCGAACGGGAAACCGAACCGTGACCGGCCTGCCGCGGGTAGTGAGCCGGTGAAGGACGGGGCCACTCATGGACGCCACGGACCCCAGAGACCCGCACGCGGGAGCAACGACCACCTGGGGACGACGCCTACGTAGCTTTCGACGCGCCCAATTGGGGCTCAGCCGTGGGGATTTCGCCGAACTGGTCAACGAGCACGCGCGCCGGTTGGGTATCAACGCCGCCTGTTCGGAGCGCCATATCGCGCGCTGGGAGCTCGGCGAGGTTCGCAGACCGAACAAAACATATCGAGACCTGCTGGCCGCCGTCGGCGCACCCGAACCCGACTTCGCGCCCACCGCAACGGATTCGAATGTCAGGTCCGAGCCCGTGATGTCATGTTCGGAGGATTCCGGCACCGGCCGCACGGAGAATTCGACCTTCCTGGAAGCTCTCGCGACCGCGGTCGTCGGCTCACCGGACATTCTGCTGCCGTGGCTGCCGTCCCTGGGCGGGCCCGAGGCGGTGTTCGGCGGTACCGAACCGGACCTGGACTTTGTGCGCGTCACCACCGCCAGATTGCGCGAAATCGACCAGCGCCATGGCGGTTCCGCCATTGTGTCCGCGGCCGCGAGCCTGCTCAAATGGTCGACGACTCTGCTATCCCGCTGCCGCGGCCAGGCCCGCGAGCACGCCATGCTGATCGCGTCGGCTGACCTCGCCCGCCTGGCGGGCTGGGCCAGCCACGATATCGGCGACCAACATCGCGCTCGCCAATTCGCGACCATGGCAATGGTTTTCGCGCGGCGTGCGGGCGCGGACAGTCTGGTCGCGTCAATCCTGTACGTACTGGGCCGAATCAGCCTGATCGAACGCGATCCGCGCACCGCGCTGCGCATGTTCCAGCTCGGCCAGCTCCCCGCGCAGGATGCCGCCAACGGCGGGGAATCAGCCCGCCTGTACGCCAATGAGGCGTGGGCACACGCGATGATGAACGACGCCGGTCGCATGCGCCTGGCGCTGGCCCGCGCCGAGGAGGAGATCGCCCGCGTCGGCGATCTCATCGACCCGTGGACCCGGGTCTTCTTCAGCCCGGGTGAGTTCACGGGAATGCAGTCGGTGATCTACAACGAGTACGCGCTGACAGCCGACGGCAACGAGGCCGAGCAGTACACGCTCAAAGCCGTTGACAGCGCCCGTGCCTCGCTGGCCGCGTACGCACCGGGTCGGCCCGCGCGCAGCCTGCTGTTCGACAACATCACCCTCGCCACCGGCGCTTTCCGGCTGCGTCAGATCGATGAGGCGGTGGAATTCGCCGGTGCCTCACTGAGTTTGACCGGTCAGGTCGACAGCGGCCGGGTCGCCGACCGGCTGGGCTGGATGCTGCGTGCGGCCACCCTGTCCTCACCTCGCTCGGATGTGCGTGATGTCTGTCAGGAGATCCGGCAAACGATCGAAATGCCCTCGCACCAGCCGTATTCGCCGGTGGAGCACCGTCTGGCTACCGCGTAGGAGGACATCATTCAGCATGTCCGGGATGACATAGTGACGCGTACATGACATTTCGAAATGTCATGGTTGTGAGGACGATGTCCTGCCCGCGACAGGTCCTCGTCCGCAACTGACCTACCGAATGTCATTGCCGCAGAATCAATTTCCCGCTTGACTCGATATATGTGGTTCGGATACGCCCGCCTCGAGTTGCTGGCGGATGCCCCTGGTGCGGTGGCGCACGCGATCCGCGAGTATGCCGCCGACGCCGGGTTCAGTGACGGCACAGTGATTTTCGAGCCCATCGCCGCGGAAGTACTACTACGCGAGATGCTCAGCGAGATCGATCGCGGCAATCCCGCGGCACCCCTGCTGCGTCAGCTCGAACACGTCGCGCAATCGTGGAACGTCGATCTCGCACGGCTTTTCAATCCCTGGCCCCGCGCCGACACGCTATGGCACATCCTCGATGCTCTCGACGATTCGCTGCAGACGCACCTGATCGTGCCCAGCCGGGACCACCTGATGACGCTCGGTCCATCCGGCCGGGCACTGCTGGCGCAGTTCGCCCGCGCGGGCACCGCCATCCACTATCTCGACGCACCCCACCCGACCGAGCCGCTCGCCCGGCCCGATGCCCAGGTGCACATTCTCGTCGAATCCCGGATCGGCGCCATTCCCGCCGTGGCCCAACTCGATGCGGCCACCGAGCTTTTCCGCCTCGGCCGCATCGCGGCCATCCAATCGGTCGACATGATCTACGCGGCCCTGATCAACGACGCCATCCGCCCGGCCACGCCCGAAGCCGAATCCGCGGTGATCCGCCTGCTCGGCACGCCCAGCGGCCGACTGGTCATCGAACTCGAAGAACCTCATTCGCGCGACGACGAGGTCGCCACCCGCCTGACCACCCTGTGCGAGTCCACCCATCGATTCATCGACGGCGGCCGCACCTTCACCCGCTGCACCCTGCCCCTGGAAACCTCCGCCCCGGACGTCATGACATGAGACCGAGAACCAGATCGATGATGCGCGCAGCCCCTTCCCACGACACCCGATCCGATAGCGAACGCGCCCGCCCCACCGAGGGTTTGCTCGAAGCGCGCCACCTGCTGCTCGCCGTGGCCGGAACCCTCCAAGGGGGTTCGCCCCTGATCGGCTGGTCCCGCGAACTGGCCGACCTGCATGCCACCCTGCTGACCGCATCGGTGTCGCCCACCCGCCGCCCCACCGGTTTCGACGCCACTGTCACCCGAGGCCGGATCAATATCCTCATCGGCCTGATAGACGACTGGTCCGCCTTCCACCTCCCACGCCCCAGTACCGGCCGCCGCCACACACATTCGCTCGGCGAGGTCATCAGCCACGTCGCCGCCACCTATGCCCAAATGCAATGGACCCTGCGCCACAGCTCCAGCGCTCAACAGCAGCACGACGCGGCTCTGCGCTTCGCCCAGATCCAGGAGGGCTATGCCGATCTGGTTGAGGAGATCCGCACCCTGCGCGTCGCACTTCCACTGGGCTGGAGCGGAATTCGACCTACCTGAGGTCGCAGGCACTCAACGATCATGGTCGATACCGCTGTGTCCCAGCGGTATTCAGAGTGCTGCCAGCTCAACGGCCAGCTCGTCGAGTCCCAGCGAACCTTGCGAGACCGCCGCCATATGCCAGGCTTTGAGGTCGAAGGACTCCCCGTGCGCCTTGCGGGCGGCATCTCGGCCCGCGAGCCAAACCCGTTGCCCTAGTTTGTAAGTGATGGCCTGCCCGGGCAAACTCAGGTACCGGATGATCTCGGCGTCGAGCTGGTCGCCGGGCAGCCCGCAATAGGCGCCGAAGAAGGCCCGGGCGTTCTCGGGGCTCACCGGCTCTCCGGCCAGCATCGGTGCCGATGCCGGAAAGCTCAACCCGGCGTGCATACCGATATCGATGATGACGCGCTGGATGCGCTGCATCTGCGCGTTGAGGTAGCCCAGCCGGATCGCCGGATCCTTGTCGTAGTACCCGAGTTCGTCCATGAAATGTTCGGCGTACATCGCCCAGCCTTCGGCATTGGCGGCGACGAAGCCCATGGTGCTCTGGTAGACGGTGAGTTCCTTTGCCAGATACGTCCATTGGCCCAGCTGAACGTGATGCCCCGGAACGCTCTCGTGATACCACAGGTCGACCAGCCGCCAGATCGGGAACCGGGTCTTGCCTCCGGTCGGCAGCCAGGTCCGGCCGGGGCGGGAGAAATCGACCGCGGGCGGGCTGTAGTACGGCGCTGCGGCGGACGCTCCGGCCGGAGCGATCATCGCCTCGACCTTCAGCAGCGGTTCGGCGAGGTCGAAGTATTTGCCTTGCATATCGCTGATCGCCCCGTCGATCTGTCGTTGCAGATACGCGCGAATGGCATCGGTGCCCTCGTACGCCTCGCCGTGCTCATCCAGCCACGCCATGGTCTCGAGCGGTGCCGCGCCGGGCCGCACGGTCTGTGCGACCTGCCGCATCTGCGCCTCGACATCGGCGAACTGCCGCCAGGCCCAGTGGTAGGCCTCGTCGAGATCGAGGTCCGCCCCGCACCAGTACCGGACCCAGCGCGCATAGCGTTGCTGCCCCACGGTGTCCGGTTGCTCGATCACCGCGGGCGCGTAAACCTGTTCCAGCCAGTCCTTCATCCCCGCCATTGCCGAGCCTGCCGCAGTGGCCGCTGCAGCCACTTGCGGGCGCACCGATTCCGGTGCGGCGGAAGCGAAGTCGCCGAACCAGCCGCCGGCACTGTTCCCGGATATCAATTGTTTCAGCGCCCCGAGCACCTCGGACACCTGCTTCGGTCCGCACAGCAGATCGCGGCGAATCGCATCGGTCAGAGTCGCGCGGTACTGCTCCAGCGCTGCGGGGATATTCGCCATTCGCCGCCCGATGACCTGCCATTGCTCGGGGGTTTCGGTGGGCATCAGGGTGAAGATGTCGCGCAGGCCCATCACCGGCGATGCCGACGGCGCGGTCAGGGTGAGGGCGTTGAACGGCAGCACGGTACGCCGGTCTTCACCGGCCGCGCGCAAATCCAGTTCGATGGTCAGGCGTTCGCGCAACAGCGTCGCGCAGCGCTGTTCGCCCGCATCGGTGACCCGGTTGCCCTTCTCGGTGGCGTCCAGCTGGGTCAGTGTGCGGCGGGCCAACTCCGCGACGGCGGTCAGGCCATCCGGCGACAGATCCGGCAGTGCGCCATCAGGGGTGTCCAGCCCGGTGCGCACCCCCAGAAAAGCGTCCAGGGCGGCCAACTCATGAATGTAGGTATCGGCGATAGCGCGGGGCGTGCCGGCATCGGTGATCGGGTCGTGTGATGTGGACATCGCGGCTTGCCTCCATGGTCAGCGATCGCGGTCGATTGCCTACGAGAAGTCGAGCGGTTTGCGGTGTAGTCCTTCGATCAGTGTCGCAGACCCGCATGCCACGCCCCGATCGGCATAGCCTGCTGGGCTGAGGCGAGCATGTTACTGATCAATCTTCAGCGAACTGGCAGGTCGAATCAGGTTCTCTCCGGAAGACCAATGGACTTCCGATCATTGACGCCTATCGCCCAGGACAATTAAGTTAATATCCATTCTGATCGGAGTGGGAGTTGCTCCGCGGCTGTGCCGATTTGCCCGTACGACCAAGGGAACCATCATGACCGCTGACCCGGAACCGCAGTACGAGGATGTTCCGAAGAGCCGCTTCGCGGTTGTTCCGGATGGCCCCGTCGCCGCGGGCGGTAAGCCGTTGACCAATGCGCAGACGCGGATTCCGATTCCGTCGATTCATCGCTCCGAGACCAAGCGGCCGCCGCAATTGCAGGACGCGCTGGACTTCTGGCAGTTCTCCGGCGCGGCGGCCAATGTCGCCATGCAGTTGGCGCATCCGGGGGTCGGCCGCGGGGTGCTGGAGAGCAAGGTCGAATCCGGTTCGCTGATGGCGCATCCGTGGAAACGCTTGCGTACCACCGCCTCCTACCTGGCGGTCGCGATTCTGGGCTCGCCCGAGGAGAAGGCGATATTCCGCGAGGCGGTCAATGTCGCGCATCGGCAGGTCAAGTCCGAGCCCGGTGCGAAGGTCAAGTACAACGCCTTCGATCGGAATCTGCAGCGCTGGGTCGCGGCGAGCATCTATGTCGGATTCGAGGATTCGTACCAACTGCTGCACGGCAAGATGAGTCCGGAGCAGGCCGAGGCGTTCTATTCGACGTCCTCGACGCTGGGCACCACATTGCAGGTCACCGAGGATATGTGGCCCAAGACCCGCGCCGATTTCGACGTGTTCTGGAATGAGGCGTGCCAGAGCATCGCGGTCGATCCCGAAGTGCGCGCGTACATCGACGATCTGCTGCACCTGCGGATGATCCACTGGTATCTGCGGCTGATGTTCGGGGGTCTGCTGCGATTCCTCACCGCCGGATATCTCGCGCCGTTCTTCCGCGAGGCGATGGGGGTGGAATGGACCGCGACCGATCAGCGGCGCTTCGAGCACCTGTTCGTCTTCGTCGGATTCGTGAATCGGTTCGTGCCCAAGTTCCTGCGCTTCGCGGGCACCAAGTCGATGATGCGAGATGTGCAGCGCCGCATGCGTAAACAGGCCGCGCTGATCTAGCGGCGCTCGGGGCGCCCTGTCGCACTCGATCGAGTACGACAGGGCGCAGGTTCATGCCGAGCGCGGATAGATCTCGGCCGGTTCGGTCAGCTGCGCGGCCGCGAGTTCGCGTTCGATAGCCGTTGCCGCGTAATGCATTCCGTTGACGTGCAGTTGCTTGATCCGATGCTGGACCGAATCGATTCCATACGAGCGAACGACATCGGCGATGTCGAGCCTGTGAAAGGCGCCGGAGCCGAGTCCGGCGGTGGTGTAACTCGTTTCCATGTGAGCCCCCAAAAAGGGATCCCGGCAGATCCCGCACGCATCATACCTCGCTGCACGTGCATCGGCACGTGCACAGTTTTTCGAACTCGTGATGGAATAGGTTGTGGCACACTCGTGTTCGCGACACCGACGCCGACAGGAGTGGCAGTGATCGAGGACTCTAGGCAAACCTGCGCTGATGACGACCCGGGGGAGGACCCCGCACTGCTGCGCAGGGTGCTCGGAGTTCGCCTGCGAAAGCTCCGGGAAACGGCCGGGATCAGCGGCGAGACCGCCGGGCGGGCGATTCGCGCCTCGCATTCCAAGATCAGCCGACTCGAAGCCGGACGGGTGATCTTCCGCGCCAAGGACATCGAGGATCTGCTGACCGCCTACGGTGTGCGCGATGCCGCCACGCGTTCGGAATTCCGGCGACTGGCCGAGCGCGCCAATGCCACCGGCCGCTGGCAGGCCGGTGCGGATCTGGCCACCGCGCGACCGGACACCTACCTCGCGCTCGAGGATTCCGCGGCGCTGATCCGCTGCTACGCACCGAGTCTGCTGCCGGATCTGGTGTGGACACCGTCGTATGCGCACACCATTTTCGCCATCGCCGATCAACAGCCCGCCGCCGCCATCCAGAACCGCATCGAGCTGCTGACCCGCCGCCAGCGCCTGCTCACCCGCGCGGACGCGCCCAAGGCATGGTTCGTCATCGAAGAGGCCGCGCTGCGCCGCCCGCTCGGCGGAGCCGCCATCTGGCAGGGCCAGGTGGACCATCTGGCCGAACTGGTTGCCCGCCCGAACATCACCGTGCAGGTGCTGCCCGATCACATCGGCGGGCCCGCGATCAGCGGCACCGCGTTCACCATGCTGCGGTTCGCCGCGCCCGAACTGAGCGATCTCGCGCACTTCCCGCACCCGTCCGGCCCGCAGTTCCTGGACCGGCCCGGCGATGTGGACCGATTCAACGCGACCTGGGCCCGCCTGTGCGTCTGCGCGCTACCGCCCGATCGCACCGCCCACTTGCTCGACACCTTCCGTACCACCCGCCCGCGACACTGATCGGAATACAGCTCCCATGCCCGACGACGCTTTCGACACCCAGCTACCCACCGAGATCGACACCACCATCGCCCATGAGGCCCGCGTCTACGACTATTGGCTGGGCGGCAAGGAGAACTACCCGGCGGACCGCGCGCTCGGTGACGCCATCGCCGAGCACGTCCCGACCATCAAGACCATGGCGCGCGCCAATCGCGCCTTCCTGTCCCGCGCGGTCCGGCATCTGGTCTCCGACGCCGGGATCACCCAGTTCCTCGATATCGGCACCGGAATCCCCACGGCCGGAAACACCCACGAGGTCGCCCAGCAGCTCGATTCGAACGCGCGGGTGGTCTACGTCGACAAGGATCCGATCGTGCTGGCGCACGCTCGCGCGCTGATGGACAGCACCCCGCAGGGGCGCACCCGCTTCATCCACGCCGATCTGCATGATCCGCGCTCGATCCTGGAGCATCCGGATCTGACCGGCACGCTGGATCTGTCCGAGCCGGTCGCGATCATGCTCGTCGCCATCATGATGTACTTCGGGGACAAGGACCGTCCGCAGGACATCGTCGCCGAGCTGCTGGCCGCGGTGCCGTCCGGTAGCTACCTCGTAATCACCCACCCCACAGCGGATTTCGCGCCCGAGGCGATGGCCGGCGTGGTGGGTGCGGCGGTGGCCTCGGGTATCGAGTTCCATCCGCGCAGCAAGTCCGACACCAGCGATCTGTTCGCGGGCACCACGCTCGTGGATCCGGGCCTGGTCCCGGTCGCGTCGTGGCGGCCCGATCTCACCGACCGGCCGGTGGCCGTCGGCGAAGCCGAAAGCGCTTGGTACTGGGCGGGTATCGGCCGCAAGCCCTAGCGAGACGATGACACCGACCAGGTTCTCCGGAATGTTCATCGAAGATTTGTTGCGGGAGTGGAATATTCGACCCGGTGGCGAAGTGGTGTTGAAGCATCCCTTCGCCTCGGGTGGGATCGCCGACCCGGCGCTCGTGGCCAAACTCGGCGACATACTTTCGGCCCCGCTGTCCTCACTGGACCAAACGTTGGCGCTCGATACCGAACGTCTCAAAGCTCGTTGCTGGACAGCGGGATTCGAGGGCCAAGAGATCCACGGTATGACCGTCGGACAGGGTACGCGCGCGGGTGTCGAGATCCAGGTATTGCTCAGCTCGTATCCGGGTACCACGGAATGGGGCGATCGGGTGCGGATGCTCAGTGGTGATCTAATGCCCGCGCAGTCATGGGATCTGCCCGCGGGCATCGATCGGACTGTCCTACCGCTGGATTCGGGTGAGCGGGTCGATCCTCGCCTGCCATTCGACGCGACCGCGGATATCGTCTTCCGCAGCCCGGTCTCGCTGCGCCCGGTCGCGGGGATCGATGATGTGCGGACCATCGTCTCGCACGCGGCGGCCGTCTACGGTGAGCGCGACACCGGCCTGCGAATGATGGCGAAGCCGAATCTGTTGAGCCTGTGGACCTGCGAGATCTCGGGTATCCCGGTCGAGGCCGCCAGCCTGATTCGGGTTGATCACGAACTTCGCGTTCAGACAATGACTCTCGCGTTCCGCCCCTGGCCGGTGGTGCGACTGTTCCGCGATCGAGTTATCGCGCGGACCCGCGATCTCATCGATCCGTCCTACTACGATTCGAACTGAAATCGACTGTCAGGCACCCGAATCCAGTGCGCTTCCCAGCCGATCCAGGGCATCGGCGAAGTCGTCGACGTTATCCGGGCCGACGGCCTCTTCGAGCAATTCGTTGATCACCGCGAGTGCCTGATGGAGACCGGTCATTGCCTCGCGTCCCGCCGTCGTCGGCCACAGCTCCCACGCGCGTGAATCCGCGGCGCTGGGGCGGCGTTCCACCAATCCGGCGGTCTCGAGCCGGGCCGCCATCGTGGTGATCGCCGATTCGCGCTGACCCAGCTCATCGGCGAGCAGCCGCTGCGCGCAGCCGGGATTGCGCACCACGATCGCCAGTGCCGCCGCCTGCGATGTGGTGATCCCCCCGGCCACCCGGAACTGTTCATCGGCGGCCACTTTCAACCGCTGCGCGACCCTTTGCAGGTTGAAATACACGCGCCGATTGCCCGAGTGAAACTGTCTGGGGGAGTCCATGATTGACGACACTACACTAGTGAAGTATGTTTGTCCGGTATGACACGAATCATCGACGCCTGGTCACAGCAACCGAACGAGTTATTCCTGAGCCAGCCCTGGCTCGCCACCCTGCTGCGCTGGACCCGTCAGGACGGCGGTGCCCTCGCCGCCGCGTCCATGACCGATGCGACGCTGGCGGCAATGGACGCCGCCGGCGTCGAACGCGCACTACTGTGCGCGTGGTCGAGCCCGCAGGGCATGCTGATCGACAATGACGAAGTCGCCGCCGCCGTGCATGCGCACCCGGACCGCTTCACCGGTGTGGCCGCGGTGGACCTGCGCTACCCGGTCGATGCCGTCCGCGAATTGCGCCGCGCGGTAACCGATCTCGGCCTGGTCGCACTCCGAGTGGTGCCCTGGCTGTGGAACCTGCCCCCGGACGACCGCCGCTACTACCCGCTCTACGCCACCTGCGTAGAACTCGGCATCCCCTTCTGCACCCAAATCGGCCACACCGGCCCACTGTGCCCCTCCGAACCCGGCCGCCCCATCCCATACCTCGACAATGTCCTGCTCGAATTCCCCGACCTCGTGGTCGTAGGCGGCCACGTCGGCTACCCCTGGATCGACGAGGTCATCTCCCTGGCCACCAAATACCCCAACTTCCACGTCGACACCTCGGCCTACGCCGTCCACCGCCTCCCCGCCACACTGATCGACTACATGCGAGGCCCCGGCCGCACCCGCGTCCTATTCGGCACCAACTGGCCGATGCTGTCCGCCGAACGCTGCCTGCAACACATCGACAAACTAGGCCTCGACGCCAAAGCCAGAGACCTGTTCCTCGGCGGCAACGCGGCGCGAATCTTCAACCTCTGACACGGGATCGGCGTCGTCTACCGCAACCGCTCCATGTCGGCACCACTGATCCCGACATCGACGCTACAGCCAGCAGCAATTCTCTGGCGCACTTGTGTGGCCAGTCGCGCACTCACCCTGACGTATGTTGGCGCTGCGCGAGGCGCGCGACCAGGCGATCCGCCTGCCGTTCCGCCCATTTGACCGCGCGGATGTTTTTACGGTCGCGGGCGATACGCTTCTCCCAGGCCAGCCGATCCCGCTCCCGAGTAATTTCGTTCGTCACACCTGCGCTCGATTCGCTGGAAGGAACGGTCGATTGCGGCTCTACGGTACGCGCTGTTCGCGCTAAATTTCGCTGTCACGCAACCAATCGAGGAGTATCGGTGACGCTAGAGGGTGAGCGGTTCCGGTTTCGGGTCGAGGCCGCGTACACGCTGACGGGGCGCGGGACCGCAGTTGTCGGGTACGTCGAGTGCGGTGTTCTAACCGTTGGTGGTCGGGTCATGGTGGTGCGGGCGGACGGAAGGTTGGGGCCGACGGCGACCTGCGTCGCTATCGATGGCTCGAACAGGGTGGGTCCGGAGGGTGCTGTTCAGCTCGGGCTCGTGGTTCCCGGGCTGCGGAAGTCGGATTTCGAGGCTGGCGACGTCATCGTGAGTGTTGTTGAGGGTGTGGAGGATTCGCCGCGCTGATCATGGTGAGGACGTCTGCGGTGGGGCGGACGTCGCCGAAGGATCTGTAGATCGTGTGGAGAGTGGCGTTGTGTTCGGCGTCGCGGCGGGCGGCGTTTGCGTCGGCGATCATGATTACTCGGAAGCCGAGGGTGGAGCCGTCGCGGGCGGAGGATTCGCAGCAGACGTTGGTGACGGTGCCCGTGATGAGGACCGTGTCGATGTGGCGCTGTTCGAGTAGGTGGGGCAAGGGGCTGCGGCCTGGGAAGAAGGCGCTGAAAGCGGACTTTTCGGCGAAAAGGTCCCGAGGTTCGGTGTGTAGGTCCGGCCAGATGCGGGTGTGGGCAGGGCCGGAACCGCCTGTCTTGCTGTAGGTCTCGGCCAGTCGGGGGCCGAAGAAGTCGATCATCGCGGGGGTTGGGGCGGTGGTGCCGGGTATTACCCAGGCCACGGTTCCGCCCGCCGCGCGCAGTGATGCAGCCAAGCTGTTGATATTGGGCACTATCCCTCGGCAGTAGGGATTGTCGGCGACGTGGAACGGCACCATGTCGATGACGACCAGGGCGGTGGTGCGAGGGTCGATGTCGGGGTGGGCGAAGCGGCGGCCGCGGTGGGATTCCTGGCGCTCGTACTCGCGTGATGCGATGTGCCAGTTGTGTATCCGTGCCTCGGGAGTGGTGTTGTCCACAGTCGCTGAGTATCTCACCGCGTGGTGGCGATATGGCCTCTGTCGCAGAGTGTTCGGAGCGCGGGTGATCTTGCCGAAATGGCCTGCCGGTGTCATGATGGCTGAAATTGGATCTAAGTTACCGGACAGTAACTTGAGTGTTGTTGCTGTTCAGGGGCTTTCTCGAGACCGGGGGGTCGGTGTGAGTACCGCGACCATCACGTTGGGGATCATCGGAGCGCTCATCACGCTGTACTGCTGGGGCGTGCTCGGCGTCGGGTTGGCGCGGATGGTGCGGGTGCTGCGGGCTGGGCAGGCGGATCGGTCGCGGTGGCGGCCGGTGGTGCCTCGGCTGAAGGCCGTTGTCGTCGAGGTGGCGGCGCATACGCGGATGAACAAGTTCCGCACTGTGGGGTGGGCGCATTGGCTGGTGATGGTCGGGTTCCTGCTCGGGATGGTGTTCTATTTCGAGTCGTACGGGCAGACTTTCGATCCCGAGTTCGGGTGGCCGATCGTGGGCCATACGGTCGGGTATCACCTGCTCGAGGAGATTTTGAGTATCGGCACCCTGCTCGGTATCGGGGCGTTGATCATCATCCGGCAGTTGAATCATCCGCGTCGCGCCGATCGGCTGTCGCGGTTCGGCGGATCCAACTTCCGGGCGGCGTACATCATCGAAACGATCGTGGCCACACACGGTTTCGGAGATGTGCTGGTCAAGGCGGGCCGGATTGCCACCTATGGCGGTGGGCATATCGCGACCGATCCGGTGACGATGCAGGTGGCCAAGTTGCTGCCCTCCAGCCCGGTGCTCATCTCGTGCTTCGCTTTCGTCAAAATGCTTGCGGGAGCCGCGTTTCTGTATCTCGTCGGCAGGTATCTGACCTGGGGCGTTGCCTGGCATCGGCTGTCGGCGTTCGTGAACATCTACTTCAAGCGTGAACCCGACGGTGGCGTCGCGCTGGGGGCGGCCAAGCCGATGATGTCCGGCGGCAAAGTGCTCGATATGGAGAGCGCAGACCCGGACGTGGACGCGTTCGGTGCGGGCAAGGTCGAGGACTTCAGCTGGAAAGCGTTGCTGGACTTCACCACCTGCACCGAATGCGGTCGGTGCCAGAGTCAGTGTCCGGCCTGGAATACCGGAAAACCGTTGTCGCCCAAACTGCTCATCACCTCACTGCGCGATCACACCTATGCGAAAGCGCCGTACCTGCTCGGCGGTGATACGGCCAAGCTCTCGGAATCCGAACGCGCGGAAGCCGAACGGCCGCTCGTGGGGGAGTATCAGGGCCGCGACTCCGGCGGCATTATCGATCCCGAGGTGCTGTGGTCCTGCACCACCTGTGGTGCGTGCGTGGAGCAGTGCCCGGTCGATATCGAGCATGTCGATCACATCATCGATATGCGCCGTTACCAGGTGCTGATCGAGTCGGAGTTCCCGTCCGAGCTCGCGGGTCTGTTCAAGAACCTGGAGAACAAGGGCAATCCGTGGGGTCAGAACGCCAAGGATCGGCTGAACTGGATCAGCGAAATCGATTTCGAGGTCCCGGTTTTCGGTAAGGACGCCGATAGCTTCGACGGGTACGAGTACCTGTTCTGGGTCGGTTGTGCCGGTGCGTACGAGGATCGTGCGAAGAAGACCACCAAGGCCGTGGCCGAGTTGCTGGCGACCGCGGGTGTGAAGTTCATGGTGCTGGGTCAGGAGGAGACCTGCACCGGTGACTCGGCGCGGCGTGCGGGTAACGAGTTCCTGTTCCAGCAGCTGGCGATGCAGAACATCGCGGTGCTGGATTCGGTGTTCGAGGGTGTGGAGGCGTCCAAGAAGAAGATCGTGGTCACCTGTGCGCACTGCTTCAACGCGTTGAACAATGAGTACCCGCAGGTCGGTGGCACCTACGAGGTGGTGCACCACACGCAATTGCTGAATCGTCTTGTCCGGCAACGCAAATTGATCCCGGTCTCCCCGGTCGCCCAGGACATCACCTATCACGACCCCTGCTACCTGGGCCGCCACAACAAGATCTACAACGCTCCCCGCGAACTTCTCGCCGCCTCGGGGTCGACCCTGATCGAAATGCCCCGCCACGCTGAACGTTCCATGTGCTGTGGCGCCGGTGGCGCGCGCATGTGGATGGAAGAACAACTCGGCAAACGCATCAATATCGACCGCGCCGACGAAGCCCTCGCCACCCTCTCAGGCACACCGACCCCGGGCAAGATCGCCACCGGCTGCCCGTTCTGCCGCGTCATGCTCTCGGACGGCGTCACCGCCCGCCAGGACGGACTCGACACCGCGCAGAAAGTCGAGGTCGTCGATGTCGCCCAGCTCATGCTCGACGCCATCACCCGTATCGATCCCGCCACCCTGTCGCAGAACCTGCGGGTTGATCGGACCTCGGAGATTCCGCACACCGATCCCACCATGGTCACCGCGGATTCTCCTGCCCGAATCCAGAGTCCGACAGCGGATCTCGACACCGATAACAGCCCTGCCGCGCATCCCCTCGCGCCCCCTGCGAAGGGTCTGGCAATGAAGGGCCTCGCCAAGAAACCGGGAGCGAAGGCCCCCGGTGCCGCGACAATCCCTACCGCCAAGTCGGCCCCGGTCGCAGGTCTGGCGATGAAAGGCTCGATCAAGGCACCAGGCAAGCGAGGCTAACGTCGCCGAGATCGCCGCAATAGCAGGACCGAGCCTCCCGCGACAGCCGAACCGGCGACGATGAGGAACCCATCGGTCGAATGGCGAAGAGACCGTTGCTGTTCGAAATCCCGCGTCACGGCATGCCCCTTCTCGGTTCGGGTGCACACCTCGGTCGATCCCATGGTGTGCCCCGAACATTGAACGGGCACCAGCGCCAGACGAATGACCCCGGCCAGCAGGAGCGCCAAGCCCACACAGATGCCGATCGTGTGGGCGATCGTCAGTGATCGTCGGGTCGGACTGGACACGTTCATTCCCATGCTGGTCGCTTCGGTCGGCGTATTGCTACCGGAGTTTCGCGAGGCCGTCAACATTTCGATCTGCCGCCGAAATTGCCCAGCGCGCACCACCATCGCCAGTCCCGCGGGTACACGGGACTGGCGATGAAGACGATCGAGGTGATCAGAGCGCGTTGAGGTCGACCGCTGCGGCCATCGCCTGGTATCCCGCACCGTTGGGATGCTTGTGGTCACCGGAATCGAAAGCGGGATTGAGCTTTTCGCTATCGAACGGGTCGGCGACCGCGGCATTGAAGTCGGCCACGGCGTCGTACTCACCGCTGGTGCGCATCCACTCGTTGAACTCGCGAATCTTCGCCGCGGAAGTCGCCGTGTAGTACTCCGCTCCCTTCATCGGAAGCAGAGTCGCGCCGATGATCCGCACCCCGGCGTCATGCGCCGCGGCGATCAGCCTGCGGTGCCCATCGATCAACTGCTGCACCGACACTTGCGGATTGGGCTTGTAGGTGGGCAGATCCACCTCGGAGAATCCGATGTCGTTGAGTCCGCCCAGCACGATCACGCTCTTCACGTCCGGCTTGGACAACACATCGCGTTCGAACCGTGCGACACCGCTCTCCCCGAACCAGGCTGAATCATGCAGGACCAGATTGCCTCCGATCCCCTCGTTGAGCACGGTGCGAGGTATCCCGGCGGCAGCGAGCCGCTGTGCGAGGTGATCCGGATACCGGGTATTGGTGTCGTTGACCGATCCGAATCCGTCGGTGATCGAATCCCCGAAAGTCACGACAGTGGAGCGAGTTTCGGCGTCGGATGCACCGCTGACCTGGATATCGGTGAGGTAGTACCAGGAGTGGGTGACCGCGGTGAAGGAGTCCGCCGCCGCATCGGCGGCATGTTCACCGTCGGCGCGATAGCTGCTGGCGTACGCCTGCGAGTGGAAAGTGGCCGGACCGGTCGGACCGGACAGATACAGGGTCACCGTGACCGAATCGAACGGTGCGAGAGGCAGATCGGCGGCATCGCTGGTCAAAGTGCCACCGGCTGAAAGGTCGATCGCCTTATCGCCGTGGAATGTCAGCTCCCGCAGTGAATTCGAATCGACCGCGGCTCCCTGCGCCGTACGGGCGACGGTGGCGCGTCCGATACGCAGCGCGTGATCACCGTATTGGTTGGACAGCGTGATCCGAGCGGCCGATCCACCGTCGGTAATCCGCACGACCTGCCGCACGGTCTGATTGTCGAAACCCTGCTCGGCCCAATTCGGTTCGAATCCAATGCTCGGCAGCTGCGGAGCCGCCGACCACGTGGCATCCCACGCGAGGGCGGGTTCACCATCGGCGCGAATGGCCGTCAGCCCGATTCCGCCCGCGACAACCA
The DNA here is from genome assembly GCF_042266325.1 of Nocardia sp. NPDC056100. Lineage (NCBI taxonomy): Bacteria > Bacillati > Actinomycetota > Actinomycetes > Mycobacteriales > Nocardiaceae > Nocardia > Nocardia sp. NPDC056100. The sequence goes on from NZ_JBHJVY010000002.1 coordinate 515,084, forward strand.
CGGCAGCAGCTCCAGCGGCCAAGCGTGCCCACCAGGTGTTATTCATCGATCTGTCCTTCCGGCGATTCCTTAACAGTTCTGAAGTTCCGTTAAGTGGAGATGGAAGGGGTAACCGGCACTAACGGGACTTCATTCCCGTTTGGGTGATCAATTCCGAACCCGTGGATTGCGTGGGCTGGGAGCCGTCGCGCTGGGGGAGCAGTAGCGGGCTGGCGAGGATCAGGACCCCCGCAACCGCAATCGCCGTGCGCGCACTGGTGAGGGCCGCTATCGCTCCACCGAGTGTGCTCAGCAGGGCAATGGCTGCGCCCGTGCCGATGGACCAGGCTGAAAGCGTTCGTGCGACAAGCTCTTCAGGGGTGTGCTCGAGTCGATAGGTGGCCAGCACCGGGTTGTACAGGCTCATGCCGATGATGATCGCGAGCTCAACGCCGATCACGATCACCAGACCGACGAGCCCGGGCTGAACGAAGACCAGGCCGACCAGCCAGACCGCGCGCAGAGTGCCGACCACCCGCAGGATCCGGTCTCGCCCATATCGCGCCACCACGCGAGTCGCCAGCCGCGAGCCGATCAGCCCACCCAGGCAGGGCGCGGCGAAAGCGAGCCCGTACTGCCAGGGCGCGAATCCGAGCTCGCGCAGTAGCAGGACAGCCAACAGCGGTTCGGTAGCCATGATCAATCCGCTGACGATCAGCTGATTGAGATAGAGCGCACGCAGGCCGGGGTGCGTGAACAGGTGCCGCCAACCGTCGAACAGTTGACCACCCCGCATCCCGGGTGCGCCGACATGTGGCGGCTCGTCGTCCCGATCGCGAATCGCGCTGAGCGCCAACGCGGAAAGCAGGTAACTCAGCGCATCTGCCACCACCGTGACCACCGGCCCGAACATCCCGATCGCCGCGCCACCCAGTGGCGGGCCGACGGCAATGGAACTCCAGTTCGTCGATTCGAACCGTGCGTTGGCGACGAGCAGATTCTCCTGCCGGACAATGGATTTGAGATAGGCCCCGCTCGCCGCGTTGAACGCGATCTTGGCGGCGGCCACCACGGCCGAAACAACAAGCAGCTGAACGAATCCGAGCCACCCCACCGCGTACGCGATCGGAATCGACACCATGGCCGCGCACCGAATCACATCCATCGCGACCATCACCGGCCGCTTACGCCGAAACTCCACCCAAGGCCCGAGCGGCAGCGCGATCAGCGCACCCACCGCCGGCCCCATCGCCGCCAGTATCGACACCTCGATCGGACTGGCATCCAATACCAGCACCGCGATGAGCGGTAGCGCCCCGAACCCCAACCCCGAGCCATACGCGCTGATCGCATAGGACGTCCACAGCCATCGGAACCGGCGGCCCAAAGATCGTCTGGCAGCCACGAAATCCACCTCTCACCGAACAACTCACTGTTGATCGCTGAGATCAAACCAGGGCCGAAGAGCGCCGATCAAACAACAACCTGATCGGCGAGCCACAACCAATGGTTGTTCAACTAGGTTGGCTACGTGGATCTCAACGCCGTGCGCACCTTCGTCACCGCCGCGGAGACGGGCCAATTCTCCGAAGCCGCCGACGCCCTGTCGATCACCCAGCAGGCTGTCTCCAAACGCATTGCGGCACTGGAGAAATACCTCGACGTGCGACTGTTCGCCCGCACTCCCCGAGGCGCGCAACTGACCATCGACGGCCAAGCCTTCCTGCCGCATGCTCGCGAACTCGTCCGCGTAGCCGATCGCGCCGACGCAGCGGTGCGCCCCGGCCGCCGGGCGCTGCGCATCGACATCGTCGCCCGCCGCATCATCACCTCCACACTCCTGCACGACTTCCACCGCGCAAACCCCGGCATCGACCTGGACATCATCACCCTCGACGCCGACCTGGACGGGGCGGTCGCTGCCGTCGACACCGGCACGATCGACGCGACCTTCCATGCCGTCCCCACCCACTACCGCCTCCCCGAATCGATCCGCACCGCCCGAATAATCGACGAACCCCACCAACTCCTCGTCGGCCCCCGCCACCCCCTCGCCAACGCCCGCACCCTCACCCCGCACCAACTATCCGGCCACCGAATCTGGATGCCCGGCCTCCCCGCCCACGGTGAAGTAGCCGAGTACTTCACCGAACTCACCACCACCTTCGATCTCACCATCGACCGCCTCGGCCCGGTCTTCGCGAAAGAAGCCCTCCTGGAGGAGATCTCCGAATCAACCGATCTGGCGACCCTGATCGGCGAAGGCACCCGATTCCTCTGGCCCGACAGCTACGACCTGCGCCGCATCCCGGTACGCAACCCCGCCCTGATCTACCCCCTGTCGATCATCTGGCGCGCCGACAACCGCCATCCGGCCCTTGCCGCCCTGCGCGATTTCCTCGATTCCAGATCTCGGCCCAGGCCGGGCGCTGAAACCTGGATACCTCAATGGGCACAACCTATTTCGGTACGTACACGCGAGCGCAACCACCTCCCCTGAGCGAACGCCAGCGGTCGAGTCAGGTCGATACCCCGCTCTGGAAGGCCCGCGCGTCCACACTCGGCGGTGCGCCGAATTGGCGCCGGTACTCACGGCTGAACTGCGAAGGGCTGGTATAGCCGACCGTGCGCCCCACACCCGTGACATCGCTGGGATCGGCGATCAACAGCAGGCGAGCCTCGTTCAGGCGAATGCGTTTCTGGAACTGGACCGGACTCATCGCGGTGACGGTCTGGAAGCTGCGATGGAACGCGGACACGCTCATCGCCGCGCGATTCGCGAGATCCTCCACCCGGAATGGCACCTGATAGTGCCTCCTGATCCAGTGGATCGCGGCGGCGATATGGTTGAGATTGCTTTCCGGCGTGCCGAATTGGCGGATCATCGCCCCCTGTTCGCCCGTGATGAGCCGCCACAGGATCTCCCGTTTGATCAGCGGTGCGAGAACGGCGATATCGGCGGGCCGGTCCAGCAATCGCAACAGGCGCAGCACCGCGTCGATCAATTCGACCTCGGCCTCGCTCACCGCCAAACCCGGTGGTGTGAGCGCGCCCATATCGGGCAGACCGGCCGGAGCGTGCAGCAGCGTTCGCACGATCTCGGCGGGGTCGAGCGTCAGGCCCACCCCGAGCCCGGGACGACCGGGTGCGGCCTCGATGAAATGCGCGACCACCGGAAGATCCAGTGAGGCAACGAGATACTGCCCGGCCCGGTGTTCGTACATGCGCTCGCCGAGTGCGAATCGCTTGGTGCCCTGCCCGACCAGCGCGAAGACCCGGCCGTAGGTCACCGGCCGGGGTGGCTGGGGCGCCACGGCTTTGAAGATCTTGACCTCGTCGATGGTGGTGGTCAGGTCCGGACGGGCATGGCGATCCATCAGCTCGCACAGTTCGTCGAGCATCAGTGCCCGGTCAAGCCGAGGCGATCCGGCGGGAGTGGATGGGGTGGGTGCCGCGGCGTAATGGGCCGCCTGTACGCCCGTTTCCGGCGGCGACCAACTCTCCGACGATGGAAAGGGCTGTTTCAGCAAGAGTGATCCCTCCCAGATCCAGGCCCACCGGCCCGGTGAGTCGTTCCAGCCCAACGGTTCCGGAGAGCCGCCGGATGCGCTGGGCATGGGTTGCCCGGCTGCCGAGCGCGGCCACGAATCCCGCCTTTCCCGCGAGCGCCGCACGTAGTGCACCGTCATCGATGCGCGGGTCGTGGCTCACCGCGATGAGCGCATCGTAGCCGCGCAGCGGGTTCGCGGTCAGCCACTCACCCGGCCATCCGCGAATCAGTCTCGCCGAGCGGGAGAACGCACCGGACTCCAGGTGCGCCGGTCGCGGATCCACGATCACCACCGAGTAATGAACGGATTCGGCGAATACGGTCACGCTCGCGGCGAGATCGGTGGCCCCGGCCAGCACGAGCCGACGGCGCCGGGTCAGCAACTCGGTATACGCCGGACCCGACCCGATCGGCCCGCCGGAATCGGTTGCGGCACTCCAGCTGTACGGCGGCCGTAGCTCGATTCGAATCGTGAGATCGGCATCGTGCTCGAGAGCGCTGGTAATCGCGGTGTGCACCGGGTCGGGCGGTGCGGGGGTGAGAAGTATCCGAAGCTCGCCGCCGCAGGCCGGACCCGCCTCCCACGGTGCCAGTTCATCGCCCGGAGACATCGACAGCATGCGCCCGACGCCATCGGTGAGCACCTCGCGGGCCGCGCCGAGCACGCTCCCCTCGACACAACCGCCCGATATCGAGCCGCACCAGGTGCCGTCGGCGGCCACGGCCATCGCCGCGCCGAGCGGCCGGGCCCCCGGACCGTCCCGATCGACGAGCCGGGCCAGTACGACAGGTCTGCCGTCACGGTGGTGCGCGTCGACGAACGGCCAGACTTCACGCAGCATGCACGGGTGGCGGTCGCCCGCGGTCATCGAGCCGGGGTTTCGAGTAGTCGGTCGATTCGCAGCGGTAGCGTGCGCTGGCGTACACCGGTGGCATGCCATACCGCATTGGCGATCGCGGCGGCGGTGCCCACATTGCCGATCTCCCCGGCCCCCTTGACGCCCAGGGGGATTCCGGGTTCATAGTCCGCGACGAAGTCGGCCTCGATATCGGGGACGTCGGCGTGCGCGGCAATGTGGTAGCCGGCGAAATCGGCATTGACCAGTCGGCCGGTGACCCGATCGCGAACGCCCTCCTCGTGCAGAGCCATCGACAGCCCGCCGATCATCCCGCCGATCACCTGACTGCGCGCCAGCAGCGGATTGATCACCTGCCCGATGGCGAACATCCCCAGCAGTCGCCGCACTCGCACCTCCCCGCTGGCGATATCGACCGCCACTTCGGCGAATACCGCGCTGTAGGCGTGGCGTTCGCGTGTGGCCAGATCGCCGAGCAGAGAAGCGGTATCGACCGCTACCGTCGCGGGGAGAGTGGTGCGCAGCAGCGCCCGCAATCGTGTCGCGGCCTCGCTGATCGCCCAGGTCCACGAGGTCGTGCCCCGGGAGCCGCCCGCACTCCAGGCCGCGCCGAGATCACTGTCGGCGATTCGCAACGGCCGGATCCGGCCGATCCCGATCCCGAGCGCATCGGCGGCGACGGCGGTCAGTGCGGTACGCGCACCGGTGCCGATATCGGCCGCACCGATCGCCACCGTGAAGGTGCCATCGGATTCAGCGGTGATCGATGCCGAGGACGGAAATGCCCCGACGCTGAAACTGGTTGTGGCCACCCCGGTTCCGATCAGCAGTGCGCCCTCGGATCTGCGCCGCGGCCGATGATCACGCCCATCCCAGCCGAAACGGCGCGCTCCCTCCCGAAGGCACGCACCCCACTCGCGGCTGCTGAACGCCAGCCCGGACACCGGGCCGACGGCGGGCTCATTGCGCAATCGAAGCTCGACCGGATCGATACCCAGCCGCTCGGCGACCTCGTCGACCGCGGATTCGAGAGCGAAGGAACCGGGGGCCGCACCGGGGGCCCGCATCGAGTACGGCGGCACCGTATCGACGGGTATGACGGTCAGCCCGGTGTGAATGGCCGGGGCGGCATACAGGGTTTTGGTGAGTTCGGTGCAGCCCTCGATATATTCGACGAGCGGTGATACCGCGAATGCGGCCTCGTGCTGCAGGGCGCGAAAGCGGCCGTCCGCGTCCACGCCTATCCGCACACGCTGGTCGGTGGGCGGGCGCATCGTGGTGATGAGAAAGACATCGTTGCGGGTCAACGTGATTCGGACGGGCCTGCCGGTCACGGTCGTGGCCAGGACAGCCAGGATCAGTTGCGGACCGCACAATCCCTTGGAACCGAATCCGCCGCCGACGTGCTCGGCGCGGATATGGACGCGCCCCGGGCCGACGTCGAACAGCGCCGACAGCGCCCCCGCGACGATCCACGGCCCCTGATTGGTATCGACCGCGTGCAGATCAGAGCCGTCCCACCACGCGGTGGCCGAGTGCGGTTCCATTGCGCTGCAATACTCTTCGGGTGTGCGATAGCGCTCGTCGACAATGATCGCGGCGGCCTCGAACTCGGCCGCGAGGTCACCGAGCGCGGCTTCGGGACCGAAGAGGTCCAGTGCCGGGCGGGCGGCGGGGTGATCGGTGCGGAAGGCGGTGTCGTGGGGGAACTCCTCGTAGTCGACGCGCAGCAGCGTCGCCGCATGCCGCGCCTGTTCCCAGGTCTCGGCCACGACCACCGCGACCGGCCAACCCGCATAGGGGATTTCGGTGGACTGCAGCAATTGCAGATTCCCGTCCGGCCCGAAGTAGGAGCCCGCTTCGGGGTTCAAGCGCGTGGCGTTCGTATGGTCGATGACCGCCAGCACCCCGGGCATACTCCGCACCGGCGCGGCGTCGATCGCACGAATGCGGCCGCGGGTGATCGGCGCTGTCACAAGGTATCCGAACGCCAGATCCTTGACGGGTTCATCGGCGGCGTACTTGACCGCTCCGGTCACCTTGCCGGGTCCCTCGAGGCGGGCGCGAGCGACGCCGATCGCGCCGGAGTGACCGGCCTCTGGCGTCGGTGGCGGTGTAATCATGGCGATCCTTCTGCTGGAGGGAGTCAAAGCCGTGCGGAGGCAGCCAGTTCGGTCAGCACGGTCGCGATGAGATTGCGCGCCAGGGCCACCTTGTAGGCGTTGTCACGCAGCGGCCGCGCCGTCGCCAACTCGGCGTCGGCGGCGGCCCGGAACAGTTCCGCGCCGGGGGTGGCGCCGCGCACCATGTCCTCCGCGATCCGCGCCCGCCAGGGCCGGGAAGCGACTCCGCCCAGCGCGATACGGACCTCGAGAATGTGCCCGTCCCGTACCTCCAGTGCCGCCGCGATGGACACGGTGGCGAAGGCGTAGGAGGCGCGCTCGCGGACCTTGCGATAGCGCGACCGCATCGATTCGGGGACAGGTGGCAGCGCGATTCCGGTGATCAGGGCGTGTTCGGGCAGGGTGGTTTCCAGGTGCGGGGAATCGCCGACCGGCCGGTAGAACCGCGAAAGTGGCATTACCCCGGTACCTTCCGTGGTCTGGTACCGCACCTCGGCGTCGAAGGCGGCAAGCGCGACGGCCATATCGGAGGGATGGGTCGCGACGCAACTGGGCGTCCAGTCCAGGATCGCGTGGTTGTGATGCTCCCCGCTCGTGGCGCCGCATCCGCTCCCGGGCGCGCGCCGGTTGCATGGCGCGCTCGGATCGGCGAAGTACCCACATCGTGTGCGCTGCAATAGGTTTCCCGCCGCTGTCGCCATGTTTCGCAACTGCCCGGACGCGCCCGCCAGAATCGCCTGCGATACTGCGGGATACCGGCGGCGGATATTGGGGTGCGCGGCGATATCGCTATTGGTGGCCGTCGCGCCCAGCAACATTCCGCCACCGGAGATCTCGGAGATTCCGCCGAGTGGCAGGAACCGAATATCGATGAGTCGTTCCGGGGCTTCCACGCCATGCTTCATCAAGTCCACCAGATTGGTTCCCCCTCCCAGGTAACGGGTGTCGCCACCCGCCACTGCCAGGTGCAGCGCCTCGCCGATCTCGGTCGCACGCTGATACGCGAACTCCTTCACGATGAAATCCCTTTCCGCGCGGCCATTTCCAGCGTGGCCCGCACGATCGACGGATACGCGCCACACCGGCACAGGTTGCCGCTCAATCGTTCTCGGACCTCGGCGGCGTCGAGTTCGGGCAGCGGTGCGTCCGGCGAGACGTCGGCCGTCACCGCACTGGGCCAACCCTGGGCATGCTCGGACAGCATCGCGAGCGCCGAACAGATCTGTCCCGGAGTGCAGAAGCCGCATTGAAAGCCGTCGAGGCGAACGAAGGCCTCCTGCAATGGCGCCAGGGCGTCACCATCGGCGATACCTTCGATCGTGGTGATCTCCGCACCCTGTGCCGCGACCGCCAGGGTCAGGCAGGACACGATCCGGCGACCGTTCAGCAATACGGTGCAGGCCCCGCACTGGCCGTGGTCGCACCCCTTCTTCGGGCCGGTGCAGCCCAGGTCCTCACGGACCGCGTCCAGGAGCGTGCGGCGATTGTCGACCTCCAGCGATTGCGTCTTCCCGTTGACGAAAAGCGTTATCTCGCTGCGCATATCGTCGACCATGGCCTGACCCTCCCGCCGTCGCGATGGACCCGATGTCCAACACCCTTTCCATGTAACCAGTCTCGGAATCGGTTGCGGTAACACAGAAGTCGCGGTCACTTGCACGATCCTGCCGACCTCGTTGACTTCTCCGAACGCGCACGGATGAATGACGGCAACAATCGGGATACACAGCGAGGAGCCTGCGGTGAGCCGACGAATCGGGAAGCAGCACCCGACCCGGGATGGCCGTCCCACCGCGGTGGCAAGTGTGGAGGGCGATCGGGTCACCAGCGTCGAGCTCTTCTTCGATCTCGCATACGTTTTCGGGTTCACACAGGTCAGCCGTTTGATGGCGGATTCGCACTCCGCGATGGGCGTCCTGCGGGGACTGACCGTGCTGGCCCTGCTGTGGTGGTCCTGGACCGCGTACAGCTGGCTGGCCAACCAATTGCACGCCGACGAGGGATTCGTCCGCGGCGCCATGTTCACGGGTGTGACGGCGGTGTTCGTCGTCGCGGTCGTGGTGCCGGAAGCCTACGCGGATCGGGCGGGCGGACTATCCGGGCCGCTGATCTTCGTGGCGGCCTACCTGGTGGCCCGGCTCACGCACCTGACCGTCTACCTGCTCACCTCCGTGGGCGGCCCCGCGGCCCGGCGCGAGGTCGTGCAGACCGTATGCCTGTCGATCATCCCCTCGTCCGCACTGCTGGTGGCCGGTGTGGTCCTCGGATCTCCGTGGCAGGTGTGGTGTGTACTGGCGGCGGTGACCGTCGAACCGGTGATCGCGAACCTCACCACGTGGGGTGTGCGCAGCCGGATCAGTTCGGCGACGCATTTCGTCGAACGGCACCGGCTCGTGGTGATCCTGGCATTGGGCGAATCCACCGTGGCGATCGGGGTGGGAGCCGGGCCGATCGATATTCCACTGCTGACCGGGGTGCTGTTGGCGATGGCGATCGCCATCGCGCTGTGGCGGGCCTATTTCACCGAGCTCGCGTCCGCCGCCGAGCGCGCGCTGTGCGGCCTCGATGATCGAGACCGATCACGCGCGGCCCACCATGGCTACACCTATCTACATCTACCGATCGTCGCGGGAATCGTGGTGTCGGCCTTGGGAATCGAGACGGCTATGGCCCATATCTCCGGCACCGGGGCGTTCGGGTTGTTCGGGGCGGCGGCGCTTGCCGGTGGGGCCGCGCTCTACCTGACCGGAACCGCGCTGTTCGCGCGCCGTGTCGTGGGTGTGGTGATGGGTCCGCGACTGCTCGCCGCGCTGATCATGGTCGCGGCCACTGCCGTACTGAGTCGAATTCCACCGCTCGCGGCGCTCGGTGTCACAGCAGCACTGCTTTTCGGCGTCCTGGTACTCGATCGTCTATCGCCGATATCCGTGCCTGAGGCCGGTCTGCGGCCCACGACTCTCGTCGCATGAGCGCGGTCGTACTTTTCGGGCGCGAGGCCGAGCTGGCCGCCCTGACCGGCTTTCTGGAAGGTCTGCGCGACGGCGGTGCAGCCGTAATGCTCAGGGGCGAACCGGGTGTCGGCAAATCCGTCCTGCTGGCAACGGCCGCACGATGCGCCGCCGCCGAGGGAATGACGGTCCTGCGCGCCTCCGGATCGGAGTTCGAGGCCGATGTCAGCTATGCCGCGCTCAATCAACTGCTGATGCCATTGCGTGCGCGCCTGCCGCTACTGGCCCCCGGCGCGGCCGAGGCGCTGTCTGTCGCACTGGGTTTCGGAGCGGGACCCGCACCGGACGTACTACCGGTGTGCACCGCGGCACTGCTGTTGCTGGACGCCGTCGCCGCCGAGCGACCGGTGGTGTTGCTGGTGGACGATATTCAGTGGATCGACCGCGCCAGCGCGGTAGTGCTGGGATTCATCGCCCGCCGGATCACGGGAACCGGTGTCGGACTGCTGGTTTCGGTACGCTCGGGCGCGGAGGGGTTTCCACAGCGCGGGGATATGCCCGAGTTGTCGATCGAAGCTCTGCCCGACCCGGCCGCCGAGGCGTTGCTCGATACGACATACCCGTGCCTGCGCCCACCGCACCGACGTCGGTTGCTCGACCTTGCGCGAGGCAATCCGCTCGCTCTGCTCGAACTTCCGTGCACGCTCACCGAGTCCGTCCATGTCAGCGTGTCCCAGGATGAGCTGATACCGCTCAATGAGCGATTACAGGCAATGTTCGCCGCCCGTCTGTCCGCGCTGCCCGAGCAGACCCGCCGGTTGCTGCTGCTCGCGGCGTTCGAAGGGGCGGGTGAGCTGCGGGTGCTGCGCACGATCCTCGATACCGGCGAGGGCCTGATCGGCCTGGCCGCCGCGGAGCGCGCACAGCTGGTACGCGTCGATGCCGTCGGCGCGCGAATGCTGTTCCGGCACCCGCTGATTCGGTCGGCCATTGTCGCGATGTCGACCCATGAGGAGCGCCGGGGCGCGCATATTCAGCTCGCGCAGGCCAGTTCCGAGGACCAGGAGCGTCGTGCCTGGCATCTCGCACACGCCGCCGATGGTCCGGACGAGACCGTCGCCGGATTGCTCGAGGCGGCCGCACATCGAACCATGTTGCGCGGGGATGCGTTCGCGGCCGTGGTGTCACTGATCCGAGCGGCCGAATTGAGTCCCGCGAACGCCGATCGGGGTCGTCGACTAGCCGAAGCCGCCTATATCGGGGCGGAGGCGGGTGGCGCCGGCGACACCGCCCATGGACTGCTGACCGACGCCCATCAGGCCACCCCGGATTCCACGGGTTCGCTACACGCGGCGAATGCCGCGGCCTTCCTCATGCTCAACGGCGATGGCGATGTCACCACGGCACACCGATTGCTGGTGGGCGCGATCGAAACCGGTGACCACCACTACCGGGCCGACGATCCGGCGTTGATCGAGGCCATGCATACCCTGCTACTGCTGTGCTGGTATGGCTCGGCACCACACTATTGGGAGCCGTACTTCCGCGCGCTGGCGCGCCTCGTCCCGGAACCACCGCCGATCCTGGCCCTGCTCAGCAAGACCTTTCCCGATCCTGTGCGAACCGGTGGGTCCGTGCCGGAGTTGGCGGACGCGGTACTGGCGAGACTGCCCGAGGAAACCGATCCCACCAGGATCATGCGGATAGGCACGGCATCGGTATACCTGGATCGGCTCGCTGATTCACGCCAGCCGTCATGGCGCATCGTCCACCAGGGCCGCAATGGCGGTCCACCCCGCCGGCATATCGGCGCACTGATGCATTTGTGTCTGGACGACTATCTGACCGGTCGATGGGATGAGGCCGAGCATCTCGCGAACGAGGGCCAAAGGGTCTGCGACAGCGGCGGTTTCCCGTTCTTCGCCTGGTATTTCCGATACCACCGCGCGCTGATGGCCGCGGGCCGGGGCCGCTTCGCCGAAGCCGATGCCCTGGCCGAGGAAATCACCTATTGGGCCCGCCCACGCGGAGTCACCGCGGCGATCCTGTTCGCTCGCCATCCGCTGGTGCTTGCCGCGCTGGGCCGCGGTGATTTCGAGGCCGGATACCAGCACGCGACCGCGATGAGTCCGCCGGGTGTGCTCGCTTCCCATGTGCCGCATTGCACCTGGGTCATGTTCGATGTGGTCGAGGCCGCCGTGCGCACCGGCCGTGTCCCGGAGGCACGCGCCCACGTGCAGGCGATGCGTGCGGCCGAGGTGGCCGCGCTGTCGCCGCGGATGGCGCTGCTCGTTGCCGGTGCCGAGGTTCTCATCAGCGACGACCCGGCCGCCCTGACCCGGCTCGAGGCGATACTCGACGACCCCGAGGTCGACCGGTGGCAATTCGAGGCCTCACGAATCCGGTTGGTGCTAGGGGAGAAGCTGCGCCGGACCGCAGCGGCGACGAGCGCGCGCCCGCATCTGATCGCCGCGCGCGACGGGTTCGCCGCCATGAACGCCGCACCCTGGCTGGAACGTGCGCGAAATGAATTGCGCGCCAGCGGATATCGCCAAGGCGAGCGGACCGGGCCGAGCATCGCGCCCGAGTCGTTGACCGCGCAGGAGACCGTGATCGCCCGGCTGGCCGCGCGCGGACTGTCCAATAAGCAGATCGGCGAACAGCTGTACCTGTCACATCGAACCGTCGGTGCTCACCTGTATCGAATCTATCCCAAACTCGGAGTGAGCTCACGCGCCGGACTGGCGGACGCGCTATCGCGTGCCGACGAGAGTGCGGACGATCGACCCGGCTGACCCGGGTGCCGCGAATCGGCCGGGAGTTGTTGGCGGACTAAGTCATCGGTCGTAATCATCGCCCATGACGAGAGTCGAATGACAGATGTGGCGGCACCCCGGCGCACCGGACAGTGGATCCATCACATCCACCGAGTCCGGGAGTATCCGCGATGACACCAATCCACCGATCCGGTTTCCTATCCGAATTTCTGCGCGCCCCAAGGACAGTCGCGGCGGTCACGCCCAGCGGTCCATCGCTGGCCGAGGCAATTGCCATCCCCATTCCCAGGGACGGCGACCCCGTCGTGCTCGAATTGGGTCCCGGTACCGGAGCTTTCACGGTGGCGATCCAGCAGCGGCTGGCCGGGCGCGGCCATCACCTCGCCGTCGAGATCAACGACCGTTTCGCGGCGGCGCTCGCCGCTGACTTCCCGCAGGTGCGGATAGCGACGGCCGATGCGTGCGAACTGCGAAATATATTGACCGTCAACGGGTTCGATCAGGCGGACGTTATCGTCAGCGGCCTGCCCTGGGCCGCGTTCGCGCCCGGACAGCAGGACGATCTGCTCGCCGCCATCGTCGACGGCCTGACGCCGGACGGAGTGTTCTGCACCTTCGCCTACACCTCCACCCGCTGGATGCCGCTGGCCCGTCGGCTACGGCGTCGGCTAGCCGATTATTTCGAGGAGGTACTGGCCTGTCGCACCGTTTGGGCGAATATGCCACCGGCCTTCGTCTACTACTGCCGCAGACCGCGCCCGGTGACCGATCGCACCACCGCGCAGGTGCGTGAGGCGTCAGGCATCGGTGACCGTCACGCGACGGTCGCCACGTCTCGGGCACCTCGCACATCCACACTGGGCGGTCGGCCGAAGTGACGGCGGTATTCGCGGCTGAATTGCGAAGGGCTGTCGTAGCCGACGCGGTGGGCGATGGCGGTGACATCGTTCGGTTGCGCGGTGAGCAGCAGGCGGGCCTGTTCGAGCCGGATGCGCTTCTGGAACTGAATGGGACTCTGGGTCGTGACCGCCTGGAAGTTTCGGTAGAACGCCGACGGGCTCATCCCGGACCGGTGGGCCAGATCCGCGACCTGGAACGGTTCGCTGTAGTTGTCACGGATCCAGCGCACGGCCCGGGCGATATGGTGCAGGCCGCTATCGGCGAGTCCGAGCTGGCGGACCACCGGGCCCTGGTCACCGGTGATCAAGCGCCACAACATCTCTCGCTTGATCAGTGGGGCGAGCGCCGTGCGGTCGCGGGGGTGGTCCAGGAGTCGGAGCAGGCGAACCGAGGCATCGAGCAATTCGGGGCCGAGCGTGCCGACCGCGATGCCCGGGGCGGGTGCCGATCGGCTCCGCGTCAAGTCGGCGGGAGCGGCGTCGAGCAGCAGTTCGGCGATGGACGCCGCATCCAGTTCCAGAGCGAAACCCAGTGCGGGACTGTCGGATCGGGCGTCGACGAAATGACCGGTCACCGGTAGATCGATCGATGCGACCAGATATCCGCCCGGGCGGTATTCGTGGACGCGATCGCCGACCGCGAGACGTTTGCAGCCGCGCACGAGCACCGCCAGCACCGTTCCGGACATCTCCAGCGCGGGTGGGCCGGAACGGGTGATCGAGGCGATATGCAATCCATCGATCGCGGTCGTCTGATCGGCGCGAACATGGCGCGCCAGCAGCGCGTCGAGCTCGTCGAAACTCATCTGCCGATTGCAGCACACCGCTTCGTCAAAACTCCGCCGAACGAGAGGATCGGGCAAGTGATCGAGAGTTCTCTTGTACTCGAGCAGCAGTTCAAACGGTGAAATTGAATCAGCACGAGCACCGGACGATTCCATCGTCCGGGAGCATCACACTACACATGAAGGACTTCGACATGACCGTCAACTACGGATTCAACGCGACCCTGACCGCCCGGCCCGGCAAGGCCGACGAACTCGTCGAACTGCTGCTGTCCGGACTGGCCGACGGTAATCCGGGCGCGAGCGAGTACTGCCTGGTCTACCTCGTCTGCCGATCGGCCACCGATCCGAACACGATCCACGTCACCGAGGGCTGGACCAGCGAACAGGACCACCACCGGATCTTCGCCGGCGCGGCCGCCCAGGCGATCGTCGCGCAGGTCAAAGAGCTCGTCGCGAATGAGGGGCCCTACACCGATTACGTCCCGGTCGGCGGCAAAGCAATTCTCTGACAACCGATTTCACTCGAACACCGCAAAGGAAAAACTCATGTCACCTCTTGCCCGCCCCGCCCTCGACCCGGAACTGGCCGCTCTGCTCACCGCGATGCCGCTGGTTCCCGAGATCACGCCCGAGATCCTCACCCAACTGCGCCGGTATCCGTCGACGTCGATCGAAGAGCTGCTGAGCACCCGGTCGGTCGAGCGGCGTGAGGCGATCGCACCCGCCGCCGACGGATCCGATATCGCACTCACCATCCTGACTCCGGCCGCCGCCGAGGCTGCCTCGCCGTGCGTCTACTGGATGCACGGCGGCGGAATGATCATGGGCGACAGGTACTCCCAGCTGGACATCCCGCTGGACTGGCTCGATGCCACCGGCGCCATCGTGGTCACCGTCGACTACCGGCTGGCCCCCGAACACGCGGGCACCATCCCCGTCGAGGATTGCTACCGGGGACTGTGCTGGATCGCCGCGCACAGCGAGGAACTCGGCATCTCCCCCGGCCGCATTATCGTGGCGGGCACCAGCGCGGGCGGCGGCCTCGCCGCCGGGGTCACCCTCATGGCCCGCGATCTGGGCGGACCGGCCATCCTCGCCCAGATTCTGAGCTGTCCGATGCTCGACCACGACAACACCAGCACGTCGAGCCGTCAATACTCCGGCGAGCCCGCGGTCTGGACCCGTGAAACCAACGCCTTCGCCTGGAACGCCGTCCTGGCCGACCTTCCCGCCGACCGGATCCCCGCCTACATCTCGCCCAGTCATGCGGAGGATCTGTCCGGACTGCCGCCCACCTATATCGACGCCGGTTCGGCCGAAGTCTTCCGCGATGAGGACGTCGACTACGCCAGTCGTATCTGGGCCGCCG
Source organism: Nocardia sp. NPDC056100 (assembly GCF_042266325.1). Taxonomy (NCBI): domain Bacteria; kingdom Bacillati; phylum Actinomycetota; class Actinomycetes; order Mycobacteriales; family Nocardiaceae; genus Nocardia; species Nocardia sp. NPDC056100. The sequence continues at coordinate 530,374 of NZ_JBHJVY010000002.1, forward strand.
GCGGCCAGGCCGAACTCCACGTATGGGCGGGCGGCTGCCACGGCTTCGACTCCCTGTTCCCGCACGCCGAACTAGCCGTCGCCGCCCGTCGAGCCCGTACCGATTGGCTTGTCAGAATCCTGAATTCGCCTATGGCGCAGCCGTAAGCCGTTCCTCGCCGACCCCACACCCGCGCGCCGCGCCCGAGCTTGTGTCGAATGCGTTCCGCCATAACAGTTCTGGTCCAACTAGTCTGGATCCGAAACTGGCATGCCGGATTTCGGCATCGGTCGGCGGGCGGGGCGATGGGGCGAAGTACTGACGGGGACGGGGATCCGGCCGGGGGAGCGCCCGAGCCACTCCGCGCGGAGGGGCGTGGTCGCGCCGGACATCGAGCGGCGCGCCTGCTGAAATATCTTGCTGTGCTGGCGGTGGTGGGTTTGCTGGGCTCCTTCGCATTTGGACTGTTCTGGCTCTGGCTGCTGTACGCCTCCTTCTTCCATCCTTCGCACAATCCGTGGGCCGATGCGCCGGAACCGACCCCCGACCCGGTTGTGGTGCAGGCCGGTGGCAGTTGCGGCGCGTTCCATGCGAGCACCTACCCGGTCAGCCCCTGGGTACGCAGTATGCCATCGGCTACCAGGTTTCGGTACTGCACGGTGCGATCAGTTGCGGGCAGGCACGTGAGGTGCTCGACGCCGCGTACCAATCGGCTACCGAGGCCGATCAGGACTTCATCGTGCTCGATACCTGGCACTGTCTCGCGCCGGCGCTGCGCCCGTCAGCGGCGACGCCGGACCGGGGTATCAACTGCCACAGTCAGACCATCGACGTCGCCCTCGACGCGGTGTTTCCGTGAATCCCTCGAATGCGGGCTCGGTACTGCACAGACCGCGATGGCCCGCAACTCGGCGTTCACAGCGGTTTCTCAACGGGCTGCTGCGAGTCTGTGCGCGTGACAAACCCTGTGACGGCGCCTGTTTCGCCCGCGCGTCAGTTGTTGAGCAAAGTGCCCGAGATCAGCGTGCTGTTCTGGCTGATCAAGATCCTGTCCACCGGAATGGGGGAGACGTTCTCCGATTTCCTGGTGAACACCTTTCCGCCGGAGGTGGCGGTCGGTGGCGGAGTGCTCCTGTTGAGCGTGAGTCTGTGGCTGCAATTCCGTGCGTCGAGGTATCAGGTGTGGATCTATTGGACCGCGGTGGTGATGGTGAGCATCGTGGGCACCATGGTCGCCGATATCGTCGATTTCGTGGCGGGTATTCCGCTGCCCGCGTCCACGATTGCGTTCTCGATCGCCGTCGCGAGCATTCTGGCGGCCTGGTACCGCAGTGAGAGAACACTTTCCGTGCACAGCATTACGACGCGGCGCCGGGAGGCGTTCTATTGGGCGACGGTCATGACGACCTTCGCGCTGGGCACCGTGGCCGGGGATCTGACCGCTGCGACCCTGCATCTGGGTTACCTGGCCTCGGCGGTGTTGTTCGGTGTCGCGATCGCCGTGCCCGCCATCGCGCATCGCTGGTTCGGGATGGGCGCGGTCGCGGCGTTCTGGTCGGCCTACGTGGTGACCCGCCCGCTGGGTGCGTCCATTACCGACTGGTTGGCGTCATCGCATTCGGACGGGCTGGGATTGGGGACGGGCTGGATATCGCTCGCGGTGACGATCCCGATGGTGGCCGGAATCGCGGTGGCGGCCCGCCGAGAGCGCTTGCGGCGCAACGAGATCTGAATGTCGATGGAATCGGGACGACGTGGTCTGCGTGGCGCTACACGCTCTCGGTCGGTGAGAAATGCGCGGGCGGGCAGTGCTGTGACGAGTGATGTCCCGACGTCTTCGTGCCATTCGATAACACTCCGGGCAGGCCAGCCGTGTCTCTCAGCGTGTCCACAGCGAGGCTGCGGCAGGGTTGCCGTCATGACACCGTTGATCGCCGAGGACCTGCTGTGGCTATTGCATGATGACCGCACCGGAGAGCCGATGCTCGCCCGTCCGGTCATGGACAGAGTGCTGGCCGGTGCGGTGCTGCTCGAATTGACCAGTGTCGCACCGAACCGGCCGGTGCCGGCGGTACGGATCGTCGAGAACCGCCGCGCACCGCGCGCGATCGCGAACCTCGATACGCCGCTCGCGGACACCGATGGAATTCTGCTCGCCGCGCGGGCGGCGATCGCGGGTAAGCCGCAGACTCCGGCGCGACTGCTCGATGGGCTCGGGCGTGGCTTGCGTGAGGATCTGCTGGTCCGGCTGATCGCGCGCGGGCGGGTGCGATGTGAGCGCACGCGCGTACTGGGTGTGTTCGGGGTCGATAGCTGGCCCACCGTCGACGTGGCGGGCAAACGGCGACTCCGCTCGCAATTGCAGCGGGTACTGCTGGACTGCCATCCCGCGGACTCGAGGACCGCGGGATTGCTCGCGTTGCTGTCGTCGGTGCGCGCCACCGGAGCCCAATGTGCCGGTTGGGCACCGGATGTGGTGGAGCGGCGGGCCCGCGCGCAGCAGCGCGAGGGCGTGTGCGCGCCGGTGGTGCAGGTGATCGAACGCGCCGTGCACACCACTCAGGCGGGCCTGTTCACCGGCGCTGTCTGATCGGATAGTCATGCGGGCGCTCGGTGCGGAACTGGCTTCCGGCACCGAGCGTCCGCTGAGATGGACTCGCTCTCACACACCCAGGGCGGCGGCGAACACCGGCCACGAGTCGTGCAGATCGTCCTGCCAGTACGGCCAGGCGTGCGTGCCGTTGCGGAACACGGTGGTGGCCGGGATACCCAGCGCCGCAAGGCGATCAGTCAGAGACCTGGTGCAGTCGTGCACCACGGTTTCCATGGTTCCGCCGATCGCCAGCCGGTCGGTCAAGCGCGGGACATCGCCGCCGATCGACGGATCGCCGAGGGTGTCGTGGATGCCGGGCGCCCCGTTGCCCGCCGAAATGTACAGCGCCACACCGCGTAACCGCTCGGCATTGAGCACCGCGTCGTTGGCCGCCCAGGCGGGATCACCCGGAGACCACATATTGTCCGGGTTCGCGCCGAACAGCCGGAGCTGCGCCCGCACCATTGCCCGCGAGACCGGATCGTCGGTGCGCGGGCAGCCGCTGTATGAGCCGACCGCCGCGAACCGCCCGGGTGCGGCGGCGGCCAGAGCCAAGGCCGATCCCGCCGACATCGAGGTTCCCGCAATGGCATTGGCGCCGTTCAGCGCGAATCGATCGGACAGCACGGCGGGCAGTTCATCGAGCAGGAAGCTCGACCATTTATTGCGTCCGAGCACCGGATCGTCGGCGGCCCAGTCGGTGTAGAGCGAGGCCCGACCGCCGATCGGCTGGATCACGGTCACCGGTTTATCGGCGAAGAACGCCGCCGCGTCGGTGCGCTGGGTCCAGGGCCCACCCGCCTCGCCGCCGTCGATCGCATTGAGCAGATACAGTGCGGGCGCGGAATGCCCCGGGTGGGAAATCCACACCGGGACAACCCGATCCATCGCCGCCGAATACACGCTGGCCTCGAACTGATTGCCGCCGAGCGGCCGTACGCCCAATAGCGCCGGGCCACCGCCCGGATCGGCGTGCGCCGCAGCGGGCAGCAGCGCCGCCAGCAGCAGGCATATCGTCGTGAGACCCCGCAGCAGGCGGCGAGTCATTATGTGTCCCTTCTGAATACGAGGGTGTCAGTGACAGTTGGAAGGTGCCGGAATGCCCGCGAAACGGTCCGACAGATAGTTCATGGCCCGCATCGCGCCCGGCAGCATCGCGGTGGCGTGATCGCCGCCGATGATGTCGAACTGCACGGGAGTGCCCGCTGCGCAATAGCGTCCGGCCGTGGCCAGCGCTTGATCGAGCGGCACCTGATCGCTGCCGCCGTGCCACTGATAGATCGGCGCGCGCGGCACCTCCGGGGCGACCTCGAGCGCATTGTCGTGCATGGCCGCGATCATGGTCGGATCGTTTTCCATGCCGCGGTTGAACATTTCGCCGATCGAATGACCCGCGCCCGCGGAGATGATGTCATCGGTGCAGGCGTTGGCGATGCGATCACGCAGCGCGAATCCGGCCGGGGTCAGCGCCCGATCCAGTGGCAGCGCGGACGGATATTCGCGTTCGACGCCCATCGCCACCGCGAAACCGAGCCCGAACAACGGATGCGGAGTATCGCCCACCGCGATGGCCATCTTGCCGGGGTTGACCGGCAAACCGCCCTGTGCGGCACCGACAATCGGCAACTCGGGCGCGTACTCGGGTGCCAGCGCGGCGGCGAAACCGGTGGACATCGCGCCACCGGAGTAACCCGCCATGCCGACCGGGGACCCCACGAGTCCGGCGGGCGCGAAGCGCTTGACCGCGCGGATGCCGTCGAGCGTGATCTGTCCGCCGAGGCGAGCCGCACCGTAGGCACTGGTCGGCCCGAGGTGATCGGGCACCGCCAGCGCCCAGCCGCGCGCCAGCAGCATATTGAGCGCGCCCGCCTCCTTGAGCCCGCCGTCGAACAAGGCGTGCGACGGAGCGCATTGCAGGCCCAGGGAATTGACGAACGGCTGATACGACAGCAGCGGACGGTTCGCGCCGCCCCCGGCCGGGATGATCAGGGTCGTGACGGCGGGGATGGGTGCGCCCTGGGAATTGGTCGAGCGAAAAGACAACTGCCACACCGTGGCCCCGGGCCACGGGTGTGCGGCCACCGGCCGGGAACCCAGAATGTCTCCGGGTGCGAAGTCACCGAGATTGGCGGGACCGTAATAGAACCCGTCGGGCTCGGCTATCGGGTAGAGCGCGCCCGCGTGTGCGGCCGGGGTGGCGATGGCGAGCGCCGTCGTCGCTGCCGCCATGGCGACCAGCGCCCGGATCAGCGCCCTGGGTAGAGCCGAGGTGAGCATCGGTGTCCCTTCGGTTGGTCCATCCCCCGAGTAAGACTTCGTCCAGGTGGTAGCTAAAGGTTGGCTCAAATGTGTGATCTGCACCACACCAACCGGTTCGAAGGTGAAGTTCTAAGGCGGTTATCCCTATTCCTCTGAGGTTCAGGCACGTTTGCTACTTGCTAGCCATTCTCGGTCACGGCGGGTGGTCCTGCCGTGCGGCTCGCACGAGTCGGTCGTCAGACGGCTATCGAGACAGTTGCAAAGAAGCTTTGCAAACTACCTTTGCATGAATTATGGTCGGAGCCATGGCAGATCGACCACCCGTTCGGACCATCACCGATATCGCCGTTCTGCGTCTGCTCGCCCATCCGCTGCGCCGCCGGATCGAAGAACAGCTGCGCAAAGGCCCGGTGAATGCCACCTCATTGGCCCAGGCATTGGGCGAGAGCACCGGCCTCACCAGCTATCACCTGCGCCAGCTGGCCAAACACGGCTTCGTCGAGGAGGTCCCCGAACTCGCCAGCGGCAAGGAGCGCTGGTGGCGCGCGGTACCGGGTGACCGCCGCTTCCCCGCCTACAGTGAACAGACCGACGAAATGCGCACGGCCACTGCGGAAATGACCCGGCACAACCTGGCCGAACTGGTCGAACTCTACGAAGCGTACGAGCGCGCGGCGCCCGAGCTGGGGGAGTGGGCCGACGCATTCCTGTTCTCGCGGGCCACGATTCGCGTCGATCCGGCACAGCTGCGCGAGTTCTTCGAGGAATACATCCAACTCGTCCAGCGCTACGGCCTGGCCGACGACTCCGATCCCGACCGAAAAGCCGTGCTGCTGCGCATGTTCGGCTTTCCGGAGATCTGAAGACCGCTCCAAGGGGCTAGCCATGAACCACCTCCCTGTCAGCCGCCTATTCGCCGTCGCATGTGTGCTCGCGCTACTCATGGCGGTCTTGTCCATCGCCCCGGCCGGACCGGCCACCGCCACAACACCATTCGACTGCGACGGCTTCACCTGCACCGACGTGACGTTCACGGGTGGCAACGGCTTGGCCCTGCACGGCACCGTGATCGGCCCGGCTGAGCCACACGCGCAGATGCCGGGGATCGTGCTGGTGGGCGGCGCGGGCCCGGTACCCCGCACCCAAGTCCAGTACGAAGCGCGCGCTTTCGCCGCGGCGGGACTCACCGCACTCGTCTACGACAAACGCACGGACGGCTACTCATTCGCCCACCGAGACTTCTCGCTACTGGCAGACGACACCCTGGCCGCAGTCCAAACCCTGAGCCGCACAACAGGTGTCCGAGCCGATCAAGTCGGAGTCTGGGGATTCAGCGAAGGCGCCTGGGTCGCCCCACTCGCGGCCTCACGTTCCGACGATATCGCTTTCCTGCTCACCCTCGGTGCATCCGGCTTCAGCCCGCTGCGTACGCAAACCTGGAGTCTGGCAATGACATTGCGCCATCGCGGCGCGGGCGGATCACTGAGCGACACCATCGCAGGTCCCGCCGCCCGCCTACTCGGCGACACCGGCGCATTCCCCGAAGCGAACTTCAACCCACTACCCGCCCTCGCCGCCCTGCACATTCCCGTCCTCGCCCTCTGGGGCCAATACGACGTGCAGGTGCCTCCCGCCGAAAGCGCTGCGGTACTGCGGAACACACTCACCGCCGCACCCTCGGTCATCATCGGCTTCCTCCCCGATACCGCACACAACGGCCGCGCGACCACCGACGGATTCGACCGACTCGGCACCGCACCGGGCCCTGGAGCGCCCCGCGGAGCATTCGCACCCGGCTACCTCGACACCATGACCACCTGGATTCACCGGGCAACGGGCGACACCCCACCGCCGTCGTCCGCGGCCACCCCACCGTCCCAACCTGTCACCAGCAGCGATCCCGGCCACGGCTGGACAACCTCCGCGCGAACACAACTGGTCCTGATCGCGGCACTGGTCCTGGCTTTCACCACCTACCTGCTGCGGTCATTCACCCATCGAGATGCCCACCCCGGCCGAACAACCCGCCGCCTGACCCGCGCAGCAGCCGCCAGCGGACTCCTCTCGGTGCTCGCGACCACCGCCTACGTACTCGCGATCCTGTCCTTCAACGCGCGCACAACCGGTCCGATCATCGCGTCCCGTCCACTGGCGTGGGTCATCCTGCAACTGCTGACCCTGCTCACCGCCGCACTATTCGCGGGCCGCGCTTTGGCAGCGGTCCGCACCAAAGCGGCCACCCCGCAGCGAATCTCATCGGCCATCCCACTTCTCGTTGGATGTCTGTGGCTCACCTGGGCAATCACGTGGGGCCTGTTCTCGGTGTGACGCCGGCGTGGTCGCCGCTCCTGTCATTGTCGAATTCACTACTCAATCAGCTGGGGAGACTTGGTGTTCGCGAGATGCCAGCGAGATGCCAGTGGCGTCGGGGATCGTTGCGCGGTTGGAATCCGATTACCGAATGAAAGGCAGCACGATGACCGAATCCCTGCCGGCGAACGCGGTTGTCCGCGTGGGTCGCGCCAGTTTCGATCCCGGCAATTTCGAGAAGTTCGAAGCGCTCATCACGAAGCAGGCGGAGTATCTGGTGCCCGCGATCACGCGGTTGCCGGGACTGCTGCACTGGTACACCGGAGTGTCGCCGGACGGCTCCATGGTGCAGATCAGCATCTGGGACTCCGAGGAGCATGCGAAGCAGATGGACGATCTGAAAGAAATGGCCGTTATCGCCCGCGGCGAGATGGAAGCGATCGGCGGTATCTTCGAACGCCCGATCATCAACTATCCGATGGCCTGGACCATCTGACTGGTGGCGGCCGTGTCGGCCGGTGAGGCAGCCCCTTTCGAAGGGCCTGCCGAAACCACCGACACGGTGCTGCTTCCGCAGACCGTGCTGCGCCATGCGCTCGAGTCCGGCCTGGATCCCGATCGGCTCACCCGTGACTGTGGGCTGGCGGGTTGGCAAACCACCGATCAAACCGTCCGCACCCCGAGTGGCGTATACCTGCGCACCTGGGAAGTGGTGGAACACGCCCTCGGTCGCGAGGATTCGGCCATGCTGATCGCCGATCGGTACGTGATGGGCGAGGCGGGCCTGCACGATTACCTCTTCTCCACAGCGCCGACACTGGGCGCCGGAATGGCGACGGTCGGTCCGTTCATCGGCGCCATCAGCACGAATTTCCATTTCGATCCCGGACCCGAGACCGATACCGAGATCAGTTTCGAGATCACGATGATCAACGGGGAAGGCCGCGGCAAGGATCTGGCGATGCAGTGGGGACACGCGGCTCTGCTGGCACGAAGCAGGCTTGCCACCGGGGTGGCGGTGCGTCCGGTCCGGATCGCGTTCCGCCAGTCCGCGCCGCGGCGATACGCGAGCATGGTCGAGACCCTCGGCACCCACGACATCGAATTCAACGCTCCCGCGGACAGTCTCACCCTGCGCAAATCGGATTTGGACCTGCCGCTGCGAACCGCGGATCCGCACCTGGCCGCGATTCTCCACCGCGTAGCCGCCTCGATGCCCGCTGCACCACCGCGGGCCACCACCTGGCTCGAACATCTGGCCGAGGTGATATCGATTGCACTGGACGATAATTCGGCGACTCTCGACCGCGTCGCCCGCCGTATGTTCCTGAGCCGGCGGTCCCTGCAACGACGGCTGGCCGAACACGACACCACCTGGCGTGCCGAACTGGATCGCGTCCGGCGGCACCGCTTCGAGAGCGTCATCGCCGGTGCGTCCATCACGCGTTCGAAGCAGGCTGTCCTGCTCGGCTACGAGGATCACCGCTCCGTCCGCCGCGCGGCGAGGCGATGGGATAGGGCGCAAGTCGCACGTACGGACCGGCAATGATGCTCATTTCGACGCCCGCTCGTGCCGGAGGTCGTCGGAACCGGTCGCGGATTCGGTCCCGGATCGCAGTAGTAGGCCGCAGCCGACAGCGGCGGCGATCATGACCACCGCGCCGACGGTCGCCGTGATGTCCAGACCGTCGGTGAACGCCGCACGCGCGGCCGCGAGTAGCGAGTCGCCGACCGTGCCGGGCAGGCGAGCGGCGACTCCCACTGCGCCGCCGAGGGTTTCGTGGACGGTGTGGGCGGCTTGCACAGGCAGATCCGAGGGGAGAGCGGTGTCGACGCGGCGCTGATAGCGGCAGCGCCGATGCTGCCCAAAATCGCGATACCCAGCGCGCCGCCCAATTCGCCGCCGGTCTCGAGCACCGCCGCCGCCGCACCCGCGCGCTCGGCGGACACCGCGCCGATGGCCAGATCGGTCACCAGGGTCATCACGATCACCAGGCCCGCGCCCAGTAGCCCCGAGCCGATCAGAGCGGTAACCAGTCCGTGCACGCCGATCGTCGCCAGTACGCCGAATCCCGCTGCGGCGATGGCGAATCCAGTGCACACGACGGCCGCGGAACCCAATTTCGGAGCCAGCGTGGCAGCCGCCGGAGCCGCACCACCGACGAGCAACGCGGGCGCGAGACTCCACAGTGCCGCGATGAAAGGGCTCATGCCGAGGACCGATTGCAGATACTGGGTCACGAACACCGCGTTGCCCACCAGCGCGAACATGGCGAGCAGCTGCGCGGCCACCGATACCGTGAAGGTGCGCTGAGCGAACAGGCTCGCGTCCAGGACCGTATCGGGAACGGTGCGCTGCCGTCGGACGAACAGCACGCCGAAACCGATTCCGGCCAGCAGACACACCAGGCGGACCAGCGTGAATCCGTTTGCCGCCCATTCCTTGAGGCCGTAGACGGCGGGCAGCACCGCGGCCAGTGACAGCAGCGCGCTGACGCCGTCGAACCGATTGCTCACCGCGCCACGGAATTCCGGCAGCAGCACTGGAGCCAGCCCGACCAGCAGCACCATTGCCGGGATATTGATCAGGAACACCGATCCCCACCAGAAGTACTGCAGCAGAGCGCCACTGAGAATCGGCCCGATCGCCACGCCACTGCTCATCACACCCGCCCACACGGCCATGGCTCGGGTGCGGTCACCGTCGTGCACGAAGATATTGCGGATCAACGCGAGTGTGGACGGCATGAGCGTCGCACCCGCGACGCCCAGAATTCCACGAGCGAGGATGAGCGCCTCCGCATTCGGCGCGTACGCGGCGGCGAACGAGGCGAGGCTGAATCCCGTCGCTCCGATGAGCAACAGTCGCCGCCGCCCGAGGCGATCACCGATCGCACCCATCGTCAGCAGCAACCCGGCCAGCACGAAACCGTAGCTGTCGAATATCCAGAGTTGCTGTGTCGCCGAAGGATTCAGATCACCGGCGATGAACGGCACCGCGAAATACAGCACCGACACATCCATCGACACCAGCAGCAAAGGCAGGACCAGCACGGCGAGCGCCGTCCATTCGCGGCGACCCGCACGCTGCGGAGACTGATTGATACTCATTACTCACTCGCTTTCGAAAGGTCTGAAGGACCACCGCGGGCACTGTCCTCCCAGGCCCTGGCACTGCGCTGGCAGCGCCGAATCCGGTAGTGCCGCGATCCCTGGCAGGTCACGGACCCGCTCGATCGAACCTGTGCGCCGGACCGCCAAACGCGAATCCGAATACTCAGGGAGCCAGTCGAGTTCGTCACGGGCACGGGCCAGCTCCGGCGAGGGCGAGACACCCAGCTCCGCACGCAGTAGGTGCCGGGTGGATTCGAACACCACCCGGGCGCGACCCTGCCGACCCCCGGCCGCGAGCACCCGAATGGCTCTCGCGGCCAAGGACTCCCGCAATGGCTGCAGGCGTAGCTCACGCTCGAGTGATGCGGCGAGCTCAGGTCCCCGTCCCAGGGACAGATAGGCGTCCGCGCGCGTCTCGATCGCGTCGAGACGCAGCTCGTTCCATCGGTCCGCATGCCAGCAGAGCTCGGGAACATCGGTCAGGTCCGCGAACGCCGCTCCCCGCCACAGCCCTAGCGCGGCATCGAGCGTGCGGGCTGCCGGACTCGCCGCACCGGCGGCGAGCAATTCGTGCCCTTCGCCCGCCAGCCGGACGAACCGGTGAATATCGATGTCATCCGCATCGATCGCCAACCGATACGCGACTGCCACGAACTCCACCGCGACACCGTGCGGCAACACCGCGCGCAGCCGTTTCACCAGTGTTTGCAACGCATTCGCAGGATCGGCGGGCGGATCGTCACCCCAGATCGTGTCGATCAACGACTCACACCGCACCGGGCGGCCTGGCTCCAGCGCGAGCAATGCCAACAGCATTCGCACTCGCGGACCGCCGACCCGCCGCGCCGGGCCTTCCGTGACCGAAACCTGCGCCTCACCCAGCAGCGCTATCTGCACCACACGTACCTCACTCACCACGAACCGAATGTGGAAACCGCCCACGTATGGGAAGTCTCGCCGCGGATCCGTTGGACCGAGGAGGACGCAATGTGCCAGGCGCGACGCCCGACGTGCCAACTTCCCAATCCCGCGGTCCATCAACCCACCCCGCTCCTCGGACACCACGCATGCGAGGATTGCGCTGCGTTCGATGCTCAATCAATAAGGGAGACTTGGTGTCCGCAAGGTTCGTTGGTGCCGTATCGGTGTGCGCGGGACTCATGATCGGCGTAACCGCCTGCGGGGGTTCGACAAACAGCGAATCCCACGCGCCCGCCAGCTCCACAGCGACCACGGCCGCATCGGTCGCCGACCAATGCCACGCCAAACCGTGGCCCCTCGCCCTGCCCGACTGGCGCGGGCAACGGTTCGATGCGGCGATCCAGGGCGACGGCGCATGCTTCCACGTGACAACCGCCACCGCACCCGACGGACACAATGTCCTGTTCGACAGCGGCGACACCCCAACATATTTCGTCGTCGATCAGACCCCGGCCCCCGGCACGGTGGTGTCCGAGCGGCAGCCTGTTACGGTCAAACTCGCTCTGACACAGGGCGGTTAGTGCTGCGACGCTCCGAGTCGATGGTCGAACCCGTTCGGGTCTTACGCCGAACCCACACTGCGCCTGCCGCAATAGCGAAGGCCAGGTTGAGGTAGATCGCATCGAGTGCGAAGAGCAGGTACCACGCCTGGTTGGGGGCATCGCGGTGAGGGATGATCACGGTCAGCAGGAAGGCGAAGGAGAGGTTCGCGAGTAGACCGGTCAACACCCAGCTCAGAGCGTTGCGCAGACCCTCGCGCCACGGCCTTGCCCTGTGCGTACCGCGTCGGTGAATCCACAGTGCCGAGGCGATGAATCCCGCTGCGGTGGAGAGGCATAGCGCCGCCCACAGGAGTCGATCGTGAAGCTCGTCGCCGGGACTGCGCATGCCAGTGACACCGGCGTATAGAAGGAACGCCGCGTACAAGCCGAGTAGCCCCATCCATGCCCAGCGCAGCACGCTCCGGATGCGTTCGCGCACAAGATGAATGGGATCGCGGTCGGTCCTTGGCCGCGAATCGTCTGGTGTGCGTGCGCTATTTCGGAGCCGAATCACCAAGGCTCCGATGCCGACCGTCATCGCCGAACGGAAGGTGGTCACTCGGGTCTCGATACCCGCGTGACCGACCTTGACGGGCCAGTTCATCGAGGTCCGCGAGCAGGCTCGGACGCATGAGCCGGTACCAGGCGACATAACCGGCGCATACCAACAGGTACAGGACCAGAATCCCGGTCGGCACGAGCCGAAATCCCGCTATCGATGCCTGGGCGACCAACATCGCCGCCGCCCACAGTCCGAACAGGGCGACCACCCATCCTTGGAGCTGTTGGTTCCGCAGTCGGTTCCGCTCGGCGATGATGTGCTCGTGCCACCACGGTGGATGGATTCGATCGGGGAGTCGACGCTCGTCCTGTGCGGTGTAGAACTCGACTTGGAGTTCGCGGGCACCGAATCGGCGGGATGTATCGATCCTGCGAAAGTACGCTCCGCCGGCGAACCCGATGACGAAATACACCACTGCCCACACCGGGCTGGGCCGGCCGAAGGCAGCCAAAATGACCACCATGGACACTCCGCCCAGCATCGGCGCTGACGCCCACCAGCGGCGAAGCGCGCGAAGTGGGCCGCGCAACCCATCCGCCATCGATGCGGTGGAACTGGTTGTCTGCACCGTTCCTCCTGGTGGCTACCGGCATGATGTTCATTCGCTGGTTGGTTGCTAAATTCTGTAACCTCGTTCGGTTGATATCCAGTGAAAGGGCATCAAATGAGATAGCTATCTCATAGCTGTTGTCGATATCGCGGTCGCCGTGCCCGTTCCTCGATGGCTCGTTGGCCAGGCCACCACCCCACTCCGCGCAGGCCGCCCGGTACTCAACAATGACGAGGCGTACCGTCGAAACCGCGGACGGAAGGGGTTTGTATGACCGTCGTGTGGGTGATTGTCGGCATCGTCGTGTTCGCGATTGTCTTGGATCGGGCCCTCGTCTTCGCGGAGCGTCGGGGCTGGATCTCCTCGCGCAGCGAGTCGACAGGTGGCGGTGGGGCGGGGCTGTTCGGGGAATTGCAGGCATTGGTGGCCCCGTCGAGTCAGCACACGCAAGAGGAACTTCGCAGTCGTGAGATGCGCGGCGAACAACTCGAGACGTCCGGGGACCCGCTCGGCGTGGACCTGGCAAACGGCATCGTCCGATTGCCGAGCGCCAATCCTGAGCCGCGCCAGTCGGATCCGCCCAAGGGCTGAATGCTCAGCGGCACGTTGGTCCCGCTGAGCGGGGTGCCGAATTGCGGAAATATTGATTTTCAAAACCCGTCCGCAAGGACTCTTTGCAGTGCTAACGTCTGCCTGCCCGCAAGGGCACTTGACACATGGGAGACGTATGAAAACAACAGCAGCACAAGGCCGTTGGTTTGGGGCGGGCATACTGACCGCGGCGGCTGTCGCCTCGGTGGCGATGGGTGCGGGGCAATCGGTCGCCGACACCACACCGCCCACGCCGACTTCGATCACGATTTCGGGCACCGATCACTATGTGGGGACCGCCTACACGATCACGGTGCACTGCCAGGTGCAGAGCACGGTGGGGGTCGCGATCGACTCGGATCCCTATGACGGTGACCTGCTCGGCGGACGCGCTATCGCCCCGGACGCCAATCTGCTTGCCACCGTGCAGTGGACGCCCACCACCACGGGCACGCACGTGGTCCAGGCATACGGCTGCGCGAGCGGCGCCGGCTGGCCGGGCTCCCGACCGCCGACCGCGACTCTCGCTGTCGTGGTGACGAATGCGCCGCCTGCGAGCACCGGCAGTGCGAGCGGGAGCGCGGGCATCCCGATCATCGGTCCGCTCTTGAGCAAACTGTTCGGCTGATCCGAAAACCAAGTGGGCCCTGACTATTTCGCGGTCGGGGCCCACTCCGATCGTCAGCGTTTGGCGATCGGCTCCTGGAGTTCGGTCACCCAACCATCTTGATCGGCAGGGCATTCCAGGTTGATCTCCCTCGGATAGCCGGTCGAGCGGTAGCCATTCGCATCGATCCAGCGGCCCAGTGTCTGCACGGTCGGCAGCACGGTCGCCATCGAACCGCGATGCACGATGGTCGCCGCACTTTCGATCGGCGGCAGATCCACGATCCGCAATCCGTCATCCTCCCCGACCGGCGCGCTGACCTCGACGCCCGCGTGCACCAGAATCCCACCGTCGGGAGCGTCCTCGTAATACGCGATACCGGGGCCGGAGAGGGCGATCCCCGCCGCCTCCAGGCGTTTGGTCAACTCGCTGTACAGCGGTCCGATGACAGGACTGATGTTATCGAAACCGGTTGCCACACCGGTCAATTCGGCAACCCGCACACTGGGCAATTTCTTGATTACGACATCGTCGGCAGGCATGCGCCCCTCACTTTCGATCGAACGGAGCCTCGCCTCGACCTGAACCAGCCGGTCCGCAGCCGCCTGCATGGCCGCTCCCAACTCGGCCTGCCGCAATCGCAGCATCGCGCGCAGTTCCCCCGTCGTCACCTTCTCGTCCAGGATTTCCTGCACCTGAGCGAGCGTGAATCCGAGATCCTTGAGCGCGACAATGCGATTGAGGCGAGCCAGCTGTGCGGCGTTGTAATACCGGTAGCCGTTGACCAGGTCGACCCGGTCGGGCCGCAACAGGCCGATCGCGTCATAGTGGCGCAGCATCCGGACCGAAATGCGGCCGTGCCGGGCGAAGTCTCCAATGCTGAACATGACCCCTCCTACCTGACCACCTGACACCGTGTGAGGGTCAAGACTCTATCGAGCGACGGTTGAGCGAACCGAAATCCAGTGGTCGCCAACACCACCCCGACGCGATGATGACCGCCATGAGCCGGATCTCCCATTGGCCTCTGGCCGGATTGCGAATTCGCACGCCGAACCTGGAATTGCGACTCCCCGACCTGGATGACCTGGGTGCACTCGCCACCTTGGCGGCCGCGGGCGTCCACGACCCCGCGGTGCAACCGTTCCGAATCGCGTGGACCGATGCCGAGCCCGATGGGGTGGCCCGGAGCGTGATGCAGTGGCATTGGCGCTGCTGGGCCGACTGGCGCGTAGACGAATGGGAACTCAACCTCGTCGTGCTCCGCGATGGTGAGGTGGTCGGCTCACAGTCGGTCGGTGCGAAGGACTTCGCCATCTGCGCCGAGGTCAGCACCGGATCCTGGCTCGGCAGAATCCACCATGGTCGAGGAATCGGCACAGAGATGCGCGCCGCAGTCCTGGCGCTGGCTTTCGGTGAACTCGGGGCCGATACCGCATTGTCGGGCGCCTACGAGAACAACCACGGTTCGAGCGGAGTCTCACGCAAACTCGGCTACGAGCCGGACGGCGTCGAGGTGCACGCGGTGCGCGGCAAACCCCTGGTACTCAACCGATTACGACTGACACGTGCCCGCTGGGAAGCCGGCCGCACCGTGCCGGTCGAGGTCACGGGACTGGCGCAGTGCCTGCCACTGTTCGGGATACCGGCACGCGGTGCGTGATCGCTCGGCCGAGTTTGCTCGGCGAGCGCCCGGGTATGGCGCAGGTGCACACAATCCATCGCGCTACTCGAGGAGGTTCGACATGCCCAAGGAATCGACGAACGAGCGGGAGCACGACTCCGAGCAGCAGGATGAGCGAGCGGTAGCGAGGGATGATCCGGAGGCCACCACCGAGGATCAAGCCGCGAATATGGACTATGAGGGCGACACTCCCCATTGAGGGTCGACTTCGACCGCTCGTAAGGCATCCTGGCCCGGGGTGCCTTGTCAGGGAGGAACTATGGACATCACCGAGCTGATCCTCGATGACCATCGTGAGCAGCGGCGACTGTTCGCGATCCTGGAGCAGATCGATCGCACGGACACCGGTGTGCTGTCGGCGATATGGGGCAGGCTGGCGACATTTCTCGAATTACACGCCCTTGCCGAGGAGGAGATCTTCTATCCGGCATTGCTGCGGGTCGGCGTCGCCGCACACCGTAAGGGCGGGGTCGAGGACGAGACGCTCGACGCGATCCACGACCACAATGAGATTCGGGACGCGATCGCCGATGTGGCATCGCATCCGGTCGGCACCGACGCCTGGTACGCGGCCGTCGCGGCGGCAAACCTGGCCAATAGCGATCACATGGCCGAGGAGGAGCGCGAAGGGCTCACCGACTTCCGTCGCCTGGCCGGGTTGCAGACACGGCACCAGCTTGCGGTGTCGTTCGCTGCGTTCGAGGCGCGGAACTTCGCCGGTGTCGAGCCCGTGGACAAGGACCCCGCCGAGTACGTCCGCGAGGTGGAGCAGGGACAGCGGGTTCAGGCGAGTGGATCGTTGAGTGTCGGCAGCATGAAGCGGAACTGACCTCCACGAACCAGCGGTCGGCCCGGGAAGCCGGGCCACCGTCCGGCGCCGCGCGCGGAACCCGGTTTATGCGGCGGCAAATCGGCAACCCGGGCTTCATGATCGGAAATCTTCGCTCGGTAGTGCTCGACAGTAGGGATCCCGCCGCCTTGGCGAGTTTCTATCAGCGCGTACTCGGCGGCACCGTCGAGACCGCCGATGACACCTGGACGGTATTGACCGACGGCAGGGGGCGTCGACTCGCGTTTCAGCTCGCACCCGAACACGAGCCACCGCGATTCCCGGATCCGCGCGGTTCCCAGCAGTTCCATCTCGACATCGAGGTGGACGAGATCGAGACCGCCCAGCGAGATGTGTTGGCGCTGGGCGCCACTCGGGTGACCGAGGCCGAGGGGGAGCACAACTTCAGGGTCTTTCGTGACCCGGCGGGGCATCCTTTCTGCCTGGTCTGGGCACGATGACGAGCGATAGCTGAGGTCAGGGATGGGTGGCCAGCTCTCGGGCGGAACTGGCGGCGGCCGGCACGGTCGGCCGAGTGGTGTATCGGTAGTGGTCCAGCGGGAAATGCCGGTTACTCCAATACATTCCGGCCTGGGTGGTGGCTCGGAAAGCCGGGCCATCGCCCTGGTAGTTGATGTAGTAGGTGCGTGATTCGGCGCACCCTTGCTTGAACAGGTAGGTGTTCTTGTTGCGCGCGTACATGCGCGCGAAGTACTCATCGTGCGGTTGCTGCCGGATTTCGACGCGAGTGGCGTTGCGGCGCAACGTTTCCTTGATCGCCCGGGCGCTGTGTGCGGCGGTCGCCTCGATGAGCGGGATGACCGAGCCGGGAGCGTAACCGTAGGGGCCGAAGATGTGGAACATATTGGGGAACGAGGGCACCGAGACGCCCTCGTAGGCCTGGTATTTGTTCTGGTCCCAGAACTCGCCCAATTCGATTCCACCGCAACCGTATACGGGATACGGCGGGGTCGCGCCCTTGTCCATGACCTGGAAACCGGTGGCCGTCACGACCATGTCGAACTCGCGCAGCGTGCCGTCTTCGGTGGCGATGCCGTCGGCAGTGAACTTCTCGATCGGATTGGTGATCAGGTCCACGTGCGGCTGGGTGTAGGTCCGGAAATAGGTATTCGAGATCGAAGGCCGTTTGCAGCCGAGCCGGTAGGTCGGGGTCAGCGCCTGGCGCAACTGTGGATCGCGAATCTGGGTGTACAGATAGGCTTTCAATGCCGCCTCGCCGGTCCCGAGCACCGCGGAAGTCAGTCGCGGATAGTCCGACAGTGCGAATCCGATGCCCAGGAACGCGTTCACCGCGACATTGCCGATGAACCGCACCGCCTGCTGCGCGGGCGGAAAGTCCAGTGCGCGATTGCTGACCGTGCCCATCGGGAAATCGGGTTTGGGCGCGACCCATATCGCGGTGCGCTGGAATACCGTCAGCTGTTCGACCTTGGCTGCCAGCTGCGGAATCACTTGTAGCGCAGTGGCTCCGGTGCCGATGACGGCGACCCGCTTACCGCTGTAGTCATAGGAGTGATCCCAGCGCGCAGTGTGCATGAGACGTCCGGAGTAGCTGTCGATGCCCGGAATCGCCGGTGGCTTGGGCTGTTCCAGCGCGCCGACCGCGCTCACCAGAAAGCGCGCGGTGATCTCGTCACCGTCGGTGGTACGCACCCGCCACATATCCGCGGCCTCGTCGAAGCGGGCCTCGCTCGCTCCGCAGCCCAGGCGCAGCTTGCCACGCAAACCCTGCTGATCCACGACCTCCTCGGCATAGCGCTGAATCTCGTTGCCGGGCGCGAAGAATCGCGACCAGCGTGAGCGCTGCTGGAAGGAGAAGTTGTAGATCGGCGAGGGGACGTCGACGGCGACGCCCGGATAGGTATTGGCATTCCAGGTGCCGCCGACGCTGTGCCACTTGTCGATGATCAGGAAGTTCTCGATGCCCGCGCGGCGCAGGGCCGCGCCGGTCCCGATCCCGCCGAATCCCGCGCCGATGACGAGTACGTCGAAGGATGGTGTGCTCTTCGTGCCCATGGGTGTCTCACTAGGTGATCAGGTTCAGCAGCGGCTCGGTCATGGATGTCCGGGCACGAATGCGACAGTGAGCAGCACTCAATTACCGGACAGCAATGTCATCAAAATAAGCTGTCCCAGACAGATTCGCAAGAGTGTGCGCGACGAACGGTTCCGCGGTTACGCCCGATGCTGCGGGTGGTAGTGGCTGAGGAACATGTCGACGCCGTCGCGAATGAGACGATCGGTGAGGTCGGAGTCGATGGAGCTGCCGAAGGAACCCATGATCAGGTGGGGGTAGACGGTCAGTCCGAAGAATTGGATGACCGCTACCTCGGGATCGGGGATCTCCAATTGGCCTCGGTCGCATAGGTCTTGGAGGGCGGCGGCGAGGTTGGCCGCGGATCGCGCCGGGCCGCGCTGCTGCCAGGCGTCGCCCAGTTCGGGGAAGCGATGTAGTTCTGCGGTGACCACATTGCGCAGACCGAGCCGTGAGGGATCGTTCGCGGTGTTGATCAGGGCCCAGGCGATACGGATCAGGGCCTCGCGGGTGTCCTCGGCGTCGGCGAGGTCGGCGCGGACATCGGCCAGAGTGGCGTGGGCTTCGTCCATCGCCTCGCCGATGACCTCGCTGAACAGGTCCTGTTTGCTCTTGAAATGGTTGTAGACGGTCACCTTGGAAACCCCGGCCGAGGCCGCGATCGCATCCATGCCGATGTCGAATCCGTTGCGCACGAACGCTTCCCGCGCGGCGGACACAATCGCCTGGCGGCTGCGTTCGGCGCGCTTGCCGGTGGGAGCCGCAGCGGGGACTCGTTCCTGATCGGTCGTCACAGGTCCCATAGTACCTACTAACTGAACGCTTGAGTACGGATCAACTGTCCTGTACTGTTCAGTTAAGTTAGTCGGACAGCATGGCTTGACGCACAGGAGTGCCCAATGATTTCCGAATCCGCTGTATCCACCCCCGCCCACACCCTCGAGGTCGACGATGCGCGCCTGCACTATGAACTGCGCGGCACCGGCCCCCTGATCGCTCTGGTCGGAGCGCCGATGGACGCGTCGGCGTTCGCGCCGCTGGCCGAGCTGCTGGCGGTCGACCACACCGTGCTCACCACCGATCCGCGCGGAATCAACCGCAGCCCGGTCCATGATCCCGAGCAGGAGTCCACCCCGCAGCTGCGCGCGGGGGACCTGTCGCGGCTGCTCGCACATATCGACGGCGGGCCGGCCACGGTATTCGGTTCCAGCGGTGGCGCGGTCACGGTGCTGGCGCTCGCCGAGGCGCATCCCGAACAGGTGCACACCGTCATCGCTCATGAGCCGCCGTTGATCGAACTACTCGACGATCGGGTGGAACTGCATGCCGGTACCGAGGAGATCATCGCCACCCATCTGAGCGGCGACACGCTGGGCGCCTGGGGAAAGTTCATGAGCCAGGCCAATATTCAGTTGCCCCCGGGCCTGCTGGAGATGATGTTCGGCGGGGAGCGCGATCCGCGCCAGCTCGCCGACGAGCACCGCTGGTTCACCCGTGAGCTACGTGCGACCACGCACTTCTCGCCCGATATCGCCGCCCTCCGCGACGCGAGCGCACGCATCGTGATCGGTATCGGCGAGGATTCGTCCGGGCAGCTCTGCGATCGTTCGTCGCGGGCGCTCACCACGGCGCTGGGTAGCGAACCCACACTGTTCCCCGGTGACCACACCGGATTCGTCGGGGATCCCGACTCGTTCGCGACCCGGCTGCGCGCGGTGTTGCGCGAGAGCTAGTCCGAATCTTTCGATGACATCACGGCTCACTGCCGAACGATCTTCGATACTGTGCGGAGGTGCGAAACGATCCTTTGGTGCCGATGACAGCCGTGGACCCGATGCGAACCGCACCGGCGCTCGATGCCGTCGACCTGGTGCTGCTGGACGAGCTCGCGCGCGATGGCCGTATGACCAATAGCGCGCTGGCCGCGGCCGCGGGAATCGCACCCTCCACCTGCCTGGGGCGGGTGCGAAACCTCGTCGAGCGCGGAGTGATTCGCGGATTCCATGCCGATATCGATCCGGCGGCCCTGGGCCGCGATCTGCAGGCGATGATCGCGGTCCGGGTGCATTCGGACGCTCGCGGCCAGCTCGCCGCCTTCGGTGAGCAGATGGCCGCGGTGCCCGAGGTCGAGAACGTCTATTTCATCGCCGGAGCCGACGACTATCTGATTCACGTGGCGACGGCGAACTCCGACGCCCTGCGGCGGTTCGTGCTCGACAATCTCAGCGCCCATCCCGCGGTCGCCTCGACCGAGACGATCCTGATCTTCGAACACATCCAGACCGCAGGACGCGAATCATCCTGAGCTGCTAGACCGCCACCCGCTCGACGGCGTAATCATGCGCGGCGGCAACCGATTCCGAGAGCAGCGCACCGGCGTGGGTGCTCAGCCCGGCGGCCAGTCCGGGATCCGCGGCGGTCGCACCCCGCCAGCCCTTATCGGCGAGCGCCACCACGTACGGCAGGGTCGCGTTGGTCAGCGCGACCGTCGAGGTGTGCGGCACCGCGCCCGGCATATTCGCCACGCAGTAGAAGATCGAGTCGTGCACGCGATAGGTGGGCTCGTCATGGGTGGTGGGTCGCGAGTCCGCGAAGCAGCCACCCTGATCGATCGCGATATCGACCAGCACTGAACCCGGCTTCATGTGCGAGACAAGGGCATTGGACACCAGCGTCGGGGCCTTCGCGCCCGGCACCAGAACCGCGCCGATGACCAGATCCGCTTCAAGCACCAGGTTGTCGATCTCGGTGCGATTGGACACCACGGTGCGCACCTGCCCGTGATACAGATCGTCGATCTCGCGCAGCCGTGCGACATTCAGATCCAGCACGGTGACATCGGCACGCATCCCGTGCGCGATGGCAATCGCATTGCGCCCGGCCACACCCGCGCCGATGACCACCACATTCGCGGGCCGCACGCCCGGCACGCCCCCGAGCAGCACGCCGCGCCCACCGCCACTGCGCATCAGGTGGTACGCACCGGACTGGGTCGCCAACCGCCCGGCCACCTCGCTCATCGGAGCCAGCAGCGGCAGCGATCCGTCCGCGGCGGTGACGGTTTCGTAGGCGATGGAGGTGATTCCGGAGGCCAGCAGCGCATCGGTGCAATCGCGCGATGCGGCCAGGTGTAGGTAGGTGAACAGCACCTGCCCGGCCCGCAATCGCGAATACTCTTCGGCCACCGGCTCTTTCACCTTCAGGACCAGATCCGCCGCACCCCACACCTCATCGGCGGACTCCAGCACCCGCGCCCCGGCATCGAGGTAGGCCGCATTGTCGAACGAGGATCCGATTCCGGCATCGCTCTCTATGTAGACCTCATGTCCGCGATGCACCAACTCCCGCACGCCCGCGGGCGTCGACGCGACCCGGTACTCGTGATTCTTCACTTCGCGGGGGATTCCGATCCTCATTCAGTACTCCCTGAACGTCAGCGACTGCGGCCGAATGACCGCTCACGGAGAGTATGAATATGATTCGAATCCATCGCTATATCTCTGAATATAATTCTGCAGACGCAGCATCCATCATTCAAAGTCGCTGAATTGTGGCGCCAGTCACCCGCTCAGCTGAAGGATCTTCGCCCGCCCGCCGGAACTCGCCGGGTGAGCGACCGGTCTGCCGCTGAAACGCGCGCTGCAGGGCGCGCGGGTCGGTGTACCCCAGCCGGGTCGCAATCGACCGAATCGGAAGATCGGTCTCCCGCAACAGTTCAGCAGCCTGCTCGTGACGGATCGCGTCAACCTCATCACGCCAACTGGTGCCCTGTTCGCGCAGTCGCCGCTGCAGCGTGCGCGGGCTGATCGACAACCGCTGCGCAACCAGCTCGAGCCGGTATTCACCACCCCGAACCGCTTCGTGCAAAGCCATCCGCACCCGATCACCCTGATGCGGCGGCAGTTTCGCCTCGACCAGCAGCAGTTCGGCATGCCGTCGATGAATTCGCCCGAGCTCCGGATCGCTACCGGTTGGCAACTCTGCCACGTCGAGAAATGTCATCTCGGCGTACGGTGCGTCGAATTCGATACGGCCGGTGCCGAATACATCCTTCAGATGCCGATGCTCACGAGGCGCCGGATGCCGAAAGCTCACCCGAATGGGCACCAGATGTTGCCCGGTGGCCTCACGCGCCCGCTGCAACATCACCGACAGCGTGAACTCGTCGACCATCCCCAGAATCGGCCCGGGCTCAACCGCCGACAAATCCCGCACCGTCAACAGTCCACCACTGACGATCACCTCGGCCCCACCGCGCGGATCAGCCACCACCGCACGCATTCCCGTCACCGTCCGCAAACTCTCCGCGAGCGTAGCGCCACTGGTGAACAAGTAGTCCCACACCGTGAGCCGCCCTCGCGTCGCGGTCGCCGCCACCCGCAACCCCGACCGATGCCCCACGGCCGCATAAAGCAATTCCCACATCCGCCAAGCGGACTCGGTAGGCACCCGCACCAAGTCATCCCCCAGCACCGCGGCGTCTACCCCCAACCCACCCGCCAACTGCGCCCGGCACACCCCAGCCCGCAACGCCGTCTCCCACACCAGCGACGCCAGCCGCGAGGAGATGGTGTTCTCGATCATCGAAGCACCCTATCCCCAACCACTTGCTTCCACCTGGTGGTTTCGCCCAGGCCGAATCCGGGATCCTCCACGGAGCGAAAACGGGCGGTAGGGTCGGCGGTGGTGCCCGTGGGCGCGGAGGATATGCCTAGCAAACCGTTCGGTCTTGAATTGCCGATATGCTCCGCCGGTGATCGAAGGCACCATCCCCACTCGCACCGCGCTCGTGCTCCAGCAGACCGCATTGACCGTCGGTGTGTCCCCGACTCATCTGTCCGGCGCGGTGGAGATGGATCCGGTCGCGTTGGGGGACGATCGGATACGGGTGCCTATCGAATCGGCGTGGCGGATGTGGGAGATGATCGGGTTCGCCGGCGGGCCGGGGGCGGGACTGTGCGCCAGCGCTGCGGCTGGGCGCGGGACGCTGGGGGTTTGGGATTATCTGTTTTCCAGCCGGGCGACGCTGGCTGAAAGTCTGCGCACGGTAATGGAATTGCGGTCGGCGGTGACTGATCCGTCGGTCGACTGGCAGGTGCTCGAGGACGGTGGCATGCTCACCGTTCGAGTCGGGGTGGCCGTGGAGGCCGATCCGGTATTCGTGCCGGTCGAGGAATTCGTGCTCGCGCTGGTGCTGCGCCGGGTGCGCGAGGCCACCGGGGCGCACATCATTCCGATTCGGGTCGCGTTCACCCATCGCGCCAGCGGGCGGCACGCGCATCTGATCGACGAATTCGGTACCAGCCGAATCGATTTCGGCGCCTCGCATTCGGAGATCAGTTTTCTCGACATCGCGGATCTGCCCACCGGGCGCGATCCGCACCTGGGTGATCTGCTCTGTGATTACGCGCGGCTGACGCTCGCCGGAGCGCGACCGCTGCCCTCTTGGCTGGATCGGTTTCACACCGCCGTCGCCGATGCGATCGCGTCCGGTGATCTGAGCCTGGGCACGGTATCGGCTCGAATGCTCACCAGCCCGCGCACCTTGCAGCGGCGGCTGACCGAACTGGGCACCGGCTGGCGCGACGAAGTCGACCGGGTGCGACGGCAGCGGGCCATGGACCTGCTGCGCGAAACCGACCTCACCGTGCAGGCGGTCGCCGCGCGGGTCGGTTTCTCCGATGCCCGCGCGCTGCGACGCGCCTTCGTGCAGTGGACCGGGCAGAGCCCGGCCGATTTCCGCACCGGCCAGCCGGTTCAGGCCCACCGCGGACCCCTCTGACAGCGGTGAACCGAACGACCAACCGGGCGTTGCCGCCCCGCTATGACACGAGGCGGACTATCCGGAGGTTCAGCGAGTCAGCACGGCACGGAAGTGTGCCGCGGCGGCGTCGGCGGCGGCATCGATCAGCCGCGGATCGTCGTAGAAGTCGATCTGACCGACCGAGTCGAGCCACAGTTCGGACTTGGGGCTCGACACCGTCGCGTAGAACTTGCGGGCGAACGGCGGCACCAGCGCGTTCTCCGAATGCACCATCGTGAACGGCACCGCGAGCCGGGCAGCGGCCTCGATGGTGTCGAAATCCGAGTAGGCGAAGGATTGCACCGCGTACCCGTTGGTGTAGTTCGGCACCGCGCCCCGGGAGGTGCCGTAGTACTCGTACGCCTCGCGCAACGGCATACCCACGTCGCCGCCATCGGGCGCGACCGCCGGAATCGTCTCCGCGACACCGGTTTCCCGCCACACCTGCTCCGCGGCCCGCCCGCGAGCGATGGCCTCCTGACTCGGCGGGGCGTCGGCGGTATCGGAGTAGTACCCGGCCACGCCCGCGAACGCCTGGATCCGCGCATCGTCCGCGACCGCACGCGCCATGTATCCCGCTCCCGCGCACACCCCGACCGCGACCACCGGCAGCCCGCTGGTCCGCTCATCGGCGAGCAGCGCGGTCACCGCCTGCTGAATATCCTGGGCCTTGCCGATCGGATTCTCGAACTGCCGTGGCTGGCCTTCGCTCTCACCGAAGGTTCGGTGATCGAAAGCCAGTGCGGCGAAACCGCGTTCGGCCATCGCCCGGGCATACGCACCGGCGGCCTGCTCCTTGACCGAGGTCAGCGGGCCGCTGGTGACGATCGCGGCGAGCGGCTCGCCCTCGGGCAGGTGCAGGACGCCTACCAGCTGATCGCCGTCGTTGCTGAAGGTGAAGTGTTCGGTTCTCACGCCGAAAGCCTATGGCGGGTTCGGTCACCCCAAACGGTCATCCCGCGTCAATAGGGGGACGTGGAACGCCAACCACACCATCCGGAATCATTGCCGCCGCTCACGCCGCCGCGGATTTGCTAGCCTGCGCGAGTGGGATCGGCAGGTGAGCACGCTCGACTCTGGACCGCCGACGCCAGCCCCCAGGTGGATCTGCTGGCCGCCCGCTTCGAAACGTTCGAATTCGACAAGCACAGCCATGATCAGCTCTCGGTCGGGATGATCGAACAGGGTGCGGAAGGCCTGCACATGGCGGGCGGCAAGGTGGTGATTCCGGCCGGTCAGCTGGTGATCATCAATCCCGGCCAGGTGCACACCGGTTTCGCCGCCGCCGAATCCGGATGGCGCTATCGGATGTTCTATTTCGACACCGCTCTGGTCGAGGAGCTGGCGGGCGCGCAGCTGGGGACCCGTGAGGTGTGGTTTCCCGAAACAGCGGTGCGCGATGGCGAATTGTTCGCGCGACTGCGGATCGTGCATCAGGCTCAGGAGCAGGCGACCGATCCGCTGAGCGCGGAATCGTTGCTGCTCACCGGGCTCGGCGCGGTGCTGGGGCGGCACGCGCGGGGCGGTCGCGAGCGTGCGGGAATTCCACTGCCCCGCCACGGAGTCGAGGCCGCACGCCAACTCCTGCACGATCGATGGCGCGAAGCCGTCACCGTCGCCGAACTCACCGCCGTGTCCGGGATTTCGCGCGCCACGCTGATCCCGGCGTTCCGGCAGGCATATGGTCTACCGCCACACGCCTACCTATTGCGGTTGCGCGCCAACCACGCTCGCCGATTGCTGCTGACCGGTGGGCAACCGGCGGCGGTGGCGGCCGAGACCGGTTTCGCCGACCAGGCGCACCTGACGCGAATCTGCAAGCGCTACTTCGGCGTGACGCCCGGCGCGATCAGACCCTGACCTTCGAATCCGCCAGACGATGTCCGCTCATCGCCGTGCTGAGATTTTTGTTCAATACCTCGCCCCACCCCGGCAGCCAGGCTGTGTCGCAGTAGGAAGCGACGAACCGCCTTGGGAGGCAATGATGTGGGCATTAGCGGTATCGCCGCTGGTCGTGGTGCTGGGCATGATCATGGGACTGCGCCGCCCGGCGCACTGGGCGGCCGCGACCGGCGCGGTCGTTGCGGCACTGTTGATTTGGTGGCGGCCGGAGTTCACTCTCTCCGGTGACGCCATGCGCGGGGGCGCCGGGGGAGCCGGACTGCTGGTACTCAACGCGGCCGCTGTCATGCTGCCCGGTGTCTACCTCAGCCAGGTACTCACCCGCCAAAGCGTGCACCATTCCCTACAGGAATGGGTCCGCGGGTTACCGCTCTCGGGGCCAGCGAAAATCGCATTGGTGGTCGCCGGAATCGCCCCAACAGTGGAGGCGCTCACCGGATTCGGAGTCTCGCTCCTGGTCACCGTTCCGGTGCTCCTGGCCCTCGCTCCACCCGCGACCGCACTGCGCCAAGCCATGCTCGGCATGAATATCATCCCTTGGGGCACACTGGGTTTGGCCACGGTCATCGGAGCCGCGCTCACGCAAATACCGGTAGCCACCCTCGGTACCGCCACCGCGATCACCAGCGCCATGATCTTCCCATTGGTGACGGTCTGGGCGGCGTTGCTATCGCAGCCCGAAAACCGCATCCGCACAGCGGTTCTCGCCGCCGGAGCCGGTTCGCTACTCTCCATCGGACTGCTGATCATCAACCGCCTGGGCGTCGTCCCGCCTGCCGGTGTCCTGGCCGGACTGTTCGCCACCACGGTCGGCCTCACCCTGAGCGCGATTCGACGGCATCGCATCGAATCGCAGACGATCCGATCGCAAAGCAGCACGCGCGGTGAGGGTCCCGCGGTTGCCGAAATCACTGCGTCCGAAGCGAACAGCCTGCTTGCGGCAAACGGCGCGTCCGGCGGCACCGCTGTGGTTACCGCAGGCTCCGTACCCGCGGGACGATTGCTTCCACCCGGCGCCGTTCTGCGTGCCTACGGAATTGTCTTGGGCGGCATCGCAATTCTGCGCATGGCGACCGCGGCAGGTGTCCCGACCCTGGCCCTGCACGCCGGAGGCGCGAGCTTCGCCCTGCTGTCCTCCCCGGGCCTGCCACTGCTGGCCGCCGCCCTGCTCCTGGACCGAGGCCGCCCGCACCTGCCCGACGCCCGCGCCGCCCTCACCCGCGTGACTCGCCCCCTGCTCGCCCTGACAGGTTTCGTCATCCTCGGCCGCCTCATGGCCGACAGCGGCATGATCGCCCACCTCGGCGCGGCGGTAGCCACCGCTCCCGAACTCGTTGTCGCCCTGGCTGCCCCCGCCCTCGGTATGCTCAGCGGCTTCGTCACCGGCTCGAACGTGGGCGGCAACGTCCTGATGATGTCCCTCCAACAGCAACTCGCCCCCACCGGCCTCACCACCTGGTTCGCCGCCCTCCAGAACAGCGCCGCCGGCCACGCCGTCTTCACCTCCCTTCCGATGATCATGCTCATCCTGGCGGTAGCCGGCGACCGCGCCACCACCGCGGGCATTACCGAAAACCAATTGCTGCGCTTCGGATTACGAGTAGCCGCCATGATCTACCTACTGCTTGCTTTGACGGCGGTTGTCGTGGTGTCCATAGCCTGAGCTTTCGATACTTTCGAGCAAATGGAGTCTCCTGTGAGCCTGTTGCCCGTGCTGTCCGCTGTCGAGATCGCAGCGGACAGGGTGCTGCTACGCAAGGCGCGCGCCACCGATCGAGACGGCCTCATCGAGCTGCAAACCGACCCACAAGTCTGGACCCATATCGCTGCTCCACGCACCCGCGAGGATGCCGAGCAGCGTCTCGACAGAATCGGAGGCCCAGCCAACACGACCGCCACTCCAGGCCATTTCATCGTCGCCGACAAGATCACCGACACCATGCTCGGCACCTTCGAAATCAAACGACGCCCCGCCGACTGGCCCGGCCATGTCGTGGACGGCGGCGGCGAACTCGAACTCGGCTACCTGATGCGCCGCGAAACCTGGGGCGCCGGACTGGCATTCGAAGCCGCGACCGCCGCCTTGCAAGCGACCGCCGCCGAACTCCCCGACCAGCCGGTCCTGATAGTGACCCGAACGGCAAACAAGCGCTCACTCGATCTCGCGGCCCGCTTGCGATTCGAAACCGTCAGTACCTTCGAATGGTTCGACACCGACCAGACCCTGCTCCTCGCAAGCCTGCATTCGTTCAAAGCCTGAGCGGCGCGTCGATCCCGAACTCCTGCCTGAGATGCGAGCTATCGCATAGGGATCGGTGACGTGGAGTGCACGGCGACCGACTTATCGTGCCGTCACGAGTGTTGTGTATGGCTTGTGCCAGCGATGACAACTACTGTCGCACTCGGGGATTCGAGGGTGGGCCATGGTCTCGCGCTCACCGGATGTGGTCGTATGGCTATTTGGCCGCATCCGCTTCGGATGCCCGGGGCCGCCTGCCCTGCGGCTCCTGAATGGTCCTTCTGCCAGCCATGGAAGTGACCGAGTATGAGGTTGCCCGGCCGTCGGCGGGGGAGTGCATGTCCGTGCTCTCCCGCAAACGGTGCTAAGTGTCTGACGATTCTCGCGGAAATCGAGGATTTGACAGCGTCTTATATGGCTGTAAGTTAGTCATTGTTCGACGCCAATGCCCTGCTGACCCGCAAACGGCAGGGGTCGGACCCGAGGGTCGTTCGCTGGACGCGCTGCCCCGTGTGAACAGCGGCGATGCTTCGACGCGGTGCCGGAGGAATCCCACTCCGGCACCGCGATTCGATCCTCGGCCCGGCTGGGCCGGAGGCTTCCGCGGCGCGGGAGATTCATTCACGCAGCCCGAGTGCGGCACATTCCGGACCGAATTTGATGTACGTCACTTCGCGCGTGCGGCGGCAGACGGATAGCCGATAATTTGCCAACCGGACCATCCGGATAACCACCAACTCGTTCGTGAACTTCGAGTGAGGAAGAGGGCAGTCATGGTCTGTGTACAGCATTTTCTCGCTGCGGGTTCGATTACCGCGGCTATGTTCGCGGGAGTGGCCGGAACAGCGGTAGCTGATCCGGGCGGAGCCTGGTGTTCAGGCAATATGTGTTACAACGAGAGTGACGCCCCAGCGCTCGCGACCGGCGACTACACCTGCCCCAGCGGACTGGTGTTCCCCTCGTTCGCGATCGTGCCACCGCGCACCGCGGTGCCGATCTTCCCCGCCCGCTGCTCCTGACCGGGATCGCTCAGGCTCGGCGAATATCGTGAACCGAATGCGTTTGCTGCACGGTTCCCGGCTGGTCGGACGCGCCGGGTGGTGGAGTTTCATCGTGGTCTCATGCCTGGTCGGCGGGGTGTGGTGGTTGCCGGACGGCCAGGCACGGCAGCTGGATTTCGCGTTCATAGGCAACCGATCCGCGGGCACCCTGACCTACGGCACCGGCGACGGAATCCGCCGATATGCCGATTACCAGCCCGCCGGCTGGTTCGGGTCGATCGGCAGCATTTCGACGTTCGGGATGGTCGCATTCATCGTGGTGGTCGCGGCGGCTGTGGTCGAAGCCGCCGCGATCGGCCGGTGGGGGCGTGGCATCGTGACGATCGCGGTGCCGTTCCTATGTCTGCTCCTTGTCGCATGCACACTTCCCGACGGCCGCTGGGGATTTCAGCCGAGTCTGGCGATCTCGGTCTTCGGTGTGCTCATCGCGGTCGCAATCCGCGAGACCTGGGCTCGTCTATCGGTGACCACCGCCGAGCCCAGATGAGTTGTCCCTGAGACGAATTGGCAATCGGCTACTTGAGGCGGACGTCCACGGTGGCCAGGCCGAAGATCTTGCGCCCGGCCGACTTCGCGATGAGAACGACTGTGGCGGTGCGGGTTTCGGGGTCGATCGACTTGACCTTGCCGCTGAACTCGACGTCACCAGCCGAGCCGGATTCGATGACCGTGTAGTTCGACAGGCGGGCTCCGAATCGGACGATGGCGCCCGGATCGCCCAGCCAATCGGTGATGAACCCCGCCCCCAAGCCCATGGTCAGCATGCCGTGCGCGATCACATCGGGGAGCCCGGCCAGGGAAGCGACTTCCTCATGCCAGTGGATCGGATTCACATCACCGGCGACGCCTGCGTAGTTCACCAGATCGCCTCGGGTCAGTTTGACCGTCCGCGCCGGTAGCTCATCGCCTACGGCGATATCCTCGAACCGGAGTGCGGTGTGCGGCAACCGCGTTCGTGATTGCTGCGAATACCGAGCACTCGCCTGTACCGGCTGATCCATCACCGTGTGCGGCACCGCGGACACGGGCGACGACCCGTCCAGACCACTCATGATCACCCCGTCGACCGCATCGCCGATATCGGCCCCGACCTCGTCGCCGGTAATACCGACGACGGTCGTATGCATGACATGGACGACCTCGCCGGACTGATCGGTGAAGGTATTGGTGATGGTCAGCAGATCCTTACCCGCCACCGTGCGCACCGAGGACAACTCGACATCGCTGGTCAACCGATCCCCGGCCAGCACCGGCTTATACATCTCGAAAACCTGATCGGTATGGACGAACGTGTCGTACCCGGTCATCACGCTTTCGAGCAGTACCCGATTGGCCCGCATGGCCACGATCGACGCGAACGTCGTAGGCGCGATCAGACCGTCGTACCCGAGTTCGCCGGCGGCCGGCTCGGTCCAATGCGCCGGATGGAAATCCTGTACGGCCCGGGCGTACTCGCGAATCTTCTCCCGCCCGACCTCGTAGTAGTCATCCACGCGATACCGATAACCAACCAGTTCAGCGACATCGAACGCCGTGTCCATCAATCAACCCTTCATCATTCAACCGACTCGGCTCCGAACCTACACATTCGAATTCCCGAGCGGGTGAACTCTTCCGGCGGCAGCGGTGCGTTATACGCCGCACCTGGCTGATTGGGTGAATTCGGTAGGGATCAGCCATGATTCGTCCGGGTCGGGAAGACGTGTTCACGAAGGAAAGTGCTTGATGAAGTTCATAGGCAAGGCAGTTGTCGCGGTGGCAGCGGTGGGTCTTGCGGGTGGGACAGTGATCGGTGCGGGTACCGCGAATGCGGCTGGGCTGCATGGTGCGATCGCATTCAGCGTCGAGAACTGGAGCTACGGTTCCAGTGTCAATGCGAGCAGTCGCGAGCAGGCGATGGATCTGGCGCTGGCCAATTGCAGTGAAGGCGGCCGCCCCGGCTGCTTCATCGTCGAAGCCTGGTCGAATGGGTGCGGTGCGCTCGTATATCGCAATGATCCGGCCGTCTACGATGGCACGGCTCAATACGCGGCGGGCAGCGGTTCGGGCCGCGACCGCGCGAGTGCGTTGCGTGCCGCCTACGACAGCCTCGCGCGCCACTATCCACGCGCGATGCTGGCAAATGTCGGCTCGGCTGACCTGTCGGCAACGGCGGTCAGCGTACTGTTCTGCACCGCCAACGCTCGATAAGCGGCGTTAATTCGCCGGCGAATCCATCGGTGACCGCGCCCCCTTCTGTCAATTCGGTTGGGGGCGTGGCGAACCCCGCTCACCCCACTGGAGAACTCTCCGAGATGGAACGGTCGTCGATCCAGTCGAGCACTTGCTCGCGCTGGGCGAACCGCCAACTCCCTTCCTGTTCGACATAGACGTCGAGGTAGCGCGAGTGCATCACCGCATCGCGCGGCCCAGCGGGAGTTCGATACAGGTGATGGGCTTCGCTGTACACCTCTCCGTGCACCTGACCGTCGACGACGGTGAGGGTCTGCTGGAACATCAGATGCCGCGTGGCCTCGAACATCGAAGTCAGATTCGGCACGATCGTGGCGAAATCGCGCAGTTCTCGATTACCGGTGCGGCGCGCGATCAGCTCCGGCAGCAGGATCACCGCGTCCGCGTCGAACAAGACCTCGAGCTCTGGTGACAGGCGTGAGTCGATGGCTCTGGCATAGCGATCCACCAGGTCTCGCAGCGCGAATCGAGTCTCGATATCGAGGGTGTGCACGGTGGTCATAAGAGTCCTCGCCGTCGAAGTGCCGCCCGGGCCGCAGCCGTCGCGGATGTCATCGGCGATAGTGGCCCGAACAAAATGGACCAGCAAGTCCATTCTGTGTAGAACGGAGGGATGACTCCGCGACCGCTCACTGCCAAGGGGCAGTCGACCAAGGCGCGCATCCTGTCCGCCTATGGTGCGCTGATCGTGAGCCGCGGCCTCGCGGCAACGACCTTGGATGACATCTGCGCCGCGACGGGCACCAGCAAAAGCCAGCTCTTCCACTACTTTCCGGGTGGCAAGGACGAGCTGCTGCAATCCCTGGCTCAGCGCGAGGCCGACAGCGCCATCGATCGAATGCGTGCCCGCATCCCGAGTCTGAGCACCTGGGAGGGCTGGTCGCAATGGCGCGACCAGCTCCTTGGCGAATACGATCTGGACCGCAACGACTGCCCCTCGGGACTACTGCTGATCGATCTCGGCCGCGCCGGTTCGGGCGCCCGCGCAGTCATCGCCGAATTCACCGAGCAGCTACAGCGGGTCGTCGAGTCCGGCATCGAAAGTCTGCAAGCCAATGGCTCGGTCCGAGCCGATCTCGATGCCCGCCGCAGCGCCGCGGCACTGGTGGCGGGCATACACGGCGCGAACGCATTGCTACTCGCCACCGGATCGACCACCTACCTGGCCGCGGCCTTCGATACCGCCATCGAGAATCTACGGGCCGGACCGTCTCGAATGGCGGATACGCCAATCGATTTCGGCTGACCGCCGGGGCTCGAATACCTACCACTACACCTTGTTCGACAGCCCCAGCTTGCGAACCGCGTTGCGCCACAGTGCGCGTCGGTTGGTGGCGTCCGAAGGCTCCGGATGATTGTCGGGCGGGGGAGGCGGCGTATCGCGGCGGACGAAGGCGGGGCGGAGGTCGGGGTTGGGCGGGTCGTAGTAGCGGTGGAAGGTGGGGGTGAGGCTGGCCGAGAGCGGGGGATTGATCCAGGTCCAGTCGGTGGGGCAGGCGCGGCCGGCGGCCTGTTCGCGGTCGACGTGGTCGAGGAACTGGCGGGCCACGGTGTGGTGGTCGACGAGGTGGACGCGGGATCGCTTGTAGCTGAACAGGATTGCGCGGCTGAGTTCGATGAGGGCTTGGTCGCGCCAGAGGGTGCGCTCATTGCTGCGGTCCAGGCCCATCCGATCGGCGATATCGGGCAGCACGTTGTAGCGGTTGGTATCGCCGAGGTTGCGGCCGATCTCCGAGGAGACGTACCAACCGTTGAACGGCGCGCAAGCGTAAGTGAGACCACCGATTTCGAGATCCATGTTCGAAACAGCCGGTACCGCATGCCATTTCAGATCGAGATCGGCGAACCAGGCCAGCTCCGGATGGTGCAGCGGCACTTCGAGAACGAGATCGGCGGGCACATCGAAGATCTGGACGCTCTCATCGGGCGACTGAATCAGCAAGGGCAGCACATCGAATCGGCCGCCCTCGCCGCGCCAGCCGTGCTCGTATGCGAGGTCGGTCAGGTCGAGATTGGCCGGATCGCCGACGATGCCCTGCGGGGTGCGATATCCGGCGTACCGGATGAGCTGCGAATTGATGATGCGGAAGCCGCTGCCGTCGGCATCGACGGGCGGTCCGATGGTGATGATCGAGCGGACCGCACCCCGGTTGGTGGCCTGGCGCAGATGCTCCCAGCATTCGGCGGCGAGTTCGGCCGGATTGGTCGCGGTGCGCGCATCGCGGACATCGAGCGCGCGCCAATGTCTTCGGCCCACGCATCGATCATGGTTGCGCCAGGCGAGTTTGGTGCCGATGCGCAATTCGTCGAGGGTGTGCCAATAGGTCCCGGCGGCGCGCAACCGGCGGGTCGCATCGGCCCCCCGCCCGGGTTCCAGATGCACTAGTTCGGGCTCGGCGAAGAAGCGCGCGCACTCCTGAACGCGGTCCTCGATCGGTGTCACCCGGCGCGCCAGCATCGTGTGCGCCGGTGTGTTGCGGTACGGGCAAACAAGTTCGGCCGCAGCTACGAGATCGGACTGCGCGGCCACGGTATGGGTCGTCATCGAACCGGTGCCTCCGTGGGTTGTGCCGGTGGCGGCCCGCATGCATGACCGCCTGCTTCACCTTCCCCCTCCCGCAGACCAATATCGCACGGTTGTGCCTGAGATTTGCCCGAAATCACCGATAAGAACTGGAACTACGGTCGGCAAATCTCCAGCGACACAAGCGATCTGTCATGACCAGTCGTGCCAGCGACGGAATTCCAGTCGGTTTCCCGGGTGCCGGGCATCACGCCGGAGTCGCTCGACAAGATCGGATTCCGCCGTGTATCCATGGCATTCATGAGCGAGATTCTGCTGTTCTCGTACGGCACACTGCGGCAGCCCGAAGTGCAGCGCACGGTCTTCGGCCGCGAACTGCCCGGGCGTCCCGACGAGATCATCGGGTACGAACTGGGCGAGGTCACCATCACCGATCCGCAGGTGATCGCCACCAGTGGCAGTGCCGTGCACCCGATGCTGATGCCCAATGCCGAGTCCCCCGGCGTGCCCGGCACGGTATTCACGATCTCGGCCGCCGACCTCGCGGCGGCGGATGCCTACGAGGTCTCCGATTACAAGCGTGTGCTCGTGCCCCTGCGCTCCGGTGCCAAGGCGTGGGTGTACGTGCTCGCCGCGACGGACTCGGCCCGATAGCTCAGGGCCACAGCGGATTTCATTATTAGGAAGTACCAACCGGTCGGCCTGCGGAACGGACGCGGCGGTCCTCGAAGCCGCGGGTTCCTCGCATCGGTCAGTGGAACACGCCTTGAGTTGACCAACCGGGATATGTAATGTCCCGGTTATGAAGATGAGCGAGGGCGTCGAGTGGGGGCTGCACTGCTGCGTACTGCTGCACTGGCTCGAGGATCAATGGCCCGCGCCCACCGCTCGTCTGGCCGCGCAATTCGAACTGCCTCCGGAGTACTTGAAGAAGCGGTTGCAGACGCTCGTTCGCGCGGGAATCCTCGAATCCATTCCGGGCGCGCAAGGGGGTTATCAGCTGGCCCGCACACCCGATCGCATCACACTGATGGACGTGGTGGCGGCTATGGACGGACGCGAGGATGCGTTCCGGTGCACCGAGATTCGGCAGCGCGGTGCGGGGGCCGAGGCGAATCCGGCGGAGTTCAAACGACCCTGCGGCATCTCCACCGCCATGCGCCGCGCCGAGTTGGCATGGCGGCGTGAGCTGGCCGCGACCACCCTGGCGGACGTGATCGCCGAGACCCCGGCACCGGCTCGCCGCCGAGCGCTGGCGTTCTACGAACGTCTCGGCAGCTAGTACCCAGCCCGGCTGCGGCCGGGTTTTTAGTACCCAGCCCGGCTGCGGCCGGGTTTTTTCGAGAGGAGAACCGGGATGTTGAATATCCCGATTAAGCGCCGGAATACGACCGCGGAGTCCGCTCCGCAGCATGGCCTGAGTGCGACCCTGATCCTGGCCCTGGGCACCTTCGCGGTTGGTACGGACGCCTTCGTCCTGGCGGGCTTCCTGCCCGATACCGCGACGTCGCTGCATGTGTCGACCGCGACGGCAGGACAATCGGTGACGGTATTCGCCGCCGCCTACGCGCTGCTGTCACCGATCGTGGCGACGCTGACCTCACGAATCGGGCGGCGGCCGCTATTGGTGGCCGCGCTGCTGGTGCTCGCGCTGGCCAATCTCGGATCGGCGTTGTCCCCGACCTTCGCGGTGCTCTTGGTGACCAGGGTGCTGGCCGCAGCCGGTGCGGCGGCGTTCACGCCCAATGCCGGTGCCGCGGCGGCCTCTCTGGTCGCCCCGCATCTGCGTGCTCGCGCCCTGGCGGTCGTGGTGGGCGGGCTGACCATTGCGACCGCACTCGGTGTACCGCTGGGCACCCTGATCGGCGCCTGGATGGGCTGGCGCTGGGCGCTGGGCTTGGTCGCGCTGGTGTGTCTGCTGGTCGCCGCAGGTGTTGCGGCCGTCATGCCGGACCTGCCCGGTAGCCCCCGGGTGCCGTTGCGCAGTCGCCTGGCGGTGCTGCGCGAGCCCGCGGTGCTCGCGGTACTCCCGCTGACCCTGCTCGGTATGGCGGCGGCCTACATCCTCTACGCCTACGCCGTACCCGCCCTGAGCGCCGTCGGCATCACCGGTTCGGCCACCGCGTGGATGCTCGCGCTCTACGGAATCGGTGCCATCGCAGGCAATCTCGGCGGCGGCTACGCCACGGACCGCTGGTCCACCACCCGAGTGCTCGTCGTCGGTTACTTCACCATGGCGGCGGCGATGGTGATCTGGTCGGCCCTGGCAGCCACGCACACCCACGCGCCAATCCTCATGGGCGGGTTGATGATCGCCTGGGGTGCGGCCAGCTGGTGCCAAACCCCACCCCAGCAACACAGACTCATCACCGCCGCACCTCAGGAAGCGCCCTTGGTAATCGCCCTGAACGCCTCCGCCATCTACCTCGGCATCGGCGCGGGCACCCTG
This sequence comes from Nocardia sp. NPDC056100, assembly GCF_042266325.1. Lineage (NCBI taxonomy): Bacteria > Bacillati > Actinomycetota > Actinomycetes > Mycobacteriales > Nocardiaceae > Nocardia > Nocardia sp. NPDC056100. The sequence continues at coordinate 567,241 of NZ_JBHJVY010000002.1, forward strand.
CTCGGTGGCCTGACCACCCCCGCCGGAACGGCGACGATGGCGGCAACCGCTGCGGCACTGTCGATTGCAGCACTCGGTTATCTATTGCTAACCGGCAGCCGAAAGGTGAACACCTCGAATTGATCAGTGCCACCGGTGTTCCCGCGACTTTTCGGATTGCGCACGCGGCCGTCCTACGGCATCTTTGCAATGGTGACACAACCGCTTCGTGATGAGCACGGCACCGAAATCGCCTATCTCCGATTTGGTTTGGGCTGGGATCCGGCCCGCCGCAAACTCTGGGGCAAGACCTCCGAAATCGATCTGAATGTCGCGGCGATGATCTACAGCGACACCGATCTCGTCGATGTCGTCTACCACGAGCAGATGCTCTCCGCCGACACCTCGGTCCGACTGCACGGCGACAACCTCACCGGCGAAGGCCCCGGCGACGACGAAATCATCACCGTCGACCTGACCCGCGTCCCTCCCGCCGTCACCGCCATCATCTTCGTGGTCACCTGCTACACCGGCCAGCCCCTCGCCCGAGTCGAAAACGCTTTCTGCCGCATGGTGAATAGCGCCACCGCCACCGAACTCGCCCGCTACGACATCGCCACCGTCCCCGGCACCGGTTTCATCATGGGCGGCCTATTCCGCCCCACCGGTGCCTGGGAATTCCGCGAGATCAACCGCGGCATCGCCGCCAAACACCCGGTGGAGGCAACCGCCGAAATCCTCGGCCACCTCTAGCGGAAATCTCGAAAGCCCCCACGGCGGAATAGATTTCGATTCCTCGGACTTTTCGGCACAATCGCCAGGTTGTGCCGTATGGAAACCGCTGCCCACCCCGAGGAATCTTCCATGCGCCTGCACGTCGTACTTCCCGACGAATCAGCCACGATGCCCATGTCCAGGCTCGTGGAACTCGCCCGGCAGGCTGAGGAATTGGGGTTCGCGGGCATCTGGCTTCCCGACCATCTCCTGCCTCCGGGCGACTACGGCCCGGTGTACGGCGGGGTCTACGAACCGCTGACAACCCTCGCCTACCTGGCCGCGGCCACCAACCGAGTCGTCCTCGGTACATCGGTGCTCATCCTGCCCCTGCGCGAACCCATACTTCTGGCCAAACAAGCCGCGACTCTCGCCCACGTGAGCGGCGGCCGATTTATCCTCGGCGTCGGCACCGGCTGGGAATCCTACGAATTCGATGCCGTAGGAGCGGATTTCGCAACCCGAGGTGCCGCAACCACCGCAGCGCTACACCTGATCCGCCAGCTGCACACCGGCTCATACGCCGACGGACCCCACACCTTCGACGCCCGCGCAGTCTTCCAACCCGTACCCGAAACCCCAGTGCCCGTCCTAATCGGCGGAAACTCCGACGCGGCCCTACGCCGAGCCGCCCTCCTCGGCGATATGTGGCAGTCCGTCGGCCTCACTCCCGCGGAATTCATCGCCCGCCGAAACCGCCTGCGGGAATTGGGCGGCGACGCAGTATCAGCGGGAGCCCGCGACTCCTGGGACGACAACGCCCACCCGGTCGACGACCTGATCGACCGGATCCAAGAGTGGAACAAAGCCGGTGCCGACGACCTGGCACTGCACTTCGGCCCGGTCGATGGATTCGGCGAACGCATGCACACCCTCGCCGCCGCTTTACGACACTTGTGACCGACGGCGACGATTACGACGTCGCCTTCGTACCCACCGGTCGAGCGGAACTGGTGAATCAGCTCGGCGCTGCCGCAGGTCAGCGCGTCCGCACCATCGGGGAGTTCGGTGCGGAGCGCCCCCACTAGCCGATGGGGAGCGCGCTCAGAATCGGGTTGTACGCCCAATTCAGCATGCGCTCGGCGTCCTCCTTCGCCGCGCGCCCGCTACCCGGGGAGCTGTGCAGCACGACCCCGATCAGCGGGATTCCCGCACGGACGGTCTCGAAGAGCAGGCACGCCCCGGCTGCGTCGGTGGACCCGGTCTTGATGCCCAAGGTGCCCGGGTATGCGCGCAGCAGCAGATTCGTGGTCTCCCAGAGGTGATCGCGATTGGCTGGGCCAGCAGGCACGTGATAGTTCTGCGTGCCGACGACCTCGCGGAACACCGGCGACATCATCGCCCGCAGGGCGAGGCTCACCAGATTTGCGGGCGTGGAGTAGGTGGAGCCGTCGGTGGGGTTGGGAAGACCGCTGGGATCGGTGAAATTCGTTGCCGCCAAGCCCATTTGGCGCGCGGTATCGTTCATCCGGCCGACGAACGCGTCCTGGCCTGGGCCGTATGCCTCGGCGAGGGTGTAGGCCGCGTCGCAACCCGATGGCAACATCAGCGCGTACAGCAGTTGCCGGGTGGTCAGCACCTCACCGGCGGCCAGGCCCGCGGTGCTGCCGTCGTAACTGATGCAGTACGAGATGCTTTCCGCCGGAACGGTGATGGCACGCTCGAGATCGCCGCTATTGATCGCGATCAAGGCCGTCATCACCTTGGCGATGCTGGCGATCGGCGCCGGGGTGTTCGCCTCCCGCGACCACAGCATCGTGCCGGTGATGCCATCCGCGAGCGCGGCTCCGGGTGCCTGCACGCCGTCGGGTTCGGATGTCGGCCAAGGCAACTGGGTGTGCGGAGCGCTCGCGGCGGGCGCGGCTGCGACCCCTTGACCGGCCACCACCACCAGCGCCCCGACGACGACAGCCCGCAACAAGGGGGCAAATGTTCGCATGGGCGATATTCTGCCTCCGGCACGGCCTCGGAGCCGGGATTGATCGGCCCGATCAGCGAGCCGCGGGCACCTTCACCCCGATTTCGCCGCCGAGCTGATATCCGCCCTCCAAACGCAGGTTGTCGCCACTCCAAAACCGGCCCGGGTCATACCAGTTGGGGCGTTTCTCCGGCAGCAAGCCCATGGCCTGATATGTCATGGCGACGATCTCAGCGCAGTAGGCGTTCTCCAGACCGGCGTCGGAAGGGCGCGCATCGGCCCGTTTCGGCCACGGCACCCGTCCCCGGAACCAGCGTCCGGCCAGCGCGCTGGTCGACGGGAATGGCATCCCGTCCAGCCGCGCCACCGTGCGCAGCGCGGCGTCCTCCATCTCGCGGGTGACCGGCCGATCCAGTTGGCGAATCCACGCCTGCTGCTCGTATTCGTTCGACCACCGCATCACCGCCGCCCGCAGATCGTGCAATTGCGCACCGCGATGGTGGTTTCCGGACCAGATATCCGGTAGCGCCCGGCCCAACTCGGCATGCCAGATCAGCGCGGGTAGATCATCGACCACCACCGCCATCCCGACATGATTGACCGGGCTGTTGGTCAGGCCGCGGATCGCCCGATCCGCCCCGGAATGCCCACGGAACAACCACAAATCACCCGTCCGGGTGAGCTCGACCGCTTCATCCAAACCGACACTCGACAGCGCTTCGCGTGACACAGCGACTAGCCTAGGCGGATGCGCTGGTGGAAGGTACTCGGATTGGCAGGTGCGGCGGGTGTCGCGACGACCGGAGTCATCATCGTCCGGTCCGAACGAAAACGACGCGCCTATACCCCGGACCAGGTCCGGGATCGTCTGCACGCTCGGCTCAGCGAGCAGCCCGAGTCGGCCGGTGACAATCAGGGCTGACCGGTCAGATGAGGTCGGCGCTGGGCGCGGCCCAGCGAATATCGTTGCCGGACAGTTCGGTCCGCGGAATGCATCCGCGGGCAAGCACCTCGAGCACCAGTTCGGGGTCGCACCCGTACACCCCGGCACCGAACGCGCTGTTGGCCTCCACGACAGCCCAGCCTCGGCCCTCGATGAGACCGATGTCGACGACAATCGCGGGTGGAGTCGGAACCTCCGCGAACAACCGCTCCGCGCAGGCACGCACCGCATCGGCTTCGGTCGAGGTCATCGGCCAGCCCCCGTCGTCGGCGCGCGCGAGTTCGCCATCACGCAGGTAAGGCGACATGGTAAGTACCGCACCGTCTTTGACGAAGCACCGAAACTCCGCCTCCCACCGCACAGGTTCAGCAATCAATACCGGTGTCTCATTCGGGCAGGCCTGTGCCGAAGGCAACCCCTGACCGTCGCGATACACCGCCCCCGCGAACCCCTTACGCCCGTCCGCCGGTTTGACGAATATCGGGTCAGCCGATCGCCGCGCCTCCCCGAGTGTCGACACCCGAATATCCCGCTGCCGCAATGACATCGGCAGATCAGGCAGCCATTCCTTCGGCGCATCGAGTAGTGCGATCCCCAGCTGAGCCGCGATCACCTCGGCGAACAACGGCTCCCCGTAAAGCGCTCCCACACTGTCTGTTTGGCCTTCGGGAACGCGCCAGCCGCCCAGCCGCAACACATTCCATCCGGCCCGAATAGCTGCCGCCCGCATAACGCGCGAATCGTCGGAATAACGCGGAGACAAGATCAAGGTAGACATCGCCTGCGAGTGTAGCCAGCGTTGCGGGGCTCGCCTGGGTCCTGCGACGGGCAACCCGAATCGCCTATCGCGGAGGGCCTTCCGCCGCGATGAGGTGGATCGTATCGTCGTGAATATCGGCGAATGCGTATCCGGTGGACCAGACTTCCAGCAGAGCGGCGAAGGGATTCGGAAGGTCCGCCAGAAGGTGCCCGACCGCCTGGGGACAGTCGATCGATGACGGAACGACAAATTCCCGCTCCGCCAGTAGGCACCACGCCCGGCTCAATGTCAGATGCCAGGCGGCGCGCTCCAGGAAGAGGGAGCGCGGGTCGGTGCACAGCAGACCCGGACCCAGCGCTCCGAACAGCGCCCACCACTCGCTGAAAGTCCACTGGTCTCGAAGGAGTTTTACCAGCACCTCGGCCCGCGGATGCGGGTTGGTGTCACGGTTCGGACGGTTCACCGGGCCACCGATCCGCCACACAATCCGGTCCGTTTTCGGCACACCCCATACTGCGAGGCGTTCGATCGCCGTGCGTGCGGCGGCTTCCGCCCGCATCACGCCTTCGACGTCGAGCGTCAATGCGATGACCGCAGCCGCCGGTGGCGAGTCGACGATCGGAGAATCCAGCAGGATTTGGCCAACCGTGCCGCACTCACCGCAGGTGAAGGCGTCTTCCTCCCAGTCATCCTCGGCCGAGGTGTAGCCGCCGACAGTGCCTCGCCCCTTGCAGCGGGAGCAGGTCGCGAGTTCGGCTACCTGGAATCTCCGGCGCGGATCCCCGTCCAACGCGGTCGGTCGCGCGGCCCGTGCCGGGCGCATGACTTGCTCGAATAGTCGCTGACGTTCCATCTGTCCGTCCATGACGCCCCCCGAATAGCTCGTGGTGACCACATCGATCGATCACTCGAATGCACCATAACGCCCTTCGCCCCGGCCGAATGCGCCGATTTACGCCATCTCCCGCGCCTCGAGCGGGACCATGAGTACCGGGCCGCAGCAACCGCCTGGCCGTATGGGAAAGAGATGCCTGTGAAGCCGTCCGACCTGCCCCGTGATCCACGCTTCTACACCGCGGCTGAGCCGTTCGAGGAGCAGGGGATGCTGCATTTCACCCGGATGGCGGACGTCGTCGAGATCTTCCGGTTGGAGAAGAAGGGCGCGTTCACAACGGATTTCAGCTATCTGCTGGAGTTTGTCGGGGGGATGGGGGTGCCGATGCCGGAGCGGCCGCATCTGAACATGTTGTTTCCGTGGACGCGGGGTGAGACGCGAGCGGACGGGTCGCCGGGCAGACACGCGGTGCTGCACGAGCTCCTCGCCAAGCATTTCGGTAAGCACTCGATCGCCGAGCTGGAACCGACGGTTCGTGATTTGGCCGCGAGGGGAGTGCGTGAAGGAGTCGAAAACTCCTCGGGTGACTTCGATTTGGTGGAGTTCGCGAGCACTCTGTCCTCGCGGGCGGTCTCGTCACTGCTGGGGCTGCCGCTGGATGTGGCCACCATCGTCCGGGAGGAGGTCGAAGCCTACGAGAAACGCCCGGGATTCGAGGCCCTCGAACCGGAGTCGCCCGCCCTGCGCTCGTTCTTCCAAGGACTGTTCGACAACCAGCCCGAAGACGGTCTGCTGGCGGATCTTTCGGCCGCCCACGCCGCGGGCACCATCGACGTGGACGAGCGCGACGCCCTGGTCTGGGGCTGCTGGGCAGCCGGACTGAGCACCACCGCGACCGCCATCTGCCTGCTCATCGGCCTCGGCATCGAACTCGACTTACTCCCCGCCGCAGCCACCGCCGACGAACAATGGCTGGATGCGGTGGCTCACGAAACCCTGCGCTACGCAACCCCCTTCACCCTGGTACCGATGTTCGCCACCCGCGACATCACCCTCACCAACGGCGTGAACCTCCAAGCCGCCCAACCAATCCAACTCGCCCTATCCGCCGCCAACCGCGACCCGGCAGTCTTCGGCCCCGACGCCGACACCTTCCAGCCCGGTCGCCCCCACGCCCACATCGCCTTCGGACTCGGCATGCACTGGTGCCTCGGCGACAGCCTCGCCCGCCTCGAAATGCGCACCGCACTCAGGGAACTAGCCCGAACCCTCACCCCAGCCACCATCCGGGAATGGCACCGCGACGCCGGTCTGCTCGACCGCGTCGCCGTCGCCCGACTCACCGGTCTCAGCTGATTTCGTGAAGACCTGGTGGATGTCATGTTCGATCTAGGCGGCAATCAGAACGGAGCGTTCCGTTTCAATGCTAGCCTGTAGGCATGCCGAAAACGTCCGATACCCGAGCTCAGCGGCCCCTGATCGGCCGGAGAGCGCAGGCCGCCCGCAACGATGAACTGATTCTGAGCGCCGCACGAGCGGTATTCCTGGCCGACGCCCATGCCCCGATCGCCGCAGTCGCCGAGCGGGCAGGGGTGGGAATCGGCGCGCTGTATCGGCGCTACCCGAGCAAGGAGGTCCTGTTGCGCACGCTCTGCTCCGATGGGCTGCGTAGATATGCGCTGGAAGCCGATGCGGCGCTGCGGAATACGGATGGCTGGCAGGGGCTGGTCGACTTTCTGGAGCGGGTCGTCGACGCCGACGTGCACTCGTTGACGGTGCATCTTGCGGGCACGTTCACCCCGGATGATTCGATGCTGCCCGCTGTCGCGCGGCCCGCCGACGCGATCATTCGTCGCGCGCAATCCACTGGACGCCTGCGCCCCGGTGTCACCGCAGCGGATCTGGGCATCATTCTCGAATCGTGCGCGGCCATCTCGGCCCCGGATCCGGAGCGCACCGCGCATTTGCGCCGCCGCCTGCTGACCCTGCTGGTGACGGGGTTGACCGTGGATGGTGAACTCCCCGGACCTCCACCTGAACCGGCTGAGTTCGCCTGGCGTTGGCATCGGCGGTAGGCCGTCAGGGCTGGGCTTCGCCTGCCATCTGCGTCAACCGGGTCAGGGCCGCGAGATGTGCGTGATATGCGGTGCGGCCCTTGTGGGTAAGGGCCAGCCAGGTCTTCGGCTTGCGACCGTCGTAACCCTTGGTGACCTTGATATATCCGGCAGACTCGAGCAATGTCATCGCCTTGGACAGTGTCGACTTGTTCAGCTCGCACAGCTCGGTGATGACCAGGAATTCGGCCTCGGTGCACCCGTCGAGGAATGCCACGAGCTTGAGCCGCGGCAGGGAGGCGAACAGTTCGTTCAGTTGATCCACGGCATGGTCCGAGGCCGTGCCTGTGTCATCCAAATCCATCCACCCGCAATCACTCCGGCCAAACCGCACAGCCATCCGTACAACGCCGGAAACGCGAGACCAAGCATAGGCACCATCGGCGCCAGCACCACCACGACCAGGATCAGCTTCCACATCGAGACCGGCGCCGGGACCAGACCCCGCTCGCGCCGGACCCTGGCCAGCCAGCGTGAAACCCCGAAAAACGCTGCCAGCGAGAGGGCTCCGCCGATCAATCCGATGAGGTTGAGCGCGCTGGTGAAGTCGGTCTGGGCCTCGGCCATGCCGAAGAGTGCGACGCCGAATCCGGCGAACAGCCCGGCGGCAACGGGCCCCCAGGTGGGTAGCTCGGCGGCATCGTGGGCCTGACGGGTGGCCGCCGCGGCGATTTCCAGCGCCTGCTCCGGCGTGTGCATGTCGTGCATGAACAGACCGTATATCAACTGGTTTCCATTCGCCAACCAGTTTCCCAACTCGAACGGATTTCGCGGGTACGGTACCGAATATGCTCGACTACGACATCGAGGCCGCGACCTACGACCGAACTCGAGGCGGCGACGAGCGCGCGGCGGCCGCCGCCGAAGCCGTGCGCACGCTACTGCCCGCCGATGCCCGCACGGTGGTGGACGTGGCATGCGGAACCGGAATCGTCAGCACCCGACTGCGCGCCCCCGACCGCATCGTCCTGGGCGTCGACCTCTCGGCAGGCATGCTCGAATACGCACGCCCGCGACTGGACGGCGCTGTCGTGCGCGCCGATGCGACGAGCCTCCCCATCTCCGACGCGACCGTCGACGCGGTCCTGTTCATGTGGCTGCTGCACCTGGTCGGACCCGAAATCGCCGAACAATCGATCGCCGAAGCCGCCCGCATTCTGCGACCGGGCGGGGTGGTGATGGCCACGGCCGACAAGGAATTCGCCGTCTACGGCACCCCGAGCGATCTGGCCACGATCATCGAACCCGTCCACCGCATGCTCGTGACCGAAACATCGGATGCCCCAACGCGATTAACCGAAATCGGCCATCGTCACGGTCTCGAGCCGGCTGGGCAAGCCACATACACCGGACACGGCCAAGGGCGCTCGCCCCGCCAACTGCTCGGTGCGTTGCCGCACATCGCCTGGTTCCAGCGACTGGACGACGACGCCGCAGCCGATCTCCAGTCCAGGATCGTCGCACTGCCTGATCAGGACGAGCCTCGCCCCGACCCGGTGTATCGCATTGCCCGCCTGCGTAAAACATCCTCCTGACGCACTCCGGTGTTGCCCGGAGCGGATATTCGCTGGAATCCCTTGCCGAGCCCCCGTATACCTGACAGGCACGACGAAGTTCGGGTATGGAGTTGGAGGTGGCGGAATGACGTTGAGCCGCAAGGGATCACGACCGATTACTGTTGATGGGATCGGGTATCGGTGGAGGTTGCGGGGTCGGGCGACCTATAGCCAGGCGATGGGGTGGACGCCGTGTATTTACGCGGTTGATCGGCCGGAGCGGGGTGGTTCGACGTTGCTGGTCACCACCGATCGCTTGCATCCGAGCGTCGCCTGGATCACCGAGGAGATCCGGCCGGTGCTGCCCGGGGAGGTAGCCGACACCATCAGGGAGGCGTTGGCGCGGGGGTGGGAGCCCGATGTGGATGGCGCGCCGTTCCAGCTGGATCTGTCAGGTCGAACCGTCGCGCGCGACTGAGCGGTCACAAGCGGCCCTACCGCGCTCGATGTCGCAATTTTGGGCGCCGTTGTATCCGCTCGGTCGGTGGATGCGTGTTCGGTGGATCGGAATTCTGTTGGTGCTCAGTGGGATTGTGGTGATCGGCCTGGGGTTCGCCGCATCCTGCCCATCACCCGGCTGATCGATTCGGTGCGAACGATGGACTGGATCACCGACAACGCCGCCCGTTGCCGAGCTCGGCGCCTTTCGTGCCAAGCTTGCCGGAGCCGCACGGCAGGACGCGGCCATAGGTTGGAACACTTCGCAGTCAACGCGCGCTACCGAGAGCCGCCGTTCTCGGTGGAGATCCACGCTGTGGGCTCGCGATCGCTTGGGTGTTCGTCGTTTCCGGGGCCACGGCGGTCGATGGTCGACGTCTCGGAGTACATCTGCCTGGTGAGTCGCCTCGAGATCAAGGTATCGATTCGCCCGGGCGTTACGTGTGCACGAACCGCGCGTGCGCCCGCGCTTCCGAGCGAGGACCGTGAGATCAGCGTATCGATGTCGTCAGTGGGAATTCCGTTCACCTGCTGATCTGTAGTGTTCGGCTCGAGATTGTGGTTGGTCATTTCACTCCTTCCCAGCAAGTCGGCCGATCCAGTCCACACTTTTGGTCAAGGTCGACCAACGGTGCTCCACGGCGCGAACCGATCTCTCGCCGTAAATTTCGGCGATTTCACGGTTCGAGTACCCGTTTGCTTTGCCCCACACGATGTTTCGGTCCCTCGGTGACAACTCGGAGAGGTACTGCTGCAGGATCACGTTATCGATCGCTTCTTGGCTCGGATCGGCGACATGGTGGTCCTGGCGGGGCCGATCGGACTCCTGGCGCAGAGCGGCCTTATGAGCTTTGTGCTTTCGTTCCTCCATACGCCGGTGTTTGGCCAACTCGTTCGATACCGCGTGCAGGCAGGCGACGATGAAGTACGTGGTGAGGGTGGCTCCGCCGTCGGCGCGCCACCCGGTACCGTCGAGCGCGCGGCGTCGAAAGCTGTAGAGCGCGTCCATGACCGCGGTGTCCAAGAGCGAGGTGCGGAATTCCGCGTCGTAGACGATTCGCTCCGACTCTCGCTGGGAAGGAACCGACCAGACCTCGTTGAGCCGGAACATCTCGGGCAAATGCCCCGAACGCATCCAAGCATCGAGGACCCCGATGGCGTACTCGATGAGTGCATGCCTGAACTTCCCCCAGGCTGGCCCGGCGAATCCGGACTCCTTCAGAGTGGCGAAGAGCGCAGCGTCCCCGGCCAATCGGTTGACGCCGCACGCGCGCTCGAAAACAACAGTGGTGAGCATGTCGAGCTCGGCGTCACTGATGCCTTCCAGCTGCAATGTCGTTGCGTCGCTCCTTCCGCGCCCAGTCACGAGATACCTGCGATTCGGAGACGCTGTCCTATCAACGCGGGTGGCATACGTTTCGAATTGAGGGTCTCCTTCGGGGAACACGTCTTCGGAGTCTCTGCCTTCGACAGTCACTCGGGCGCTCCTTCACTGTTGCGGGATGACCGGCCCGCTCGCTCATGGGATATCCGATGGCAACCGGACACCTTCGTTATATGCGTAGTCCGCGGGGAACACCCCACCCCGAATCCATCAACAACACAGCACGTCCGATTCCAGCCGGAATCGGTGGACACTGGATTCGTACGCATACAAGCTGAACATGATCGAGCACATCCTTACCGCAGCTGGCGTTGTGAGCACGACAGGCGGTCTGGTCTGGTGGCTGCGCCACGACGGTCCGGTCCGCCTCTATGCGGGCATCACCGCTGTACGACACCCCGACCAGGCAATCCGCCACGACGCCCGTGCGGTACTGGAGTGCACACGGGGATATGCCGGTCGTGGACGATACCGTCGGTGAGGTTCATGTGGCTCGGCATTCGGATGCCCAGTTCAACTGAGTTATGTTCTGAAGGAACGGTATTCGCGGCGTGGCGCGGTTCCGGGCGTGGGTAGGGTGGGCGCATGGAACAGGGTGGGCGGGACGTTCTGGCTTCATCGTTCGGTACTGCTGCGGCTGACTATGCCGCGCATCGGCCGGACTATGCGCCCGCTGCGGTGAGCTGGGCGCTGGCGGGTGCGCCCGGTCCGCGAGTGCTCGATCTCGGGGCGGGGACGGGGAAGCTGGCTGGGACATTGATTGCCATGGGCGTCGATGTTGTTGCGGTTGAGCCTTATTCGGCGATGTTGAGTGAATTGCGGCGGGAGTTGCCGGGGATTCGGGCGTTGCAGGGGAGTGCCGAGGGGATTCCGCTACCGGATGGTTCGGTTGATGCCGTGCTGGCCGGTAATGCGCTGCACTGGTTCGAGATGGATGTCGCGGGGGTGGAGATAGCCAGGGTGCTGGCACCCGGCGGTGTCTTGGCCGGGTTGTGGAATGTCATGGATGACAGCGTTGAGTGGGTCGCCGGGTTGGCGCGGGTCGCCGGAAGTGCGGCGATCGGGGTGCGGGATACGGTGAGTAGCTGGCGTGGAGCCACGGCGGCTCTGCATCTTCCCGGTGCCGGTGGGCTCGGCCGGTTCGGATCAGCCGAGCAAGCCGAATTCGCGCATGGGCAGCTGCGTACCGCCGAATCGCTTGTCGCGACCCTCGGCACTCGTGCGGGGGTATTGGTCATGCCGGATCAGGAGCGGGAAGCCCTGCTCGGGCGCGCTCGGGCTTTCCTGACGAGCGATCCCGCGACAGCCGCCGGTGAGTTCACCCTTCCATTGATGACCGGTGTGCTGCGCACCCGTCGTCTATGACCCCCGCGGTCAAGCGATCTCACCACTGGCAGCGATCCAGTTCCTGTTCGGGAACACGATCGATGCGGTATCTGGCGTAACCCAGTGAGTGTGTGATGTTGCGCAGGAAGCGGTCTGAGGTCAAGGGTGCCCGCGCGGAGTCCAGGAGGTCCCGGGTCTGCGGGCAGGTCAGTGCCGTGCCGATGCGGGCCACCCAGCCTTCGTCGAGGTACAGGGGTAGGCGGGGGTGGCGGGTGGCCATATCGGAATCGACTACGGCCCAGTCGGAGTCGAGGTTCTTGTCGTGCCCGATGCGGGCATTGGGGAAGCGGAAGGTGTGCGCCGCCAAGGGATACGCCAGGCCGACGGGATCCAGGACTCGGACAGCCAGGGGCATGTTCATGCTGATCATGCCGAGGTTGACGTAGAAAACGGTGTGCGAAGACGCCACGTTGGGGGAGTGGGGCGGGACGACGTACCAGGTGGTGAATGACGGTGTGTTGATGAGCAAGCCACCGGCGGGATTGGCCGCGAGGTCGACGATCATGGGCCGGAGCCGAGGGTAGTCCAGGTAGTCCTCGGCGCGGATCGGGTGGGCGTGACCGGTGCTTTGGATGTAGTAGTGCCGTTCGTCGGCGATTCCGGTGGGGGTGATCCCGTTGGGAGTGGTGATGGCAATGACGTTGGCGGCGTGCAGAGCCCAGCCCGCGACCGCGGCAATGGATGCGAGACGAAGGACTGTCGCACGTGGATTCATCTGCGCGGCAGCAATGTTCACTGGCATGACCATGACGGGCAGCAGTACGCAGAACAACGGCGGCAGCAGCATGCGACCGTGCATGAAGTCGCCGCCCACCCGAGTTTGGTAGACCGTCAGCAATGCGGCGGCGCCGAGCATCAAGACCACGACTGCCGACGGAGTTCGCAGCCACATCCTCAATAGGCGAATACGCTGGCGCGGAGTGGATTTCGAGCCGTTGATCAACCAAACCCTATGACCCAACCCACGCGACCGCACCGTCGCAAGAGCCGAAAGGGCCAGTATGACCAGGGGGACCCACAGCCAATACGGCCCGATCAGATTCCACAGATAAGTCAGTCCCTGCCGCCATTTCGCGCCGCTGGCGTCCTTGGCGACGGCGGTGTTCGGGTAAGGCAGACCGTAATAGCCCATTCGCCAGATCTGATAGCTGACCGGGACCAGACCTGCGAACACGACACATGACAGCCGGAATATCCACGGGCGCAAGCTGATACCTGGCATCAGCGCACATACGATCATGAGCAGCGCGGGAATTCCGATCATGGCCATCTCCGGCCGGATCAGCGGCGCCAGCCCCGCGAAGAAACACAGTCCGAATACGTCGGCACGGCCAATGGTCTGGGCGCGACTCCAGCGGATCATCCACCACCACAGCACCGCGAGCCAGCAGATGACGAGGCTGGATTCGAGTCCCGAGGTGGCGTAGTCCCGCGCCGGTGGTAACGCGATATAGACGAGAGCTCCTGCCGGAAGCAGCAATTGGCCGCCAGTACCCCACAGTTGTGCCGTCCCCGCCATGGCGAAGACGACGGCGGTGACCGAGAGCGTCAGTGCGATGCCGAGCACCACGTACTCGAGCCGCGCTTCGGTCAGCCAGCTGAAGAACCAGATGAGATAGGTCCATGCCGTACTGGTGTTGACCTCGACGCGCTCGCCCGCGTTGAAGACGGGCCCGTTGCCCGCCAGCAGATTTCGCACCGTACGCAGCACGGTCAATCCGTCGTCGGCGATCCAGCGGCGATCCCAGGCCCCGAAGGCGAAAGCCCCTGAGGTGAGCAGAATTCCGCTTACGAGAACCGTGTGAGCGAGCCGTCGGGTGATCGGCGTGGGTTCCCGCTCCTGCTCGATTTCGTCAGCGGCCGCGCTCGTCGTCGCGGCCGATGCGGTCAGTGTCACCCGCGCGAGCCGAACGTCACGGTGACGGCGGAATCCGCACCTCGCGGCCCGAACAAGTAGCTCATGAAATCCCCTCGACTGGTACGGCCGAACCATATCGCTCGGTTCGGCAATCCCCCAGCCACCAAAAGTGGGGCTTTCACTTCATCTGGCACACCCGTACAGGTATTGCGGTTCCGGCCCATTGACCGGCTTCGAGCTCACGCTCGATAGCCGTTGCGGCGTAGTTCATTCCAGCACTACGCAGCTCAGCGATCCGCCCCCGCACGCTGTCGATCCCGTATGACCGGATGACGTCAGCGATCCCGATCCGGCGGGATTCGCCGCCGAATCCCGCAGTGGCATAGCCGATTTCCATCACCACCCCCAAAGGGAACCCTGCCGATTCCCCTGCCGAGCCTAGCCTGCTGCAAGTACACCTGCACATGCAGAGCCCGGCTTTGTGACACGTAATAGCTTGTGGCACAGTCGGGTTCTCGGATCAGGAGCGCGCAGGCAGGCGAACCAGCGCCAGGGGGCGATTCGTCGATACCACCCAGTGCTCATAACCGTTCAATGCGGCGATCGCGGCGGTGACGATGATCAGCGTCACGATGCCGGGCAACAGCGCCCCCACCGCGGCGACGACGAACAATCCCAGCGCGGTGACCGTCCGCCCGACCGTCGGAGCGCCGAACATCCGCCAGCGGGTGAAGCAGAAGCCGAGCACGAATAGCGCGGCCCCGAGCGCGAGCAGGTGCCCGTTGACTCCGTGCGCGATCTCGGTGGGATGTTCGACCACCGCACGCGCACCCACCGAGACCAGCACCAGGCCGACCACCAGCAGCATGTGCCCGTAGCTGAGCACATCGCGAACCACGGTCGCGCGAATCGCGTTGGTGCGCAGCGAGTGTTCGATGGCGGCGAATCCGTACGCGAAGTACAGCCACCAGAGTCCGCAGCCGAGCGCGAAGGTCAGCGCGATGGCGATCCAGGCGGACACTCCCAGATGCGACTCCGCTGCCCCATTGCCCACCGAGGCAACCGATTCGCCGAGCGCGATGATCACGAACAGCGCGAACCGCTCGGGCAGATGGGTCGCGCCGAACTGCATCCCCTGCAGCGTTCGCGACCGCACGGCCGGACTGGCGAAGGCCAGCAGCACCGCGGCGATCCAGATTCCGTCGCGCGCACCGCCGCTCGGCACGAATGCCGCGATGACCAGCAATACCGAGCTGACCAGCGTCACCGAGTACGGGTTCAGCCAGGTCTCGAACGCCTTCTTACGGCGCATCGCGTTCCACAGCAGCAGTCGCAGCACCAGATGTGCGCCCGCGAAGATCAGCGGTGTGGCGCGCCCGGTGAACGCGTGCGGCGCGGTGATCGCCATGACGAACATGCACAGTCCGGCCACGAACAGGAAGAACCGCTGCCGATCGGTGTCCTCCACCCCGTGCACCGCGAGCGTGACGCCCACCCATGACCACCACATCACGGCCAGCAGCAATACCGCCTGCCCCACCGCGCCCCAATTCGGATGTCCGACGGGCAGATGCGCCGCCTGGGTCACCGCGAATACCAGCACCAGATCGAAGAACAATTCAGCCCAACTGGCCCGGTCATGCGCCTCGTGCAGAGGTTCGGTCAACGTAAATCCTTGTCTAGCGGTCGATCGAAAGCGTCCCACTGTAACCAGGTAATGCCGACGAAATTCCCGCGCCACCGGCGTGACCATCGGGAGCCGAGGGTTTGCGAGACTGTCCGGTATGTCCGAAAGTTCGCCGATGGCCGGTACAACTCCCGAGATTGTGTTGCGCGGCTCGACAATCCGGCCTGGGGAGGCTCTTGCCGGAATGGTCCGGTGGCCGGATAGCCCGCCACCATACGAGGCGGAACGATGGGTCGCACGATTGCTGATGCAGGGGACCGGCGACCAACCCGCTGACGAACTGGTCCTTGCCTTCCAATACTTGGTGCCGAATACGGCGCGCGAGTGGGAGTTCGCGCTGGCGGTGCCGTTCGAGGCCCCGCTGTCCGTCGGCCCCGGCAATGCCGGGGCGCTGGTCGATGCGGGTATCGAGATCGACGGGCACTCCCGCGGCGCCCAGCGGGCGGTCCGGGTCGATCCGGTACCGGCTCAAGCGGCGGTCCTGGCATCGTTGTCCGGCTTGGGTTTCGACGTCAGAGCTACGCGGATCGAGCCGGGCTGGCTGCGGGGTATGCAGCAGGACCTGCCATTTCACCAGGTGATCGAGTTCGCCGAGTCAGCGCGGTTGCCCGCGCTGACCGCAGTGGAGATCAGCTTCCTCACCGGCGAGGACGGAGTCGAGGTGACGTGGCAGGCCCGCACGGACGGCGGCAAGCGAAGCGGTGGTTTCTACCTCGATCACACCGAGGCGGATGAGGACGAGGTCGCCGCCGTCGTGGCAGCCGAATTGGCCGCCGACTGAGCCGTCGCGGTCGATTCACCGAGACCGAATCGACGTTGCCAGCGGGCCAGGGGACGCGGCGCCCACCAATTGGCGCGGCCGAGCAGGGTCATGAAGGCCGGGACCAGGAGGGTACGAATCAGGAAGGCGTCGACGAGAACCCCGATGGCCAGGCCGAAACCCAACGCGCGCATGAACGAGACCTGGCCCGCGCACATGGCGGCGAAGACGATGATCATGATTGTCGCCGCCGCCGTGACCAGTCGGCCGGTATGAGCCATGCCGAGCGCCACCGAGCGTTCGTTATCGGCGGCGGTGCGTGGCGAGGCGAGCCATTCCTCTCTGATGCGGGCGAGTACGAACAGTTCGTAGTCCACGGCCAATGCGTAGGCGACGCAGGCCAGGAACGGCGGGTTGATCGGGTTGACCGCGCCGGTGGCGGTCGTGCCCAATGCGCCCAGGTGCCCGTCCTGGAAGATCCACACCAGCGCGCCGAGTCCCGCGCCGAGCGAAAGCAGGTTCAGCAGAAAGGCTTTGATCGGCAGGACGACACTGCCGGTCATGGCGAACATCAGGATCAGGGTGATCACCGCGACCAGGAGCAACACCACGGGGATCTTGCTGGTGACCCCGCGCGTGTTGTCGATATCGCGCTGAGCGAGTCCGGTGAACAGAGTCGGCGCGGGCGGGGTGACCCGCTTCAATTCGGCGAGTTGGCGTTTTCCGCTGTCGCTGAACGGGTCTCGGTTGGTGGAGACGGTCAGATAAGCCGCATGACCTTTGAGCGCGGCGCCGAGCGTCGCGGGTCCGATCGAACGCCCCTGGGCGTAAATACCGTTGGGGCTCGCGACCGTGATCACGCCGTCGACATCGGATAGTGCGGCGGCATATCGCGTGACATCGCCCGGTGCGGTGATGCCGTCGGGGATCACAATGACGACCTGTCCGGCGAGATTCTGCTGCGGGAAGTCCGCGCGCAACATATCGCCGGTCTGCCGCACGGACGTCGAGGGTTGCAGCGCGCGGTCATCAGGGAATCCCAGTGTGATGCCCGCCAGCGGTGCGGCCATCACCGTCAGCACACCACCGATGACGAGAACCACCGCGATCGGCCGCCGCGTTGCGAAATGTGCTGCGCGATACCAGAACCGCTGCTCCGGAGGCACGAATCTGGTTGGCGGCCTGCGCAACCATCGGCGCACCGGCGTGCGCAGGTCGAAGGCGTCCAGCCGGGAGCCCAGCAGCACGAGTAGCGCGGGTGCGATCAGCAGCGCGCCGATCAGCGCGAATCCGATCGCGATCGCGCCGCCGAACCCCATGGACCGCAACATGTATTGCGGGAACACCGTCAACACCAGGAACACCGACCCCATGATCAGCGCCGAGAAGGTCACGGTGCGTCCGGCGGTCTGCATGGTGATCGACAATGCCCGGTGCGGTGATCTGCCGGTTCCGATCTCCTCGCGATATCGGCTGACCATGAGCAGCGTGTAATCCACCGCCATCGCGAGCCCGCATGCGGTGGCGACGTTGATGGCGAAACTCGAGACGCCGGTGAACCAGTGCAGCGCCCACAGCGTCGCGGTAGTTCCGGCGATGGCGAAGAACGCCACCAGCAACGGGATGACAGACGCCACCGCGCTGCCGAAAATCCACACCAGGGCAAGGAAAGTCAGCGGTATCGCGATGGTTTCGAGCAGCAGCAGGTCACTGTGGGTCTGCTTCTGCATTTGGCTGAAAACCATGGCCTGCCCACCCGCGGTGACGGTCACGCCGTCTCGGGTACCGAGCAGGGGTTCGACCAACTCGCGGGCGCGCACGGGTGCGTCCACGTCATCGCCGATGATTTGAGCGGCGACCAGGGCCGTGCGGTGGTCTTGGCTCAGCAATGATCCGCTCAGTTGAGTGGGTGTCGTCCAATACGAAATCGGTTGCCGGACATAGGATGAGGCTCGCAATGCGGTGAGAATCGCGTTGCCGCGAGCGGCTGCCGCGGGGCTGTCCGCACCCGCGTCGCTGCTCACCGCCAGAACGATCGGTTCGCCGCCGGCCGAGAAGATCCCCTCCAAAACCTGCTCGGCCCTGGTTGATTCGGCCCCTGGTTCATTGAAGAAGCCTCCGGCCGCCAGTTTCCAGGTGGCGGGTGCGGCGTACACACCGGCGAGTACCAGGAACAGCACTGCCGCGGCGACGATGCGGCGTGGTGATCGCCGTGCGATATCGGCCAATCGTGTCAGGAACATGTGTCGTGCCCTCTTCCCCGTGAGGTCAGCTGTTGTATATCGTTGCGGGGCAGCGGAATCCGCCGCCGGGCAGATCAGGTGCAGATTGGCGAGGTCTGCTGCAGGCTGGCCGCCAGGCCGCACGCCCAGGTGCGTTCGAGTTTCCAGCGACCGTCTTCGGCGACGATCGGCACCTGGGCGGGGCTGGTCTGGCCCGAAAAGCTCAGCGTGGCATCGGCATTGGCGGTGCCGTTGCAGTAGTCGGTGACGTTGTCGATGACGACCGAGAAGTTCGCCTGCTGTAGTGCTGGCAGCATGCGGTTGAAGAGTCCGGGATCTCCGGCCGCGCCTTGAATCAGGTCGACCTTGTCGGCAGTGGGGATGTTCGGGTCCAGGCCCTTGGTCAACAGGCCATTGAGCAGGTCGACGGTGGGGGACCGGGGGTATTTGCCGTGCTGGGTGCAGTCGACGGCGGTGGTAACGGTTGCCTTCGCCGGTGTGTTGTCCTGACCCCCGCAACCGGTGAGAAGCACGGTGGCGCAGGCCAGGAGTGGAAGAGCGGTGGACGCAGGTCGCATGGGTTTTCCTCAGCGCGATCGAATAATTCACATACTCTGAGTCTGAACCATACTTCGAGTCGCTCACATGTCAATAGTCGGTCACGTCCGCGTGTGATTGTCTGGTGCGGTGGTGTCGAAGTGGGTGGGGATCAGCGCGGGCGTAGTCGGATGGGCCGCGACGCTGACGGGAGTTGCCGGAATCGGGCTGCATTTCAGCCGGTCAGAGGCAGAGGTCCTGGTTTTGGCGGCGTCGGGTGCGCCGTATCTGATGGGTGCCGCGCTGGTGGGAACCGTGGCATTCGCGGCCACGCGACGCTGGATCGGCGCGGGCCTGGCAGGTGTCGTCGTGGCCGGTGCGGTGTGGACGCAGGCCCCGCTGTACCTCGGGAATTCAGGCGGGGCGAATGGGCCCGAGGTGATGGTGATGCAATCGAACCTGCTATTCGACGGCGCCGATCCAGCTGCGGTCGTCGAGCGGGTTCGGTCGCGAAACGTCGCTGTGCTCACCGTCAATGAGCTCACACCGGCCGCGGTGGCGGGACTGGGTCGGGCCGGGCTCGACGAGGTATTGCCGTACCGGTACATCTCGCCCGGTAGGACCGCGACCGGGACCGGTATCTGGAGTCGATATCCACTGTCGGACACCGTCGAGTACGACGGGTTCGTGCTGAATCAGCTCTCGGCGACCGCGACTATCCCTGGCGCGGGGCCGGTGTCGATCTACGCGTTCCATCCGGTGCCGCCGGTCTACGGGACTCGGGTGTGGGCGGACGAATTGTCCAGGCTGCGTGCGATTCTCGCGCAGGCGCCTGCGGATCGGCCGGTGATCGCGGCCGGTGACTTCAACGCGACCTACGATCACGCGCAGTTCCGCGCGCTGCTGTCGGAGCGTTTCAGCGATGCCACAGAACAGGCGGGCGCGGGACACCTGGTCACCTATCCCACCGATAAACGATTCCCGGCGCTGGTCGGGATCGACCATATTCTCATCGCGCGGGGGAGCGCGGTCGCCGTCGAGACGGTGAATCTGCCGGGCGCGGACCATCGTTCACTGGTCGCGCGGATTCGCCTCGACCACCCGTAACCTCACTTCCGTTGCGGAAGTGAGGTTTTCGGGATGTCAGCTCAGCGGCGCTGGAACAGGCAGAACGCTTCGGACGAGGCCGCCGCCGAACCGGTGCCGCCGGTCTGGCAGGGGCGGTTGGCATCTCGGGTTTCCAGGTAGAGCGCGTAGTAGTAATCCCCGGTCGACGAATTCGGTGACGTGGCGCTGCACCGGAAGCCGAGAACCTCGCCGCGCACCTGCGTCTTGCCGGCGTACTCGCAGGCCGCGCGGGTCGGGAAGGTCCCGCCGTCGATGGTGCGGGCCTGCGCGGCGCCGGCGGCGAAACCGGTGAGCGCGATACCGGCCAGGGCGAGGGTGATGACCCTGTTCAAAGCGTATGTCCTTCCGTTCCAGCCTGATTCGGCAATAGTGTCGCCGATCGGCCGAACGGTATCAATGGAAATGTCCGAATCACAAACTAGGACTTCGGTTGTGCGCGCAATCCCCTGAGCATGGTGAACGTGACGAGTTCGACGTCCTCGGTGAGCTGTTCGGGATGTTCGGCCAGGGCCACCGTCATCGACGCCTCGGCCAATAGCCGGAAGACCAGCTGCGCGGCGACATCGGTATTCACCGGACGCAATTCGCCGACCCGGGAGAGTTCGGCCAGCATGCCCTCGATCAACGGCATGGCGACGGTGGCGTCCAGCTCGCGGGTGCGCTCGGAGCCGAGCACGCTGGTGGCCTGCCGCAACAGTGCGCGGGTGTCCGGATCGGCGGCATAGCAGGAGATCGCCTGCTGCGCGGCGGCCTCGGCTCGATCCCAGGGGGAGAGGTCGGGCGCGGCGGCGGCCTTGGCGACCTCGAGCATGACGATCCGCTCGGCCTCGAGATACACCTCGGCGAAGACCTGTTGTTTGTCCTGGAAGTGGTGATAGACCGCGCCCTTGCTCAGCTGGGATTCGCGCGCGATGTCATCGACCGAGGTCGTGTCGAATCCGCGCTCCACGAAGAGCTTGCGGGCCGCGTCGAGGATCGCGGTCCTGGTCAGCGCGGCGTACATATCGCGGCGGCTGCCGCCCTTGACCTCACTCACGGTTGGTAATCATACTGAACAGACTCGGAGTCGGTCTGCGACTTACAGTCGGTCACCGGCGTGGAGACGGTCCGGAGCCCTCCGGACCCGAGGGATAGGGGAAACGCGATGAACAGTCGAACTGTGCTGGTGATCGGCGCTGACGGAGTCCTGGGCTCCACCGTCACCGCCGCATACGCCCGCGCCGGATGGCACGTGCTGCGTGGGACGCGCAGATACCGAGGCGACCCGGATTCGGTCTCCGTCGACGTGTCCCGACCCGAAACCATCGGCCCGGCCCTCGCGCGCGCCGACCTCACCGTCAATACGGTCGCCGACGAGGACCTGCGCGCCGAACAATGGGCCCTCGAACACGGTCACCGCATTCTCAATATGGCCACGGTCCCGGTGAACTCGGCCCGCAGACTCCGAATTCGGGCCGCCCAGAGCACTTCTCGCGGCACGGTGCTCCTCAACGCAGGATTGGCGCCGGGGGTGACCAACCTGGTCATCGCCGATATGCTTGCGCGCCACCCGGAGTCGGACACCATCGACTTCGTGATGTGCCTACCGGCGAGCGGTATGGCCGGCCGGGCAGCCGTGCACTTCGTACACGAGAACCTCACCACCATCGGCCAGCACGGCGTCTACAACAAACGCTCCCCCCGCCACGACACCCGCACGGTCACCCTCCCGAACCCGATAGGCACAAAGAAATGCTTCGGCTTCGCCGAACGAGACCGAGCCTGGCTCCTGGACACCGCGGGCGGCCGCACCATCCGCACCTACGCCTACCTCGACCGCCCCCACCTACATCGCCTGGTAATCGCCCTCAACCCCCTCGGCCTCCTCCCGGACATCCCCGAAGCCCCCTTCCACCTCGGACGACACTCCATCCCGCCCCACCCCACCACCGAACCGATCCTGCACTGGATCGCAACCAGCCGACAGGGCACACCCCTCGACATCCGCACAGTCGAATGCGCAGGCGGCTACCAACACGCCGCCCAAGCCGCCCTGATCTTCGGCAACACCCTCCTGCAAACCTCCCCACCCGGCTGCTTCAACCCCGAAGAACTCCTCACCCTGAATTCCCTACACCCCCAACTGAATACGGCCGGAATTCGCGTCACCACGAGAAACCCGGAACCCACCCCCTCCACCGAACCCCTCCCGCGTACGGCCTCACCCCGCCCAGCCAGGACCGCTGCGATCTAACGGCAGCATGGCTGAATGGAGTCGATGACAAAACGGGGGACTGAGTCGGGGTGTGGGGGCGACACCCGGCGGTGGTGTCCGCGAGGCGTGGTCAGGGCGACGTAGGTTGTTCTGGTGCCATCGAAGGGGCGAGTGCCTGTGCCACCGAAGGGATGCGATGACGAACAGTGTTGCCCGTCAGGTACTCCGCAATATGGTCGAGGTGCCCGGTGGCGAATTTGATATGGGCTCGGACGAGTTCTTTCCGGAGGAGCGGCCCGTTCATCGAAAGCGCGTTGATGCGTTCTGGATCGATACCCACCCGGTCACCAATGCCGAGTTCCGCCGTTTCGTCAAGGACACCGGCTATCGCACGGTGGCTGAACGTCCGTTGGATCCCGCTGACTTTGCCGGTGCGGATCCGGCGGAACTGGTGCCGGGCGCGCTGGTCTTCCAGCGCGCCAGCGGGCCGGTCGATCTGAACGACTGGCGGCGGTGGTGGGCGTATGTGCCGGGTGCCGATTGGCGACATCCTCGAGGTCCGGGCAGCACACTCGATGGCCGCGAGCGGCATCCGGTCACCCAGGTCAGTTTCGAGGACGCGACCGCCTATGCCGCATGGGCCGGGAAAGCGCTTCCCACCGAAGCCGAATGGGAATTCGCCGCCCGCGGTGGACTCGACAACGCCGTCTACAGTTGGGGAGACGACTTCGCGCCCAAATCCCGGCGTATGGCGAACACCTGGATCGGCGAATTCCCCTGGCAGTTCCTGCCCGGCCGGGGGCAGTCCGACCAACCCGGTACCACCGCTGTCGGCACATACCCGCCCAACGGTTATCGCCTGTTCGATATGACCGGCAATGTCTGGGAGTGGACGACCGATCTGTTCGCCGCGCACAATCCCACTTCCGCGTGCTGCGCCCCACGGCATCCGGCCGCGATCGTCGAACCCGGTGAACGCTTCCCGCGTCGAGTCGTCAAGGGCGGCTCCTATCTGTGCGCGCCCAATTACTGTCTGCGCTATCGTCCCGCTGCCCGCCAGGGGCAAACCGAGGACACCGCGACCGGGCACCTCGGATTCCGTTGTGTGGTGCGGCAATAGCTCGGGCCGAGTCACCGCGCGGCAGTGGTGTCAGCGGCCCTTCAAGGTTGCTCGGAGCAGATCCTTGTTGAGGCGGCCGATGACGTCCTGGGGGATTTCCTTCGGGCAGGCGAGGGTGCATTCGCCGGTGTTGGTGCAGCCGCCGAAGCCCAGGTCGTCGTGGGTTTCGAGCATGTCGACCACGCGGGAGTAGCGTTCGGGCTGGCCTTGGGGGAGTAGACCGAGGTGAGTGATCTTGGCCGCGGTGAACAACATGCCCGAACCGTTGGGACAGGCCGCCACGCACGCACCGCAGCCGATGCACTCCGCGGCCTGAAATGCATAGTCGGCGTCCGGTTTCGGGACCGGTACGGCGTGGGCTTCGGGGGCGGTGCCGGTGGGGGCGGTGATGTAACCGCCTGCTTCGATGATCTTGTCGAAGGCCGAGCGGTCCACGACCAGGTCCTTGACGACCGGAAAAGCCTTGGCGCGCCAGGGTTCCACCGTGATGGTCTCGCCGTCGGAGAACTTACGCATGTGGAGTTGGCATGTGGTGGTTGCTTTTTCAGGGCCGTGCGGGGTGCCGTCGATGACGAGCGAGCACATGCCGCAGATGCCTTCGCGGCAATCGTGGTCGAAGACTATGGGTTCCTCGCCCTCGGCGGTGAGGTGCTCGTTGAGCACGTCCAAGGTCTCCAGAAATGAAGCGTCGGAGGAGATTTCGACCGGGTAGTCGACCAGGCGGCCCTTGTCGCGGGGGCCGCGTTGCCGCCAGATGCGCAATGTCAGCTTCATGTGGCTGGTCCTGTCTACTTGTAGGAGCGGGTGGTCGGGTGCACGTAGTCGAATTCGAGTGCCTCGCGGTGCAGGGTCGGCGGTGCGTTGTCGCCGCCCCATTCCCATGCCGCGACATAGGAGAATCGCTCGTCATCGCGGCGAGCTTCACCGTCCTCGGTCTGGGATTCGGCGCGGAAGTGCCCGCCCGCGGATTCGGTGCGATGCAGTGCGTCGATCACCATGAGTTCGGCCAATTCCAGGAAGTCGGCGACTCGCCCCGCGCGTTCGAGTGATTGGTTGAGGTCATCGCCCGAACCTGGGACATTGACCCGCTGCCAGAACTCCGCCCGCAGCGCGGGAATGAGTCCGAGCGCCTTGCGCAGACCCTCCTCGGTCCGCTCCATACCGCAGTGCTCCCACATGATGTGCCCGAGCTCGCGGTGAAAGGAGTCGACCGTGCGATCACCCTTGATCGAGAGCAGCGTGTCGACCATCGCGCGAACCCTGTTCTCGGCCTTGCTGATAGCCGCCTCGTCGACCTCCCCGACGGGCCCGCGCGCGAGATAGTCCCCGATCGCGGTCGGCAGCACGAAATACCCATCGGCCAACCCCTGCATGAGCGCGGACGCGCCGAGCCGATTCGCCCCGTGATCGGAGAAGTTGGCCTCACCGATCACGAACAGTCCCGGGATATTCGAGCGCAGGTCGTAATCGACCCAGAGCCCGCCCATCGTGTAATGCACCGCCGGGTAGATCCGCATGGGCATCTCATACGGATTCTCACCCGTGATCCGCTCGTACATCGTGAAGAGGTTGCCGTACTTGGCTTTTACCGCCTCCAGCCCGAGCCGCTCGATCGCATCGGCGAAGTCGAGGTAGACCCCGAGTCCGCCCGGCCCGACCCCGCGCCCCTCATCACAGACGTTCTTCGCCGCCCGCGAGGCGATATCGCGTGGCACCAGATTGCCGAACGCCGGATAGATCCGCTCCAGGTAGTAATCACGCTCAGCCTCGGGGATATCACCGGGTGTGCGTTGATCCCCGGCTCGCACCGGTACCCACACCCGGCCGTCGTTGCGCAGCGACTCCGACATCAGGGTCAGCTTGGATTGATGATCGCCCGACACCGGAATGCAGGTCGGATGGATCTGGGTGAAGCAGGGATTCGCGAAATACGCCCCGTGCTTATGCGCCCGCCAGCTCGCGGTCACATTCGAGCCCATCGCATTGGTCGACAGGAAATACACATTGCTGTAGCCGCCCGAGGCCAGCACGACCGCATCGGCGGTGTAGGACTTGATCTCTCCGCTGATCAGGTCCCGCACCACCACCCCGCGCGCCACCCCGTCGGCCATGATCAGATCCAGCATCTCGTGCCGCGCATGCAATTCCACCGTGCCGAGCTCGACCTGCCGCAGCAGCGCCTGATACGCGCCCAGCAGCAACTGCTGTCCGGTCTGCCCGCGCGCGTAGAACGTGCGCGAAACCTGTGTGCCGCCGAAGGATCGGTTGTCCAGCAGCCCGCCGTACTCTCGCGCAAACGGAACCCCCTGTGCCACACACTGATCGATGATCTGCGTGGAGATCTCCGCGAGCCGGTGCACATTCGCTTCCCGGGACCGGTAATCCCCGCCCTTGACCGTGTCGTAGAACAGGCGGTGCACGCTGTCGCCGTCATTGCGATAGTTCTTCGCCGCGTTGATACCGCCTTGCGCCGCAATGGAATGCGCGCGCCGCGGGGAGTCCTGGAAGCAGAACTGAATGACGCGGTAGCCCTGTTCGCCGAGCGTGGCACCGGCCGAACCACCGGCGAGACCGGTGCCGATGATGATCACCGTCTTCTTCCGCTTGTTCGCGGGATTGACCAGCTTGGCCTCGAATTTACGTGTGGTCCAACGATTCTCGATCGGACCGGCCGGGACGGCGCCGTCGGTGATCGCCGGGCCGATGTCGTAGAACTCGCTCATGATTACCTCACCCATCCGAACGTGACGGCGATCGGAACCGCCAGAAACCCCGCGACCAGCAGTAGCGACAGCGCTGCGGCCAACCGGTCGTATGCGGCGTAGCTGCGACTGCTCGCCAGCCCCAATGTCTGGAACGCACTGCGGATTCCGTGCCGCAGATGCAGGCCGACCAGGATCACCGCCGAGACATAGAACGCCGTGATGTACCACCGAGACGGCTCGAAATCCGCGACGACCTTGGCGAACGGTGTCGCATCAGCACCCTCGGGATTCACCGCGCCCGCGGTCAGATCCAGCAGATGCCAGATCAGGAACAACACGATGATCACCCCGCCGTACCGCATGGTGTGCACCGCGTATCCGCTGGCATGTGACTTCTTCTTGGCCGCGTACTTGACCGGCCGCGCCTGCCGAGCGGTGCGTGCGAGGCTGACCGCCGACCACATATGCAGGATCACACTCGCGGCGAGCATGACCTCCATGGCCGAGAGCAGCCACCGGTGCGGCAGCAGTGGCTCGCCCACCGTGCGCAGCCATTCCGCGTAATGATTGAAATCCGATGCCCCCAGAAAGACTTTGAGATTCCCCGCCATGTGGGCGATCAGGAACAGCACGAGAATGCCGCCCGTCACCGCCATTACGGCCTTCTTGCCCACCGTCGAGCGGTAGAGCGCCGGTATTGCCATAGCCACCAGCGAAAAGTACGTCCGGGCAGTTCAGGCGGTCCAAGTCCGCGCCGCTCTGATCTCCATGGCCGCAGTCTATGAACCAAGCTGCGACGCCAATTACTACGCGCTGTAGCGGAAATTGGCGTGAGGGCTTTCACACGCGTCGCATGATCCTTATCTCTTGGAATCGAAAACCCGAAGTCGGTAGTCCTAGGCTATCGAGTGTGCAGTTGCAGCAATTGTCGTATTTCCTGGCGGTGGCGCAGACCAGGCATTTCACTCGGGCGGCCGAGGTGCTGGGCGTCGCGCAGCCGTCGCTGTCCAAGCAGATCCGGGTGCTCGAACTCGAGCTGGGCGCACCGCTGTTCAGCCGTGCCAGAGGCAATATCACGCTGACCCCGGCCGGTGAGGCGCTGCTGCCATTGGCGAATCGCATTCTGGCCGATGTGGATACCGCACGACTCGAGGTGCAGGAGCTCGCGGGATTGCGGCGCGGGCGGGTCCGGCTGGGAGCCACGCCATCACTCTGCTCGGGACTGCTGGCCGATATTCTGCGCCGCTTCCACGACGCCTATCCCGGTATTCGACTCATTGTGGAGGAGAGCGGAGCTCGCGACCTGGTACGGGATCTGACCAAGGGCGACCTCGATCTCGCCTTGGTGATCCTGCCACTGGCCGAGGACACTCCGCTGGTCACCAGCCCGATCCTGCGGGACAACCTGGTGGTGGCCTCGCAGGCGGGCGATGATTCGCTGCCCGCTCGGTCTCGCATGCGGATAACGGACCTGAAAGACCGGCCACTGGTGATGTTCCGCCAGGGCTACGACCTGCGTGAGGCCACCATCGCGGCATGCCGCCAAGCCGGATTCGAACCGCGTTTCGCGGTCGAGGGCGGGGAGATGGACGCGGTCCTGCGGTTTGTCGAGGTGGGTCTCGGGGTGGCGGTTGTGCCCAGTACCGTGCTGGCGGGGCGGCCCGGTCTGCGCGGGACCCCATTGTCGTTGCACGACAATACAAGTGGGCAGAGCCTGCACCGAACGGTCGCGCTCGCGCATCGCAAGGATGTCGTCCCCACGCACGCCGCGACCGCGTTCCGCGCGACGCTGGAAGGCTTCCTCATCGACGCGGCAGCTGAGGGCACCCTGCCGACCGGCGTCGAATCGCTGCTCTCGGCCGGTCGATTATGAAGTGCGCGAAGGGAATCGGCTCGTACGAGGCGAGCGCTAGCCGAACAGGACCGTGCGCATGAGATAGGCGACGTGCACCTGCGCGCACGCCGGATGCGCCGACCCGAACCGGCGGCCCAGATCGACCACAAGCGCCAGCGCGGAATGCACCAGCAGCCGCGCCTCGGCGGCGGTGAGCTCGGGACGCGCGGCGACCAGCAGCCGCGCCCACTCTTCCACGTTGAGCCGCTGCACATTTCGCAGCAGCGTGCGCTCGGTGGGTTCGACATTGCCGATCTCCGCGTAATAGACGAAGGTCAGCTCCCGTTCCTTGAACGAGCCCGCCACGTACTGCTCGATCAGGGTGGTCAGGGCCTGTTCGGGGGAGGTGGAAGCCGCGACGGCGGGGCCGACCGCGTCGGAAACCAGTTTGGCCGCGCGGCGGAAGGCAGCGGTCAGGATATCGCCCTTGCTACGGTAGTACCGGTACACCGCCGACGGGGCGGGCAGGCCCGACGCCTCGGCGATATCCTCGACGCTCACATTCGGGTAACCGCGTTCGTGGAATAACTCGATTGACTTGCGCAGCAACAGATCCGGAGTGAAAAGCGTGCTAGGGTCCGGCGCCGGTTCGGGCTCGGGCACCGGTACGGGTCCGGGTAGATCACCGTGTGACACAGCCACGCACGCCGCGTGTAATCGGCGGTTCAGGGCTTTCACCGGAAGCGTCACATGATGATCGCCGATGCTGGTGATGATGCTGTAAAGCGACTGCGAAAGAACGGCATTGGAGTCCTCGCTCAGCTCCGGGCGGAGTTCGGCCAGCAACGCCCGCATACCCCGATCGGCGGCAGCCAGTTCCGCACCGAGCTCGCGGCGGTCCTCGGCGGTGAGATAGCGCCCCTGCCAGCGCAGCAGTGCCGCGCTGCGGCGATGGGCGATCGAGGCCGCGATGAGCGAATCGATCATCACGCGCACCCGATCGTCGGGCGGCAGATCCGAATCGCCGGCGGGCAGCGCGACGGCCTGCAGGCATACCGAGCTCAGGCGCAGCATCTCCTCGCGGAAGAGCGCGTATTTACTCGGGTAGTGCCGGTACAGCGCGGTGGAACTGATATCGAGCTGGGAGGCGATCTCCTCCATGCTCACCCCGTGATAGCCGAGCATGCTGAACGCCTCGGCGGAGGTGGCGGCGATCATCGCGCGCCGGTTCTTGGGCCGGCGGCGCACCGGGCGCGGCTGTCCGGAGGCGGCCGCGGCCCCATGATCTTTTCGGTTGGCACCGGCTGACATGGACGCGATGTTACGGCAGCGAACAGCGCTGTTCGGCGTTCTATCGGGAACAGGCTGGATTTGAATGAAAACTCACATATGTGTAGCAAATGGCACTTGACGGACGATATTCGTCAGCTCCGTTACGGAAGTCAGGGTAACTTATGCCATCGCGCGGGTGACTCCCAGAACAGCGCGATCTGCATGAGCCAGATGACCCAGCGCTGCGGGCACAGCTTCTCATCGTCGCCGTAGACGCGCCCGAAGTCGACCACCAATCCCAATGCGGCGTGCACCAGGATGTGCGCTTCGGCGGGGGAGAGTTCGGGTCGCGCGGCAATCAGCAGCGCCGCCCACTGGTCCACGATCAGACGGCGCACCGTGCGCACCGGGGTGCGTTCGTCGACCGGCAGGTGTCCGGACTCGGCGTAGTACACGTAGGCGAGTTCACGTTCGGTGAGCGCCTCCGAGGCGTAGTAGGTGACGATCTTCGACAATGCCTCCGCGGGACAGGAGGATTCGGCGATGGTCGGGCCGATGATCGCCACCATCCGATCGGTGACGCGGTGGAACGCGGTGGTGAGTAGATCGCCCTTACTGCGAAAATAGCGATACAGCGCCGACGCCGATTGCAGATCCGCCGCCAGCACAATGTCTTCCACGCTCACGTTGGCGTAGCCGCGCTCATAGAACAGGTGAATCGCCTGCCGCAGCATGAGCTCATGCTTGAGCGGGGACGCGACCTCGGTGCCCGGGCGATCCGAGATCGATTCCGGCTCGGGCAGATCCGTCTCGACTATCGCCCAGCACAGCGAATCCAGCAGTGCGGAAATCGATTTCGCCGACAGCCCTACCCGATGGTCGCCGATGCTGCTGACCGCGCTGAACATTGCGATGACGCGCACCCCGCATTCGCGCGCCGACAGCTCCGGGCGCACACCCGCGACCAGTTCCGACAGCATCGCCGTCGCCGTGGCGAACCGGTCGTCGAGGGTGGCGCGATCGGGCGGGTCCAGGTAGCGAGCTTCCCTGCGCGCCAACGCCACCGTCGGCCGATTGGCAATGGTTCCGGCGACAATGGCCTCGAGCGCGTGCCCGAGCCGCCGCTGGGGCGTCCACTGCTGCGCCTGCGGCGGCAGGGTCACCGCCGCCACCGTCACCTCGGCCAACCGGAACAATTCCGCGGCGAAGATCGCGTACTTGCTCGGGTAGTGCCGGTACAGCGCCGCAGACGTAATGCCCAGGCGCGCACCGATATCGGTGATGCTCACCTGGTGGTAGCCGAGCTCGGCGAACGCGGCGGCCGAGGTCGCCGCGATCTGGGCGCGCCGATCCTTGGGGCGGTGACGATGCACCCGCACCTCCTCGGAAGTCATTGCCCGGCTTCACATCACGACTGCGGCGGCTGAACCAGCGGCGAGTTCAGCTTGTTGACCAGCCAGCGATCACCCGAATGCTCGAGACGCATCACCATCGACAGCTGCCCCGGCGCGGGCTTGCCCTGGGTGCCCAGGCTGGTGATGGTCTGCCCGATCACCACGATGGCCTCGGCGGAATTCTGATCCCCGGTGCGGATGGCGCACTGCACCTCATTGGCCTTGGCGACCACCTGGCCCTGCGTGAGCACATCGCGCAGATCCTTGCTGGTGTTGTCGAATTGGGTCTTCCACTCGCCGGTGGCACCGGCGAGCACCGCGTTGAAGTACGCGTCCAGGTTCTTGGCGTCATAGGTGACCAGCACCGGAGCGTACTTGCACGCCGCCGCGCGAGCATCGGCCTGCGCGGCGAGCAGATCGCTGTCGTGCTGGCTGCGCTGGAAGAAGAACACGCTCGACCCGATGGACGCCGCCAGCGCCACCACCGCGGCGGCCCGTAGCGCGATGCGTCCCCGGGGACCCACCGCAGGCAGGGACAGTGCGCGCAGGCGCGACTTCGTCTCGCCCACCGGTTCTTTCGCGGGCTCCTCCGGATCGGCGGGCTTGGCGACCGACACGACCGCGCTCTCCTCCGATGTGGCCGATTCCGCGGGTGCCTGCGCAACGACCTCGTCGGGCTTGTCGTCCTCGATTTCCTTGCCGCTCATAAGTTTTCTCCTATCGACCAGTGACGGGTTGGGACAGTTCGTTACCGGTCACACCGGGTGGCGCGCTCGCGCCGTTGTCGGCGACATCGGGACGCGGCGCATTGGCCGAGCCGCGCACCTGCAACGCCGGATTGTTGGTAAGGCAGTAGTTGTAAAGCCTTGTACGCGTGTCGGTTTGGGCATTGGTCGGCACCACCGGGATGGTGTCGTACTCGCACCAAGGACGCGGCCACGGATCCACCAGCGTGTGATAGCTGCCATCGTGCGCCGGAATGCCCAGGGCTTCCGAACCCGCGCGGATGGCCGGGAACAGCGCCGCGATCGCGGGGGCCCGCAGTTTCGCGGCCTTGGTGATGGCCACGAAGTTGGTGACCAGGTTGGTGATGGGATCCTTTGTCTCGGAGACGAATCCGCCGATGGTGGCCAGCTGATCCGGTCCGGTTTGCAGTAGATGCCGGACCTCGGCATCGGCCGCGGTCAGCTGCTGGAACAGCGCGGTGCCCGCGGAGGTGATGGTGCCCAGGTCGGGTTGTGCGTGCGAGGTCGTCGCCCCGATGACGCTGAGATTCTCCAGCAGCTGTTTGGTCTGCGGGAGCAGATCATTGAGCCCGGACATGGCCCGGCTGATCCCGGAAACCATATTGCGCAACCGATCCGGTCCACCGGCGAGCGCCTTGTCGAGTTCGTCGACGATCACATTCAACCGGTCGGCGTTCATGCCGCCGATGAAATCGCTGAGGTTGGCCAGTACCGACTGAATCTGCACCGGTGTCTTGGTGCGGGTGCGATCCACCACCGCGCCATTGGAAAGGTAAGGGCCGGAATCGGAGTCGGGGCGGAAGTCCAGATACTGCTCACCGGCGGCGGACAGTCGGCCGACCGCGACGACACCGTCCGAGGGGATGTGTGCCGAGTCATCGATCTCGGCGACCGCGGCCACACCGTCGCCCGCTACCTTGATCTCATCGACCCGGCCCACCCGCAGTCCGCGGAAGGTGACGTCATTGCCCGAGAGCAGTCCGCCCGAGGTGGACAGCAGCACCGTCACCTTGTAGGTGTGCGGAATCGGATTGAACCGCAGCACATTCGAGCCGATATACCCGCAGCCCAGCACCAGCACCACGATCAATCCGACATTGGCGATGGCGATCCGGCTGCGCACCACCCATTGCCACAGGGGAGTATTCATCGCCCACCGTCCTCGGTGGCCGGGGCGGGCGCGGGCACCGGCTGCGGTGGACTCGTCAAACGACCGAACACCTTCTCCAGCACCTGGACGAAACTTCCGATGAACGCCGGTACGTCACTGAGTTCGGGCAGTCGGCTGCCACTGGGATCGGTGAGCGCGCCGATGCTCAGATACGACACGGTCGCCGCGATTGCCAGTGTCGGGCCTTTGAAACTGGCCATGAACGAGGGATACAGCTGATGCAGCCCGTCCAGCGTCGCGGTCAGATCGGTCGATTGCGCGAATCCGGACATCAACTGCTGAATGCTGTTGAACAGACTGACGAAATCCCCGCCGGTGGTATCGCTGAAATCGTGCAGTGCGGCCATGGTGGTCGACACCTTGGTCAGCAGGTCCACGATGCGCTGGTTGTTCTCGGTGAACAGTCCGATCAGGCCGGGGAAGGTGTCGGCGGCCTGGCCGAGTTCGGCCTTGCGGCTGGCGAGTTCACCGCCGAGCGTATTCAGCCCGGTCAGCACATTGTCGATATCCCCGGTGCGCTTGTTCAGCGCCTCGATGGTCGCGGTCATCTCGGTGAGCAGGTGCGCCAATTGTGGTCCGCGCCCGGCGAACATGGAGTTCAACTCGGTGGTGATCTTGGCGGCCTGGTTGATGCCGCCGCCGTTGATCAGCATCGACACCGACATCATCAGCTGTTCCACCGACGCGCCCGTGGCCGTGGAGTCGGTGCCGATGGTGTCGCCCGAATGCAGCAGCGGCCCGGCGTCCTGCGCGGACGGCAGCGTCATGGCGACGAACACATCTCCCAGCGGAGTGGCCTGGCGCAGTTCGACCGTGGTGCCCTTGGGCAGCTGAATGTCCTGGCGGATAAGCATTTCCACATCGGCGATGAAATTGGTCGTCTTGATATTGGTGACGACGCCGATATCGCTGCCGCCGATCTTCACGTGCGCGTGATCGGGCAGATTGAGCGCATCGCGGAACGCCGCGTGAATGGTGTAGCCGGGCGCGCCGATTCCGGGTTTGGGCATCGGCATGTTCTGCACCGTGACCGCACAGCCGGTACTCCCGGCCAGCGTGGCGGCGGTAATGGCCGCCGCCGCAAGGGATCTGGTTGGTCTGCTCATTTCATCTCCGTGATGCCCAGCAGGGCGGCGGTGAGCCCGAAGTCGGGGCCGAAGTCGGCGATCTTGCCGGTGCGGCAGCCGTCCATGCGCATCTGAATGCGCTCGCAGAAGGTGGACAGCGCCTCACTGTCGAGCACGATCTTGTCGAGCAGGCCGTGCAGGCGCAGCGCCTGATGTTCGCGGCTGGTGGCATTGGACAGGTTCTGGAACATGAGCGGGCCGACATCGACGATCTCGGTCAGCGAGCGGGCATTGGCTCGCATCTGCCCGGCGATATCGACGAATCGGGTCAGCGCGCCCGATAGTTGATCCTTGTTGTCCCCGACCAGGGCAGCGGTGTTGTTCAGGAAGTCATTGAGCTGGGTGAGCACCGATTGCAACCCGGGAGCCTGCTGCCCGAGCAGATCCACCAGCTGGGTGAGCGTCCCGCTGAAACTGCGGACCGTGTCATCGTTGGACGCGATGATCTGGGTGATGTCGTTGAGCTTGACGATGGTGTTGGCGATCTGGTCCTTATTGGCCAGGGTCACCTCGAACGCCGAGGACAGCGCATCCAATGTCTCGCGCAACTTGTCGCCATTGCCGTCCAGCAGCGGGAACAGCACCCGGCTGGCCATCGGCCCGGTCTCGTTATCGCCCTTGAGCGCGGCCCCGAGCTTGTCGAAGTTCTCCAGAATCCGATCGAGCTCGACCGGAACCCTGGTGCGCGGCAAGGGAATATGCGCATCGGCCGCCATGACAGGTCCGTCGCCGGTGTAGGCGGGGGTGAGCTCCACATGCCGATTGGTGATCAGCTGCGGATTCACCAGTGCGGCAAAGGCATCGGCGGGAATCTTGACCGTCGAGTCGACATTCATCACGACCTCGACGTAACTGCCACGCGGGGTGACAGATTCGACGCTCCCGATCGGAACACCCAGCACCGCGACCTCATTGCCCGCGTACAGGCCCGCGACGCTTTCGAAGTCGGCGCTGATGCGCATGCGCTTGCCCAGATACTCATTGGGAATCGCGGTCAAACTGTCCGGCAGCAGCCCACATCCGGCCGCCACGGTGGCCGCGCAGCACAGCGCGGCCAGCTTGGCGATAATTCGGCTCTTCATCACCTACACCCCTGAATGGCCTGGGCGAAGCACAACCAGTTGTCCGGGAACAGCCACGGCGCGTACACCTCGCCGTAGGGGCCATTGCCGAGCGCATTGTTGAACTGCCGCAGTGCGACCGGCATGATCTCGTAGAGCCGGTCGAGATTGTCCTTGTTCTTCTGCAGACCCTGGGACATGGTGTTCAGGTCCTGGATCAGCGGGCCGATCTGGTTGTTGTTCTCGAGGCCCATGTCCTGCAAGGTCTTGGACAGCGAGGCCACATTGTCGAGCAATTTGCGCAGCAGATCCTGGCGCTGCTGTACCGCGGTGCCGATGGCCTGGCCCTGGGTGAGCAGTAGCAGCACGCTGTTCTGATTGTCCGAGGCCAGCTGGGAGACCTTGTCCATACCCTTGAGCAGGCTGTCCACCGCGTCGCGGCGATCGTTGATCACCTTGGCCAGTGCGCCGATACTGTCCAGCGCCTGCACGGCCAGCTGCGGGGAGTCACCCATCTGCTGATTCACCGTATCCAGGGCCTGGCGCAGTTTGGCGGGGTCGATGCCCTCGATACGCTCGAACTGGTTCTTGTACTGCGGATCCTGGACCACCTTGCCGAGGTTGTACGGCACGGTGGTGCGATCGAGGTGAATGCGGTTGCCCGGCAGCCCTTTTCCATCGCCGGGTGTCAGCTCGACATGCAGTCGCCCCAGGATGGTGGAGAGTTTGATACCGGCCGTGGCATCCGCGCCCAGGCGCAGATCGTTGCGCACCTTCATCTCCACCAGCACCTTGCCGTTGTCCAGGCGGACCGAACTCACCTGCCCGACATCGATTCCCGAGATATCCACGGTCGCACCGGATTTGAGACCGGCGGCCTGGGCGAACTCGGCTTCGATGGTCTTATCGCCCAGCCGCGCCTGTTTGATCGCGGTCGAGCCGACCAGCAGCAGCACCACGGTCAGCGAGGCCAGTACGCCCACGCGCAGATAGCGATTGCGCCACGCACTGAAGAGCAGTTCACGTGCGGTGGTAATCATCGGCACACCTCCGACTGGGCGGGGCCGCCGACCTGGGAGAACAGGCCCGGGGGCAGGAGCACGCCCCACAGCGAGACATCCAGTCGGCAGATGTACGCGTTGGCGTACGCGCCGTAACTGGTGAAGGTGGACACCCGGTTCAGCATCGCCGGGAGCTCGACCGCCGCCTTGTCCAGCGACGCGCCATTGAGCAGCAGCAGTGCCACGCCCGCGGAGGCGTCGTTCTGCGCGCGCGCCAAACCGGGTTTGACCGCGCCGATGAGCGAGACGAGCGAGTCGGTCGCGGTGGCGACCTGATCGACCGAACTCTTGAGCGCCTCACCCTGGGCGTACAGACCCTGCATCAGGCTGCGCGCCTGGGTGATCAGCGTTTCGAGTTCGCTGCTGCGATTGGCCAATCCGGAGATCACGCTGCTCAGGTTGGTCAGCACATCGCCGAGGATCTGATCGCGCTGGCCGAAAGTGCCCGCCAGCTGTGCGGCCTGGGTGATCAGCGCGCTCATCGAAACGGTGTTGCCTTGCAGCGCCTGAATCAGGGTGTCCGAGAGCGAATTCACCTGATCCGGTTGCAGCACGCTGAACAGCGGTTCGAAGCCCGAGAGCATGGCCGAGACGTCGAAGGACGGTTCGGTCCGCTCGATGGGGATGGCGTCACCGGGGCGCATCGGCGATCCGGGGTCCTTGCCCGCGATCAGCGCGACGTACCGCTGTCCGATGAGATTCTGATAGCGCACAAGGGCTTTCGTCGTATCGGTGGGGTGCTGGTCGTCCTCGATGCGGAAGTCGACGCGTGCCCGGTAATCGTCGGTGAAATCGATCTTGTCCACCCGGCCCACGCGCACCCCGGCCATGCGGATGTCATCGCCGATCCGCAGACCCAGGACATCGGAGAACACGGCCGAATAGCTGTGTGTGCCACCGGCGACCGAGCGCTGTAGCGTCGACCAGATGGTGTAGGTCAGCACCACCGCGATAATCGCGAACAGGCTGAACCCGATCGTTGCCCTACCCGATTTCACTGCTGGTCACCACCTTTCGCGTACGCGACGTGCCCACCGGCCAGCACCGGTCCGAGCAGCAGCACCTGCGCCATATTCGGTTCGCCGCCCACCACCGCTGCCACCGCGTCCTTGCCGCGCAGCGCGGCCGGAGCGACGGTGCCGTCACCGGACGGGGTCGTCGACGCCGGTGCGGTGAGACCCGGAATCTGTGGCAGGCCGGGAATCTGGAGCGGCGGCAGCCCGGGAACACTGATCTGTCCCGGCGTCTGAGGTTGCGGTGCGGGTCCGGCCGAATTGAGATGCTGGGGCAACAGCTGGGACGGATAGTCCTGTGCCGGAGCAGAATCCGCGACGGTCGGGGTTCCGCAGCGCGGGCCGTACAGGTTCCCGTAGTGCGGGCAGTCCTTGGCCACGTACTGCTGGAATGGGGTCAGGCTCACATCCATCGTCCACACCATCTGCTTGTGCGGGCCGAAGCTGAAGGTCGGCTGTAGCCGTTGCAGGGCGGTATTGAGATTGGAGATCGCGTACGGGATGGCCTGCGGATCCTGGGCGAGGCTGCCGAACAGCTCGTTCAGTCCCGATACCAGGACCTTGCCCGAATCCGGGCTGGCCGCGAACAATTCGTTCACCGAATCGATGGCGGTGCCACCGTTGGTCAGCAGGGCGACCAGCGACGCGCGCTGTTCGGTGAGGGTTTTGGCGGTCGTCACCGATTGCGAGAGCACCTGCACCAATTGCGGTGCGGACTGGCTCACCGCGGTGGCGGCGCGACCGAGATTGCCCAGCAGATCGCCCATTTCGGGGAGACCGCGCACCTGGGTCATCCAATTGTCGAGCCGCTCGATGGTGGATCCGGGCACACGAGCGCTGGGATCCAGGGCCGCGGCCAGGGTGGCGAGCACCCGGCCCAGCTTCTCGGGCTGGATATTGGACAGCACGGTGCGCAGCACATTCAGGGTGCTCTGGAGCTGCACGGTGGCCGCGCTGGTGTCCTCGGCGATCGTCGCGCCCGCACGCAGGGTCTGCGTGGTGGGTGTGGTGTCGACCAGCTCGATGGCGGTGACGCCGAAGATATTGTTCGGGATCACGCGTGCGGTCACCGTCGCCGGAATCGTCTGGGCGATACCGGGTTTGAGCCACAGCGAGGCGCGCTGACTCGCACCTTTGGACACGATGTCGACGGTGTCGACCCGGCCCACGACCATGCCTCGGAACTTGACGTCGGCATTGGCGGGCAGGCCGTCGCCGGTGCTGGTCAAGGTCGCCACCACGGGCACCTTGTCCTCGAACCGGCCGTTGTAGCGCAGCGCGAGCAGGTAGAGCAGTACCGCGATGGCGGTGAGCAGGATCAGGCCGTAGAGGG
Source organism: Nocardia sp. NPDC056100 (assembly GCF_042266325.1). Lineage (NCBI taxonomy): Bacteria > Bacillati > Actinomycetota > Actinomycetes > Mycobacteriales > Nocardiaceae > Nocardia > Nocardia sp. NPDC056100. Next base: position 605,551 of record NZ_JBHJVY010000002.1, read on the forward strand.
AGAGTTGGCGGGCGGTGGGACCGCGACCGCTGGGGTCGAGCAGCATATCGAATCACCTACCCCGAGATCCGGAATCCGGGGTCGATGCCCCAGATCGCAAGTGTCAGCAGCAGATTCACCGACACCATGACAACGATGACCATCTTGATCGCGCGCCCGGCCGCGACCCCGACGCCTTCGGGGCCGCCGGTCGCGGTGTAGCCGTAGTAGCACTGGATGAAGGTCGAAATCAGCACGAAGACAACGACTTTGAACAGTGACCAGAACACGTCCGGGCCGAGCAGGAATTGGAAGAAGTAGTGGTCGTAGGTGCCCGCCGTGGTGCCGCCGAGGAACAGTACCGACAGCTTGGTGGCCAGATACGCCACCGCGAGACCGACGCTGTAGAGCGGGATGATGGTCAGCGTCGCCGCGATCATCCGGGTGGTCACCAGGTACGGAAGTGGCCGGATGGCAATGGATTCCAGCGCGTCGATCTCCTCGGAGATGCGCATGGCGCCGAGTTGCGCGGTGAACCGGCATCCGGCCTGAATGGCGACCGCCAGCGTCGCGATGACCGGCGCGAGTTCGCGGGTGGTGGCGAAGCCGGAGATCGCGCCGGTCAGCGGGCTCATGGTGAGCAGGTTCAACGCGGTGAAGGACTCCATACCGACTGTGACACCGGCGAATCCGCACAGCATGATCACCACGCCGATGGTGCCGCCGCCGACCACGAGCGAACCGTTGCCCCAGCCGACATCGGCGGTCAGGCGCAGTACTTCCTTGCGATAGTGCTTGAGCACGAACGGAACCGCGATGAACGCCTGGAAGAACGTGTACGCCTGATGACCCAGCCGTTGATTGGCCTGCACCGGCGCGGCGACCGCACTGCCGAGCACACGGACCGGTTTGAGTGCCGGGGGAGTGTAGCTGCTGCCCACCTCAGATCACCTTCGTCGGGAAGAGGGTGTTGTACAGCTGGGTGAGAATCACGTTGGTGGCGAACGTCATCAGCGCCGCGGTGACGACGGCCGAGTTGACCGCGTTGGCCACACCGCCGGGACCGCCCTTGGCGTGCAAGCCGATATCGCAGGCGATCACCGAGGTGAGCAGACCGAAGACGGCGGCTTTGACCAGCGCGATCACCAGATCATTGGCGACGGCGAAGGATGCGAACGAGGCGATGAACGAGCCCGGCGTACCGGATTGGGCGTAGACGTTGAACAGGTACGCGGTGGCGAATCCCACGAACACGATGAATCCGCACAGCAGCATGCTCACCAGCACCGCCGCGGCCAGGCGGGGCGCGACGAGCCGTCGCACCGGGTCCACGCCCATGACCATCATGGCGTCGATCTCCTCGCGAATGGTGCGCGAGCCCAGATCGGCGGCAATGGCCGAGCCGACCGCACCGGCCATCATGAGCGAGGTGACCAGTGGCGCGCCCTGGCGGATGATGCCGAGCCCGGCGACCGCGCCGATGAATGTGGTCGCGCCGACCTGATTCACCAACGCGCCCAATTGAATTGAGACCACGACCGCGATCGGCACCGCGACCAGCACGGTCGGAATCGCTGAAACGCTCGTCATGAACGAGCACTGCTTGATGAATTCGCGATACGGGAAGCGCCGCCGGAAAATCGATATGAGCAACTGCGCCAACGCATCTCGGCCCAGGCTCACCTGCCGGCCGAGGGTCTCCAGCGACTGCTGGGGGTGGCGGCGCCACAGCTCGGTGGCGCTGGCACTGAATTTCTCCAGTTCGCCCGGTTCCGGAGCGCGCTCGCGCGCCGGCGCTCTTTCCGAAGTGGCAGTCACGGGTCGCCGATCCTTTCTAGCCGCTCACCGCCGCCGGAATATGGGATCGATTCCCCAGCGCTGGGGCGGAGCGTGTGAAGTGTTGCACACCACAGTGGTGTGGGACAAGAATTATGTAACTGATCATTCTCGTCATGTTGGCTGACTGCTCCCGCGTCTGACAACGGGAGCAGGTCAGCACAAGTAATTGTTCATTCGTCCGATGAAATCGGAGGATCAGGCCGTGTCCGACAGTTGCCGCTCGAGCAGTACCAGGCCGAAGCCGAGAACCGCGACGCCTGCGGCGACGGTGCTCAGCACCGCGAGCCAGAGACCGAAGCGGAGTACGGGATTGACTTTCATGTGCCCACCGAGGATCTTGACGCCGATCACCAGGATGTCGATGAGCCAGACCAGAATCATCATCTACGTCATGCACACATTCGAGAAGGTGAGCACCGGCCAGCACACGATCGAACCCAGGAATGAGACGATCACGTCGATTCCGTGCATCTGCTTGAGATGTGAAGTGTGCGTGAGGGTCCAGATGAGACCCACCAGCCCGTAGGGGATTCCGAGAATGATGAGCGTGCCGAGAAACTCCGACACCTTCATCTCATAACTGAGTAGCCGATCCAGCCGCTTGAGCATCCGGATAATCCTTTCGCATACCTGCCCGTCGGCACGTGCGCGCTGGTCCTCTCGGCCGGCTGCGTCGTTGCCTCCCACACGCTCCACGCGGCATTGCGAAGAGCTGGCGCAGCGTATGTTACTCACAATTCACGCCGATGGAAGAACCTTTCGAGACAACATGCGCGAAGTTTTACCAGCAAGCCTGCCAGGCAGGTCGCCGGTTGACGTCGGGTTACGACGGCTCTAAGTTATGTTCCATTCACATCGAAGCAACTGGGAGGGGCGGATGTGAGCGGACAATGGCGTGCCGGTGACCTACTGCGTCGGCAGCTGGGCGATCGACGCTTCCTACTGCTGCTGCCCCGAGCGGTCGGCCTGCAGATACTGCATCCTGCCATCGCCGCGGCGCTACTGGAGCACGCGCCGAATCGCCTGTGGGCGCACAAGAAACGCGCGATCACCCAGATGATCTACATGGCCTGCGAGGACCGGGATATGCGCTCGGCGTCGACAAGGCACGAAGGAGTGTCGAATGAACGAGTGGACAGCATCGGAGCCGGGCCCTCGGCGACGCGCGGTGCGAACCCTCAGTCGCGTTCTGGGAATTGAGCTCACCGTGTTCGAATTCCTGGTACTACTCGGCACTTTCGGCTTCCTCGGCCTGTGCGCGAGAGCCACCTGGCTATTGACGATGAGTGCGGTGCGACCGCGCGGATCGACGGCGTGAACGCCATGTACACCGTGGAATTGGAACGCACGATCACCGCGCCGATCGGTGAGGTGTTCGATTGGCTCACCGATATCACCAACTATTCGGTGGTCTCGATTGTCCGGCGGGTCAACCTGATTCGGCCCGGAGATGTGCATTCGGCCGGAGCCGGTGCCGTGCGTGAGGTGCGGACCCGGCTGCTCACGCTCACCGAACAGATCATCGAATACCGCAGGCCGACACTGCTGCGCTACCGGATCATTCGATCGCGCCCGCGTCTGCGGCATGAGGACGGTTATCTGGCGTTCGACCAGACGCCCGCGGGCACTCGCGTGCGGTGGCATACGCGATTCGAGGTTGCGAGTCCGCTGGGCTCCGGGCCACTCACTGCCGCAATGGGTTTGGTGATCGCCACCGGGTTCCACATTGTGCTGCGTACCGCGGCCGACGAACTCGGTCGCCTGCCCGCACACCCTGGTCCAGACCATGACCAATACCGGCAAAGGAGCACGCTCGCACCATGGGATCCCTCGTAGTGACCAGGGTGGTGCCCGCCACCCCACAGGCGTTGTTCGACACCATCATCGAGCCCGCGAGCTGGGGTCACTGGTTCAGCATCCATCGCGAATTCATTCACGAACCGCCCGCGCGACTGAGTGAAGGGTCCACCCTGCGATCGAAGGTCGTCATTCTCGGTATGGACAATGAATTCGAGTGGACGGTCGAGGTGCTCGACGCCCCACATCGAATCGTGTTGCAGGGCAGCGGAAGCTCGGGGTTCCGGAGCGAGTTCACCTACTGGCTGCAGCCGTGCGACACGGGCACCCGGTTGACGATCGGCGGGGTCTTCACCAGCCCGTACATCACGACAGCACTCTCGCGCACGCTCGAACGGCACGGACAGTTGGAGTTGGTGCGCACGCTCGAACAATTGGCCGCACTGGTGGGGCCGGAGCGCGTTCAATGCGGCGAAAGTCGTTCGTACGAAGCGTGATCGCGGGCCGTGGCAAACCTCGGTCGACCTCTGCGATCATGGGCACGTGTCGATGTGGTTGACGTTGGTCAAGGTGGATCCGAGTGTGCTGGGACGGGCGCTCGAGAGCCCTGATGTGCTGCAATTACTGGTCGAGGACGCCGATTCCGACGAGGACATCGACGGATTTCGCCCGGACGCGGACCGCCACGAAGAGGACCTGGGCAGTCTCATTCACATCGCCGAAGGCCGTGCGGAGGTGGAGGAGGGCATCGCCGATTGGTTTGTGGCGTACCGCTATCTGGCCAAGGCCGTCGGATTCGGTCCGGACAGCGCGCTCGACTCCGATGATCATCTGTTCGTCTTGAACCCCGCCGACGTGCGGGAGGTGACCGCGGGCCTGACGACCGAAGGCTGGACTCGGTTTCTGGATCTCGGCCCGTTCTTCGTAGCCGCGGCACGCGAGGGCAAGTCCGTGCTCGGCTCGGTCAGCTAATGGACCGGCTGGCATGATCGCCGAGTGAACCTACGATTCGGTATTCAGTTGGCGCCCACCGTGACCGAGCTGCCGCAACTGCGCGCGATGGCCAAGGTGGCTGATCGGGAAGGCCTCGATCTGCTCGGCATCCAGGACCACCCGTACTCCGGCGGACTGGCCGACACATTCGCGGTGATCGCGACGATACTCGCGGAAACCGAACGGCTGCGGGTCTTTCCGGACGTGGCAAGCCTGCCGTTGCGCGGCCCCGCGATGCTCGGCAAGCAGGCCGCGACCCTGGATCTGCTCAGCGGCGGCCGCTTCGAACTCGCCCTGGGCGCGGGTGCGTTCTGGCCCGCGATCAGCGCCATGGGCGGTCCGACCCGATCCAATCCCGAAGCGCTGCAAGCCCTCGAGGAAGCGACGGAGATCATCCGCGCCATGTGGCAGCCGGGTGCCAAGGCGAAAGTGGACGGCACCCTCTACCGTGTGCACGGCGTCCAATCCGGCCCCGCGCCCGCCCACCCTGTCGGAATCTGGTTCGGCAGCGTCGGTCCCAAGGCCAATGCCCTGACCGGCCGCATCGCCGACGGCTGGGCCGCCCCCATCCCGCACTACCTGCCCTACGAGAAATGGCGAGCCACACAGGACATCATCTCGTCCGCGGCAACCGATGCCGGCCGCAACCCCGCTGACATCACCCGCATGGCCCAACTCGTCGGAACGATCACCGACACTCCCGGTCCGGTCACCCTGCGCGGTGAGGCCCCCATCCGCACCGACGCCGCGGGCTGGGCCCGCATCCTGGCGGACCTGGCTACCGACACCGGCTTCGACACCTTCGTCTACTGGCCCGAATCCGCCGAGGACACCCAACTCCGGCGCTGGATCGGCGACGTTATCCCCGCCACCCGAGCGCTTTTCTGAATACCGCTGCAGTGCAACGCAATCGAGCGGAGGTGCGGGTAAAGCCGCGCCATTGATGAGTGCGAAACACGCGGACTGAGCCCGTCCGGCGGAGGGCGAGCTCAGTCGATGTACGAGTGCGTCGGTACCGGTGGCTAGCCTTCGGGATAGAACAGGAACAGGGTGCAGCCGGTGGCGGTCGCGGGGACGTGCCAGGTACCGGCCGGTGCGTGCACGAAGGTGCCCGCGGGGTATTCGCGGGCGCCGTCGTCGAAGATGCCCGCGACCACGTAGACCTCCTCCGGTCCCGGCTCGTGGACGTCCCGGACCGGCCACGAGGTGCCGGGATCCATCTCCAGCACATGGGCGTGCGCACCGGACGGCCCGCGCCACAGCGAATGCAGCCGGATACCGGGAAAGAGTTCTCGGACAGGGGATTCGGTGACGGTCGCGGAGGTGTATCCGGCTTGCTCGAGGATTTCGGGGTGCATGCGCTCCACGGTGCCCGGTGGTGGCGGAGGCGGCGAGAGTCCCGTGCGACACCGTGGGGTACTTTTCTGCCATGCATCGTGTAGTCGCTCTGGTGCGGCCGGTGCAGTCGACCTTCGAGCTCGGCTGTGCGGTCGAGGTATTCGGTACCGAGCGGGCAGGTGTACCGCAGCACTACGCATTCGAGGTGTGCGCCGAGACGCCCGGTCCGGTGCCGACGACCGCGGGATACGCGATCTCGGTGGCACACGGTCTGGCAGCGCTCGCGACCGCGGATACGGTGCTCATCCCCGGCTGGTCGCCGGTGGACGCGCCGTTGTCGGGGGCGGTTCGCGACGCACTACTGCGGGCGCACGCACGTGGGGCGCGACTGGTGACGATCTGCTCCGGCGTCTTCGCCCTCGCCCGGACCGGCCTGCTCGACGGACGCTCCGCGACCACGCATTGGGCACGCGTCGAGCAGCTCGCGCGCGAGTTCCCCGATGTGCGTGTGGAATCCGGGGTGCTCTATGTGGACCACGGTGACGTCGCCACGAGCGCGGGAGCGGGTGCGGGCATCGATCTGTGCCTGCACCTGGTGCGTCGCGACCACGGTGCGGCATACGCGGCGTTGCTCGCCCGGCACATGGTCATGCCGCCGCATCGCGAGGGTGATGAGACCCACCAGGTATCGCCCGCACCCGTGGACTCACTGGCCGATCTGCTCGAGTGGGCGGGGGCGCGTCTGCACGACCCGTTGTCGGTCGGTGAGATGGCCTCGTTTCTCAGTGTCTCACCACGCACACTGGCCCGGCGCTTCGCGGATCAGCTGGGCACCAGTCCCGGCGAGTGGCTGCTGTCGCGGCGGGTGTCCGCCGCGCGCGCCCTGCTCGAGGAGACCGAACTCCCCGTGGAGGCGATCGCGACGCGAGTGGGCCTGAGCTCAGCGGTGAACCTGCGACGACGCTTCCGCGCACAGGTGGGCACGACGCCGGGCGCCTACCGCCGCGCATTCCGTTGCCCCTGAACCAGATCGCCGAGGTCGGCTTGGAAGGCGTTGCCCGGCATGCCGATCCGATCGTCCGCCGTCAGTCGCGCTGGAAGTTGGCTTTCAATTCGCGCTCGTAGTCGAGGGATACGTCGGTTCCGGCGGTGATGACGACGTCACCGACGGTGGCGCCGGTGAGCGTGAAAGGCGAGTCGTAGTCCGAGGAGACAGGCTGGCCACGGTCGCGACCGACGTTGGAGCCTTCGCCCGAGAGCGAGAAGTAGGCGGGTTGGACCTTGATCGTCGCCGAGCCGACGGTGTCGGCCTCGAGGTAGAGGGTCGCGGTTCCGGTCGGTGACGGCCCGTCGGTGCCTTCCTTGCGAAAGTCCATGCCCACCACTGTCTTTCCGATCGTCAGCGGACGGCAGGCGACGATCTTCTGTTCGAGTTCGCCGAGCCAGTTGTAGACGTAGTGCAGGGTGCCGCCCAGCAAATACAAAGCGTGGCCGCCGAACCGGCCCCCGCCGGCGAAGATCACGCCCTCGGCCTTCGGTGCGGTGACGTTCAACGTCGCGGTGATCGAGAATGAGCGGCCGACGATCGGGAAGGAGCGCTCCGGAACCTCCGAGCCACCCGGGAACAGCACCATGCGGCCGGTCTTGCTGGACACGCTGGGCTGTTCCATGCCGGCGAAATCGGCGACGGTGCGGTCCTCGAGTGGGTAGCCGTTGTAGAGCTCGGCTTCGTCTTCCCACAGCTGTTTCAATTCCGCCAGCAGTTCCGGCTTCTCGGCGGCGAGATCCTTCATCTGATTGCGATCGGTGTCGAGGTGGTAGAGACGCCATTCGTCCTGGTCGAAGTGTGACCAGCCACTCGGCGCCGGCGCGTGAACCGTATTGGCCTGCCACCCATCCCGCCAGATCGCGCGGGTTCCGAACATGGAGAAGAACTGGGTGTGCTTGGGCGTCGGTGCGGCATCGTCGCGCAGCACCGACGCCATGCTGACACCTTCGATCGGGCTCTGCGGTACCGAGTCGACGGACTCCGGTGGAGTGATGCCGATCAGGTCGTACAGGGTCGGCACCACGTCCATGGCGTGCAGATACTGGTGGCGGACCTCGCCACGGGCTCGGAGACCGCGCGGCCAGGAGATGACCATCGGGTCGGCGGTACCGCCTTCCCAGGCCGCGTTCGTCTTGTACATCTTGAACGGCGTATTGAACGCCATCGCCCAGCCGTTGGAGTAGTGCGGATGGGTGGATTCGGTGCCGAGCTGGTCGGCGACCTTCAGGTTCTCCTCGACATTCTCGGGAACGCCGTTGTACCAGCGGTTCTCGTTGACCGAACCCTCAGGACCGCCCTCGGCCGAGCTGCCGTTGTCGGAGACCGCGACGATGATGGTGTTCTCGAACTGCCCGGTCTGCTCGAGGTAGTCCAGCAATCGCCCGACCTGATCGTCGGTGTAGGAGGCGTAACCGGCGAACACCTCGGCCTGGCGGACGAACAGCTTCTGTTCGGCGTCGGAAAGCTCATCCCACGCCTTGACGATGTCGGATTCGGGCCACGGGGATCCGTCGGCGCTGGTCTCATCGCCGAGCGGGTTGATGTCGGGCAGTTCGACGTCTTCGGGCAGCAGGCCCAGTTGCTTCTGCTGGGCCAGCACGATGCGCCGGTATTGCTCATATCCCATATCGAACGTGCCGCGGTAGCGGTCCGACCATTCCTTGAACACATGGTGCGGTGCGTGGCAGGCGCCGGGGCAGAAGTACATCAGCCACGGCTTGCTCGGCGCGGTCGCGAGCGAATCGGAAATGAATTCGATCGCGTGGTCGGTCAGGTCCTTGGACAGGTGATAGCCCTCGGAAGGCTTTGCGGGGGCGTCGATCTGGTGATTGTCGTACCACAGATCCGGGTACCACTGATCGGTCAGACCGCCGAGAAATCCGTAGAAGCGGTCGAATCCCCGTCCGAGCGGCCAGGTCCGTTTGGACGCGCCCAGCGACATCTCCGTCGCCGGAGATAGATGCCATTTGCCGACGGCCATCGTGTTGTAGCCGTTCGCGCGCAGCACTTCGGAGATGAAGCCGTTCTCCTTGGGAATCACGCAGGAGGCGTTCGGGAATCCGTCCGCCATCTCACCGATCACGGTCATACCGTTGGACCCCGGTGTCCGGCCCGTCAGCAGTGCGGCCCGGGTCGGGGAACACAGTGCGGTGGTGTGGAACTGGGTGAACCGGATCCCGGTATCGGCCAGCCGTTTCATGTTCGGCATTTCGACCAACCCGCCGAACAGATCCCATGAGCCATATCCCATGTCGTCCCACACGATGTAGAGGACGTTCGGCGCACCCTCCGGGGCGCCCGGCTCCACGTACGGTGCCCAGTCCGGCGTCGAATTCCGGATATCGTGCGCGATCCTGCCTGCGAATTTCGGTGCCACGACTCTCCTTACACAACGGACTGCGACCGCTATGGGTGAATTTCCGGCTATCTCACTGACGGTAATCAAGGCGTGCCCCGGAGCCGACAATTCGCCCGCGGCGAGTCCCATCCCCGCGATCTGGGCTCGCCGCACGGCGTGACCTACCTCGAGTGCGGTTCCAACCCGGTCGCACCATCGATCGGGCGGGCGAATCGATCGACCACGACCGTAAGATTGGTGCCGAATACCAGGGCGTGGCAGTACGGGCGAACGACGGAGGCGAACTATGACCGACGAGGAGATCGTCGTCTCGTTTGCCCTGACTCGGCTGGACAACGTGAACGACGATCTCGATCTGGAAGACATTGCCGCCCTGGTAGTGCGGCGCCTGACCCCCGATCAGGTACTCGACCTTGCCACCCGCAACCTCGCTGTACGAAACGAGTTGCGGGGAGCTTTGTTCGAGTCAGCGGTGGAGCAGGTGCTCAGGATCGTACTGTCGGCCCGAGGGCCCGTCGACTGACGAGCCGACGGGATGGGGCGTCTCTCCGGTCTCGGTCACCATGCTGCAGGTGCTGGCTCAGGCAGTGGGGGCTCGTAGGAACCGCCCTGTTGGCGCACGATGACACCGAGCCGGTTGGCCGCGTTGATCTGGGCGACCAGGGCGACCAAGGCCGCGGTCTGGTCGTCGTCGTAGTGCTTGCGGATTTGGGCCCAGGTCTCGTCGGAGACGCCGGGGTGGGCGTCGGCGATGCGGGTTCCCTCCTCGGCCAGTGCGAGCGCGGCGCGCTCGGCGTCGGTGTAGACCGTCGCCTCGCGCCAGGTGGCGAGCAGATTGACGCGCACCGCGGGTTCTCCGGCGTGTGCGAGATCCTTGCTGTGCACGTCGGTGCAGTACGCGCAGCCGTTGATCTGGCTCACGCGCAGCATCACCAGATCCTGTGTGGCCTTGGGCAGCTCGGACTGGACGATCACCATGCTGGTATTGCCGAAACGCTTCGCGAACTTGGCGCCGAGATCGTTGGTGAACAGGTTGAAACGGGGTTCCATGACATCGTCCTTCGAAACGTGTTGTTGTGCTTGACGACCATGAGATGCCGACGGTCCGAGCCCTGTGACAGGGCTGGGCTGTGACCCATCCCACTGCGCAGGACTGTCACAAAGCGGGCGGCGCCGGCATCTCATGTGCGCGAGAGACGAGATCGAACGGACGGGAAGTACTGATGAGCCAGCCTGGCAACGCCGCCACAGAAACGTTTGTGGCGCACCGGAATCTGCTGTTCACCATCGCCTACGAGATGCTCGGCTCGGCCGCCGACGCCGAGGATGTGCTGCAGGAGACCTGGATGAAATGGATCGGCGTCGACCTGTCCACCGTGCAGGACCGGCGCGCCTATCTGGTCCGCATCACCACCCGCCAGTCGCTCATGCGCCTGCGCACCCTCGGCCGCCGCAAGGAGTCGTACGTTGGTCCCTGGCTACCCGAACCGCTGCTCACCGCACCGGATGTGGCCGAGGACGTGGAGCTCGCCGACAGCGTGTCGATGGCCATGTTGCTGGTGCTGGAAACCCTCGCCCCGACCGAGCGAGCTGTCTTCGTGTTGCGTGAGGTTTTCGATCTCGACTATGACGAAATCGCCGATGCCGTGGGCAAAACCCCGGCCGCCGTTCGTCAAATCGCCCACCGCGCAAGGGGACACGTCGCCGCCCGTCGCCCGCGCGGCAGCGTATCCCCGACGGACGCGCGTGATGCGGTCGAGGCTTTCCATCGCGCCATCGAAACCGGCGACGTGCAAGGACTTCTCGACAGGCTCGCCCCGGACGTCGTCTTCCTCGGGGACGGCGGTGGGATCAAACAGGCGGCGCTGCAACCGATTACGGGTGCCGAGGCGGTCGCCGCGCTACTGGCCGCCTCCCTCCCTCGAATCGGCCGCGAAATGTCGGCCGAGCTCGCCGCCATCAACGGCTTCCCGGCCCTGGTCCTGCGGCTCGACGGTGAAATCGACACCGTGATCGCGGTGCACGTCGATAACGGGCTCATCACCGGTCTCTACTCCGTACGCAACCCGGAAAAGCTCTCGCGCATGGCCCGGGAGACCATCCTGCATCGCTAGTGCGATGTCTACGAACCGATCCGGTTCGAGCGACGTGGGAGCGCGGTCCGCCCCGGCGCCGTCGGCCGCCACACCGCGATGAACCAGATCAGGCCCGCCGCGGTGTGCATCGATGCCAATGCGATCTTGGTCTCGACCGTCGCCCCGGCGGTGAGCACAAGGGCGATGCTGATGAGGCCGACGGCCAGGCCTCCCGCGGCGAGTGCTCGTCGGCGCGACTCTCCGTGCGCGGTAAGGAATCTCAGTGCAAGAGTTGCGATAGCGATGGCGACGAACAAGGCGCTGACGATCACGCCGATCCCGACGGTCATTGTCCGACCACCGCGCGGTGTGACAACCATGTCGGCTCCCGCGAGCTTGGCGATGCCGAAGATGACGAGATCGGTGATCGCCGCGGTGGCGAAGGCGAATACCCCTGTTCTCCAAGGTGATTGACGCTTTTCCGACTGAACGGCCTTTGTTGCCTCGGTCGGGTGCTGGGCTTGACTCATCGTTCTGTTCCTCCCGGATCGGCACACGGGGTCGGCTCGCGCCTGTCGTCATCGGCGAGGTCGTCGCGCCCCAATTGAGTGATACCGTCACCTAATATTAGGTGACGGTATCACGTAAATGCGTGATGTCATCACCCAATATGGATAGAATGACGCCATGAGCGACCTTCCAGCGCCCGCGGTGCCCTCTGTCCCGCAAGCACTGGGCCGATTACGAGTCGCGCTCAACAACAGCTTCAGCACCGCCAGCCGCGAGGCCGGACTCACCCCGCAACAGGCCGAACTCCTCTGCTACGCACTGACTCCACGCTCGATCGGGGAACTCGCCGGGCTGCTGCATTGCGACCGATCCAATGTCAGCCGCCTCGTCGACCGCGCAGCCACTCGCGGCCTGCTCCTGCGCCGTCCCGGCGACGACGATGCCCGCGTCAGCATGATCGAGCTCACCGACAGCGGACGTTCGCTCGCTGCGGACTTCATGCGGCGACTCGACAACCTCACGCTCGATCTTCGCCAAGCGTGGACAACCGAGCACACCACCGTGGCCACCGACATCCTCACCGAGATCGCCGAGACCCTCGAAGCTCACACCACCTGACATATGCTGGGGGCGATCAGCCGCGATCATCGTCTCGGACGAGTACGGCGGGCATCTATCGCAGCACTGTCACCAAGTGCTTGCAGCGCTATGGAAGTCGGCGCATCCGGGCGCGCTCGCGGCGATGCAGGAGGTCTACGACGCCGAGACGCCCCGCACGGCGATCAAGGCGTTCGAGTCTGCGCCGCCTTCTCGACCGCGGCTGAGAACTGCTCGGGTCGATGTACAGACCCATTCGGTCATGATTCGAGCCGCGCTGCCTTCGTGAGCAGATAGCGCCGCTCGGGTTCGCTCAGTGTCCTGTGTGCTGCCGAACGGTACTGCGCGGCAGCCAGTTCCAGATCCCCTGCGAGTTCCGCGAGATGCGCTTCGACTGCGGCGAAACGATGATGCTCGGCAAGGATCCGGTCGGTCCGCAGTTGCTCGAGCAGTGTGAGCCCGGTGGGCACGCCACGTGCCATCGCCAGGGCGACAACACGATTCAGCGTCACCATCGGATTGTCCGACATCTGGTCGAGCAAGGTGTAGAGCGCGAGAATCTGCTCCCAGTCGGTCGCGTCCGGTGTCGGCGCCTCGTCGTGGACTGCCGCGATCGCTGCCTGAATCTGGTAGGGACCGGGCTTGTTTCGTGACATCGCGGCAGTTACCAGCGCAGCTCCTTCGGCGATCTGCGCGCGGTCCCACAACGTCCGGTCCTGCTCGGCCATCGGAATCAGCACGTCACCCGGCCCGGTCCGCGCGGCACGGCGGGCGTCGGTCAGCAGCATCAGCGCGAGCAGGCCGGCAACTTCGCCGTCGCCGGGCAGGCTGCGGTGCAGCATCCGGGCGAGTCTGACGGCCTCGGTCGACAATTCGACCCGCGCGAGCACCGGCCCCGAGGTGCTCGTGTAGCCCTCGTTGAAGATCAGGTACAGCACCTGCAGCACGGCGTCGAGGCGTTCGGCATGCTCGGCCGGCATCGCGAACGGCACGCCGGACTGCTTGATCGTCTTCTTGGCGCGGCTGATCCGCTGCCCCATCGTCGCCTCGGGCGCGAACAGCGCGCGAGCGATCTCGCCGGTCGTGAGGCCGCCGACCGCGCGCAGGGTGAGCGCGATCTGGCCGGTGCGCGGCAACGCGGGATGGCAGCACATGAACAGCAGGATCAACGAATCATCCTGTGCCGAAACGGGTCCGGACGGTGCAACCGGCACTTCCTCCCGCTCGCGGCGGGCCTGCTCGCTGCGCAGCAGGTCGATCAATTTCCGCGAGGCCACCCGGATCAGCCAGGTGCGTGGTTCGTCCGGCAACGGCGGCCACTGTGTCGTCGCCGTGAGCAATGCCTCCTGTACCGCGTCCTCGGCAAGGTCGAAGTGCCCGTACCGCCGCACGAGCGCACCGAGGACCTGCGGCGCCAGGTCGCGCAGCAGGTCCTCGATCTCACGAGCGATCACAGATCGGCCGGAGGTCCGTCGGGTAGCGGCCGGACCTCGATCGTGTCGCCGATGTTGTCGGCGACACGTGCGGCGATTGCCATCGCGCGGTCGTGGGAGTCGACGTCGATGACCGAGAAGCTCGCAAGGACCTCCTTCACCTCGGCGTACGGTCCGTCGCTGGCGACCGGACCCGAAGCGGACTTCCGCACGGTCCGGGTCAACGACGGATCGGCGAGCCCCATTGTCGTGACCAGCTCGCCGGACTCGGTCAGCTCGGCACCGAGCTCCTCGTAGAACTTGCACATCGCGGCGAACTCGGGACTCGAGTAGTCGACCGACGCCCAGTCCGCGGTGTTGGTGTAGGCCAGCAGGATGTACTTCACGGCTCCATCCTCTCGCTATTCACTCACGCGTGTCATCGTGGCCTCGTAACCGCCACCGGGCCACACCCACGCGCCGGACAGCGTGTTGCCGTCGGCGCTGAACGTGGTCCGGCAGTACGCCGGCGAGCCCTTGCGGCCACCCCAGATCGTCAGCACGTCGCCGTCGAGTTCGTACTCGTAGTCGAGCGTTTCGCCGTCGCTCGAGTAGAAGCGTGAGGTGACCGCCTCACTCGTCTCACCGCCGAACGGTCGTTCATGGCCGATGACTTCGAGTCCGGAGACGTGGTGCCCGTCGTGTTTCATGTCCACGCGCTGGGATAGGAAGGCGCGGCCGTCGAGCCACGCGTAGGTCGTGGTGCCGTCGGCGCCGCCGGACACCCGCCAGGTGCCGACAAGACGGTCGAGGTCGGAGATCGAGGTGCTCATGGCGAGAGTTCCTTTCGGTTGATGGTTCCTTCGCCGGTACCACGGAGCCGGCGGACGGTTTTCGACATTCGGTCGCACAGTGACAATTGCTGCCTGTGTGATGGCAGTGACGATCCTGTCGGTATATCCGACCGGCCGCAGGAGTGTGTCGGTCCCCGCCGTTATGGTCCGGGCATGGCTGAGCTACCAAACAAATCGGTCCTCGTCCGCACGTGGTTCGGTGACGACCGCGCGTGGGGTTTTC
This sequence comes from Nocardia sp. NPDC056100, assembly GCF_042266325.1. NCBI lineage: Bacteria > Bacillati > Actinomycetota > Actinomycetes > Mycobacteriales > Nocardiaceae > Nocardia > Nocardia sp. NPDC056100. Next base: position 620,575 of record NZ_JBHJVY010000002.1, read on the forward strand.
TGGTTCGAGAGGTTCTGACGCCCAGCAAAGAGGGATTCCAGGCCTATACGACTGTGGTGAACGACCCGGAGTTCGAGGGACTGAGCCCCGAAGCGCTGAAGGCGAAGCATCCGGGCGGTGCGATCGCGTCCTTCCTCGCCGACGAGACCACCCTCACTCACCCCAAGCATCCCCTCCTGGCGGTCTGGATCCTGCCACCTCAGGACTACGACCGAGGCGACCACCAGCCATTCCGGGTCGTGCCCGAAAAGCTGTCGAGCGTGGACACCAACATCAATGACGCGAACCTGGACTGGCGGGACTTCGCGGACCGCGTGGACGCGGACGGCATCTATCGCGGGCAAGCGGATGCGAAGGAATCCGATTTCGAGTTCAGCGTGCGCTGCATCATGGCTGATCGACTGGCACATTTCACACCGGGGCTCGCCGAATCGATTCGCATCGCCGAATCCCCGGACGAAGGCGCGAGTATGGCGGTCATCTCCTGCGCGGACGACCCCCGGTCTGTCCGTGAGCAGCTGGCCTCGCTGCGGTCCTATCCCGCGGCGCTGTCTTGGGATTGGGTGGCCGCCTTCGACGCCGAGCATGCCGACAACGATCGAGCCGAATACATCACAGCGTTTCTGGAAGAGATCGGTGAGCATGCGTTCGCCCTCGGAGCTGTCCTGGCGTCGCTGAGTTCCGACGAAGACTTTTACCTGGTCTTCGTGACGCCCACCCAGTTCGATGAGCTGTCACGACTTTTCACCGCACACAGGATGCGCGCTGAGAAGATGCGGCGTGGCCGGAGGCAGCTCAACCAGGAGCAGTCGGCCGTGATCAGAGCATGGGCGTCACGCCGCGGCCACAAGGTCACAGCCCGCGGGATGATCAAGGAGACAATCGAAAGCCCTGGCGTGCCCGAGGCGACCGAGCCAGGTCCACTCGCCTGACATTCGGCCAGGGCCGACAACTAGCAGAAACCAAGGGCCCGTTGATGTTCGAGACACTCGATGACCGGTTCGGTCAGCGCGGTATGCGGCAATTGAGTGCGTTCGGCGGACGGGTGCTCACCAGGGGTTCATGGGATCCATCCGCGAGGTGTAAAGAAACGGGTTAGCGGGATGCAGGCCAGTCTGCGATGGTAACCGCGTGTCAGCAAATGTGAAGGTACCGCCGCTGTCGGAGGACGCGAAGTGGTCGATGGGATCGATCCGTATCTGGAGTGAGGCGGTCAGCGCGAGCGAGATCTCAGCTCGTTTGGGCATCACCGCGGATCGCCAGTTCGAGCGCGGCAGCCTGATGAGTCCCCGAAATCCGGCCAACGCTCGACGGAAGCGCAGCGTGTGGATTCGGCAAAGTGGTCTGGCCAACAACAGCGACCTCGCGGACCATGTCCGGGCGCTCCTCGGACTCATGGGCGGGTGTCGTGAGGAGTTGGCTCGCTTGTCCGTCGACTGCGAGATGGACCTGTTTCTCGGCTTCAGCAGTGGCAACGGCCAGGGCGGCTGTGTGCTGCCTGCCGATCTGGTCGCCGATGTGGCCGCATTGGGCCTCGACATCGTGCTTGACCTGCATCCGCCCGCAGCGACGGAGGATTGCTGAGATCGACGTTCGACCGCCGCAGGTGGCGATGGTGGATATCCGACGGGTACCCATGCAAAGCAAGTCTCGTCTGGCACTCACCTTGGCTACTTGGACACTCAATGGTGGGCCGGAAGGCGCTGTCGACCAACCGGTTTGGGCGGGCGACCACCGCCCGGGATGCGGCATTAGCGGATGCCGAACGGTGGATGTGACAGGGTGTTCCAATGACCGATCTGCAACGGCCACAGTCGAACTCAAAGGTCTCTGCCGAGGCCTCACCTGAACAGCCGGACAGGGCCGCTGTTCCCGCACCCGCAACAGTCCGGAAGACGATCAGGGACGTCAAGCAAGGAGAGACGCTGCTCATCAAGGAGGACGGACGGGACGTTCACATTGGTGTTGCCCTGAACTCGCCACCACGGGCTGGCGACCCCAGGCTCATCAGGTGGATCCGGGGCGTGCGGCCGGACCGGACGCCTTTCAAGGCGGCGTTCAGGGCTGACGACGAGGTCGACGTAGTGCTCCCACTGGCAGCCTCTGACTTGAGTTGATCAGCGTGCCCACGGTGGTTACATGTTTGCCAACGACCAGCGAGCCCAAACGATCTCGGTCACAACCGCTCACCGGCATTACCGCGCATAGTCGAAGGCCGAGCGCCGTTCAGCCTGTTGATTTTTCGGGTGCCGGGCTGGTCGGTTTAGGCAGCCCGGTGTGGGAGCCTTGAGCGTGTAGGTCCCTACTTGTCGACTTGCCGCGGTCAAGCCGCTGTTTGGTCGGGCTTCTTTAGTGGATTTCTTCCGTCGCCGCTCTCGGGGTCGTGGGTGTGGCTCCGATCATCCGGTACGAGATGTCGAAGAACTCGTCAGAGTGTGCCACGCACGAGCGGCAGCGACGCGGTGGTCGGGTCGACGCCGAAGCTTGCGGCCCAAGTGATTTCGTCGTCGAAGGCTGCGTCGCCCGCCAGCTCCGCGGCAGCCAGTGCGGCGGGCACCGCGTCCCGGGCGCGCAGCGACTGCCACTGCCCGATGGTGGCCACCAACACCCGCAAGGTCGGCAGCGTTGCGATCGCCTCGAGGTCGCTGACCTCGATCGCCGAGATGTCCAGGCGTTGCAGCGACGGCAGCGTCGCCAACGGGCCGATGCGCACCGGCTCGGTCGCTCCCGAGAGGGTGAGGTCCCACAGGGTCGGGTGGCCCGCCAGCGGCTCCACGTCGATGCGCGACGCGTGGACATGCAGCTGTTCCAGCGGGACGGTGTGCGGCACGGACAGCCGCACCGATTCGACACCGCGCACTTGCAGCTCCCGCAGCAGGGGCAGCGACGCCAGTTCCGCGCTGTCGAACGAATCACCGCCGTCGACCGTCAGCTGCTGGACGGCGATCGCACCGGGAAGCTCCGACACCGATTCACCTGCACCGCGCAGGGACGCCGCACGATTCGGATGGTCCTCGATTTGGGCGTTGTAGTACTCCAGCACCGACTCGCCCGCGCGCAGTGCCTCGACTGTCCGCCGCAGCACCTCGAGAACCGAATCGTCCTGCCGGAAGGCGGCGTACCACCCATCGGGTTCGAACTTGATCACCTGCCCGGACACGCCGATCGGGCCGGGGTCGAGGTCGACGGCGGTCACATCGCGGTCGCTGGTGCCGATAATCAGCCACTTGGGGCTGCGCGAGATTCGGCGCACCACGCCGTGGGGCCAGGATTCGAACACGATGCGATCGATGCCGGCGAACAGCGAGTCCTTCCAGGCCCCGATGGTGCCGTGGCCGTATTCCAGCTGCGCCGTGTCGGTGTCGTCGTTGAGGTGGGCCGCGGCGACGGCAGCCAAAGGCATCAGGCGGGTAAACGCCAGCAGACCCCGGTCGTCGTAGTCATGGCCCACCACCCGATACAGCGCACGCAGGTCCTCCGGCAGTCGGAAACCGATCCTCGCCTCGGCTGCTGCGATCTCCGCTTCGGTGTTTGCGGCGCCCAATTGCGGTGCCTGGCCCTCTTGCCGCGTGCGCAGCTCTACGTACTCGCGGACCAAGTCGGTCACAGTGTCGACCAACTCCGGATCGGTGGGCCGGTCATCGTGATCGGCGTCGGTGGACGGAACCGGAATAGCATGGCCTGGATAGCGGTAAGTGGGGTCGAGGACCACCTGTCGGGCCGACTCCCACTCGAACCATTCGTAGTTGTGGTGATGCGTTGGCGCGCAACGGTACTGGAACTCATAGCCATCGCCCAGTAGCCGCAACCGCAGCTGCGCCAAATCGTCCGCACCCGCGCCCATTTCAGCACGCACCGCCGCTGCTATGACCGCGGTGTCCGGCCACCCCGGCTTCGGCATGCCGAACAGTTGCACGTTGCGAAACATGGTGCCGTAGCCGCCCATTCCGTTGTGCAGCTCCAATGTTCCCGCTGTCGCGCCGCTCGCTGCGAGCTCTCGTACCAGCTTCTCGATCTGCTCGATCAATTCAGTCATGTTGGTCACCCATCGCCGATCGTGTCGCGGTCACCCTAGCCACCCACACCGACAAGACCGGACTCCCAGCCGCGGGAAACCCGATGCGATGAATTCGGCTCGGGCTCTTGCGGACTCGGAACAGTTCATTGGGAACGCGTTTACTGTCCGCCTGGAACCGAGGTCGAGCAACCGCCTCCGTGGCTTCAGACTCCGCAACGATCCCCGAGGCCCCGGCTCTCGGGATCGCGCGATACACGCGGCAGTAAGTCGAACAAGGCGGGATTCTCCACCCACTTCCGAACATCCACAACCGCAGGACAACACCGACAGCACCCGAACACGATCACGTACTTCTTGAACCACACGCGCCGAATCTCTTGTGGCCGAGTATGTTCAATGTTCTGTGGACCCAAGCAACTCTCCGTCGGTATACGGATCTGTCGTGGAATTCGTGGAGAACTACCTCAGCCTTGTGTATCGGCGAGAAGTTGGTAAGGGCCGTCGAGTGTGGTGTCCGCGGTGGTGGATGCACGCTGAGGCCGTCGCGCGACTCGATGCTATGTGGCGGGCGTGGGAGCACTGTCGGATCGACAGCAGAACGGGTTTGAGCGTGTGGTTTCTCGACCACGCCGATCCGCATATGAGCATCCTGTTCGACCCGGACGGCCCCTTCCAGTTCTGCTCCACCGCATCCGGACACTCCAACGAAATGCTGCCGCTGCAGCTGACCGCGCCGCCACCGGGACTTTTCAAGTTGCCCTGAACTGCATGGCGGTGTGCTCGGCCGGATGTGCTTCGCGCGCGAGTGATTCAGCGGTGGTCCGCGAAGTCGGCGATCGCGTCCACCATGGCCTGAACCATCTTCGGACCGCCATGTCCTTCATCGTCGATCAGCACGAATCGGCTTCCCGGCCATGACCTATGCAAATTCCAGGCCATTGCCGCGGGCCCGCTGACGTCGAGCTTTCCCTGAATCAGCACCGCCGGAATCCCCTGCAACAACCGCATGCCATCCACCAGTGCCGTCGGCGGCAGAAAAGCAGCATGCTTCCAGTAATGCACCACCAGTGTGGCGAACACCTGACACCACATCGGATCACGCTCAGCTGGAACCGATTTCGCACCGAGAGACACGTGAGCGTCCTCCCACGCCACCCACGCCACCCACGCCCGCACCGCCCGAGCCCGCACCTGTTCGTCGGGTGCGGTGAGCAACTCGTAGTAGGCGTCGATCAACCGTTGACCCGGCTGGGCACCGGAGGCCGCACGGAATGCCTCCCATTCGACTGGAAAAAGCTGTCCGACCGTCTCGGTGATCCACTCGACGGCAGCGGGATCGGTCAGAGTCGTGGCCATCAGAACAAGCTCGCTGACCGCACGCGGATAAGCCTGCTCGTAGGCCAAAGCCAGTGTCGTACCCCAGGAAACACCGTTGACCAACCACTGCCCGATACCGAGATGAGCTCGCAATGCCTCGATATCGGCGATCAAATGCGCGGTCGTATTGACCGACAAAGCATCCGAGTCGGCACGAGCCAGCGGCACACTACGGCCACACCCGCGTTGCTCGAACCCAACGATCAGATATATCCGTGGATCGAACCGGCGACGATAACCCGCTCCCATCCCGGCGCCGGGGCCACCATGCACAAACAACGCCGGTTTGCCGTCCGGATTCCCCGATGTCTCCCAATAGATCTCCTGCCCGTCCCCGACCGGCAGGCGCCCGGACGCGAACGGCTCGATCGGCATGAACATCGCACCAGCCACCACACCGCGACCCTACCGGCATCGCAGCAGCGACAGCCTCGGCCCGGCCGTCATCGTGCCGCTGTGTGGTTAATTCGGCAGAAGAGTGCACCGGAAGCGCTGACAGCCAACCGACTCGGATAGCCGAACAACGCGCGGTCGCAGCAATAGCGTGCGTTCGATCTACTTCGAATGCCCAACTACCCGTTGATCTTCCGATGCCCTATTCCAGCTGTTCCGAGCGGCCTGGGTCGCGACAACTTGAGCATTCTCATCGTTCGAGCGCGTGAGGCTTGATGGACCCGTGTGTGTCACCATCGCCAAGCTTGGGTTCGGTGACGTTCAAGTCCGAGATGGCGTCAGCGCGGTGCACCTCGGAAGGCACGCAGAGCCCCAGATAGACACCAACGAGGTCGCGTCGCTCGAAACGCACTCGGCGGCTGAGATCGAGAATCGTCCTCATCACCTCGAGTCCCAGGACCTCGGCGAGCCTGCGGTCAGTTTGGAAGACGATGCGCCGAAACCACACGGCCTGGATAGCGAAGCAGACCAGATACGCCGCGATGATCGCTGCTGCCCCGACCAGCCACAACGGGTAGCCGGATCTGACCAACGAGGGAATCGCGACGGCGAACGGCAGCGTGACCAGGGCAGCGACGACGCTCCCGGTGAACGCGAAATTCTTCAACAGGTGCGCGTGGACCACGGCGTGGGCGAGTTCACCGTCCTGCTCATTCTCTGAAAGCTCGTCAAAGGCAGGCCCGATCACGATGTACGGGTGCCCAACAAGCACGCGAACCCAGACACCGGTTGGAAACCACCGCCTAGGCAACCTGCCAGCCTTCAACCGCGGCGATCGCGTCCCCAATGTTGCTGCAAGTTCATTGGCGCGTACGCCGAGTCGATCCACATCCACTCGGACATGATCCATTGCCGACCAGCGATCCGCACGTTCGGCCGTCTGGGGCATTTCCTCTCCATGGCGAACCGTACGGCGCGATAGGTGTTCTCGCATTCGCCGATTCAATGGCTCCTCGGCAGCGGAGTCTGCCATCGGCAACACCGCGCGCCGGAAGCGCTGTCCACCTGTTTGGGCGACCGACCGATGCCCGGGTCGCGGAATAAGCGCGCACTGCAGTCACTTGAAGTCGGCAGTCAATGCCTCGGTGGTGGTCGGTGCACCACGTCGCGATCGACGGCATTCCGACCCGGACAGACCCTAGTCCGATGCCTTGAGGGTCGTCCGATATTGGTCGAGTAGACGGAAGAACGTATCCATCGCGGTCTCGGTGTCGTTGAGATTGTCCTCGATGGCCGAGGCCCACCCCAGCGCCATACCCCACCCGAATTCGGCATGCAGCCAACGAGAGAACGGCCCGGCCGGGCTCAGTGCGAACTCTTCTGGCACAGAATGCAGTTCGAGCGCGACTCCGTATCCGCTCAGAAGCACCATTAGTTCTTGCAGCGATTCACCACGCGCCCACATGCCTGGCCTGGGTCGAATGTTGTGATCGATAAGTTCGTACACATCGCGGCAATCGGCCACATGCTTGACCGAAGAGTTCATCGCGGACCGGTCTGGGTCATACACCGGTTGCGGGGAATCCTGTCTGATCACATACCTACTCCATCACAGACGACCGTGGTCTGCCACCAATCGGGTGCGCACAGGTATCAGCATCACAATGTCGGTGGCGCAGTGCAGAATCCGGGCATGAGTTACGACCTGGTCATCTGGGAAGGCGAGCCGCCATGCTGCGAGGTCAGTCTCTCCAAGACGCTCAATGCGATGAGCGATGCTTCCGAACAGCGCTATCTCCGTGGCGAGGCTGATGAGCCGCCCACTGCGAAAATCGCGGATTTCGTGCAGGCGCTGCTGCGGCGCTGGCCCGATTGTGGAGAGGAGGGCAGCGTCTGGTCTCGCAGCGGGACAGGGCACGTCGACGGTCAGTTGCTGAACGTCAGAACCCAGTGGGACACCGCGGCTGAGGTTTCGGCGTTCGTTGCCGGGTTGGCAAAAGTGTTCGGGCTCAACTGCTACGACCCGCAGCAGGGTCGCCTGCGCCCGTAGCCATATGCCGAAGCCATATATGCCGACCGACGCATCGTGGACGAGCTGAGTGCGACTGGCATGGGCACGGTCGGGTGCCCGAAGAATTTCTGGGAGAAGGTCATTCGGTGGCCGACATAGACGCACTCCCTGCTGGTCGATCTGATCATCGGTATTTCCAGCTTGGACTGTCCAGCGGCCACGGGTCCGTCGCGTCGTTAGGGCGCGATGCCCATCGCCCACAGCGCCGCGCCGGGTTCGGGCATCGCGACGGTGAGGGTGCGACCGCTGGCCAGGCTCATACGCAGTGACGGACCGCGTTTCGGGGTGAGGAACCACCCTTGCTTCCCTCTCCAGAGCACGCCGTCGCTCAACCAGGCTGTCGATGACAGGTACACAGCCTCGGCGTGGTTGATGTTCGCGCGGGCGACCCTGACACGGGGAAGGCCCAGTGGGCCCAGGCTCACCATCAGACCCGCCGGACCCGCGGTGACGCGCTGACTTATGGCGGCCACCGACAGGACAAAACTGATAACCACGGTGACAGCCAGCAGAGTGGTTCCGATCCTGGGATGAGGTGGCACAAGGAGGGGCCAGCACGTGCCAGCGAGAATCACGGCGTTGAACCAGAACATCCTCCAGTTGGTGACGCGGCAGGTGTAGATCGTCGCGGCAGGCATTACATCAACTCCTCGATCAGGCCGTGTATCTCGGCCTTGCTGTAACCGTTCACCCGTGCCACATCGATCAACTGCCGCACCGCTTGTTCCACCGGCGCCGCGGTACGCGCGGTCGCAATGACCCGAACCCCACGCCCGCGGCGGAAGTTCACCACCGACTCCTCCCGCAGACGCCGATACGCGGCCAGGACCGTATTACGGTCCACGCCCAACGCCTCCGCCAATTCCGTTGCGGGCGGCAACTGTTCGTTGACCGTCAACTCCCCGGTGGCCACCGCACGCCGAACGCACGCGGCGATCTGCTCGTGCAGCGACACCCGGGGGTTCTGATCGATATGCCAAAACATGGTGCCAATGAAACTAGCACCATCGCTGTATCCCCGCGCGGCGAACGGCATTTCAGACTGGGTCAGGTGCTGGGACCCGGTGCCCGGCACGAACCGGACGCGGTGGCCCAGCAGTTGTGGCGCATGCACACCGAACGCGACCAGCCGCTGATCGTCCTGCGCTGACATCCCACGGTGTTGTGAACGGGACTGACTGCCGAATCAGACCGCGTATCGGCATTTCGCCGCGTTCGAGGGCCGAGATGGTCTCGGCCCCTTGATATTCGGGCGCGGTGTGTCGGGGCCGCGAGCTCGACTTCGGGGCGCCGGATGGCTCGCAGAGTGCGTTGCGAATCTCCTCGAAATCGTCGTCGAGCTAGGACGTTATCTGTCCTAATTCGCGGACATACTCGAATCATGAGCGAAACCGAATCGACTGTGGGACAGCCGGATCAAGCCGACATCACCGACTACAACGATCCGAACGCACCGTGGAACCAAGCGTGGGACCAGGACGGCGGCATTGCCAACTGGAACGATGATGTGATCAAGGAATTCCGGGAGAACTCGGGCAGGGTGGGCGGTGCCTACGCGGGAGGGGACCTCATCCTGCTCACCACCACCGGAGCCAAGAGCGGTAAGCGGCACACGACTCCGCTGGGCCCCTTGTATCGGGACAACATCATGTACGTGAGCTCGTTCATCGAGGACAAGTACCCGGCCTGGTGGTACAACATCAAGGCGAATCCGCAGGTCACCATCGAGCTCAGGGATAAGACCTACCGGGCGATCGGCAAGGTGCTCGAAGCTGCGGAATACGACGAGTTCGCAGCTTGGGCGCTGGCCGAAAACCCGCTGCTGGCGGACTTCCAGTCCAAGGTCGACCGGCCGATTCCGCTGGTCGTGCTGACCCTGCTCGGCGAGAGCTGAGCGCTCCTGGAACGGGCCCGTTGATCTTTCTCGGCGTGCCGTGCTGGCCGGTTCGGTCAGCACGGCATCGATCCATCACCGTCGAGCCTGCATTATGAGAGCTCGTATGTCCGCAGGCCACCCTCACCTGATCGAACGCGCGAAGCTGATCAGCAGCCCGCGCGCCGTGAGTCAGTCCGGGATAGGTGCGGTCAGGGCGATATTGATCCAGCTCGGCGCGTCGGGATCCAGGCGCAGGTGTTCAGGTCGCAAGCCGGAGTCAGCCACGAATATCAGCGGCGGCAGGCCCTTGGGGAAATTGCTGGCGTAGACATCGACACGCAAGCGATGGCCGGGCTGCAGCACCGCGTCGATCGGGGTGGCGGCGATATCGAGGGTGACGGGCATACCGGGGATGGTGGGCTGGCGCCGATTGAGGTCGAGGAAGTAGCGCGGGTCGGTGTAGTCGCCGTTGGCAGAGGTCGTGCTCGCCGAGTCGTCGATCTGGCGCAGTGAGGCGACGAGCTGTCCGGTCGCGATCTCGTTGGAGCTGCCGTCCGGGGCTACATCGTTGACTGTCGCCACCCAGTAGCCGTCGGCGGCGTCGTGAACCACGTTGAGGTGCACGTTGATTGGCCCCGATACGGTCGTTGCCTCGGTGACAGGGCTGCTGGTGAAACTCAGGCCGTTGTGCTCCCAGATGCGGGAGTCCTTGCCGCAGGCATCCAGGATTGCCGTCGCACCGGCGGCGATCCTGGCGACGTCACGGCCGCAGATGCTCAGCAGGCCCGGTGCGACGGTCAGGTCGCGCGGCTGCGACTGCCGCGGGTTCTGCGAGAGCCCACCGTCATAGACCGAACCGGCGGCGGTGCCGGAAGGCGTGTCGTTGAGGTACACGCGCCGGTAGGTCGCCTCGGTGCGCGGGAATTCCGAGGCGTCGGTCCAGCCGCCACCTTGCTGTTTGACCACGATCGGCGCGTAATCCTCTATGCCGTTGTCGATTCCGCGCAGCCAGTGGTCGAACCAGGCCCGCTGCAACACATCCAGTCGAGGAGGCATTCCCGGATGGCCGAAACCGGCTACGCCGGAACCGAGATGGTAGCCGTCGCCCATGATGAGTTTCTTCTGTTCGGCCGGCAGCGGGATCGAGTTGAAAGTATCCGTCGGGCTGGTGCCGAAGATGTCGAACCACGCGCCCACCATGAAGGTCGGCACCCGAATGTTGCCGACCTTGGCTTTAAGTCCTTGCCGGAAGGGCGAATTCGGATCCATCAGGCCGCGGGTCCGCGGGGTCAGCTGGTCCGGTGTCAGCGCGGTGTAGGCATTGGCGACGATATCGACCAGCGTCAGTGGGTCGGCGATGCGGTCCTTCAGCCACTGCAATTGCTGTGCGGGATCGAACTTTCCGACTGCCAGGGCAGTGATATCGGGAATCATCTTGAGCGCGTTGACGCCGAGCAGCCATGGCACCAGGAAGCCGACGCCGACCGCGCCACCGGGTCCGGCAATATCGTTGAAGATGTCCGCGCTGCCTTCATAGGCGAAAACGGCCTTGAGCCCCGGCGGCATCCGGTCGGTCGCCTCGAGCGCGCTGATCGCGGTGAAGGAGACCCCCATGGTCCCGACATTGCCGTCGCTCCACCCTTGCCGGGTGATCCAATCGATCACCTCAGCGATGTCCTGCTTCTCGCGGTCTCCGAAGACTTGCCAGTCGCCCTCGGAAGTACCGGTGCCGCGCAGATCGACCTGCACCAGCGTGTATCCGGCCTCGGCGAGCGTCCAGTCCTGGGCCGCGGCCTCGATCGCGCCGGAGTCGGCCTGGCGGGTGAGGTCGAATAGCCCGTCGATGCCGACCCCGGGCAGGTTGATCGAGGAAATCCAGTCTTCGAGAGGCTTTTTGATGCCGAGACCGTCAGCAGAACTCAACAGCGCCTGCCCGATGAGGATCGGAAGCTTGCCGTAGCCCTGCATCTGCAGGATCACCGGGCGACGGCCATCGGCACGCTGCCCGTCACGGGCCGGATGGATGATGTCCGCCTTGAGTACGGTGCCATCGCTCATCGTGATCGGTACCGCAAGATCGGGCGCGACACCGTTGTAGGGCTGCGGTCCGTTCAAGGCCGAATTCCATTGTGCCGCATGATCGCCACCGTCGATTGCGGTGAACCCCCCATTCGGTGCACCGAACGCCACCGGCGCCAGGAACGGTGCGCTCGCCAACACCACCGATGCCACCACCATGCCGCGTGCCGCGAACCGCTTCGTCCGCTTCCGAGCCCTCATGCGTGTGTTCCACCTCTCATTCGGTTCCTGAGCCAGATTGTTGCTACCGATGAGTAATACGGACTCGTTCCTGGGCGACATACTTTTACCCCAGCGCGACAACGGTTGTGGCCCTTGATGATCGCCCCATGTATCCGGGCCGCTCGAAACCGCAGATCGTGGCTGAGACAATCGCTGTGCGATCTTGTCTCGGGGCACGACGATGGATACGCTGCGGAACCAACTCGGAAATGGTTGGTGGGGTTGCCGATGGCGGTCATGGGGCGTGCGGCGATGTTGCGCGGGTATCGAGAGCTGGTCGATGAGCTCGGCGGCGACGGTGTCGCGTTGCTGCGGCGGTTCGGCATCACACCCGAGGCGTTGGATTCCGATGAGGCGGTCGTGACGGCGGAGTCCATGGGCTGGGCATTGGAGGTCGGCGCGACCGAATTGGGCTGCCCCGACCTGGGTTTACGCCTGGCCGAACGCCAGGACTTCAGCGTGCTCGGTCCGCTCGCCGTCGCATTGCTCAATGCGCCCACCGTCGGATCCGCACTGGTCTGCGCGCAGCGTTACCTGTTCACCCAGCACGCCGGACTCTCCATCGAGTTGTGTGCCGATCCGGAGCATCAGCCCGGCATGATCGCGATGAACTATCGCGATATCGCGGAGGTAAGCCCCTTCAGTCACTGCATCGACCACGGCGCGGGTCTGCTGCATCGGCTGCTGTGCCACAGCATCGGCAACCCCTACGGCCTACGGACGGTGTACCTGCCGCATCCGCCACAGGCGCCCGCCTCGCGATATGCCGAATTCTTCGGTGCCGAAGTGCGATTCGATATGCCCACCACCCTGCTGCGCCTCCCGTCCGAGGTACTTGCCCGCCCCATTTTCGGCAGCGACCCGATGCTGCACACACTGGCGATGGACTACCTGGCCCGCAACTACTCCGAACTCGATCGCACCATGACTGCCCGGGTCCGCCTCGCCATCGACCGTGCTTTGCTCGAATCCACCGCGGACATCGCCACCGTCGCCCAGATGCTGCATACCGGCCCTCGCACCTTGCAGCGCGCATTGGCAAGCGAGGGAACCACTTTCACCGCCGTCCTCGATACCGCACGCCGAGACGCCACCTACCGACTCCTCTGCGAAACCGATCTCCCCATGGGCCGAGTAACCACCCTCGTCGGCCTCCGGGAACAATCCGCCCTCACCCGCGTGGTCCGCCGCTGGTACGGCCGTACTCCCCAGGAGATCCGCACCGAAGGCCGCGCACGCCAGAGCCACCACCAGCAAGCATGATGATCGACAGCTCCCTACCGACCACGAGCGTGGACGACGAATCGCTCAGTCCTGCGATTCTTTGCGAATGAAGGCCACGTCCCATCCGGGTTGCACGACGAGCCTCGCCGGTGCGTCCACACGGTCGATGAACTCCTCGACCCGAAGCTCAGGGAAGTCAGCCACGACCTCACCGCCTACACAACTCACCGACTCTCGATCGCTCGCGGTGATGGGTCCATCCACGACGAACCGAATCAGAGTGCAGTCGTCCTCAACCTTGTAGAACACTGCCCGAACCGCGGTCGAGATCTCACCCCACAAGGCACGATTGACCGAGGCCAGAAGTGCGCTGCGGCTTGGTCCCTCGGGGCCAGGGGCAGTCACACACCGAGTATCCAATGAGGATCGGGCGTCTCAGCGATCGACATGCCGAGCTGGCCGGCGTTCACGCTGTGGAGTCATCGGCGAGTTCTGCCGCTTTCTCGACCTTGGCTCGATGGTGTTGCCACCAGGCGGGATCGGTGCTGGGCATGTTGTCGTTGCCGTCGACCAATCCTGCGACGCCGTCGATGAGTTCGCGGAGGATGTCGGCGTGCCCGGCGTGCCGGTGGGTTTCGGCGATCACGTGCACCAGGATCCGGTGCAACGTGACTGTCCGGTGCTCCTCGCTCCACCACGGGACCAGGCCCTGTGTGGTCAGTTCCAGGGCCTCGATCGTGGCGTCCGAATGCGCCCAGGACCGACGGTAGAACCCGATGATTTCATCGCGTGATTGCTCAGCGGTGGCCCACATGTCGGCCGTCGGATCAGTGTCGAAGTCGTACTGGGCGAGGGGTTCGTCGTAGGGCCGCGCGAACGTGTCCCCGAAGTAGCCGAACTCGACCCCACCGAGATGCTTGACCAAACCGAGTAGGTTCGTGCCGGTTGGAGTCATCGGACGACGAATGTCGTACTCGGACAAGCCATCCAGTTTCCACAACATGGCTTCGCGGGCGGAGCGCAGGTATCGATGCAAATCTGCTTTGGGGTCGGAGGCTGTCACGGTGAACACACTGCCAGCCCCTCCGAGTTCTCGATCGATTTCCCTTGCAGTCAATGGAATTCGTTCGAGTCAGGTGGACTGTGCGTCGGGATGAATCAGTCGACCAGGGTTTGGGTTCCGAGCACGATCGCCAGGGCTAGACGCTCGGCGTCGATCGTTTCCGGAGCGGCGGTGTAGATCATGATGCGCAGGTCGTCGCCGGCGACGATGAGCGTGTCGCAATCCACCGTGACGCGGCCGACGCCGGGGTGGTCGATCACCTTGCGTCGCCCGTGATCCTGGTGGTCGGCGACGCCGTCGGAGTTCCAGAGTTCGACGAACCGGGGGCTTTGTGCGGACAGGTCAGCAACCAGGCGTTGTAGCCGCTGATCGGCGGGATATCGAGCCACCGTCAGGCGTAGGTCGCCCACCAGGGCGGCCTCGAATTCGGCCTGCTCCTCGCGGGTGTGGACCGCTCGGGTGCCCGGCCCGATGAGGTTGCGCCAGAGGCTGTTTCGTTCGATTCCCCGCCAACTCGAGGTCGGGCCCATCAGTGCGTCGTAGGGCGCATTGGCGACGATCAGTGTCCATGTCGCGTCGTAGACGGCGACCGGGTTGCCTGCCAGCCGGTCGAGCAGGCGTTGCACGCTGGCCGGAATGCGCATCGAGACGACGCCCGAACCGGGCGCGGTATGCCCGGCAAGTCGAAATAGCAGGTCGCGTTCGCTGTCGGAGAGCCGCAGCGCTCGCGCCAGCGCCTCGACGACCTGTACCGACGGCGAGGTGGATCGGCCTTGCTCGAGGCGGGTCAGATAGTCGACCGAGATCCCGGCCAGTTCGGCCAGTTCCTCGCGACGCAGTCCGCTCGCACGCCGCCGGGCACCTACCCGAACACCCGCCGTGTCGGGGCTGACCCGGTCGCGCCATTTACGTACTGTCGTACCGAACTCCCATGAGTCCATTTCTCCATGGTGACGCAAGCCCTTCTGGTTGTCCTGGCCCTCCCAGTCCTACGACAACCGGGCGACTGCCTAGCCGAGCGCGACCGGACGAGACTCGAGCTGACCAGGTCCGAACCCTGACGTGCTGTGCACCAGACGAACGGAGACAACCATGAACTCGATCTCTTCCGGCACCGTGCTGATCACCGGCCCGACCGGCAGCCTCGGTCGCGCGGCGACGCTGGCGATGGCCAACCGTCCCGCCGCGCAGCGCCCGGATCTGCTGTTGGTCGGCCGGGCCGGCGCGGGACTGACCGCCGTGGCGGCCGAAGCTCGGGCGGCCGGAGCCACGGTCGTCGAGGTCGGCTGCGATCTGGCTCGGCTGGCCGACGTCAGGGCGGCCGCACAGCAGGTGATCGACCTGCTGGCCGCGGGTGCGGTGCGCCCGTTGCGGGCACTGGTGGCCAACGCGGGGGTATCGGTCGCCGACACCCACAAGGCTTCGGCGGACGGCTTCGAGCTGAGTTTCGCGGTCAACTATCTGGCCCATGCTCAGCTCATCGGCGATCTCCTGAAATCCTTTGCCGCCCCGGCCCGAATCGTGCTGCTGGGCTCGAATACGTACTACCGGAACACGGTCCGGCGCATGATGGCTGTCGCGCCCGCCGATTGGCGCGATCCGATCGAGCTGGCCCGCCCCACGGCCGCGGACGTGCCTGCGAGTGTGAAGCTCAGCGGGACGGCCTATTCCAACTCCAAGCTCGCGATCATCTACTACGCCCGCGAATTGCAGCGCCACGCACCGGACGGGGTCAATGTTGTGGTCTTCGAACCGGGTTTCATGCCGGGAACCGGGTTGGCGCGCGACCACGGCAAAGCGGCCGAGACGATCGGCCGAGCCATGGCACACCTTCCCGGCATTTCCACACCCGAGACATCCGGCCCGGCGCTCGCGTCCGTCGTTCTCGACGACCGCTGGGCGCACCTGGACAACGGCGCGTTCGTGGTGAAGGACAAGCAGCGCCCCGTGCAGCCGTTCGCCAACGATGCCGACCGCGAGGCGCGTCTGTGGACGGCGACCACCGAACTGCTCGACTCCGCAAGCTGACCGGCCACGATCGTCGGTCCCCCTACCCGCCACACCGCGCAAGCCGATCGGATGTCAAGGGAGCCAACGGGAAGCCCGCGCTGAGGACAGCGGGTCGATCAGGCGTCCGGACGATCGAATGGTTGTCGGTGGGGTCTGCCACCATGACCCGTGTGGTGACAACTGATCCGCTGGCCCCATTTCAGTGGCTCGGCGCAGCCGAGAGCCAGGTGGATCCGCTGGGCGAGATCTTCAGCGTCGGTTTCTTCCGAAACCTGGATCCGTCGGAGGTGGTGCGCCGCTTCAGCAAAGGCGAGGACTCCGGCCAGGAGTCGGACTTCGAAGAACTCAACGACAGGATGGTCGAGTTCCTCGGCAAGACAGGTGGCGGTCAAGGCGGCGGACATGTGGGCGTGCTTCGGGCGGGTGCATGGAGTGTTGCCATCGAACCGGTCGGATGGTGGATGACTGACCGTAAGGCGCTGGCCGACCTATCCCGAGACTGTGAGGTGCTGGCGATCACCCGGCACGACTACGCCGAACCCAGCCTCGAGTACGCGATCGACGGGACGATCGTGACCGGCCACCGACTGTTTTACCCGCATGACCGTTGGGGTTGCGATCCCGATCGACTCAACGACTACATGCGCGAGCTGGGCATGGAGTTGGACATGACCAACGATGACATCAGCTACGGCACCATCGTGCCGAGAGCCTTCGCCTTGGCGGCGAAGGTCACGGGAGTGTCGTTCACGCCGGACATGCTGGACCAGCCCTTGCTCATCGGACCTATCGCCTACCGATGGCAACCTCCCCACCACACCACCGCGTGACCCGGTGCGCTCGCTGGTTCGACCGGCTCCGAATGGCGTGCTGCGCCGCGTGGCAGGCTGTTTCCGGTGAGTACCGATCGTGCCGATGCCGAAACGCGGCTTCCTGATGGCTGGACCCTTGACGATGTCCGGCGGCGCTCTCAGATTGACGCGATACGGTTGCTGGACCCGAGTACCCCGGTCTATTTGGAACCCAATCGATTTGGCGAGAGTGTCCGACTGAATGTCGACCTCATCGTGGACTTCTCCTGCCTGTATCTCGCACGTTGCGTCGATGACAGCGAGTGGTACATGGGCCAGCGGGGCGCACCGGACGAACCGATCCGGTGCTGGTCGAGTTATGGCGATGATCTGGGTGCCGCGATCGACAATCTTTGACGCACAACCGGTTTGGTTACGGGCGACCAAAGGGATCGCTGTGGTCCGACTCCGATGCGTCCGGGCGGATGGGTGCTCCGCCCGGACGCGCTACCGATGGCGTGACCGCTATCTGCGGCGGCGAATCAGCAGGACCGCGGTGGAGGCCGCGGCGATGAGGATGACCGCTGCGACCGCGGTGGCGATCAGGATCGGTTGGCGCAGACCGTCATCGGTGGAGGACGTGGCGGCGGGGGCCGCGGCCGGGGTGGAGACGGTGCCCTTCGAGTCGCCGGTCACTGCGCCGGATGCGTATTTCGGGCCCGGTTCGGGGGTGCCCGCCAGGGACAGGTCCAGGCGGATCGGGACCGGGCGTTCGTCACCGGCCTCGACCGGCGAACCCAGCTTGACCGCTATGTAATACCAGCCTGCGACGGCCTGGCGAGTCACCGCGCTGGTGCTGGAATCTCGGTTGGCGTAGCGGATGGGTACCGTCGCGATCGGTTTGTCCGAGGTGGGCAGGGCGACGTCGGTCCCGGTGTACACGTGCGTGTCCGAGGTGATTTCCGCGGCGACCGGCGAGTACAGCACGGTCTGGATATTGGAGGTGGCCTTCGTGCCGGTGCCCCCGTTGGCGGCGAAGTTCACCCGGTACGCCAATCCCTGACCCCAGTCCACCTTGACCCGGTAGAAGACGTACTCGCCCGGTCGCAAGGTATCGGTGTAGCGGCCCGCGCCGCCGAGCGTGGCCGCCGATGCCAGCGAACCGCCGCCGGTGACCGGCGACTCCGCGCCACCCGGATCGGTGAACGCAGTGGCGACCTCGCTCGCGGCGGGGCCGCGATCGGTGACACCGGGTTCGACGCCGATCATCAACTCCAGCGGCAACCGCTGCGGCAGGCCGT
Source organism: Nocardia sp. NPDC056100 (assembly GCF_042266325.1). Classification (NCBI taxonomy): domain Bacteria; kingdom Bacillati; phylum Actinomycetota; class Actinomycetes; order Mycobacteriales; family Nocardiaceae; genus Nocardia; species Nocardia sp. NPDC056100. The sequence continues at coordinate 639,000 of NZ_JBHJVY010000002.1, forward strand.
TGGAGACCTTGTCCCAGTCCAGCTGGAAGTAGTAACGGCCCGCGCCGTGGCAGGTGCCGCCGCTCGCGCCCTCCACCGCGCCCCGGAAGGTCAGGCTCACCGCCAGGGTCACGCCGTCACTGGAATGCGAAGCTTGATCGTATTCGAATACGTTGCAGTCCTTGCCGTTTCGATCGAACACCCGCAGGTTCATGGTGTTGAAGTCATCGGCGACGCTGATGTTCGGCAGGCGCGGGAACGATACGACACCGCTGAAGTAGGCGGTGCCGCCCGCGGGCACATCGACTCCGTAGTAACGCTTCTCGTGCTGGCCGACGGTATCGAGATAGTGGCCCTGGGTCGCCACCGGAGCAGTCCGATAGTCATCGGCGCCGGTGATCGGCGTGCCCGATGCGGAGTAATTGCGCAGGGCGGCACCGGTGACGCGCGGCAGGATTCGTTCCAGTGCGGCGCCGTCCGCGGCATCGGCGTACGTGCCGCCGGTCACCTGAGCCATACAGCTGAGCTGCGCGCGCGCCTTCTCATCGACCGCGAACCCGATCGAATGCACGATCAGATCGAGGCCCTGCTGCTTCAATTCCCTTGCCACATCACAGGGTTCGGGCGGTGCGCAGGTGTCGTCACCGTCGGAGACCAGCACGATCGACCGAGGTCCCGATTTCGGCAGCGTCTCGGCGGCCTTGCGCAGCGAGACGCCCATCGGTGTCCAGCCGCGAGCCTGAACGCCATCCACCGCGACGGTCAGTGCGTTGCGATCCAATGTTTCCGGACGCTGCAGCACTTGCACGTCGCCGCATCCGGCGGCTTTGTCCGCCTCGGCATTACCGGTGCCGGTGCCGTAGACGGCCAGGCCCACTTTCGATTCGGCGGGGGCGGAGCCGACGAAGCCGCGTACGGCGCGTTTGGCCGAATCCATCATGGTGCCGCCGGTATCCGGGCGCTGCATGGAACCGGATGCGTCCAGGATCAGCATGGTGGGGGCGTACTGCGGCGAATCGGGAGTCGCGTGCGCGGTCGTCGGCAGGAGGGACGGCAGCAGCGCGACCGTGGCGGCCGCGAACAGTGCGGTCAGTCTGGTCGTTGTCGACATGATCCTCTTCGGTGTTCGGTGAATCGTGCCCTCCGAAAATACCGACCAGATAGTCCCGTTCACATCGCTGAGAAGCGCATCGGCATGCGCGAGCGTCCAGAACACCACCGCTGCCTCGCAATTCGCCTGTGGTGGCGCAATTGCGTCACCACAGCTGATATCGGGAATATCGCGGCGGGTTACGGTGCGGGTTCCGCGGCGGCAAGTGTGGACAGTACGCGGCGTGCACGGGCGCTCATCTGTTCGGCGGTTTGGCCGGGGTTGTCGAGCCACCAGGAGACGATGGCGGTGACGCTGTTCATCCAGACCCGGGTCAGCACCGCCAGGTCGCCGGGGTCCGATAGGGGAGCGGTGGAGAATGCCGCGCCGACGCCGGAGGCGGCTTGAGCTGCGATGATCGCGCGGAAACGGCGTGCGGCGGTGGCGGTTTCGGTGTCCGGCGGGGCGGTGCGGTCGTAGAGGACGTGCCAATCGTGAGGGCGGGGCTCGAGGGCGGTGAAGATCGCGTCCAGGACTGCCGAGGCGGCGGTGACGAAGGTGGGGCCGGGGGATTTCATGGCTTCGGCGATGCCGGTGGACAGGGCTGTGCCCGCGCGTTCCACGCAGGCGGCGCAGAGGCCGTCTTTGGATGAGAAGTATTGGTAAATCAGTGGTTTGGAGACTCCGGCGCGGGTGGCGACGTCTGTGACCAGGACGGCGGCGTAGCCGTGGGTGCCGAACTCTATCGCGGCCGCGTCCAGGATCTGGGCCTCGCGCACACTGCGGGGCATGCCCCGGCTGCCTGATCGTTGCGCCATCGCCTCTACCTCCCGATTCCCATTGATGATACATCAAGTGACTCTAAAGTCATATCTATCTGATACCGTCAGTTACGCATACATTGACGTTTGCGAGAGGACAGTCAGGTGAGCTTGAAAGATGTCGTATTCCATGCCGCCCAGCGCGGGGTGTCTGGTTCATATGCGTTGCGCGGCAAGCCGTTCGATCCTGCGACCGCGTTCCATCCGCCGCAGGGACGTTATGGGACAGTGCATTACGGGTTGATGCTGCCCGGGCTGCCCGCGCCGTTGAACTTCATCGACGTGATCGCGGTCATCGGCCAGCCTCGAATCACGCTGTGGCGCAACGATCACCTCATCGAAACCACGGCCGCCGATACCGCCAATCTGCTCATCGGTGCGGGCGTCGAGTTTCCCGGTCAGTTCCGCGGGTATCAGGTCGATCGCGATCTGGAGATGGCGGCGGACTCCAGCATGGTCCGGTTCGGTGACGAATTCCTTTTCGAGGGAACCTATCCCGACTTCACCGTCGCCTACCGCAATCCCGCCTTCGACCTCTATCTGCGCGTGCGCGCCACCGATAAGGTCTCGCATTTCGCCAAGGTGCGCGGCGGGCTCTATGACCATTGGTCGCTGCTGTGCCAGTACGACGGAGCCGTCACCTATAACGGGCGGACCACCGAGCTGTCCGGGCTCAACACCCTGGAGTACGCGCGCGGAGCCGATGTGGCACTGCCGTTTTCATTCTTCACCTATCAAATCATCAATATCGATGACACCACCCAGGTGCTGATGACCGAGGTACTCGGGCCGCTCGGCGTTCCTGTGCAGCGGGCGGTTTACGTGCGCTCACTGCATGATCACGGCGGCACCTACGAAGACAACTTCGCGTTCGATGTCCACCGTCTCGAGCCCGCGGCTCGGCGCACACCCAACGGGCTGTCGATGCGGCTGGCGACGGAGTTCGCCTGGCGCGTCGACGATGAGCGCGGCAATGAACTCATCGAGATCGAGGCCATCACCAACGACGATTACGTGTACGGCATGGCGGGCGGCTATGTCGGCAGCTACCGGTACACCGGGCGCTTCCGTGGCTCGCCGATCGACGGGACCGGCTATATCGAGTACATCGGCACGCGCTGACTTACCCGAGCCGTTTCGCTTCGAGACCGCCCGGTACGGGATTACGCTGGCAAACACTTCGTAACCACAATCCAGCGGACCCGGAGACAGCCATGGGATACCGACGGGGTTTAGGGGTGTTAGTCGCGACCGTGGGGTTGACGGTCGCGGTGGGGTGCGGATCCTCCACCGATTCCAGCGGATCGGCCGAACCCGCGTATGCCGCGACATTGCGGCCGATCATCGAGAAGTTGATGCGGGACAACGTTATTCCCGGCGCGGTCGTGGTGGTTCGATCACCCAAGGACGGTGATTGGACCGCCACCTTCGGGACCGGAACCATCGGCAAGGACGTCCCGATGACGGTGGACGATCACTTCCGGATCGGTAGCAATACCAAGACCATGACGGTCACGGTGCTGCTGCAACTGGCGCAGGAGGGCAAACTCTCGCTCGACGATCCGATCGCCAAGTATTGGCCGGGTGTACCGAACGGGGATCGAATCACGCTGGCTCAGCTCGCCGAAATGCGCAGCGGCCTGTTCAGCTACACCTTCGACGAGCAGTTCAACGCCTACCTGGACAATGAGCCGCAGAAGATCTGGACGCCGGAACAACTGCTCGATATCGCCTTCGCGCATCCGGTGAACTTCGCCCCGGGCGAGAAGTTCGAGTACTCGAACACCAACACCATCCTGCTCGGACTGGTCATCGAGAAGGTCACCGGCAAATCGGTCGCCACCACCTTCCAAGACCGCATCTTCACCCCGCTCGGATTGAAGCACACCTCTTTCCCCGCCCCCGCGGACTCGTCCATCCCGGATCCGCACCCGCAGGGCTACGCCTTCGGCACCAACGTCTCCACCATCGAAACCTTCGCCCTCCCACCGGATCAGCAGGCCGCGGCTCTCGCGGGCACCCTGCAACCGAGCAACCAGACCACCTCCAGCCCATCGTGGACCTGGACCGCGGGCGCGGTGATCTCGACGGTCGACGATATGACCACCTACGTCAAAGCCCTCGCCGACGGTGGCCTGCTCGATAAGCAGATGCAGCAGCAGCGAATAGCAAGCATCCAGCCTATCGATCCGGCTAACCCCGCCATGGCCGGATACGGCCTGGGCATCGTCCGGTTCGGCACTCACCTGCTCGGTCACGACGGCCAAATCCCCGGCTATATGACCTTCATGGGATCGGACCCCGACTCCGGTCTCACCATCGTTGTCGCCACCAATCTGGCCACCGTCCCCTCCGGCGAAGGCTCCGCGCTGGTTCTGGTCAAAGGCATGCTGCCAACGTTCTACGGCGCCACCGCAATCCCCGACCACGACCCGGCACAACCCGCGCCGACCTCGAATTCACCGGCCCCGACCGGCTGAATGATCGTGCGGCACAGCATCGGCGAAGTCATGGCGCGGCAATTCCGGGTGCCGCGATCATCTCGGGAAAGGGTTTGTCCCGAACCTCGCCGGTGGATGTGCCCGCGAGCAGGCGTTGGCGCGAGATCTGGGAATCGATGACCGCTCCCAGTAGCAGCGCGAAATTCGACAGCCACATCCACACGAGCACTATGACCGCGGCCGCGAGCGATCCGTACAGTCGATTGAACGAATCGAAATGATCGGCGTAGAAGGCCAGGCCCGCCGAGCTCGCGATCCATATCGCCACCGCGAGCAGACTGCCCGGGGTCACCCACCGTATCCGCTGACCGGCGACATTCGGAGCGATCCAGTACAGCAGTGCCAGCGCCACGCTGGCGATGAGCGCCAGCACCGGCCATCGCAGGATTCGCCAGGTGGTGAGCACGGTGGTCGTGAGATGGAGTGAACCGTCGATCCGGGTGGCCACACCCCCGGTGAGGGCCAGCCCGACGACAATGCCGACGATCGAACTGACCAGCAGCACACTCAAGAGCAGTCGGAGCCCGATTGTTCTTGCCACCGAACGGTTTTCGGAAACCCCGTAGAGCGAATTGGCTGCGCGTATGAAGGCGCCGATATAGCTCGAGACCGTCCAGATCGCGGAAACGAAGCCGATGATCGCGACCGGACCCGACCAGTTGGCGGACGGTTGCAGATGCTGGATGGACTCGACCAATGCCGCGCGGCCGTCGCCTGGACCGAGATGGCGAGCCGCGTCGGCGATCGAATCGGCGGATCGCGGTTCGAGCAGCCCCAAGACCGCCATGGCTATCAGCAGGGCGGGAAACAGCGACAGCATGCTGTGATAGGTGAGTGTCGCGGCTCTATCGGACAACTCATCCGACCACGCGGCCCTGATCGTGTGAATACCCACGCGGATCGATGGAACGCGCATGATCGAATAGCGTCGCGCCCACGGCGATTTCAAGCTCATACCCACACCTCCCCGAAGGTCATTGACACCGCCGTCTGTCTTCAAACCTGGGCGGGAGACGCGTCGGATCAATTGGAGTGGATCTCGGTGAGTTCCGATCCGGCGGGGAAGGGCAGCACGAACTCCTCGCCGACGTCGCCGATGGCGTCGGTGATCGCGGTGGTGACGATGATGCGGTCGTCGTAGAGATGGCGGATGCGGACGGTGCGGCCGCGGTAGTCGAATCGGTTCATCAGAAAGCGCAGGCCGTGCTCCTCGAGTGCCTCCTCGGCGGCCACCCAGTCCGAGACCGCGGTGAGGGATCGGCCCAGGCGATCGATCGGGATCAGCTCGGGAGCGTGGGATTCCAGATCGATCCAGCCGATGACTTCACCGTCCTCGCGACGGTGCGGAATCCAGTGGGCGGGAATGGCGCTCATGATCAACAGGCTAGCGGTGCCTACTCGGTGCTCCGCGCGCGTATTGCCTGCTCGGTCCGTCCATAGGGGTCGTGATCAGCCCCTCGGAGTGTTCGCTACTGTCGAAGGTTGCAGGGTCCGATCGGGTTCGTTCTATCCGTGGAGGTATCCCATGTGGACAAAATGTGTGACCGCCGCCGCGACGGCGGTGTACATCGTCAGCGCGGTTGCTCTCGGAGGTATCGCCGCTGCCGATCCGGACGATCCGGGCACAGATCCCAATTCGCAGCTGTGCCCATACCCGGATGTCAGCAATCCGTACTGCACCCAATACCCCGATGACCACGATCAAGAGGGTGACCTCGGGAACAACCACGACGGCGGGCACGGCCGGCGCTGAACCGACCGCCCTACATCGGGGTGACCGCCCGGACCACGAGCATGCGCTGCGGGCTCGGGCAGATCAGGCTGTCCCAGGGCAGCCACTGGGATTCGGTGTTGTCGGGCGGATAGACGCGCAAGGTATTGGTACGCAGCGCGTCGCAGTCGTTGACCTGCTTGGGATAGGTGATGAATTGGAATTGGGCTGCGGCACCCGGGGCCAGGACGACCGGGGCGGGTTTGGGGGCGTCCGCGCCCTGATCTCGTTCGGCGGGCTCGCCCACAGGGTCACCGCTGGGGCCGTTGGTCTGCGAGATGCCCGGGAAGCCTTGCATGACACAGGTTTTGGAGCTGGTGTTGTAGAACCGCAGATACCATTGGCCGCCGATCGGAGCCCCTACGCCCTTGTCCAGGCGGAGTTGTGCGGTCACGCATTTCGGGATCGCGTTATTGGCGGTGGTCGTCGGGTCCGAGACCGGGCTCCCGGTCGGCGGCGCGGTGACGGTTTCGGTGACCGTGCCGCCGGGATCGGTCGCGGTGCCCGGTTGCGTGGGCTGGCCGGGGCGGGTGGTTTGTGCCGGTGGTGCGGTGGTTTGGGCTCCCGGAGTCGTGGGCTGGGCTCCGGTCGTTGAGGTCGGGTCGCACGCGCTGGTGGAGACGGCGATACCCGCCGCGACGGCGGCGATAATCAATGATTTGAATCGCATGGGATCCCCCTCGGGTTCGGTGGTGCGAGCGTTCCTTCGCACGCAGCACATCGAGCAGCGGGAATGCCCGTTACGCGACAGCGACGGCGGTGAGCTGTGTAATCAACTGCGGTTCAACGCAGTTCGCCGCACCGCCGTCCAATACCCGCTGCTCCGCATACCTGCGGGAAAACGTTAACGCGCCCGCTGCCCCAGGAACTGGGGGCCGGTCCGCATGCTCAGTGTGATCCGTTCGAGACAACGTTCTCGTTGCGGAGGATGAACTTGCCGGGGACGCCGTTCTCCTTGTCGGAGAACGCTTTCTGGGCCTCGGTCAGCGGATAGAGCACGGGGGTGGGCATCACGAGTTCACCGGCGGCGACGCCGCGCGCCAATTCGGTGAGTTGGGCGCGGTTGGGCTCGACGATGAAGTAGACCGCGCGCCCGGTGAGAGGCTGCACCGCGGGCGGGGCGGCGATGGAGACCAGCGTGCCGCCGGGAGCGATCAGCGCGGTGGAGCGGGCCAGGATATCGCCGCCGATCATGTCGAAGACCAGATCGGCTGTGCCATCGAGAGGTTCGAGCGAGTCGCCGGTGAGATCGAGGAAGGTCGTCGCACCCGCCCCTAGGACGGCGTCGCGGTCGCGGGTGCGACCGGTGCCGATCACCTCCGCGCCGACATTGCGGGCAAGCTGAACGGCGAGCTGGCCCACCGCGCCGCCCGCACCGTGGATCACCACCCGCTGTCCCGCACCGAGGCCGCCATGCACGAACAGCGCCTGCCAGGCGGTGAGACCCGACATGGGCAGCGAGGCGGCCTGGACATGGTCGACTTCGGGCGGCAGCAGGGCCAGATCGCGGCCTTCCACCGCGACGTACTCGGCGGCGGCCCCGTCGCGGTAGCGGTCGATCATGCCGAAGACGCGGTCGCCGACCCGCAGATCGCTCGGATTGGTGCCGAACCCGAGTTCGACCACCACCCCCGACACGTCCCGCGCCGGAATCGCCGGGGTGCGGTCCCGGCCGGTGCGGTCCACGTAGGTTGGCTCCCAATCCAATTCACCGGGGGTGAAGGCGGCGGCATGCACCTGGACGATCACGTCGCCGACCGCGGCGCGCGGGTAGGGCGCGGGCTCGACGACGAGTTCGGCGGCACGGCCCGCCTTGGGCATGCGGGCCGCGGTCATGGTGGTGCGAGTCATGATTACTCCAGATTGATTGTGGTGTAAGGATACTCGACGGTGCGTAGACAGGTGTCCTGGTGATCGACGACGCGGGTATTAGGCGTCGACCGGTTCCCGAGTTGGTTCATTGCGGCCCGCGGAACGGTACGCGGCGAGCGCGGCCGCTATCCCCAGGGCTGCGATGGTAGCGAGCCCGGATTCCAGGAATCGGGCCGAACGCAGGGCGGACGAGTCGCCGAGGTTTACCAAGACCCCCGAGATCGCGGCGCCGAAAGCCGTGGCGATCAGTTGTACGGTGCCGATGGCGGCGGCCGCCTGCTGAGCTTCGGCCGGATCGGGGCTACTGGACATGACCGCGGCTGACAGGTGCGGCCATGCAAGGCCGATACCGGAACCGGCGATGATCATGCACAGCGTCCAGATCAGCAGGGAGCTCAGGCCCGCGCCCTGGATCTGGGTGAGTGCGGTGAGGGTCAACCCGACCGTCAGCACAGCCGGACCCGCCACCCGCAGCCGGGCGATAGCACCCGGGCGAGTCACGCTCGCGCTGGCGATCTGCGCCAGCGTCCAGCCCAATGATGCTGCCGCGCCGATAAATCCGGCTAACAGTGGAGCCAATCCGCCCAATTCCTGGGCGAAAAGCGGGACGAAGTTCTCCAGGCTGATGCCGATTGCCAGCGCGGTCATGGTCAGATAGATCCACCGCAACGGCGACTCTTTGGCGAAGGTCAGCGCGGGAAGCACTGTCACCTGGGCGCGCCGCTCCCAGGCCAGGAAGACCGCCACGACGAGCAGGGCCGCGCCGATGCCCGTGATGGTCCAGCCGCCGCGCGGGAGCACGCTGGAGACGCTGACCAGCGCGGCGGCTGTCATCAACAGGGTGAGCGAAACCGCGGGAACCCGCTGCGCATGCCCGGATCGACCGGTGCCCCGCAGGGCGAACGGCACGATCGCGCCGATCGACACGGTGATCACCGCGAGAAAGACGAAAGCCAGTCGCCACGGACCGAGCTGGGCGAACGCGCCGCCCAGGGCCGGGCCGATGAATGTGCCCACACCCCACATCGCGGACACCATCGCCGCCGCGCGAGCACGCAGTGCCGGCGGATAGGTCTGGTGAATCACCGCGTACCCCAGGCCCATCAGCAAACCGCCGCCGAGCCCTTGGATCACTCGGCCGACAAGTAGCAGCGCCATGGTCGGACTGGCGGAACAGACGACGGTGCCGATCGAGAACAGCGCGAAACCGGTCAGATACGCGCCGACCGGGCCGCGCGTGGCGAGCAGCATGCCGACCAGGGTGGAGGACACGATCGAGGCGACCACGAATACTGTTGTGGCCCAGGCGAGATACTGCGCGCCGCCGATATCCCCGATCGCGGTCGGCAGCAGGCTCGCCGTGACATAGCTACTGATTGCGTACAGGGCGGTGCCGCCCGCCAGGACGATTGTGACGCCCAGACGCTCGCGGGTCAGCAGGTCGCCCCAACCGGCATCGGATTCGGTCGCAGTACTCATGGTCTTCTCACTCTTGTTCACAGCGGGGCGGTGACGACGCGGACGCCTGCACCGCACCGCGCGGGGGAAGTCAGTCCTGAACGGGGAAGTTCGCGCGAATAACGTTGTGCGGATCGCGATTTCGCTTGATCTCGCGCAGCCGCGCCAGCGTCTCCGGATCGAAGGCCGCGGCGGCGGACTCGCCGGGGGCGAGGAAGGTGTACGGCTTGGATCCGGTGATGTGCGAGCCCAGGGCGTCCACGATCTCCCCGAATCGTTCGCCGACCGCGTCGATCAGCTGCGGCAGGCCGAGCCCGAGCAGGTAGAGCGCGTACGGTTCGGTGACCGCGCCGCGCGCGCCGCGCCCGGGTGCGTCCTGGGCGAGCGCGCCGCCCAGATTGCGGATCTGGATATTGAGCAGCGGGGCGACCGGAGCGTCGATGAGGGTCTTGATCACCGCGTCATCGAGATCGGTGAGCAGCTCGCCACGCGAGAGCGAGGGGCTCGGATCGGTCGGCTCGGCGGTAATGGTGCCAATCTGTGCCGGGGTGAGCGCGCCACGGGTATCGACCGCCGCGTCGCCCAGGGAATCGAGCGCGCCGGTCAGCTCCCGCCCCTGCGCTGGATCGCCGAGGTAGGCGAAGTCGAGGGCGATCATCGGTGCCGCACCCGGAATCTGGAAGCGCTGCAACCACACCGACAGCTCGTCCGGTGCATCGGTGGTGAGCTCGGTGAACACATCGAACACCTCACGCGTGCGCTCGGCCGACCACATCACCCGGCCACCGTAAAGCTCGGGCAGCGTGACCAATTCGAACTCCAGCCCGGTCACGATCGCGAAATCGCCACCGCCACCGCGCAATGCCCAGAACAGTTCCGGATCGGATTCGGCGGTTACCCGCTGCGGACGTCCCGCGGCATCGACGATCTCCAGTGCGCGTACCGCATTCGCGGCCCAGCCGTATTTCCTTGCGAACCAACCGAATCCACCACCGAGCGTGTACCCCGTCACGCCCACCACCGGATTGCTGCCCGACAGCCCGGCGAGCCCGTGCGCGGCGGCCGCGGCCTGCACCCGACCCCACGCCACCCCGCTGCCGACCCGCGCCACCCGCTGCTCCGCATCGATCTCGACGCGGTCGAATCGCTTGGTGCGCAGCAGAATCGCCCCGTCGATATCCCCGGTCGCCCCGTGCCCGGTCGGCTGTGTCACCACCACCCGCCCCGACCCGCCGGCGTACTCCAGCACCGCCGCCACATCCTGCGCGTCGGCCACCTCGACCACCGCCGCCACCGACTGCCGCACCGCGGAGTTCCACGGCTGCGACGCCCGCTCGAAGTCAGCGTCGCCCGGCAGCAGCACACCACCGCGAAGGTTCGTGCGCAGGTTCTCGATACCCATTCTCTTCCCTCATCCACTCTTGTTTGCCGGGTTACTGCCTGGTTGACGACACAGCATCCGGATGTGTGACATCAACCCGCCGGAGCACCGCGTGCCCCGGCCACCAGTCACGGCGCTGCGCCCATTCCCGCAGTCCGATCCCGGCCACCGACCGTACGAAGCGGGCACACTCGGGCGCATCGGTCATGTGCCCTAATGTGTCGCCCGATTTGCCCGGCGATTGCGCGCGATCGCGGACGGTTCCGCGCGGGTGACCGATGAAATCGATTGGGAACAGTGCGCTTTGCGATCGCGGTACCGCGACATCGCGGCGGGTAGCCTCGAACGCGGATCGATCATGCGAAAGGGCGACTATGTCCGGCGAGAATATGTTCAGCGTCTACGGGCGCATGACCGCGCTACCCGGTCGGCGGGATGAGCTGATCGCCGTGCTCCTGGCGGGATTGCGCGCGGGTGATCAGGATGGCGGGCTGATCTCCTTCAGTATCAATGCGGCCGTGGACGATCCGGACACGGTGTGGCTGACACAGCTGTGGGTCGATAAAGCGGCACATGACGCGACCACGCGGTCCGAGCCGGTCGCGGCGGTGAGCCGTCAGGTTCCCGCGCTGCTGGCCGGGCAGCCCGAAGGGCATTACGGCCATACCGTGCACTTTCACGGCGGAATCGCCGACTAACCCACCGGTCACCGGCTGAGGAGGCCCGAGGTCGTGGCCTGGGCGTTCTTCGCGCGCCATTGCAATTGAACCGCGAGTAAATTACCTTGCAGTCAATTGCCTGACAGGTCGAGAGGAGACGCCTGATGACGCGGTCGTGGTGGGGCTGGGGGAATGTCGAGGACGCGGTCGGTGAGGCGGAGCGAGCCACGCTGACCAAGCGGGTCGCGAATCTGCTTCCGGGAGCGGACCTGTCGGTGCACGAGCCGCCGGCACTAGATGCGCTGGCGGTACCCGAGTCACGGATCCAGCTCCCGGATGCGCTGGCGGAGTTGGGCTCTCGGGATCTGCGGGATCGCGTCGCGCACAGTCACGGGCAGGCATTCCGGGATGTGGTGCGCATGCTGCTCGGTCAGGTCGAGCAGGTGCCGGATCTGGTGGTGCGGCCACGCACCGAACGCGATGTGGTCGATGTGCTGGACTGGTGCGCCGAGGCCGGGGTCGCGGTGATCCCATTCGGCGGCGGCACGTCGGTGGTGGGCGGGGTGGAGCCGCGCGGTATCGCCGACTACGCCGGGGTGGTGTCCCTGGACCTCGGCCGATTGAACCGGGTCGTGGAGATCGATCGAGTCAGCCGGGCCGCGCGGATCCAAGCCGGAATGCTCGGACCCGATCTCGAACAGGCATTGCGCCCCGAAGGGCTGACGCTGCGGCATTTCCCGCAATCGTTCGAATTCTCCACTCTCGGTGGATGGTTGGCGACGCGGGCGGGTGGGCATTTCGCGACCGTCTACACCCATATCGATGACATGGTCGAATCGATGCGGGTGGTGACACCGGTCGGGATCAGCGAATCCCGTCGGCTGCCCGGTTCGGGCGCGGGACCGTCACCGGATCGCATGTTCCTCGGATCCGAGGGGATCCTGGGCGTCATCACCGAAGCGTGGATGCGATTGCAGGCGCGCCCGCGCTGGCGGGCGGGCGCATCGGTGATCTTCGACGACTATGCCGCCGCCGTGACCGCGACCCGCGAGATCGCGCAGTCGGGGCTGTTCCCGGCGAACTGCCGTCTGCTGGATCCGGTGGAGGCGTTCCTCAACGCGGGTACGCCCACCTCCGGCGGGGTGCTCGTGCTGGGCTTCGAATCCGCGGATCACCCTGTGGACGAGTCGATCTCGCGCGCATTGCAGATCTGCCGCGACCACGGCGGGCAGGCCACCGAGGGCGTGCGCTCGGCCGATTCCGAACAGGAACAGGCGCGCACCGGCGCGGCGGACACCTGGCGGTCCTCGTTCCTGCGCATGCCGTATCAGCGTGATGCACTGGCCGCGCAGTCGATGATCGTGGAAACCTTCGAAACCGCCTGCACCTGGGACCGTTTCGACGAATTGCGGGACGCGGTGCATGCCGCGGCGGCGAAGGCGTTCGAATCCCTCGGCATCGCCGGTGTGGTGACCTGCCGGTTCACCCATGTCTACCCCGACGGTCCCGCACCGTATTTCGGGATCTACGCCGCCGGTCGCTGGGGCCGGACGGTCGAACAGTGGGATGAGATCAAAGCCGCTGTGTCGCAGGCACTCTCGAGCGCCGGTGGCACCATCACCCATCACCACGCCGTCGGACGCGACCACCGGCCCTGGTACGACCTGCAGCGCCCCGAGCCGTTCGCTGTCGCCCTGCGCGCATCGAAATCGGCACTGGACCCGGCCGGAATCCTCAACCCCGGCGTGCTGATCGACCCCGTGGCACGGCGATGACCGCGAGCCGGGCGGGAACCAAAGGCGTACCGCGCGAACAGCGCGAACAGCAGATCCTCGATATCGCCACCGCCGAATTCGGCGCGCGCGGCTACACCCACGCCTCGCTCGCCGAAATCGCCCGTGCGGCAGGGGTTTCCAAACCGCTGATCTACACCTACTTCGGTTCCCGCGACGGCCTGCACGCCGCATGCGTACGAAACGCGGGCGAGAGCCTGGTCGAGGCGGTCGCCCGCGCCCAGGTCGTACACGGTGCACAGGGCAAAGCCCTCGCCACCCTCACCGGCATCTTCCACGCCCTCGACGGACGCACCCAGAACTGGCGAATCATCTACGACAGCACCCTGCCCCGCCCGAGCGCGGCCCACGATCTCGCCCGGACCTACCAGGACGCGCTCAACACCATGGGCTCCGAAGGCGTCGCCGAGGTCCTCTCCGGCGCGGGAATCACCGCCGCGGAAGACCATTCACTCCTGCTCACCTGGTGGTTCAGCATCGTATCGAGCACCATCGCCTGGTGGACCGACCATCCCGACCACACCCCCGCCGATATGACCGAACGCTGCCTGCGCGTATTCACCGCCATCCGGCAACCCGCGCGGGAATGATCACCGAATCTGCACGAGAACACCGAAAACCCCGCACGCCCAACCGATAACGTCAGACCTCGCGCCGGTACCCGGCGATGGGGGAGGGAACGTTATGGACAGGTCACGTGCGCGCCGACTACTCGGCGACGCGATGTGGGTGCTGGCAGGCATGCTGGTCGCCTGTGTGTTCATGGTGGGCGGGCTGTGGTGGCTCGGGAACCGGCTTGATACGGCCCTCGGGGGATCGGCCTGGGATGGTGAGGTGCCCTTCATCGTCTATTGCCCGCCCGCATTGCCGTGCACCATTACCAGCGTGCCCGAGCGCACACCGCGCCTGGCCATTGGCAGAGGTCATGACACCATCTCGGCGTCCCCGCAGCCCCAGATCGCGGGCCTGCGTACCGGTAATCAGGTGATGTGCACCGTCCACGTGGAGATCTTCGCGTGGGGGCAGGCAGCCAACGATCCACAGCCGACGTCGACCGTCACCAACTGCCGCCGCGCATAGACCCGGTGGATCGGCATTGGCCTGCGGGAATCCGCACGAAATCTCCCCAATTCTGCCGAAAACGCCACACGCCCAACCGATAACGTCAGACCTCACGCCGGATTCCGGCGGCGGGGAAGGGAACGTTATGGACTGGTCGCGGGTGCGGCGGATACTCGACGATGCGATGTGGGTGCTGGTGGGAATGGTGTGCGCCTTCGTGATCGCGGTGGGCGGGATTTGGTTGCTCCTGGTCAATCTGAATACGACCCTGGGGAATCCGCGATGGGATGGTGAGTTGGCCTTCATCGCCAATTGTTCGCCCGGGATCTCCTGCGTGATCAAGAGTGTGCCGGAGCAGACACCGCCCCTGGCCATCCGCGGCAGTGGGCTGTCCGCCATTACGCTGGTGCCGCAGCCCGCGATCGCGGAGCTGCGCACGGGTGATCGGGTGCTGTGCACGGTCCACGTGGAGCTGGCCGATTCCGATATCAACGACAACGCGACGATATCGACCGCCAGCGACTGCCGCCGCGCATAGTTACTGCGGCCCAGCTGCTTTCGGCTCGCGATGGCGGGTCGGGAGTGGTGAATGTCCCCGGTAGGTCACCGCCGATCCGATGCATGCGATCGCCATCAGTACCGCCACGACGGTGAATCCCTTCCAATACTGTGTCGGCAGTAGCACTCCCAGTGCGCCGCCGGTGACCCAGGCGAGCTGTAGGACCGTCTCGCTGCGCCCGAAACCCGACGCGATCGATTCCGGTGGCAGCGCGTCCTGAATCGTGGCATCGAGCGAAACCTTCGCCAGCGCGGTGGAAGCCGATGCGACCAATGCCGCCAGCACCGCGCCCACCAGGTTGTCCAGCAGTGCCGCCGCCACCGCGATCGCGACACAGCTCAGTGCGCACACCACGATGACCGTTCTCGGCTTGCCGAGTTCGGTGCGCGCGCCGACGAAATTGCCGGTGAAGTTTCCGATTCCGGCCGCGGCACCAGCGGCGGCCAGCATCACCGCCTGCCGCAGGGCCGATTCGCCGCTGCTCTTGGCCACGAACGCGACATAGAAGGTCAAGAAGCCGGTCAGTACCCGAATCGCGCCATTGGCCCACAGGCCCGCGATTACCGTGCGTCCCAAGGGCTGTCGCGTCGGTAGAACAGAGTGGCGATCAGTCACCTGCTCTCGCGAGTGTCCCAGGGTGGCGGGCACTTCACCTTCGGTGACCTCCACCCAGCTCGGAATGCGAAGGCTCAGTACGGCACCGGCTCCAGCCAACAGTGCGGCCACGACCAGCGCACCGGTGGAATGGAACAGCACCGCCACCCCCGCCGCGATACCACCCGCGATGATCGAACCACCCACCAAACCGAACACCGTGAGCCGGGAGTTGGTGCGCACCAAGTCGATTCCGGGCGGCAGAACGCGCGGGGTGATCGCGCTCTTGAGCACCGAGAACGATTTGCTCAACACCATCGTCGTCAATGCCAGCGGGTACAGCGCCCATCCGTCGAGATTGAAGATCAGCAGCACGATGACCACTACCCGCAAGGCGAACGTCGCGGCCAATGCCACCCGTCGTCCGCGCTGCACCCGATCCAGCAGCGGCCCGATCACCGGGGCGATCACCGCGAAGGGTGCGACCGTCATCAGCAGGTAGAGCGCCACATTCACCCGGGACTGGGTGGCCGGACTGGCGAAGAACAGCGTATTCGCGAGGGCGACCGCGATGGCGGCGTCCGTCGCGAAATTGGCGACCGTCGCCCGCAGGAGCGCGGTCAGGCCGGACTCCAGTGCTCCATTTGCTCGCGCGGCGTGCTTCACCAGCTCGACGCCGTGCTCCGTCGCGCGAGTAGTACTGTGCCGCAACCGATTCAGTGCGTCTTGCCGGTGCGGCCGGTCGCTGCCGTCCTGCGATGTCATCGGCGGTCAGTTGGCGCGCAGCAGGGGCTGGGTCGAGCAGCGGAACGCGCCGCCGAACAGCCGTGACACCGAGAAGTCGATGTATTCGACCGTGATCCCGCGCGCCTGCAATTCGCTTCCGACACGGTCGAATTCGGGATCGGTGATGTAGGTGCTCGAATCGATGGGCAATCCGTTGGTGGCCATCGCGGCCGCCTCGTCCTCACTCACCTCGATGACCTCCCACTCACGCAGCGGTGCGGGCAGCCCATCGGGCAGCCGGTCACGGCAGGCGATCAGCAGTCCCTCGCGAACGAGGCCGATCGCGCAGTCCAGGTGCAGTACATGCGAGGGGAGCCGCACCGGGAGCACGGTGAAACCGAAGGGCGCGAGATATTTTGCGAGCCAGCGGTGGCCGATCTCATTGGTGGCCATACCCGAACAGCCCACCAGGATCTGGGTGCCGAGCACCAGGACATCGCCGCCCTCCAGGAACGGTCCCGGCCCCGGATCGCCCAGCGGTGCGATGCCCGGCTGCATCAACGACACGTAGTGCGCGGGGGAGGGCATGACCCGCTCGAGCAACAGGTCCCGGCTCGGCAGCACCTCCATGCGACGGTGCGGGAATTGCAGCACGCCCTCGATGACATGCTCGCCCACGGTGAACCACGGATCACGCACGAAGAAATTGGCATAACCGGTCGGTCCCGCCGCGGCCTTCTCATCCGCGGTGAACAGCCGAGGCCGCAGCACTTCCACCCCGTGCCGGCCCAGCACCGCGGCAAGCTCATCACGCTCGGCCTCCCACGCACGCTGCTTATCAGGATACACCGCCCCGAAGTCCCGACCCCACACCGCCTCCAGGATTTCCACGGCGCTCGCCTCAACCGGCATCGAATGCCCGAGGACCTCCGGGGCGTCGGGTGCTCGGAATTCGCTCTGAGAGACGACCACGGTGCGCAGCGGCGCAAATTCACTGTCTACACGTACTCGACGATCGCTATCGGGCATAACGAGTCACGATATCGGGAGTAGGGGTCGCCGTTCTATCGGCACGCCACGCCACGGTCTCGTGGAAAATGTGTGCCTTCACGTAATGCGCCGCGCGATTCACGTGCGGTAGGTCTCTGATGGCGAGTTGTGATTGCGAGAAGTTCGCTGTGGGTCGTACGGTCAGTATCTGACCGGTCCGCCGCTGGGCACCCACGATTGTCGGGAGAGATCATGCGTGACTCGAACACTCCGGCATCGCCCCTCGCACGGCGGCGGTTCCTCGCCTTGGGTGGCGGAGTCGTGGCGGCGGGCGTGCTCGCCGCGTGCTCGAGCGGCTCATCGACCACACGCGAGCCGGTGCAGCCCGGTTCGGACGCGGTTGCCGCCGCCGAAAAGCGACGGCGAGCGGCCTCGGCGACCGTTCGCGATGTCACGCTGCGGGCCGAACCCGCCGCGGTCGATCTGGGCGGCGTACAGGTGCGGACCTGGACCTACGGCGGACGCCTGCCCGGGCAGGAAATCCGACTGGGTCGCGGGGAAGTACTGCGCGCGCGGTTCGCCAACGCCCTGCCCGCGCCCACCACCGTCCACTGGCATGGCCTGGCCCTGCGCAACGACATGGACGGCACCCCCGACATCACCCAACCCGAAATCGTTGCGAGCGGGTCGTTTCCATACGAATTCACCGTGCCCGATGCGGGTACCTACTGGTTCCATCCGCACGTGGGCGTACAACAGGATCGCGGCCTCTACGCTCCGCTGATCGTTGAAGACCCCGCCGACGGCCGCGACTACGATCTGGAAGCCGTTGTGGTCCTGGACGATTGGCTCGACGGCGTCGATGGGCGCGACCCGGACAAAGAACTGCAGCAGCTGCGGGACAAGGGAATGGAGGGTATGAGCGGCATGTCCATGGACATGCCCTCGGACCCCAACGCCCCGTTGGGCTCCGACACCGGTGATGTGCAATACCCCTACTACCTGATCAACGGCCGCCTCAACACCGATCCGGCAACCATCACCGCCCGCCCCGGCCAGCGAATCCGCCTGCGAATCATCAACGCCGCCGCCGACACCCCCTTCCGAGTCGCGGTCGGCGGCCACCGCCTGCGCATCACCCACACCGACGGCTTCCCGGTACAACCGGCGGACACCTCGTCGGTCCTCATCGGAATGGGCGAACGCTACGACGCGATAGTCGAACTCGGCGACGGCGTCTTTCCCCTGGTAGCGGTCCCCGAAGGCAAACCCGGAGGGGCACTCGCCCTGATCCGCACCGGCTCCGGCACCCCGCCACCGCCCGATTTCCGCCCCGCGGAACTGACGACGCCGCCCCTGATCGCCGACCGGTTGACCGCCATCGACGCGGTCCGGCTTCCCACCAAGACCCCCGACCGAACCCTGGACGTCACCCTCGGCTCAGACCCCAAACGCTATATCTGGACGATCAACGGCCGAACCTACAACGATCGATCCCCACTGGACGTCACCGAGGGCGAACGCATTCGCCTCCGATTCATCAACTCCACCATGATGTTCCACCCCATGCACCTGCACGGCCACACCTACCAACTCCGCACACCCACCGCATCCGGCCCGCGCAAGGACACCTCCATCGTCGCCCCCATGCACACCGTCGAAGTCGACTTCGACGCGAACAACCCCGGCCAATGGATGATCCACTGCCACAACGCCTACCACGCCGAAGCCGGAATGATGACCATCCTCTCGTACGTCAAGTGAGGGCGGTGAAAGTGTTGGGGTGGATAGTATTTGGGTGTGTTTGCGCAGTTGCTCGGGACGTTGAGCGGGGTGGTGATCGGTGGGGCGATCACGTTTCTCGCGTCGTATGTCAATGAACGGTCGAAGTGGAATCGGACTCAGGGGGCGCGGTGGGATGAGCGGCGATTGCAGGTGTATTCGGAGTATTTGATCGTCACCCGGGGGATGCACACCTTGGCGGCGCGGTTGGTGCGGATCCGGGCGGGGGTGCGTGATGTGGAGGGAATGTCGTTGCAGGACGGGATCGTTCGACTGGGCGAGCTGGAGCGGGAGCGGATTCAACGGTGGCAGGAGGTGCAGCTGCTCGGCAGTCCCAAAGCGGTGGCGGTGGGCGATGAACTCAACAGGTGCACCTGGACCCTGGAGTGGTTCGCGCAGGGGGAGATGAGCGGGCAGGACGATTGGCTGCTGATCATTCGGGAGGCCTACCGGCTGCGCAAGGAGTTCAGTACCGCCGCGCGCGATGATCTGGAAGTGGCGGACGCCGAACTCGAGGCGCCGGTGTGGGTGGACGCGTGGACGCCGCGCGAGCATATGATCGCGGTGCGGCAGCGGGCACTGCCGTCGGCCTGATGGCCCCGGGGGTGTGAACCTACGATCTCTAGGCTTTGTCTTAGTATGCGTAGGAGGAGGTCGCATGTCACCCAGGGTGGGCTTGACCAGGGAACGCGTTGTCGCCGCGGCGGCGGAGCTGGCCGATGAGATCGGGTTCGACAAGCTCACGCTGTCCGCGCTCGCGCGGCGGGTGGGAGTGAAGGACCCCAGCCTGTACGTGCACGTGCGCAATCTGCACGATCTGCGGGTGCGAGTGGCATTGCTGGCCAGTGCGGAGTTGAACGACCGGATCGGTGCCGCCGTTGCCGGGCGATCCGGTAAGGATGCGCTGGTGGCGTTCGCGAACGCGTATCGGGGATACGTGCTCGAGTATCCGGAACGCTATGCGGCGACGCAGATTCGGATGGATCCGGCCGAGGTCGCCGGTGAGCCCGCGCTATTGCGCAGTATCGAATTGACCACGGCGGTATTGCGCGGCTACAGGCTGGGGGAGTCCGAGGGATTGGACGCGGGTCGCCTGCTGCGCAGCACTTTTCACGGGTTCGCCACCCTCGAGGCCGGGGGCGGGTTCGCGCATTCGCGTGGCACCGATGAGTCCTGGGCGCGGATTCTGGACGCGCTGCACACCTCGCTGTCGGAGTGGCCCGCCTACTGAGCGGGGCTGTGCGCGCCCAGTAGTTGGGTTGCGACGGCGGTGGTGTGGCGCACAAACGCGTCGCGGTCGGTGCCCAGGTTGCCCTCGGTCCATTCCACGAATAGCGAGATCAGGGCTCCGAACAGCGCCGAGAAACGCATGCGGACCTGCGGGTCGTCGGGGGAGCCGGGGAACAGGTGCCCCAGCGCGGCGGTGGTGAGGGCGGGAACCGTCTCGCGTACGTGGCGCCGCAGGCGCATATCGGCGACGGGTTCGACCAGCAGGATCCGGCACAGTCGCGGGTCGGCCTCCATCGCCCGCGCGGCGGCGTCGACGATCGCGGGCAGATCCCGCGCCGCGACCGCGCTCGCCACGGCCTGCTCCAACTCCGATAACGCCGCGGCATAGACCGCGTGCAGCAGCTCATCGGTGTCGGTGAAGCTCTCGTAGAAGAACTTCTGACTCAGCCCGGCCTCCCGGCACACCGCCCGCATGCCCAGTGCGGCAACACCTTCCGTGCCCACCACGCTCACACCGGCGGCGATCAGCTGTGCGCGCCGGTCGGCGACGCGATCGGTGGCGGTGCGTCCGCCGTAGCTCCTTGACACACCTGGAATCTATCAGGAACCATCTGCTTTAGAAAGCGGCTGGTTCCAGATGGAGATGCGATGTTCACCGATGCACAATTCCAGCGGGCGCTGGGGCAATCGCGCCTGGCACAACCGATTCCATCGATCCTGACCAATCGCGCGGTCCCGGTCCCGGTGCTCGATGAGGACGCGCTCACGGCCATGACCACGACCTGGTTCGCCGAATACGAGCAGAAGATCGACTGGTATGCCGCGCACGGCTTCGATATCGCCTGGACGCTCGACTGGGCCAAGAAGTACTGGTGGAGTTGGCAGGCGCGGGATATGAGCTACAACCACGAGCTCTACACCGCCGATCTGCGGTACAAGGACGTCACGACCTTGGGTGCGACCATGGTCGGGCTCGACGAATTCGTCGCCTACAACTTCGCGTTCTTCGATGCGATCCCGGATTGGCGCTACGACCCGATTCCCGGGCAGTCCTACGTCGACATCAGCCCGGACGGTGAGGTCCGTATGGTCGTAAGGTATTACGGCAGTGGGCATTTGGCGGGACCGTTGAAACTGCATCCCTACGGTGACGACGCGGTGGCACTGCCCGGAAACGGCGCTTTCGTCCAGTGCACCGCGGTCGACCGTTACCACTTCAACCGGGACCACCTGATGTACGAGGGCGAGACCCTCTACGACCTCATCGACGCCGTGCAGACGGCCGGTCTGCTACCCGGCCCGGCGACAAGGAAATTCGCCTGGCTCATGCGTGGCGCGGGACTGGCCACTCGCGTCGCGACCACGCTCGGCCGCCGCTGAGACCCCGCTCAGGACCTCGGATCGATCGGGGTCTCGGGCCGGAACGCCGCTTCGATATGCGCCCCGGCGGCCAGCGCCCGGCGTTCGGCGAACGGTGCGGTGATGAGCTGCACTCCGATCGGAAGGCCCTCGCTCGACTGCGCCGCTGGAACCGTAACCGCTGGCAGCGCAAGATAATTCGCGGCGACGGTGAGTCGCTGAGCGTTGTACATGGTGGCCACCGCCGTGGCCCCGCCCAGGTCGTATCCGACCGGCCATGGCAGTTGCCCCGATACCGGCCCCAGCACGATCGGATACTCGTGCAGGAACAGTGACCACGCCGCGCGCACGCGCAGCCGCTCACCGAGTTCGGAGATGTATCCCGCCAGATCGAGCGGCGGGAACAGTTCGAGTGCCGCGCCGAGGAACGCGTTGAGCCCGGCACTGCCGACCTGGCGCATGAATTCCAGTCGCTGGGGCAGCAATTCGGTGGAGACCAATCGCCCGTAGGAGGTCGTGGCTTCGATCAGCTGCGGCGGGGTCTGCTCGGTGACCGGGTGCCCGGCATCGGCGAGCGCGTCGGCGGCGCGCCGGACCGCAGCGCGGACCTGAGGGTCGAGGCTGCCTGCTCCGCCGTCGAAGGTGACTGCGACGGTGGGTGGTGTGGCGTCGGGGGAGTCGAGCACCGGAATCCAGGAGGGATCGCGAGGGTCATCGGCGAGCATCAGTTCGAAGACCAACGCGAGATCGCGCACCGATCGAGCCAAAGGACCTGGCGCGGCGAACAATTGATTCGTCGGTGTCGGAGCGGGCCCGGGCAGGCTGGACGCCACCGCGACCCGGCCCGGGGTGACGCGCAGCGAGGCGACACCGGTGAACGCCGCAGGGACTCTCAACGATCCGCCGAAATCGGTGCCCAGTCCCAGCGGGGTCATCCCCGTCGCGACCGCTACCGCATCACCACCGCTGGAACCGCCGGGGCTGTGAGAAGCGTTCCAGGGGTTGAGGGTTGGACCGTTGGCGTCATTGTCGGTATGCCAACGTGTGGCGAAGTCCGGCATATTGCCGCGGGCGATCGGGATGGCACCCGCTCGCCGCAGCGCGGCGACCGCCGGGGCATCCTGCGAGGCCACCGCGCCCGCGAATGCCCCGACGCCCCAGCTGGTCGCGCCACCGGCGACGTCGAGATTGTTCTTCACGGTGAACGGAACCCCGGCCAGCGGCCCGCGCGGCCCGTCCCCGCGATCGATCGCGGCCGCCGCGGCGAGCGCGGTATCGGCCAGTACCGAGGTCGTGGCGTGGACGACCGGATCGATATCGGCGATGCGGCGCAGATGCGCGGACACCACCTCGGTGGCGCTCACGTCGCCGGCGGCGATCATGCCTGCGAGAGTTTGCGCGTCTTGGGTCCACAATGCGGTGGACCGAGTGGTCGTCACTACTGACTCCTGGATGGGTGGGCGAGTTGGTCACCCAAACCTTCGGTCGTGCAACGGCACTCGATCAACAGGTGTTCGGTCAACGCTTCATCAGCGTGGCTAAACCTTGCGGAGATCGGGTGGCGGGCCCGGTCCGGATATTGGCGCATCGGGTCCCCGGGCGTGGCACCTGCACCGGCATACGGTTCGAATCATGTCGTACGAACAGCATCCCGAAATCACTCAT
Source organism: Nocardia sp. NPDC056100 (assembly GCF_042266325.1). Lineage (NCBI taxonomy): Bacteria > Bacillati > Actinomycetota > Actinomycetes > Mycobacteriales > Nocardiaceae > Nocardia > Nocardia sp. NPDC056100. The sequence goes on from NZ_JBHJVY010000002.1 coordinate 662,292, forward strand.
CGAGCCGTGGCCGCATCCGCCGAGGATGTCGCGGCGGTCGTCGCCGAATTGCGCGATCGGGCCGAAATCGCCGACGCCCTCTACCGTTTCGCGCTCGGTCAGGATCTGAAGGACAAGGAGTTGTTCGCCTCGGCGTTCACCGTCGACGCCGAACTGGATTTCCGGCCCGCGGCCGCGAAATGGGGAGCGAACCCGCCCGTCATGACCGGGCGGGACGCCATCGTCAGCACCATCCTCGCGATGTTCAGCGGACGCGTGGACACCACCCACCAGGTCACCAACGTGCGGGTACGAGTCGAGGGCGACACCGCCCGCATGACCGCCCTGGTCGAAGCCCAGCACCTACTCACCGCCGCACCGGAAACCCGTGCGCTGCTGAAGAATCCCTACATTCTCGAACTCCGGCGCGACGGCGAGCGCTGGCTCATCCATCGAATGCGCATCGAAAACACCTGGTATACAGGTGATCCGACCGCCATATTCGGCTGATCGCCGCTATAGCCTTGCCCGGGCGTTGATCTCGCGAGGCTTGAGCACCCGGGTGTCCGCGCCGGACTCCGCGACCGAGATCATCGCGCGCCCGATCTCGCGATTGTCATTGACCGCGTTCGGTGCCAGCCGTTTGAACAGCGGGATCAACGGTCCGGTCACCGCGTAGGCGGCGCGATACAGCGGGGTCTTGGAGACCACCCCGTCCATCGGCTGCACGAATCCGGGCCGGAACATGTACCCCTGGAACGGAAGTGCGAGCAGATCGTTCTCGGTCTTACCCTTGACCCGCCCCCACATCGACCGCCCCTGCTCGGTGCTGTCGGTGCCCTGCCCGGAGACGTAGATGAACGTCATCTTCGGATTCGCCGCCGCCAGCGTATTCGCCACGCGCAGCGTCAGGTCATAGGTGATCCGCCGATAGTCCTGCTCCTTCATGCCGACCGAGGACACCCCGAGGCAGAAGAAGCAGGCGTCGAACTCCGCCAACTCCCCGGCGATCGCCGACAGATCAGACGGATCGGACTGAATCAATTCCCGCAGCTTGGGATTCTCGATCCCCAGCGAACTGCGCCCGACAGCCAGCACCTGCCGAACCCGATCATCGCGCAGGCACTCTGCGAGTACGCCCTGACCGATCATCCCGGTCGCACCGAACAGCATTACTTTCATGCCGGAATCCTGCCTCATCGGCAGCGGGATGGAGGGGACCCGGCGTCGGAAATCCGCGGTCCCCGGAGTCCTTCGTCGACTCAGCCCGGTTGGTAGCCGCTGGAACCGAACCCCTGCATCCAGCCCTTGCCCGACCCCGAATTGATCAGCATCGCCCAGAAATTGGACCAGGCGCTATTGGGTCCGATGAGCGCCTGCGCGGAACCACTGGTCAGCGCGCCGTTACCGAGCGCCGAACCACTCGACGCCAGATCCGCCGATCCGCTACCGGCGATGTTCGCATTCGTCTGGGCGCGACTGGATCCGGCATTGAGCAGCGCCTTCGCCAGCTCGCCCGAACCCGTGCCGAGCGCGACAGCGAGATCGGAATTGAGCAGCGCGGAGCCGGAATCGGCCGCGACGGGTTCTGGCGCGCTGACCGGCGCGGCCTGAGCCGCACCCGCCCCGACCACAAGTGGGAATGCGATTGCCGCGGCCGCGATCCGATATGTCATCAAGGCATGCCTTTCTGGTGTGGATGCCCACCCTAGGAAATCCGGATCCAAATGAAATGCCCCCATTTCTTATGGCGAACCTCGGCAGACCGCGCGATCGGGTACCTCAGCTGGCGCGGTTTCTGCCGAATTCCTCGATGAGCACCGGATATTGCTCACCGCCGTGGCCTGCGGCGATCGCGCGGTCGGCCATTGCCTTGATCAGCTTCGGCAGTTCGGTGTTCACCCCGAGTAGTTCGCTCTCTTCGACCATGTGATCCATTGCGCGCGCTTCGGTTTCGAGCGCGGCCACGGTCACGGAGTAGTCGCCCTGATCGATCTGTGCGGCGTAGCCGGGGATCCATTCGGCGACACCGGCCGCGATCTGCCGGGCGAAGGGGGCGAAGGTGGTGGCGTCCACACCGGCGGTACGGAGCATGGCGGTGCCCTGCAACCAGGCGTTGAGGACGCTCCACATCATGGTCAGTCCGGCCACGTCGTAGAGCGAAGCAAGTCCGGGATCCGCGCCCAGATATGTGCTGACGCCCAGTGTTTCGAGCACGTGCTGGTGGGCGTCGAAGACCGGTTGCGGTCCGCTGAGCAGGATGGTCGCCTCGGCGGTGCCGATGGTGGACGGGATAGCCATGATCGCGCCGTCCAGGTAGCGCGCACCGCGTTGCGCAGCCCAGAGCGCGGCGTCGCGGGCCTGGGTCGAGTTGCCGGAGGTGAGGTTGACCAATGTCGTATCGGTCAGGTCGACTTCGGGATCGTCGAGCAGCTCACGCACCGCGCGGTAGTCGGTGAGGCAGATGATCGTCACGGCACCGGCCGCGAGCGCCTTGCCGACCGAGGACGCGACCATCGCGCCCTCGCCGGCGAGCTGTTCGGCCTTGGCGGGTGTGCGATTCCATACTGTGGTGGGATGCCCGGCGGCAAGGAAAGCGCTGGCCAGCGCCCTGCCCATCAGGCCGAGACCGAGGACTGTCACGGGGGTTTCGTTTTTGCTCATGGCACCATGGTCAACGTTGATACCAATGTGAAGGTCAAGTGAGAATTCGATGCTTATCGGTGAATTGAGTCGGCGCACCCGGGTGAACACGCATCAGCTGCGGTATTACGAGTCGCAAGGACTGTTGGAGGCCGGGCGTAGCGCCAACGGCTACCGCGACTACGACGAAACCGCGGTGCTTCGGGTCAAACAGATCAGGCATCTGCTCGGGGCGGGCCTGTCCTCCGAGGACATCGCCTACGTGCTGCCGTGTGCGGTCGGCGAAGTCCCCGAGCTGGCCGGCTGCCCGGAACTGGTGTCCGCGATGCGATCCCGGATGCAACGCATCGACGATCAGATCGCGGCCCTCGCGAAATCGCGTGCGGCCCTGTCCGATTACATCGATGCCGCCGAGCAGACGGGAGCGGACCGGTATCCGCCGTTCGACGGCGATGTGGATCGCATACCCGCATAGGTCGGCTGCCCGCTGCAGCGGCTCGCACCTAGGCCGAGGTGGACGCGGACGAAAGGTCGTGCCGTCGTACGTGTTCGAGGATTCGGGGAATGACCTGCTCGGGTACCTGGTCGAGTACGCCGTGGCCCATGCCGGGGTAGATCTCGGTATCGGCCTGCGGGACGAGGCTGGTGATTCGCCGTACGGCCGCGATCGGATCGCATGCGACCGAGTCTCCGCCGAAGATCGCGAGCATGGGCGTCGGGAATGACCGCAGCTCAGCGTCTTTGAGCACGCGTGCCCAGCCGAGCCGGGTGCGATAGCCGAGAGAGGCTTTCGCGCAATCGAATTGGGCCCGGCTCATGGTGACGCCGGGGGTGATCCAGGCGTTCATTTTGCGCCAGTCCTCTTCGGACGGGTTCATTCCGAAGCGCAGGATCTTGAACAGCACGCTCCACTTCATCTTGGTGATCACGCCATTCGGCTCGATCAGGGTCACGCTCGCCACTCGTTGTGGCAGTCGCAGTCCCACGATCGAGGCATGCCAGGCTCCCTGTGACAGTCCGACCACATGCGCCCGGTCGATCCCGAGACCGGTCAAAGTCTCGCCGAACCAGCTCGCGAAATCCGCCTCACCGCCGATCGGTGCGGTCTGCACGCTCTTTCCCGCCGTGCCGATCGTGTCCAGCGCGTACACGACACGGTCATCCGCAAGATCCTTCGCGACGAAATCCCAGTACAGGCCGTTCCCGCCGAACGGATGCAACAGCACGATCGGTGTGCCCGTGCCGTTTCCGAACCGGCGCACATGAGTGGTGCCGAAAGATGTTGGGATTTCCCGGGTTTCCGCCTCCAGCGCGGACTGCGCCGCCAGTGCGTCGTAGGCGGCGACGAAGTCTGTTCGTGCCCGCTCGTTCTTGAATCGCCCAACCTTGGCCATGGCCGCCCCTTCATCATCGTTGATGATATGACCGTACCACGTAAATGATATGTACGTACCACTAAACGCGGGATGCCTGCGCGCCTATCGTGAGGTATGGGATTCCCCAAGGGATTTCGAGAGTTCGACATCGACACCACGGCCGGGACGATCCACGGCGTGATCGGCGGGCAGGGGCCGCCGTTGCTTCTGATGCACGGGTTTCCGCAGACACATCTGATGTGGGCGGCGGTCGCAGGCCCGCTCGCTTCGGGGCACACGATTGTCGCCACAGACCTGCGTGGTTACGGCGGCAGTAGTGCCCCGTCGCCCTCTGTTGCGGACTACTCGATGCGTGGCCTAGCCCTCGACCAGACAGAGGTCATGACCGCGTTGGGATTCGACCGATTGGATGTGGCGGGGCACGATCGCGGGGCGCGGTGCGCCTATCGAATGGCGATCGACCATCCCGAAAGGGTGCGTCGGCTGGCCGTGCTCGATATCGTGCCGACCGCCGAGGCTTTCGATCGCGCCGATCACCGCTTCGCGCTCGGCTTCTGGGTCTGGAGCTTCCTGGCCGCTCCCGCACCGGTACCGGAGAATCTGATTCTCGCCGGTGCGGACGGATTCATCGATCACGTGCTGGAGGTGTGGGCAGACCCCGGCTTCGAGTTCGCCGAAGACGATCGCCTCGCCTATCGACGCCAATTCCACGATCGGTCCCGGGTGCACGCGATCTGCGCGCAGTATCGCTGCGCCGCGACGATCGACGCCGACCTCGACAGGATCGATGGCCCTCGAAGGCCGATCAGCTGTCCCACGCTGGTGCTGTGGAGCGCTTCGGGTGCGCTCGCGCAATGGTATGAGCCGCTCGATATTTGGCGTCGCTGGTCCACGCAGGTGGAGGGTGAGTCGATGCGCGCGGGGCATTTCCTGCCCGAGGAAGCCCCCGACCTCGTCTCCCGCAGATTCCTCGAGTTTTTCGGCTGACTCGCGGTCGTACGCAGCTGCCGCTGCTGGTCGGCAATTCGCGCTCCAAACCGGAGCTGAGCCGGTGTCGAAATCGAAGAGTGCATAGAGTCGACCACCCACGTCCGTCCGGTCGCGTGCTGGTGCTGCCCGGCGGGCAGGAGCGCAGTCGTGCCCGGGTTCGTCCCTGGCAGCTCGCCCAGGTGCGCGCCGCACTGCTCACGCGGAGCCTGCGCCGGCGGCTGGGCCCGGACTACATGGTCGAACAGGTGCGCTATCGCCACCGCGGCTGGAACGCACCGGATTTGGACCCGGTCGCCGACGGCGCACGGGCGGTGCGCGCGGCAGGCTCGCAGGCGGGCCCGATCATCCTGGTCGGGCACTCCATGGGTGCGCGGGTCGCCGCGCACCTGGCTGCCGCGCACGACATCGCGGGCATTGTCGCCCTCGCACCGTGGTGGCCGGACGAGGACGCCGACCTGATCCCGTCGACCTGCCGAGTTCGCGTGCTGCACGGTGTCGCCGACAGCTGGACCGATGCGGAAGCCTCACGTCGCCAGACCGTGCGCGCTCGCGGTCGTGGCGTAGACGCGCAGTGGTCCGGTCTCTCCCGCACAGGTCACTTCATGCTGCGCAAGTTCTCCGTATGGCACAGTGTCGCAGCGCAGTTCGTGATCGAAGTCGGACCCTGCTCACCGAATTCCGGTGTTACCGACGACGACCACCGTGGACGGCGCGGCGCACAGCCGTGAGTCGTTCGGATCGTTGCGCACGATCGCAGCTCGGTGCTGATGCCGTGCAGGCGTTTTCATGCCTGCGGGTGCAGGCGAGCGCGTATCCGGGTGAGCAGTTCCCCGGTCCGCAACGGCGCGGGCAGATAGTTACACGCGCCCGCGGCGATCGCCGCACCGACCACGGTGGGATCCGACTGTGCGCAGGCGATGATGATCGGGATCCGAAGTGCGGTGTGCAATCTTCGGCACGCCTCGAGCCCGCCCGGATCGGGCAGCGACAGGCTCAGCACGATCAGGTTCGGACGCCACCACTGCGCGATCTCCATGCCCTGTTCGGCGTTCATCGCGTGCAGGGCGTCGTAGCCCGCGCCGGAGAGCGCGCCGACAATGGCTGCGGCGCTTGGCTCATGGCATTCGAGGAGCAATATTCTCCCCAGCGCGGGACCCTCGTCCTGCGATGCGGGAATGAGCGGATGCGCTGCCCTGCGACCGCACAGCTGATGTGTATTCACGATCCCTACCCTTTCGGCCCCGACCCTGCCGTCGAAGCTCGAATCGACTTCCCGTCGACGATCTGCCCCTCGCCGAAAAGTCGATATCCGAGCCACCTTTCGCACGCTAACGCCTCAGCTATTTATGGGCAATACGCAATCGGAAATTGGCCTCCGCGCGCTGGATCGCATCCATTTTGTAATCGAATCTACTGCGTATCACCGGAGTGTCGCTGCTGGGTGGAGCGTCGAACGCGTGCTGGGGGAGGCGCTTTCGGCCGCCGCACGGCGGTTAATTCGCAGCACAAGTCCGCGTGCGCACCAATTCTGCTATCCACAGGCAATTTTCGGACATTGAGCCCGTGTGACCATCCGGTTCGGCGATGCCGCCAAGGCTCCGGGGCGAACGCGATCGGCATCTTGAGGGGTGACGGTGAGCGGGGCCGCTCGAGCGATGTTTCCTCGATGCGTCGAACATGGTTGGAGCGCAGCGTATTTGGTGCACTCCGGGAGTTCGGGTGCCGACGACGGCTGTCGCAGAAATATTTCAGTTGCTTAAATATCTCGTTGATGAAATAGTTGGTTGCGACGATGAGCAGCTTGTACTGGTTGTCGTGGATCAATAGCCCGAAGTCGTTCGGCGCAAGCCGTACCCGATGGAGATGATCGCCATGCGTGAGGTGTTCGAGGCGCTATTCCAGGCCATTCATATGCCCCTGGTCCAGCTCTACTATCTATTGGACAACGCGCTTCCGAGGTAGCGCTTTCAGGCGATAGGGCGGCCGGTGAATTCGGCCGCCCTATCGGCTGTAGACGGGGAGGAATTCGCTGTGGTATCCGGCGCGCTCATATCGCTGGCGGCAGCCCAGTTGGCTTGCGTTGCTTGGCTGCTGGTCAAGTCCGGTCGGCATGAGCCGATCGACAGGGCACGCTGGCTCATCATCGTGGTGGGGTGCGGGCTGGCCTATGACTCGGCCGTGTTCGGCGCCGGCGCGCTGCTCGGCGAGGGGACCACACTCCGCGTGCTGAGCGTCCTGCGCTTCGTCGCTCATGTGGTCCTCACCCCACTGCTGGTGGTCTGGGCTGGTGACCGAGTCTTCCGGGAGCGCGCGTGGTGGGTATGGCCCACGGTGGTGTGTCTTATTGCGTGGGGCGCGGTCGCCGATCTGCTCCGGCTGAACCTGGTGCCACGGACTTTCGCCGATACGCTCCGATACACCCATCTGATCTCCACCGGTCCGCCGATTGCGGCACTGGCGGTCACCGTCGTCCTACTGATCGCGGGCGTGCGACTGTGGCGACAGCGACGGTGGGTGTGGCTACTGGCCGGAGTGATCGCGCTGACCGCGGCATCGGCTGTGGCGCCCGTTGTCCCACCGCTCGGTAACGCGGGTGAAGGTGCGTTGTTGATTACGCTCGTCGCCACCGAAGTCTCGGTGGTGCGGCGCGCGTTCGCGCGCGAACCCACCGGATCGGCGGATTCGCGCGCGATGTGATCACGCCAACTGTCAGTGGCCGGTCAGCTTGTCCTTCACCGACTCGGCGGCTTCCTTGACCTTCTCGGCGGCGTCGTCGATGTGCTGCTTTACCGACGAGGACGTCTGATCTGCCTTACCCTCGGCCTTGAGGTCATCGTCGCCGGTGAGGCTGCCTGCGGCCTCCTTGGCGCGGCCCTTGAACTCCTCGGCCTTGTTATCTGCTGTGCTCATGGCGGGTCCTTCCTCTCGGTGGTGGCTCGCGAACGGCATCGGTGACGTCCTGATCCGAGCCATACCCGGGTTCCGCGGATTCACACGTTCGTCCCGGAATTGCCGTCACCCGTCAGCGCGGCTGGAAGAATTCGAGCAGTCGCCGGCTGGCGTCCGGAGCCATCAGCATGTCCTGGAGCATTGTCGACTTGCGGGCGGCCGCTCCGGTGCGCTCGTGCATCTCGGACTCGTATTCCTCGATGGCACAGGCGAAGTCGCCCTGATGTGCCGCCAACGCGCGTCCGAGCACTGCACCGTCGAGCAGTGCCATGTTCGCGCCCTCGCCGACCGGCGGCATGAGATGCGCGGCATCGCCGATGAGCGTGATATCCGGCTTCAAAGGCCAGGTCAGGCCGATGGGGAGCGTGGAGATCGAGCGCGGCACGATCGTGTCGTCGGCGGCCGCGATCAGTCCGGTGAAACGGGGGTCCCAGCCGGGGAGCAGTTCGATCAGTCGTGCCCGGGTCGCCGCCGGATCGTCGAACGGTATCGCGCTGGTGGCGAACCAGTCCGCGGCGGTGTTGTAGAAGCTCACGCCGATGCGCACGCGGCCGTCGCCATTGCGTTGTGCCGCAAGCGATATGCCGTCACCGAGCACCCAGTAGTTGCCGCGCCCGACCATTTCCGCGAGCGCGGGATGGGTGCGATCGATATCGGAGATGCAGAGTTCGACGGCGTTCTGGCCGATATGGGTCGGGCGGGCGTCGGTGAGCAGTGCGCGGACTCGGGACTGAGCGCCGTCCGCCCCGACCAACAGGTCGTAGTCCGCGGTGCGGCCGTCGGCGAAACGCAGCACCCCCTCGGCCGCAGAGTCGAACGCGTGGCCCCAGCGCACCGTGCCGTCCGGGAGCGAATCCAGTAGCAGGTCACGCAGATCCGCGCGGTCGACCTCAGGCCGGGCGAGTGGGGCATCGTCGGGGGTGTCCTCCTGCAGCAGCAGGGTGCCGTCGGGTTCGAGCAGGCGCATGTCCTGCCCTTCACCGCGCGCGATCGCGTGGAATTGCTCGATCAGTCCGGCATCCCGCAGGGCCTGCTGCCCGGAATGGATATCGAGCATGCCGCCCTGGCCGCGTGCCTCGCGCGAATGTTCTCGTTCGTAGACGACGGCCTCGACGCCGTTCACGTGCAGCACGCGGGCCAGGGCCAACCCGCCCAATCCGGCTCCGGCAATGGCTATGGTCATGATTCCCTCCGATACACCGTATCTACCGATACACTGTATCGCGCGAGTCGATGTATCGTCAGCGGCATGTTGGTGTGGGAACGACCCGAGCCGCCGAATCGCCCGGTGCCCGCGCAATTGAGCCGGGAGCGGATCGTCGCGGCCGCGATTCAGCTGGCCGATGCCGATGGCCTCGCGGCGGTCTCGCTGCGCAAGGTCGCCGCGGTGCTCGATGTCGGGCCGATGCGGCTGTACGGCTATATCGCCACCAAGGAGGAACTGCTCGACCTGATGGTCGATGCGGTCTTCGCCGAGATCCAGCCGGTCGGACAGGACTGGCGGCAGGTGCTGCGCTCGCTCGCCGAAACCACGCGGCGAGCCGCTCATCAGCATGAATGGCTTGCCGATTTGATCGGTGGGCGACCGCAACTCGGGCCGAACACCCTCGCGCGCGGTGAAGCGGTGGTGGCTGCCATGAGCGGGGTCGACCTCGACATCGTGATGCCGATCGTCGACGCGGTCAACGCCTACGTGATCGGTGCGGTGCGCCGCGAAATCACCGAGCGGCGCAGCGAACGGGCCAGCGGGATGGATAAACAGCAGTGGCAGGCGACCTACGGGCCGTATCTGGAACGCACCTTCGCCACCGGCCGGTTCCCGGCACTGTCGACGGTGATCCGCGATGCCGCGCACCTGGACGCCGACGAGACTTTCGGAATCGGTCTCGAATGTCTGCTCGACGGTATCCAGGCGCGCATCTCGCGATAGCGCGGTGTGATCCATTGCGGCCGTGATCATGTCAGGAAGCCGTCTCGGCGTTCTCGCGCTTGCTCGGCAGCAGGAAGCACAGCGGAATGGAGAGGGCGGTCGCGACGATCGCCCACCAGAAGGCTTGGTGGAAGCCGTCATTGAGCGCGTCGAGGGTGTGGGCTCCGGCGGCGGCGTGCTGCAGGATGACCAGCAGGATCGCGGTGCCGAACGAGCCGCCGAGCTGCTGGGCGACGCGAATGATGATGCTGGCGTGCGGGATTTCATCGTGACTCATCCCGCTGAATCCGGCTCCGCTGAGCGGGATCATGGCCGCGCCCAAGCCGATACCGCGCAGCAGCAGCACCGCCATGAGGAAGATCTCGCTGGTGTCGGCGGTGACGAAGGCGAAGGGAATCGTTGCCACGCAGGCGATGACGAACGCGGCCAGTGCCACCGGGCGCGGGCCGAACTTATCGGTGTACTTGCCGGCGAGCGAGCGCGAGAGCAGGGTGCCGATGCCCTGGGGGATCAGCAGTAGTCCCGCGCCGAGCGCGTCGGTGCCCCTGACCTGCTGGAAGTAGAGCGGGAGCAGCAGCATCGAGCCGTAGAGCGCGGCACCGGTGAGCAGCAGCATCGCCGATGAGGCGGCGAGTGGACGGTGTTGCAGCAGGCGGATATCGACCAGCGCTCCCGCGCGGCGGCGCAATGCCCATACGGCGAACGCGGCGACCAGGATCACGCCGATCAGCACGGGCGCAAGCACTTTCGCGTCCGCGAATCCGGCGGTGCCGTCGATGCGCGAGAGACCGTAGATGATGGCCGCGACACCGGGGGACAGCAGCAGGAATCCGATGATGTCGAGCGGCTGACGCGGGCTGGGCGCGTCGGCGGGCAGGTTGCGCATGGCCAGCCAGATGCCGATGACGCCGAACGGGATATTGATCAGGAACATCCAGCGCCAGTTCCCGAAGTGCAGGATGAGTCCACCCAGCACCGGGCCGAGGATGGGGCCGAGCGCGGTGGGCACGGTGATCAGTGACATGAGCTTGCCGATATTGCGGCCGCCCGCGGCCTGCAAGATGAGGGTGGCGGTGAGGGTCATCATGAACCCGCCGCCGATGCCCTGTACGACGCGAAATGCGATGAGGCTGGGCGCATTCCAGGCCGAGGCGCTCAGTATCGAGCCGAGCAGGAAGATGCCGAGCGAGGCGATCCACAGTCGCTTGCCGCCGAGCGCGGATTGCGCCCACCCGGCGATCGGCATGGTGATCGCCAGCGCCAGCAGATAACCGGTGCTGACCCACTGGATGGTGCTCAGCGGCGCGTTCAGATCGCGCCCGAGATCATTGATGGCGACGCTGAGGATGGTGGTGTCGAACACCACCGCCAGCGCGCCGATGATGACGGTGATCCCGATCTTCCACACGTGTGGATCTATGCGATCGGAGTCGGGGACTTGGGGTTTGCTCGTGGTGGTCATGGAGTTCCTCCTGGGGGTGGGGTCGGATCGAGGCTGGTGAGAGGCTGAATGTGTCTGCCGAACGTCGTTCGTCACGAACAGCGTTCGTTACGAACAGAGTACGCTGTAAGCTGCACCTGTCAACAGGTCCCATCGCCGAGATACAAGGGAGCCGCCGCCGATGCCCCCCACCAGCCGTCAGCGCTCGACCCGAGATCGCCCCGCCAAAGCGCCGCTGAGCGAGGACGCGGTCGTCGATACGGCCTTGGCGCTACTGCAATCGGAGGGAATGGTCGCGGTGACCATGCGCCGGGTCGCGACCGAACTCGATACCGGCCCGTCCTCGCTCTACGTGTACGTCTCCAACCGCGAGGCGCTCATCCAGGCCATGCAGGAGCGCGTGTTCGCCAGTGTCGACCTCGAAACACCGGATCCGGCGCGCTGGCGCGAACAGCTCCACGCGCTATTGGCCCGCATGCATCAGGCGCTCATCGCGCACCCGGGCATCGCCGCGACGGTCGTGGCCGAGGCTCCCGCCACCGAGGCCACGCTGACCTATACCGAGAATCTGCTCGGCATTCTGCTCGCCGCGGGTCTCGAACCTCAGGAAGCCGCTTGGGCCACAGACATTTTCGCGATTCTGGTCACCCACGCTGCCGTCGAGGCCGATGCCCGGCACTCCGACAGTCAGGGCCAGGCCGACGCGGGTTACAAGGCGTTCACCAGCCTCCCCCCGGAGCGGTTCCCGCTGGTCACCACCTACGCCTCCGAGTTGGTCGCGGGTGATACCGAGCAGCGGTTCCGGGTGGCCATCGACGTGGTCATCGATGGCCTACTCGCGCGGGCTGCCCGGCGCTGACCGCTCAGGGGAGCGAGAATCCAAGGGCCCGAGCCGCTTCGGCCGGTGTCGGCTGCGCCCAGCGTTCGCGCAGGTGATCGTTCGTGGTCAACGATCGGGTGTCGGCCTTGTCGATGTAGATGATGCCGTGCAGGTGATCGGTCTCGTGCTGGAAAATCCTTGCGGGCCAACCGGTCAGCCGCTCGGTGTGCTGAACGCCATCCACATCCTGATAGGTCGCCACGATGGATTCGGGCCGCGACACCACCGCCTGATATCCGGGCATGCTCAGGCAGCCTTCGTAGAATCCGATATCGCCGCCGTCGGCGGTGTACGTCGGATTGATGATGGTGAACTCCGGCAGTGGCCGCCGTCCGCGCGCGGTCGCGACCTCTTCCGCCACGATCGCGGAGTCGCCGAGTACCGCCATTCGAAGTGGAATTCCGATCTGCGGCGCGGCCACCCCGACCCCGGGGGCCGCGTGCATGGTGGCGAACAGGATCTCGACCAGGTCCCGAAGCAGTTCGGGCTCCACCTGCCCGTTCACCGGTTCGGCCACCGCCCGCAGTACCGGATCGCCCACTTCGACCAGTGGTGCCGCCTCACCCCGGTATTTCTCGACCAACTCGGTCACCAACTCCGCGATTTCCATACCGGCTATTCTTCACGGAGAGCAGTGCTCTTGACTCGTATCACCGTGCGTGACACAGTGATCACAAAACAGAGCACTGATCTCGGAGCGGTAATGATCAACGAAATCTGGCGGGGCGCGAACCTCACCCTCGCATTCCTCATGGAACTTATCGCCTTCTGCGCGATCGGGTTTCTGGGTGCCCGCTACGGGCGTGGGTCCGTGTGGAAAGTCGTGTGCGGAGTGGCAGCGGCACTGGCGGCGATGACCGTATGGGGTCTGTTCGCCGCGCCGCAGGCGAGCTTCAGCATTCCCGCGCTGGCGGTGCTGACCAAGATCGCGGTCTTCGGCGGCGCGGCGGTGGCACTGTACCGCCTCGGGTATCGACGAGCAGCGGTGATCTATCCCATTGTGGTGGTGGCGAATTTGGCTGCGATCCATCTGGTTACGGTGTCTGCGTGACTGATTCACCCGATGCCTTCACCCATGCGTGGTTCGGTGAGTTTCGCCGAGCCCGGACCGAACTCGGTGCGGGAGAGGTGCTCGAGCACGACTGGTACATCGGCAACGTCGTGGTCGATGGTGCCGAGATCGAGGTGATGATCGGGACCGGCGATCCGGTGCGGGCGCGGGCATTGCTGCCGGACCTCGAGGATGTGGTGGGGACGTTCGCAGCCTTGGCGCGCACCGCCTCCGACGCGGTCGTCACCGAATTCGGCGGTGCGGAGACCGCGCCCGAGGAGTTCGATGACGCCGCACAAGATCTTCGGGTCAGCACCATCGAGGTGCGCGAGGACGGCACCGTTGTGCTGCACCTCGAGGACACCTGCGGGCAGCATTTCCTGGATGGCTACTGGCCCGCGGTGTCGCTCAGCGCGGAGCGCGAGGTGCTGGAAGTGAGCGTCGAGGCGTAGGTCCCGATCAGGAACGCAGCGTGCGGTCGAACAAGCCCAGCAGTTCGACGTAGTGCCGATCGTCGGATTGGGCGTCGTAGGCGGCGGTATCGGCCTGGGTGAACCCGTGCTGCGCACCGTCGTATACCTCGGTGCGGTGGCGCACGCCCGCGGCTTCCAGCGCCTTGTCGAATTGCGCGATGTGTTCCGGGGTCATGTGGTGGTCTTCACCCGCATGCGCGAAATACAGTTCGCCGGTGATGTTTTCGACCATCAGGTGCGGGCTGTCCGGTGCGTCGGTGACCAGTGGGCCGCCGTGGAATCCGGCGACCGCCCCGACGCTGTCGGGGAACATGGCGGCGGCGATGACCGCCAGGCGTGCGCCCATGCAGTAGCCGGTGAGCCCGACCTTGCCGGGAGCGACCTTGGGCGAGGCCGCCATCCAGTCCAGGTACGCGCCGATATCAGCGCGTACGCGATCGGGGGTGAGATCGCGGATCATCGGGAAGACCTGCTGGAAGATCTCCGGGCGCTCGCCCGGATCGATGAAATCGGGCAGGTCGACCACCGGAGCGCGGCCGTGTCGGTAGAAGGCGTTCGGCAGCAGCACGGTAAAGCCGTGCGACGCAATGCGGTCGGCCAAGGTGCGCAGGCTCGGGCGCAGCCCGAAACCGTCCTGGATCACCAGCACGCCGGGGTGCGCGGAGTCGTCGTCGGGATGGACGAGGTAGGCGTCGGCGACGCCGTCGGGGGTGGGAATGTCGAGTGAATGACCTTGCAGCGCAGTCATCGTTGCAGCCTCCAGTTGCATAGTCGGCCTCGAACGTACCTCATTCGATATTCGACAGATTTCGGCGCAGGAGTTTGCCGGTGGCGTTGCGGGGGAGCTCGTCGAGGAAGACGACATCACGCGGAACCTTGTGCCGGGCGAGGTTGGCTTTGACGTAGTCCTTGATCGACTGCGGGTCGATGGTGGTGTTCGGGGCCGGGACGATGAAGGCGCGCAGGCGTTTTCCGAAATCCGGGTCCGGGACGCCGACCACCGCCACATCGAGGATGTCCGGGCGCGAGACCAGCAGGTTCTCCACTTCCAGGGGGAAGACGTTCTCGCCACCGGAGACGATCATGTCGTCGTCGCGGCCGTCGATGAACAGGCGGCCCTCGGCGTCGAAATGGCCGACATCGCCGCTGGAGAGCAGGCCGTCGACGGTTTCCTTGTTGCGGCCGTCGGTGTACCCGGCGAAGCTCAGGCCGCTGGAGACGAAGATGGTGCCGGTGATCCCGGGTTTCGTTATGCGGCAGCGGTTTTCGTCATACAGCGCGACGCGGCAACCGACGGGCGGTTTGCCCACCGTGCCGGGCGCGTCGCGCATGTCCTGCGGGGTCGCGACGGCGGCGACCGCGACTTCGGTTGAGGCATAAAGGTTGTAGAGCACCTCGCCGAAAGCCTCTGCGGTGCGCCGACTCAGATCGGGCGAGACCGAGGAGCCCGCCGCGAAAATCACCCGGAGCGAGGAAGTGTCGATGCTCTGCAGCACCTCGGGTCCGAGGTCGACTATGCGCTGCAGCATGGTCGGCACCAGAACCAATGTGGCGGCGTGATTTTCGGCCACGGCGGCCAGTGTCGCCTTGGGGTCGAACTTGCGTTGCAACAGGACGACCTTGTTCCCCAGCGCCCAGCCGAGCATGAGCTGCGACAGTCCGGTGCCGTGAAAGATCGGGGCGGCGATGACCATGGCGGCATCGCGGGGGAGTGGGATCCGATCGAGGAACTGCGCGGACTGCAACGGCGAAACCTTATCGCGCGGTGCGCCTTTCGGGGTTCCGGTGGTTCCACTCGTGAGGATGACCAGCCCGCCGGGCTTGGCCGGGGGAGTAGGCGGCTCAGAGGAATTCGCGGCGATCAGGTCATCGATCGTCGGCAGGCTCGCATCGACATCGTCCGATTGATCCACCCACGTGAGGATTCGAGGAATCTCGGCCGGAATCGCATCCAGCAGACCCGCGAACTCACTATCGAGCAGCACCGCCCCAACGTTTTCCCGAGCGGCCACATCCGCCAGCTGCGGCTTGGCGAACCCGGTGTTCATCAACACAACTCGCGCGCCCACCTTCCCCGCCGCCTGCAGGCTCAACACCATCCCGCGATGGTCACGGCACAACACCGCGAGCACCGTCCCCGGCCCGAACCCCGCCAGACTCAGCCCCCGCGCCAGCGCATTCGACTGCGCATCAAGCTCCCCGAACGTCAACGTCCCACGCTCATCACTGATCGCGTCCGCCCCCGGATCCCGCCGCGCCGCATGCGCCAGGATCGTAGTGAACGGCCCATAAATCCCTGCATCCCGCATCGACTGCACCACCTCCCCCGGCCGCCGCACATCGAACATCCCCCGCCTGCGCAACACCTCCATGGCGGACACCGCATCCGTCACCGTCCGCCCCACCCGCAGCAGCGAATCCGCAGCCCTCACCGGCACCTCCTGAAACGACCTGTCCCGACACTATCGCACAAGAGAATCATGATTCACATAAAATGTCTCGGAGAATGCAAAAGTGAGTGCTCCCAACAATCTTTCCGGCAGTGGCTCCTAAGACATCCATGTGTCAGAGTCGGAACTACCGCAAACATCGTGTGCCGGGGTGTCGCTGCATCGCGCCGAATCTCAGGCTGTCGACCTCGCCGACGCCGTATTTTTGGAATGGTGTGAAGGTATGGCCACCCGAAAGATCACTCTCACCATCGACGAGGACATGTACTCAGTCGTTGAGGACGCCGCCGCCCGCGCGGGCCAGAAGATCTCACCGTTCTTCGCCCGCGCCGCCGTCAAACAGATCCTTCAGGACGATGCCGCCCGCACCGCCGTCCTCGACAACGCCCGTGACAACGAACTCGAAGCACGCGAACAACACGCAGCACAGCAAGCCGCAGAGGCCGCCGGCCACAACCACCACGGTCACACCGCGTGAACACGGGGACGCGGGGCGACCGTGAACGGTAGGGACGTGTCCGGGGCTGATCGATGACCGAGCCCTCTCGGGGATTCGTGCGGGATCAGAGGAGGGCGGCGACCTTTTCTGCGGTTTCCTTTGCTGATCCCGGGTTTTGGCCGGTGACGAGGTTGCCGTCGACTACGGCGTAGGAGACGAAGGGGAGTTTGGCTTTGGTGTAGTGGGCGCCGCGGTTCTTCATCTCCTGTTCGGCGTTGTAGGGCACGAGCTTGCTCACGCGGGCGAGAACTTCTTCCTGCCAGGCGAATCCGGTGAGGTTGCGGCCTGCGACGAGGTGGGAGCCGTCGGACAAGGTGGTGTTGAGCAAACCGCAGTAGCCGTGGCAGACCGAGGCGACGATGCCGCCGCGTTCGAAGATCTCGCGGGTGATGCGTTGCAGGCCTTCGCTATCGGGGAAGTCGTACATGACCGCGTGGCCGCCGGTGAAGTAGATGGCGTCGTAGTCGGCCGAATCGATCTGGTCGGGTCCGATTGTGTTCTCCAGCAATGCCATTCGGGAGGGGTCGGCGCGCCAGGCTTTGGCGGTCTTGTCGTAGTTGGGGAAGGAGAGTGAGCGCGGTTCCAGGGGTACGGGTCCGCCTGCCGGGCTGATGAGGGTCTGTTCGAAGCCGTGTTCTTCGAAGACCTGCCAGGCGTGGGTGAGCTCGGACAGCCAGAGTCCGGTCGGGTGGGACGGATCGTCGTAGTGGCCGACGTTGGTGACGACGTTCAAGATGCGCTTGGTCATTCGTGATCGCCCTTCGTTCGGACGGAGGTGGGGATCGGCATGTGCAGGGCGTTCTGGCCCTCGGTCATGACATCGAGCTGGATCGTCCGGATGGGGCGGAGTGAGCGGATGTCGTCGGCGACCCGGCCCGCGCCGAGTTCGAGGTCGATCCCACGCGGGAAGCGGGCGGTGCCGGTGGAGAGGGTATTGGTCTGGCTAAGTGTCGAATGCCAGGCGTCATTGATCCTCGTGTATGAGGTCAGGGTCGAAACCTGTTCGCCCGAAGCGTGTTTCACCTGACGAGGTGTGGAGGCGGATAAGGCCACATCGATATCGCCGTCGTCATTCGCGACGCGGGCCGTGACGCTATCGGCGTCGATGTCGACATCGATGCCGGTCACCCATTTCGGGAAGCCGTAGCCGTCATGGCCGCGCACCTGGGCGATCTTACTGCTGACGGGTAGGGACAGCACGTAGGTGTGCAGGTGGTCGTTCTTCAATCCGGTGAGCAGATCGAGGAATCCGAATCCGCGGTGCCGCGCGGGTTTGACGGCGATGCCGACGGCGGCCTCGGTGTAGAAGTCGATATCGCAGATGTCGTAGCGGAAGAACATCACTGAGACGAGTCCGACGCCGGGTATGAGTTCGACCGGGGACAACTCGCGCGGCAGTCGTGCGCGGATCGCCGCTGAGGGGGCGATCATCGTCAATCGCGCGGTGGAGATTCGGTAGTAGAAGTTCGGTGTCCAGGTGGGGCCGATCGGGGAGTCGACCTTGGCTTTGGGTAATTGCCGGAAGAACTCGACACCGGGCACTCGCGCATCAGCCGCGATGGCATCGAGGTCGGCATGCATTCGGAAGCGGTCGTAGAGACCGCCTCGGGGGACATCGACCTCGCGGCCTCCGAGGTCGACGGTGACCAGCTGTGGTGTGGGCGCACCCATGAACGCTCCCTATGTTGACAATGCTTACATCGACGAGGCTAAGACTCGATGTAAGCACTGTCAACACTCGGCGTGGCTACTGCGTGCGTACCGCCAGGATCGCGGCGAACGCGGCGCGTACGTGATCGGCGACTTCCGTGCTCGACTGGGCGGTGAGCTTGCCGTCCAGGTGAAGGAATGCCAGGCCGTGCGCGAGCGCCCAGCCCGCCGAGGCGAGTGCTTCGGAGCCGCCATCGGGGAAGACGTGCGTCATCGCCAGCTTCAAGAGGTCATGAATCTCCGCGGCGGCTTGGACGCGGTCCTCGTCGCTCGTATCGCAGGCGTTGCCGAACATCAGGCGGAATAGTGCCGGTCGGCGCAGCGCGAATTCGACGTAGGTGACTGCCAGCTCGCCGAGATCGGTTGTCGAGGTTGGTAATTCGCCACCCGAGATGAGGTCCGCCTTCAGATCCCGCAGACCTTGCGCGGCGAGCGCGGACTCCAATGCCTCCCTGTCGGCGAAGTGCCGATAGGGCGCGGTCTGGGAGACGCCCGCATCGCGTGCGATCGCGCGCAGCGAGAACGGCTCACCGGCCTCGAGCCGGTGCATTGCCGCCTCCAGGAGCGAGGCCCGCAGATCACCGTGATGGTAACCACTCTTCACTGAAGTTGACACTGCACACATTCCTTCCTAGCCTCATGTTAGCAATGTAAACATACCGCGATCAGGAGCAGCGATGTCATCCGCAGTCCCCATCCCCACCAGGTCCGGCGGGTCGGAGCAGGCTTCACCGGTTTTCACGCCCTTCACGCTCCCCAACGGATCGGTGCTGCCGAACCGGCTCGCCAAGGCCGCCATGGAAGAGAACATGGCCGTTCCCGGGCAACTCCCCGGCCCGGCGCTGTTCCGGCTCTACGAGCGCTGGAGTCGCGGTGGAGCCGGGCTGATCATCACCGGCAATGTCATGGTCCATGCCGAGGCGCTCACCGGCCCGGGTGGCGTTGTCCTCGAAGCGAATTCGCCGCTCGAGCCTTTCCGTGAATGGGCCGCCGCAGCCAAAAGTGGTGGCGCACAGGTCTGGATGCAGATCAACCATCCAGGCAGACAGGTGCGCGCCGACATGCCCGGCGTGGCCTGGGCTCCCTCGGCAATCCGTGTCGATGTCGGTAAGAACACCAAGCGTTTCGCGCAACCGGTCGCCATGACCGACCAGCAGATCACCGAAACGGTCCAACGCTTCGCCGAAACCGCCCGCCGGGCAGCAGAAGCCGGTTTCGACGGCGTGGAAATCCATGCCGCACACGGCTATCTGCTCTCCCAGTTCCTCTCCCCGCTGGCCAACCGCCGCACCGACCGCTGGGGCGGCAGCCTCGAAAACCGCGCCCGCCTCCTACTCGACATCGTCCGCGCCGTCCGGGCCACCGTCGCACCCACCTTCGCCGTCGCGGTCAAACTCAACTCCGCCGACTTCCAACGCGGCGGCTTCGACGCCGACGATGCCGCAACGGTCATCACCATGCTCGCGCCCCTGGGCGTAGACATGGTCGAACTCTCCGGCGGCAGCTACGAATCCCCCGCCATGACCGGCCAATCCGGCGACGACCGCACCCGCTCCCGCGAGGCCTACTTCCTGGCCCTGGCCGAACAACTCGCCACCACCAGCCCCCTTCCCCTGATGCTCACCGGCGGCGTCGTACGACTCCCGGTAGCCGAAGAAGTCCTGGCGGGCGGCATCGACCTGGTCGGCATGGGCAGCGCCCTAGCCATCAACCCGGACCTACCGAACCACTGGCACGAAAAACCCACTGCCACCATCGAACTCACCCCGGTCCGAATGAAAGACAAAGCCGTCGCCTCCGCCGCCGGCATGGCCCGCGTCCGCCAACAACTCCGCCGCCTCGGCGCAGGCCGCCGCACCCGCCCCTCCAGGAATCCGGTAATCGCGCTTCTCATCGAGGCTGTGCTCCAACAGCGCGCACTCCGTCACTATCGCATCTGGTTGGGCCGTCGCGCGGCCTGAACTCGGGTGGAGGCATACGTCCGAGACGATGTCCGAGCGACCTTCCAAGTGCCTATTGCGTTGTGCCGGGGAGTAGTTCGACCGGTTCGGGAGCGCCGGAGACCATACCGGCCTGCGCGAAATACTGATACGCAGCACGGGCCACCTCGGGTGCGAGGATCTCGAGATGGCGTTCGGTCACCTCATAGCGACCGGCCGCATCGGCGAGTTGGTTGAGGTCGTCGAGGCTGACATGCTCCAGAACCTCACCGGTGTCATCGTCGTATGACGTGTGCACTGCAGCGGCGTGCGCATCCTTGGCCAGCGTTCGGAGCCGGTTGTCGAAGACGCACTCACCCAAGCAGAGGTCGAGGCCGTCTTCGAGTTCGGTGGGTGTGTAGTGCCAGCTGCCATGCTCCCACCAACGCACGAAGCTGATCGAGTCCGCGGTGAGAACACGCGGGTGATATGTCCTCAGCTCGACAGCTCGAACCCATTCCGGCGCATCGCTTCTGGGGTCGTAGGGCTGGTCCCATACGGTGTTGCAACGATCCCATCCGAACAGCACCGCGCGATCACCGGGATATCGGATGAGGGCGAACCAGTTGCCCGCACAGTCCTCATGATCCAACCGGCCGCCGGTGACCACCGTCGCCGTACCGATCTCTTCGGCCAACTCGGCGGGTTCGAACACCGCGTCGGAAAAGGCCGCGAAAAACACATCCATGACAACGGCTGTCACCCACAGCACGCGCGGATGCGGCAACTCCAACTCCATGTCCGGCAATGTAATAGCGGCCACCGACACCGCGCTGGGCTCGCGAGCCGCCGAGAAAGGGTTCAGCGAGTTCTCTACCGGTGGTCGGCGGCCAGTTTCAGGCCGAAGGCGATCAGGACTGTGCCGGTGAGGGTGTCCATGGTGCGGCGGACGCTGTCGCGGTTGAGCCAGGTTTTCGCGAGGGTGGCGGCGGTGATGATCGCGGTGAACCACAGCATGCCCTCGATGTTGTGGATGAGGGCGAGGAGGGAGCCCATCAGCAGGGGTGGGACTCCGTCGGGGAGGAATTGGGGGAGCATCGCGATGTAGAAGACGCCGACTTTGGGGTTGAGGAGGTTGGTGCCTAGGCCGCGGGCCCAGGCTCCGAATGCGCTCGGGGGTGAATCATCCAGTGTGGCTTGTGGATTGGTCGCGGGTTTGCGGAGTCCGTCGCGGATCATGGTGATGCCCATCCACGCGAGGTAGATCGCTCCGGCGATGCGCAGGCTCGTGTACGCCAGTTCCGAGGCGGTCAGCAGCAGGGAGACTCCTGCCGCGGCGGCCACGCCCCACACCAGTGTGCCGGTGCCGATTCCGATCGCGGTGGCGAATGCGTAGCCGCGGCCGCGACTGATCGCGGCGCGGAGCACCAGCGCGGTGTCCAGCCCGGGGACCAGGGTGAGCAGACCCGCGACTATGGCGAAGGACAGCAGAGCGTGCGGCATGCGCGCAGCCTATATGGGCGATCGGCCCATACCGGCTGGCTCATTGCCGTCGAGTGCAGCGTGCGATGTGATGCGTGCGGGTCGATATGACCGGTTAGCACGTCATGCCGTGGCGCATAGCGGACTTGGGGTCGAAGTTCTCCGGGTCCACCGCGACGCGGACGACCTTCTGCGCCGACAGGTCGACCAGGAAGGTCCAGCCGTTCGGCAGCACGATGCCGTCGGCGTCGACGCGGTTGACCTGAATGTACTTGCCGCCGTTGGCCGGTCGGCGCGCGGTGAAGCGGCCGAAGCGGGTTTCGGGGGCCTTCGCTCGCACAAGCGCTATCGCGGATTCCACGTCCGTATCGGAAATGAGCGCTGGTGCGGTCTGGGTCTGGGTTTCCATCGGTGTCAATCTCCTTGCGGTCCTTGCCTGTTTCGCCTACTTCATACAGAGCGTTAGCCCGCATGGCACGTGAATTCAAGCATGTGGCCCAACTTCGCGGCGCGTCTCACAGCTGGGATGCCGGTGATATACCCGATTTCGGACAGCGCAACGGTCGCCCAGCAGGCTCTCGACTGCTGGGCGACCGGGATCGATCGATGGTTCAGTGATTCGGATCCGGGACCGCGGGGCCCAGGTCCAGAGGTTGCGCGCCGCTCTGGCTGTCGTGCGCGGTGTTTCGATTGCCGCTTTCGCTGGAGCCGTCGCCTACCGCGCCCGAGCTGAGCGTGTTGCCGTTACCGGGGCTTGCGATATTTCCGTCGCTGCCCGCCGACCCGAGACCCGATCCGCTGTCTCCCGATCCGGAACTGCCCGAATCGGCGATGGGCAGGGAGACCTTGGTGTCGCTGCTACCCGCCGAACCGGTGTAGGCGCTTTGGGACAGTGGCAGGGATGGGAAGTCGGCGCTGCCGGTACCGCCGATGGGGGCCGGTGTCGCGGCGGCGACGCCGAGGCCGAGCGTCACGATCGACGCTCCGGTGACCATGACGGCCGCGGTGGCTTGCAGGTAGGCGGCTACTAATCTGACGCGTCTTCGTACTGGATAGGGACTCTTCATTGGATCCTCCAACTAGTTGAAAAGTGTTCTTGGGCTGCGTGGTTCGGGTTCTCTGTTGATCGAGTGGCATGCACCTCCGGTCAGTGCGGTTTGCGGCCGCCGTCGACGATGTCGAATTCGTTGGGCAGGTTGGCGCGATACAGTCCGGCGTCGACGGCCTTGAACGGTTCCCAGAGGAGCTGTTTGAACTGTTTGTGTAGTTCGACTGCGCCCTGGGACGAGCCTGAGGCGTGCAGTACGGCGTTGGCGGCGCGGCGGCCGCCCTCGTTCGCGCCTTCCATGCAGGACACGTTCATATCGGTTTTGATCCAGTCACCGGCGAGCATGAGGTTGTCGATGCCGGTGGCGGCTTCGGGACGCTGGGTCCATGAGCCCGCGTTCTGGATGAAAATCGAGTCGTCATACGCGATTTGGGGTGTGCCCGCGCCGGTGAGGCCGGTGTCGATGAGCGTCGAGTGCACCATATCGTCGGTCAGCTGGGTGACGCCGTCGCCGTTGACGTGCGCCTTGATCTGCTCCCAGGTTTCCTTGACGATCTCCTCGGGCGTGCACTGCTTGGCGGTCTTCTTGTTGAACATGCCCGGGGTGTCCCAATCCGAGATGATCGCGGAGAGAACGTCTTTGACGGTGCCGTCGCCGTAGGAGGTGAGCGGTTTCTTCCAGAACTGGGCTTCGCTGATCGAGGTCAGCCCCCAGGGGGCGTCGTTGTATCCGACGTGGCCGTTGGCCAGATCGTGGCGGGATTTGAGGAAGTACTGGAGTCCGACCATCCAGGCGTTCTGGAGTTTGCGCGCACCGGCCAGGGCGGGGTCCGCCGCGACCATGGCGTCGTCGAGGACGGTGGAGAAGCGCTCGTGCGGTATCGCCGAGATGTAGTAGTCCGCTTCCACCGCGTTCGTGCCACCGGAACCGGATACCGTCGCCGAAGCGATGTGTTTGCCATTGGTCTTGAAGCTCGAAAGCTGCTGTTCCAGTTGGATCTTCACACCGATGGAGCGCAGATAGTCGCCCCACGGATTGACGAACTGTTCACTCGTCGGCCCGTTGAGCACCCGGTCGTTGCCCTTACCCGCCGCACCGCCGTCATTGTTGATGCCCAGCAGTGACCAGACATAGGATTCGCCGACCAGCCCGATCGCGTTGGCGCTGCAGTTCGCGGATTTGGTGGCCACCAGCTCTTTGATGAATCCGTCGCCGAGGAACCGGTTGTACTCCTTCGACGAATTGTTGAGCTTGGCGAAGTCGGTCCACGTGATGTTCTCCCACTGGCCGAATTTGCGTTCGTCGCAACTGGTTACGTAGACACCGAGTCGTTCCGCGGCGAACAGCGCCTCCTGCGCCGGGAGTCGCCATACGGTCTCGAGCACCGAGGACACCGAGTCGATGAAGGCTTTCAATGTCATCGGCAGCTGGGGCAGCGGGATCGGGAACGGTAGCGGAATGGTGAGGTTGTGCCGGTTGACCCCGGCGATCATTGCCGCTTCGAGTCTGACCAGGTTGTCCCATACGCCATTCTTGTTGCCCGCGAACGGTATTCGGCGCATCGTATCCGGCAGGTTGTGATAGAAGCCGAAGAAGCTGCGGAATCCGTGCTCGCCGGGTAGTGGCGTGGACCCCGAGTTGGGGGCGTAGATGCTACGGGTCTTGCCGCCCAGCACATTTCGCGCCTCGTACAGCGTGACGGCGAATCCGCGCTCGGCTAGTTCATGTGCCGCGGTCATACCGGCCGGGCCCGCGCCGAATATCGCCACGGTTTTCCCCGGGGGAGCGGCGCTGGCCCGCCAGCCCTTTCCGGCTCCGGGCACCGTGCCCATCGTTGTGAGCGCTGCCACGCCCGCGCCGGCGACCGCGGCATTCTTGAAGAATGAACGCCGCGATTGCGGCGGTAACTGTTTGTCGTGCAACTTCGGCCTCCCGACCAATCGGCCCGGGGCGTGCGATCCTGCGCTCCGCCGGGGGCCCGACTATTCCGTCGAGGCAATATGTTAACAACTATTCTTGGCTGTAACCGTTTCTCGGCAAGTCTGTTTCAGGTCACAGAAATCGCTCTTACCTGCATATATGTGCGATCACGGAACAATCTCGGCAAACTGAACGGGTGTAATTAGTTCCCCATCAATACTTGCGAAAATGCCATGCGAAGAGTTATCTCGTGGCAGGCTACGTTCCACGATCCAGGCGATAGACCTTGTGCGACATGAGAAGTCGTGGTGACCATGAATCAGAGCTGCGCGGACCTCACCACCATGACGTGGCGGTGTACCGAATTCGCGATCGACATGCTGGACGGCCATGCCGAGCCCACCGCGGCAGACCTCGCCCCGCTCACCCAGGCGGTGGCCGACTGGGCGCGCGCGGGTGTGCCACTTGATGCGATCCAGCACGCCATCCACACCGGATTCCGCAGGGGCTTGGCCGAATTCACGACCCGGGTGAATCCGGCGAACGCCGGTGACATCACCACCGGTGTCGCACTGGCCATCTCGCTGCTGACCGTCATCACCTCGACCGCCTCACTCGCCTACCTCGGCGAACTGCGCTCCGTGCTCTGCGAACGCCGCGGGGCCGCAACAACACTCGCCGCCGCACTCCTCGGCGGCCGCAGCACCAAGACGATGGCTCGCGAGTGTGGCATCACCATCGCCGAGTCCTATACCGTTCTCGCCCTTGGTCTTCCATCCGCCCCCACGCAGGTCGCCACGAACCGCACGATCGGCCGCATCCAGGACGAACTCACCACGCACGCCGAATCAGGTGTGCTGTCCCTCCTGGGCCCGGGCGGCGGCACCGTCCTGATCCCCGCGCCAACCCTGACCGACGACGAGGTCAACGATCTGGTCAAACGCCTTTCCGCCGCAGCGGAAGTCGAGGTGACCGCCACCAGCACCCACGCCACCGTCCCCGGCATCCCCGCCGCCGCCGAACACACCCGCGAACTCCTCAACCTGGTCCGCCAAGCCCACAACACCCCCGGCCTCTACCGCTTCGACAACTTCGCCCTCGAATACCAGCTGACCCGCCCCGGCCCCGCCCGCCGCCTCCTCGCAACCCAACTCGACCCCCTCGACGCCCACCCCGACCTCTTCAAAACCCTCCGCATCCACCTCGCCAACGAACTCAACCGCCGCCGCACCGGCCGCCAACTCCACATCCACGCCAACACCGTCGACTACCGCATGCAACGCATCAAACAACTAACCGGCCTCGACCCGGCCCTCCCCTCCGACCTCTGGCAACTACGCTCAGCCCTGATAGCCAGACTCAGCGAAGGCCCGAGACCGTGAGTCCTCCCACCGAACCCAGCTCAGGAAAACGCATGAGTCAGATCGCCTTCTACGGCGATATCGCCAGCAGCGACAGTCAATCCGTATCAGCGGTCCACCGACTGGCTCGATCGCGAACCTGAAACTGCTGATCCGCCTCTGCGCCGGCAGGGGCCTGAACTGCGTAATCGACTACACGCCGGTCGATTCCAATGGCGACCCGGTGGCAGACGAAGTGACCATCGACGTGGGCGACTCACGGTCTGTGTAGCTGGATCCGTCGGCGAGTCAGTCTCATTGTCCTGCCGGTGTGCCGAGCATGATGCTGAGGTCTCGGATCGCGTCGTCGAATGCTTTCCGAGCGCCGGGTTTGCTGTTCAGTCCGCGGTTGCCGCAGTGGGGGATCTCGCGGGTGGTGAAATCGTATAGATCTGGACGGGCGATGTTTGAGAGTTGCCAGCCGGTGCGGGCGTTCTTGCCAAGGGGCAGAACAATTGTGAGGTCCGGGAGCAGGTCGACGAGGCGGCGGGTCCAGACGACGCCTGCCTTGAGCTCCCACAAGTGGGAGCCACCATTCTTGGTGTTCGCGGTGGGGAAGGGGCAGACGTTCCAGTGCACGACGTCTTTCCAGCTGACGCCGTGACGGTCGTATGCTTCGCGGCAGTTGCGGGCGGTCGCGTCGTTGTTGTCCAGACTCAGCAGTCCGGAACCGGTACCCGCCTCTGCCATCGTGCTCGGGTTGTCGAGTAGAACGAGAGCGCGGGCGTGGATTCCGCCCTGATCCGGATCGACGTAGGGGACCGTGCCCGGCTCCAGTGCGCGTACGCGCGCGATTTCATCAGCTAGTGCGTTTATCGGCGCTACGTGCGGCTGGCGGATGCGCGACATCCGCTCGCGGACGACCTCGGGGTAGGCATTGCGTCCCAGGGCCATGCTGCTCCTCCATCGGCTGTCTCGATGGTAGAGCCGCGGGTGTCATCTCCGAGGCGTTCCAGTGCGTGCTGAATTCGGCTGCGTGTCAAGTCAGCTCGATGAGCCCTCGATGCTCAATGTCGCGGTTGTCAGGTTTTCGGCGGCGGTGCGCGCGATGGTGGCGGCTTGGCGGAGTTGGGCTTCGGGGTGGGCGGTGCGGTGTTCGACGGCGGCGCGGATGCGGTCGAGGGAGACGCCCGTTGCGGTGGTGGCGTCGCGCAGTTGGGTGTGGCGGTCGTCGAGGTCGCGGTGGGCGGCGGCCAGCTCGTGCAGGCGGCGGTGGAGGTCGGCGATGTGGTTGATCAGGTCTTCCACTTCGTGGGTGGTGAGTTCGAGGCCGGGGTGGGTTTCGCCGGAGAGGATCGCCTCGCCGGCGATCTCGGCGCAGCGTGCCTGGAGCACGTCGAGAATGTCTGTCACACAGATCCCCTCCTACGCTGCGGCGGGGGCGGTGCCAACCCGGCCCCCGGCGGTTCGAATGGTCCATCCACGCCCGGAACCAATTACACCATTGTCTCCGACAGTGGATTTTCACTACCGGTTTTCCCGACGTCGACTGAGGAATTGCCCACGATACGTACGAGTAACCCCGAGACGCTGTGTACGTGCGCGCGGTTCGGGTGCAAACTACGCGAGACCGGCAGTCGTAATCCAATCGCCCGACCCCGGGCCAGTGCTGTGGAAGGAGTTGGCGAGTGTTCAGCCGTATCGCCATCGTGAATCGTGGGGAGGCCGCCATGCGGTTGATCCACGCCGTCCGAGATCTGGCCGCGGAGACCGGGTTACCCATTCAAACCGTGGCCCTGCACACCGATGTCGACCGGAACGCGACATTCGTGCGAGAAGCAGACGCCGCCTATGACCTGGGTCCCGCGTCCGCGCGTCCGTATCTGGATCTCAAGGCGCTCGAGCAGGCGCTCGTCGCCACCGGCGCCGACGCCGCCTGGGTCGGTTGGGGTTTCGTCGCCGAGGATCCCGCCTTCGCCGAACTGTGCGAGCAGATCGGTGTCACCTTCATCGGCCCCAGCCCCGACGCCATGCGCAAGCTCGGTGACAAGATCGGCGCGAAGCTGATCGCCGAAGAGGTCGGCGTACCCGTCGCCCCGTGGAGTCGCGGCGCGGTCGAAACCCTCGACGCCGCCCTGGAGTCCGCGTCGAAGGTCGGCTACCCGCTGATGCTGAAGGCGACCGCCGGTGGTGGTGGCCGCGGCATCCGCATGGTCTCCAATGAGGCCGAGCTCGCCGATGCCTACGAGCGCACCAGTCAGGAAGCCGCCCGCGCGTTCGGCAGCGGCATCGTATTCCTGGAGCGCCTGGTCACCGGCGCCCGGCACGTCGAGGTCCAGGTGATCGCGGACGGTCAGGGCACCGCGTGGGCGCTCGGCGTGCGTGACTGCTCGGTGCAGCGCCGCAATCAGAAGGTCATCGAGGAATCTGCCTCACCCGTGCTCGCGCCCGAGCAGGTCGCCGATCTCAAGGCGTCGGCGGAGCGGCTGGCCATCGCGGTCGGCTACCGCGGCGCTGCCACGGTGGAGTTCCTCTACCACCCCGGCGACAAGATGTTCGCGTTCCTCGAGGTGAATACCCGCCTGCAGGTGGAGCATCCGATCACCGAGTCCACCACCGGATTCGATCTGGTGCGCGCGCAGCTGCACGTCGCCTCCGGCGGCAAGCTCGAGGGTGAGCCCCCGGCCGAGCGCGGCCACGCGGTCGAGGCACGCCTCAATGCCGAGGATCCGGATCGCGATTTCGCACCCGCGCCGGGCCGCATCGCACGCCTGAATCTGCCTGCGGGCCCGGGCATTCGCGTCGATACCGGCGTCAGCGAGGGCGATACCATCCCCGCCGACTTCGACTCCATGATCGCGAAAATCATTGCCTACGGCCGCAATCGCGATGAGGCGCTCGCGCGCCTGCGCCGTGCTATGGCCCAGACCCAGGTCGTCATCGAGGGCGGCGCGACCAACAAGAGCTTCGTGCTCGACCTGCTCAACCAGCCCGAGGTCATCGACGGCAGCGCCGACACCGGCTGGATCGACCGCGTGCGCGGCGAGGGTCGCCTTGTCTCGCAGAAGCATTCGTCCATCGCGCTCGCGGCCGCGGCCATCGACGCGTACGAGGAAGAAGAGAACGCCGAGCGCCATCGCCTGCTCTCCACCGCCGCCGGTGGCCGTCCGCAGGTGCAGCATCAGAGCGGCCGCCCGCACGATCTGAAGCTGCGCGGCGCGAGCTACCGCGTGCGGGTCGCCCGCATCGGCGCGCACCGCTTCCGGATCGGCATCGAGGCCGGTGGCGATATCGCCACCGCCGATGTCGATTTGGAGCGTTTCGATCAGCACACCGGCCAGATCGTGGTCAACGGCACCCGGTACCGCCTGGTCACCGGCACGCACGGCCCGATCCACGTGGTCGATGTCGACGGCGTGACGCATCGCATCAGCCGTGACGAAGGCGGCGTCGTGCGCTCGCCCGCGCCCGCGCTGGTTGTGGCGACTCCGCTCTCGGTCGGCGATGAGGTCGAGGCGGGCGCTCCGGTGCTCGTGCTCGAGAGCATGAAGATGGAAACCGTGCTGCGCGCACCGTTCCGGGCCCGGCTCAAGGAAGTCTCGGTCACGGTCGGCAGCCAGGTCGAGACCGGCGCGCCGCTCATGCGCCTCGAGCCCCTCGCAGAAGAGGGCGAGGACTCCGAGGGCGCGGCCACCGAACAGGTCCAGCTGGATCTGCCCGGTGCGCCCGAATCCGTTCGCCCGCAAGAGCGTTTGACCCGCGGCCTGCAGGACGTGAGCAGCCTGCTCATGGGCTTCGACGTCGATCCGCACGATGATCGCCGCGTCGTCGACGAGTACCTGATCGCGCGCCGCGCCGCCATCGCGGACAAGCGCCGCCCGCTGGTCGAGGAATTCGAGATCGTGCGCCTGTTCGCCGATCTCGCCGAGTTGAGCCACAATCGGTCGTGGGAGGACGAGAGCGGTCCCGCGCACGCGCCCAGCGCGCGCGAGTACTTCCACATCTACCTGCAGAGTCTCGATGTCGATCGCGCCGGTCTGCCCGCGTCGTACCAGGCCAAGCTGGGTACCGCGCTTGCGCACTACGGAGTCACCGAACTCGATCGCACGCCCGATCTCGAGGCGGCGGTGTTCCGTATCTTCCTGGCGCAGCAGCGTCCGGCCGATGCGGTCACCATCATCACCACGCTGCTGCGTGAGTGGCTGCGCGAGCCGGGACCCGATGGGGCACTGCGCGAACCGGTCGGCTTGGCGCTCGAGCGTTTAGTCGCCGCGACGCAGATACGTTTCCCCGTCATCGCCGATCTCGCGCGCGGGGTCGTGTACGCCTGGTTCGGTCAGCCGCTGCTGCGCCGCAACCGCGCTCGCGTCTACACCAGCGTGCGCAAGAACCTGCACTACCTGGACCAGCATCCCGATGCCGCCGATCGCGGCGAGCGCATCGCCGAAATGGTGCGCAGCACAGAGCCTTTGGTGCGTCTGCTGGGTCAGCGCCTGGTGCGCGGATACGCCGACAACTCCGCCATGCTCGAAGTCCTGACCCGCCGTTACTACGGCAACAAGGACCTCGCCGACGTCCAGACCAAGCACGCCAGCGACAACACCTTCGTGGTCGCCGAACGTCGTGGGCTGAGCCTGGTGTCGGCCGCGGGCAGTTTCGACCAGATCAGCGGTGTGCTCAGCGGTTTGGCGCAGGTGTCCGCCAGCGCGGCCTCGGTGGAAGCCGATATCTACCTCGGCTGGGAGAAGCAGCCCGAGGACTTCGACGCCATGGCCACGGCCCTGCAGGAAGCCCTGGACGCGCAGCCGCTGCCGAATCAGGTGCATCGCATCACCGCCACCGTCGCGGGCAGTGGGGGCGCGGTCATGCACCACCACTTCACCTTCCGGCCCTCGGCGACCGGCATGGTCGAAGAGCGCCTGATCCGCGGTCTGCACCCGTTCATCGCCCAGCGCATGCAGATGAAGCGCCTGCGCAAGTTCGACCTCACCCGACTGCCGTCCTCGGACGACGAAGAGGTGTACCTGTTCCGCGGTATCGCCAAGGACAACCCGTCCGATGAGCGGCTCATCGCGTTCGCTCAGGTCCGCGACCTCGCGGCGCTGCGCGAGCGGGACGGTCGACTGCTGGCGCTGCCCTCGGCGGAAATCGCGATCGCCACCTGCCTGGACTCGATCCGGCGCGCGCAGTCGATGCGGCCCTCGGCCAAGCGGTTCAACACCAACCGCATCGTCATGTACATCTGGCCGGCGGTGGATGTCACCCGCGCGGAGCTCGAGACCGTCATCGGCGGGCACGTGCTGCCGATGACCGCGGGCGCCGGGCTGGAGGAGATCCTGCTCATCGCACGCCAGCTCGATCCGGAAACCGGCGAGCTCACCAAGATCGCCCTGCGGATCGCGTTCGACGCGGCGGGCGGGGCCGAGGTGACCATCGGTGAGCGCACCGACGAGGCCGTCGAGCCGCTGGACGAGTACCGCCAGAAGGTGCTGCGCGCCAGCAGCCGCAACACCGTGTACCCGTACGAATTGACCGGCCAGCTCGGCGATTTCAG
Source organism: Nocardia sp. NPDC056100 (assembly GCF_042266325.1). Lineage (NCBI taxonomy): Bacteria > Bacillati > Actinomycetota > Actinomycetes > Mycobacteriales > Nocardiaceae > Nocardia > Nocardia sp. NPDC056100. Next base: position 693,927 of record NZ_JBHJVY010000002.1, read on the forward strand.
CGAGTACGACCTCAATATCGAGAACGCGCTGGTGCCGGTGGATCGGCCCAAGGGTTACAACAAGGCGGCCATGGTCGCCGGTGTGGTCACCACCCCGACCCCGCAGTACCCCGAGGGCGTCACCCGCGTCGTGCTGCTCGGCGATCCCACCAAATCGCTTGGCGCGCTGTCGGAACCGGAATGCCGCCGGGTGATCGCGGCGCTGGATCTGGCCGAGCAGATGCAGGTGCCGCTGGAGTGGTACGCGCTGTCCTCGGGCGCGCGGATCTCGATGAAGTCCGGCACCGAGAACATGGACTGGGTGGCGGCCGCGCTCAAGCGCATCGTCGAATTCACCCAGGACGGCGGCGAGATCAATATCGTCGTCTCGGGCATCAACGTTGGCGCGCAACCATATTGGAACGCCGAAGCCACCATGCTCATGCACACCAAGGGCGTGCTGATCATGACCCCGGACTCGGCGATGGTGCTCACCGGTAAGCAGGCCCTGGACTTCTCCGGTGGTGTGTCGGCCGAGGACAACTTCGGTATCGGCGGCTACGACCGCGTCATGGGCCCGAACGGTCAGGCGCAGTACTGGGCGCCGAACCTGCTCGCGGCCCGCGATGTGCTGATGTCGCACTACGACCACACCTACATCGCACCCGGTGAGCAGGCCCCGCGCCGCGTGGAGACCAGCGATCCGCTCGATCGCGATGTCTCGGACTTCCCGCATCTGGTGGCGGACAGTGATTTCACCACCGTCGGTGAGATCTTCTCCTCGACCGCGAACCCGGATCGCAAGAAGCCCTTCGACATTCGCACGGTGATGCGCGCGGTCGCCGACCAGGACCACCCGGTGCTCGAGCGCTGGGCGGGCATGGCCGACGCCGAAACCGCGGTTGTGCAGGACGCGCGTCTGGGCGGTATTCCGGTGTGCCTGTTGGGCATCGAGTCCCGGGGCGTGACGCGCCGTGGCCTGACCCCGACCGACGGACCCGACACCTACACCGCCGGAACGCTTTTCCCGCGCTCGTCGAAGAAGGCCGCACGCGCCATCAACGCCGCCAGCAACAACCGCCCGCTGGTGGTGCTGGCGAACCTGTCCGGCTTCGACGGCTCCCCGGAGTCGATGCGCAAACTCCAGCTGGAGTACGGCGCCGAAATCGGCCGCGCGATCGTCAATTTCCAAGGCCCGATCGTGTTCTGCGTGATCTCGCGGTACCACGGCGGCGCGTTCGTGGTGTTCTCCAAGGCCCTGAACCCGAATATGACGGTGCTGGCCCTGGAAGGCTCGTTCGCGTCGGTGCTCGGTGGCGCGCCCGCCGCCGCGGTGGTGTTCGCCCACGAGGTCAGCACTCGCACCGCGGCCGACCCGCGCGTCCGCGAGCTCGAGACTCGTGCCGCCACCACCGCCGGTGCCGACCGTGCCGTGCTGACGGCCGAACTCGACGAACTGCGCTCCTCGGTCCGCACCGAGAAGCTCGGTGAGGTCGCCGCCGAATTCGACCGCGTGCACAATATCCAGCGCGCCGTCGAGGTCGGTTCGGTCGACGCGATCATTCGCGCCGCCGAACTCCGTCCGCGCATCATCGATGCCATCGAGGCCAAGCTGCGCTGAGCTCCACCAGGCTAGGCAGCTGAGAAGATTCCGCCGGTCCCTTCACAAGGGGGACCGGCGGAATCATCTGTGCCCGAAGGGATGTGCGATGCGGTGGGTGAAGGTGCCGTGGAATCCCCAGGGAATGTGATGGTTGAGCCATGCGGTGGCCAGCGGACCGCGTTCGAGGTCGCGGGCATCGAGTATCAGGAGCTGGGAACGGTTTTCGATGAGTTCGTGATTGAGGGCCAGGAGCCAGCCGTCGTCTTCGTCGGCGTCGCGAGTGCGCGGTACGAACAGGGGTTCGCCGACCGAGCTCGCGCCCAGCTCGCAGCTGGTGAGCTTGCCGGTCCGGTGATCGACCTTGACCACCGCGTTGAACAGCCCGGCCGGTCCGCCCGCACCGGCGAAGTAGCTGTAGCGGTGTTCGCGGGTACCGCGACGCCAGTCGTACTGCGGGAATTCGCCGGATCGGTCGGCGAGTTCGCGTTCGATCACGGTGCCGCCCTTGGTGATCCGATACTGCATGAGCCGAGAGTGCGGGAACTGCGGCTCGCCCAGGTCGTCGCGGTTCACCATGCCGGTCATGCGGCGGACCTCGTCCCAGCCGGTGTCGAGTCGCACGAGTTCGACCACCACGTCATCGCCGTCGTCGTAGGCGTTGGTCAGGTGCAGATGCAGGAGCGCTTCGTGCTCGACGATGCGCGGGCGACCGCCGCGTTTGGGGACGAGCAGGAACCGGGTTCCCTTGGCGCGCTTGAACTCCAGCGAATCCACGAATGAGGACGTGGCCAGGGCGAGTTTGGCGATATTGGGCAGGATCGGATCGAGCACGAACACCATATAGCGCTCGGTGAGCGCGAAATCGTGGTTCCAGGGCACATCGAGCATCGGTATCGAGGCGACGCTGTGCAGCTTGCCCGAGCGATCGATTCGATAGGTGCGGATGCGCGGTGTGGGCAGCACATCCAAGCCGAAGTTGTACATATCGCCGGTGACCGGATCCCATTTCGGGTGCGCGGAGAACGCGCCGAGGAATCCGAGGCGACCGCCGAAATCGGTGGGGCCCAGCGTATCGAGGGTGTCGGGATCGATGCGGTACGGATTGCCCATCTCCCACAGTGCGAGCAGGCCGCCGTCGTAGTTGACGATATTGGTGTTGGCCACGTTCTCCGGCAACCGGCCGATATTGGCCAGCGGGCCGCCCGGAATCTGTTCTCCCACACCGCGATACCGAATCCGGTTCGAGCGCTGGCCGTGCTGGAAGTGCCGGGTGCGCACATACCGGTTGCGGAATCGCACCGAAGTTCCGTCCAAGGCGAACTGCGAGATCATGCCGTCGCCGTCGAACACGTTGTGCAGCAGCGACTTCCCGACCTGATGCTTACCGGGTCCGATGCGATAGAGCGTGCCTTGCAGATCCTGTGGCAGCGTTCCGTCGATCTGGTCGATCCGATAGTCGAGCTCGTCGAGCAGCGGTGCGGTGACCTGGTGGTAGGCGGACGCGTGAGTGCTGGTCATCGCGGATTCTCCCTTGAATCACTAATCTGATGACACCTGTCATCTGATGACGTATGTCCGCAAATGTAGAAGCGCGCCCGATGTGTTGTCAATGACGAACACGGCGTGAACGCGGACGTAGCCTGCGCGAAAACCGCATCCGTGATGTGTCATCGCCCGCAGCCGGTCTCGTTGTTAGATGTGCAGCGTCTGGTCGTGCCGGGGTTGCGAGTCTGGCACGGTGCTAGCTTTGTTTTGGGACCGTTCACTCCGGCGCCTAATGCGGGGATCACGCGCAATGAGAGCCGGTCCGCCTCCTCTACCGGGGGGTTTTCCGCAGAGAGGCGCCGGAGTCGCGGCGCACCGCCCAGGAGTTGCTGTGTTCTACGAATTACGAGTGCATTCCCCGCTGCCATATCTGCCGAACGGGCCGTTTCTGTCACCGCAAGATCTGTTGCGCGCCATCGATGGCAACTTCGACGGTGATATTCCCCTTGCCGGTTGGGCCGGTGCGCTCGGAACGCTGTATCGAGAATGGTGTGCGGAGCCGTCGATGGTGCAGATCGGTCAGAGTATCGACACGGTGGTGCATGAGATCGATGTCTGGATCGGGGCGTTGCTGCCCCGGCCGCGACCGGGAGCTCCGCGCTGGACCGATTCGGTCGGCGGGGTGATCGGCCGGGTGGCGGAGGCGGCGGTGCGTGCGCAGTGGGCGCTGCACTGTGCGAGCGACGCGATTCAGCGGCATCGTGCGTGGGACCATCTCGCTGAAATGCGCGGTGCCTATGAGGATTTGGCGCAGCTGGCGTTATCCGGCTCGATCGATTTGCCTAAATCGTGGCCCGCTGTCAGCTGGCCCGCCGCCGCGAGGTGATGGCGGTGCCGCATGCCCACCGGGCTAGAGGCAGTTCCCGGTGGGCGCGCCCGCAGGTCGTGGACCCCTTTCGTGTCACCGATCCGGGGTCCGTACGCACCGGAGCTGGTGCGAGCCTGCGGAGAGTACCGGCCGGCGTCGGGAGTCGGTCGACGTCGGCATCGGTACGGCATATGAGGCATGAATCCTGTTGCCGCGCTTACATTAGGGCCGGATCGAAGCGGTTGACAGTCGATGCTCGATGGCTCGGAGATCTCACCAAAAGAACAGCCGCGGTACGTGAACCGCGACAATCGCGTGTGCTCGTATTCGGTCCACAGTCGTAGCCTGCGGCATTTGGTAAGGACCACAACAAAACTCGAATAACGAGTGCCTCCACGCCGGTGTGTTCTTGACTGCGAGCCGAAGTTATTTCATCGGGTCAGGAGTTGGCATGTCGGGACGATCGAGGCGGGCTGGCACGGTGCTTGTCGCGGCTCTGCTTTTTCTCTCGGGCGGGTGGGCGAGCACAAATGCCGATCCCGTACGGTCCGACACCTCGCGGCTGGTGGAGATTCGCCCGGGACCCGGTAGACAGACACAACTCGTGTTCTATTCGACGGCGATGAACCGGACGATTCGAATGACACTGTTGCGCGCGGCCCATCCGGAGTCGCCGGCGCCGACGCTGTATCTGCTCAATGGTTCCAGCGGCGGCTCGGACGGGAATTGGATCGACCGTACCGATCTCACCGATTTCTTCGATGACAAACAGGTCAACGTCGTTGTGCTGATGGATGGCGCGGGCAGCTACTTCACGGACTGGCGCGCGGATGATCCGGTGCTCGGTAAACAACGCTGGACCACCCTGCTGACTCAGGAGTTGCCCGCGGTCATCGACCGGGAATTCCACGGCACCGGTGCGAACGCGATCGCCGGGGTGTCGATGGCGGGCACCTCGGTGTTCCAATTGGCCATCGCCGCCCCGGGTTTCTACCGGGCGATCGGCTCCTACAGCGGGTGCGCGCGCACCAGCGACCTCGCGGGGCAGGCCATCGTTCAGGCCGTGGTCGCCACACAGCGCGGCACCGTCACCAATATGTGGGGGCCCTCGGGTGACCCGGCCTGGCAGGCGAACGATCCCTACCTGCAAGCGGACAAGCTCCGTGGCACGTCCATGTATATCGCTGCCGGAACGGGCCTTCCAGGCCCTGACGATACGCTCGGGGCAGCGCACGGCGATGCCGTGCAGCTGCTTTATCAGCTCATGTTCGGATCTCCGCTCGAGGCGGTCGCGAACACGTGCACCCGCCAGCTCCGCGAGCGGCTCAGCGCTGCGGGGATTCCGGCGACCTTCGATCTGCGCCCGAGCGGCACCCACTCCTGGGGCTACTGGCAAGACGATCTGCACAAATCCTGGCCGCAGTTCGAGGCGGCGCTGCGATGACGCGGAAAGAGGCGGCGGTGGCCGTCGGTTCGTTCGGAGCCTGCCTGATTTCGGTATTCATGCAGATGATCGATGTCACGATCGTCAACACCGCGCTCCCATCGATTACCGCGGACCTGGGGGCGTCGCAGTCCCAGCAGCTGTGGGTGGTCGCCGGTTACTCGCTGGCTTTCGCCTGCGTGCTGCTCACCGCGGCCCGGCTCGGGGCTATTCTCGGCCGTCGCCGAATATTCCTCTGGGCTGCGGCGGCCTTCACAGCGGCGTCGGTGTGGTGCGGAATATCCTCCGGCGCAGTGGAACTGGTGTGTGCCCGGATCGTCCAAGGCGTGGCGGGGGCAGGCATGGCGGCGCAGACCATCGCCATCATCACCGCCTCGTTCCGGCGTGACCATCAGCCCTCCGCATTCGCGATCTACGGCGCCACAGCGGGTTTCGCGGGAATGCTCGGCCCGTTGCTGGGCGGCGCGCTGATCACGCTGAACCCACTCGGGCTGGGCTGGCACGCGGTCTTTCTGCTGAACCTGCCACTCGGTGTAGTGTCCATCGGCCTGGCCGTGAAGTACCTGCACATCGGTCCGGCACCGCAGCGACCGCCCTTGGACCTGCGCGGTTCGGCAATCGCTACGGCTGCGCTGTTTTTGCTGCTGTTCGCGCTCTCGGACAGCCAGCAGTCGGGCTGGCACCCGAGGCACGTGGGCTGTGTGGCAATCGCGCTGGCGCTCGCGGGGTTGTTCGTTGCCTACGAGCGAGCGACCCGACGACGCGGAGGGACCGCGCTCGTTCGCTTGGATCTCTTCGCGGACAGGGGATTCGCGGTCGGCTCGGTGCTGGTGGCGGTCTTCTTCGGACTGTTCACCGCATTCGTGTTCACCGTGTCGATCCTGTTGCAGGACGTGCTGCGGTTCTCCGCGTTTCGAACCGGAATCGCCATGACCCCCTTCGCCGTCGGGGCCGGGGCGGGCGCGCTGTGGTCGCCGAAACTGGTGAACCGCTTCGGTATTCGCGTCCTGGCCGCCGGCATCGTCGGCTTCGGTTGCTGGGTCGCGGTGGGTGTGGGATATCTCTACCTGACATCCGGAACGGTGAACCTGGCACTGGTCACCGTCCCGGTGTTGCTGGCGGGCTTCGGTGTCGGGGTCTTCGGCATCCCGTTGCAGCCGATCATGCTCGCGGGATTGGGCGACCGCGATCTGGACGAGGCGTCCGGCCTGCTGCCCACCGTGGAGCAGATCGGCAATTCGGTGGGGCTCGCGGTACTCAGCACGCTCTTCTTCCGTGCCCACACCATGGCGGGCAGCATGACCATGCTCGGCGTAATCGCCCTCGCCGCAGTCGGTCTCGGCGCGCTCACACTGACACTGCCCTATCGCCGTGTCGCTCTCGGCTCGACGCCCTGGAGCCGGACCGCCACCAGCTGAGGGGTCCCAGCAATGCCAGCAGTGCCGGTGTGAGCAGCATGCGCAGCACGACCGCATCGATGAACAGTGCGGTGACCATGCCGACCGCGATGTACTGCATCATCACCAGATCCGAGAGCGCGAAGGCTCCGCACACGACGATGAGGATGAGCGCGGCGGCGGTGATGATCCACCCGGTGCGTGCGATGCCGTCCCGGACCGCCTCGGTGTCCGTCGCGCCTTTGCTCCTCGCCTCATGGATTCGGGCAAGCAGGAACACCTGATAGTCGGTGGACAGGCCGTAGATCACCGAAATGATCAGCACCAGAACCAGCGCCATGATCGGCTGGGGTGTGAAGTCCAGCGGTCCGGCCCCGTGTCCGGAGGCGAAGATCCAGGTGAGGACTCCGATTGTGGAGCCGAGCCCGAGCAGATTGAGCAACCCGGCCACCAGTGGCAGCACCGGCGAGCCGAATGCCAGCATCAGCAGGATTGTGGTCAGCGCGAACACCAGCGCGACCACCCACGGCATGCGATCCAGCACCGCGTCCACGCTGTCGATCTCGGCCGCGGATTGGCCGCCGACCAGCACGGTCGTGCCCTTGGGCACTGCCATGGTACGTAGGTAGTCGATGGTCCGCTCGGCGTCGTGCGAATTTCCGACCGCTGTCGAGGTGGTGAAGACACCGAGCTGCGAGGGTGCGGAAAAGGGTTCGGGGAATGGCGCTTTCAAACCCGGTGCCCGATTGGCTGATTCGATCGTGGCGTCGAGATCGGTGGTGGAGTACGTCCGGACCACGATCTCGACCGGATCGGTCTCGCGCAGCGGGAAAAGCTCGTCGAAGTGCTGCTGCGCGGTGCGGGTGGGCTGCTCGGGGGGTAGAAATCGTTCGCTAATACCGCCGAAGGCGATATCGCGCACCGGGGCGATGAGTACCACCAGGATCGCCACGACCGGCACGATGGTCGTGATCGGCCTGCGCATGACCGCTCCGGCGATCCGCCCCCAGGCGTTGTTCCGCTGGTCGGCGCGCGCACGCCGGGAATGAAACCCGTTGTAGCCCAACCAGTCCACGCGCCTGCCGAGGATGGCCAGCGCGGCAGGTAGAACCGTGACCGAGACCGCAGCCGCCAGCGCCACCGTCACCATCGCGCCCAAGGCGAACGAGCGCAGGAACCCGTGCGGGAACAGCAGTATCGTGCTCGCCGCGGCGACCACGATGATCGCAGAGAACGACACGGTGCGGCCCGCGGTCGCCACCGTGACCCGAACCGCCTCCGGCACCTCGTTGCCGGCGGCCAATTGCTCCCGGAACCGGCTTACCATGAAAAGCCCGTAGTCGATGGCCAAGCCGAGACCGATCATCGAAACTACAGGGGAGACAAAGGTGTTCACCTCCATGAAGGTGGTCAGTACGCGGACGATGCCCCAGGCCGCGATGACGGTCAATCCGCCCACGGCGAGGGGAAGCGATGCGGCGACGACCCCGCCGAACAGAAAGAACAACAGCACCGCCACCGCGGGTATCGCGAACAATTCCATCCGGCGCTGGTCGTGGGCCATGGTGTCATTGAGCGCCGCCGCGATCGGCTGTCTGCCCGCGACTTCCATATCGACACCGGGCAACGCGAGTTCGCCGGTGATGGCGCGGAAGTTGTTCAACCTGCTGGTGTCATCGTTGCCCTCGATGGCGACCGAGGCGAAGCCGTGATCCCGTCGCTCGGTGCCGAAGATATCCGGCATCGCCATACCCGTATCGGTGGCCCAGTACGCGCCGTTGATGCGCGCGATCCGGCCCGGAAAGCGCTGTGGCAGACCGCTGAGGTAGTCGGACACTGTGGCGGCGAAGGCGGGGTCGTCGATGGTTTTCCCGGTCGGCGCGTGGAACAGTAGCAGCACATCGGCGCTGTGGTCGGTGCCGAACGCGTGGTCGCGCAGTCGTGCCTCCCGCGAGGATTCCGAGCCCGGATCGTTCCAGCCGCCGACTCCGAGGTGCTCGGACAGTCCGAGGCCGTAGCCACCGAGCGCCAGCAATGCGGCGACCATCACGACCACGACGGTGAACCGCCTTCGCACAAGCCGATCTATCCACGGGGTCGTCTGGCCCGACATCGCAGCTCCCAACTGAGAAATACGGTCCGGTGCGGCACCGGCCACTCGCAACATAGGCACTCGGAATCGGTTGCACAGCACCTGATTCGACGGACTCGAGATATTTACAGCCATAGCCCCCGTCGTTTTGTGAGGTGTCCTGAACTCGGGAGTGAATCCGGCATATTCCTTGATTTGCGGCACGATGAGGTGATCGCCAGCCACCTGTTCGCAAGGTGCCGGGAAGTGCTGGCGCTCAAATCAATCCGGCCTTGGAAGGTGTGCATGTCGGATATCGCGATAGTGGGGATCGGATGCCGATTCGCAGGTGGAATCGACTCGCCGGAAACCTTTTGGGAATTCGTCCTGGATAAGCGCGACGGTGTGGTCGACGTGCCGCCCGATCGCTGGGATTACCGCCGCTATTACGACCCGGAACCGCGCACGCCAGGGCGCAGTTACACCAAGCGCGCCGCCTTCATGACCACCGATCCCTGGGAGTTCGACCCGGACTTCTTCGGCATCTCCGCGCGCGAGGCCACCGTGCTCGATCCGCAGCAGCGCCTGATGCTGGAGGTCACCTGGGAGGCGCTCGACGATGCCGGGATCGCCAGGCGCGCGAGCGGCGGCTCGGTCGGGGTCTACGTGGGCGGTTTCGTGGTGGACCAGTCGGTGATCGGTGTGGTGGGCCCCGCACTGTTCCACACCGATATGCACACTCCGGCCAGCGCTTCGTACACGATGCTGTCCAACCGGATCGCGTACGCGCTCAACCTGATCGGACCCGCGCTCACCGTTGATACGGCGTGCTCGTCGTCTCTGGTGGCGTTCCACCTCGCCTGCCAAGCGCTGAACAACGGTGATTGCGACGTAGCGCTGGCGGGTGGGGTCAATGTGATGCTCCAGCCGGAGACTTTCGTGCTGATGTGCAAGGGCGGCTTCCTCGCCGCCGACGGGCGCTGCAAGTCCTTCGACGCCGCAGCGGACGGCTACGGTCGCGGTGAGGGCGCGGGCATGGTGGCCTTGAAGCGACTCGACGACGCGGTGCGCGATGGCGACCGGATCTACGCCGTGGTCAAGGCGACCGGGGCCAACCAGGACGGCCGCACCACCGCGATCACCGTGCCGAACGTGGATTCGCAAGAGTCGCTTGCACGTTCGGTGTGCGCCCGCGCCGGCCTGGCACCGGAATCGATCACCTACATCGAGGCGCACGGCACCGGCACCCTGGTCGGCGATCCGGTCGAAATTCGAGCGCTGGGACGGGTTTTCGGCGTACCGGACAAGCGGACGCGGACGCTGGGTGTCGGCTCGGTGAAGTCCACGCTCGGGCACACCGAGGCCGCCGCGGGGGTCGCGAGCGTCATCAAAGCGGCACTGGCGATCTCGCATCGCACGATCCCGCCTCAGGGCTGGCTCGACAAGCCCAATCCGGATATCCCCTTCGACGAGCTGGGTCTGCATATCCAGACCGAAGCCGAACCGCTGTCCCGGGACGCCGGGCCGATGACGGTCGCGGTGAACGGATTCGGGTACGGCGGCACCAACGCGCACGCCATTCTGCGGGAATACCGTCCGATCCCGGTTGTCGAAGTCGCGAGTGAGCCGAAACACCTTGGTGTACTGCCCATCTCGGCTCGCAGCACCGGTGCGGCGCGGGCGCTCGCCGGGCGATTCGCCGATCTGGTCGCCGCGGGCACGGAACCGGAACGGCTGGCGCACGCCGCCTGGACCCGGATGGCGCACCACCCGTTCCGGACCGGCATGCTGCTCGGTGACACCGGCGACCTGATCCGGGAGCTGCGAGCATTCGCCGCCGGCGAAGGGCGTGACGCGGTACGCACCATTGTGGCCCGCACCGGCGGGCCGGTGTTCGTGTTCTCCGGCATGGGTCCGCAGTGGTGGGGAATGGCGCGTGAATTGCTCACCGCCGGGGGAGTTTTCGCCGATACCGCCGAGCGTGTCGACGCCGAGTTCCGTGCGCTCGCGGGCTGGTCGATCATCGAGGAACTGCTGAAGGCGGAAGAGGATTCGCGGGTCGCCAGCACCGAGGTCGCGCAACCGGCCAACTTCCTGGTGCAGGTGGCGCTGGTACGCGAACTCGCCCAGTATGGCATCGAGCCCGCGGCCATCGTCGGCCACAGCGTCGGCGAGGTGGCCGCTGCCTATGTCAGCGGGATGCTCTCGCTGCGCGACGCGGTCCTGGTCGCCTACCATCGAGCCCGATTGCAGGCCACCACAGCGGGTTCCGGCGGAATGCTCGCGGTGGGCATGTCCTATGACCAGGCCCTCGAACTCGTCGCCGACGATCCCGGGGTCGATATCGCCGCGATCAACAGCGCGACCTCACTGACCCTCTCCGGCGATATCGTCCGGCTCGATGAGATCGGCGAAAAGCTCGTCGCGGAAGGCTTTTTCGCGCGCGCCCTGCGAGTCGAGGTGCCCTACCACAGTCGGCTGATGGACCCCATTCTGGACGAATTGCGTTCGGCACTCGCGGAGTTGGAGCCCCAGGCACCGACCGTTCCCCTGTACTCCTCGGTCACCGGTGCACAGGTGACGGGTCCGGACTGGGACGCGTTGTACTGGTGTGCCAATGTGCGCGAGCCGGTGCGTTTCGCCGACGCCGTCACGACGCTGCTCGCCGAGCACCGGGTCTTCCTCGAGATCGGCCCGCACGCGGTGCTGTCGGGCAATATCCGCGAGACACTGCTCGGCGCGGACGTCACGGGGACCACGGTGCCGACACTGGACCGTAAACAGCCTGATACCAACAGCATTCGACGCACCCTCATCGGGCTCTACGGTGCGGGCGTGCTCGACCTCGACGCATTGTTTCCGCCAGATGCGAGCCCGCATGTGCGGTTGCCGCGGTACCCGTGGCAGCGGACCCGCCTGCATTCGTCCCTGCCGCTGTTCGAACAGGCCAGGCTCGGCACTCCGGGCGGTTATCCGATGCTCGGTGATCCCGATGTCGAAGGCCGCCCGGATTGGCTGCTGCAGGTGGGTACCGAATTGCTGCCGTGGCTGGCCGATCACGTGGTCAACGGGGTCCGAATCATGCCGGGGGCGGCGTATCTCGACGCGGCGCTCAGCGCCGCCGCCACCCGGCTCGGTGGCGAACGAGTCGCGCTCGAGCAGGTCCGCTTCGTCGCGCCGTTGATCATGGGCGCACCGGATGTCCCGTTGCTCGCGCTGACCGTGGAGGAGGCCAGCGGTCGCTTCCTGATTCGCTCCCGCCCGGCCACCGGCACCGCCTGGACCCTGCACGCGTCCGGGCGCATGCTGACCGGTCGGCACCGGCCGACCCGGGTGGAGGTGCCCGAGATCGAGGTCGGCGTCGACGTGGACCCGAAGCTGTTCTACGGCGGACTCGCAGCGGCGGGCTTGCAGTACGGCCCGTCGTTCCGGCGTGTGCTCACCGCTCGGGTCGGCAGGGATACGGTCACCGCGACCGTCGACGGCGCGATCGCGGTGGACTCGGGTCATCTGGCCCATCCCGCCGTCGTCGATGCCGCCATGCAGACCGCCGCTCTGCTGTTCGCCGAATCCCGGATCGACGAGGGCACCCTGGTCCCGGTCGGCGTGGCCTCGGTGCGCTTGGTCGCGCCGCTGCCCGAGCGGGTCACCGTGGTAGCCAGGCGCGATCATCGGGCCCGGCTGCGGGCCGATGTGGACCTGCTCGACGACGAGCACAACCTCGTCATGCGATTGAGCGGTCTGCAGATCGGCGCGATCGCCCCGGGCCAGGATCCCCTGCGCCGCATGGCGGACTACTTCTACACCGAGACCATGCAGCAGCGGGATCCACTCGATCGCACCGCGGTACCCCATGATTCGGTGAGCACGGTGATCGTCGCGCTGGGGGATTCGCGCCAGCGCGCCACCGCGCTGAGCGAGGTGATCCCGGGCGCACAGCTGTACGGCGTCGGATCCGTCGCGGACGAGGTCCAGGCCGGTCTCATCGCGATGCTCGCGGCCGCGCGGGCCGAGGGCACGGATCGGCTGCATGTCATCGTGGTCGCCGACTCCGGCGCGGACGAGCTCGCGCAACTGTGGGCACTGAAGCGAATCGCGGTCGTGCTCAACGACTTCGCGTACCCGGAAGATCCCGGACGAACACAGGACAAGTTCGTCGAGGGCCGATGCCACGCCACCCTGGTGACCGAGCGCGCGTTCGCGGTCCCGGACGATCCGGCTCCGGCGGCCGCGCAGCAGGCCGCGCTCGCCGGTGCGCGACGCGTGCTGCTCAATGAACAGACCGATCTGCGCTGGCGGCTGATCGACGTCGAACCGGCGACGGGAATAGTCGACCTTGTCACCGAACTGGCTGTCCCGGGGGCTTTTTGGGGCGACAACACCGACGAAGTCGCCCTGCGCGCCGGTATCCGCTGGAGTCCGGTGATCACCAAGCCGCTGCCCGAGCGCCTCGAAGCACTGGACACCGCCGCACCGCTGAGCGACTCCGAGGCCAATTTCGCGCTGGAAATGCCCCGCACGCGCCTGTTGTCGGCGCTGGCCTGGCGCGGACGACCGCGCCCGGAGCCCGGTGCCGGGCAGGTCGAGGTGCGGATGAAAGTCATCGGCCTGAACTACAAGGATCCGCTGAAGGTCATCGGACTGCTCGGCGAACGCGAGCTAGCGCCAACGTATTTCGGCACCGTCCCGGGGATGGAAGGGGTCGGCGAAGTGGTGCGGGTCGGTCCCGGCGTCACCGACCTGGCGGTGGGCGATCTGGTCGCGGTCGCGGTCAAGGGGATGATGCAGCGCTACGTCGTGGCCGACCGGGCGCGAGCGATCAAGCTCCCACCGGGCACCGATCCCGCATACTGCACCAGCACAATCGCTTTCGGCACGGCCGAATACGCGCTGAACGATCTGGCCCGGCTGCGACCCGGAGAGACGGTGCTCATCCACGGGGCAGCGGGCGGTGTCGGCACGGCCGCGATCCAGGTCGCCAAGGATCGGGGAGCGCGCATTATCGGCACCGCCGGTACCCAGGAGCGTCGCGCCCACGTGCTCTCGCTGGGGGCCGATCACGCGATCGATTCGCGGTCACTGAACTTCGTCGACGATGTCCTCGAGTTGACCGACGGCAAGGGCGTCGAGGTGGTGTTGAGCAGCGCCCCGGGGGAGATCCTGCGGCAGAACTTCCACGCGGTCGCCGAATTCGGGCGCATCGTCGAGGTCGGCAAGGCCGATATCTACACCGGTGGCCTGTTGGAGATGGCCAACTTCGACAAGAACGTGGCGTACTACTCGATGGACCTGGACCGCCTGGTCGCGGTCGACGCGCAGCGGCTCATCGCACTGCTGCGGCGGGTCTACGAGAAGGTGCTCGCGGGCACCTATAGCCCGCTGTCCTACCGGCTGTTCGATACCGACGAGGTGGCGAGTGCCTTCGAGGAAACCATCCGCTCGACCGGACTGACGCGCATTGCGCTGAAGATGGATTCGGCACTGCCCTCGGTACGACCCCAGCTGCCGGATATCGAAATAGACCAGGCCGCAACATATCTGGTGACCGGTGGCTTCGGTGGCTTCGGGCTGGCCATCGGACGCTGGCTGGCCCTGCGCGGCGCGCGCCGACTGGTACTGGTGGGTCGCCGCGGCGCGAGCACCGAGGAAGCGCGCCGCCAGCTCGAGGCATGGCGGGCGGCGGGGATCCAGGTGATCGCCGAACACGCCGATGTCACCGATGCCGAGGCGATCGCCGCGGTCGTGGGGCGGGCGCATGCGGCCGGACATCCACTGCGAGGGGTGTTCCACGCGGCAGGCGCGGTCGCCGATAATCGCTTGGCGGCCATGACAATTGAGGAATTGGACATCGTTTACCGCCCCAAGGTGCAGGGTGCCCGGGTGGTGCGCCAGGCGGTGGCCGACGCCGGAATCGAGCTGGATATGTTCGTGCTCTCCTCCTCCGGCGGCGCCATGTACGGCATCTACGGTCAGTACAACTACTGCGCGGCCAATCTCGCGGTGGAGACCATGGCCCAGGAATGGGCGCGGGCGGGCGAGCCGGCCCTGTGCATCGGGTGGGGGCACCTGTCCGGTTCCACCGGGGGCATGGCCGCCGACGAGACGGCGGTGAAGTATCTCGACCTGGTCGGCTTCGACCCGATCGACATGGCCGACGCCACGGCGTACCTGGAACAGACTCTGCGCCTTGGTATTTCGCGGGCCAGTATCATTCCCACGGACTGGGGAAAGCTCACCGGCACCTTCCCGCAGCTGACCCGCACCGGCCGCACGATGGCATTGGCTCAGGTCTCCGCCAAGGACACCTCGGAACTGGCCCGGCTGCGGGCCGAGGTGGCAGCCATCGAGGATGGCAAACGCGGCACCTTCGTCGCGCGCAAGATGGCCGAGGAATTGGCCGCGGTCATGGGGGTTCCGGCCGAATCCATCGATATGACGGTGCCCGTGCCCGAGCTCGGTCTGGATTCGCTGATGGCGGTGGAGCTCGGCGCTCGGGTCACCAAAACCCTTGGCATCGACCTGATGTCGTTGCAGATGGGTCGGTCGTTCAGCCTGGAGCAGGCCGGTCCGAAGGTGGCCGAACTGATCTTGGCCGCGGAAAGTGCCAAGGCTCCGTCCCGGTCGGCCGTCGAGACCGCCACGGGCGCTCCGGTCGCGGTGCCGGTCGGAGTCGCATCGTGACCTGGCGTCGGAGTAGGGAGGTTGAGCGATGGTCGATTTCGGTCTGATCGACGAATGGGAACCGGCGCGGGGCCGACTCACCACCTGGGTGGCATCGCCGGAATCGGCCGCACGCGCGCGGCTGGCACCCGTGCACCCCGCCCCGCCCTCGCACCAGCAGGAACAGTACTTACGGCTGGCCGCCCAGCATGCCGCGGCGGACTTCCGGTACTCCGGTCTGTGCCTGATCACCGCCGAGATATCGACCGGTGAGCTGAACCGCGCGGCGATGACCCGCGCGATCAACGCATTCCTGTTGCGGCACGACACCTTTCGCACCTGGTTCCGGATCGGTGCGGATGGCGCGGTGGAGCGGCATCTGGTGCCGGAAGCGGACGTCGAGTTCGTTCCGGTCGAGCACGGGTGGATCGAGGACCCGCAGACGGTCCGCGACCACGTGCTCAAAACCACGCCCGGGCCCTTCGACTGGGACTGCTTCAGCTTCGGGGTCATCGAGCGGGACGACTCGACCATGGTCTACCTCGCGGCCGATCACCTGCACACCGACGGGTTCGGGCAATACCTGTCCGGTTTCGATCTCGCGCTGCTCTACGCGAACGAGATGTGGGGTCAGACGCCGGACGCGCTCGCCCCGGCGGCGAGCTATCTCGACTACTGCACGGCCGAGCGGGCTCATACGGCGCGCATGTCACTCACCTCGCCCGGTGTTCAGAAGTGGCTCGAGCTGATCCGGGGAAACGGCGGCGCCCTGCCGACCTTCCCGCTGGAATTGGGCAGGCGCACCGATATGTACAACCGCAGCGCACACCGAACGGTGACGCTGTTCGATGAGGCCACCGCCGCGCGCTTCGAGCGGCGATGCCGAGACAATGGCGCGCACTTCGTCGGCGGCGTCTTCGCCGCGGCGGCCTTGGCCGAATACGAACTCGCCGACAGGGATTACTACTTCGGCATGACCCCGGTGACAACGCGTGGCAGCGCCGCCGAACGCGCCTCGGTCGGCTGGTACGTCACGTTGCTGCCCGTGGCATTCCCGCTCGGCCGCACCGCATCCTTCGACCGGGTGGTCACACTCGCCCAGTACGCCTACGAGAACGGGATTCGTCTGACCTCCACCTCGTTCCAGCGGGTGGTCGAACTGTTGCCCGCCGACTCCGATCTGGATTTGAGCCCGGGCTGTGCCTGCCCGATGATCTCCTACGTCGATGCCAGAGAACTGCTCGGCCATGAATTCTTCGATACGGCCTCATGCGGGCTGTACGCCAATCGCGCTGCCTCCGAACAGGTTCTGATCTGGATCAATCGGTTCGCCGCGAAAACCACACTCAGCGTGATCTATCCGGACACCCCGGTGGCGCACCGCTCCGTCGAACGCTATGTCAACCGACTCCGAGCGGTGTTCGTCACCGCCGCACGGGAAGAAAGCCTATGAGAGACAGTATCTTTCGCGATCCGTATATCCCGGACGGTGAGAAGACCGTCTACACCGTCCGTATCGCGGATCAGCCGCCCGCGCTCGACATCGTCAGCACAGTCGGGCATGAGGACCAGGGCTACCTCTCCGTGGTTCAGGCGACCTCGAGTGATGGCAACTTCACGATCACCGTCGAACAGCGCTTCCAGCGTCTCGGCGAGCAGCTGCGGATCGCCAGCTACCGCGCCGAAACCCGAACGGGCACAACGGTGGTGAGCCGCGAAGAGGCGAATTTCCTCGGTACCACGCACCTGCAGATCGGTGCTGGGATCGCGCCGTTCCCTGCCGATCTCATGCCACTCGCGGGCGGCTTGACGCTCTTGCGCGGACTGGATCTGACCGAAGGCGCCGAGGCCGATATCGCCCTGTGGCTCGCGTTCTCGGTCCACATCCCCCTGAGCGCGAAGACCGACCGGCGCACCGTCGTCGACGCCGCCACCGGCCGAATCGACTGCTGGCAGGTCCGGCTCCGCCCCCGCCTCACCGGCCTGAACCCCATGCTCGAAAAAATGCTCAGCCCCTTCCTGCCCCTCGTAGTGGTCGACATCGAAGCAGCCCCACCACACAGAATGATCCGCTGCGGCTTCCCTACCGGCCCGATGCCCTGGCACCCCCGCGCCGTAATGGAACTCGCGGCCTAGGGGGCACAGCTGGGCGTGATCCCCAACATCGACAGCCACGCCTAAAGTGTTGTCAATGACGAATACGGCCACTCGCAGCTACGGCGGCGTCAGCGCGACCGAGCGCCGCGCCGAGCGTCGCGCGCGCCTGCTCGTCGCCGCTCGCACCACCTGGGGCGAATCCGGGATCGGCGCCGTCACGGTCCGGGGCGTCTGTAAAACCGCGGGCCTGACCGACCGCTACTTCTACGAACATTTCGCCAACCGCGAGGAGTTGCTGCTCGCCGTCACCGACGAGGTGCGCGATCAGATGTTGGCGGCCATGGTCGAGGCGGGTGTCTCCGCGGATGGTCCGGCCGAGCAGAGACTGCAATCCGCGCTACAGGCATTCCTGGAGATCATTGCGGCCGACCGCCATATTCATCGCATCGTCACCACCACCGACCCCGGCGACCTGCCCGAGCTGACCCAGCGTCGTCACGACGTACTGACGATGATCACCGACCTCGTCGTGCAACACGCTCCCGCCGCGCTGGGCATCTCCGTCGAACCGGAATGGCTGCACCGCGCAGCGCTTTTCATCACCGGCGGTGTCAACCAGCTCATCGAAGGCTGGCTCGGCGGCACCATCGATATGACCGCCGCCGAACTCGCCGCCGAATGCGCCCGCATGTGTGTGAGTGTCCTGGAAAACACTCAACCTTGACTGATCACCACGAAGAGGAACCAATGATCGCCCTCGTCACCGGAGCCAACCGGGGCATCGGCCACGAAGTGGCGCGCCAGCTCGCCGCCGCCGGGCACACCGTCATCGTGTCCGCCCGATCGCTCGAGGCGGCCACTAAGGCAGCGGCGGAGATCGGCGGCGACGCGCACCCGCTGCGCCTCGATATCACCAATGGTGACGACATCACCTCCGCCGCAACGGAAATCAGCACCCGATTCGGTGTCCTGGATATCCTCGTCAACAACGCCGCCATCGCCTACGACACCTGGCAGCGCGCAGTCAACGCCGATCTCGACGTCGTCCGCGAAGCGGCCGAAACCAACCTCTACGGCCCCTGGCGACTGACCCAAGCCCTACTCCCGTTGCTGCGCGCGAGCGCCCATCCCCGAATCGTCAACGTCTCCAGCGAAGCCGCCTCCCTGACGAGCATGGGCGGCGGCACCCCCGCCTACAACACCACGAAAACCGCCCTCAACGCCCTGACCCGAATGCTGTCCGCCGAACTCCGCCCGGACGGCATCCTCGTCAACGCCATCTGCCCCGGCTGGGTAGCCACCGATATGGGCGGCCCCGGCGGCCGCCCCGTCGTCGACGGTGCCGCCGGAATCGTCTGGGCAGCAACCCTTCCCGATAACGGACCCACCGGAGGCTTCTTCCGCGACCGCCAACCGCTGCCCTGGTAACAAGGCACGACAGCGTGCGTATCTTGTCCGGTCGGGTTCCTGCTTCTGGGAGTATTTTTCGTGCCCGTGTAGTCGTGGTGCCGATATCGTCGAATGGTGAGTGACGACACCGACCAGGCCATGCAGCAGGTGCGCCAGGCAATCGATTCGAACGTCCAACTTGCCATCGAGTACTTCACCGCAGCGAGTGGGATCGATTTCGGGCTGAACCGGGCCTCCCTCGCGTGGGTTGAGGACCTGATCGAACAGCAGCGTGCAGTCCCGAACTGGGATCCCGAGCCAAGTGTCAATGAGTTGGTGTCGTTGGTCGGCTCGTTCCTCGGTGCCTGCATCGCCGTGGAAACCGGTGGCGAGTGGCAGGTCAGCGGGGTCACGGGTGCATTGGGGGTGCAGTTGCCGAACGGAGTGTTCGTGGATCCGTTCTACAAGGCCGAGAAGGCGATTCGCCAAGGTGTCGACGGAGGCGAGTCGATCGCCAGCTTCCATAGAGTGACGGTCGATCACGTCGCGGTACACGGAGTATGACCAACAGCCATTCCGGTCGACATCGACTCTCGGTCACCCGATCCGATCCGGCGGCGTGAGGTTCGGCTGCGGGATGCCGGGCGCGAATCCGAATGCCCATACCTCGCGGGCCGCGATCGCTGCCACGACAATCGCGACCGTTCGAACGGAGCCGGAACTATCACTCCACCAACCGGTTCCGTTCAATACCTTGATCATCAGCGCGGCGGCGACAATCGGAACGGTGACGGTGACCACGCCCGCGACGCGTTCCCCGACCACCACCGCTTCGATGATGGCGGCCACGACAACCACCCCGAGTGCCACCGTCGCATAACCGGCCATTGCGCCCGCCCCGGGCGGCCCAGCCGATTCGGTGACCGAAAGGCACACCCGCAATACCGAATCACCCGGCGAACACTCTTTTCGACCGATCGGGATATCCGCGGCGGCGGACATCGCTGTACCCAGCAGCACTGCGACCACGAACGTCCACCAGCCCAGATGACCGGTGATTCGCGCAATCCTGAACAGCCGCCCTCGCGTCACCGGACTGAATCTACCTAGTTCGAGACCATTGAGGTTGCTGAAATGTAGCTGTTGGGATCTACTGGGGTATGGACGGATCTGCGCTGGTGCCGCTGCTCGTGCTGATGATCGGCGTTGTCGGGCCGAGCGTGCTGATGGTCATGCGCTGGCGCAGGATCAAGCGCCACGGAATCGGCGGCGGCGAGTTCAACCATCCGCTGGCGGCGGCCGGATACGGCGGAGTGTCCCTGGGAACCGCGATTCAGGAGGACTTCGGCGGCGTCACCACGGTGCAGACACAGGCCGCGGCCACAGGTCCCGGGCCTGCAGCCGGACAGCCTTGGGTGCTCGGTGAGAACTCACGCGACGGCGAGGAACACCCGTAGATCGAGCAAATCATCCGCAACACACAGCATGATGGTGGAATGTCCAAGCGGGTGAGCGCATGCGCGCACTACTGATACTGATCATCGTGCTGGCGATCGCGTTGATCGTCGGCGACCGTCTCGCGGTCGCGCAGGCGCAGAAGGAGATCGGCAGCAGGATCGCCACCGAGTACAACCTCGCGCAGCGGCCGAGCGTCGAAATCGGCGGGTTCCCCTTCCTGACCCAGGCCGTCGACGGCACCTATCACGACATCAACGTGCGCGTCGGCGACTGGAGCGATCAGCAGATCTCGGTCCACAACCTGGAAGTCCACCTCACCGATGTCACCGCGCCGCTGACCGACCTGCTGGCCAGCCGCACCTCGAACCTGGTCGCCGACCGCGGAACCGCGACAGCCGTCGTGCCCTACGACACCGTGCAACGCTTCGCACCGTCGGAAGTCGAATCGATCGCCTACGCCGACGACGGCCTGCGCGTCACCGGCACCTTCTCGGTACAGGGCATCCCCGTTCCCGCGATAGTGGTCGTCACGGTCGCCCCCACCGACGACGGCTTCGAGGTAACCCCCGTATCGGTCCAAGCCCGAGCGGGCGGCCCCACCATCCCCCTGGCCCTGATCAGCCAATCCCTCACCTTCACAGTCCCTTTGCAGGCACTACCCCTGGGCGCGCGCCTCACATCCATCAAACCCGCCGCCGACGGCCTGCACGTAACCGCCATCGCGAGCCCCGTCCGATTCTCCGACCTGCCCGCCATTCCGCAGGCGAGATAGTTTGGCGGACATGAGCTTTCGTGCGGTGATCTTCGATATCGGCGGCGTCCTGGAAGTTACCGAACAGATGGACTTCGACATCCACTGGGAACGCCGCCTGGGCCTCGAACGAGGCCAACTCATCGGACGCCTCGCTGACGTGTGGTTAGCCGGAAGCATCGGCACCATAACCGAATCCGCGTTCCGCGACGCGATCATCGACCGCCTCGCTGTATCAACTGACTCCGCCGACGAGCTCATCGCTGATATCTGGAGGCAGTATCTCGGAGTCGCCAACAAAGAACTGATCGCCTACGCGAAAACCCTTCGCCCCCAATACCGAACCGGAATCATAAGCAACAGCTTCGTCGGCGCCCGCGAACGTGAACAACACGCCTACGGTTTCGAAGACCTGGTCGACGACATCATCTACTCCCACGAAGTAGGCATCACCAAACCCGATCCCGAGATCTACGCGATGGCCTGTGCCCGCCTCAGCGTCGATCCGCACCAGGTGATCTTCATCGACGACGCCCAGATCGCACTCGACGGTGCCGCAGCGGTCGGAATGACCACCATCCACCACATCGACAACTCCACCACGATCGCGACCCTGAATACGTTGCTGGGCAACACGAAACGCTGAAGCTGACCCGAAACCCGCACAATCGGAGCCCGAGCGCAGATCGTGCTGACGGCACCATGATTCCGCGCTTGGTAACCCTCGATCCGGGCGTGTTCGAGTCCGATTGTGCGGGTGCGGATTACGCGTTGGCCGTGCAGACCACTTCGCTGATACCCGTCTGCGACAGGTTCGCCGAGCCGACATTGGCGAGCATCGCCGGCGGGTAGTACTGAGCGAGGCTGGCGTAGGCGGCGGCCAGTGCGGCCGCCCGGTTGTTGCCCGCGCCGGTTCCTACCCCGTAGTCATCCGAGGGGTCATTGCGATATACGAGTGCGCCGCAGCCGTCCGCCCAGGTCACCATAACCTGGCAATCGGTGGCACCCTCCGACCCGCAACTGGCCAACGCCTCCGCGATCGCCTCCTCCCGGTTCGCCGCGTCAATCCCGGTGCCATAGCTCCAGTTATCGACGCTGAACGCGATCGCACCGTGCAGACCGGCAGCGTTAGCCGTACCGGCACCGATCACCGATCCACCTGCAAGACCGGCCGCGGCGATCGCGACAACGGCCTTACCCATGAAACTCATCAAACCCATTCCTCTGTGAACATGTGAAACAAACTCGACGGATCATCGCGGATCGCAGCCGAATTCACACCGCTCAGCATTTTTAATCACATTCCACCGATACCGGCTATTACGTATGGACACGCAGCCTGCCCGCTGTGCGTCGAGAGTCGGCCGCGAAACGCATGTCGGTGGCGGAACCTATGATCGCGCGCATGGACGATGTTCTCGACTACTCCGTTCCGGGTCCACTGACAGGGTTCGACGGTGTCGATCACGCTGTGCTGCAGTCGATCCCGGTCGAGGCCGTCGCGATCTGCCGTCTGGCGTCCGGTCTGATTATCCAGCCGCGCGATGCCCATGCGCTGGATCTGCCGCGAGAACGGTTCGATGAGAATCAGATTCGGCCGGTCGTTCGGCTGATCGAGGCATTGCTCATGTTGGAGCCGACGCCGCTGCAGATCGCCCGTGAACCCTCTCGTCGAGTCATCGGTACCTGTCGTCATTTCGCGGTGATGAGCTGTGCGCTGCTTCGTCACCGGGGTGTTGCCTCTCGTGTTCGATGCGGGTTCGCTACCTATTTCCAGCCCGGACGAGGGGTCGATCACTGGATTACGGAGTACTGGAGCGAGAGCGAAACTCGTTGGGTGCGGATCGATTCTGAGATCCTCGGACAGTCGGTTCTGGACCACCCCGAAGATCTCCAGCCCGGCCAGTTCCTTAGTGGCGGAGAGGCATGGACGCTGTTCCGGGACGGTCACCTGGATGCTGCGACGTACGGTGTTCATGGCACCGACAATTGGGGGCCGGCCGAGATCCGGGGTAACGCGATCAAAGACCTTGCCGCACTAAACAAGGTCGAGACGCTCCCGTGGGATGAGTGGGGGCGTATGACCGCGTCCTACGACGGCGAAACCGGTTCCGAGTATGACGAGCTTCTCGACACCGTCGCCGCGATCTGCGACCAAGACGACATCACCGCGATCGCCGAACTGTACGCGCGCAACGAATTACGCGTTCCTCCGGAACTTCTCGTGTAGCCATGACCTGGTCGTGCGGACTTCGCTTCCACGGAGCCTGTTGGGGGACAGTCGCTATGACGAGGATTTCGATGAGCCCGTCACCCAATTCGGAAGTGGCTCGCGCGCTGTCAGCCATTGGTCCGGTATCCCGCGTATCACGCCTCGATTGCCGATTCCCGTGTGCGCCGCCACGATTCCTCCGACAATCGCGGCCGTAGTGTCCGCATCCCCGCCCGCTTCGACGCAGGCGGTGATGGCGGCCGGATAGTCGGTGAGGAAGCTTGCGGCCGCCCAGAGTGTGAAGGGGACCGTGTCTTGCGCGCTTACCTGGGCGCCGTTGCCCAGGTCGTAAGCGGCTTCAACCACGGACCGGCCCAATAGCTTTCGGGCGCGATGAATACCGTCCGCGGTGCGCCCATCGACGAGATACGGCTGCACCGCATCGAGCAATTCATCGGGTGCGCAGGGCTTTCCGCGTGATGCTGCCGCGTATCCGGCCGCTACGGCGACCGCCATCGCGCCGACGATCGCTTCGGGATGCCGGTGGGTGACTTCCGCCGAGAGTGCGGCTTGCGCGGCGGCTCGATCCAGATCTTCAGCGAAGTAGGCTCCGAGCGGAGCGACTCGCATCGCGGCGCCGTTTCCCCACGAGCCGCGCCCGCCGAACGCGGCACCGGCGGCCTCTGCCCAGGGGCGGCCGTCCCGAATCTCGTGCAGCACAACGACACTGCCCGCGCCGTAGCCGCGATAGGGCTCACATCGATCGGCGAATACGGCCGCGAGCGCATCACGGTCGATATGGCCGCGGTCGCGGATTTCCGAATACACCGAACACGCCATTTCGGTGTCGTCGGTCCACGGCCACGGTGGAGCGGGCGGCTGCCCGGCGAGAAGATTGGATAGGGAGCTACCGGGGACAAAGAATTGTGCACCCAGCGCATCGCCAACGGATAGACCCTGAAGGCTGTCAAATGCGAGTTCGATATTCGGCATGCTGGGGATGATCTTGTCAACGACAGGCGTTCATCGCAACATTCGGAGTTCGCCACCGCACAGACGCCGGCGGCCACTGCGTCGTTCTCGCAGCGGCCGCCGATGTCGAATCCTCAGGCGGAGAACAGGATCAGAAGGATCCGGTGCTCGGCTTGGGGGTGGTGGTGGGGGTGGTCGGCTGATCGGCGACGGTGACCACCTTGGTGGTGGTCGAGCCCGCGACACCGCTGCGGCCGGAGAAGGTCGCGCCGATCGTGTACGAGCCCGCGGCACCCGGCGTCCACACGATGGTGGCCTTGCCGTTCGCGGCGACGGGGATGTCGCCGAGGACCTGGTCGCCCGCCTTGAACTGGATGGTGCCGCCCGCCGCGGCCGGGGACACGCTCGCCTCGAGCGTGATGGCCTTACCGGTCTGCGCACCACTCACATCGGTGATGGACGTCGTCGACACCGCATCACTGGAGACCGTGATGTTCGGTCCCTTGTTGGAGTAGGTGCCGCTGCCCAGGGACCCGCCGTAGTTCATCGAGGTCGGCAGCGGGGTGTCACGAGCGCAGTTCACGCCCACCGTGTACTGCACCTCGAACGTCTGGGACTTGGGGTTGATGTTCGGGTACACCGGGTACTTGGTGATGCCGAACTCCGCACGTACCCAATCCGAGGATGAGGTATCCAGCGACACCTGGTCCCCACCCATCTTCGCCGAGCCCGCCACCGGGGTCAGGCACGCGGGGTGCAGGTCCTTGATGTTGTAGATGTACTCCACCGGAATCCCGGTGCGCTCGAATGTCGTTGTGACGGTAACGATGTCGCCCACGACCGGATTGGTGTTGGACACCGTGCGGGTGAACTTGCTGTTGCCGTCACTCCAGGTGATCGTCCCCGGCGCCGCCGAGGCCGTACCCGGAATCAACGCGACCGCGAACCCGGCTGCCACCGCGAACGCCGCGAGCGACCCGCCCACCTGCTTCATTCTCTTATCCACCATCATGTGTCTCCCACGTAAATCGGATGCCCCTCGACCTCGTCATCGAGGCGCTGATGCATCCGAGTTGGCGCGATTAGATCATGATGAGAACCCCCGTGTACCGGATTCCGAAATGATGATGAGTCAGATTGAGACGTCAACTGGACCTTTGACCACTATCCGGCCCAGAAGCCGATGAGATCCTTGTCAGCCGCGCTGGACTCGCGGAACCCCTCGACAATGGAGTCGGCGTGGCCGCCGCGATCGTCCGTCTCGCGCAGCTCTCCTTGCTGATATGACCCCAGCCGTTCGAGTCGGTGTATGGAAACGGGTCTTGGCCGTCCATGCTGCTGGCCAGATCCTCGATCACGCCGGGAAGACCGTCATAGCCGAACCAGAAACGCACATCGCCGATGCCCCGGCCGAGGCACTCGCAGATCAATTCCAACGCCGAGACATAGGCATGGCCCTGATACTCGATGAACGGCCCGCCTTCGAAGATCGTCCGAAGCGCCTGGGGCTGCTGCGCATCCTCGCAGGGATCGCACTCCTCGCACTCGGGCAGATCGCATGGCTCGCAGCAACCGTCGTCCGGATCATGATCGGGTAGAACGACTCCTGTGCGCTCGCGCTGTTTCACGACCGTGAATGATCTTGCTAGGCTCGCCTATGCGTGTGCTCGAGGTGTTCGCCGAATACGTGTCCTGGCTTCGGCTCAATGTGCCGCTCGCGTATGAAAACCTCGCTGGGCCTGCGCATCCGAGCGAGCTCGCGGCGCTGGAAGACGCTATCGGACATGAGCTTCCGGCAGCGGTGAAGGCTGTACTCGGCATGCACAACGGGCAGGCAGTGCCTTCTCTCGGTTATTACGAGCACGGCGTGCCGGCGATCCCCTCCCTGACCTTCATGTCCACCACCGAGATTCGCACGGTGTGGGAGTTCTGGGACGCCATCAGCGATGACCCGTCCACTATCGATCTGCAGGAGATCGGTGCGACGTACCCGGCGGCAAAGGGGCTGATCAAACCCTTATGGACATCGCCGGGATGGATCCCGCTCTGGGCGCACCCACAGCGATCGGACTACATCGGCGTGGACCTTGATCCCGGACCCGCCGGAACATCCGGCCAGATCATCAATTTCGGACGCGACGAAGAACGTCACTTCCGAGGCGCACCGAACTTCACCGATCTGATCGAGTTCCTCCTGGAGGAAGTCACTAGCGGTCACTGGCCCGCAACAGTTTTCGTCCGCGAAGGCGAGGACGGCGAGGAAGAACCCACCCCCTGGTTCGGTGACCACGCGAAAAGCTTCTTCAACACTCTCTATGACCGATACGAAACCCGCCCGCGCCACTGAGAGCGCTGCCCATCGTTTTGGATACGTTCGACGGTGTGTCTGTTGGTCGCCATCGCCGCTCGGATTCGAAATCGCCTGACCGGAGGCGGGTCGGTCTGAGAAGGTCGGCACATGAAGATCGGTGTCGCACTTCCACAGATGGCTCCCGGCTACGGACCGGGTACGACGGTTGATTGGGCTCGGCGGATCGACGCGGGGCCGTTCTCGAGCGTCTCGGTGGGGGAGCGGGTGACGTTCTCGAATCCGGAGATGGTCGCGACGCTGGGTGCGTGCGCGGCGGTGACCGAGCGAGTGCAGGTGCTGGCGAATCTCTTTGTGCTGCCGCAGCATCCGGTGGCGATGGTCGCCCAGCAGATCGGTACCCTGGACCAGCTCTCGAACGGCCGCCTCGAAGTGGCCGTCGGCGTCGGCGGCCGCGAGCACGACTATCGCGCTCTCGGTGCGGAGTTCAAGGGACGGCATCAGCAGCTCGATGACAAGGTTGCCGAGTTGAAGGCGCTGCTCGCCGGTGAGCCGCCGTTCGAGGGTGCGGATCCGGTCGGCCCGGCATGCGTGCAGTCGGGCGGGCCGATCATTCTCGCGGGCGCGCTGGGACCGAAGGCGATGCGCCGGGCGGCGCGATGGGCCGACGGCATCTCGGGCTTCAGCGTTCGCGGCGATGCCGAGGAGATCGCCAAGGTAGGTGAACTCGCCGAGCAGTGCTGGGCCGAGGCTGGCCGGACCACGACCCCGCGAAAGGTCAACGGCTGCTTCACCGCTCTGGGCGTCCCCGACGCATCGGAGGCGTTGCATGCCTTCGTCGCTCGCTATCTCGGCTTCCTCGGACCCAAGCTCGCCGAGATGATCGCGGCCTCGGCGCGGGCGTCGACTCCCGAGGTGCTCGCCGACATTCTCGACGGCGCGGAACAGGCCGGATGCGACGAGTTCATCCTGGTTCCGGCCGTCACCGAGCTGAAGTTCCTCGACGTGGCGGCCGAAGTGGTGGCCGCGCGCTCTTGACGCTCATGGATTAGAACCTGTTCTATTCCATGCATGACTCTGCGAGTGATCCAGTGGGCCACCGGCGGCCTCGGCCAGGCCGCGATCGGCCAGATCCAGCTGCACCCGGATCTCGAACTCGTCGGCTGCTGGGTGCACTCGGAAGCCAAGGCGGGCAAGGACGCCGGAGAGCTCGCGGGGATCGGCCCGATCGGCGTCATCGCCACCAATAGCGTCGATGACATCCTCGCGATGGACGCCGACTGCGTCCTGTACGCACCACTCATGCCGAATCCGAAAGAGGTTGCGGCGCTGCTGCGTTCGGGAAAGAACGTGGTCACGCCGCTGGGCTGGTTCTGGCCGACCGCACAAGAGAAGGAGCGGATGTCAGCGCCCGCCCTCGAGGGCGGCGTGACCCTGCACGGCACCGGGATCGACCCGGGCGGCGCCACCGAGCAGCAGCCGCTGTTCTTCGCGGGCCTGTCCAGCGCGATCACCTTCGTCCGCGGTGAGGAGTACTCCGACATCCGCACGTACAACGCCCCCGACGTCGTACGCCACCTCATGGGCTTCGGCCAAACGCCCGAACAGGCGATGAACGGCCCGATGCTCGCGTTGCTGGACAACGGTTTCGACCAATCGGTGCGAATGTGCCTGGACACCCTCGGATTCGCCGACGCCGAAATCCGCAGCAGCCGCGAAGTAGCGGTCGCCACCGCATCCATCGACTCACCGATCGGCGAAATCCAGCCCGGCCAGGTCGCCGCCCAGCGCTTCGCCTGGGAAGCGTTCATCGGCGACGCCAAAGTCGTTCGCGTCGCGGTCAATTGGATGATGGGCGAGGAACACCTCGACCCGCCCTGGAAGTACGGCGACGGCGGCGTCCGATTCGAAGTCGAGGTGAAGGGCGACCCGGACTGCCACGTCACGATCCACGGCTGGCACCCGACCAGCCTGGCCGCGGGCCTCGAGCGCAACCCGGGCATCGTCGTCACCGCCGCGCACTGCGTGAACTCGATTCCTTACGTCTGTGCCGCCGAACCGGGCCTCCTGACCTTCGTCGACATGCCCCTGGTCACCGGTCGAGCGCACCCGGACCTGGCGCGCTGATCACGCGATCCGAATCGCGGAGTCGTGTACCGGGATTTGCCCGGCCGCAGGGTGTTCGTCGCCGCATGAATCGGCGCGTCTCACCCAGCCGGAGGCGTCCGCACGATCTGCAGTCTGTCGACGAACGTGTCGACGTCGGTCTGATACCGATCCCGATCAGCCGCCGTACCTTTGACCATCATTAGAATCGGGTACACCAATTCGCCTGTGAAGTAATCGAATTCGAGGAACTCTCGGTATTGGTCGATCACCTCGGTATCGGACGCGGGCAATATTCCGCCGGCTCGGTTGCCGTCCCGACCGCACACCAGAATGGGCTCGGATCGCCACTGCCGCCAATTGCCCGCGTACCCGCTGACAGACAAAGAGTGACTAGCAACGCGGTGTGGATGAGCCACGGTGAGGCTAATGGTCGTGCGACCCGCCTGTCCCGCATGCTGATCGACAACGCGTAGCACCTCATTATCTTCCGATACCGGTGTCGGCTGCCAGCCCTGCAGACGCGGAAGCTGTAGCGTGAAGGACATATCGGGGCGCACGTCGGAGGCGAATACCGGCCCGTTGGCCACACTGGCATCGCAGGACGTGCGAACCGGAGCGGCGGATGTCATCTCCGATGAATTCGACGCCGACTCCCCGCAGGCGGTCACACTCGCCGCCACGATGCCGGCCAAAACCAAATGTCGAATCCTCATCACGATTGCCACCCTATCCGGCCGGCAATTGCCTAATTCTTCGCACTCCGACTGATATGTGTTCGCGCGTGGTGCCGATGGCGGACGACTGTTCGGAGTGTCAATTCATTCGAAATCGCTCTGCCACTCCGCCGCCCATTGCGACAGCGGTGCGAGCCGCTTGACGAGTGTGCGCCCGGTGGTGGTCAGCCGGTATCCCTGCTCGTGTTCGACCAGGCGGGCCTCGGTGAGTTCGGCCAGTCGCCGGGTCAGCACGCTCGAGGAGAGATCGCCGCAGGCGGTGCGCAGTTCACGGAAGGTGAGTGGATTCGGGGCCCGGTCGAGTTCCCAGATCACTCGCAGCACCCAGCGCCGCCCGAGGAGATCGAACAGGGCCATGATCGGGCGCCCGGTGGTCGATCCGCGGACCGGATGTCCCGGGCGCGGTGGTTCGGCCGCCACCATCAGATCGCCTGCGGCGGGGGCGAATCCTCCAGTCGCCGTGCCATTTCCGCGATGGCCGCACGCAGCACCCGATACGGTCGCAGGAACAGCGTCACATGGGTCAGGCTGCCGGTTTCGGAGAGCTCTTCTCGCAGTACCCCTTGCATTTCCTGGTCGGCGAATCGCGCGGTGAATGCAAACATTCCCTGCTGTCCATCGGTCCACTGGCGGGTCTGGTGCACCGAGTCGAGCACCGTCGCGATCGTGCCCAGCAGGTGTGCGGCGCGGGCGCGGCCGTGATAGTCGGCGACCGGACTGGAGAAGATCGCCTCCTCGGCGAGCAGGGCTGGAAAGGGCGTGGCGTCTTTCGACTGCCACAGCCGTAGAACAAGACTATCGGTCATGCCTCTATTTTAGAGGCAGAGCCAGGTTCGTGCCAGGCTTCAATGGGCCGACACCCTAGCTGCGGCTATGACCCTGGCCGTAGGTTCGACAGGGTGGACATCGTCACCGAATCGGCCCCGTATGCGGTGCCCTGCATCGACTGCGGTTCCCCGACCGCGTCCACCTTGACCGAGGCGTTGATCGGCGACGAACATCGGTGGGATATCGATGGGGATTGCTCGGCGTGTGGCGCGGTCTGGATGGACTGTGGTTATTCCCAACCACTCTCGGGTTTTCGTGAGGCGATCCTGGCCGCGAACAGAACGACGGTCCTCGAGCTCGAATCGGTCGAGGTGTCAGCGGCCACGTTGATGCGAGCGCTACGCCTCGTGGGGCCGCTATCGCTGGCACAGGCCAAGGCGCTGGCCGGGCGCTTACGCGAGACCGGTCTCGAAGGCACCCGTGTCGAGATGGAGGTTGTCGCGCGCCAACTCCGCACGATGGGCGTGCACGCGAAAATTCAACCGGTGCGACGATAGTCGGCGGAGCACTGCGGTAGCCAACGCGGCATGTGCAAGCCGTGCTAACTCCCGCTGCCGGTCGTAACGGCGTTGTTGACCGGGCACTCGCCCTTGCTTCGCCCGCAGGCGCCAAAATCGCAGAGGCGGCACAGCCAAGGCTGTGAACGCGCGCCGCCGCTCGCGCGTTGTTCGGCTCTGGCGAGGGTCACCGTGGTCAGCATCGTGTCCAGAGCTGTCGCGAGATTGTCAATCTCTTTCGGGGACAACGCGGATAGCGCGCTCGTAAGGGACTTCTCGCGCGTGTGCAGTATCCGTGCGGCCATGTCCCTGCCATCCCGAGTGAGGACAACGGACACCGCCCGCCCGTCCTGAGCTCTGCCACGCTCGACGAGGCCTTCGGAGGCAAGGCGGTCGACGAGCCGCACGGTGCCCGAATGTGTCAGGCCGAGTACGGAACTCAGCTGCGTCACCGATGTGCCGTCGAGGAACTGATGCATCGCGGCCAGTGCGGCCGGCGCCGACGGACCGAGCGCCGCGACCGCTTCGACGGCGGTGTTCATCCGGTCGGCGACAACGAGACTCAAGGCGCCCAGGACGTTTGCTGTGTGCTGAAGGCTTGACTGGGTTTCCGTCACGACTCTAGTTTATATGCATGACTCACACATATTCCACTCGGCCTCGCGCGGAGTCGACGGCGACGCTGTCGATGGTCAATATCGACAGCGCCGATCCGGCCCGGCTGGCGCGCTTCTACGCGGACGCGCTCGGCTGGGAGGTCACCTACAGCGACGACAACTACGGCATGGTCGAAGGCGGCGGCATCAAGATCGGCTTCGGCAAGATCGAGGGATTCCGCCCCGCCCAATGGCCGGATGAGTCCGGCGCCAAACGCTTCCACCTCGACCTGCAAGTCGATGATCTCGATAAGGCGGCTGAGAGCCTGTGTGCAATCGGAGCCAGCCACCCCGACTTCCAACCCGGTGACGGTCGCTGGCTGGTGTTGCTCGATCCCGATGGCCAACCCTTCTGCCTGAGTCCCCGCCCCGAGGCCACGTCGTAGCGCCATGCCCGAACTCGCCGAGCTGCTTGTCCCGGACACCGAAGCCTGGCATGCCTGGCTGGACAGCCACCATGCCGATCACCCCGGAGTCTGGTTGGTACTGCACAAGAAAGGCGGCCGGACCACGACCCTGAGCTACGCGCAAGCCCTCGACGAAGCGCTGTGCTTCGGCTGGATCGATGGGCAGATCGCGCGGCGCGACGACGACAGCTATCGCCAGCGTTTCACTCCGCGCCGGTCGAATAGTCCATGGTCGGCCAGAAACGTCGAGCACATCGCCCGTCTCATCCAGGCCGGGCGAATGCGGCCGCCGGGTGTGGCCGCGGTCGAACGCGCCAAGGCCGGCGGGCGGTGGTACGCCGCCTATGAGGGGCAGAGAACCACAATCATCCCCGAGGACCTGCAACGCGAACTCGATCGCGACCCCGTCGCAGCCGCGGCCTTCGCCGAACTCGATGCCCGCAACCGTTATTCGATCTTCTGGCGCATCAACGAGGCCAAGCGCCCCGAGACGCGCCGACGCCGCATCGCGACGTTTCTGGACATGCTTCGTCGCGGGGAGCGCCTGCACCGCTGAACGCGCGGCCATTCTGACATCGCTCGGAGGCACCTGGGTACAGTCTTGAAACACTATGTCCCGCACCTGTCCGGGCCATCTAGGCGTCCATCTGGGTCGACCAGGATTCCGGTGGCCGGAATCGTGCGATGTACGCGCGGGCGCGTGGGCGAGGGTCATGAATGAACTCCGCTGGGCTGCGGTGCCAGTGACGCGCGCAGAGCTCGTCGAGATCCACTGCGATCCGCCGCGGGTGATAGTCCGCATCGGGCTCGGTCGCCTGGCTGACCTCGAGCAGTTCGGTCACCGGCGTCCATCCGCAATGGTCGAAAGCCCAGGTGCCATCGGAAGCGTAGACGTGACTCGGGTCGGCCGCCGTGCGCGGCCATAACCCGAATGCGTCGAAGCGGCCGCGATGCTGCTCGAGGAAAGCGTAGGCCAGGATGTGACAGGCGCCGGCGGCGAAGAACCATTGGTCCTGTCGATGCCAGGCGAGCTGTTGGTCGAATCGTTCCAAGGGCGTGCGCCGGAAGACCGCACAGGGGATATACATCAATCCATGGTGGGCCGCCGCATCGATGGTTTACCAGGGATTGTCGGAAGCGTTTCGTGCCACGGCGGTCTTGAGATAGATCTCGGATGCTGCACTGGCGGTACGAGATTCGTCGACAGGTTCGCTGCCTGATCTCGGCTTTCTGGATACGATTGCAATCCGGGGGCGAGGTCGGCTCGCCGAGTTTTGTAGGCGGGGAGTCTGCGGTGCACGACGACAATACGGGGCCCGATGATTTCGGCTCATACGGTGATGCGTATCTACGCCATGAGCGGCGGCTGGAGAAGGTCGCCGAGGAGCTGGTTACTCTCGTTCGGCTGCACGGTGGGAGTTGGGATCTCGGACGTCTCAACACGGCGATAAATCAAGTGCTGGCGAAGGTGTCGGTTTTCGAGCAACGCCAGGTGTTGATCATGGCAGCTCTACAGGCACCGCAGGGCAGCCCCGAAGCGATCCCCTGGCTGGTGGCCGCACTTCGAAAAAACAAGAAACGCGATGAAGTCTTCGAAATCCGTTCGGTAGCCCTCATGCACCGCGAGGCCGCGCCGCAGCAGTGGGACGCAGCCTGGAGACAGGCCACAGGATCGGTCCCGCGCTGGCTCAAGAGCCCGAAGAATCGATACAGCCCACTGCGAATGGCTGCGTGGCTCGAGCTGCTGCGGCAGGGCCCCGGGGAATGGATTCGCACACTGAGGATTTACACGATTCAATACCGCTACCGTTGGAGCAAGGGCGACCGCTCACCCTGGTGGTGAGTCCACCGCCGCCTACCACGGACAACACACAACATCGTCCCTGACGACCTCCAACACGAACTCAACCGCGACTCCGCCGCAGCCGCCGACCTCGACGCCCGCAACCGCTACACGAACATCTGGCGCATCAACGAGGCCACACGCCCGGAGACCCGCCAACGCCGCATCACCACCTATGCGGGCCCCGGCGGGCGCGGACGAGATCTACATCGGCGGCCTGCCCAGCATTCGAAGACTGTCAGGGCATGGGCGGCCAGGGCGTGTCGGGAACCGCGGGGCGGGGCTGTGGAATGCCGCCCGGGTACATGCTTTGGGTATGAGCTCGGCCCAGGAGATTGGTGACGTCGTTCTGGGGGACGGTGGTTTGTGCCCGGCACGAGGTGCAGACCAGGCGGTGGCTGGTGCTGATCGGGAACAGCGGAATGAAGAACAGCGTGAATTTCTTGATCACCTCTACGAAGGCGTGCGCGCTGGGATTGCGGCAGTACGCGCAGAGAAAAGTAATCATGGCCAGTGTGCGCGCCTGCGTGCGCCAGCCCCAGATGAGCATCGGTAGCCCCCCGATTCGGAAATATGAACGAGGGGAGCTTAGCCGTATTCGATATCTCGGCAACCAGCGCCTGGAATCATCTGCGCTTCAATGGATTCGGGCATCCATCATGATCAACAGATGTACTGTTACTGCCTTCAGAGGGGATTCGCGGGAGTCGGGTCCCCGCCAGGGAGGGAAGTCCGACGAGTGGATAGTGCCAAATCAACCTGTGGTGCAGCGTATTCGGTGGTCAAGCGCGGTCGTTTACGCGCGGCGCTGATCTCGGTCTCGGCCGTGCTGTGCCTTGCCAGTACGCCAATGGCAATCGGTAGCGCCGATCCGATGTCGACGCCGCAGAACGACCCGTTCTACATCCCGC
The DNA here is from genome assembly GCF_042266325.1 of Nocardia sp. NPDC056100. Classification (NCBI taxonomy): domain Bacteria; kingdom Bacillati; phylum Actinomycetota; class Actinomycetes; order Mycobacteriales; family Nocardiaceae; genus Nocardia; species Nocardia sp. NPDC056100. The sequence goes on from NZ_JBHJVY010000002.1 coordinate 728,606, forward strand.
CATCGGGCTGGGAGTCGCACGCACCGGGCACCATATTGAATACGCGACCAGTCGAGTTGGCCTCGCTGGCGCCCCAGGCGCAGGACGCCGATGCCTGGCAATTGCTGTATCGGACAACCGATTCCGCCGGCCAACCCACGACGACGGTGACCACGGTGCTGCGTCCACGAACCGGGCAGATCAAAGGGTTGATCACCTACCAGCCCGCTACGGATGCTTCGGCCCCGCAGTGCGCTCCGTCGTTCGTGCTTCGGCAAGGCGCACCTGACAAGTACGACTCCTCGCTGGATTTCATCCAGATCGACCAGATGCTGTCATCCGGTCATGCGATTTCCGTACCCGACTGGGAAGGGCCGAAAGGCTCGGTGTTCGCCCCGAAACAGCCGGGCTACGCCGCGCTCGACGGCGTGCGCGCCGCCGAGGGTTTCGCGCCACTCGGCTTGTCCGGCACCGACACTCCGGTTGTCGCGGCGGGCTACTCCGGCGGATCGATCGCTACCCGTTGGACCGCACAGGTTCAACCGAGCTACGCTCCCGAAATTCGACTGGCCGGTGTCGCTATGGGTGGTTGGACCGCACCCATCGGCCCCTATCTGCAGTCGCTCGATGCCGGTCCGTTCTCCGGTTTCCTGCCGTCGCTGTTGCCGGGCATGATGCGTGCCGATCCGACTATGGCGGCGGCATTCAACAAATATCTGACGCCCGCCGGGCAAGCCCTGATTGCCGAGGGTGACAGCAAATGCGCGGTGCCGAACGTGGCTCAACATCCATTCCTGCGCATGGACGACTACTTGACGATCCCCTTCTCACAGCTGTTCGATCAGGTTCAGGCATCATTCGCCGACCTGGACTTCGGCCCCGCGGCCCCAACCGCGCCGCTGTTCCTCTACAACGCCGTGCACGATGAGATCGTCACCATCGGGCCGACCGACCGAGCGGTGGCGCAGTGGTGCGCATCGGGAGCCCAAATCACCTACACCCGAGACCAATTGAGCGACCACGTCAGTCTTGCGATCAGTGCGACCGCCGCGGTCATGCGCTGGATCGACGCTCGCCTGGCGGGGCAGACCGCTCCGGGCGGTTGCTCGACCCGCACGGTGACATCCATGTCGCTCGGTGACGCATAGCGCACGATAAGTCCGACAAGCGGCCTCCGCAGCCGAGACTCACTCGTCGAGGGATTGGACCATGGAGGTCTGCCCACTCGAATCGGTTTTGCACCAGCGTAATTCGTTCAGGCGATCCCAGCTTTCCTCGATCCAGTCCCAGATGAGGTCGGCGACGAGAGCAGGATCGTCGGGTTCGGGATCTGCGACGTAGCGGCGGTCGCCGGAGTCGAAGACAACCTCGAGAGCGTAGGTGATCGGGTCGTGGGGTTTCTGCAACACCGAGCCGCGATAGGCTTGGATCAGTGAGGTGTCGTCGTTCGGTCGTTCGACGATCACGAACGGGGTTCGTGCGTATTTGTGCAAATTCGGTACCCAGTAGTGCAATTGGCGCAGGCTCACGGCGGAGAAAGAGTGTTCTCCGCCGATGTCCACCTGGACTTCGCGGCGCGCACTCGAGCGGACGAAGACTTCGAATGTCACGTCGTAGACTTCCGCATCCGGCGAGATGACCTCCTCCATGATCGGCAGGAAGCCCGCGACGGCGTCATCCGGCACACGAACCTGAACGATGTCGCCGTGAAAGTAGGCGTGAGCGATTAGTTCGGGGTGACTCGCCCGGCTCACGCCATTGCGCCAGCCCTCGACCATGCCCCTCATACACAGCACGTGGCTGTCCTCGGTCGGTGGGCGGGAGTACTGCGAGCGGACGTAGACCACGACCTCGGCGTGCCGCCGAGCCACACCCTTGGGCAACACCACGAAATCCCGGACCACCAGCCGAGCGTAACTCGCTGGAATCGCCTGTACCGCAACGCGACCGCGAGAGTGCTACTTCCGCTTGGCGAGGCAGAGCGCGAAATCCGTTGTGGTGTAGTTATTGCCGTACGAAGTGGTCACGCTGTAGACCTGATCGGACGCCGGATATTGCTGGCCGCAGACGATGTCGGGAGTCATCCCGGTCACCTGGCCGAGCACCACGGATTGCGCTCGGGCGTCCGAACAGGACACGATCTCCAGTTCGGGATATTTGGCGTTCGGGTTTCCCTTGAATTTGTCCCGCACGCAGTCTCCGGGTTTGGCATTGTGGGGATCGGTGGCGGAGTAAATCGGTGCCGGAGCGCTGACGTACGGATACGACGAGCTGTGCGCGGGGGAATCGTTGCTGCTCAACGAGAACAGGATCAGCAGGATCGGCGTCAGCGGGACGAGCAGCCCGAGCATCTCCCACCGCCGCACCAACGGCTTGGCCGGATAGTCGGCCAGCGCGGGTGATCCCGGAACAGGTGGCGCGAGCGCACCGATCCGAACGCGATTGACCAGATTCGCCAGAAGCGTGATCGGATTGGCGATGAAGAACGAGAACGGCCCCCACCAGCCCTGCACCAGACTCTCGGCGGTCATTTGCCGAAACGCCGCGATCCCGCAGTCACGACAGTAGGGTCCCGGCAACTTCCGGTATTGCATCACGATGATCATCCCGCGATGGGCGCGGAAATCCAGATCCGCGGCCGGTCCAGACCCGCAGAATTGACAGTAGACGGCAGACAAGGCTGGTCGATCCCCCCGGTTGAGCTGTGAACCGCCGTATTCAAACACATCACTCCGACAGGTAGGAACCTGCTGAGGCGACCGAATCTCGGGCCGCACTGCATGATTCGGCTCAGGCGAGCACTCGTCGAAGCGGATGGCGGCCCGCTGGTTTTCAGTATTGGTACTCGGATTTGCTGCTCGAGGGATTAGCGTCGCGGTATGGATGCGAATGAATTGCGTGTGGTTCAGGCGCCGTTGAAGGAGCAGTATCGGCGGGATCCTGGGTCGGCGCGGACTGTGCTGGGTGCGGTGGGGCGGATCGGTTCGGAGGGGGTTACTTTCGATGTCGATCAGTTCTCGGGGGTGAGTCGGGCGGGGTTGCATCGGGCTACCGGGGGTGATGGGGGCGATGCCTGTTCGGGGGATATGTTGCTCGAGGCGTTGCTGGCATGTGCGGGGGTGACGTTGCGGTCGGTGGCGACGGCGTCCGGGGTTGGGCTTCGGTCGGTGCAGGGGCGGGCGGAAGGGTATTTCGATGCTCGGGGGACGCTGGGTGTTGATCGGGAAGTGCCTGTCGGTGTGCAGGATGTGGTGGTGACGTTCGTGGTTGATACCGATGCCGATGATGCGGCGCTGGCGCGGCTTGCGAAGGTGACCGAGCGGTATTGCGTGGTGGGGAGGTCGCTGGCCGAGCCTGCGACGATCGTTGTGCGTCGACCCTGACGCCGGTCAGTGCGGAGGTGTCGGCGGGAAACCGAAGGCGGCGACCAGGTTTGGGTCTTGGAAGGCGACGACTCGGGTGATGCCCGTGGGGGTGAGGGTGAGGACTGCGACTCCGTATGGGGTGAGGATGCCATGGGGGTTGCGGTGGTAGGTGATGACGGCGGGTTGGTTGTTGGCTCGGGTGGGGAGCATGCGCCAGTCGCCGGGGGTGCCGAGGATGTAGGTGGAGAGTTGGCGGATGCAGGAGGCTCGGCCCTCGTACCAGTTCTTGAAGGGGGTGGCCTCGAGAGTGGCGTCGGCGCGCAGGACCTGTTCGAGCAGGTTGGTGTCGGAGTGTTCGAAGGCGGCGATGTAGCCCGCCAGCAAGGTGCGGGCTCGGGGGTCGGAGGGTTCGATCAGGTCGGCGGGAGCGGAGTGGAGTTCGGCCAGCCGGGTGCGGGCCCGTTGCAACCCGGATTTCACCGAAGCTCTTGTCGTGCCGAGGATTTGAGCGGTCTCGGCGGTGCTGAAGGCCAGCACTTCGCGGAGCATGAGGATTGCTCGCTGCTGGGGTGGCAGGTGCTGAAGGCTGGCGACCAGGGCCAGGCGCAGGGATTCGCGATCGATGACGAGGGTTTCGGGATTGTTCGCCGGGGGAGTGAGCAGAGCGTCGGGAAATGGCTGTAGCCAAGAGAATTCGCCGGTCGAATCGGGATCGGGCGGCGCGGTGGGGCCGTGGTAGGGGCCGCCGAGACCGGAGGGCAGTACGCGTTGGCGATGGTCGGTGAGGGCATCGAGGCAGACGTTGGTGGCGATGGCGTAGAGCCAGGTGCGGGTCGACGATCGGTGTTCGAATTTCCGATAGGCCCGCCAGGCGCGAATGTAGGTCTCCTGCACCAGATCCTCGGCCTCGTGTACCGAGCCGACCATGCGGTAGCAGTGCGCCAGCAGTTCGCGCCGGTGCGGCTCGGTGTCGGTGACGAAGCGGGTGTTCAGTGCGTCGGTGTCGGCACGCTGGTCTGCGCGGGTCATCGCTGCTCCTGCCCTGGCCGGGCCTCGCTGATCGAGGCCATTGTCAGTATCGACCCGGCCGGGCGGTGAAAGGTAACTTTGCGCAGGTCAGGGGTGAATGAATTCCTTCGCGAAATCGCGGATGGCTCCGGGGTCGAGGGAGTCGTGGAAGCTGATCAGCAGTTCGTCGACGCCAGCGGCCCGGTAGGCGTCGATCCGTTCGCGGACCGTGTCGAGGTTGCCGATGAGGCCGTAGTCGGCCAGCTCACCCGGGAAGACCATGGGTGCCCACGGCGGGACCTGGGCTCGGGCCTCGGCGTCGGTATCGGCGATAATGCAGTAGCTGGTGGAGGTGCGAGTGATGCTCTCGTAGTCGCGACCCACGGTGGCGCAGTGGTTTTCGAGGATGTCGTACTTGCGGAGCAGTTCCTCCGGCGAGACCTGGACGTTGCAGGCATCGGCATACTTTGCGACCAGCTTCAACGTCATCTTCTCGCCGGAACCGGCTATCAACAATGGAATATGCGGTTGCTGAACGCCTTTGGGCTCGTTAAGCGCCTTGTGCACCCGGTAGTGCGTGCCCTCGAAAGTGGTTTCGGCCTGCGTCCACATCGACCGGATGATGTGGGCGGCTTCATCGAGTTGCCGTAGCCGCGTGGGTGCATCCTCGAACGGATAGCCGTAGGCGGTGTATTCGTCCTCGTACCACCCCGCGCCGATGCCGAAAGTCATTCTCCCGCTAGAGATTACGTCGAGCGTGGAAGCCATCTTGGCTTGCAGCGCCGGGTTGCGATAGTTGTTCCCGGTCACCATCTGACCGATCCGAATCCGGCTGGTATCGCGAGCCAATGCGGTCAGCGTCGTCCAGCTTTCGAACACATAGCCCGGAGCGACCGGGAACGGTACGAAATGGTCTGCGACCCACACCGTTTCGTACCCCGACTCATCGGCCGCCCGTGCCAGCTCGGTGATCGTCTCGAACGCCGCTACCGGATCGGTGTAGCTCGCGAAATTGTGGCCGAGTCCGGTGGGTAGATAGAGGCTGAATTTCATGCTGCCGTGGCCTTCCGGTGGGGAGTGGTCGGGTTCGACCCACCTATACAGACGTCGAATCCCGCCGGTGAGAAACTCTCCGCAGGTCAGGGCATCGTGAAATGGGGTCACGGCCGGGAGTCGCGTTCGTCTCTTGTGTCGTGGACCACACCGCGCTACTGTACCGAATCCGAGACTGTTTAGTTTCAGAACGAATGGTCCGGGAGATCGAACGGGGACATCAATGACGAAGTCCATTGCCCGAGTGGGCATACTCGCGTGCATCGTGGGGATTGTCGCGTCGTGGCTGGCCGTGGCACCCGCCTTCGCGGACGAAATACCTTCCGGCGCAACAGCGCAGAGCGTTTTCGACGGATCCGGCCCGCATCAGGTCGCGACCCCGACGGTGACCAATCCGTGCCAGGAGTCGGTGGTCGGGATGATCGCGCACATCGTGGTGCACACGTTCGGCAATCGCGATGATCTGCGCTGCACGCAGGCTTTTCCGTACGGGTTGCGGTCCCCGGTCGGGGTCAATACCTACTACCCGGCCGATATCGCTGAAATGGGCAGTGCCCCACTGATTCTGTTCGAGGGCGGCATCACCTCCAATCCCGGAAACTACGACACGCTGGTGCGGCAGTGGACGAGCCAGGGCTTCGTCGTGGTCGTCGCCTACGACTTCTTCAACTCCCTGGCCTATGTGCCCGCGATCGGATTGGCCACGGCGGTGATGCAGAACCGGGATCCGGCTTCGCCGCTGTTCGGCCGAATCGATCTGAGCCGCACCATGTTGGCGGGGCATTCCGGCGGCGGACAGGCCACATTGCAAGCGGCCGCGATGTTCCCGCCCATCGCGGGCCTGGTCGATCCGGCGCTGAAAATCATCGGCCTGCTGGCCATCGAACCAGGCCCCCTGGCGGTCGGTGCGATGGTCGGGATGCCGACGCTATTCCTCACCGGCTACAACGATTTCGTCGTGCCGGACTTCGCGTGGGTGCGGTGGTGGGAATACAACCTCATGGGCGGCACCCCGGCCTGGATCGCGAACGCCCGTGGAGTGAGCCACTTTTCGCCTGTCGACGGACCAGGTGCGTACCGATCCGCCGGGACAGCTGTCGCCTGGCTGCGATACCTGGCGTTCGGGGATGAGACTGCGAAACAGTTCTTCATCGGCCCGCAATGGCGGCTCCGGGATGATCCGGCCTACTTCAGCGTCGAACGCAATGCCGCGGCCGACGCACTGTAATGATTCCCACGCTGACAAGGAGTTTCGAGATGACCAGCCGTCGCGCTGTCATGTTCACCGGTGTGGCCACGGCGATGCTGACCGCGTTCGCGCCGGTCGCGGTGCCCGCGACGGCCGCCACCGGCGATACCACCTGCGCCGAACCCCTTGCGGGGCAATCATTGCCGCGCGCCGAACCCGCGCAGGTGAGCATGGATCCCGCGGCCGTCGACGCCGCCCTGGATTTCGGGGCCGGAGCGGGCGGGGTCGCGGTGCAGATCTACCGGCACGGCTGCCTGGTCGGTGACCGCACTCCCACCGGGAATGTGCCGCTGCCACTGGCCAGCGCCACCAAGGGCGTGAGCGCCACGGTGATCGGGCGGGCGGTCACGCTGGGGTACTTCGGGGTGGACGATCCGCTCGGCAAGTTCTTCCCTGGCGCGGACCCCGCACACGCGAATATCACTGTGCGACAGGTACTCACCCAGAGCACCGGCCTGCATTTCAGCTGGCCCGCCGATATCGCCGGGCTGTACACCGATCCGGTGCTGCAAACCCTGGCCGAGCCCGCCGATTTCGAACCCGGCACCACCTTCCAGTACGCGCAGAACGTGATCGCGGTGCTGTCCAAGATCGTGGAGCTCACCACCGGCACCGACTTCCAGGACTTCGCGCAGCGAGAGTTGTTCACGCCCTTGGGAATTGCCCGCGAGAACTGGGTGTGGCTGCGCGACCGCAGCGGCAATACCGCGCTCAATGGCGGACTGGCCATGCGGCCCGATGATCTGGCGCGGCTCGGGCGGCTCATGCTCCAGAACGGCACCTGGGGCGACCGGCAGCTGATCGATGCGGACTACATCGGTCAGGCCACCACCGGGACCGCGGCCAACCCCGGCTATGGATTCCTGACCTGGCTCAATGCCGGGGACACCTATCGGGGCACCGAGGTGCCGTCCGCGGTCGCCTACGACCGCCCGCAGTTCCCCGGCTCGCCGCGCGACCTGTTCTCCTTCGAGGGCGCGCTGGGCCAGTTCGTCACCATCGTGCCCAGCCGCGACATGGTGATCATTCGCATGGGCGTGCCACTGCGGATCAACCTCGCCAATCCCGTGGGTATGCTGACCGGCAGCGGCAATCCCGACAACAAAGAGCTGTATCAGCGAATCACCGCCGCGGTCACCGACATTCCTGCCGAGCCGTACGTGAACCCGTACACCCTCAGCGATCCGCCGCTGCCGATCCACGGGCTCGATGATCTCGGCAAGGTGATCGATCCGGTCACCGCGGTCAGCATCCTGCTGGGTGTGGGACCGTACGCCTCGACCGCGTGCAATATCTTGTGGTGCAACGGCAAACCGGTTCCGGTGGATGTGTTCCGACTGCTGCTCGACGCCGGCGGGCAGGTCGTCGGTGCGCTCGGTGCCCTCGGCAACTATCAGCGGTGAGCGCGACGTCAGTCTCCGGGCTGGAGCGCCCCGGTGATCTCATCGGCCAGTAGCAGCATGGCCAGACCGTGCCCATGCTTCTCACGCCCGTGCTTATCGCGCCGGATAAGCGAGATGATGTTGTTGCTGAAGGCATCTCGGACCTGACGGAATGCCAGGCGTCCGTCGCGCAGTTCCTCGGCGACATCGAATTCGCTGAGGAACGCCACGGCCTCGCCGGAGACCGCGAGGCGCTTCATGGTCTCGATCGAGTTGGTGTGGAAGGCCGGTTCGATCGCGAGGTCGGCCTTGGCGAAGGCTTCGGCGACGATGCCGTGCATGAGCATGGAGCGGTCGGCGAAGATGAGCGGGTACGGGGTGCAGCGCGCGAGCGGGATCAAATCTAGCTGGGCCAGCGGATGATGCGGGGAGACAACGACTCCCAGCCGGGTATTCATCTGCCAGCACACCTCGACCCGTGTCGATGACGGCACGTTGAAGCCCAAACCCAGGTCGGCCTCGCTGTTTTCGACCGCGTGCAGAATGTCCTGGGTGCCCATGGTGCGAATCGAGATGCGCACGCGGGGATGGCGGGCGCGGAAACTCGCTGCGGCAGTTGCGACTACACCGCTGGCCAGCCCGGTCATGGTGGCGATCACGACTTCACCGCTGCCCAGCGCGTGCAGGTCGCGGATGTCGGCGACGGTTTCGCGGTACTGCTGCAACGTGCCTCGGATATGCGCGAGCAGGGCCTCACCCGCCGGGGTGGGCCGCATACCGCGGGGCAGGCGCTCGAACAGCGGCTGATCCAATTCGGCCTCGAGCAACAGGATTTGCCGGTTGATCGCCGAGGGCGCGACATGCAACCGCGCGCCGGCCGCGCGGATTGATCCGAGGCGTGCCACCTCGTCGATGTATTCCAGCAATCGTGAATGGAGCATGGCGCACCTCCTGCGCGGAAGTGTACGAAAAATGTGCACACATTGCGCGAAAACGGATGCTTGTGGGCAACGGTGTGGTCGAGTTCCATCAGTACCAGGGCACGGGACACCGCACAGCGGCCCCGTCACCTGCAAGTACGTGAACACGACGTGAGGACCGCCAATGCTCGATTCGACGACCGACAACCCGCTCGCAAACGCCGATGTGGCCGCCCAGGATGATCACGTACGCACGATCTTCGGCATCCTGGAAGGCGAGCGGGAGGCGGACCTGCTGCTGCGCAATCTCTACATTCTCGATGTGCACACCGAAAGCGTCTATCCCGGAACGCTTTTGGTGCACGGTGAGCGGATCATCGCGCTGAATCCGGACGAGTCGATCGTGCGGTTCCGGGAAGAATTCGACGGCCAGGGCCTGTACGCGATTCCAGGTCTGATCGATGCGCACCTGCACTTCGAATCCCAGCTCGCGCATCCGGCGGCATTCGGTGAGGCGATCGTGCCCAGCGGAACCACCACGGTATTCGGTGAGACGCTCGATTTCGCCAGCGCGGCGGGGGATGAGGCGGTCGAGGCCACGCGGGCGCTGTTCGCCGATCATCACAAGCTGCCGTATCGGCTCTATGCGTTCGCGCCGGGCAAGAAGACCTCCACCGAGGTCACCGAGGCGATGCTGGAGATGGATCCGGTCATCGGGCTGGGGGAGTTGGCGCACCTGTCGTATATGACCGGCAATGCCGACGATTTCCGTAAATCCGCTCTCGGGCGCGCCAATGCGGGAGTGGTGAACTGCCACTGGGGTGTCACCGCGCTCTCGGACACGCTGCTGAACTACATGCCCGCGATCGGGGTCGACAACAACCACGATGTCTGGAACGAGGACGACATCGAGAAGAGCGTCCGCTACGGGCTCAACACCCAGATCAAATTCGGTGTCGGTAGCCCCGAGGTGATTCGAACCATGTTGCGCGCCATCGTGAAACGGCGCTGGCCCGCGGAGAACTTCCAGCTCTGCGCGGACAATATCTCGGTGGATCGGGTGCTGCGGCTGGGGCATATCGACTGGGTCATCTCACTGGCCATCGAGATGGGGATGGCGCCGATCCAGGCGATCAAGATGGGCACGCTGTACACCGCGCGCTCGTTCCATCGCGATCGCGATCTCGGCTCGCTGAGCCCGGGTCGATTCGCCGATATCGTGCTGACCGACAGTCTGTCGAAGATCAACCCGCGCTTCGTGTTCAAGGGCGGCAAGCTCGTCGCCCAGGATCGCAAGCTGATCGCCCCCGCCGGGATCGACTATTCGGTGCTGACCAAGCAGGCCCGGCCCGGACTCGGTGATTTGCGTTCGGAGCAGCTCGATCTCGTGCCGCTCGAGATCTCCGAGGACGGCACTCAGGCCAAGGTGCTGCTGTTCGATGTGTACGGGCGCGGGCATCTCAAGTTCGCCCAGGAGGTCTGGGTTCCCTTCCGCGACGGCGTGGTGGTGCCCGAATACGAAGGCGCGCAACTGAACCGGATCTCGGTCGTGCAGCGCTACACCGACGGTGAGCGGCACGTGGTCAACGGATTGTTCAAGGGCGTCTCGATCGAGCGCGGCGCGGTCTCCACCTTCTGGCCCGCCCCCTCGGCCTATTTCGTGGTCGTCGGCTCGGACAGCGCGGAGATGCACGAGAATCTCTCGCAACTGGACGCTCTGGTCGGCGGCTGCATCGTCACCGAGGACGGCGAGTCGAAAGCCGTTCTGCCCCTGAATTTCTACGGCGTGATGGCCGATATGGACCTCGCCGAACTCGTCGAGGCCACCCGCTCCATCGACGACGCCCTCGCGAAGCTCGGCAACCACAACGAAGGTGAGCCGGTGGTGAACAAGCTGCTGACGCTGTTCATCTCACTGGACCGCTTCGGTTTCATGAAATAGCAAGGGATGCAACGGTTATGCAGCACGACAACAACACCGGAGTCATCGACACCGGAAACAAGGTGCGCCGCTGGATCACCTACGTCGCCGGAATCTACATCCTGACCCTCGGCCTGAGCCTGGCGGTGCGCGCCGGCATCGGCATCTCCCCGCAAAGCAGCCTCACCCGCACCATGACGCTGGTGCTGCCGCCGCTGACCCAGGGCAACTTCAACCTCATCCTCGAAATCATCATGCTCATCGCGACATTCCTGGTGAGCCCGAAGACATTTCGCGCCGCCTACCTGCTCGCGATGATCCCCGCCCTGATCCTGGCTCTGCTCCTGGACTTCAACCTCTCGCTCACCACCTGGATCCACCTCGGGTCCTACCCACCCAAACTCGTCCTGCTGTTCTTCGCCGACGCCATGCTCGCGTTCGGGCTGTTCCTGATGATCCGCGCCAACCTGGTGCTGATGCCCATCGACATGTTCGTCAACACCCTCCAGCAGAAAACCGGCTGGAAATGGGGCAACATCAAAACCGCCTTCGACTGCACCCTGCTGGCCCTGTCCGCAACCATCGGCCTGATCTGCCTGGGCGCACCCCACTTCATCCGCGAAGGCACCATCATCAACGCCATCCTGGTGGGCCAGTACATCAAGCTCTACTTCTACCTCCACGGCAAATACACAACCCGAAAATCCGCCGCCGGAGCCATATCCCACCCATAACCGCACTGACACCCTCGATGCCGGACAGCTCACTGTCCGGCATCGAGACTGTCGGTGGACCATGGCAGTGTCAGCCGCTGTGACTGCTTCAACCCGCACTACCCCACCACGTCCGGTCGATCTCGAAGCCGCATTTCCCGAGCTGCGGCCACTGGCCCGCATCGCGACCCGACTGCATCCGCGGCCGGGAGTCCCGACGCCCCAGCACAGTTCGATCGGCGGACCACTGTTGTGGCCGGCGGACGAGCCGTGGCCGCACTGTACCGAGCACGGCCACGACATCGAGAAGGCGGACGTCCCCGAGGGGCGGTTCGCGATGCTGCCGATCGTCCAGTTGTACCTGCGTGACGTGCCCGGTCTGCGCCCACCCGAAGGCGCGGATCTGCTGCAGGTGTTGTGGTGCCCCTTCGAATTTCACCCTGATGGAATGCCAACGACCGCGGTGTTCTGGCGGACCGCAGCGGCGGTGACCGAAGTCCTGCTCGCCCCACCGGAAGCGACAGTGGACGACCCGGCCTATGTGCCCGAGCCGTGCCTCATCCATCCGGAAGAGGTGATCGACTACCCGAGCTCGCTCGAATTCGGCCGGGAGACACGGGACCGACTGGACCGCTGGGCCATCGACGAACTCGGCATCGAATACCAGAACCTGTGTATCGCGCCCGGGTTCAAGGTCGGAGGCCACATCAACTGGGGCATGACGGATCCCTATCCGAACCCCTGTCCCACCTGCGGCACCGAGACCGAACCGCTGCTGACGATCACCGGTAGGGAGTGGAGCTTCGATATCGAGCACTGGATCCCGTACGAGGACCAGGACGCCAATACAGCGTGGGGTCCTGTCCAAGACGGACCGAAAAGACCCACCCGGATCTGCGTCTCCGACGACAACGCCCAAATCATTCGCGTCTGCCCGGCATCACGCGAGCATCCACACATCCAGATGATGCAATAGTCAAGCCTCTACCTTCAGGATAAGACACGAGCCGGGGCTTGCGGCAAGGCCCGGGTGATGCGGCAGAATCGCCCGTTCCACCAGTCAGAGGAAAGGATTCAGGTGTCCGGAAAGCTCGATGATGGACCGTTTTTCCACGGCACGATCGCGGATCTGCGTGTGGGTGATTTCCTTACCGCGGGCCGCCCGTCCAACTACCGGCGTGAGATCGTGATGAACCACATCTATTTCACCGCCCTGGTCGATGGGGCCGGTCTCGCCGCGGAGATCGCCGCGGAACTGTCGGAGGGCGACGCGATTCCGCGGGTATACGCGGTCGAGCCGACCGGGGAGTTCGAGAACGACCCGAACGTGACCGACAAGAAGTTTCCCGGTAACCCCACCCGGTCCTACCGCAGCAGCGCCCCGCTGCGCATTGTCGGTGAGATCACCGACTGGACGCGCCTCACACCGGAACAGCTGCAGATGTGGCGGGATCGGCTCTCGACCGTGGTGCGTGGCGAAATCCTGAACTAGGGCGTTCGCGGACTGCGGTGCTGCGGGCGGAGTTTCAGCCTTCCGGGTGTCCGTCGTAGACGCGGATCTTGTAGTTGGTGGCCTCCAATGCCAGGCCGAGTTCACGGATCTGACGGGTGATGCGATCGTGCTGTTCGAGCATGATGCGGCGGCGTTCGGGGATGGTGCTCGGGCCCTGTTCGACGAGCAGGATGTAGCGCTTGAGGTCGGCCATGGTCATGCCGGAAACGCGCATCCGAGTGAGGAATACGAGGCGGCGCAGGTCGAACGCGGAGTACTCGCGGTACCCGGAGGCATTGCGCGCCGGGCGCACGAGTCCCTCCTGCTCGTAGTATCGCAGGGTGTGGGCCGAGAGACCGACGAGCCGGGCGGCCTCGGCGACGCTCTTGAGCGTCGCCGACTCCTCGATCGCGGCGTCGTCGAGCAACTCGTGCAGCGCATCGATCGCCGATGGCCCGTCACCGGCAGCGAGAATGCGCTCGATCAGCGCTTCGGTGGCCATGATTCACAGCGTACGGACGTCAGAACGCGCGCACCGCGCGCGGCATATTCGGGAAATCGGCCGACTCGCTCACCGGCGCCCATTTCTCGACATCGTCCAGCGCACCTCGATAGACGCGGGTGAGATTGCGAACCGCCTCCGCACCGAGCGGAAGCCGCAGCGGCGCATCGGGAGTGTCGAGCATGTCGCGGATCACCTGGGCGGCGCGTACCGGATCGCCCTCCTGAATGCCGTCGGCCTCGGCCATATTCGCGCGCACCGCACCGATGACATCGTCGTAGATAGAGCTCTGCTGCGCCGTGTTGAGTACGTCAGTGGCATTGAACGAAGTGCGGAACCGGCTGGGCTCGGCGATGAGGACGCGGATGCCGAACGGCGCGACCTCGCCCGCGAGTGCCTCCGACCAGCCCTCGAGTGCGAACTTGCCCGCCGAATAGCTGCCGACTGCGGGGAACGACATCCGCCCGCCCTGGCTGCTCATCTGCACGATCGCACCCGAACCACGCGCGCGCATGTGGGGCAGCACAGCACGCACATAGGCGGCCGGGCCGAACAGATGCTGTTCGAGCATGGACCGCAGCGCCGCATCGGTGATCTCCTCGGCGGCCCCGACCTGTCCGGCACCGGCATTGTTGACGAGCACGTCAACGCGCCCGAAAACCTCCAACGCCCGCCGCACGACCGTGTCCGCACCCTCGGTGTCACGCACATCGTGCTCGATCGCGAGCACCCGATCCCCGTATTGCGCCTGCAATCCGCCGAGCCGGTCGGCCCGCCGCGCGATCCCGACCACACGCTCGCCAACCGCGAGCGCCGCCTCGGCAAGCGCCAGTCCCAGTCCCGAACTCGCGCCGGTGATGATCCATGTCTTCGTCTCGTTCGCCATGACACCGACGCTAAAGTTTCGAGTGCGCTCGAAGGCAAGCCCTCGTGCGGATCCGGCCGATTCACACACCTTCAGGGTTGTCTCCCGCCGAAGGCGGCGAGGCGGTCATAGACCCGCGCGTCGTGGGAAGTCGTGACCGCGGGTGCGATATGAAATCCGTCGGCCTCGGCACCGCGTACCTGCGGGACCAGATTGTCCCGAGCCCAATCCAGCGCGAACTCGGCGAGTTCGGCATCCAAATCGAGGGATTGCCCGGTGGCCTTGGCGATATCCCAGGCATGGATCGCGAATTCCGTGGTCTGCTGGCCGATCGCCCATATCGCCGGCACCGCACCGGCGGGAAAGATATGCGCCCGGTCCATCGCGTTCGGCGCCTGCCAGGCCGCCCGCAGCGTCGCCGCGGCCCTGGTGAACGCCGAATCCCAGTCTGCCCCTAAATAATCGCCATCGCTGGGCCCGCGCTGCCCGGTCGCCACCGATTCGGCGAAGCGATGGGTCTCGTCGACCACGTGATTGACCAGGTCACGAACAGTCCACGCCGCACACGGTGTCGGCAGGCCCGCCTGCTCCGGCCGCACATCCGCGATGAGGGTGCCCAGCTGATCGATTGCGCGGGACAGGTGCTCGATCGTCATGACGTACCTCCGGGTTGTCGTATTACCCGTGTCGACGGTGTGCGCCATGGAAATTCATCGCACCACAGGTCCTGCCGCCACGTCGGCCACCCCGGGTCCCCAACCCGGCGGAGTCGACCCGGTTGCACGGGTGCAGGTGGTTGTTGTCACCGAACGGGATTCGGTGGTGTTCGCTCGGGAAGGCCAGGATGTAGGGATGTCGTATGAGCAGGCCATGATCGGGTTCACGTACCCCGATGTCGGGGCGACCCGGGGGGAGTTTCCGTCGGGCTACAGTCATTTCGTTCGCCGCCGCGTGATCGGGGCGGGGAGGTCTGCGTTCGACGAGGCCGCCGGGCGGGTGCTGGCCTATCAAATGCAGCGTGGTGCAGGCGTTTTCGACTCGGCCAGTACCGTTACCGCGGAACCCGGGACCGAGCTCACCGTCCGCCTCAGCTGGGGGCCGGTGAGGATTACCGCCCCTTGCCGGGTGGTTTATGTCGTGGACGAGGTCAACCGTCAAGGCTTTGCCTACGGCACCCTTCCCGGGCATCCGTTGATCGGGGAGGAAGTCTTCACCGTCGAGTTCGACCCGGCCGATGGATCGGTCTACGGCGTGGTCGCGGCCTTCTCCCGGCGTGGGGCGTGGTACGCCCGCGTTGGTGGCCCGATTGTGCGCATCATCCAACGCCGGTATGTCGATCGCTATATCTCCGCCGTCTCATCCCGCGGGCGATAGCAGACTTCGTTCGAAGTGTGAAACCCCTGATTTTGGTGGCGGCGGCCTGGTTAATCATGATCG
Organism: Nocardia sp. NPDC056100; assembly: GCF_042266325.1. Classification (NCBI taxonomy): domain Bacteria; kingdom Bacillati; phylum Actinomycetota; class Actinomycetes; order Mycobacteriales; family Nocardiaceae; genus Nocardia; species Nocardia sp. NPDC056100. The sequence goes on from NZ_JBHJVY010000002.1 coordinate 744,492, forward strand.
GGGTGATGCGATGTCATAGGTATGAGAATCGGCGGGATGGGATTCGCTCAGGCTGTTGTGACGATCGGGATGATGATGGCCCTCTCGGGATGTGAGGCCGATCAAGGTGAGTCGAGGGTGAGCGCTCCTTCGAAATCGACTGGTACGGAGACGGATCCACTGGGTTCGGCGGCGCCGAAGAGCGAGACGACGAGGCCGCAATCGGGCGGGGTGAATACCGGAACCGTGGTGTTGCAGACGGTGACGCCGCGGGGAACGGCGATTCCCTATGTGCCGGTGAATATTCGGCGTTATGAGCCGTGCGATGTGAGCAAGCGGGACCTGCCCGAGGGTGCCTCCGAGGTGGGGAACTGGGACGGCGTCACCGATTTGACCGGGCAGGCGGTATTCGAGGGTATGCCGGTGGGGTGCTATCGGTTCGGGATGGTTGCCCCGAAGGGGACCGATCCGGTTCCGGAGGGGATGCATACCCTGTTCGTGGAGTCCGCGGGGCAGACGGTCAGCGGGCGGTTGCGATTCCAGGATCCGGCACCCGTACCGACCTGTGCGGCACAGACTTTCGTGCACGATCTCAATATCGAGCAGCGACTGCGGTCCGCGACCACGCAGGTCAGGGTCTGTGAGGAGCTGTGGGCGGTGGTGTCGTGGGACGTGCCGGGCGACAGTCAGCGAGTCGTCTCCCGCACGAGCGTGGGTCCGTGGCGGGACTACGTCCGTTTCCCGCACGATACGTGCTGGTCCAAGGCAAAGTCCGATGGTGCCCCGGACACGCTGAAGAAGTACTTCACGGCCTGCTGAGGTTCCAGGCCGCTCGACGGTGGTGATCGCGCCGAGAACCATGGCTGATCCCTTGGCGGCCACGGAATTTCGACGAACGGGGTCACTCACAGGATCCTCACAATTCCGCCGCAGTGCATGCACATCGGAGCGATAGGTTCCTTTCGTGTTCGCCGAAAAGCTACGGTTATCCGCTATCCCCTTGTGCGCCTTCGTCTTCGCCGCGATAGCGATTGTCGTGACGCTGCATAGCGGTTGGATTATCACGACCTTTTGGATACTCGCCTTGCCACTGTTGGCGATGGTGTTCCTGGTCATCTTGGCCTTGTTCGTGATCGCGCTGTATCTGGCCAGCTGTGATGCACGGCGGTGGCCGCTGGTGGCGACCGCGGTACTCGCGCTGATCGGGCTCGGCGGATCGGTTTTTCTGTTCTTCAACATGAAAGCCACCGCGTGGACCAGGTTTTGGCTCGAGCGACCGGCGTTCTCCGCTATCGCGGCGATGGAGTTGCCCACCGATCGCGACATCGAGTACTACGGCGTCGAGCTGCCCGATCACCTGTGTTTCGTGTCGGCGAACTGCAAGGTGGCGGTGATCGGCACCAGTGGGGGACATCCGGTGCGGTTCGTGCCCGACTCCATCGGGATTCCCGACGATGCGTACGGCTACGGGCATTTCGTCGGAACACCCGAACCCGGACCGTACGACGGATTCGGTGAACCTATCTGCCCCACAATGGAACTGGCGGGTGGCTGGTGGTGGCTCGGCTCCTGCTGACGAGCCGACGCGGTCAGCGGAACAGGCGGAAGAATCCGCGTATCTGGTCCACCAGCGAGTCCGGCTGCTCCAGTGCGGCGAAGTGGCCACCATGCGGTAGCTCCTCGAACCAGCGCAGGTCGGTGAACCGTCGTTCGGCCTCGCGCCGCGACGGGCGGGTGATATCGCGCGGGTAGATCGACAACCCGGATGGCGCGGTGACCTTGGCGCGGAAGTCGGCGAAGCTCTCCCAGTACAGGCGCGCCGAGGATGTGGCCGAGGCGGTGAACCAGTAGACCGAGATCTCGTCGAGGATGATCTGCCGCGATACCGCGTCCTCGGGATGACCGTTGTTATCGGTCCACGCCCAGAACTTCTCGGCGATCCAGGCGGCCTGCGCCGCCGGAGAGTCGGTGAGGCCGTAGCCGAGGGTCTGCGGACGGGTCGCCTGGATCGCCGAGTACCCCCGGCCGGTGCGCTGGAACTCCTTCTCGGCCTTCAGATTCGCCAGCTCCGCGGGCGTCGGATCGCCGAACGTGCCCGCCGCCACCGATCCCAGATTCAGGTGTACGGCCGCGACGCGTTCGGCGGCCACCTCGCCCAGCGCGCCGGATACCGCCGAACCCCAGTCGCCGCCTTGCGCGCCGTACCGGTCGTAACCCAGCGAGACCATCAGCGTGTCCCAGGCGCGCGCGGTGCGCGTGACGCCCCATCCTGTTGTCGACGGTTTATCGCTCCAGCCGTATCCGGGCAACGACGGCGCGACCACATGGAACGCGTCCGCGGGGTCGCCGCCGTGTGCGCGCGGATCGGTCAGCGGGCCCAGGACTTCCAGGAACTCGAGCACCGACCCCGGCCAGCCGTGCGTGAGCACGAGCGGGAACGCGTCCGGCTCCGGCGAGCGGACATGCAGGAAGTGAATGCCCAGCCCGTCGATCGTGTCGCGGTACTGCGGGAACACATTCAACCGCGAAGCGAACCCGAAGTCGTAGTCCTCGGCCCAACTGCGGCACAACTCCTGTGCGTACGCCAGCGGCACGCCCTGGGACCAGTCCCGCACCGGCTCGCGTTCGGGCCAGCGGGTGCGCCGCAATCGTTCACGCAGGTCCGCGATCTCGGCTTCGGTGATACCGACCTCGAACGGCTCGGCGGCCATGGCATGGCTCCTTACTGGTCACAGCGTGGGTGGATCAGTCAATCGCGCAACGGTGCACGAACAGCGTTCAGCCCGTTGGTCTTTCGTGGTGTCAGGCGGTCGGTGCGGTGATCTGCCGGCAGATCAGTTCGCGGGCGAGGTGTGCGGTCGCCAGGAGGTTCTCGCGCGGCGTGCCGAGGTTGGACTGGACCGACAACCCGTCCCAGATGGATTGGATGAGGTCGGTCAGGACCGTCGCATCGGTGTGGGCGGGCAGGTCGCCGTCACCGATCGCCTGCTCGATCCGCGCGAGGAGGGTCAGGTGGTTGGCGTGGCGGAGTTCGGCGATATAGGCGCTGGTGTCGAGTGTGCTTGTGCTGTCGATCATTACGGCGCTGTTGATCAGGCATCCGGGGTGCGCGTCGTCGGGCTGGGTGAATTCGTGAACGGAGTCGACCAGCAGGCGATCGAGTACGGATCGGAAGGTCGGCTCGGCGACGGCGTGCTGATGGATCTCCCGGTAGCGCTCGGCGTAGGTGCGGACCGCTTCCTCGAACAGTCCGGCTTTGCTGCCGAAGGCGGCGTAGAGGCTGGAGGTGGACAGCCCGAGCGCGGTGGTCAGATCTCGGGTCGAGGTGCCGGAATAGCCGCGGCGCCAGAACAGCCGGGCCGCCGCGAGAACCGCGTCGTCGCGGTCGAAAGCACGTGGGCGTCCACGGTGTCGCTCGGGCATGACTACCAATTGTAGAGCATTTGATCCATAATCAAATTATGGAGCGATCGATTCAGAAAATACTGCCGACCGGGGCCCACAGTCGGGTGGTCGTCGATATCTACGGGGATCCGGACACTCCCGGCCTGGTGGTGGTCCCCGGCGTGATGACCGACGCGCACGCCTGGCGTCACGTCGCGCGCGCTGTCGACGCCTGGCCGTCGGTGGCGGTCGTGAACCGCCGGGGCCGCGCCCCCTCCGGGCCGTTGACCGACGAGTACTCGATGCGGAGCGAACTCGCGGACCTCGACCTGGTGATCGACGAACTCGGGACTCCGGCAACCCTTTTCGGCTGGAGCTACGGCGCCCTGATCGTATTGCTGGCCGCCGACGATCGTCCGATGCGCCAGGTGATCGCCTACGAGCCGGTGATGCGACCGTTCGGCGGCCACGCGCTACCGGCATTGAAGGACGCCACCGAACGCCAGGACTGGGACCGCTGTGTGGAGATCGTGAACCGGCAGATCTCCGGATTCCCCGCGGCGCAGGTCGATGCCCTGCGGGCCGATCGCGACGGCTGGGCGAGCCTGCGTCGCCTGAGCGAATCGCTGTACGCCGAGATGACCGTGATCAACACGACGCCGGTGCCGGACGCGCTGGCACGACGGGCGGCGCGGGTGGATTTGATCATCGGAGAGCACAATCGCGGCACGGCCCCATACGGCACCTCGTTCGACGATGTCCGGCGGCGCATCGCCCATGCCGGCATCCATGAACTACCCGACCAAGGCCACCTCGGGCATATCCAGGCGCCCGCGGAACTCGGCCGCCTGCTCAATGACCTCGCACCCGGACAGGCGTAGTTCCACGGAAATTCGCGCATCGTGTGCCGGACATTCCGACCGGCCGTTATGCCGTGTGGCTCCGAATTCGCTGCGGCACAACGGTATTCGTTCCTGCAATGAGCGAGCGGTTTCCGGCGTGGTGCCGGAGCGCACACGATATGCAGAATCGCGGGTAATCACCATGCGCATCCTTCTCTACGGCTGCGGCAACTTCGCCAATGTGATCGAGACCCTGTCCTTCATCAAACAACAGCTGGGGTACGGGCCCTTCCAGCCGGTCGATGCGGCGCATCCCGAGCCCAGTGACGATGTGCTGGCCACCGAGCTGCGAAGTGAGAGCCAACTGCGCAAGGTGTACGGCGACGCGGTCACCACCAACGTTCAGGCTCTCGGAAACGCGGGTGTCGCAGTCGGATTCGACACCGATGCCACCGGCCACTACTCCATCGGGGGGGTGGGATCTGATCGTGTTCCGCAATCCGCACACCGGGACCTACGGCAACAGTCAGGACCCCGGCATGTCGTCGTATCTGGCGTCGAGCACCGATAATCAGAAGCTGCTGATGGCGGTGCTGGCGAATTCGGCCAAAATCCTGAACCCCGGCGGGCGGGTCCTGATCACCGCCGTGGGCTGGCCGTATATCGGCAAGAACCCCAAGGGCGACCTGGGATTGACGGGTATGCAGCTGGAGGTCCCGAGCTTCGCCGACGCGTACGGCAGGCAGGCCGGACTCGTCTACGAACGCAATCTCGCCCTCGGCCAGATGTGGGTCGCGCGCAATAGGGGCTCGACATTCGTCGCCGATGAACTCGGGATTCTCTATCGGATCTGACCGTCCCTCAGACGATTTCGGGATTCCACGTCGCCGCGGCCCAGATGACGACCGCGTCGAGGGCGATGAGCACGACCGCCCACCAGGAGGCGTAGGGCAGGGTGAGGAAATTCAGAACCATCGACAGGGCGGCCAGGCCGATGGCGAACATCCTGCCCCAGACCGCACCCATGATCAGGCCCAGCGCCGCGACGGCGAGCAGTGCGCCGACCACGATGTGGATCCAGCCCCAGGTGCTCAGATCGAGGCGGTAGGAGTAATTGTGCACTTCGGCGAACAGTCCGTCGTCGGAGACGGCTGAAATCCCTTGCAGGATGGACATGGCCGCGACAGCGAGCAGCAATGTGCCTGCGGCGAAGGAGATTCCGAACGCGAAACCCTGACGAACGGGATGCGCGGCGACCGGTTCACTCATGACAGCACCTTTCCGAATCGGGCGATAGGGCCACTGTCACCGACGTGTCACGCGGTGCGCCTCACCTGATTCGGATGAGTTGGGATCCGGGGGTCACCGGTTTTCGGTCCGGCTGCCGACGGTGTGCACGATGACCACGCGCGGATTCCACGGCACGATATCGTCGACCTTGCGTTGCAATTGCTCGACCGCAGGCAGATCGGTTGGTGCGAGCACGTTCACGGTCGCGGTATCGCTGTGCAGGGTCACCTCGGTGACCTGTGCGCCCGGTACGTCGGTCAGCCATTCGCGGGTGGCGTTCGCGATTCGATCGGCCCACAGCGACGACAGCGAATTCACCACCATCGGTACCGCGACCAGTGCCAGCGCCGCGGCCAGGACGGCGTAGACCCGGCCCCGGCGGGCCTCGCCCACGCCCGCGTCGTGGGCATATCCGGTGGCGACGAGCACGACGGTGGCGGTGATGATCATCGCGATCATGTTGGAGGCGAACAGGATGAACGCGCCCAGCGCCAGGGACGGCGCGTGCGAGCCCAGGCACACCCCCACCACGGCCAGCGGCGGTACGAGCGAGATCGCGATGGCCACACCGGGCAGCACGTCACCGACATCGCGGCGGATCATCGCGATCACCCCGACCAGTCCGGTGGCCAGCGCGGCGGTGAGGTCCATCAGCTTGGGTGAGGTGCGGCCCAGCACCTGGGAATTGGACAGCACATTCGTCGGATTGGGCAGCACCTGCGCGAACAGGTATCCGACCGCGATTACCAAGAGCATTCCCATCGCGACCAGCAGCAGGCTGCGACCGACGAGAGTCGCTCTGCCCGTGGCGATTCCGAGGGCCACACCCAGGATGGGGACCGACAGTGGCGCCACGATCATCGCCCCGATCACCGTGGCGGTGGAATCGCCGATGACGCCGGAGATCGCGATGACGCTCGACAGGGTGAGCATGATCCAGAACGCCGACCGCTTCGAGCGTGTATCCCCGACGGTGAAATCGAGCCGATCGTGCAGCTCGTCGAGGGTTCGGCGTTGGCTGCGCGGTGCCAGCAGATCCATGACGCTCTCCTCAGTCGGGTAGTTGGCGCATCTCCAGCAGGGTCAATCCGAGGTTGTCCAGACGCGCCAGGATGCCCCGCATCGCGGTGGCATCGGTGACCGCGCCGAACAGCGTGGTCGTGCCGTGCGTCGGAGGGGTCCACGACAGGTCGGGAAACGCCGCCAGCGCGCGGTCGGACAGCTCACCCTCGACCACGAACTGGTATCTCGTCGACATCGGCCATGGACCTCGCTTTCCCGCCACGCGTGTGGTTCGGGCGTCGGCGAGCCACCCGAGCTCTGCTCGTGTGGGAGTCTGCGCGCACCGTGCGCGGGGGAGCTTCATCCGATACGGGTGAATTGGACTCGGCGAGGTTCAGAGCAGGCCGCTGCGGCGAGCCACGGCCATGACCTGCACGCGTGAGTTGGTGCCGAGCTTGGCGTAGATGCCGCGCAGATGGGTTTTGACGGTGTTGATCGAGACCCCCAGATCGTCGGCGATCTGCTGGGTGGTGCGTGCGGACGGCAGTTGCCGCAGCACCTTGAGTTCGGTGTCGGTGAGCGCGGGATGCCGAGAACGTCTGTGCACCAGGGGATGTCGGCGAATGAACGCGGCGAAGCCGTCCTGGTGGGCGAGGCTGCCGGCGAAGGCGTCCAACAGCTCGAGCGCGCCGCCGACGTCCAGGAACGGTCGCACGATGCCTTCGGGCGCGGCACGACGTAGCGCGTTCTCCATGCCTTCGCGTGCATGGGTCACCGCACCCAATTCGTGGTGCGCGCGAGCGTGCAGCAGCCACGCGGTCACCGCGTGGACCGGATGGGTGGGCGCGGCCGGGTCGAGCAGGGGCCGAACGAGGTCCAGCACCGCCCGTGAGCGATTGGCCGCCGCCTCGAGCGCGGCTTGGGCCACCATGACCTCGGGCGAGTCGCCGTACACGGTGCGAGCTTGATCGACCAGCAATTGCGCCTCGTAGGTCTGCGACACCGCCAGCAATCGCCACACCACGAAGGGGATCAACCCGCCGCTGTTGGTGGCCGGATGCGTGTCGAGCAGTCGACCGAATTCGTGTCGCAGCGTCTCGGCGTCCCGGCTCGGATCGTCAGTGCTGTCGGCGCAGGTCAGCACGGCGACGATATGGGCGAGCCAGCCCCCGAGTGGACCTGTCGATCCGTCGAAGTGCTGCTGCTCCCACCGCACGGAACTCAGCGACGCGATACCGGAATGCTCGCCCTGCAGATACGCGCCCAAGCCCGCGATCGCCGCCGCGTGCGCGGCTTCGGCGGTGTCGTCCAAGTGCTGTTCCTGTGCGAATTCCAGTGCGGCTTCGGCACGTTGGCGCATGGCGGTGAGGCTGCCGTCGAGGCCCGCGCTCAGTGCCAGGCGAGTGCGGGCGCGCAATCGCAGTCGCGGGTGCGCCCGCTGATCGGCCACCGCGATGGCCGCCCGCAACCTGCGTTCGGCCTCGGGCACGTCGCCGGTTGCCAACAGCGCGGTGGCGGATTCGACGGCGAGGTAGAAATCCACATCCGATTGGCCTGTCGCGGTGGGGATTTCGGTGTCCTCGGTGCCGGAGAAGGTGCCCGTGGCCATGGCCAGCTCGATATCGACGGCACGGGTGAGGGCGGTGAGAGTGTCAGTGTGAACCAGCGAACTCGCTTGTGTGCGAGCCTGTTCGAAGGCGTCGTGGTAGGCGCGGGCGGTGGCGAGGTCGGTCCGGCTCAACGCGTCCACGACATGGAGTAATCGTACGAACGGGTCCGAGAGCGATCCGGCGTCCATTGCGGCCAATCCGTCGAACAGCAGCGCACCCAGTCCTGCGACGGTCAAGGCCAAGGCGTGTTCGTTCACGAAGTCCCGCAGCGGCTGCTCGCGCGCCACGGCCAGCAGATGGGGCAGCGCCGCGGCGATTTCGCCGATCGACTGCAGGTACAGGGCGGTCCGCAGCTGGAGCTCGTCCGCGATTTCGGTGCCCAGGCGGTTGAGTTCGGCCCGAAAGTACGTGCGCAGCATGGGGTGGAACACGAACCAGGTGCTGCCGTCCCGCCGCACACTGGTGAGTGGATAGTTCAGTGAGCTGAGTTCGTGCATCCACTGGGCCGTGCCGCCGCCGATCAGGCTGTCGGCCAGCTCCTCGGTGAATTCGGCGGGAATGCTTGTGTAGGTGAGGAATAGGCGCAATCCGGGGGAGAGGGTGCTGATGAGCTCACCCGCCAGCAGATCGGAGACCGGTCTGGGCAGCGTGGCGAGCGCGGCGAGGGCCTGGGCCGGCTCCTCGCGTCGTGAGGAGAGGTAGATCGCGGCGATACGCACCAGCGCCGCCCAGCCGCGGGTGAGGTCCATCAGCGCCTCGACACCGGATTCGTCGAGCGCGCAATGCTGTTCGCGGCACAGCTGCTGGACTTCGGCGGCCGAGAACGCGAGATCCTGCGCGGACCATCGGCGCAGTTGCGAACTCAGTTCCAGCAGGTGCCAGCGGATGGGAGGGTCGAATCTGGCCGAGAGAACGATGCGCACGCATGCGGGGGCGTGCAGGAGGAAATGCTCGAGACCGGCGAGGGTCACCGGATCGGTGGCCAGATGTGCGTCGTCGATGACGAGCAGGGTCGACAGGTTGCGTTCGGTGAGCGCGTCGGCGAGATCCGCGGCTTCGCTCAGGGGCGTGGTCAACAGGCCCCGGGCCGGGGTGGGCAGGTCCCATTCCGCGCGCAGGCGCTGCCATACGGTCGGGGTCGAGTGCGGCCCATCGATCAGGGTCACCCATGCCACGCCTCCGGGGAAGGCTCGTGGAGAGTGCTGGGAAACCCACTGGGTCAGCAGTACGGTTTTGCCGGTTCCGACGGGAGAGCAAATGAGCAGCACGTTCTCGTCGGAGTCGATTATCGCGTCATTCAGCTGCGCCACTTGGCGGCGTCGGGGCACCGCGGAAAAGGCCAGTGTCGGGATTCCGTCTCCGGTCGTCGAAGACTGGCCCGGTCGCCTTGCCGGTCTTCGACTGTGGGAAACGGTCATCGTGGCTCCTGCGGCGGTCCGATAGCGGTCTATGGCCCTCGACAAGGCACGTTATCGGAGTCAATCGCCCATATTGGACACCCGACAGGAGTGTGTCCGAAACTTCACCCGAAACGGGTGAAGGGATATCCGCACATGTCGACCTAGCGTTTGCGGTCCGATGCGCTCGACATTCCCGGACGGTCGGACGAGCGGATCCACGCGGTGCGGCACTCGGACCGGAGTCGCCGTTATCGCTCCGGGGATGAGGGTCAGCAACCTTTGAGCGGGAGGTGGGCCAGGGTGCCGGACGCTGACTCAGTCGAACCCGGTGCCGTGCGGGTTCCCTGGTCCATACCGCGCGGATTGATCGTGCTGCTGGCCACCGCGAGCATGGTGATCTCGATCGCGGGCATGAAGGTGTTCGCATCGATCATCGGACCTGTGTTCCTGGCGCTCATGCTCACCGTCGCGGTCCAGCCGATTCAGTCGTACCTGCGCCGCCGCGGCTGGCCGGCCTGGCTGGGCATGCTGGTGGCGCTGATCGCGGCGTACGCGATCGTGGTGGGGCTGCTCGCGGTACTGGTGGTCTCGGTAGCCCAGCTGGCTACCGAATTACCGGACTATTCAACACGTTTCGACGATCTGCTCGGCGGGCTTCGCTCCACACTCTCGGGATGGGGTGTGGGTAGGGACCAGATCCACGATCTGCTCAGTGGCTTGAGTTTTCAGCAGTTGCTGTCCGTCCTGGAATCCACGCTGCGCGGGCTGACAGGGGTGCTGTCGAACCTGGCGTTCGTGCTGGCGCTGCTGTTGTTCATGGCCTTCGACGGCATGTCGATCGGGCGGCGGATCGAGATCGTCGATCAGGTGCGGCCCGACATCGCTTACGCGCTGGGCTCTTTCGCATCCGGAACGCGCCAGTATCTGCTGGTGTCAACAGTTTTCGGGCTGATCGTCGCGGTGGCGGACGGGTTGGCGCTGTGGTGGCTCGGGGTGCCGCTCCCGCTGCTGTGGGCGGTGCTGTCGTTCATCACGAACTTCATTCCGAACATCGGTTTCGTGGTGGGGCTGGTGCCTCCGGCGCTGCTGGCTCTGCTCGAAGGTGGACCGCGACTGATGATTTGGGTGATCGTCGTGTACTGCGTGATCAACTTCGTCATCCAGTCGATCATTCAGCCCAAGTATGTCGGAGACGCGGTCGGCCTCAGTGTCACCGTGACATTCCTGTCGCTGATCTTCTGGACCTGGGTGCTCGGCGCGTTGGGGGCGCTGCTGGCGATTCCGCTCACCCTGCTCGTGCGGGCCCTGTTGCTCGATATCGACCCGACCACACGTTGGGTGAGCGCGTTGATCAGCAGTGCGCCCGGTCCGGTCGGCGGCAATTCCACTGGGGCGGTGTCTGCTTCACCCGAATCGGGTGAGCCCTCGACCGCGCGCCGCGCAATACCGTGACCGGATCGCCCCACACCGGGCGGTATACCGCCGACGCAAATCGAGGTGCACCATGTCGTTCTGGGACGCAATCTGGCTCATCATCGTGAGCTTCGCGTTCATCGCGTACCTGCTGCTGCTGTTCTACATCATCGGCGATCTGTTCCGTGACCGGCAGACCTCGGGCTGGGTGAAGGCGGTCTGGATCATCTTCCTGATCTTCCTGCCCATGCTCACCGCGCTGGTGTACCTCATCGTGCGCGGCAGCGGCATGCAGGAACGGTCGGAGGCAGCGGCCCGGCAGATGCAAGCCGCACAGGCCGATTACATCCGCGACACCGCGGGAACCAGTCCGGCGGCTCAGATCGCCGACGCCAAACGGCTGCTGGCCGACGGCACGATCACCCAGCAGGAATTCGATCATCTCAAGGCCAAAGCCTTGGCATGAACCACCGCTAAGCATCACGCCCGCCGCCGAATTCGACCTTCGGCGGCGGGCATTTCTCAACTCAGATTCACCAGGCCGCGCACGGTGAACAGCGCTCCGAAGCCGAACAGCACCGCCAGCGATAAGGCGCGGCTGTGGCCGAGCATCCAGGACTCGGCGCGATCGAGTCCGGTGCGGGCGCGTTCGCCGAGCGCGGCGAACACGATCATCGGGATCAGGAAGTCCAGCGAGGCGGCCAGCAACAGGGCGAGTGTGGTGATCAAGGCGGCCGCCGTGCCGACGTGTGAGCTCGACACCGTGCTCATCGCCGCGATCATGATGAACAGATTCGGGTTGATCACCGCCAGGGCGACGCCGATGACGAAAGCCTTCGGCGGGCCGGCGGTGTCGAGTTCCAGGAGCAGGCGAGGTCGCTTGGCGACCTGTGGCGGTTTACGCAACGCCATCCAGCAGCCGATGGCCAGGAACAGCAGCCCGACCGCCAGCCCGGCACCGTGTGAGACCTCCGGTGAGGTCGCTCCCGGATCCGACGCCCCGCCCAGTAGCGCCGCGAGCGCGATCATCGAATAGACCACGAGAAATCCGGCGCCGAACGCCGCGGCATTGGGAATCGGCGCCCGCGAGTGCAGTAGCAGGATGCATCCGATCACCGCGCCCGGGGTGATGAGCAACCCCACCATTTCCGGAAGTAGTTCCAGCAGTAGCTCACCCATGCTCGACTCCTGGTCTCGCCGTCATCTCGTCGTCGAATCGCGCTCGCCGCCACCGGGTTCGGGGCCCGCGGCGAGATCGGCGATCGCGGATCGGATCGTCGGATACACCGCCGAGATCAGTGTGCTGCTGTCGGTGGAACCCAGTTCGTCACCGAATTGCCCGATCGAGCGGGCGATGCGGAAATCGATGCGCCGTCGAGCAAGGCTGTCGCGCAAGGCCGTCAGCATCGCGGCGGCGGTGACGTCGATGGACGGTGAGGTCTCCGCGTCCAGGACCACGAGCCGAGTGCGCTCGGTGCACAGTTGCTCGATGCGCTCGCGGACATAGTCGGCATTGGCGAAGAACAGTCCCGATTCCACCCGCACCACCACCACATCGGGCCGCAGTGGCAGATCCGGATGTCGTTGCGCGTCCAGCCAGAGCGACCCCTGTTCGGCCAGCTGTGCCACATGGGGCTGGGAGGCGCGATACACCAGCAGCAGCATGGAGATGCCGATGCCGATCAGCAGACCGGGAAGCGTGTCGAACAGCAGCACCCCGGCCATCGCGGCCACCGCGCCGATGAAGTCCGCGCGTGCGGCGCGGCCGTAGATACTGCCGAGGCGTTCGGTCCAGACCCGGTACAGCGCGCGCAGGGCGGCGATGTCGACGAGTTCGATCACCGCAGCGATCACCACGCCCGCCAGGGTCGCCTCGGGCAGTTTCTCGAACAGCCCGGTCAGGAACAGCAGTGTCAGTACGGTCAGCGCCGCGACGGTCAGTCCGCTCAATTGTGTTTTGGCCCCGGCCGATCCATTGACCGCGGTCTTGGACAGGCTGCCGTTCACGACCATTCCCGAGGCGAGCCCGGATCCGAGGTTGGCCGCGCCGAGCCCGAGCAACTCCCGATTCGCGTCGACGGTGTAACCGGCTTTGGCCGCATACGTTTTCGCCGCGCCGAGCCCTTCGGCGAAACCGATCAGCACGACACCGACCGCGGGGCCGAGCAGGTCGAGGTAATCGTGCAGGCCCACGCCGCCGGGCAATCCCACCGCGGGCAGACCCGAATCGATGTGCCCGACAATGGCGACGCCGTGATCGTCCAAGTGCAGCACCGCGACGGCGGCGATGCCCAGCAGCACCGCCAGCAGTGACCCCGGCACCAGCGGTAACCAGCGCCGCAGCCCCAGCACCACCGCCAGCGCGATGCCGCCGACAAGCAGTGCGCGCCAATTGGTTTCGCCCAGATGAGTCAGCACTCCCCAGGCCTGCTGGAAGAAGTTTCCCTCATGCTTGTGGATGCCGAGCAGCTTCGGAACCTGGCCGATGATGATCGTGAGCGCCAAGCCGACGATGAACCCCTTGAGGACCGGTTCGGAAATGAACGCGGCCACGAATCCGAGCCGGATCAGTCCGGCCAGCAGCCCCACCAGTCCGGTCGCGATGGCCAGTGCGGTGGTCAGGGCGATATAGCGGCCGCTGTCGGCTCCCGCCAGCGGAGTGATGATCGCCGCGGACAAGGCCGCGGTCGCCGACATCGGCCCGACGATCAAATGGCGCGAACTGCCCGCCAGCGCGTACAGCACCAGTGCGGGCAGTGCCGCGTACAGTCCCGCGACCGGCGGGACCCCCGCGATCGAGGCGTAGGCCAGGGCTTCGGGCACCATGACCGCCCACACGGTCAGGCCCGCGATGAGGTCGGGGCGCAGCCACTTGGACTGGTAGCCCTGCAAAGACTGGAACACCGGCCACGTCGTCATCGGCTACCGTCCATCCTGTCGTCGACCGCTCGTGTCGTTCACAGACCGCCCACACCCTTGCCGATCACGACCGCGCCCATCACCAGCAGCACGATTGCCATGACCGCGTGATTGTTGGATTGCAGCCACCGCCGGGTGGCATCGAGGCTCTCGCGCAGGCGGTCCGCGGCCACCGCGTAGCCGAGGATGACCACCAGCACGCTGGCGGCGGCCAAGACGGTGAACACCACGACGGCCACCGATTTCCCGCCCGCATCGAGCGAGCTGGATCCGATGGTCACACCCGCGGAGACACACAGCAGCAGGTTTTTCGGGTTCACCGCCGACAGCAGCAGACCCAGCCCCACCGCCTTGCCCGTAGTGAGCTCGTCGATGGCGCGCATCCATCCCGGCGGCTGCTCATCGGAGCGTTTGCGCCACTGGGATACGGCCAAAGCCAGCAACACCACGCCCAGCCCGACCTTGACCCAGGACGCGGCGGTCGAGGGTTCCCGGTCGCCGGAGCCGCCCGACAGGCCGGACAGTGCGACGAACACCGTGGTCGCCACCGCGATACCGGCTACCCAGCCGAGCGCGAACCCCGTTCCGGACCCGGAAGCGTTGCTCGACAGGATCATCAAAATGGCGGCCACGATCGGTATCGGGGAAATCGCCACACCCACCGCCAGCGGGAGTAGATCACCCAGGACGCTGCCCATCCGGGCACGGTAGGCCGGTGCGCACGCCGCGCTGCTCACACGTTCCGGGTGAAATCGAGTGCCGATGCCTATCACACGCCGGTCATGGGCGGGATGGGCAGTGATGTCCTTCATCCGTTTCGGGTGAGGTGGGAGGTGGTGAGGCGCTGACAGCATCAGCGCCATGACCGAATCATCGAATCCCGGACCGGTCGAACTGGTCGTGCTCACCTTTCCCGGCACGCGTGTCGACGCGGCGGTGCGGGCCGCGCTGAGCGAGGTCGTCGATCGGGGGTACGTCACGGTGCTGGACCTGATCTATCTGTCGAAGGATCTCGACGGCTCCCTCACCGAGGTGGAGATCGATGAGCCCCTCGAAGAGCTCGGCCTGGCCGGGGTGAGCGTGGACGTGCGCGAGGTGATCAGCGACGACGACCTGGACCTGGTGCGCGACACCTTGCGCCCGGGAACCTCGGCGGTCGTGGTGGTCTACGAACAGAGCTGGGCCCGCGGACTCGCCGACGCGGTTACCGCCGCGGGCGGGGAAGTCACGCTGCATGTGCAGGTCCCGCACGACACCATCGAGGCCGCCCTGGCCATCCCGTGAGAAAGGTTGCCGCACATGATCATGCGCAGAGGCCGAATCGGCCGACCCGGCTTACTCGGAACCGTGGCCCGCACCGCGGTCGTCGCGGGTACCGCCAGCGCCACCGCGAACGCGGTCAACCGGCGGTCGCAGCAACGGACGGCCGAACAGGAGGCGTTCGCGGCGCAGCAAGCCCCGGCCTATCAGCAGGCCCCGGTCTACCAGGTGCCACCGGCCGCGGCGTCCCCGGACGCCGGTGACGATCTGGTCGCCCGGCTCGAGAAACTGGGCTCGTTGCACGCTTCCGGCGCGCTCTCGGATGCGGAGTTCGCCGCCGCCAAAGCTCGATTGCTCGCCTGAGTAGGGCGCAGCGGCGACTCGCGAGTGGTTGAAATGCCTATAACCCCAATGATTCTCGATCCGAAGGAGTGGCCGACATGTTCGCTGGAATCGCCCGTGCGGCGGTGGGCGCCGCGATCGCCGTCCCGCTCGTCGCACTCGCCGCACCGCCCGCGTCCGCGGATCAGCCCGCGCCAACGGTGAACCAGCCCGGCAGAACGTACGTGGACGCGCCCTACATCTCGATCACCATCTGCGTGCACATCCCCACACCCGGATCGGCCACCTTGGACTGGTGCTGGCCGTAACCGCCGGCGCGGCGGGTGATCCCTCGTGCGTTCGATGAGATCGCGAATGTCGTTGGCGCAGCGGGCCGCCGAGTTTCGTACCGCGGCGGTCGGCGGCTGGTTGCGCGACACACGCCCCGGCCGGACCGTGGCGCGGGTGGTGCACGGGTTGGTCGAGATCCAGCTCGTGGATCGGGCCTTGGCGCTCGCGGCCCAGATGTTCACCTCGGTGCTGCCGGTGATCATCGCCGCGTCGGTGTTCAGCGGGTGGCATACCGGCGCGGAGACGATCAGTGACCAGTTCGGTTTCAGCACAAAGACGTTGGCCGCGCCCGATGCGGACACCTCGGATCCGTCGTTCGCCGCGTTCGGTGTGGTCGGCCTGCTGATGGTGGTGCTCAGCGGCACCTCCTTCGCCCGCGCGCTCGGCCGGGTGTACGGCGCGGTGTGGCAGGTGCCGTCGATGGGCCCGCGCGATGCGTGGCGATGGCTCGCGGCGCTGCTGGCGGTGGCACTGTCGGTCGGGCTGGTCGGGCAGACCCGCGACCTGTCACATGTGCACTATGTCGGGTTTCCGCTCGCGGTGATTGGCGAACTGGTCGTGTGGACGCTGGTTTGGACGTTCGCGGCGTTCCTGCTGACCAAGGGCGCGTTGACCGGCCGCTTGCTGTGGGTCACCGGTGCATTGACCGCGGTGGGCCTGACGGCGGTGCACGCGGCCGGTCGCGTCGCCCTGCCGCGGATCACGGCGAACGCACAACAGCATTTCGGGTCCCTGGGCCTGGCATTCACTTCTGTCAGTTGGCTTTTCGTGATGTCGATCGTCATCGTCGGTGCGGCGGCCATCGTTCGGGCGTTCGCCGATGATGAGATGTTCATTGGCCGCTTCCTTCGCGGTCCCGATGGCGTAGCCGACGTATCAGATCGACTGTGACTCAACCTTTTCCGTGCGCGCCGCTGCGCGCGCATCGTCGGGTGCCGATACAGCCGTCACTTCCAGCACCAGCAACGCCGCTGCCGCGATGACTGCCGTCACGATCACCACCAGCCCGGTCGGGTACCGCCAGAAGATCAGGGTGATCGCCGCGAGAGCCACGATCAGCACCCGCAACGGGCCCCGGAATCGGCCCAGGGCCACTGCGACCGCACCGGGTTCCCGCGCGGCGCGCCGCGAGCGCAGCACGCCGATCGCCCGCGCGTACGCGGTGCGGATCGCGACCGCGCCGCGCGCGGATCCGCTGAGGTATCCCGCCAGTGCGATCACCATCGCCAGTACGAATACCGCGCGCATCGTGGTCCGCAACGGCACCAGCACCGTGTCGATCAGGGTCGCGGCCACCGGTTGGGCGAGCACGTCCGCTGGTATCGCGCGCAGGTATTCCGCTCGTCCGATGCCGAGCGCGATCGCCAGCACCAGCATGGCAAGGCCGAGCGCACCACCCACCCACGAAAACGCCCGTCGGCGAGCGCCTTTGGGCGCAACCCAGACCGCGGCCGCCGCGACGAGCACCGTGAGCCACGGTAGGACACCGGCCGCGCGATCGAGCAGCGCCACCCACCGCTGTGCGGTGACCAATTCCGGAGCTCGGAACAGCACGAACGATTCGTCGATCGCGGGCACCCGCTCGGCGAAGGTGAAACCGCGCGCGGTCAACGCGGTACGCACTCGGTCGATGATCGGACCGAGTGACACGCTCACGGTGCCGTCCGCGTCCATGCCGACCGCGGCGGGGGTATCGCCGTTCAGCACCGCGACCACGCCCTGGTGCGCGCGCCGGTTCGCTTGGATCCACAGCGCCTCGAAATCATCCGAGGCCAGCACCGATTCGGTTGTCTCGGAGACGAATTGCCGGGCTTGCTCCTGGACCAGCGGAGCCAGGCCGACAATGGCGGACGGGACGCGCGGGGCGTTGTCGGCAATGGCGGTCAGCGCTTGCGCGGTAATGGATTCCACGTCCAGGCGGGTCATGATCGCGTCGGTGACCCGGTTGGTGAGCCCGCTGCGCAGCGCCGGATCCGATCCCAGCGGCGTCACCGTCGTCACATAGCGATCGGTATCGAGCAGCTCGGAGTTGACGAATCGCGCCAGGACCGACGAAAGACCCAGCAGGGCAACGAGAATCACCAGTACGGTGGTCGCGGTCCAGCGCGCTACCCGATACCGCCGCCCCGGTGCGACGCCGACCGCGTCGCCCCGTTCGCCCGGCGAGCCGTGCCGCGCCGCGGATTCGCGACGCAGCCGGGTGAGTTCCTCGCGTTCGGTCTCGTTCAATGCACGGATCGGATGCTCGGCGTCCATGCCATCGGCTCCGTTCGTATCGGCCCGGTCGCGCGGTGAAACTCGTGGCGGCTATGTCGAGAGTCTGCGATCCACCTCACCTGGGAAGGCTCATCCGAAACGGGTGAACTAGGCACCACACCGGGCCGGGTGGTGCCTATCGCCCGGCGCGCCACACCTACCTGTTGCTCATGGGGTGACGATGGCGAAGGCCGGATCGAATTCGTCGAGCAGGGAGGCGTAGGTGTCCAGAATCGCGGTGTCCCCGTCGAGGGTGATCTTCCCGTCCTCGGCCAATCCGGTTGCGGCGGCGGGTTCGAGTAGTGCGGCGACCATCAGCGCTTTCGGGCCGGTGATGGTCAGTTGGGCGTCCGCGGAGGTGCCGGGGCGGGCATTGAGGACTCCGTGCCGGATCCACATCGTCCATTGTTCGTCCGCGTCGGCGAAGTGCAGGTCGATGCGTAGGTCCGCGGTGGCGGCCTTGTCCCCGATGATGTGGACCGCGACGAAGTCGAACAGGATGTCGATCGGCATGGCCAGGATGGAGTCCTGGCTGGCGGTGGCGTACGGCGGGGGCTGGGTGCCCTCGCGCAATTCCAGTGCGGCGGAGAGGAATACGCCGCGCCACTGTGGACCTTCGGCTTGGTAGCCCATCTGCTCGTACGCGTCGGCTTGCAGGTTCTTGGCGTGCTGGTTGTCGGGCTGGGCGAAGACCAGCGGGTGCAGGATCTGTGCGGCCCAGCGGTAGTCGGCGGCGTCGATGGCGCGTTGGCCTTCGGCGAGAATGCTGTCCGCACCGGCGAATTCGACGAACCGCTTCGATGCCTCGACCGGAGGATGCGGATGCAGGGAGACCGGGTCGCCGTCCCACATGCCCAGTTCCTTGGTGTACACCGCGCGCACGTCGTGGTGCAGGGTGCCGTGGTAGCCGCGGTTCGCCCAGTTGCGGCCCAGTACTTCGGGCAGCTCGATCACCTCGGCCGCCTCGAGCGGGGTGTAGCCCTTGTTCGCCAGCCGTAGCGCCTGGTCATGGATGTATTTGTAGGTGTCGCGCTGGGATTCCAGTAGTGCGGTGACGTTCTCGTTGCCCCATACCGGCCAGGTGTGCGGGCCGTAGTGCACCTCGGCCTCGTCGCCCCACCGTTGCAGGGTTTCGTCGAGGTAGCGGGCGAAGTTGCGGGCGTCGCGGGTGCGCGCGCCGCGCAGGGTCTGGATGTTGTGCAACGAGTGGTTGGCGTTCTCCGCGCAGGTCAGGGCTTTGAGCTGCGGGATCCAGATGTGCATTTCCTCCGGGGCCTCGGTGTCGGGGGCGTAGAGGAATTCGAACTCGATTCCGGCGATCTCGCGGCGCGCACCGGTCTCGGTGATCAGATCCGTCGGTGGAATGTAGGAGATGGTGACATCGCGGGCGGTGACCGCGCCGATGCCACAGGAGACGAACCCCTGCGGGCCCGGTGGCAGCAGTCCGCCGAAGGCGTAGAAACTGCGCCGCGACATGGCATTTCCGGCGATGATGTTCTCGCCGATGGCGTATTTGTCGAACTGTAGGCCCGGCGCGATGATCGGTACCTTGCCCGAGGCGACGTCCTCGGCCGAGACCACGCCCTTGACTCCGCCGTAGTGGTCGACGTGGGTGTGGGTGTAGATCACGGCTTTCACCGGTTTGTCGGTGACGTGCTCGCGGATCATGTTCATGCCCTGGCGTGCACTCTCCACACCGGCCATGCAGTCGATGACGATGATCCCGTCCTGGCCCTCCACGACGGTCAGGTTCGCGATGTCGTTGTTGCGTACCTGGTAGACGCCGGTGGTCACCTCGAACAGGCCGCCGATGGTGATCAACTGCGATTGCCGCCACAGGCTCGGGTTCACCGTGTCCGGGGGCGGCGGGTCGCCCCGCAGGTAGTCGAACTCGGCCGGGTCGAAACCGACCTTCGAGGGATCGGAGTCGGAATAGACCGGCCCCGGCAACGGAGCGATCAAGCCACGCTGGGCATCGGTGAAATCCTGCCGGTTGGCCATGTCGTACAGCTCGGTGGCGGCGTGGTTGGTGTCGATGGTCGCGGGACTGGCAGGCTTCGGGTTCTGGCACACAGGGCACGCTCCTGTCGGTGAACACGGGTCGAATCCTCATGATCAGCTCGTCCACGGACCCGCCACCTCACCCGGACAGGGTGAGGTCCCCGAAAACGCGCCTCCTCTCACGCGATCGGCGATGAGCGGATGGATATCGGCGCTCCGAGGCGTCGACTCTCCGGTGTGGATCGAAGGTGCGTACCTCAGAGTGGGCGGAAGGCGCGTGTGTCGCTGGAATGTGTTGCGGTGGAGATGATTTCACCGAGTACAGCGCGCACGCTGGCGATCTGGTCAGCGCCGGCGCGGGCGGTCAGGCGGCGTTCGTAGTCGGCGTGGAATGCGCGGACGGTGTCGAGCATGTCGCGGCCGCGGTCGGACAGGTGTAGGAGTTTGGCGCGTTTGTCGGTGGGGTCGGGGTGGCGTTCGACGTAGCCGTGCCGGACCATCTCGTCGACGACCTTGGCCGCGCCCTGGGCGGTGATTCCGAGGTGTTCGCCGAGTTGGCTTGCGGTGAGGGCGTTTTCGGCCAGGGTGCGCAGCACGTAGCCGTACGAGGCGCCGAGTACCTCGTGGCCGTGCGCGGCCAGGTGGGCGTGTAGCTCCCGGACGAATCCTTGGTATGCCTGTCCGAGCAGGACGCCGAGATCCATCCTTGACTCCCTTCGTGTCGATATGTTCAACTCAAGTTGTACACCACAGTTGAACACCTTGGTTGAACATCTAGGAGTAGAGCATGCCACTCATCAAATCCGCCGACGCACCCACCTTCCAGGCCCCGCTCATGACCGCCGTCGGATTGGCCGCTCCGAGCCGGGGATCCAGTGAGAACAGCGTGTGGCGCTTCACCCTCGAAGCGGGCAGCCCCGGGCACGCGCACGCTGTGTCGCGGGAGGAGATCTTCATCGCGCTGTCGGGGCAGGCGCGGGTGACCATCGACGGCGACACCCACGATTTCACCGCCGGGGACGCCCTGGTCATCCCCGCGCACACCGTCTTTCACCTCAGTGTTCCCGGCGATCAGCCGTTCGAAGCGGTGGCGGTGCTGCCCGTGGGCGCCTACGCCCAAGCCCCCGGCGGCGACCGCGTGAGCCCGCCCTGGGCGCAATAGTCCACGCACACAACAGTTTTCTCAGGAGAGTCATGCCACTCATCACCGCCGCCCAGACCCCGCGCTTCGACAACGACCACGCGACCTTCATCGGCCTGGCCGCCCCCAGCCGCGGATCAACCGAGAACTCCGCCTGGCGCCTCACCCTCAAACCCGGCGTCGACGCCCCACCCCACGCCCTGGACCGCGAGGAAATCTTCATCGCCCTCTCCGGCTCGATACAAGTCACCATGAACGACGAAATCCTCACCGTCACAGCCGGAGACGCCCTCATAGTCCCCGCCCACCAGCAATTCGCCATGGCCAACCCGCACCCCGAACCCTTCGAGGCAATCGTGGTCCTCCCCGTCGGCGGCCAGGGCCTGATCCCCGGCCAACCCCCGGTCATCGCCCCCTGGGCGCGCTGAACAGTCCACCTTGCCAAGAGCAAGGCATTCAACACGGAATATGGTCGGTACCAGCAACTATCGTGTCCGTATGGTCGCACCCCGCGATGAATCAACCCCGCAGGTCCCCGTGGCTGAAGCGGAGGCGGTTCGAGCGTTGCTCACCCCAACATTGGTTGCCGAGTTCGATCGCGAGTGGGATCTGGTGTGCGAGCAAGTCGATCTGCACGCCGTGACAGATCTTCTGAACAAGTGGCAGCACATCGCGGTGATGGAATCGCGTTCACCAGGCTCGTGGTTCGAGGTTTTGGCGAAGGCCGAGCAGATCCTGCGGGCGGGTGGACGAGCCGAAACCGTCACCATCGAGGAGCACCGGGCCGCGATAGCCCGTCGCCTGCACGCCGACTGATTGGTGGTGCGGGCGAGGCAGTCAGTCGGGCTTGTCGGTTGCTGGGGTGGGGCGATCGGGGAGCTTGCGACCCAGGAGCTTCTCGGCTTCGCGACGATTCACTTCGACTTGCTCGGGCGTCAGTTCGACGTGGCGTGCGCGCCATGGTTCCTGCGTCAACGCACTCACAATCCGCCGCCGTTCATGATCGCCTCGATACGCCATTGAGCTTTCCCAACCCTAGAGCTGGGTGTGCTCGCGGGACATGGTTGCGGTCAGTTGCTTTGGCGGCGGAGGGTTGCGGCGCCGCCGAGGAGGGTGGCTATGGCGAAGAGGGCGAGGATGAGGAGGTCGAGCCAGAGGGTGGTGGTGGGGAGGGGGAAGGTGCCGACCTCGCTCATGGCTTCGGCGGCGTAGCGCAGGGGCATGATGTCGCTGGCGAGTTGGAGGGGGGTGGACATGTCCGAGCGGGGCCAGATTAGGCCGCAGAGCAGGATTTGGGGGAAGACTATCGCGGGCATGAATTGCAGGGCCTGGAATTCGGTGCGGGCGAAGGCGCTGGTGAGCAGGCCGGTGCAGCAGCCGAGGATGGCGGTGCTGACCGCTATCAGTAGGACCGTGGCGATATTGCCTTGGGTGCGCAGGTCTAGCAGGCCGTAGGCGATGGCGCAGGCGATGCTGGCTTGGATCGCGGCCAGGGCGGCGAAGGCGATGGCGTAGCCGAAGAGCAGGTCGAGTTTGTGCAGGGGAGTGCTGAGTAGGCGTTCTAGGGTGCCGCTGACGCGTTCGCGGAGCATGGCGACGCTGGTGATCAGGAACATCGAGGTGAAGGGGAAGATGCCGAGCAGCATCAGGCCGATCTGGTCGAAGATGTCCAGACGGTCCACGAAGATGTAGCGCAGCAGCGCCAGCAGCAGGCTGGGGACGGTGATGACCAGGGCGATGGTGCGGCGGTCGTGCCGGACCTGGGTCAGGACCCGGGCGGTGGTGGCCAGGGTGAGTGAAATGGACATCAGGCGAGCACCTTTCGGTCGGTCGCGGTGTCGGACTGCTGCAGGATCAGGCGCAGGAACGCCTCTTCGAGATCCTGTGCGCCGGTGGCGGTGCGCAGATCCGCGGGAGTCTCGTCGGCCAGCAGGCGGCCGTCGCGCAGTAGAAGCAGGCGCTCGCAGCGGTCGGCCTCGTCCATGACATGGCTCGACACCAGCAGGGTGGTGCCCGCCTCGGCGAGATCGTGGAATTGCGCCCAGATGTCCCGGCGCAGAACGGGATCCAGGCCCACGGTGGGTTCGTCCAGGATCAGCACGTCGGGGTGCGCGAGCAGCGCGCACGCCAGCGATACCCGGGCGCGCTGGCCCCCGGAGAGGTCATCGACCATACGGTCGGCGATATCGGCCAGCCCCACATCGCGAATGGCGGCATCGGCCGAAGCCGCCCCGGTGCCTTGGATTTTGGCGAAATAGCGGGCGTTCTGGCGGATCGTCAGATCGCCGTAGACCGAGGGCTGCTGCGTCACATAGCCCACGCGCCTGCGCAATTCGGCGGTCCCGGCGGGATGACCCAGTACGGTGACGCTGCCGGAGCGGATGCGCTGCACCCCGACGATGGCGCGCAACAATGTGGTCTTGCCCGATCCGCTGGGCCCGAGCAGTCCGGTCACGCTGCCCGGCGGCAGCGCGAAGCTGATCTCCCGCAGCACCTGCTGCTTACCGCGGGTCACACTCAACTCCCGCACATCGATTGCGGTGTCGCTCATTTCGGGATCCTTCACGATCGACCGCCCTTGCGGGGCGACTGTGCCGGGGACACGGTGACATTGAGATGCGCGTCCGGATGCTCGGGAAAACCGAGGCTGGTACGCAGCGGTATATGGGCGCCCCGCACGCGAACCCATACCGTGAGGGTCGCGTCCTTGGTGGTGCCGGGCAGTATCGCCGCGAGCGAGGCGGCGGGAACCATCGCCTCGATCTTGAACGCGTCGATTCCGGTGAACTGTTCGCGCGCAGTGGTTTTCGGATCACGCAGGTACCGCAGCAATTGCGCCAGTCCGCCGTCGCGCCCGACCAGGCCGCTGGGACTGGGGAATCCGGACGGCAGCGGAGTCAGGGTTCCATTGTCGGACTTGCTGAACACCTTGCCGTTATCGGAGACGAAGCGGGTCACCGATCCGGTGGGCAGTGTCGCGGTACCCGATGCGCTCCCGCCGTCACGGGCCGAGACCTCGGCCTCCAATGTGCGCAAAGGGAATCCGGGCACGCTGCCTTCGGATTGCAGCACCAGATGCGCGGAACTCATCGCACCGGCGGAGATCGCGGCATCACGCATCATCAGCCCGGCATCGGGCAGCCCGCCCGATCCATCCGCGCACCCGGTCATGACACCGGCCAGGGCGAGCGCGAGGACCGCACTCGAAATTCGGTAGCGCACCGGCAACCTCCTATGGGTAGGGACGCTATCCATAGGCTAGGACACTTTCACCCCGAAGGGTAGGCTCACTACCCATGAGTGCAGAAGTGCTGAAAGGACACCTGGACGGCATGATCCTGGCCGTGCTCGCCGACGGTCCGCGGCACGGCTACGGCGTCATCGACGCGCTTCGCACCCGCACCGGCGGCAAATTCGACCTCCCCAAGGGCACCATCTACCCCGCGCTGCACCGGCTCGAACAGGCCGGAGTGATCGACGGGGCCTGGTCCACCGAGGGGGGCCGTCAGCGACGCACCTACACCCTGAGCCCCGCCGGACATCGGCGGCTGGCGCAGGAGCGGGCGTCCTGGCGCGACTTCGTCTCCGCGGTCGGCGCACTGATGGAGGGGAACACCGACATGGGGGGAACACCTTGTCCCGCACTGTAATCGACGCATATCTGGACGACCTCGGCACCGGCTTGACCGGCACCTGGTGGGAACGTCAGGCGATCCTCGCCGAAATCGGCGACGGCCTGCAGGAGTCTGTGGACCACTACCGGGCGCAAGGGCTTTCGCTCGAGCACGCCAGTCAAGCCGCCATCGAGGAATTCGGCGGCCCGGCGGCTCTGGCCCAGGAGTTCGGACCCGTCCTGGTATCCAAGCGCATTCACCGCTACGGCCTGACCTTCCCGATCATGGGTGCGGCGATCGGAACCCTGTGGGGCACAGCGGCATTGCTGGGCTCGTTCAGCGCGGTCCCACGATCACTCACGATCGTGGGCCTGGTGGTGATGGCCATCGCGGTGGCGGCGGGCGTGCCGTTCACGCTGCTCGCGGTAGCCTCCACCGGCCGCGCGAGCAGGATGGTCCGCATCCCGACTCGCTTGGCCGCCAAAGGTTTACTCGTCACCGCAATAGTGGCCATGCTCATCGACGGCATTCTGCTGATCACGCTGCTGACCCTGCTCGCCGAGAATCCCCGGGACCTGGTCGTCCTACCGGTGACCCTCGGCGCGCTGGTCAGTCTGGCCCGCATCAGCATCGCGGTGACGAGCGTGCCCCGCCTGGGACCCGCACGCGGCGGGAACCTGGGCGGCGCTACCCCCGTACGGATCTGACCCGCCTCAGTTCATGGTGCCCTGCATGGGAATGTAGATCTCGGCGGCTTCCACGAACGCCGAACCCGTCAGCTCGGCCAGCGCCAGCGCCTCGTCGATCTTGATCATCGCCTTGGCGACGTACGGGCGGTCATCCCATCGATCGCCGACCGACATGAGCGCTTCGGCATTGCGGGACAGCCACTTCCGCATCGGAGCGACCTGATCGGGGGCCGCGTAGCCGCCGATCTCATAGTTGCTCCGGATGGTCCAGTTCACGTCCCAATCCAGCGTGGGGAATTCGGTGGTCAGCGCTCCCAGCAGCGGTGCGTTATCGGACATCGGCAGTGGCCCTTCGGTGCTCGCCTGCTCGGCCAGCTCGCTCGGCCACACCTTGCCGCGCTCGATCCAGCCCGGCAGCAGCGCGGCCAGGAACTCGACCAGGCAGAACTGCGCGTTGCCGGTGAGCGCGCCCGCCGCGGAGATGTCATCGCCGTCGGCATTGCGAATGGTCGAGCGGCCCGCGCGAATCGCGGTCGACGCCTCACGCAGGAGATCGAGCTTCCAGCGGAATCCGGCGGCGAGGTTCTCATCACTGGGTAGCGTGCCGCTGATCTCGGGCTCGACATGTTTCACCAGAGCGGGATCGATCAGGGCGATCTGACTCCGCGCCAGACCGTCGACCGCGTCGAGGCTGGAATCGCAATAGCGCACAACGGTTTCCGCGACAGTGGCCGGATCGTCGGCGGTGACGAAGAACGGCCGCCCCCAGATGTACAGAAAAGTATCGAAATCGGCTCCGGTGTACGCCTTTCGGACCCCGAGCCCCCAGGCGTTGGCGCGGAACCGCACCTTGGCCTGGCGCACCGCGTCCGCGATCAGATCATCTAGATCATCATCCCCGCCGTGCCCGGCCAGGAACGGTGCGATCCGCTCCTGCGCCATGCGCAGATCGATCGGATGAAAACTGATGTCGTAACCCATATTCCCTCTCCCCGTTCGGTTCTGCCGCCGACAGTAGTGAGCCGGGGTGACAGATTCGCGCGGGGGGAGGGACCGGTGAACGGTTCAGACGATACCGCTGGGTTGTCGGCGCGTGCCCGGCCGCTGGACGGGCATCTCATTGGGCGGTACCGGGTACGGGATGCCGATCGTGGCGGTGCCCAGACCGATATTGGGTCCGCATTGCGCCAGAGCGGCATCGGCGCGACTCGCGGGGTCGGTGAGCGCCGGTCGCACACTGTCGGGTGCGGAGCCGAAGTCGAAGGTGGAGGTCATGTCACCGGTGACCGACCGCCGCCACGACGTCAGGTTCGGCACCTCGACACCGAATCGTCGTTCCAGCAAACGCAATTGGGAGGTGTGGTCGAAGGTCTCCGATGCGACGAGCCCGCCGCGGGAATAGGGCGAGACCACCAGGCAGGGCACGCGATAGCCCAGGCCGATCGGACCGGCGATGCCTTGTGCATCCCAGACTCGGTTCAACTCCACCGATAGGTACTCCCCGGGAGTGCCCGGCGGTGGCGTCGGCGGAGTGACATGGTCGAAGAAGCCGCCGTTCTCGTCATAGGAGACGATCAGCGCCGTCTTCTCCCACACCGCCGGATTCGAGGTGAGGATATCGAGCACCTGCATGATGCCCACCGCGCCGAAAGCCGGTGGCAGCGCGGGATGTTCGCAGTTGAGCAGCGGCGGGATCACCCACGATACCGACGGCAGGGTGCCCGCGGCGACATCGGCGGCGAAATCGTTCGGGTAGACCGGAGCCTTACCCCGCCGTGCCAGTTCGGACATCGGATCGGCGGCCTGGACGAATGAGCCCAGCATGCCGTCGAGGAACACCTGCGAGATCGGCCCGGCATCGCGGTTGTTGTAGATCTTCCAACTCACCCCGGCCTCGGACAGATTGTCGGGCATGGTGCGCCAGCTGAACGTGTTCTGCCGGATCAGGGGATTGGTCATGACCTGTGGCCCGCCGTGGCGGCCGTCCGGATCGATGGTCGCCGAAATCCAGTACAGGCGATTGGGATCGGTCGGTCCGAGCACCGAACAGTGGTAGCCGTCGCAGAGCGTGAACGCATCGGCCAGGTCGTGATGGACCGGGATGTCCTCGTGCGTGTAATAGCCCATGGCGGCGGGGCCGTTGCCGACCCCGACCTTGGCGATGGACATCGGCATCCATTGATCATTGCGGCCACCGTTCCAGGCCCGGTGCATACCGCCCCAGCTGTGATCGGGATCGTTGATGCACTCGCCGTCGAGACTGGGCCCGCGCGTGGTGTCCAGACGGAAAGGCAGCAGATAGCCCTCGGCGGTCGGGCCGATGCCGGGGCTGTAGCCGAACTGCCGCCACGCCGGTGACGGATCATCGAAACCGCGCGCCCCGGCGAATGTCCCGTAGTAGTGGTCGAAGGACCGGTTCTCCTGCATCAGGAGTACGAAATGATCGACATCGCCGAGCCCGCCCATGCCCGCTGGATCGGCGGCGTGCGCGCGCTCGATAATCGGCCCGGCCCACGATGCGACCGCTGCCGCCCCGCCCGCCGCCATCGCCTTGGCGAGAAAGTCGCGGCGGTTCATCCCATCGAAAACACCCACGTCGTACGTGTCCTTCCTATGGTTCGGTGGATCTAACTGGTCCGGTACCGGTAGTGGTCGAGGTCGAAATGTCTTGCCCGCCACCAGGCTTCGAACATGGTCGAGGGCCGCAGCAGGGGTGCGTCGCCGTGGCGGTCGAAGTAGTAGCTGTTCGAGCCCGCGCAGTCACCGGCGAAGAACACGGTGTTGCGCATGCGGCGCAGCGTGCGGCGGAAGTATTCCTCGTGATGCTCGCGCCGGATCTCCGCGCTGACCGCACCGCGCTGCCGGGTCTCGGTGATAACCCGAATCGCATGGGTCACTTGATATTCGATCATGAACAACCACGACGTGCCGATCACCGAATACGGCGCGAACGTGTGGAAAAGGTTCGGAAATCCCGGGACCGTGGTGCCCTCGTACGCCTGCAGCCGTCGCTCCTCCCAGAACTTTCCGAGGTCCTGCCCGGCACGGCCGATGGTCGGCACCTTGGGCATGTTCTCCGCTTCGGTCACCAGGAATCCGGTCGCGCATACGATCGCGTCGACCTTGCGATGCATCCCGTCGGCCGTATGGATGGCATCGGCCGTCACATGCGTGATCGGCGCGGTGACCAGATCGGCGGCACCGCGACCGAAGGCTCGAAAGTATTTGTTGGACATGGTCGGTCGCTTGCAGCCGAAACCGTAGTGCGGGGTCAGGCGCCGGCGCAGGCCCGGATCGGGAACCTGCGTCCGCAGGTAGAGCCGTCCCAGCGCCTCGACGGTCCGGGTCAACGGTTTCAACTGCCGGTTGTAGACCGCGCCCAGGGTCATCAGCGCCTCGGTCGCCGCCGACACCACCAGGTACAGGCCCGAATGCAGGCCCGGGACGCGGTCGAGGGCAGTGCGCGCGGGCTGCGGGATAGGCAGGTCTGCCTTCGGCATCACCCAGATGGGCGTGCGCTGATAGACGTACGTGGCCGCGGCATGCTCGGCCAGCCACGGCACGATCTGCACGGCGCTGGCCCCGGTGCCGATCAGCGCGATCCGCTTGCCCGGGACATCGAGATCGCGTGGCCAGCGGGCGGAATGGACCACCGGCCCCTCGAAGGAGTCCAGGCCGGGGAGATCGGGCAGCTTCGGCTCGGTAAGGCCGCCGAGCGCCGAAATCACATACCTCGCGGTGATCACCCCGCGCGAGGTCCGTATCCGCCACCACTGGTTGTCCTCGTCGTAGTCGAGTTGTTCGACCATCGTGTCGAACAGGCAGCGTTCGGTCAGCGCGTACTTCTCGGCGAAATGTGCTGTGTAGGTGAGGATTTCCTCGCCCGGCGGGAACACCCGCGTCCACTGCGAATACTTGTCGAAGGAGAACTGGTACGCCAGGGCGGGCACATCGACCGCGACCTCGGGGTAGACGTTGTCACGCCAGGTGCCCCCGAAAGCATGGGTGCCTTCGATGATCACGAAATCGTCGATTCCGGCGCGGGTGAGCATCGCTCCGGCGCCGAGTCCGCCGAGCCCCCCGCCGAGAACGGCCACCTCGTAATCGGCTGATGGATGCGGTGGGCCCGTCTCGGCGGGCGAAGCTGCTGCGATCACGACTGCTCCTACTTACGGCTGTGTCAAATTGCACAGTAGAGGCAGTCGTCAGGTAGGTCAACAGGGGGAATTCGTTCGGGAGGGCGATGCCCTCAGCGCGGCCAGGCCCGGGCGATGTGCGCGGCCAGCGCGGAGATCACCGCCGCCACCCGCTCGGGTGGGAATCGCTCGGGGTCCTCGACGATCAGCCGGGCCGCGGACTCCGCGCCCGCGATGATCGACAGCGCGGCCATCTCGGAGTCGAGATCGGCTCCGCCGTACGGGTCGGGCAGGGAGCGCACCGCGAATCGCACCTGCTCGAGGACCAGGCGGCGTAGCGCGTCGATATCGTCGCGGACCTGCGGCGGCGCGCCCAGCGGTGAGGTCAGCATGAAATGCCAGGTGCGCGGTGTCGCGGCCACACCGTCGAGGTATTCGCGCAGGAACGCCGCGAACAACCCGGCCGGATCCTCGTGGTCGGCCGCGGCGGCGGTGACGGTGGTGCAGCGCACCACCAGTTCGACCATCTTCTGATGTTCGCGGGCGCAGAGGTCGGCGAGCAGCTGTTCGTGATCGCGGTAGTACTCGTACAGCGCGGGTCGCGTCACGCCGAGGGTGCGTGCGATCGACTGCATCGTGCAGCCCGGAAAGCCTTGTTCGACAACGAGATCGAGGGCGGCGTCGAGGATCTGCTCGCGTCGCTGACGCGGCGTGGCACGGGTGCGTTCGGTGCGGCCGACCGGTGGCATCGCCGGCATACCCCCTCAGTCCGGATCGGTGGCGAGTAGCTTGCCCGCCGCGGTGATGGTCGTGGTGTAGAAGTCCACGACGCGGTGTGGGGGATAGCGGTCGGGATCCTCGAGCACCAGCCGGCTTGCCATCTCGGCGAAGCCGATCACCAGATGCGAGGCGATCTCGATATCGAGGTCGGCGGACACCCGGCCGGTCGCGGCGAGCTGGGTCTGCACCGCCGCGAGCCGGGTGCGCAGGGTTTCCCGATGCGTGGAGATCCACTGCCGCACGCTGTCCGGCAGGCCCGCGGCGCCGGAGAAGACCAGTCGCCAGGTATCGGGATGGCGCACGACCATCGCCAGGAAGTCGCCGATAATGCTGTCGAGGTCGAAATCGTCCACGTGGTCGGCGATTTCGGCGGGGAAGACCGAGTCGATCTGCTCGGTGACGCGCAGGCTCTCACGCTGCAGCAGCGCCCGCAACAGGTCGTCGACGCCTTCGAAGGCGTCATAGAACACCGGGCGGGTCACCTCGGCGCGGCGGGTCACAGCCATGACGTTCACCGACTGGAAGCCGGATTCGGCGATCTGGGCCATGGCGGCGTCCATCAGCTGTTCGCGGCGCTCGGGGACGCTCAAGCGCGGTGCGTATCGCCGTTTGGCGCGAGTGTTTCGCCCCGCCGTCACGGCCACCTCTTCCGCTCGAATTCGGAGTTCGTCTCTTTGGCAATGCCCTGATGACAGGCGATGCGACCTTATCACCCCGGCCATCGGCGGTTCTTCGCCATTCGACCGGCGCGCTCTTGTTTAACTTACGGCACTGTCATATTGTCGCCGTTCATGAGCGTGAACGTGGATGGTTCCTCGGCGGACGGCCTGGTGATCGAGGAGTTCGGCCCCGCGAGTCGGCGCACCCGGGCGGTGAGTACGGCCCTGCGGCCGATCGTGCGCACGGTAATCGAGGCGTCCTCGGTGCTCGCACGACCGTGGAATGTGCGGCTGGCCGCGGTCACCGACTTCGTGGGGCTCCTGCATCGCATGCCCGCGGGGGTGTCGCGGCGGCCGGTGTACCTGCCGGATCTCGACCTCGAATGGGTGTGGTGCTCGACCGCGGCATCACCGGAATCGGCTCGCGGTGCGGTGCTGTACTTCCACGGCGGCGCGTTCGCCGCGGGCGGTGTGCGCACCTTCCGCGGTATGGCGGCGAGACTGTCGAGCGCGACCGGTCTGCCGGTGTGCCTGGTGGGGTATCGACAGTTGCCCGCGGAGTTCTCGGCGATCGTCGCGGATGGGGTGCGGGCTCATCGATACCTGATGGCGCGAGGTTTCCGGCCCGATCGCATTGTCTGCGCCGGGGACTCCAGCGGAGGGTGTCTGGCGTTCGCGGTGCCGCTGGCGCTCCGGGCCGCGGGTCTGCCGTTGCCGGGCAGCATTGTCGCGGCGTCGCCGTGGACGGATTTCGACGGCGCGGGCAAAGTGGCATCGCCCCATGGCCGGACCGAGGTCTTCTTCTCCGCGTCCGCCGTGCAACGCCTGGTCGATCGCTTCCTGGTCAATGACGAACGCGGACAACCGGTGTCGCCGGTCGATGCGGATCTGCGCGGGCTGCCGCCGGTGCTGATCCAGGTCGGTACCACCGAACTGCTGCGCTGCGACGCCGAACTCATGGCTCGGCGACTGACCGCCGCAGGCGTGCGCTGCCGTCTGCAGCTGTGGGACCGCCAGCCGCACGGTTTTCCCGTCTTCGGCGTTCTGCCCGAGTCGGGTCCTGCCATCGCCGAGATGGCGCGTTTCATACAGGAGAATCATGAGATCTGATGTCCGCACCTGGTTGCTACCCGGTGCCGCTATCGCGGCCGCGGCCGCGCTGTACATCCCGAAAGGGCGTGCGGCGCAGGCGGCGTCACGGTTCGCGCTGGAGCCGATCGCCGCCGAACGCACCGATCACTACCTCGCCACCGCACCGGTCACGGCGTCCGTCTACGCCGAATTGCCGATACCGCCGACGGCGGTGTTCGACGCACTGCTCGACGAATCCTGTTTCTCCTGGCTTCCAGGGGTATCGGGTTTCCGGTACGACTCACCCGATCGCGGCCTGGGCGCGACGCGGGTGCTGCTCAATCCGCTGATGGCTGTGCGCGAGCAGTTCACCGCCTACCGCGAGGGGGAACGCCTCGATTACACCTTCGTCGGCATGTCGATTCCGGCGTTGGTCTCCGCCGTCGAATCCTATGAATTGCAGCCGATCGCACAGGGTTCCACGCTGTTGACCGTGCGGGTTGCGATGACGCCGCGCATTCGGGTGCCCCGGATGCTGGCCCGGCCGCCGTATCGGGCGTTCACCGTGCAGGCCGTGCGCGGGCTGGGTGGGGCCGAGCGGACGGGCGGCGAGGGGTGACCGTGCTAGCGCGTCGATCGCTGCCTGCTCGAATCGCATTCCGGTACAGGGAGTTTCGTTGAGTGTTGTGATCGAGCGAATGCCGGAACTGTCGCTCACGCGGGTCTCGCGATGGTTCTTCAATTGCTACCTGCTCAGGGGTGAGGATGACGCGCTGGTGGTGGTCGATCCCGGAATGCCGCGGATCGCACAGGATTTGGCCCCGCTAACAGCCGAGCTACGCGGTTCGGTCCGGGTCGTCACCGCCACGCACGGGCACGGCGATCACGTCGGCGGTGCGGTGGATCTTGCGCGCCGCAGCGATGCGGCGATCCATCTGCCCGCGCTCACCCTGAGCTATCTCGACGGAACGCGTCCCCGGACGCCGACTCTGGCGCAGATGGCACGCGCCTGGCCGCTGCTGTTCGGGCAACCGTTCGACCGAGGCGGCGCGGTCGGCTCGCTACTGGCCACCGGCACAGCCGGATTCGGTGGCCCACGCGGCATGGTGTGGACCGGGCCTCGTCCGGTCGGCGGACTGTCCGAAGGGATGTCGCTACCGCATGCGCCGGAGTGGACCGTCCTCGACAGTCCCGGGCACACCGACGACAGCATCGTGTTCTGGAACGAGCGCACCCGCACGCTGATCTCCGGGGACGCGGTCGTCTCGATCCGAGGCAGGCCGTGTTTCGCCCCGGACGTCGTCGATGCCGAGGCCGCGACGCGCACCGAGCATCGGCTGCGGGATTTGCCTGTGGCACATCTGCTTCCGGGGCACGGTCGGCCGATTCACGCGGAATCGGTCTGGGCACTGTGAGACAGGAAGAACGAATGCTGAAGCGAATCGCGGTGAACGCGATCACCATGACACTCGCCCTCGCGTGGAATGCCCCGGCCCATGCGTTACCGCTGCCGTTGCTGCCGCACATCCCCTTCTATGAAACCGACACCATGTCGCCGTCCAGTCACCCCGAACCCCTACTGAGAGACTCGGACGGGGGAACGCACCTGGACGCCACCTACGTCTTCAACGGGCAGACTCACACCGTCGGGGAGTTCCTGGACCGATCATCGACGCGGGGCTTTCTGGTGCTGCGGGACAACCGGATTCTCGACGAGCGCTACTTCGGCGGGTACTCCGCCGACAGCCGATTCAATTCCTGGTCGGTCGGCAAGTCGATCACCGCCGCCGCGGTCGGTATCGCGATCTCCGAGGGCAGGATCGCCTCGGTCGAGGATCCGGTCACCGAGTACGTGCCCGAACTCGCGACCAGCGGCTACGACGGTGTGCGCATTCGCGATGTCCTGCATATGGCATCGGGTATCGCCTATGACGAATCCACCAACACCGATCCGACCAAGGGCTCGACCAACACGATGATCCGAATGGTCGCGGGGATCTCGCTGCCCGATCAGAGTCGCGCGATGGCGCGTGAGCGCCCGGCGGGGACGCAATGGAATTACGCCTCGATGGACAGCTTTGTGCTGGGCTGGATCGTGTCGAAGGTGACCGGTGCGCCGCTGTCGAGCTATGTGCGGGACCGGATCTGGGGACCGGCGGGGATGGCGAGCGACGCACTGGTCGGGCACGACTACGCCGGTAATACCGTCGGGTTCTGCTGTTATCACGCCACCGTTCGCGACTTCGCGCGTTTCGGGTTGCTGTATCTGCACGGTGGTGAAGTCGGCGGTCGGCAGGTCGTACCTCGGGAGTGGATCGACGAGTCCACGCACAGCGCCGAACCGTATCTACAACCGCATCAGCTGATCCCGGCTCGGCCGAACGCGTCGGAGAACGCCTTCGGTTACGGCTACCAGTGGTGGCTCGGAGATGGCGACCGCGGTGATTACGCCGCGGTCGGGTTCCTCGGTCAATTCATCTATGTCTCACCGAAAGACGGCATCGTGATCGTCAAAACCAGTGAAGACCTCAACTCCACCGACCATATGGCCGAAGCTTTGCAGGCTTTTCGCGCGCTGGCCGATGCCGCCCGATGACGGCTGTGCCGCGACTACTCAGTCGGCCCGAGCAGCAGGGCCAAGCGGTCGGCGTCGGGGCTGCCCGCCTCGGCGGTGTCGATCATGATGCGCAGGTCGCTGCCCGCGACCGTCAACACCGCGCAGTCCAAGGTGATGTCACCGACCTTCGGATGGGCGATGGTCTTGACCGTGGTGTCGAATGCCGCGACGACTCCCGAGTCCCAGAGGGCGGCGAATTCGCTGCTGTGGCCGCGTAATTCGTCGACGAGCCGGGCCAGTCGCTGATCTGCCGGGTAACGCAACCGGGTGGCGCGCAGGTCCGAGACGAGCGCGAGTTCCAGGGCGGCCAGATCCTGCGGGGCGTAGCGGCCGACTCCGCCCGGGGCGACGAAATGCCGCCAGATCCGATTGCGTTCATTGCCCTGCCAGCTCTCGGGGTCCCCGAGCAGTGCGACGCAGGCCGGATTGGCTTGCAGCAGTGTCCAGGACGCGTCGAAGACGGCGACCGGAATGCCGACGAGCCGATCCAGCATGCGCTGCACGGCCGGGGGAATGGTGGTCGGAACCGCGCCCGGCTCGGGCAGTGCCAGACCCGCGAGTTGGTGCAGGTGTGCGCGTTCGTCCGGCGAGAGCCGCAATGCCCGTGCGAGTGCCTCGACCACTTGCGGTGACGGGTTGGAGGCGCGGCCCTGCTCCAGCCGGGTCACGTAGTCGACCGAGATACCGGCGAGCAGGGCCAATTCCTCACGGCGCAGCCCGGGCGCGCGGCGCACCCCACCCGCGACCGGGCGCGCCGGATCGGGTGGGATCTGATCACGCCAGCGCCGCACCGCCAGTCCGAATTCCGCTGTCGCCATGGCTCAATTGTCGCCACCGAGCACCCGGGGACCGCAACCGGGACCGAGCGCATCGGGAGGAACCTATGGCGACGGGTTCGCCCCGGACTCCGCAGACACAGCCGACCTCGCCGGTGCCGCAGCCCGTGGCCGGGCGAAGCGCCGCATGATCGGCAGATCGACCCAGTGATACAGCGCCGCCGCGATCACGGTGGACACTGCCAGGCTCAGCAGGGAGAACAATGCCCAGCCGAGGATGCCGAACTCCTTACCGCCGATCAGATGCCGGGTGATCAGCGCCATCACCGGGAATTGGATCAGGTAGAAGGCGAAGGAGATATTGCCCAGCCACACCATGCGCGGATGCGCGGTGAGTCCGCTGACGCCCTGCAGGTCCCGCGCCGCGAGGGTCGCCACCACCGCGGTCATGGGGGCGAGCAGCAGCACCGACATCTTGTAGTTCACCGGTACGACCCAGGTCGCCGCGTACGCGATGCCCAGCGCCAGCAGCGGCAGGGTGAGCCGGGTGTTGCGCCAGCGCCCTTCGATCACCATCCGCGCGGCCAGCACACCGAGGAAGAATTCCGGCAGCCGGGACAGCGGGAAGGTGTAGCTGAGCCAATATGACGGCGACACCGGGATATTGGGCTGCGCGAACCACGCCGGGGAGGCGTGCAGCTCGTAGTAGGGCGAGGTGTTGCCCGGAACCAGCCGGGGCGCAAAGGCATTCGCGATGCCCTTGGGTCCGTCCGCCCACAGGAAGTATCCGGTGTGCAAGGCCGCGATACCGAGCATGAGCAGCACCATCGCCAGCAGCAGGCGGCGCGTGGGAATCCGCCGGATCAACGGCAGCACCAGTGGAAAGCTCAGGTAGAACAGCATTTCCGCGGCCAGTGACCAGGACGGCACATTCAGCCCGCCGACCGTGGTCCATTTCGGCACCCAGGTGTGCACCAGCAGCAGATTCGGTACCCACACCACCGCGCGGCTCAGCGGCACACTCGCGACCACCACGAACGCCGCCGCGGCCAGCAGATGCGTGGGATAGATCTTGAGCACCCGCCGCCGATAGAACCCGCGCACCGACATTCCGGGCCGGAACGACCAGTAGATGATGAAGCCCGACAGCACGAAGAAGAACGTGACGCCCGCGGCCCCCAACTGCATCGGAATCCACTGGTGGATATGGCGGAACAGCTCGGACTTCTGGAACGGATAGACCGGCAGGAACACCAGCGCGTGCAGTACGAACACCGCGAACGCGGCCCACCAGCGCGCACCGGTCAGCGAGGGCAGTGCGGGCCGATGCTCCGCCGAGTGGGCGGGAGCCTGCGTGTCGGCCGAAATCGGTTGTGCCGCAGTGCCACGCGCGGGCAGGGTTTCGGTCACCGCGCGTACCTGTCGAAGATCGCCTTCCCGACCACGTCATCACCCACGGGTGAGGGATGGAAGGGCAGTCCTTCGATATTGACGGTCGGATCCAGCACACCGTTCACCCACGGCTGCGGGGAGCAGAGCCCGTGCCCGGAGGTGATCGCGCGCGCGTCCAGGAACTCAATCTTCAATTCCTGTGCGGCTTCGCGCTGTGCCTGGTCGATGCGGTTGAAGTACTCCACGACGGTGCGTCCGCGCGGTTGCGTGAACGGCACGACGCCGAAGAAGTCCAGGCATACGGTGTCCTGTTCGGAATGGAACAGTTCGGGATATCCGACCAGCACGATGCGCGCGTTGGGCGCGTAGTACCGGATGTAGGTCACCGCGTTGCGGATGCGCGCGGCATAGGACGCCCCGGTGATATCGCGGGAGTCGGGCAGACGCCCGGCCGCGACGGCATCCGCTCCGCACCCTTCGGCGAGGTCGAAGACGCAGTGTTGCATTGCGGCCCACAGGGATTGGTCCGCGGTGCCCCAGCGGTCGTTGAGCCCGAACTGCAATGTCACCACTTTGGTGCGCGGCCCGAACGCTCCCGCCTTATCGGCATCGCGCGTTTCCACGCCGAGGGTGTATCCGGAGGTGTCGATGGACGCACCCAGACACGATCGATTCTCCACCCGGTCGGTGCCCGCGACACCCATCAGGGTGCTGAGCCGTTCGGGCCACGCGGTGGCTCCGCGCTCACACGACCCGACCTCCGACAGCGGATTCCACACATTCGCCGAGAACGAATCACCCAGCACGACAAGGTCTTTGCCCTCGCGCGCGGTATCCGCCACGGCACTTCCAGTCCCGGTCACGGTGGCCGCGACCGCCATCGCGGCAGCACACAGCCACCGACCGCTGTTACCCAGCACGTCGTATCCCCGGTCCCGCTAGTAGCCGGCGCGCGGTTCGAACCCGGGCACATCCAGGCTCGGCGGCGCGGGTTTGGGAGCCTGGGTCTGCGGCGCGGGCTGCGGCGCCGGTTTCGGCGCGACCGGCTGGGGCGCGGGCGGTTCGACCACCTCGGGCGCGGGCGCCGGAGCGGGCGCTTCGGTACTGCTCACCGGCGCCGGGGTGCTCACCGGAGCTGCGGTACTGCTGACGGGCGCGCTCACCGCGCTGGTCGTGGTACTCGTGCCGGTCGACCCGCCGGCGGTGTCGTCATTTCCGCACGCCGCCACCCCGGCGATCAGCAAAACCCCTCCGATCAGTACCGCCGCGGTACGCGCGATCGAAACACCAGGGGCGTGGAGCGTCATAGAATCCTCGAATCGAAAACTGAAGTGTGAAAGTTTCACTTCGCGGGGAGTGTACAAGACGCCGAGCCCGGATCACCCCGATTCGCGCAAGCCGAGAATCCTTGGGGCACTGTACCCCCGTCGGTACCGGGCCGCTCGGTATCGCGGCCAGCTGCTATCACCTCTGACCGCGTGTCCCAACTGCGGTCGTGTGGGCCAGTTGTCGGCGGCTCGTCGTAGGTTGGGTGGGGAGTTGGGGTCCCCGCGAACGCGTGTGGTCCACCATGGCGCGGTGGGGAGTTGATGGACGGGTGAGCGATGAGCAGGTGGCGTTGGTGGCGTTGCTGCGCGCCCGGCCGCAGAAGACCACATGGCGTGAGCTGACCGAGCAGGTCCGCGAGTCGGGCAGCGCGTTGCAGGTGTGGGAGCACTACTTTCGCGCCCAGTTGATTCCGGGCGACGACCACGAACGCAGGCTCAGCGACGCTGCCACCGATCTTCGGTCCTGGGCGGCAAGCGGGTTGCGGTTCGTCTCGGTGCTGGACCCTCTGTACCCACGTCGCCTGCTCGATGTCGTTGAGACGCCGCCGTTCCTGATCACCCAAGGACGAGTGGACCCCGTCGACGAGGGAGTCTCGATGATCGGTTCCCGCGCCGCCTCCGAACGAGGCCGGGCGATGGCCGCAACGATCGCTACTCACCTCGTCGAGACCGGGCTGACCGTCATCTCCGGTCTGGCCGTCGGTATCGATACCGCAGCGCACACCGCCGCGCTCGCGGCGGGAGGCCGGACAGTGGCCTTCATCGGCACCGGGTCGCTGAACTGCTTCCCGCCGGAAAATCGAGATCTGCAACGACGGATCGCGTCCGAGGGTGCGGTCCTGTCGCAATTCTGGCCCCGGGCATCGCCATCGACGACATCGTTCCCGATGCGGAACGCAGTGATGTCCGGATATGGCTTGGCCACGATCGTGGTCGAAGCGAGCGAACATTCCGGGGCGCGCATTCACGCCCGCAAGGCTGTCGAACACGGCAGGCCCGTCGTGCTCACCGATCGTGTCGTAGCCGCCACCAGCTGGGCTCGAACTCTGGCGCGATGCCCCGGCGTGTGGGTGGCGGCCGGGTTGCAGGATGTCGCCGACATCATCGCCGACATTCGTCAGCAGCCCAAAGCCATCGAACAGGCGCTCTACGCCCTCGCGCAGGACCGGTAGTCGGGCGCGGTCATTCCCAATCGGTGTGTGCGTTGTTGAAAGCGGTGGGGCGCGACAGGGAGCATCAGCCTGGTACCGGCAGTCCCAGGACGCTCGGACGACTGGTTGATCTCCCCGCGTCGCGCGAATCTGAAGCCATGACAACCACACTCATTACCGGTGCGAACAAGGGATTGGGATTCGAGACCGCTCGTCGCCTGATCGAGGCGGGGCACATCGTGTATATCGGCAGCCGTGACGCTGAACGGGGGCAGCGGGCCGCGGCGGAGTTGGGTGCGCGGTCAGTGCTGCTGGATGTCACCGATGACGCGTCGGTGCAGGCGGCGGCCAAGCGTATTGACGCCGAGGGTGGTGTTGATGTGCTGATCAATAATGCGGGGATCGATGTGGAGGGTAACGGTGCGTTGGAGGTTGGTGAGGTTACTGCCGAGATGATGCGAGAAGTGTTCGATACCAACGTGTTCGGGGTGGTGCGTATGCTGCACGCGTTTCTGCCGTTGCTGCATCGGTCGGCGGCTCCGGTGGTGGTCAATGTCAGCAGTTCGCTGGCTTCGATGACGCGTAGCACTACGCCGGGGACCAATGCGTTCGCTTATCCCGGACTGTCGTATCCGGCGTCGAAGACCGCGGTCAACCGGCTCACGGTGCAGTATGCGAAAGCGTTGCCGCAGATGCGGATCAATGCGGTCGAACCGGGGTACACCGCCACCGATCTCAACGCTCATGCGGGCATTCAGACCGTGGCTCAGGGTGCGGAGATCATCGTGCGGATGGCGCAGGTGGCCCCGGATGGTCCGACCGGTGGCTATTACGACAGCACCGGATCCCTGCCCTGGTAACCAGGACGGGGATCCGGTGCGCGGTTCGATCGGTCAGTGTTCTTGCGCCGCAGCTTGTCCGGGGAGTCCGAATGCGGCGCCGAAGGACACCACGGTCAGCAGAATCGCCACACCGGTGACCGATCGCATCGCGGTCAATGCGACCTCGGGGCTGTCGCCGAGGGCGAATTGGCTGAAGAACAGTGTGCCCAGCGCCGCCACTCCGAGCGCGGCCGCGCCCTGCTGGAAGGATTCCAAAAGTCCGGAGGCCGAACCGATTTCGTGATCCTCGAGTTCTCCGACGATGATTCCGAACAGCGGTACGAAGATCATGCCCATACCGAGTCCATAGAGCGTGAGCGCCGGTGCCAATGCCAGTGGTGCGGGCGCGCTCGCGGCACCGAACTGTACGAATAGGATGAGCAATCCGAGCAGCATGCTCGTGAGTCCGATATGCAGCACCTTGCGGCCGAGCTTGGGAGCCAGCCCCGCCCCGACGCCGGAGCCCAGGAACGCTCCGATCGCCCAGGGTGCCATCGTGATACTGGCGCGCAGCGCGCCGTAGCCGAGGCCCATCTGCAGGTAGAGCCCGACGACCAGGGAGAACCCGCCGATGGCACCGAAGAACACGGTGACGAAGCCGATGCCGGAGGTGTACGAACGCTTGGCGAACACGCTGGTCTCGATGAGCGCGACCCGACCGCTGCCCGACCGGCGCATCTGATCGCGGGTGAACAGCGCGAGCACCGGAACACTGGCGACCAGCATGGCCGAAGTCCACCACGGCCAACCCAATTCGCGTCCCTCCACCAGCGGGTAGAGCAGCAGCGCCATACCGGTGCCGACGATGAGCGCGCCGCGTAGATCCAGGGTGAGCCCAGGCATCGGGGCCGCCGCGGGCAGGATCCAGATACCGAGCGCCAGTGCGATCGCCCCGAGCGGCAGGTTCATCAGGAAGATCGAGCGCCATCCGGTGCCGAGCAGATCGGCGTCGATGAGCAGTCCGGCGACAATGGGTCCCGCGATGGTGGCGACGCCGATGAGCGGGCCGAAAGCCGCATAGGCCTTACCGAATTCGCGGCCGAACAGATCGCGGATGAGTCCGAAGCACTGCGGCACCATCACCGCGGCGAACAAGCCCTGGGTGATGCGCGCGATCAGCAGCATCTCGACCGAGACCGCGAATCCGCAGAGCACCGAGGCGATCAGGAATCCGATCAACCCGATCACCAGGACGCGCTTGCGGCCGTACATATCGCCCAGGCGTCCGCCGGTGAGCAGCCCGATCGCCATGGCCAGGGTGTATCCGGCGCTGAGCCACTGCAGGGTGGCGACCGATCCGCCGAGGTCGCCGCGGATGGCGGGTGCGGCGACATTGACGATGCTGGCATCGAGCAGGTTGAGCAGGGTGGCGGCCAGAATCGCGAGCAGACCGAGCCACCGGCGCGGCAGGGGTGCGGTCGAATCGCCTGGGGTGGTGGGGGTGTGCAGGGCCGGTTGTTCGGCGACGGCGGTCACGGGTGACTCCTCGGGGAGATGCTGCAAACTAGAACGGAATGATCTGTTCCGTTATTGAAGCAGATCATTCCGTTCCGTTCAAGTGCTGTGGATCAGGCGAAGTCGCCGCGATGATCGGCCACCCACCGCGCATAGCTACGCGGCGCGTGCCCGGTCAGGTCCTCGACCACCGAATTGACCTCTGCGGGTTTGCCCACCGTGGCCGCCATCAGATCGAACAGGGCGTTGATGAACGCCGGATCCATGAACTGCGCCATCTGCTCACGCACGGGCGCATCGTCCAGCTCCTCGAAAACCAGTGGGCGACCGAGGATTTCGCCGAGCACCGCGACCTGCTCGACCTGGGTGAGCGATTGCGGCCCGGTCAGATCCAAACTCCGGCCCGCGTATCCACCGCCCAGCACCGCCGAAACCACCTCGGCCACATCGTCTTCGTGGATCACCGACGCGGTGGCCTGCCCGTAGGCCGCGCGAATCACATCCCCGCCCGCCAACTGCATCGCGAACGAGAGCGAGTTGATCGCCGGGAACAGCAGCCGCAGGAACGTCCACTCGATTCCGGACTCCTCGATCGCGCGCTCCACAT
The DNA here is from genome assembly GCF_042266325.1 of Nocardia sp. NPDC056100. NCBI lineage: Bacteria > Bacillati > Actinomycetota > Actinomycetes > Mycobacteriales > Nocardiaceae > Nocardia > Nocardia sp. NPDC056100. The sequence continues at coordinate 786,817 of NZ_JBHJVY010000002.1, forward strand.
CGCGGTGATACTGCGCGATCACATCGGGCTGGCGCTCGGCACCGTCCACCACCGCACCCGAGGACAGGAACACGATGCGCTGCACACCCGCGCGCCGGGCAGCGGAAAGCAGTGGCGCGACATCCATCTGATACGGCAGCACCAGGAAGATCGCGCTCACCCCGGCCAGCGCGATATCCAGTGACTCCGCATCGGTGAGATCGCCCGCCACCACCTGCGCGCCCGCGGGCAATCCCGCCGATTCCGGTCGGCGGGTCAGCGCCCGCACCGGATGCCCGGCGGTCAGCAATGCGTCCACGGTCTGACGGCCGAAATGGGCGGTTGCGCCGACTACCAAGAACATTGGCATTCCCCTTCATCCCCGCGCGGTCCTGAGCGGACCGCGTCCGATACGCAAACTGTATGGTTCGATCTGCGGGTATCGCGGTGTCAAAGAACGTCACGTGGGGGACCTGGGACGCCATGCTCGAGCGGCTCGGTCGACGGTCGAAATCCCTTGGGGAGAGTGGGTTAGTCGGCGAAACGCAGCAGGGTCAGGGACGGGCGCAGTGCGTGGCCGAGCGGGGTATTCGCGGCCCGGCGCATGAGCGGAGAACCCCAGCGCCCGCGACCCAGAGGCGGGATAAGGTCTTGGGAGGCAACAACTCCCGGGATCATGCGGGGGAGTCGGCGAGCCTGGCGCGGGCTCTGACTCGTCGGCATCGGTGGGGCGGTGTAGCGGGCGCTCAAACGCACTCTGCCGCGCATGGTCATGGCACTGAATACGCGCGGGATGGAGTCGTAGATCAGGACACCGCCCGGGAAATGTTCGGCCAGATCGGCGATCAGCCGATGGACCTCAGGGGTCGGCAGGTACATGAACAGGCCCTCTGCGGTGATCACCGCGGGCCCGCGCGGCACCTCCGCGAACCACGATCGATCCAGCGCCGACCGTGCCAGTCGCGTGATGCCCGGTGCGGGTGGCAGTAGGCGTTCCTGCGCGGCGATCATCTCCGGCAGATCGATGGAGTACCAGGCGACCTCGGGTGCGCCCACACGCCAATACGTCGTCTGCAAACCTTCGCCGAGTGCCACCACCGGCCCGGCCGGATGGATTGCGAGGAAGTCCGTGATCTGCTCATCGATCACCATCGCACGCAGGGAATGCACCTGACTGGGCGGGCCGAAGCGGTCGAAATCCTCAGCGGCCAGGGCACGGTAGAGGCGAATCGACTCATCGTCGGTGTAGACCGAATCCGGGCGCAATGCTTCCTCGGCGCGGTTACGCAGGGTCCACAGCGCCGTCTCGGGCACCCCGGACAATTGAGTTTGCGTCATCGGTCTGTCCCTGCCGTGTCGTGTTCACCGGTGAAAGCCAGCAGCGCTGCGGCCGTGCGGGCCGGATCCTCGAGATTGGGGGAGTGGCCCACGCCCGGCAGCAGCACCACCGTCGTATCGGGCACGACGCGGTACTCGACCGTGAAGGCGGGATCGAATCTGCTGTCGTCCTCCCCGAAGATGACCAGCAGCGGTTTGCCCAGGGGCGCAAGGCGTTCGGGGAGCGAACGCTCGTCGATATAGGCGAGATTGGCCTGCGACGCGGCGGCGAACACGATCGGATCGATGACACGGAACTGATCCACGTACTCCTGCGGGATCTCATAGTCCGGGCTGAAGCCCGAGCGCATCAGCTCACGGAACTGATCATCGGAGAGCTCCGACCACGGCCCCGACACCGCAGGCAGCAGCGGGTCCAGATAGGCGCGCATATGCGGCCCGAAATCCATGACCACCACCGCGCTCACCAAATCCGGTCGGAGCTCGGCCAGCGCCGTGACCACCGCACTGCCACTGGAATGACCCACGGCGACGACCTGCTCGACTCCGAGCCGATCCAGCACCGCCGCGACCCGATGTGCCTGATCCGGAACGCTATAGCCCACAGCGCCCAGCCCGGCCGATTCACCGCACCCGAGCAGGTCCACTCGAATGACCTGATGTGACCCGGTGAGCAACGGAACCATCGGATCCCACGACCGCCCCGACGCGGCCGTACCGTGGATCAGCAGCAGCGCCGGGGCATCGCGCGGCCCGTCCTGGGTCACATGGAGTTCACTACCGTCCGAGGGCCGAACCGACTCCCGGGCCCCTCGTAAGTTATTGCCGGAAACAGTCATACCTGAACTGTCGCTTGCGACCTATGCCTGTGGATTGGACAAATGTTCCCCACCGCCCGAGTAAGCGCTAGCGTGATCCTGACACTGCCCGAGATCCGGCGCGACGATCGCGGAACGGTCGACACCGGCGGCCACGAAGCTCGGTCGGTGGTGGTGGCGACCACGGAATTCGATCGGTCGACCTGGCGGCGGCCACGGGTTCAGTCAGTCGACGTGGCGGGCGCAGGGTTCGGTTGCATAGCATGGCGAAATGGGGTTCGGCGCGCCCGTGCAGGATGATGCGATGCTGTGGGCCATCGCCTGCCCACCCCGGCCCAGTCGCCTGCCCGGAGTCGCCATGGCCGGTTTCATCGACCGCGGCCTCACCCCGCCAGACCTGCGCCTGATCCCGCATCCGGCGGTCACCCTGCTGCTGGTCCTGGGTGGCACGATCGCCGTGGAAGACACTGCCGGACAACGGCATCGGGGCAGCTTCGTCATAGGCCCCGGATTTGGTGACGTGTTGCGCGCCCTGGAGGTGCAGGTCGCCAACTGCCTCCAGATCCGCCTGCCCCCGATGATCGCCAGCGCGATACTGGGTCCGGCAGCAGCCGACCTCGATGACTCCGTCGTCCCACTCGACGCCCTCCTGGGCCCCGAGGCAGACCGAATATGCCAGCAGCTCAACAGCTTCCGATCCTGGGATGAGCGCTTCGCCTGGGCCGACGCCTGGCTCACCCGCCGCTACGTGGCAGCCACATCCCGGATACAGCCCGAGGTGATGTGGGCCTGGCAGCGCATCGCCTCCGGACGCGGCATCATCCGAATCGAACCCCTGGCAACCGAACTCGGCTGGACCCGCAAACGCCTCTGGTCCCGATTCCACGCCCAACTCGGCCTCACCCCCAAACGCGCCGCCACCCTCATCCGTTTCGACCACGCCGTCCACAGCCTGGTCGCGGGCCGCCCGCCCGCCGAGGTCGCCGCCGACACCGGCTACACCGACCAATCCCACCTACACCGCGAGATCCGCGCCTTCACCGGCCTGACCCCCGCGACCGTGATCGACGAACCATTCCTCGCCGTCGACAGCACCGCCTGGGGCTGGTAACCCAGCCCAGCCGTATCGGGCTCGATGCAACGCGAGCTGCTGGCCGGTGCAGGTCGATTCGGCCCGCAAGGAGACGAGAGCTTCAGTGCGGCAACGGATGTGCTGGTGTCCCTGGATGCTTCGGCACCGGCCGCGGTAGCCAGGGTGCTGGCGTATCCGTACACCCGGGTGTGGGTGACCACCCTGCTGGGAGTCGCACCAATATTAGATCAAAAAATGGAAATATGCGCATTCAACGATGTGTCCCGGCCGCGTCAGCGTCCGGCTCAGGCCGAACCGAAGATTCGACTAAAGGCAGCCCATTGGAAAGAAGTGATCGCGCGCCACCTGGCCGCGGTGGCAGGCCGGTGGGGGAGTGATCGAGCGAATCAGCTCTTCGATCTGATCCTCGGTGAAAATGCCTGGGAGAGTGAGGTTGTCCAGGATCAGCCCGTTGACCACGAGGTAGGTGATGACGGCGTTCGCGTCGTCGGACGCAGTCGTGTCGAGCTCGGCGCGGACGCGTTCGGTGATCAAGGCTTGCAGGCCGGGCCGGCGCGTGGCTTCCAGTCGGAGCTCGAGGAATGCGAGATAGCCACTGCGAGAGTCGAGTACGTGGCCGCACGCGATCTGTGCGAGCAGGTCATCGCGGTTGGCGAAGTAGTTCGAGGCGGTACCTCGGGGGACTCGCGCCTGTTCGTCGACCGCGCGAAAGGTCAATCCGCGAGCGCCTTTTGCGGCCAGGACCTCGATCGACGCATCCAGTAGGGCTTGTCGGCGTATCCGGTTGTGACGAACCACTTGACACCACTCCAGTCGTAGTACTATCTTCAAATCACTTCATGCAGAGTACTACAACAGAGGCGGTTTGCAATGCGAAATCTTGTCTACTACGTGGCGGTCTCCCTCGACGGCTACATCGCAGGCCCGCAGGGCGAATTCGACTTCTACCCCGTCAGTGCGGACCAGTCCGAATGGGTCAACGCGCGGTACCCGGAGTCGGTCCCGGCCCACATCCGCGGACACTTCGGCATGCCGCTCGATACCCCGAACAGGGAATGGGACACCGTCCTGATGGGCCGCGGCACGTACGAGCCGGGCCTCGCGGCCGGAATCGTCAGCCCCTACCCGCACCTGAGGCAGTACGTCTTCACCCGCACGCTCGCGCCGGTGGACTATCCGCACGTGGAGATCGTCGACGGCGACCCCGCGAAGGTCGTTGCAGGACTGAAACAGCAAGCAGGACTGGATATCTGGCTCTGCGGCGGCGGAAACCTGGCGGGCCAGCTCCTCGAGGAGATCGACCAATTGATCATCAAGACCTACCCGGTCATCGCGGGCAACGGCATCCGCGCCTTCGACGGCGCCTTCCAACCCACCCGTTTCCAGGTCACCGAACGCCGTGAATTCGACAACGGCTGCCAGATCACCTGGCTCGACCGAGCCTGATCACTTCTTCCTACCCCCACATCCGAACATCTCGAAAGGCTGAACCCCACATGCGAAACCAGCGCCGTACCTTCCCCATTCAGAACAAGCAGCAGCCCTTCGCCCGCCCGCTGCCGCCGCGCACCATCCCCAACGCGAAGATCGGTTTTCCACGCCACGGCCGTTCCGGCGCACGGTAGCCGCGCAGCTCACCAGAGTGCGTGGAATCTGCGCTCCAGCAACAGCTTTGAAGATCGATCCTCCCCATCCCAGGGAATGGTCTGGGATGGGGAGATTGATAGCGTCGCGTTCGATTTGTCCGAGAAGATACCCAGAAGGAATGGCGTGGCGCCCGAACCGATCCCGAAGGCCATTCTCTGGACGGATCCCAAGCATCTGCCCGAGGCGGTGAACGGGGTCTTCACCGCCGCGAACGATCTGTTCGCGCTTCTGCAGCGGGCGGAGACCTTGGAGTCGGAAGTGTTCGGCGACCTGCTGTTTCAGGCGCGGAACTTCCATGCCGAGATGAACACCCTGATGGACGACGCTTCGGCGGACACCGAGAAACTGGGCGTATCCATCACCGCAAGTCTGGAATCGTATGGCGTCACTGACGTGGGTGGTGGCAGTTCGATCTCCGCTGTGGACGGCATCGCGCCCCCGGCAATCGATGGAACAGCGCCGGCGCCAGGTGTGACGATCCCCGCGCCCGATGTACCGAGTGTGACGGCACCGGTACCCGATGCGCTGGACCCGGTGGTCGTCCCGCCGTCGCAATAACCGAGGGGGAGCAATGGCGGTGGTCTGGAACTCCGGACATGTCGAGCTGCTGAAATCGCTACTGGATCAACTCGATCAGATGGCGGGCGATCACTGCACCTCTGATCAGTTGACGGCGGTGATCAAGCTGTCGTCGCCTTTTCAGCGGCCGCCCGGGCAGCCGAGCTCGCTTCGTGACCAGGCGAAGAAATACAAGTCGCAGGCCGAGCGAGCCGGCAGCGCCGTGGGCCACATGAAGAAGATGACCTCCTCGGAGGTGTCGGCCGTGTGGACAGGAGCGGGGGCGGAGGGTGCGAGTAAGTCCGTCGATGGCATGGTGGCTCGCGCCAAGGGACTTCAATCGCGGTTCCAGGCCGGTGATGTCGGGCTCACCGCCTGGTCGAACACGCTCGAGGCCGCTCAGAAGAGCTACGAGAGCGGGCGTGCCGAATTGAATTCTGTCCTGGAGATGTTCCGGAAGGCCGAGGCCGACAGCCTGTACGCCATGCCGGGCAAGAAGAACATCATCTCGATGGCCAAGGCCTGGCAGACCACCCGCGACGGCATGAAAACGCTGCACGACACGGCCGCGGAGGTGGACAAGGGGATGACGGCCGTTTTGGAGGCTGTGCGCACCGAGCACGCCAGTTATGAGATCGGGGACCCGAAGCGGCCGAAGCTGGTGCATGACGACACCTTCATCTACAACACGAAGAAGGGTGGTTTCCAGGATTTTCTGGACAAGCAGAAGTGGCAGGCGAAGCTGCTGGCGGGCGAGTACGTCAAATCCGATCTCGACGATGCCACCGCGATGTACCGGCACTACTGGGAAAACAACGGCAAGCCGCAGGAATTCGACTACAGCGAGGCGTATCGGGAGGACAGCGTCATCGCCCAGTCGGTGGACGATCAGATCAGCCGGGCGGCGCTGGCGGCGGATTTCTACGCGAAGTCCGGCGACCGAAATTTCAAGATCACCGGTGCTCCGAAGACCGTCAGCAGTCCTGCCACCGAGAATTGGCAGAAAACCATTGGGGGACACCAGCAATGGAGTCACGCCAATGTTCGGGTCGAGGGCGGGAAGGTGATCATGGACGTCACCGTGGAGGCGCAGGACTACTACAACTTCGACAAGGGCAAGGGCGATATCGCGACCGGCGTGAGTGATTCGGCAAACGGCCGCTTCGCCGAGATCGGCTGGGCCAAACCGTTCGAATCCCATGGCAGTTTGACGCGCACGGTGTCCTGGGACATCGGACAACCACCCTCGACCGCCACCACGGTCGCGTCCTCGACGCCGGACCGGAATCCGGGTCGCGAGGATCGCTCCGATAGTCGCGGCGACGGTGATGATGCGATCACCCCGGACAACCACCGCAATACCGGCAGCCTTCGCCCGAAGTGATGTTCGAGTTTGCTCGGCTGCCTGGGTAACTCACGGCGTGTGCGGCGTAGTGGGGGATAGGGCGATGATTCCGCTCGAGCCCAGCGGGAGGGTTACGCGCAGGGCGCGAATGTCGTCGACGAGGTCGGTGTAACCCTCTTGGATTTGCGCGAAGCGCAGTGCGGCGCCATGGTGGTGGATCGTATTGGCGCTGTGCCGCAGGGTCCATTGGAGTTGGGCATAGGCGTCGGCGATATGGCTGATCACTTCGCCGAGGGAATGCGTGTGACGACGAGTGCCCTGGGGGCGTGGCAGGTGGCGGACGGACCAGTCGTCGATGAGGGCGGTGAGGGTTGTGAGGCGGTCTCGTGTCGCTGCGGCGTCGAAGTCCGCGGGGCGCCTGGTCGCCGATAGCGACGCGGTGATCAGGGTCGCGTGCAGGTCGGCCAGTTCGCGAGCCCAGCCGATCAATGGCGAACCGGCCCTCAGGGTTCCGGCGATCGCCAGCAATAGTTGACGACCGTCCAACACACCGCATATGGATTCACCGTCACCGGCGGAGTTTTGCACAACCCTCATGGTTCGCAGTCTCGCGTTCATTGCGCCCTCATGTCACAACATTCGAATTCAGTGAGCATCCGATGGACCGCTCACACAAACTACGCTCTCAATAAATTGATTCGCGAATTACTTGGATACCCAGCGTAATTGAGTGCCACAGCCTCACCGCAGCTGGGAAGCTGCGAATGCGGGCGCGGGACTCATCACGCCCAACCGGTCGGGACAATTCGTTGCAGATTCATCGCGTAGTCTGTTGGTTCTCGATGACCGAATGACCCTGCGCCACAACATAATACGTCACAGTGACGTAATGGCGGGGTATGGCTGAGTGGTAGCTTTCCATATCAGATCTGCAATTCGTTGCCGCTCATCTCATCGCAATGACCTTGTGTGGCAACGGCTTCGATCGCGCGCGCCGCATGCGTCAGTGCAAGGGCTGGCTTGTGTGAGCATTCATGCCGGCCGATGATGCGGCGGTGAAAGTTCTACGGTGCCATTCCATTCGCGCGCCGATAATATACCTTATGTAAAGTAATCGTGGTGAAGCCGTTCCCCTTGGCGGGCTGTACACATCAACGGGGCTTGATCACCACGACGCCATTGGAGCCCGCGCCGTACACGGTATGGGTCAGCGGGTCGACGGTGATCTGGTCGATCACGTCATTGAGCGGAATGGTCGCGGTCACCGATCCGCGGGAAGTGTCGATGGCTGTCACCGATCTGCCGTCGTGGTTGGCGACATACGCGGTGTGAATTCCGTCGTCGACGGTGATACCGGATGGTTTGGCGCCGACCGGGATTCGGTTGGCCGACTTCGAGATGTCGGTCGAGATCACCGACACCGAATTGTCGTCCGCGTTCACCAGATACAGGTTGTCCCCCGCCGTCGACTGTGGCCGCGCCAATGCGATGGATACGGGTTTATGGTCCAGCGGTTTCGTGCCGACGACCTTGCGACCGGCGTCGATCCACACCAGCGCGGCACCGCTCGTGCTCGAATTCGTGACAGCCCAGGCGAATTGGGAGGTCTCGTCCACCGCGACCAATTGTGCGCGCTGATCGAGCGTGATCGATGCCGCGGCATCGAGGGTTCCGGTATCGAAGACGGCGAGCTTGGCACTGTTGATCATCGGCGCATAGAGAGATTTCGCAGCTGCGTTCAGCGCGATGAAGTTGGGGCCATCGGGTGCGGACATCGACCCCACAGCCGTCTTCTGGACCGGGTCGATCACTCGGATCGTGCGCTCGTTGAAGTCGGACAGGTACAGCAGATGGGCATTGGAATCGAGGGCAATCCCCTGACATCCGAACGGTCCCATGGTGGTGACCACGCTTGCGGTGGAGGTGTCGATCACCGACACGGAGTTGTTGCTCAAGTGTGTGGCGTACAGGCGCTTCGCGGTCGGGTCGACGGCCAGGCCGTACGGCTCGCGGCCGGTGTTGATCGCGCTGACGTCGAAGGCGGGCGCGGCCATCGTCGGTGCGTCGTGGCGGCTGTCGGAGGGCCGAAACTGCCAGGCGGTGACGCCCGCTATCAGCAGACCTGCGGTCGCGAGCGCGGCGAGCGTGTACAGACGTCGTCGGCTGGCGGTCAGCTGACTGCCACGCGCTGAGGTGGGCCTCTCCCCTGCTTCGTTGTCGCCCGGCGTCTCGGGCGTTGCCGGGTTGATTTCGGTGGCGGCGAGACCGATCACGGTGCGGTCCAACGCATCGCCGAGCGTGGAATCGATGTCTGTCGGATCGGACGCGTCCCGGTGGGTCGAGCGCGGTGTCGGCGTCGCGTTCGCCGAGGGTGCGGGCTGTACCTCGGTGTCGACGCGGTGTGGTCTCTGAGGTTCGATCGCGGCACTGGGGGTTGCCATTTCGGCGAGTGCGGTGTGTGCGGCCGCGACGAGTTCCCCGGCGGTGCCGTACCGCTCCTCCGGAGCCTTGGCCAAGCCGCGATTCAGCACCTCATCCATGTCCGGAGGTAGTCTGGCAGTCAATTCGCTGGCTGGGACCGGTGTCAGAGTCAGGTGTGCGGCGATCTGCTGTTCGATACTGCCGTGCGAGAACGGCCCACTGCCGGTGAGGCATTCGTACAGCACGCACGCGAGGGCGTAGACGTCGGTGTGCGCGCCGATCGGTCCGCCGCTGAATCGCTCCGGCGCCATATAGGCGAAGGTTCCGATGGCTTTGCCGGTCGTGGTCAACTGCGTCGCTTCGAGGCTGTGCGCGATGCCGAAGTCGATGAGGTAGACGAAATCCCTTGTGCCGATGAGGATGTTCGAGGGCTTCACATCGCGATGGATGATCCCGTGCGCGTGGGCGTCATCGAGCGCGGAGGCGACCTGTTCGACGATGGTCACACTCCGCCGCGGTGCCAGCGCGCCGTCGGTGAGGAGCAACTCCTGCAGGGTGCGGCCCACGACCAGTCGCATATCGAGGAACAGCTGACCGTCGATCTCACCGAAGGTGTGAATCGGTACGACATGCGGGTCGGACAGTCCGGCAACGATATTGGCCTCGCGCCGGAACCGCGCCCGATAGGTGGTGTCCCCGCTGAGTAGCCGTGGCAGCACTTTCAGCGCGACCGCGCGTTCGGTGCCTGTATCCCAGGCCTCGAAGACCTGCCCCATACCGCCTTCGCCGAGTAACCGGCGCAATTGGTACGGACCGAACGTGCCGCCGTCCATGTCACTCCCTCCCCCCATGAACCTCGCGCTCACCGTAGCGTCACGGCGTCGTCAGTGCTGTTCGGTTGGGCAAATCGCGGGGATGCGGTGTCGGGACTGGGATCGCTGTCGGGTCGCGGGACACCGTGTCAGGCGCGGCCCGCGGTCATTCCGCCGTCGACGACGTACTCCGCGCCGTTGCAGTAGCTCGATTCGGTGCTGGCGAGGAAGACCACGAGCGGAGTGACCTCCTCGGGCAGCCCGAGTCGGGCCAGCGGGTTCGCGCCCCGATCGAGGGTGGCGTCGCTGCTCGCGCCGAGCATCGGGGTCAGGATGCCTCCGGGGTGCACCGAGTTGACCCGCACCCCATGCGGTGCCAGTTCCAGCGCGGCGGATTTGGTGAGTCCGCGGACCCCGAATTTGGAGGCGGTGTAGGCGTGCACGCCCGGAACGCCCTGGATTCCGGCGGCCGAGGAAATGTTCACCACGGCGGCGGGAGCGGCCGCCACCAGGGCGTCACGCGCGGCGGTCAAGCCGAGGAACGGTCCGGTCAAGTTGATGGAAAGCACGTTCTGCCATTGCTTTTCGGTGTATTCGCCGAGGGGTCCGCCATCGAGGATGCCCGCGTTGTTGACCAGCACATCGAGTTTGCCGAAGCGCCTGATGGTTTCGGCGACCGCGGCGTCCCAGTCGCGAGAGCTGGTGACGTCGAGATGGATGTAGGCGGCGCGGTCGCCGAGTTCGGCGGCCAGTTCCTGTCCTGCGGTGTCGGCGATATCGCCGATCATGACGCAGGCGCCCTCGGCGATGAAGGCGCGGGCGTGCGATGCGCCCATTCCCGATGCCGCGCCGCTGATCAGCGCGACACGTCCGGTGAGTCGTTCAGTCACTGCGTGTCTCCTGTGGTGCCGGCGATGTTCTGCCGAGCGGCGTGTCAGCCGAGTGTGAGTTGGATGGGCTCGCGCGAGAGGGTGGGCCGGTACATGCAGCGGGTTCCCGAGTAGATGGTGGGCATGCATTCGTTGCAGTGCACACACGCCGAGCGGGTGGCGGAGTCGGCTTGGATGCGATGCAGCAGATCGGGTTCACGCAGCAGGGCGCGGCCCATGGCCACGAATTCGAATCCCTCCTCGCGGGCTTGGCGCATGGTGTCGAGTGTGGTGATGCCGCCCAACAGGATCAGTGGCATCGAGAGTGCGCGCCGGAAGTGACGGGCGCGCTCGAGCAGGTACGCCTCCTGATAGGGGTAGTCCTTGAGGAAGGACCCTCCGATCAGTCGAAAGCCCAGGCGGGCCGGTCCGGGCAGCGCCTTGGCGAAGGAACGGCGCGGGGGTGTGCCGTGGAACAGCAGCATCGGGTTCAGCAGGGAACTGCCCGCGGTCAGTTCCAGGGCGTCGAGCGCGCCGTCGGCCTCGAGCCATGCGGCGACCTGCAGTGATTGGGGAATGGTGAGACCGCCGTGCTGGCCGTCCTCCATATTGAGTTTGGCGGTGACCGCGAGCCTGCCGCCCACCGCGTCCTTGACCGCGCAGGCGATTTCGCGTGCCATGCGCGCTCGATTGAGCAGTGGTCCGCCGTAGGCGTCCTTGCGCCGGTTCAGCGCCGGGCTCAGGAATGAGCTGGCCAGATAGTTGTGGCCGAAATGAATTTCCACCGCGTCGAATCCGGACTGCTCGGCCAGGCGCGCGGCATCGGCGTGCGCGGCGATGGTGTCGGCGATATCGGCGATCGTGGGAGTCTTGGTGAACTTCATGCCCAGCGGGTTGAACATGCGGCTGGGTGCGAGTGCGGGGACCCCGTTGGAGGCGGCATTGGCGACCGGTCCGGCGTGCCCGATCTGCGCGCACGCCGCGGCGCCTTCGGCGTGCACCGCATCGGTGAGTTTGCGTAGCCCGGCAACGGCTTCGGGGCGCATCCAGATCTGATGCCGGTCGGTGCGGCCGCCGGGCGCGACCGCGCAGTACGCGACGGTGGTCATGCCGACGCCTCCGGCGGCCACCTCGCGATGGAACTCGATCAGCTCATCGGTCACCAGGGCGTCGGGTGTGCGGCCTTCGAAGGTCGCGGCCTTGATCACCCTGTTGCGCAACGTGATCGGACCCAGCTGGGCGGGTGTGAATATGTCGTTCATTGCCGTTCTCTTCCTGTCGGCGCGAGCAGACCGGCCACCACGAAGTCCCGCAGTGTCCCGAGTTCGGGTTCGGCCATACCGTGTTCTTCGATTTCCGGGCTGCCGAACCGCATGATGATCAGATCGAAGGCGAGCATCCATCGGCGGCGGGCTTCTTTTTCGCTGAGTTCGGGCAGCAGTGCGGCCCAGGTGTCCATCCGGAACCACGGGCCGCGCCAGGTGGTGAGGTGGCGGCCGATCACGAAGCGCGCCAGCAGTCGAAGATGCAAGCGGCCCAACGGATCTCGTGCGAGGTCGACGAACGGTGTCAGGATCGCCTCGATCACCGCGGGCAGTGAGTTACGTCCCGGGGTCGCCTGCGCCAGGCCCTCGGCCCACAGCGGGCCCAGGCGATCCTCGATCAAAGCGGCGACCAGGGCCTCCTTCGACCCGAAGTGGTAGTGCACCGCGGCCGCGTTCGCCCCCGCCGCGGCGCAGATTCCCCGCACCGATACCTCGTCGTACGGCTCGCTCAGCAGCAACGATTCGGCGGTGGTCAGCAGTAGCTGCCGCGTTCCGGCCCTGGCTCCATCACCCATGCACAGCAGTGAAACACGTTTCAATCGATAATTCAATCAGTGATTGAAACGTTGATTCACCGGTGCGCGCTCCCCCCCAGGCGTGTCGGGGTCCCGGTAGTACTCGCGCGAAAAACAACGACAATGGCGTGGCCGACGCAGATGGTGGGTTTACCAGGTGCCCGTGGTCGACCCGGGCGCGCGGCCCGTCGTGCGACAGCGCGAGCGCTAGAGGCCGCACCCGCCGTAGTACCTGCCCGAGCCGCCGTAGATCGCCCCGATGTCTTCTCTGACCGAGAAGGAACCGTGCTCGTCGTAATACACCGGTTCGCCGCCGACGAAGCGCACTCGCATGCCCTTCTGGAGTCGGTACGCCCCGGGAACACGAACCCTCCATGAAGCCGAGTACGAATGCCGCGACTACGGCGAGACCGAGGACGATCACGACCATAACGACTCACAAGGCAGATGCGGCATATCGTCGCGGACTTCATCGTCTACGAGCACGGGAACCCCGAGCCACTCGCCTACGTCGTGCGCGTACAGAATCGCTGCTTGCCGCGCCGCGCAGTAGTCGAAGACGAGAGACCCGAACACGATGCGCACGTGGCACTGATTGTCTTGCACGCCAGAACCTTTCGGTGAACGATTGGTTCCGAGTCGGGTGAAGGAGTCCAGCTCACCTCACCCGACCCGTTGCAGTCGAACCTAAGAACCTCAGTGCGAAAATCTGAACAGGTTTGCTACTGTTTTCTCGTCGGGACGATTTCCGTTGACTGGTTTCTCCCGGTGTCTGACGATCGATAACATGGAAGAAAACATGCGAAACCTCCCGTCAGACAACCACTCTCTGCGCATAACGTTCCTGGGCAAACACACTCAGGGCGGCGACTCCCCCACGCTGTACGCCACCGACCGAGAGACCTATGTGGTCCAGGGTTGGAAGGTGCCAGGGCGCGACGACCAGGTGGAGATTTCACACCCGCTTCTCGCATTCCTGAGGACGGGGACGTGCCTGGGCGTACTGCTTCAGGACACGGGGCACGGAACCTTCATTCTTGGCGGTGAGCCGGTGACCGACCCGGAAGCGCTGGCAGAGATGAACATCCCGGACCACGAGACCTGCATCGAGGTACCGCAGGGGAAGGAGATCAGGAAGTATGCAACTCCTGCGGCATGAGGCGTTCTACGACCTCTTCCGTTCGTGCAAGCACAGCGCATATCACCTCGAAGTAGTCGACACCTACTCCACACCCGAAGAGTCTGAGCCGTTCCGCAGGTTCCTCGCCGGAGAGCCCGACGACTTCGAATGGTTCAACGACTGGACGAACCTCGTCCGCGAGGTGACCGCATCCGGCACGAAGATGCGCCGGGCTCGTGTGGTCACGGAGCCGAACGTCGACTACACCCGTTGGGGTCTCGTTGTCGCCCACCGCAACATCGAGGCCGGCGAGGACATCCGGTACCTGCCTAGGCACCTGATCGACCCGTCCGAGCTGTCTGCGGACGACTTCTGGCTGTTCGATGACAACCTCGTCTCCTTCACTACCTTCACGCCCGCGGGCGCTGCGGGTGGCGGTGCTGTCACCTCGGACCCTGCAATAGTCGACTACATCAGTGGCGTGTGGAATCGGGTGTGGGACAAAGCCGTCCCCCACGCTGAGTACATCCGGGCGTGACTACAACCGCGAAACAGGCTCGCGAGGCGTTCGGTGAGCGTCTGCGCAACCTCCGTAAAGATGCTGGGCTGACCGGTAGGCAACTCGCTGAGCTTGCCGGTTGGCCTGGCTCCAAGGTCTCGAAGATCGAGTACGGCAGGCAGGTGCCGACCGATGACGACATCCGCGTCTGGTGCATCCACACCCGCAGTGCCGATCAAGTACCCGACCTCATTGCCAGTCTGCGCAATGTCGAAGCCGCATACCTCGAGTGGCGTCGGATGCGCTTGCCGCACAGGCAGAAACAATCCGTAGCTGTCGCGGAAAAGACCAACCTCATGCGCTGCTACGAGCCGGTTCTAGTGCCTGGTCTCTTGCAGACACCGCCCTACGCCGAAGCGATCCTTCACCGGGTACTCGACTTCTACGACGGGTCAAGTGACGATCTCGAAGCCAGTCTTGCCTCGCGCCTCGAACGGCAGCAGGTGTTGTACCGAGGCAATCACCGGTTCTTCTTCATCCTCGCGGAGCAGGTTCTCCACACCCGCGTAGGCACCGCAGACACGATGCTCGAACAGATGGACCGCTTGCTCACGGCGATGTCGCTGCCCCGCGTCGTGCTGGCCATCATCCCGTCCGAGCACGAATACCTCGCGCCGACAAACAACTTCGTCATCTACGACGAGCGAGAGGTCCGCGTCGAGACCGTGTCCGCAGAGCTGACGATCACCCAGCCCGCCGAGATCGCGTTGTACACCAAAGCATTTCACCGGCTCAAGGATCAAGCCATCCACGGACAGGAAGCACGCGCCATGATCGCCGCAGCGATGGACGGCTTGCGGTCTGATCATGATCCACGCACATAGGTTCCAACGTGCAGCCGAGCACCGGTCATCTGATCAGTGATCAATGATCACCTTCCCCCATGGCCCGAACCAACCCGGCCCGAAGAATCTCCGCAGTGCTGTAGGAGGATGCGTCCCGGCGGACCGTCACTCCACTGCTTCATCGTGATGTCAACAGGCACAGGAGCTTTGAAACGCGACCACTTGCCACTGACACCAAGTTCCACTACCTCGCCATCAGTGGTAACAACAGCGTCGTGTCCTGCTGTATCCCAATGGAGATGCCTATTCAGCTGCTTCGGTGGACCCCACGAGGATCTGTAACAAGCCAGCCCTGGACCGGTGGCCCCCAGGACCGCACCCATTTTGGCGAGATGCTTCCAGATCCAAGGCAGTACCCGCGATGAGCTCTCGGCTCAATGCCTAGCCGCTTCATCCCCTCGATGAACTCGGTAACTATCTGCTGCGCCTGCACACGACGTACATCAGCTTGTTGACTTTGACGCGCAGCAATGTCCGCAGCTTGACGGCGCTCTGCTTCAGCGTCCTCCAACGGTCATCCCGGACGCGCGTAGCAGGCCCTCACAAACCCATCGGCGAGCATCCTCCCGTGCGTCCAAGACGAGCCTCGAGGTCGGCGGGCACCTGCACTGACAGCATCGGACTCACGCAGCGCAGAGTACGTCGATGCGCGGCTATCGGGTGGTGGACTTGGTGTCGGGAATCCGCGGCAGCGGTCGGCCGAGGGCCTTCTCGGCTTGACGCCGCCGCCTCTGCGCCTGCTCCGGGGTCAGCGTGCGCATGATCGGCTGCCACGACTCCTGTGTCAGTGCGCTCATGAATCTGTCTTCCCGGTTACCGATGTCTGTCTTCGGACTCTTCGAAATGCCGTGGCGCCCATAATAGATGGCATCGCGGCTGCGACAACCGTATGCGGCATCGCGCAGCTCCAGAAAGAGGTGTGATGAGCGCTCTCACGCAGGACACCTTGTGTCCCGTGCGCAGGCATCTGACTCCGGAGCAGCGGGAGGCGCGCATGCGCAAAGTTGAGGAGATACTGGGCCGAAAGCTCCCCCGCACACCGACTGCCACTGCGGACCCGGCCGATGAATAGCATGTAAGAGCACGGCACGTCACTCGCCCGCGATCGTGTGAGTGCGGGCCGATATCGTGGACCGATGAGTGCCGCCGACTGCCCGGACTCACAGTCACTGCGCATGGCACGCGCGTACCTGGGGCAGACCGTCGAGCTCATCATCGACCGGCCGTGCGGGAGCCTGCATCCCACCTACGGCTTTCGGTACGAAGCCAACTACGGCTATGTACCCGGAACTCTCGCACCGGACGGTGAGGAACTCGACGCCTACTATCTGGGTGTTTCAGTACCCCTGCGCAGTGCCCGCGGGATCTGCATCGCCATCGTGCACCGCACCGGAGACGATGATGACAAACTCGTCGTTGTCCCTGAGGGGTGCCCACTCGACGACACCGACATCGCGGCTGCGGTGGCCTTTCAGGAGATCGCGGGCCGGTATCGGATCGTGCGGCAATGATCGGGTGCTCAGGCTGAAGTCGTGCCCGGTCGGGTGATGAAGCGTGCGATGTGTTCGAGGCCGGGTCGATAGCCATCGGTGGTGTCGACCGTCAGCTGCGCGACATTCATCCTCACCGGCACAAAGGGATCGACCGACTGCGCGCCGGCGGCCATCGCTGCGATAAGAGCGTCGTCGTTGTGGGCGCGCCGATGGGGGTTGATCGCCGCCCTGCCGGCTATGCGTTCGTACAGCACCGATTGCGGTGCGGTGCAATGAATGATGCGAATGTCGGCGAACTCGGCCAGGGGCTCGAGGTTGGGGCGCCACAGCCTGTCCTGGAACGCGGCTTCGGCGATGAGGCTGACCCCGGCACTGGCCAGCACGGTCACGGTGTCGAAGAACGCGTGCAGCGCAGGAACATTGAGATCCTCGAACCCGGTCTCCGGAGATGATGTGCTGTTCAAGACCATTCCCTGCTTGATCTCGTCGCGAATGATCGCCGGAACGCCGATATCATCGGCGAGGGCGTGTGCGAGCGTCGACTTACCCGAACCCGGTGGGCCACTGACGATCGCGATCACCGGCGCCCCTCGGGAATTGGCCATAGTGAAGTCTGGCAGTTCAGGCTTCGATGCCGAAAGGTGCTGGCATGCAGGACAAACAATGCCCCGTCCGCAATCGTTTCGGGTCTCTCGTATTCGGTGGATCCAATGCCGCACCGTGCCACGCTGTGAGCATCTGAAGCAGTACCCCGCGCGGCAGCACGACCAAGTTGTCGGACTACTGTCGGCTGTCTGCCCTATAGTCGGGTGATGGCCGAGAAGATCACGACACCAGCGGCACCAAGCGATCGCGAGGCACTCCTCGCGCAAGCGAAGGCCCGCGGGCAGGCACGGCTTGCCGCGGCCCAGGACGACGCAGCCGCTGTCGCGTGGGCCGAGAAGAACGCCGATGCCCTGGCGAAGCGCCTTCACCAGCGCCGTGCCTCGTAGAGGTGTTCGGCTACATCTTCGACACCACTATGTTGGTGTCTCTCGGCCGCGGCGACCATGGTCCTGCCGCTTTGCTGGCTTCTCTGCACGATCGCGACATCCGGGTATGCGTGCCGGTGCTCACCCTGTCCTACGCGTTCACCGAGCTGCCCGCTGAACAACATGGGGAACTGCTGGGCATCATCGTGGCAATGAGCAACACCGCCGTGGAACCGTTGACTGACGCTGTTGACGCCCTCGAGCTGGCCGACATCCTTGCCCGCATCCCCGACAGCCCGGCCGCCGCGCATGTCCTGGCTGCGGCACGCAAACAGGACATGGAGATCGTCACCCTCGACACCGCACGCTGGCGGGATCTCGAGCAACAGCTGCAATGCCGCATCCCGCTCGTCGAGCTGACCGACGAACCCTGAACATCACCAGTACATCTCGGTTTCTCGTACCCTGCGGCATCATCCACCGAGACATCGGCCAGGCCTGGTGAACCTGCGCGGGCAGCGGAGGTTGCGGAAGCGGATCCATCACCCACCCGATGCGTTCGTTAGCGGAGCGCGCCGCAGCCGTCACGATCGCCAGGCGGTTTCGCTGGGCCGCCATAGTGTTGTGGTTTGGTTTCGGCGGCGGGATCGCCCGATAGCAGGCCGATATCCTCGAGCGATGTATCGCGCCGTTGACGCCTCGGGCTCACAGTCCCTGTAACTGGCACGCGCTTATCCGGGCGGATAGTGGAGCTCATCATCGACCGGCCTGTCGGGAGCCTGCACCCCACTCCTGGGTGGAGACGATGACGACAAACTCGTCGTTGTCCCCGGGGTTTGCCAACTCGACGACACCGACATCGCTGCCGCAGTGCCATTTCTGAAATCGCGGGTCGGAACCGAATCGTGCGACGCTGACCGAGTTGCTCGTGGTTCTATGAGGTGGATATCGGCGGGAGATGGTGCTTGTGGGGTCTGTGGGTGTGCATGCTGATATTGCTGAGGCGAGCAGGCTTTTCGAGCGGTTGGGTGTGGAGTTCTCGGGTGCGGTTCCTGAGGCAACGAACTCCGAGTACGGGGCGTGTGTGGCCGAAATTGGTTGTGGGACTGCGAGATTCCGAGTGGGCAAGCTGACCCCTACCAAGGTAGGGTTGTTCGTGGCAGTATGGCGGCGCGCCGCCGACGGGTCGACCGAGCCGTTCGCTGCCGAGGATGGCACCGATGTCGTGGTGGTGACGGTCCGTGAGGGGAAGCGGTTCGGGGAGTTCGTGTTTCCCACCTCCGCGTTGGCCGAGCACGGGATCGTGTCCACTGCGGGCAGAGGGGGTAAGCGAGGATTTCGGGTGTACCCGCCGTGGTCGGTGACCGCGAAGGGGCAAGCGAGTCGGTCGCAGGCATGGCAGTGCGAGTACTTTCTCGACCTTCATGATGCGCAGCGGAGTGATCTGGCGCGGGCGCGCAGGTTGTACGACCTCGTGTGGCCGCTTGTGCCGCAACGTAATTCGCCATAGCCGCGCTGGCGGGAACTTGTCTCGGCGCCGGGTACTGTCCCACGTTCTCAGTTTCAGAGGTGGTTTGCCCTGAGGTTGGTGTCGTGGACTGATCGCGATCGCGTGTCTCGCCAGGGCATTCGGTTGCCGCACAGATGCCTCGATGACAGGAACCGCTATGCAGGATGTTTGTCCTTCCGACACCGAGCTGTGCCTGCGGGCCGGGGCCAATACCGTGGTGGCAGCGGCGATGGTGTGGAGCAGTCATCGGCTGCGCGCGATGGATCTCGATCAGATGCAGGATCGGCTGGGCACGCTCGATGCGGGTGGCCGGGAAGCGGTCACGCGGCTGGTTCGGTCGTTGCACGGGGGTGCGATGTCCGCGGGGGATCGGACGGATCTGTTTCGGGTCGGGAGCCTGTTCGCCCATGCGGTTGATCGCTTGGCCACCGCGGGGCGGATCGCGCGCGATTACGGGCTGGTAGTGCTCTCGGAGGAGGTGTGCGTGCTGATCGATCTGGTCGTGGACTGTGCGTGGATTACCGCGCAATCGCTTCCGCCGCTGGAGGTTTCGGCGTCGGTGCGGCCGTATTGGGTCGAGTTGGCCGAGCTGGCGGGGCGTGCGGATCGGGCCTATGAGGTGCTGCTGGCTCGCCATCCCGTCGACAGCATCTTCTTGAGCAGCCATGCCGCGATCCGTGCGATCGGCGCGGAGTTGCAGGCCGCGGTCCATAACATCGCTGCTGCCGCTCACACGGTCGAGTTGCTGCTTGCGCGTCGTGGCGGTGCGCTGGTGTCGCCGTAGGCGGACCAGTACACGTCTGGGCTGCGACACGCGATCCCGCCTTCGGGTCCCGCGCTTGCCCTACCAGCGTTGATATCACTTGGGTATGACTCCGGTCTTACTGCGTCTGGTGGCGGCAGTTATCGGCGGAATCTCGTTGGTCATCGGCGCACCCGTGCTGGCGATGGCGCGACTGGCGGTAGCGATACCGGGAGTCCCGATCACGGTGCGCAACAGAGCCCGGCTGGTGATGCTCGCGGCGGCGTTCGTGCTCGTGTACGAACTCGGGGGCAGCGTGGGGGTCCCCGGGCAGCGCGCGGGACGCCAGGGCGGATGCGATCGCCTGGCGGCGTTGAACCGGCGCTTCTACGGCTGGGGTTTCGCGGCCGCCGGAGTCCGCCTCGAGTGTGCGCCGCCCCCGCGCGTGGCACCGGATCGGCCGGTGATCGTGCTCGCGCGCCATGCCGGGGCGTTCAACAGCGCCCTGATGGCTCATCTGATCGCCCGCGATCTGGGCCGCGACACCTACACCATCGCCAAACGGTGCGCCGCGTTCACCCCGGGCCTGCGCCGCGCGTATGAGGCCTCGGGAGTGGTGTTCTGCCGGTTCGATGAACAGGGCAAAACCAAAGCGGTGCAACAACTTCGGGACCAGGCCGTCGGTGCGCTGCCGACCGATGCGCTGCTGCTGTTTCCTGAAGGCACCAACTATTCGGCCAAACGCTGGCGCGAGGCCATCGCCGCGTTGCGCGCCGCGGGCCGCGACGCCCACGCGCACCGCGCCGAGCAGTGCCCGCATGTGATGCCGATTCATCCCGGCGGTGCGTGGGCGCTGGTCACCAGCGCTCCCACCGCGGACGTGGTGGTGCTGGCCCAGACCGGGCTCGAGGACTTGGATTCGGGGACAACAGGTTTGGGCTATCCACCCAGCGGCCGCGGCGTGGTCGAGGTCGGCTGGTGGCATTTTCGCGCCGATCAGATACCGCGTGAACGCGATGTCTTCGCGCTGTGGCTGAGCCAGCGCTGGTGCGAGGTCGACGCGTGGATCGCCGCGGCCCGGCGCGGCGAGCACCCCACCGCACCCGCGCTCACCGAGCCTGCCGCGCCCTCGATCCGAACCTGACACCGCTCCCGGCGAAGGGAAACCACCCATGGCAGAGGCGATCCCGAGCACGCGGCGAGATGGCGTGCCGCACACCGCGTTCGTGCTCGGCGGCGGCGGCATGCTGGGCGGCTATCAGGTGGGGATGCTGCGCGCACTGCTCGAACACCACATCACCCCGGATCTGATCATCGGCACCTCGGTCGGGTCGATCCAGGGCGCGATCCTGGCCGCGGACCCGACCCCGAGTGTGGTGCAGGCGCTGACCTCGTTCTGGCAGGACGCGCTCACCCACAAGGTCATGGGTGTGCCCGTGCGGGCGCTGCTGGCGAATCTGGTCCGGTTGCGCCCAGCGCTGGCGACCCAGGATGCGTTGCGCGAGGTACTGATTCGCCATATCGGCGCGCACACCCGCATCGAAGACCTCGCGGTGCCGTTCCAATGCGTAGCGGCCTCGATCGAACGCTCCACCGCCCGCTACTTCGACTACGGGCCCGTGGTGCCGGCATTGCTGGCCTCGAGTTGTATCCCGGGGCTGTGGCGGCCGCTGCGGATCGGCGCCGAGCACTATATCGACGGTGGCGTGGTGGAGACGGTGCCGTTGACGCGCGCGGTGTCCTTCGGCGCGAGCGAGATCTATGTGCTGCGCCTGCGCCAGCGCGAGCTGGCCCTGAAACCCCCGCGCCTGCCGTGGCAGCTCGGGCAGACCGTGTTCGAGGTGTCGCGCCGTCATCGTCTCGGGCAGGTGATCAATATGCGCCCGGCCGGGGTCACGGTGCATCTGCTGCCCACCGGCGAGGATCTGCTCGAGCCGCCCGATACGGGCCTGCACACCACCCTCGCGCAGCAGTTGGAAGTATTCGACCGGCGCGTGCGAGCCGGCTATGAGAGCACCGTGGCCTATCTCGAGGCCACCGAGGAACGCAAGACCGCGACCATCCGCTCGCGCACCCTCACCCGCCGCTCCCGCCGGGTGCGCGATGCCTCGCCCTCGGCGTCCCCGCTGGTGCGCGCCAAACTCACCCGCTTCTTCGACCTGTTCGATCTCGACGGCGACCAGCGCGTCACCGACCGCGAATACGCCCGCGCCGCGGACCGCATCTGCGCCGCGTTCGGTGTCGCGCCCGAGAGCGGCACCGGGGCGCGCGTGCATGGCGCATTCACCGACTTCTGGACCGGACTGTGCCGCGAAGCCGGGGTCACGGACTGCGTCGAACTCGATCGCGACCGGTATGTCGCGGCGCTGGCCCGGCTCACCACCGATACCGCCGGATACGAGCGCAATGTGCTGCCCGCGATCGCGGCGATCCTGGCCGCCGCGGATCAGGATCGCGACGCGGTGCTCAATGTGGACGAGTTGCGGGCGCTGCTGACCGCGCTGCGCGTGGACACCGCCGATATCCACGCGGTCTCACTGCGCCTGGACACCAACAACGACGGTGTGCTGAGCCTGGACGAACTCGACGAGGCATTCTGCGACTACTTCACCAGCGACGAACCCGGAGCCCCGGGAAACCTGCTGTTCGGTGCCGCGCACTGACGCCTGTGCCCCCGGCTCTACACTGCTTCTACACGATCGCGTTACCGCAGTTCCAGGCATCGACTCTATCGGTCATGAAACGGAGCGGACGATGATCACAGCCCGAACTCTGGTGCCCGACACCGCCTTTCGTGCCGGAACCCTGGTGCGCAGCGAGGATCTGCCGGTCTCGTTCCGGCCGCAGCACACCGGCGCGGCCTATCGCATCTGGTATCAGGGCGTGGGCTATGACGGGTCGGGCCGCATCGTCTCGGGCTCGGTATTCGTGCCCGAAGGCGATCCCCCACTCGAGGGCTGGCCGGTGGTCAGTTACGCGCATGGCACGACGGGCCTGTCGGATCGCACCGCACCCTCGATCGCGGGACTCTCGCGGCCCGAAGCCCGGCACGTGGGCCTGTGGTTGCAGGCCGGATACCTGGTCACCGTCACCGACTACGAAGGCCTGGCCTCCCCCGGGCCGCACCCGTACTTCAACGGTGAGGCCGCCGCCGACGATGTGGTCGATATCGTGCGCGCCGCACACGGGCTCGGCCATCGGGGTGAGCCCGCGCTGGGTCGCGGTCGGGTTCTCCCAGGGCGGGCACGCGGCCCTGTTCACCGGGCTGATGGCCAGCAAATACGCTCCCGAACTCGACTTTCGCGGCACGGTCGCGCTCGCCCCGCCCGTGGAGCTGCCGCTGATCATCGACCTGCAAACCGCCGAGGACACCGCCGCGGTCACCCTGTTCCTGCCATATCTGCTCGCCGGGCTGCGCACCACCCGCGGGCTGGCCACCGCAGAGTTCATGACCGGCCTGGGCCAGCGCCTGCTCGAGCTGGCCGAACACGCCCCGGTGCGCGATATCCATTACGCGGTCGCGGTATTGACCAACCAGGACATCGGCACCACCGGATTGAGCGCGCGCCCCGGAATCGAGGCCATGCTCAGCGACTGCCGAGTCCCGTGCGCGCGCTTCGATCAACCGGTGCTGCTGGCCGCGGGCACCGCCGACGAGGTACTGCCCCTGGCCGCGGTTGAGCACTTCGCCGCCGAAATACGCAGGGCCGGAACAGATATCGAGTTGATTTCCTGTGCCGGAGCTGACCACACCGGCATGCTGTGCGCGGCCCCGCACATGCTCGCCTGGGTCGCCGAACGCATGAACGCCCCTGGCACTGCCGAAACACCGCTTACCCGAAGGGGTTTCGGGCTGCTGGACACCACCGGCGACGGCTACCTCACCATCGACGACTACGAAGCGTTCGGCCTGCGCCTGGTGCAAGCCTTCGGAGAAGCCCCCGGCTCACCCCGTGCCCTGGCCGTGCGCGAAGGCTACCGCGCCCTGTGGCACTCGATGGCCGCACGCGCGGACACCAACCGCGACCAGCGCATCACCGCCACCGAATTCCTCATCTGGCTCCACACCCACTGGGACGACGACGGTTTCGACCGCGACATCACTCCCCTGGCCCAAGCGGTCATCGACCTGGCCGACACCGACCGCAACGGCGTGCTGGACCGCGAGGAATTCATCGCCCTGCTCACCGGGTGCGAGCACACCCGCACCGAAGCCTGCGCCCTGTTCGACCGCCTCGACACCGACCACTCCGACACCATCACCACCGACGAACTCATCACCGCCATCCGCGACTTCTGCCTCGACCCCACCCCCGACAAACCCGGCGCCTGGCTCTTCGGCCGCGTGGGCTGAGACCGACCAAACCTGCTGGTATCACAGGAATTCGGAGATGGCCCCGAGCCATTGCCGAGGTCGGTCGATATGGGCCATATGGCCTGCGCGATCGAGTATCTCGGCTCGCGCGGTCGGGATACGGGCCGCGGCCTCGGTGGCCAGCCACGACGGGAAGATCATGTCGTAGCGGCCGTGCACCAGCAGGATCGCGATACCCGTCGCCGTCAATCGCGCGACGGGATCGGTCAGCCGCGGTGACCGCCACAGTGCTGAGGCTCGCGCACAGTCCCAGTCCGCCGAGAACCGGATCCGCTCGACGCGATCGACATACTCCGCGATCGCCGTCGCCCGCCACAGATTGGCTCGTGCTCCCGCCACCGCGGCGGCGCGGGTCCGCGCTGCGCCGGACAGTGAATCATCGGCCCACACAGCGTGTTCAGCGGCCCGGAGTTGTTCTCGCAGCGGCCAACCCTCGAACGCGTTCTCCGGAACCGGGAGCACACTGCTCGAAGCGACGATCAGCGAGCGCACCCGCGTCGGCGCGGCGACCGCCAGACGCTGAGCCAGCAACCCGCCGAAGGAGAACCCCAGCACATCGGCCCGGTCGACATCGAACGCGTCGAGCACCGCGAGCAGATCCCCGACCACCGCGTCCGGAGTGAGCGCGGCCGCACCCAACCCCCGGGTCGAACGACCACACCCGCGCAGGTCCGGTAACAGCAGTCGGCGCGCACCGGCCATGCTGCCCAACGGTTCCCGCAGATAGCTGTGGTCCCAATCCGGACCACCGTGCACCACCAGCAAGGTCCGCCCACCGGCCTCGCCCGCCCAGGCCACGAACGAATCGATGTCGCCGCGGACCATGCGTTCGTTCCACATGCGGACCTCCCATCGTTCGGCGAACTCAGGTGAACGGTGTTGCCCTCCCGCAACTGGACGGCGGCACGAGAGTCAGCGCACTACCTGTGGGGCGAAGAATTCCGCCAGCGTGCCGAGCGGGTGCTGCCAATTCCTGTGCAGGGCAACGATATTGGCCACTCGGCTAGGACCCGGTGCCCAGGGGCTCGACGGTGGCCAGTTCGGTGAGTCCGCTGATTCGTAGCGCGGACACCAGCAGCGGGTTGCACAGCAGGTGCAGGCGCTCGGCGTGGGCGAACAAGGCGTTGATGGCGCCGCTGTCGAGATAGTCGACGCCGCTGAGGTCGACCACGATAGAGGTGGCCTCGGCGAGGGTGGCTACCAGCGCGTCGTCGAACGCGGCGAGGTTGCTCATGTCGATCTCGCCCTGCACGATCAGCATCGGGCGGCCGTCGCGGTGCTGGCCGGTGCGCAGGGTCAGCGGAGTGCTCATGGGGCGATCCTCGCGTACATCTCGACGGTGGTCCCGGTCCGGCCGGGAACGATGGTGACCCGGTCCATCAGGCCGCGCATCAGGGTGATGCCGCGCCCACGCCGCCCGACCGCGGTGGCGACGGGATCGGGGTTCTTCCAGGTGCCGCTGTCGGTGACCCGCAACCACAACTGGTCGGCTAATGCGGTGGCGCGCAGGCGGATCACTCCGGTGGGGCGGTCGCGGTGGCCGTGCTCGACCGCGTTGACGCAGGCTTCGCCGATGGCGATCACCACATCGCTGATCTGCTGCGGGTCCAGTCCGCACGACTTGAGCCAGTCGCGCAGGGCGTGCCGGACCGGGGCCAGCTCGCCCGGATCGGCGCGGAAGTCGATTTCCAGCGGTCCGGGCTGGCGATACAGCAACAGTGCGACGTCGTCCTCGTAGCCGTCGGTCGGGGTCAAGGTGCTCATCACGTGCCCGGCGAGGTCCTCGACCGGTTGGTTGCGGCCACCGTGCACCGCGGTGCCCGCCCGGGCGATCCCTTCGTCCAGGGATCGGCGGCGGCGTTCGACGAGCCCGTCGGTGTAGAGCAGCAGCGTCGCGCGCGCGGGCAGCACCAGATGGTCCTGGGTTCGGGGCCGGTCGACGCGCACTCCCAGTGGAAGACCGTGGACCGGGCCTTCGAGAGTGGTGATCGCGCCGTCCGCGTGGACCAGGATCGGCGGAGGATGCCCGGCGCTGCTGTACAGGAGTTCCCCGCTGATCGGATCCAGCACCGCGCAGAACACGGTCGTGCACCGCGCCCCGGGTAGTAGCGCGGCGAACCGGTCGAGTCCGGCCAGCGCGGGGGCGGGCCGGGCGTGTTCGAGCAGCAGGGCCCGGCAGGCGCTGCGCAGCTGGCCCATTACGGTCGCCGCGTCCAGCCCGTGCCCGACGCAGTCCCCGACCACGATGCCGATCCGCTGGTCCGACAACGGCACGATGTCGTACCAGTCGCCGCCCACCTGCAAGGGGCGGGTGGCCGGTTGGTAGCGCACCGCGAATCCGGCGGGCAGCCGGGCGGGACCGAGGATGGCGTGCTGCAAAGCCACCGCTGCCTCGCGTTGCTGATCGATCTCCTGCACCCGGTGCAGGCCCTGGCCCAGTCGCGCGGCCAGCACCGACAGCAGGGTCAGATCCTGCGGCTCGATCGGCGGTCGCACGCCCAGATCGAGCCAGGCGACCAGCCGCCGCCGGGGATAGCTCGCGCTGACTCCGACACATCCGGGCTGATCGAGCTGTGGTGTTGACACCGGTGCGTTAACCAGGCCCACCAGAGACTCGCGCAGGCTCACCTCGAGCCGGTCCCAGGCGTCGCTGCCGTGGATCAGTTCCGGCTCCGGGTCGAGCCCGGGCGGGTCGGCGAAGGTGGCCAGGATGACCCGGTGCGCTGAACAGATGCGGCGCAGCTCGCGCGCCGCGGCCCGCAGCGCGTCCGGCACCGTATCGGCTGCTGTCAGGGCTTCGGCCAGGGCGGCCAGGGCGGTATCGCGTTGGGCGGTGTAATGCTCGGCGGTGATATCGCGGACCGTGCCCACGATGGCGTGGCGGCCCGCGGTCGGATCCTGGACCCGGTTGTAGGTGATGCGCACCCAGACTCGGTGCCCGTCGCGGTGCACCAGCGGCATCGTCGCCTCACCGCTGTCGGTCTCCACCAGCCGGGTGAACTCGTGCAGGGCCTGCTGATGGGCTTGCGGATCGGTCTCGGAGGCGGGCCACCATGGCAGGGGCGGGCGATACGGCAGCGCGTCGGTGCCGTAGCCGAGAATCTCGGTGAATGTGGAGTTGATCTCGACCACGCTGCCGTCGGCGTCGCAGACGAAGAACCCCTCCTGCAACGAATCGATCAGCGCGGTGCTCCATCGGGCGTGCTGAGCGCGCAGGCGCGCCAGCTGTACTCCGGCGCGGACCTTGGCCAGCAGTTCGGCGGCGGAGAACGGTTTGACCAGATAGTCGTCCGCGCCCGCGTCCAGTCCCTGGATCGAGGCCTCCTGGCCCGCACGCGCGGACAGCAACAGCACCGGCACACCGGCGGTGCGCCGATCCGCGCGCAACGCCGCCACCAGCGCCAACCCGTCCAGCCGGGGCATCATGACATCGCTGACCACCAGATCCGGTAGCCGGACACCGATCGCCTCCCATGCGGCCTGCCCATCGGCGACGCTCTCGACCTGATGACCCGCACCGCGCAGCAGACGCGTGAGGTACTCACGCATATCGGCGTTGTCGTCGGCGACCAGCACGCGCGCGGGCGACCCCGGCACGGGGGTGCCGGCGATCGGGGGCGTCTCCGAGCCGGTGATGGCGTCGGTGTTGGGGTCCGGTTCGGTGCTGGGCAGCCACCGCAGCGCTTCTTGGACGAACGGTTCGGCCGAGCCCGCCGCGATCTCCGGGGTGAGCGGTTGGGCGTCGATCACCGCCTCCGGTGGCAGGTGTGCGTGACCGTAGCGCAGTGCGATAGTGAAGGTGGTGCCGTGGTTCACCTGCGACTGCGCCTCGATGGTGCCGCCGTGCAGGCCGATCAGTTCCTTCACCAGTGCCAGGCCGATACCGCTGCCCTCGGTCGAGCGCGAGCGCGCGTGCTCGACCCGATGGAATCGGTCGAACAAGCGCGGCATCTCCGCCTGCGCGATCCCGACACCGGTATCGATCACCGTCAGCACCGCGTGCTCGCCTTGGTCGCGCAGCCGCACGGTGATGGTGCCGTCGAAGGTGAACTTCACCGCGTTCGAGAGCAGGTTCAACACCACCTTCTCCCACATGCCGCGATCGAGGTAGACCGGCGCGGGCATGGCGGGGCAGTCCACCTCGAACCGCAGCCCCGCCCGCTCGATCGCCGAGCGGAACACACTGGCCAGCTCACCGGTCACCGTCGCCAGATCGACCGGCTCGTAGCGAGCCTGCATGCGCCCGGCCTCGATGCGGGAGAAATCCAGCAGCGCGTTGACGAGTTTGCCCAGTCGCAGCCCGTTGCGGTGGATCACCTCCACCTCTTCGCGCACCTCGGGCTCAGCGCCGGCCAGACGGGTCCGCAACTCCTGCACCGGACCCGAGATCAAGGTCAACGGTGTGCGGAACTCATGGCTGATATTGGAGAAGAACGTGGTCTTGGCCCGGTCCAACGCGGCCAGCTCCTCGGCCCGCCGTTGCTGGGCCTGATAACTGCGGGCCACCAGAATCCCGGTCGCGATATGCCCGGCGACCAACTCCACGAACCCGCGGTACGCCTCGTCCAACAGCCGATACGGATTGAGCGCGGCCACCACGAACCCGACCGGCAGCGCGCCCTGCTGCGCCAGCGGCATCACCAAGGCCTGGCGAGGAGGCTGAGACCAGGATCCGGTGGGCAACCCCGCGAACACCTCCGGGCTGAGGTCCACGAGCGCCGGCTCGCCCTGCGCCGCCGCCGCGAGCGGCCACACCTGATCGAGGTCCCGGGCGCGTATGCGCGTCGGTGCCGCCGCGTGCCCGCCCTCGATTCCGGTGGTCGCGACCAACCGTGCGGTGGTGTCGGGCTCGAACAGATAGGTCGCGGTGAAGGGAAGATCGCTGCGATTGCGGTTCAGTTGATCGCCGAGGAACTCGAGAATCTCCTGTTCGGTGCTGATCACGCTCGGATCCGAGCCCAGATCACGCAGCGTCGCCATGCGCCGCTCGCCGATGACGCGGTCGGTGTCCTCGGTGACCACACACAACATGCCGACCACCACACCGTGCTCATCGCGCAGCGGACTGTAGGAGAACGTGTGATAGGTCTCCTCGGGATATCCCGAACGCTCCAGAAACAGCAGCAGACCCTTATCCCAGGTCGCTTGGCCCGTCTTCAGCACGCCGTCGATACGCGGGCCGATATCGTCCCAGATCT
This sequence comes from Nocardia sp. NPDC056100, assembly GCF_042266325.1. NCBI lineage: Bacteria > Bacillati > Actinomycetota > Actinomycetes > Mycobacteriales > Nocardiaceae > Nocardia > Nocardia sp. NPDC056100. The sequence continues at coordinate 816,350 of NZ_JBHJVY010000002.1, forward strand.
CGGCCCACACCTCCGCGGCCGGGCGTCCCAACGCCCACGGATACTTCTGCCCGAGAGTGTCGTGCCGGTAGGCGGCGTTGCAGAAGAACGTCAGCTCCGGACCCCACGCCATCCACATCGAAAACCGTGACGACAGCAGAATATCCACCGCGGTCCGCAAACTCTGCGGCCACTTCGCCGGCACACCCAGCGGGGTCGCGGCCCAGTCCACGACCGCCAGATCCGGACCTACCTCATCGTCGACACCGAACGACTCCGCCGATACCACCGCGTTCCCGTCCTCGGTTCCCTCGTTCTCGTGCAGCCTGCGCTGGCGTTCCCGCGCGGATGCTACCAGACAAAGACCGCCTCGACCTGGGGATATCGGTGAGCGGCCGACTGCGGACACGAAGGTTCGACCCGCCGATCCGCAGTGAGCTCGGCAGGCGCGGGCGCGCGCATGTGCGGTCCGAACATCGTGTGGGGCAACGGAATCGACGACAAGGACACCGACCCGCACACACCAGGCTCCGCGATCTGGCCCGCAGCGCTTGCGGTGCAGCGTAATTCGCCGACCAGCTGAATCGGCGCGGTCTATTCCGGTTCAGGGCAACGATATTGGATTTCAGCGGCGAAGACCTCACGCATCTTCTTGCGGGTGATGCTGCCTTCGCAGCTGACGAGCCACCGTTTCGGGATGGTTCGATTCTTCGTCACATCCACCGTCATTCCCGGTCGTGGATCGCCCGCTTCCATCAAGACCGTCAGATCGGTTGCCGGTGCTCCGGCCAAGGCCAACACCGCCACATGCGGCAGTGCCGCGTTGTCACGCGAATTGGACACCACCAGAACCAGATCCGGGCCCAGAGACGAGGGGGCATCGCGACCAGCGATCGAGGGCGTGAACGCCCACACCTCACCCTGCCGCGGGCGGGCGGCATCAGCATGAGGGAAGGTCACCGGGCGGCGTCGGCGTCGATCTCGGCGAACGCGGCCGCATCTTCAGCGGCCAGCGCCGCATAGGCGTCATCGCTGTCCAGCCCGTTGTCGTGGTACCAGGCAGCCAGTACGGTAGCGCTGCTCGACGTGCTCATGGTCACGGCTTCGATGGTAACCCAGGAGATCGCCAGCTCGCCCGACTCATTTCATGATCAGTCACTGCCCATCGCGAAGGATTGGTCAGTGGCTCGTGCGGTCGGCATCGGCGCCAAGCCGGTCTCGGCGACATCACTGTGGCACCGCGGGTAGCGCCCGACTGCCCGGATCACGTGCTGCTCAAGCAGTTTCGCGGATGATCAATTCCGGGAGCAGTAGTGTGCGGGTGGGTGCGTGGCGGCCGGTCTCGATCAGCGCGCGCAGTATTTCCGACGCGCGCCGCCCGGAGTCGGCGAACTGCTGGCGGATGGTGGTCAGCGCCAGGCCCTGGGCGAGCGGGCCGTCGTCGAACCCCGCCACCGCGACCGTGCCGGGCACCGCGACCCCGCCCGCGCGCAGACCGGCCAGGAACCCCGCGGCCAGCACATCGTGGTGGGCGATGACCGCGGACGGATGGTCCGCGCGGGTGACGAACTCGGCCGCGAACTCCCGCGCCGCGTCGAAGTGGTTGTCCGACAACACCAGTTCCTCGAACTCGCCTTTCCCGGCGGTGCGCAGCGCGCGCTGTATTCCCTCGCGCCGCAGCATCGCCGCGGAGACGAAACCGCCCGCGCGCTGCGGTTCGTGCAGATAGGCCAGTCGCTGATGGCCGCGGTCGAGCAGATGGGTGGTCAGCTCGTATCCGGCCTGTTCGTCATCGAAGGTGACCGAGCTGAACCCCGGATGCGCCGAATCCACCAGCACGGTGGGCGGACCCCAGCGCTGCAATCGGTCCGCGCCCTGTTCGCCCAGCGGCACGCCCATGATCAACAGCCCGTCCACGTCACCGCGCACGGGCAGCGTTTCCAGTAGCGGGGTGCTGGTTTGCGCTGCCGAGGGCGCGTCGTAGACGACGATTTCGACGTCGTCGGGTCCGAAGGTGTCCAGGATTCCGATCAGCCGGGCGCGGTAACTCTCATAACTGCTGAACGGGGCCAGTACCGCGATCCGGCCGACGCGTTTGCGGGCGCGTTCGGACGCGGTCGCGCCGGGGCGATATCCGAGCTCGCCGGCGACGTCGATGATCCGTTCGCGCGTGGCGGGTTTGACCCGATCGGGGTGGTTGAGCGCGAGCGACACCGTGGAGATGCTCACCCCCGCCGCCTCGGCTACCTGATAGATCGTCACGCCCGTCTGCCCCACATTCTCACCCTATTCCATGGCCCCAGCGTGCCCGATTCGCGTGTGTTGACGCACATCACCTTCGGTAATAGAGTCCTTCGTAGAAGCACTTCGATAGGGATTGAATGACAGATTACCTCCGTTCGGCCGAATCGGCGGGATGCGAGCCGCCCGTCATCGAATGGCTCGCGGCGAACCTGCGAATCATGGCCGACCTGCCCGGATTGACCTCCCCGGACTGGACCGAGCGCCGCGCGGCGGCGCGGGAACTGTCCGATGCGCTCGCCGAGCGATTCACCACCCCCGGCCCGAAAGACTGTGCGGTCACCGAGTATTCGGTGCCCACCCGCGCCGAGTACATCACCGTCGTGCACTACCGGCCACCGGTCACCGACCGGGCCCGGCGCGCGCATCTGGGCTTCCACGGCGGCGGTTTCGTGCTGGGCAGCGTGCGTGAATCGATCAACGATCGACTCTGGCGTACCCGCGCGGTCGCTGCCGGCATGGACATCTTCGACGTCGACTACCGTCTCGCACCCGAACATCGGTTCCCCGCCGGGCTCGAGGACGGTATCGACGCGCTGAGCTGGCTGCTGGACACCGCACCCGAGTTCGGCATCGATCCCGCGCACGTGGGGGTGGGCGGCGCGTCCGCGGGCGGCAATCTCGCGGCCCTGGTCGCGATCCATGCGCGCGAGCGCGGCATCCGGCTCGATCATCAGGTGCTCGAGGTGCCCGCGGCGAGCTTCGATATCGAGAACGACGAGTCCTACCGGGCCTACGCCGATCTCAACAACCTCGCCGAACTGGCCACCCTGCGCACCGACTACCTCGGCGCCGCGCCGCCGCGCGGCTGGACCGCGCCCGCGCTCGTACCCGACCTGACGAATCTGCCGCCCGCGCTGATCATCACCGCCGAACTCGACCCGCTGCGCGACTGCGGAATCGCCTATGCCGCGCGCCTGGCCGCCGCGGGTGTCCCGGTGCAGACCTGGTGTGCCCCAGGCCAACTGCACGGCAGTGCCGCGATCACCGAGACCTCCGCGACCGCCCGGCAATGGCAGGACCGCATCGCGATGTTCCTGCGCAGCCGCTGCGAACCGACCGTGCCCGCAACCCTCTGATCGGACTCCGTCATGCCCCTCGATGCCGCCATCGTTCGCGCCTTCACCGAACTGGGCATCGCCCTGCCCGAACCCTCGACCGACCCGCACGAACAACGCACGCGGGCTTGGGAATTCGAGCAGGCGATCTTCCCGCACATCGGCCTGCCCGGCCCGGCGCTGCGCACCCGCGACCATCGCGTCGCGGTCCAGGACCATCCCGATGTCACGGTGCGCCTGTACTACCCCGACACCGACGCGGCGGTGCTGCCGGTGTCGTTGTTCTTCTACGGTGGCGGATTCATCCAGGGCGGACTGCACCACCCCGCCACCCAGGCCCAGTGTGCCCGTCGCGCAGCGCACGCCGAGGTGATCGTCGCGGCCGTGGACTACGCCCCCGCCCCCGAACATCCTTTCCCTGCCGCGCTCGAGCAGGGCTATGCCGCGCTGGAATGGCTACTGCGCGAGGCGGATTCGCTCGGGATCGATCCCGCGCGCGTGGGACTGTGGGGGCAATCCGCGGGCGGCAATCTCGCCGCGGCGCTGGCACTGCTCAATCGTGAACGCGCACAACATCATCTCACCCAGCAGATTCTGGAAGTGCCCTTCCTGGATCTGACCGCCGATCCGGCCGAGCGTGAGGTCGGCGATGTCGGCGAGGCCGAACTTGCGTCGCTGGCAACGGTGCTGCGCTGGTATCTGCCCGACCCCGAGCTCTGGCGCGATCCGCTCGTATCTCCTTTGCGCGCACCAGATCTCACCGGTCAGCCGCCGACCTACATCGTCACCGCCGGCTGCGACCCGCTTCGCCACGACGGCGCACGCTACGCCGCGGCGCTGGCTCAGGCCGGGGTGCCGGTCTCGGCGATCGAGCTGCTGGGCCTGCCGCACAACGGCGCGCTCTTCGAGCGCGTCTCGCCTACCGCCCGCACCGCGCACGCGGCCGTGGTGGCCGCACTGCGCGACCTGCACAACTGAAAATCCGCTCCACCCATGGGAAGACAATGATGTCTGAAACCGAATCGATGCCTGCCACCGCCGCCGATCCCCCGGCCCGCGCGCAGTCCCGGCTCTTCCTGCCCACGCTGGTACTGGCCTACTTCGGCGCCGCACTGGCCGCGTTGTCCGCGGGGTTCGTCAGTATCCCGCTGCGCCTGGCCGAACTCGATCCCGCCGACAAAGCCCACACCCTCTCGCTGACCGTCGCCGTCGGCGGCATCGTGATCATCGCGGTCTCGGCCCCGCTCGGCCGCATCAGCGACGTGTCCACCTCCCGGGCGGGCAGGCGCCGCCCGTTCATCCTCGGCGGCGCCATCGTCAGCACGATCGGCATGGCCGTGCTCGCGGTCGCCCCGAGCGTGCCCGCCGTGATCGCCGGATGGGCCATCACCCAAGCCGGTTTCGGTGCCACCACCATGGCGCTCAACGCCCTGCTGGCAGAACAGATCCGCGCCCGCATCCGGGCCAGGGTCGCCGCGGCGTTCGGGATGAGCACCGCGCTCGCGCCCGCGCTGGGCAGCTGGATGATCGGCGCGCTGCCGGATAACGCGGTGCTCTGGTTCGGTATCCCGGCGCTGCTCGCGCTGCTCACCAGCCTCGCCATGGTGGCGGTGCTGCACGATATCGTGCGCACCGAACCGGTGCCGATCGGCTGGCAGAGCCTGCTGCGCAGCTATTGGATCAATCCGATCCGTCATTCCGATTTCGCCTGGGCGTGGCTGTGCCGACTGCTGGTGACGCTGTCACTGGTCTCGGTGGCGACCTATCTGCTGTATCTGCTCACCGACCGCCTCGGCCTAAGCGATGCCGACGCGACCACCACCCAGGGCGCGGTCATCGGGGTCATGTTCGCCGCCAGCGTGCTCACCAGCGTGGTGTTCAGCTGGCTCTCCGACCGCACCGGACGGCGGAAACCGATCGTGTACTGCTCGGCGCTGTTCACCGCACTGGGTCTGCTGGTCACCATGTCCGCGCAGGAACTGGTCGTGTTCACCCTCGGCATCGCGCTGGTCGGTATGGGGCAGGGCGCGTTCGTCTGCGTCGATGTTGCCATGATGACCGAGCTGCTGCCCGATTCCGCCGAGACCGGAGCCGGAGCCGGGCTCGCGGTCATCGCCCTGTCCTATCAACTGCCGCAACTGTTGCTCCCGCTGTCGGCCACACCGCTGCTCGCGCTCGGCAACGCCGGGCCCAACTATTCCGCGCTGTTCATCGGCGCCATTGTCGCGGCGGTGCTCGGTGGGCTCGTCGTACTTCCGATACGGACGGTGCGCTGATGACCAGAATTCGAACAACTACGGAAAATCGCAGGGGCGCAACGGTTTCGGTGCGTTCACGCGGGTGGATCGGTGCCGCGCTGACGGGTGTGGCGCTCGCGTGCACCGTCGTGCCCGCACCCGCGCAACCACCCGCGGCGGATGCGGTGATCATCGACCAGCAGTGGCTGACACCGCGCACGCTGCGGCTCACCGTGGCCACCGATGCCTTCGCCGCCCCGGTCCCGGTGGAGGTCACCCTGCCGCTCGACTATGCCGCCGAGAGCGCGCGGCGCTGGCCGGTGACCTATTACCTGGGCGGAACCGCGCACGACGAAACCACCTTCCGCTCCTACAACGGCGAGGCCGTCACCGAGTCCTATCCGTCGCTGGTCGTCTCACCCCGGGGCGACGCGGGCTACTGGTCGGACTGGCTGGGCGCCCCGGGCACGTTCGCGCCCAAGTACGAATCATTCGTCACCGGCCAGCTCATCGCGCTGATCGACGCGACCTTCCGCACCGTGCCCGATCGCGCGCACCGCGCGATCATGGGCGAATCCATGGGCGGATTCGGGGCCATGATGCTCAGCGCCCGCCACCCCGACCGATTCGCCGCCGTGGCAAGCCTTTCCGGCGATGTCGACATCAACACCCCCGCCACCTGGACCGTGCTGTCCCAGTCCCCGCTGCTACAGGGCGGGGTCGGTGACGCGATCTACGGATCCCGCGCGGATCAGGAAATCCGGTGGCGCGGACACAATCCCGCCGATCTGGCCGCCAACCTCGCCGGACTGGACCTGCAGCTCTACACCGGCAACGGCGTCTACGACCCCGCCGGTGGGGAAACCCAGCTCGAGGCATCGCTGGGATGCCCCGTCGAAGGCGGCATCATCAACCCCGCGAGCCGCAGCATGCACACCGTGCTGACCGATCTGGGCATCGCCCATCGCTGGATGGAGCTGGCATGGGGATGCCACGGTGTCGCACTGTTCGAAACCGAGATGCGCCACGCCATCGCACGGTTCGAACAGGTCTTCACCGATCCGCCACCGACGCTGCGGTCCTTCGATTTTCGTTCGATCGACCCGGCATTCGAGATCCGGGGCTGGTCCGTGCGCGCGGATCCGACTCGCGCGGTCGAGTTCCTCGAACTCGGCTCGGCCGACGCCGACGGATTCACTCTCACCGGCTCGGGCACCACCACGATCACCACACCCGCGCTCGCCCCCGCGCCAGCGCTGCCCACGGTCACCGTCGACGGACAACCCACCGCGGTGAGCAGGGACGAACACGGCCGACTCACCCTCACCGTCGACCTCGGCCCCGCCAATGCGCAGCAGCAATTCACCCCCGGCGCGAGCACCCCGGTGCGCTCGGCCGAGGTACGGATCCTGCACCGCTGACCAGCCCCGACCGGCTCACGCCTTGTGCTGAGCCGAGGTGCGCGCCGGATTGGACTGTTGCTCGGCCTTGGGATCGAGCTCGTCCGCCTTGGCTCGCACGCCCGCCTCGATCCGATCCCCGAGTTCCTTGTCGACATTGCGCCAGTACTCGAACGCGCGGGTCAGCACCGGGGCGCTGACACCGTTGAGCAGATGGCCGACGATATTGTCGACCAGGCGCTCGCGCGCGGCATCGTCGAGGACCTCGCGGACCATGGTGCGGGCCTGGCCCCAATCGTCGTCCTCGGCGCGCAACGTGTATGCGGTGCGCACCATCTCACCATCGTTGTGCCAGCCGACCACCGGCCCGGAGACCTGCGGATCGGCGTGCGGGCCGCCCTTGGAATTGGGCACGTACACCGGGTCCGAGACATTGGTGTACCGCATCTGGCCGTCTTTGGAATACGAGTGCGCGGGTGCGGCGTGCGGCGAATTCACCGGCAGCAGTTTGTAATTGGCGCCGATGCGATGCCGGTGCGCGTCCGGATAGGAGAACCAGCGCCCCAGCAGCATCTTGTCCGGACTGGGTCCGGTGCCGGGCACGGAGTTGCTGGGTTCGAACGCGGCCTGCTCGATCTCGGTGTGATAGTCGGAAGGGTTGCGGTTCAACGTCATTCGGCCCACCTCGATGAGTGGATAGTCCGCGTGCGGCCACACCTTGGTCAGATCGAACGGATTGAACCGGTAGGTCGTGGCCTGCTCGAACGGCATGATCTGCATGTGCAGCGTCCAGCTCGGGAATTGGCCACCGGCGATGTGCTCGAACAGATCCCGGGTGTGATAGTCGGTGTCGATGGCGGCCATCTGATCGGCCTCGTCCTGGGTGAAGAACTCGATACCCTGATCGGTCTTGAAATGGTATTTCACCCAGAAACGTTCTCCGGCAGCGTTATACCAGAGATAGGTATGGCTGGAATACCCGTTCATATGCCGCCAGGTGCGCGGAATACCGCGGTCGCCCATCAACCAGGTCACCTGATGCGCAGACTCCGGTGACAAGGTCCAGAAGTCCCACTGCATATCGTGATCGCGCAGATTGTTGTCCGCGCGCCGCTTCTGCGAACGGATGAAGTCCTGGAATTTCATCGGGTCGCGCACGAAGAACACCGGGGTGTTGTTGCCGACCATGTCGAAATTGCCCTGCTCGGTATAGAACTTGAGCGCGAAGCCACGCGGATCACGCCAGGTGTCCGGGCTGCCGCGCTCCCCGGCCACCGTGGAGAATCTCGCCAGGACTTCGGTTTTCTTCCCCGGCTGGAACACATCGGCGCGCGTGTACGCGCTCACGTCCGCGGTCACCTCGAACTCCCCGAACGCACCGCCGCCCTTGGCGTGCGGCTGGCGCTCGGGCACGCGCTCGCGATTGAACTGCGCCATCTTCTCGATCAGATAGGCATCGTGCAACAGGATCGGCCCATCGGGCCCGACCGTCAGGGAATGCTCGTCACTGGGGACCGGGATCCCGGCGTCATCGGTCGTGTACTCGCGTCGCTCGGACATGTTCCTCCTCCGCACCGCTGTATTTCCGGACTGACTGGCATATGCCCGCTGCGGCGGAGTCGAATCGGATTCGGGAACTATTTCTCGCCCTCCCGGTAGGCGCACGTCACAGTCGATGCCCTATGTGAGCTGCTCACGAGCGGTTGTGCCGTCGATCCCATCTCATTGCCCACCGGCCGCGCACGCACCTACGCTCTGCACAGGTCTGCTGATTCCGAACGACGAAGGGCGGTACATCATGACCATGCTCATTCTCGCGGGCATTGCGACAGCGGGCGTATTCGGGTTCTTCCACAACCGCGACAATATGGACTTCCGCGCCCGCGAAATCGCCGAATACCGCCGCCGCAAGTAGCGGGCGCGCGCGGCGCTCCGGACGCCACACCCCGATCGATCGTCCCCCTGCACGCGGCGCACTGGCGCGCCGCACCCTGACTCTCATCGATCCGTATCGCCGACTCCGGTGCCCGCGTCCCCGGCAGCGCGGGCGCGGGGACCCGCAGCCACAGTGGACCCGCGATCACCAGCAGCGCGACCAGCGCCGCGATCGCACCGGGAATCGTGCCGAGCCGGTCCCACGAGGTCGCCACGATCCGCAGATTCGACGGCACCGCATCGAACCACAGGTAGAGCGGCTCGCTCTCGTCGACGACCACGCCGGTGTCGCCATCGCGCACGATGACCACCAGCGACAGCTCATACGAAGTGGCCACACTCGGTCGAAGCTCCCACGTCCAGCTCGTCGAGCGCTGCCCGAGCAGCGATGTGCCCGAGGATCCGCGCGCACGGACCAACAGTTCTGTGCGCGCGGTCAATTCGAGCTCCACCGTCCGCCCGGCGGGCACATCCTGAACCCGCAACGCCTGCCTGCTCAAGGCGGACTGCAGAGCACACGTGCGGCTGTCCACGGTCGCGGTGAACACGAAAGTGCTGTCCAGATCGAGCATTCCGGGCGAGGCAGCGATCAACACGCAACCCTCGGTCTCGTGCGTGGCGCCGCGACTGGCGGGCCCGATCACCAGACCCACCGCGACGACCACGAGCGACCACCCCAGGCACATCGCCACCGCGATGCCCAGGTTCGCGGCAATCTCACCCAGCACACCGCGCCACCCCAGCGCGCGCTGGGGTGGCGGCGAATAATCATCTCGCCCGAGGCGAGCACCTCGAGTCCTGCCAGACCCCACAGATTCGAGGTTATGCAGCTCAGGTGACGTATTCGCGCACAGTACGGTCTCGAACGGTTTGGTGTGGCACCGGTTTCGGGAGATCATGGGCGCGTGTCGAGCGGTGCGGGCGAGGTCCCGAGGCGGCGCGCCGGTGTGGCGCCGCGCAGGGTGTTCGCGGAGCGATTGACCGCATTGTTCGAAGCGGCGGGCAATCCGACGCTGCGGGTCGTCGCCTCGGGTGCCGCGGCCCGGATGGCGGGAACAGGCACGGGTAGCCCGGCCACGATGCAGCGAATCAGCGACTGGCGTTCGGGCAAAGCCGTTCCGGCCGACTTCGATTCGCTACTTCCGGTCCTGCTCACCCTCATCGAGAAGGCGACCACCGCGGGTGACCCCGCGCCCGAGTTGACCAAAGTGACTGCGTGGCGCGTCATTTGGCGCGCGGCCCAAGCCCGCGGCACCGAAGTCGACACCGCGTGTCCCTATCTGGGATTAGCCGCCTACGGCCCCGACGACCGGGAGTGGTTCTTCGGCCGCACCCGCGCGAGCGCCGAGATCGCAGAGCTGGTGCGCCGGACGGTCACTGGTCCCGACCCGGGACCGGTGGTGCTCATCGGGGCATCGGGTGCCGGGAAGTCCTCGGTGCTGCACGCGGGGGTGATCCCGGCGCTGCGCACCGACCGGCAATGGCGGGTGGGCACCATGACTCCCGGCGTGCGCCCGAGCAAGACCCTGGCCGAGCTGGTGGATTCGCCGCAGGCCGCGCGCCTGGACCTGGTGGTGATCGACCAATTCGAGGAGACGTTCACCCTCTGCCGCGATGAACCCGAACGCGAGGACTTCCTGGCACAGATCGCCGCCCTGCACGAACGCACCGGCACCGCGGTGATCGTGGCGGTACGCGCGGACTTCTATCCGCAATGCCTGGCCTATCCGGTCCTCGAGGACGCGATCAACGCGCGCTGCTACGCCCTGGGCCCGATGCGCACCGATGAGCTGAGCGAAGCGATCGCCGGACCCGCCCGCGTCACGGGATTGAACTTCGAACCGGGACTGCCCGAACTTGTGCTGACCGAACTGTGCGGAATGGGCGCCGGACATGACCGCCACAGCTACGACCCCGGCGGCCTGCCCCTCTTCTCCCATGTCATGGCCGCGACCTGGCAGCATCGCACCGGGGCGCGCCTCACGGTCGCGGGATATCGCAAAGCCGGCGGGGTCGCCGGATCGGTCGCCGCCACCGCCGAACAAGCATGGCAGAGCCTGACACCGGGCGAACAGAGCGCGGCCAAGGAACTGCTACTGCATCTGGTGACCGTCGGAGTGGACAGCCGCGATACCCGCCGACGCGTACCGCGCACCGAATTGCTCACCCGCACCGGCGATTCCGAGGACGCGCACACCGCCCTGACCCGGCTGATCGATGCCCGACTCATCACCGCCGACGCCACAACCGACCGAACCACACCGGGCACCTCCCCCGCGACGGACGGTGAGCCCGACGGTGCGCCCGCACGCGAAATCGTCTGGTTCACCCACGAAATCGTGCTCGAGGCGTGGCCGCGCCTGCGCGCCTGGATCGATGAAGGCCGCGTCGATCATCTGATCCGCCAGCGCCTGGAACTCGATGCCGCCGAATGGGCTGGCACACACCGCGATCCGGCGCTGCTGTATCAGGGTGCGCGGTTGAGCACCGCCGAGCAGGTGGGCGGCACGCCTACCGGGGTGATCGGTGAATTCCTCACCGCCGCACAGGCCACCCGCACCCGTACCCGCCGCCTCGCCGTGGCCACCCGCACCGTGCTCGCGCTGCTGGGTGTCGGTGTGCTGGTCCTGGGTGTGGCGGCGTACGCCCAGACCCGGCTCTCGGCTCAGGAACGCGACAATGCCGATCTGGTGGCCATTTTGGCCGAGGCCGACAGTGTGCGCGCCACCGATCCCTCCCTCTCGGCCCAGCTCGACCTGGTCGCCGATCGCCTGCATCCCGGCGATCCCGATATCCGCTCGCGCCTGCTACGCACCCAGAACCTGCCCCTGGCCGCACCCCTGCCCGGACACCAGGACGCGGTGACACAGGTGACCTACCGACCCGACGGGCGCGTGCTGGCCACGGCCGGCCGAGACGGCACCGTGCGACTGTGGGATGTGGCCGACCCGTCCCGCACCACACCCCTGGGAGCGCCGCTGGCGTGCGTGAACGGTTCCACCGCAACGGCATTCAGCCCCGACGGCACACTGCTGGCCGCCGCGTGCGGCACCGAGATCCGGCTCTGGAACCTCACCGACCCGGCGCATCCGCGGCAGCTGTCCTCCCCGGCGGCGGGCACGATCACCGCGCTCGCCATGAGCCCGGACGGCAAGACCTTGGCCGTGAGTGACGGTGCGGCCGTGGCCCTGTGGCGTATCGAGAACCCCGCCGCCCCCACCGTGTCCGCGCACCTGCCCGCTGCCGATCCGGTGACCGCACTCGCCTTCGCACCGACCGGACAGCTGGTGGTGGCGGGCGCGCATACCGTGCGACTGTTCTCCCCCGGCCCGGTTCCCGCCGCGGTGGGCGCACCGATCGCGGTGCCGGGCCCGCAGATTCAAGCGATGGCGTTGAGTCGCGACGGTCGCACCCTGGCGGTCGGTGGCGGCGATGACGCGTTCGTGGCCACCGGGAACGCCGACGCCACCCTCACCCTGTGGGACCTGAGCACCGCCCAGCCCACCCAGCTCGGCAGCCCGCTGGTCGTCGCCACCAAATCCGAACTGCGCTCGCTCGCTTTCGATTCCGAGGGCACCATCTTGGCCACCGGCGACCGTGACGCGGTCACGCTGTGGACCGTCGTGGACCGCGCCCACCCCACCCGCCTGGGTGAACCGCTGGCCGCCCCGTCGCCACCGTGCCGCAACGCCAACAGTTTTCAACCCTGCCGCGACAGCCCCAGCGCCGTGGCGTTCGCCGCGGACGGGCACACCGTCGCGGTCGGCGGCGCGCAGGGTGGACTGCGCCTGTGGTCGCTGCCGCCCGCGGTGATCGGCGGCCGCATCGGCTGGTCCGCCAATTCCGGGGCCATGAGCGCGGTCGGCACCATGGTCACCAGCGTGGTGGACGGCCGAATCGAGTTGTGGGACATCGGCGATCGCCGCTCGGTGCGCCTGCTCGCCGATCTCGGCCCCGGCCCCGGCCGGGACCTGGCCGCCACCCCCTCACTCAGCGATGACGGCCGCCTGACGATCACCACCGCCGGACCGCACCAGGGTGTGCAACTGCTCGACGCCAGCGATCCCGCGCACATCCGCCAGCTATCGCGTTTCCCCGACGCGATCGGGGGCTGGTTCGGCCAAGGCGGGCGCCTCATGATCACCCTGCAGTCGCTGTGGGACGCGCGCCTGTGGGATCTGTCCGATCCCGCGCATCCGGTCGCCCTGGGTCCCGCGATCGATGTGGGTTCGGCCCCCACCGGTTTGGCGGCGGTGGCCGTCCCGCACAGCGGCCGCCTCTTGGTGTCCCTGGCCCCGGATAAGAACGCCGCGGGTGATCCGGAGTACTTGATCAAACTCTGGGATATCTCCCATCGCGGCAGCGCCAGCGAGATCCACCGCATCACCGGCGATCCCGCGCACCCCCCGGCCGGATTCGGTCTCACCCTCGACGAGCGCACCATGGTCACCTTGTCCGCGAACACTTTTCGCGTCTGGGATATCAGCGATCCCGCACGCACCCACCCGCTCACGGAGCCGATCATCGGGCACGCGTTCAATATCCAGTCCGTCGACTTCAGCCCCGACGGCACCCTCATGGCCACCGCGGGCGCCGATTCCACGGTGCGGCTGTGGGACTTTCGCGACCGCGCGCACCCGCGCCCCATCGGACAAACCCTCACCATGCCCAGCCGCACCACCTGGAATGTGAGTTTCGACCCCGCCGGCGGGCGACTGATCGGCGTCGGCAACAGCGTCATGAGCATCTGGGATCTGGACGAAAACCATGCGCGCCAACGCATCTGCGCTGTGACTCGTGGCGTGCTGACCCGCGAGATCTGGGCCGCACACCTACCCCGACTCCCCTACCAGCCACCATGCCCAGGAGCGTCGTGACCCGACACCGTATGTGGGCCCTGTCTGTCGCGGCCCTGCTCACCCTCACCGGCACTGCCGCGGCCACCGCGGACACCCCGCGCCCGCGCGCCCACGTCGGCGGCGGCACCGGCCTGGCCCTGCTGCGCGGCGCGGCGCTCACCGACCATTCGATCATCTTCGTATGCACACTCACCGCCATCGGCTACGACGCCGCGGACAACCTGATCGGATTGACCAACGCGCACTGCGAATACGACGGCGACCATCAATGGCCGGGCGATCTGGTCCTACTCGAATCCGAAGCCCTCACCCCGGGTGCAAAAGCCCGCGACCTGCATCAACTGGGCCGAGTCGACTACATCAGCGGCGGCAACCCCGTCGGGCCCGGCCCCAATGGCCCCGGCCTGGACTACGCGGTCATCGTCTTCGACAAAACCCAGGTCGAACCGGTCGCCACCGTCGGCGACACCACCATCCGCACCCTGGGCGCCCCACCCCCCACCGGCACCTCGGTCTGCAAACAAGGCGCCACCAGCGCCCGCACCTGCGGACACACCCTCACCACCGCCGGCCCCTACCTGCTCACCACAGTCCCGGTATACCCGGGCGACTCCGGCTCCCCGGTGGTCATGGGCGACACCCTCATCGGCAACCAATGGTCCTGGGGCGCAGGCACATCCCTGCCCGCCATCCTGGCCGACCTCGACCGCCGCGGCGGCATCGGCGCAGGCTTTCACCTGTGATCGGCCAGGAGTTCCGCGGCCCGATCCGGTCCGGGCGAAGACGAAATCAGTAGTGCGGCAAAGACAATGGGTGCGATGACCTGGTATCCGACCCAGATCTCACCGCCGGAGCTGCTGCCTTGTCGCGCCAGCACCTGCCCAGCGATCGCCGTGAGTGCCCAGCCGCTGTCGTAAGCCACCATGAACGGTGTGAACACTCGCGCCGGACGTTTGCTCACATACCGGATCTCCACTGCGCCACCGCTCATCAGCGCGACACCCGCGACGATCAGCAGCCACACCGGCACGTCGAGCAGATCACCCAGCGGTCCTGCGCCGAGCAGCGCGCCCGCTCCCAGCAGCACCTTGAACACTCCGTCGGCGACGATTCCCGCCGTCATCAGCGGAGTCGATTCCCTGGTCAGTGTCATGACCGTTCCTCCTGAAGCCTGCCACCTTGTTCCATAATCAGATTACGGTAATAATCAAATTATGCGAATGACGAGGGCGGAGACCAAGGAACGCAATCGGCGCGCGCTGCTCGATGCCGCGTTCGGGATCGTGTCCCGCGACGGCTACCGCGCCAAGCTCGAGGAGATCGCCGCGCGCGCCGAGGTGACCACCGGCGCGATCTACTCCCTGTTCGGCAGTAAGAACGGCCTGGTGGTCGCGATGATCACCGACTACCTGAGCCCGCACTACACCGAGATCGAACAGGCGATCACCGCCGAGATGGACCTGCTCGGCGCGGTCGAGGCCTTCGCCCGCTATTACCGCCGCAGTTGCGACGCCCCCGACGCCCTCTCGGGCCTGACCCTGCAAATCACGTTGCTGGACATGGCCGTTCACGACCCCGACCTCGGCACCCAGCTCGCCGAATCCATCCGCGCGCAGGAACATCACCTGACCGCACTGTTCACCGGCCGATCCCACAACGCGCACACCGTGACCCCGGCACAGGCCCAGCGCCTGGCCACCGCGCTGCGCGCACTGTTCGTCGGCCTGACCCAGGGCGTCATCCTCGGCCTGGCCCCCGACGCCGACGAGCAGTACTTCGCCGACGCCGCACGCGCCCTGGCCGCCGGCCTGGATCGCACCGACCACCCGAATTCCGCGACCCCCCAGGAGCTTTCATGACCGCCCACCCCACCCCGGAAGCCGCGCCCGCCTCCCCCATCACCTTCATCAACGTCTCCCACTGGGACACCCGAGAGGCCTGGGACGCGGCCACCGCCGACCCCGCCTTCGAGAACCAGGCCGCCACCGCCCGCGACGACCGGACCACCCCGGTCACCTCCAGCACCGGCCTGTACGACGTGGTCGTCGAATTCTCCGCAGCCGCAGTGTAAGCGGGGTATCTCCCGCCTCGGACCGCGGCCAATTCGTTGGTAGGGTGCGGAAAAGAAGGGGGTCGGGGTGGGATCGGCTACACGAGAGCATGTGTCAACCGGTGCGGTGATGCGGCGTCGAGCCAGGGCGCTGGCATACACCTGCGTCGGGGTGGCGGCACTTTTCGCGCTGGTGATGGCAGTCGTTGTCACAGGCTGTGTGTCGATGCTGTCCAAACTCGACGTGACGGTCGACGACAAGTATGTGACAACCGAACTGGCCGAAGGTCAAGCCAGAGCCGATCTGGCCCGATACTTCCACCTGCACATCCCCGGCAATTGGCCATTGGTGCGAATGACCACGATCTGCAATGTCGGAACAACCCTCAATACCTGCTCCTATCGAGGGTCGTTCACCGGTCCGGCCGCCGAATTCGACCGGTACCCAACAGTTTTCCGGGCCCAGCCGCCCGAGACCGCCGACCAACCCGCCGCCCGGCCCGTCACTTGCGCAGACCTTGCGGCCCGCTCTCTCCTGGGGGTGGTATCAGAACTCGGCATCGACTGCGCCGCCTCACAACAGTTGCTCCTGAGCGAGTTGCGTGCGGCCCGCACGGTGCTGATCACCGGTACCGACACCGCGGTCACCGTCCACGTGCGCGCCATGGTCTGAGGTGCGCACCGCGGCGCCGGTGCGGGCACGGACCTGCTCTTCGGTGACCTCGGGGGCGAGTTCGACCAGGACCAAACCGTTGTCGGTCACCTCCAGCACGGCCAGGTCGGTGATGATGCGATGCACCACGCCCACCCCGGTCAACGGCAGCGTGCACTGCTCGACGATCTTGGGCGTGCCGTCCTTGGCGGTGTGCTCGGTCAGCACGATCACCCGGCGCGCGCCGTGCACCAGATCCATGGCCCCGCCCATGCCCTTGATCATCTTGCCCGGGATCGACCAGTTGGCCAGATCACCCGTGGCCGAGACCTGGATCGCGCCCAGGATCGCCACATCCAGATGCCCGCCGCGAATGATGCCGAACGAGAGCGCCGAATCGATATAGCTCGCGCCCGGACGCAGGGTGACCGTTTCCTTCCCGGCATTGATCAGATCCGGATCCTGCTGTCCGGCAATCGGATACGGTCCGACGCCCAGGATGCCGTTCTCGCTGTGCAGCACCACGGTGATGCCGTCGGGGACATAGTTGGGGACCAGGGTCGGCAGCCCGATCCCGAGGTTGACGTATTGGCCGTCGGCGAGTTCGGCGGCGGCGCGGGCGGCCATCTCATGGCGGGTCCAGGGCATGGGTATTCCTCGAATAGGTCGGAAGGGATGGTGAATCAGGCCGAGATCGGCTGGCGCACAGTGAGTTTCTCGATGCGCTTGTCGCTTGCCGCGACCGGCACCACGCGCTGCACGAACACCCCGGGCACATGCACCTGATCGGCGGGAATCTCCCCCGGCTCGACCAGGCGCTCCACCTCGGCGATGGTGATCCGGCCCGCCATAGCGCACAGGGCATTGAAATTGCCTGCCGAAGCATGGAATACGAGATTGCCGTGCCGATCGCCGATCGCGGCGTGCACCAGCGCGTAGTCGGTGGTGATCGCGTGCTCGAGCAGATAATCGCGGCCCGCGAACGCGCGCACCTCCTTGGCGGGCGCGTGCACGCCCACCGAGCCATCGGCGCTGTAGCGCAACGGCATTGACCCATCGGCGACCGGTGTGCCCAGACCCGCGGGGGTGTAAAACGCCGGGATACCGCATCCCCCGGCGCGCAGGCGCTCGGCCAGGCTGCCCTGCGGGGTGAGCTCGACCTCGAGCTCACCGGCCAGATACTGGCGCGCGAATTCCTTGTTCTCCCCGACATAGGAGGCCGTCACCCGCCGGATGCGCCCCGCCCCCAGCAGTCGCCCCAGCCCCCAGTCGTCGACTCCGCAATTGTTGGACACGACATCCAGATCGCCCACCCCGGCCGATTCGAGTGCCTCGATGAGGGTTTCGGGGATACCGCACAATCCGAAACCGCCCACGGCCAGCGATGCCCCGTGAGCGATATCGGCGATCGCGGCCGCCGGATCGGTGATCGTCTTGTCCATCACGGACGTTCTCCTTCTACTCGATATCGGCCTCCGCCGAATTCGGTTGATCGGGTGCGCAACTGATCAACAGCTGCGCGGTGTGCGCGATGTGATCGCGCAAAAGCTCCTGTGCCAGTGCGGCATCGCGGCCCACCGCCGCGTCGAGCAGCGCGCGATGCTCGGCGGGCAGATCCCGGTCGGGTTCATTGCCGAACGAGACCGACCACTGCAGATACAGCTCGGCCTCCTGGCGCAGCGCCCGCGCGGTCTCGAGCAGGCGGCGATTGCCGCAGCCATTGAGCAGCGCGATATGGAACGCCGCGTGCGCGGCGGACCACTCATCGGTGGGATGGTCCGGATCGGCCGCATCCCGGAACGGGGTGCGCTCGAGCAGGTGGTGTGCGGCAACGGCATTGGATTCCCATTGCAGATCACCGTCCTGCACCGAGAGCTTGAGCACCAGGGATTCGACCTCGACCCGGGCCTGGGTCAGATCGGCCAGATCCTGATGCGAGAGCGGGCGCACCACATAGCCCTGATGGGCTTTGGTGCTCACCAAGCCCTCGGCGGTCAGTTTCGTCAGCGCCTCACGCGTGGCCCCGACGCTGACCTTGTACCGCTCGGACAGGTCCGGGAATTTCAGCCGCTCGCCCGGTACCAGGCGCCCGCCCAGGATGTCGGCTCGTAACGCCTGGTAGATGCCATCGGTACGGGTCGTTCCGCCACTCTTCGCCATGCAAACACGGTATCACTATACGAAACAATCTTGCAGAATCGAAACTATACGTCTACTTTCGAAAGTGATCCAGTGCACAGGCCCGGTTCGGGCCGCATTCTCGAAACAGGAGTTCCCTCGTGCGATTCGCCACCATTTCCGATCGACTGTCCCTGGTCACCACCGCCGACCGGATCGTGGATATCGAGCAGGCCAGCGGTGGCACCTTCGGTCCCGCGATCGCGGACGCCTACGCGCGCTGGGATGAGCTGGTGCGGTTCTGCGCGGACCTCGACCCCAACTCCGGTGTGCCACTGGCCGATATCGCGCCCGAGGAGTTCGGCAATCCCGCCCCCGCGCCACGCCAGATCTTCGCCATCGGCCTCAACTACGCCGACCACGCCGCCGAATCCGCGTTCGCGGTGCCCGAGGAGCCGCCGGTGTTCACCAAGTTCGCCTCGTGCCTGGCCGGGCCCTACGGCACCGTGACCCTGCCCCCGGGCAAGGTCGACTGGGAGGTCGAACTCGTCGTCGTGATCGGTCGCCCCGCCCACCGGGTCGCCGCCGCCGACGGCTGGGCGTATGTCGCGGGACTCTCTGTGGGACAGGACCTTTCCGAACGCGACCGCCAGCGCGTGGGCCCGGCACCGCAGTTCAGCATGGGCAAGTCCTTCCCCGGTTTCGGTCCCATCGGCCCGCTGCTGGTCACCCCCGACGAGTTCGACAATCCCGACGACATCGAACTGGGCTGCCTGATCAACGGTGAGCAGATGCAGAAGGGCCGCACCCGCGACATGGTCTTCCCCGTGGGCGAACTCATCGCGCGCCTGTCCGCCATCACCGCGCTGAGCCCCGGCGATGTCATCTTCACCGGCACCCCCGCGGGCGTGGGCCTGGGCCGCACCCCCGAACGCTATCTGGCCCCGGGGGACGAACTGGTCAGCTACGTGCGCGGCGTCGGGCAGATGCGGCACGTCATGGTCGCCGAGCACTGAACCCGCACAACGTTTTTGAAGGAGCCGGACCATGGCGCTGCACGCACTGTCCTCGGTCACCATCGGGGTGCCCGACCCGAACCTCACCCGCGACTACTACACCGATTTCGGCCTCGCCCCGCGCCCGGATGGCTGGCTGGGCACCCGCGACGGCGGCGACCAGCTGCGCCTGGTCTGCACGCCCACCCGGCGGCTGGTCGAAATCACCTTGGGCGCAGACGATCCCGATGATCTCGACGCCATCACCGCGCGCCTGCGCCGCCTCGACCTGCCGGTGACCCGCACCCCCGACGCGCTCACCACCGTGGAACCGATCGCCGGATTCACCGCCGTGGTGCGTGTGGCCGCGCGGCTCATCCAATCCGAAACCCCCGCCACCGCCTACAACGGACCCGGTCGCCTCGAACGCGTCGGGGCTCGCGCGCCCGGGGTACTGCGCACCGGGCCGGTACGCCCGCGCAAGCTCGGGCACGTGGTGATGGGCTCGGTCGACTACGAGGCCACCCGCCGATTCCTGCGCGACGGTCTGGGTTTCAAACTCAGCGACGAGATCAAAGGTGAGGGCGCGTTCCTGCGCTGCTCGACCGATCACCACAACGTGCTGGTGCTGCGCGCCCCGGTCAACTTCCTGCACCACACCTCCTGGCAGGTCCAGGACATCGACGAGGTCGGACGCGGAGCCACCGCCATGCTCGAGGGCAATCCCGAACGCCACGTGTGGGGTCTGGGCCGTCATCATGCGGGGTCCAATTTCTTCTGGTACCTCAAGGATCCGGCCGGGAACTTCAGCGAGTACTACTCCGACATGGACGCCATCGTCGATGACCAACTCTGGAAACCCGAGGTCTTCCACGGCGCGCAAGGGCTGTTCAACTGGGGACCCCCGCCCCCGCCCTCGTTCCTGCACCCCGAGGACCTCGCGGCCCTCATGACCGGCGCCCACCACGCGGGCTGAACGGGGAGAACCACTGATGCCGAACAAGATTCACGATGTCGCCGTAGTGGGCTTCGGTCCGGTCGGACAACTGCTGGCCATCCTGCTGGGCCGGGCGGGTCACGATGTGCTGGTCCTGGAACGCTGGCCCGAGCCCTACCCCAAACCCCGTGCGGTGCACTTCGATCACGAGATCGGGCGCATCTTCCAAGCCGCCGGCGTCGCCGAGCAGGTCATGGCCATCACCGACCCGGTGCCCGACTTCTACGAATGGCGCAACCGCGCGGGAGAGTCGCTGCTGCGCATCGACTGGAGCGGCACCGGCGAAAGCGGCTGGCCCACAGCCAATTTCTTCTCCCAACCCGACCTCGAACGCGTACTGGCGCAGGTCGCGGAGGGGATCTCCTCGGTTACCGTGCTGCGCGGGCACGAGGTCATCGACCTCGCCGAACATGGCGAACACGTCGAGATCACCGCGGGCAGCGCCGACGGCGAGCGAGCGTTCGCCGCGCGCTGGGTGATCGGCGCGGACGGCGCGAACAGTTTCGTACGCCGCGCCATGGGCGTGCCGATCACCGATCTGGGCTTCTTCTTCGACTGGCTCATCGTCGACACCCTCCCGCACGACGATCTGCGCTGGTCGCCGATGAACTGGCAACTGTGCGATCCGGCCCGCCCCACCACCATCGTCTCGGGCGGACCCGGCAGACGCCGGTGGGAATTCATGCGCCTGCCCACCGAAACCGTCGCCGATCTCAACACCACCGAGACGGCATGGCGACTGCTCGAGCCGTGGGGCCGCACCCCCGCCAACACCGGCATCGAACGCCACACCGTCTACACCTTCCAAGCCCGCTGCGTGGACACCTGGCGCGCGGGACGACTACTGCTGGCCGGGGACGCCGCGCACCTCATGCCGCCGTTCGCCGGACAGGGCATGTGCTCGGGCCTGCGCGACGCACTGAACCTGTCCTGGAAACTGAACCTGGTCCTGCACAACATCGCCGACCCGGCACTGCTGGACACCTACTCCACCGAACGCTCCGCGCACGTGCGCCACGCGATCGAGATGTCCATCGCCCTGGGCGAAGTCATCTGCGTCCTGGACGAACACGTTGCCGCACAACGCGATCTGCGCATGATCGCCGGTGACGCCGATCCCGCCCGGGTCCTGCCCGCGGGCGCCCCACCGGTGCTGGGCCACGGCGTGCTGCACCGCGAACCCGACGGCACCCTGGCCCCCGGCGTCGGCCAACTCGTCCCCCAGCACCGCATCTCCCAAGGCCAGGCCATCGGTCTACTCGACGATATCGCCGGCTCCGGCTTCAAAATCCTCACCGACGGCCCCGTCGCCGACATCGTCCTCACCGACGACCAATGGGCCTTCCTCGACGAAATCGAAGCCACCGTCCTGCAATTGAGCACCGACGGCCGCTACGGCACCTTCGCCGACCTCGACAACGCCTACCTGCCCTGGCTCCGCGAACACCACGCCGTCGCGGCCATCCTGCGCCCGGACTTCTACCTCTACGCAAGCGCCCCCACCCCACCCGCCCTCGGCGACCTCATCGACGAACTCCGCGCCCACCTGCGCCCCGCCTACCGCACCACCGCCCCGGTCACCGGAGCCCTCGCCGAACTCCTGCATCCCAGCACCGAGCCCCGGTAGCGCCGGAGGCCTCCGAGCCCCGTCCTATCGACAGGAGAAACATCATGGGCTACAACACCTTCGACGTCGATGTCATCGTCGTGGGCGCCGACCCGCCCGGCCTCACCGCGGCCGCCGAGATCGCCTCCCGCGGTGCCCGCGTCCGCATCCTGGACAAACACCCCCTCGACCCGAATTCCCCCGTGCCCGCCTGGGCCGGGGAACACGGAATCGACATCCGCTTCGGTCGCGAAGTCACCGCCGTCGACGACAACGGCGTGCGAATCACCGTCACCTCCAAGGACGCCCAGGGCCGCAGCTACCTGACCACCGCCCGCCGGTACGTTGCACAACCATGACCCTGACACCCCAGCAACGCGCGGTCTACCAGGCCATAGTGCACGGCCAACGCTCCACCGGCCCCCAGCACTTCCCCCTGCTCGACGCGCAAGGCCACCTTCAAGGGCCCTTCGGTCTCATGGTCGAAGTCCCCGACATCGGCGGCCCCCTGCAAGAACTCGGCGCCGCCCTGCGCTACCACACCGCCCTGACCGCCCGCGAACGCGAAATCGCCATCCTCACCGTAGCCCGCTGCACCGCAAGCGATTTCGAACGCTACGCCCACGAAGCCGTCGGCCGCGCCATCGGCCTGACCGACACCGAACTCACCGCCCTGCGCGAAGGAACCTTCACCACCCCCGACCCCCGAGAACAAGCGATCGCCACCCTGTCCGCACAACTCACCACCCACCCCCTCACCACCCCCGCCGACCTACCCGCCACCGACATCCTGGACCGAGCCTCGGTCATCGAGGTGACAACGCTCGCCGGTTACTACCGAACCCTGTCCCAACTCATGGGCATCTTCGGCATCGGCGCACCCGAACTGCGCGATTAACGACTCGCACAACGGCATTCGCCTGCAGGGTCGACTCGGAAGTGGCCGGGCAAGGCGGCATCCCACCCGGCCACTCATCGAGCACGGCGAACGTCACGGGCAGTGCGACATCGATCCGCCGACTCGAACGGGCACCGCTTCCTGCGGAGTCGAACACCACGATGCCCGGCCGGTCGCACCACGACCGACACGACCACTCTCGCGCCCCCGTCCTCACTAAATCCCCTGCCGAGCCTGGCAATTGGCTGGGAACCCTCACCGGCGCTCACCGTCCTCGATACACCCCGCGATCACCTGCACGGTCCCCGCCTTCGGGATCGGTGTCGCCGGCCCATCCATTCGTGACCCCTCACGACCCCCAGTAGATCTCCCCGACTCCATCGCTGCCGAACCCGATGCCTTCGAAGAAGATGTGGTGCACGTCGATTCCGTCGAACCAGGACGTGTGGTGCCGGGTGGCGCGTTCGGTCTGCACGATCGCGTCGAGCAGGTCTGAGACGGTGAACCATTGGCCGTTGGGAGCGCGGTGGGTGACCGGGTCTCCCAGCCCGCGCAGGGTGAGTTCGGGCGTGGTCAGCACCACCTGCTGTAGTTCGTCGGCGGTGGGGTCGCGGAAGTCCGCGTTGTCGTCGTGCCACACCTGTACCGCGAGAGTCATGTCGGCGATCTCGGCCGTTGCGGTGGTGCGCTGGTTCGACAGGGTCGGCGAGATGGGCTCGGGAGGCTCGGTGAGGGTGATGCGCAACGTACCGGACAGGCCGTTGAAGAATTCGAGGGACACTGGGGGAATCCTGGCACACACCACACCGGGTTTCGTGCCGGGTGGATCAGTCCTTGCGGCCGGGGCGGCTCACCGGGAGCGAGTGACCGGTCTCCAGGAGGGATTTGAGGTCGCTGAGCATGAAGGGGTAACCGCCGCCGAAGCCTTCGGGTTCGAGGTCGCCCGAGATCAGGACCGAGATCAGCGGTGCACCGGAGACGTCGTGGATGATCGTGAGGGCGCAGGTGTCATCGCCACGGTCGCGAATCTCGTAGCGTAAGTATGTTTCCGGTTCCGCGACGAGATTCTCATCGCCCAGGAACCGGATGCGCGCGGCCAGCAGAGTCGGCGGATCGTAGTCGGTCACCGTGCCGCGAATGATGATCACAGGTGCGGCGTCGATCTGCCGGGGCCCGGAGGGCGCGAAAACCGTGAAGGCCCCGCCGATTCGAGGTTCGATGACGCTGCGGCCGCCGAAGCCGTAGCGCACAGTCCAGTCCGGATCGGTGATCGCGGCCCAAATGCGTTGCGCCGGTGCGGCAATGATGACGCGATGGATCTGGGTCGTCTCCGGGCGGGCGCGCGAGCGGATATCGTCCAGGCTCACGATTCCAGATCCTTCTTCAGATCGGCCAGCGCGGTGATCTGCTGTTCGGTGAATTTGTCGATCCAGCGATCGTGGATCAGCCGGATGGGCACGGGGTTCAGATAGTGCAGCTTCTTGCGCCCGCTGCGCGCCACGGTCACCAGGCCCGCATCCTCGAGCAGGCGCAAATGCTTGCTGATGCCGAACCGGGTCATCTCCACCCCGGTCTCCAGCTCGGTCAGCGTCTGCCCGTCCCGGGCGAACAACGCGTCCAGCAGGTGCCGCCGGGTGGGATCGGCCAGCGCCTTGAACACCGCGTCCTCGTCCACACCTCCACCCTATACGAGACCAAAAGGTCACATGACCGTTGACATGTGACCTTTTGGTCACCTATCGTTCCGGACCATGAAGCGATACATAGTCCTGTACCTCGCACCCCTGTCGGTCGCGCAACGATTTGCCCAGGCCACACCCGCCGAAGCCGCGGAAGGCATGCAGCTGTGGGTCGAATGGAGCCGGCGCATCGGCACCGGCCTCGTCGACGGCGGCAAGCCCCTCGGCAACGCCCGCCGCATCACCCCGACGGGCACCTCCGAGACCGACAGCGGCGTGATCGGCATGTCCATCCTGCAGGCCGAGTCCATGGACGAGGCGCTCGAGCTGGTCGGCGATCACCACCACCTGCACTGGGCCGAGCAGTGCGAGATCGTCGTCCTGGAAGAGCAGCCGATTCCCGAACTGCAGCACTGACATCCGAGCGTCGACGACATCGGCTCGCCGACCACAGGGCGTTCGTCAGCGCTCTGGACGTTCAGCCCTGGACGGCCGGGACGAGAACCAATTCACACCATTCGCGGAAGCTCGTCGGACTCGCGGTCGCCTCGGTGCGCAGTACGCCGTTGTCCAAGCCTTCGTTCTTGGCGCGCATCATGTCGACAAACGCGGTCGCGATCGCCGCGCTGGCCCCTCGCGCGGCGAGAGTGGCACGGAAGTCGTCGAGAGACTCTCGCTCATAACGGATTTCGCGACCGAGCGCCTCGGACAGCGTGTGCGCCATATCGTTCGGCGACAGATCCTGCGGCCCCAGCAGCGCGACCTCGCCGGTGCCGGACCACGAGCGATCCACGAGCAGGCGCGCGGCCGCGGCGGCGATATCGCGGGTGGCGACCATCGGGGCCGCGAAGTCGGCGGGCGTGGTGCCGGTGAAGACGCCCGCATCCCGGATCGAAATCGCCTGCCAGAGCAGGTTATCCATGAAGGACGGGTTCGCCAGCGCCCGATAGGCTACACCCGTGCTCGCGATGAGATCGTCCATCGCCAGCGACCCCGTCACATGCCCGGCGGTACCGGCCACGGCAGTCCCGCGACCCAACGCCGAAATGCCCACGACGTGCCCGACCTGGTGGGCGGTGAACGCCTTCGCCGCCGCGCTGGTGAATCCGGAGAACGCGGCCTCCAGGCTCGGGGCCCGCATATCCGGCGGGATGAGCCACAGCACCGCGTCCGCACCGGCGAAGGCGCGGTCCACGGTGTCGGGATCGCGATGTGATCCGGCGACGATCTCCGCGCGGGCGCGAACCTGCGCGGGGAGCCTGTCGGGATCGCGCGCGACGACGCGCAATTCCTCAGTGTGAGTGGGGTTTTCGAGCAGGTTGCGCAGAACTTGACTGCCGATGCTCCCGGTGGGAGAGGTAATGACGATCATGATTCGAGTCTGCTGAGAGAACCCCGCGCCGTCCAAGACCCTTTCCATCAATTGATACCCTGAGGGTATGGATCTGGATCTGCGCAAGCTCCGCTACTTCGCCGCGGTGGCCGAGCACAGGCATTTCGGCCGGGCCGCGGACAAGCTCTTCATCGCCCAGCCCGTCCTGAGCCGTCAGATCAAGGCGTTCGAGCACGAGCTCGACTGCGAACTGCTGGTGCGCACCACCCGCAGCGTCGAGCTGACCGCCGCCGGGGAACAGCTCTACCGCGAGGCACAGCGGATCTTCGACACCGTCGACACCGCCGTGCGGCGCGTGCAGGATGCCGACCTCGGCGTACGCCGCCTCGTGGTCGCCTTCTCCACCGGACTCCATGTCTCCGAAGCGATCCGGGAATTCTCCCGGCGCCACCCCGAGGTGGAGACCGACGTGGTCCCGGCGCGCTGGCGCGAAGGCGACGCGCCACTGCGCGACGGCCGCGCCCGAATCGGTTACCTGCGACGGCCTTTCGACGAATCCGGCATGCGCGTCATCCCGGTCGATATCGAACCCCGGGTCGTGTGCATGCCCGCCGCGCACCCGCTGGCCGCGCGCACCGAACTCACCATGGCCGACCTCGACACCGAGCCGATGCTCGATATCGCCAAACGCAAGACCACCTCGCTGGAGGAGAAGTTCGAACTCGTCGCCTCGGGACACGGACTGGTGCTGGTCCCGGTCAGCGTC
Source organism: Nocardia sp. NPDC056100 (assembly GCF_042266325.1). Classification (NCBI taxonomy): domain Bacteria; kingdom Bacillati; phylum Actinomycetota; class Actinomycetes; order Mycobacteriales; family Nocardiaceae; genus Nocardia; species Nocardia sp. NPDC056100. Next base: position 843,213 of record NZ_JBHJVY010000002.1, read on the forward strand.
GCCCGCGCCTACGTCCGCCCCGACCTGGCGCACCGCCCGGTCACCGACGCCCCCGGCACCGAAACCTGCCTGGTGGTGGCCGCGGACAACCGCGACAAGCTGGTGAGCGAATTCCTCGATATCGCCCTGGCGATGCTGCGCCGTTAGGCGTGGATTACGCGGTCTCGGAACCGAATTCCGGGAACAGCGTCACCTGTGGCCGCTCGGCCGCCCACTCGCGCAGCCACGCTCCCGTCGGTCCGTAGATCTCGGCCGACACCAGCTCAGCACAGTCGAACACGCTCTCGAGCCATTTCGCGCCCCGCTCGTTATGTGCCTGCGCGGCATCGGAATCGACATACTCCTCGAGGGCCACATAGCTTCCCGGCACCGTGGAAAACCATCGATACGTGAGGGTTTCGGGCTCCTCGGCCGCCTGCGCACGCAAGGCGAGCGCGGCCTCCTCGAATTCCGCCTGCCGACCTTCCCGGACATCGAACCGCGCTCGCACGAAAAAGCTCATGCCCCATTCCATCAACGCCACGGCCGAAGATCAACGGGCTGTGCGACTTCGGGTTGCAGCGCGGTCGCCGAGCCAATAGCGTAGTCATACATAATGAATGACGTACATACTTCTGATTCCGGCATGGCCAGCGGCGACGACGGCCTCATCTACGACCCCGGCGTCCGGCAGTCGATGCACGTACTCGCCGACGGGCAAGACAGCGCGATGGAAGCCGCCGCCGCGCTGCGACTGGCCTGGCAGGCCGTGGACAAGCTGCGAACCAGCGGCGCGGGCGGCCGCGGACTCAGCACCGGAGCCCTGGATGTCCTTGGACGACTGGCGGTTTCCGATCACGACCTGAGCATCGGTGAACTGGCGCGAATGTGCGGAGTCAGCTCCCGCAATATCACCGGCCTGGTCGACACCCTCGCCGCCAAAGACCTGGCCGAACGCACCCCCGACCCACACGATCGACGCGGCGTCCGAGTCGCCATCACCCCGGCCGGCCACGAATGGCTCGAATCCTTCCGCGAACCGACCCGCCGAGCCATGGCAGCCATCTTCGCCGGATTCACCCCCGACGACCTCGCCCAGCTACGCCACCTGTCCCTGCGGGTGGTACAGAACCAACGCCGAATCCAGCACTACCTCGACAACTCCGAACCCTCAACGTCATAGCGCCACAAAGGAAACCATGCCCACCATCCCATCCACTCGCGACATCGTCCAGGCATACCACCGCGCACGTTTGCGCGCCGACATCCCCGCCGCGGCCGAACAGCTGGCGCCAGATTTCTCCTTCCGCAGCCCATTCATCGAATCCGACAGTCCCACAGCCCATCTCGCCGGAATCGAACAGCTCGTCCACATCACCGACCATGTCGAGATGATCACCGAGCTCTACACCGACACCGACGCCGTACTGATCTACCACCTGCACACCAACTCCCCCGCCGGAATCCAGCGCACCGCAGAGCATTTCCGCCTCCACGACGGCCGCATCACCGCAATCGAGCTGATCTTCGACCCGACCCCCTGGCACGCCATCATGTCCGCCGCGAACCGCGAAAAACGCTGAGCGGGCGGCAATGACGCGGCGATCAACCCAGTGGTCGTATCGAGGGCGCATACGCGGTGAGGGTCAGCGGTAGCGATCCGCGATGTCCACCGACCCGGCCGCCGCGCGGTCAACGCAACCTATTGCCCCGCAGCGCGATCACGTCGCCCCACCGTAGTAGGCCGGGCGGATAACCCGTGAATGTCGCGCGCATGCGGCTGCGGGCCCTGTCATCGGCATGGCCCGCAACCGCTGTGTGAGAGCGCTGTAGTTGTGGACCAGATGAGTGGCGACGCCGATTTGAGCTCCCAGGCCCGACGAGATCTGGCTAACCTGGCCTACGCAGCACGTCTTGCACGCCCCTGACGCGGAGGACCACACGATGGACACACCCCAGCTCGGCCCCACCGCCGCAGCCGAAATCGCTGCCTTCGCATTCGAACTGGGCACCCTCAAACGCGAATCACGTAAAGGCTGGCTCGACGCACACGTCCCCAACCCCGAATCGGTCGCCGACCACACCTGCCGCACCGCCCAACTCGCGGCCCTGATCGCGGCCCTCGAAGGCGGCGACCCGGCGCGAGCCTCGCACATGGCCGTCTGGCACGACTCGCACGAGACGCGCACCCGCGACCTCAACAAAACCGCCAAACCATTCCTGCCCGCGGTCGACCACGAAGCCGTCACCGCCGCGCAAGTCGCCCGCATGCCCGACCTGCTGCAAACCCTGCTGCGCGAGACAGTCGCCGAGTTCGAAGCCCAAGCCACCCTCGAGGCGGTCGCCGCCCGCGACGCCGACCGCCTCGAGTGTCTCTTTCAAGCCATCGAATACCGCGCTGCGGGAAACACACTCATGCAGGAGTGGATCGAGGACTCCTACAGCAAACTCAAAACCACCAGCGCACTACAGATTGCCGACGCCGCCCTGACCACCTCGCCCCTGCATTGGCGGCTGTGAACGACCCGCGTCTGATCGAGTGAACGCATAACTTCGGTGCATCGCGAGCACGCGGCCCTCATCCCAGCCAATCGAGAAGATCCGCAGGTCTTTCGGCATCTCGCGCGCATTGACCACCGGCACCGCAAGCGCCACATCACGATGACGCAAGAGCGTCCGGCCGTCGACGATCACCACTGCCAGTTAGCTGTCACCAGCGGCGATGGTAGAGATATCGCCCTGGCGCAGTTCCTCACAAGGGCATGCCCATACCGATTCGCGCCAAGTCGGTATCGCGGTACTTCGACGGGTTCTGCTGTTCGTGCGCGGCGATGCGCCGCAACTCCTTGTCCGCGAGCCGCTGGAGAACGGCCCGGTTGATCTCGGCACTGACGTTGCCGTCCGAACTCGCGCGCAGAGCCTCGGCGGTCGCATCCGGAAGGGTGATGTTCAGTTTCGCCATGCCACCACGGTAAAGCGTCACGCTTACCGTGGTGGCCCCACCTGGATGGAATTCGGCGATGAAGTCAGCGACAATGAGGAGGACCTCTCGGCCGCGTGTCGATAGAGAAGGAAGCGGTGGATCATGCCGACGGACTGGGGCAGTGTTTCCGGCGGAAATCTGCGTCGCGCAATGAACAATCACGAGGTCAGCCGTCGCATCCAAGGCGGCGGTGGTGGTTGTTTGATCTCGCTGGTGACAATGGTAGGAGCCGCAGTGGTCATCGCGGTCGCAGCACGGCACCGACGCACCCCTGGAGTCAGGTAAACCCCAGGGGCGCAGAGACTCTCAGGGTACGGAGAGTTCGGCGACGAGATCGTCCAGACCGATGTCCCTGGGGCAGGGCGGCCATATGCCACGCCTTCAAATGGCCGAGGCGTCGGTCGCGCCGCAGTCCATATCGGGCCGAGCTCCGGCGCCGGTGGCCCAGGAGATCACCTGCGGCGCAAGGGAATCCGAGTAATCAATTGGTGCACTTGGTGACCAGGATGTGCCCGTCGTCGTGAGTGCCCGCGGAACTTCCCGAGGGCGGCTGGTTGGTCAGCTCACGCAGCTTGTTCAGCGCGTTCTGCTCAGCCTCTTCCCGCGTGGCTCCTACCCCGCCGCGATGCCACACCTTGCCCTGGCTTTCAGCGACCGAGCCGCAGCCATTGGACCAGCTCACAGTCAGTTCACAACGCCGGTCATTGCACTCGCTCATCGCGTCACGCTCAGCGGCGTCCGCGCTCGGATAGTTCCACGCCGCACCCCAACCACTGCCACCCTGCATATCGGTCGTCGCGGCGATGGCACCGTAATACCCACCCGGACCACGCTCGGCACTGGCGACCGGACCACCCATCACCGTGACCGCAGTCGCCGCAATGACCACCACGGCGTAATTTCGTGCTGTCGACTTCAAGAAAAGTCCCCTCCCACAACGCTTTGCAGTACGGTCCGATCTTGGTCGACCGGTACGACGATGTCCAATCCGCCGACGTATCGCTGGTAGGCGTCGAGAGCGATCGGAAGTGTGCCGATTTCACCGGCGAGCGGGTCGAGCTCCGCATGATCCGCAGCGGTGGGTGGCTCCAAAAGAGGGCTATCGGAAACCAGCCCGAGATCGGTCAGTTGCTCAGCAAGACGCGAAACGTGTCTCGCAACCCGCTGCATTGTCTCCCTCGCGACGGCCGTGCAGTCCTCGAACTGGCTCTCGGGAATCGGGCCGAGGTGTCGAAGCTCTTCCCATACGCCCTCGTAGTCGCCACCGACGTATCGCTGTAGATAAGAAACCACAAACGCAGAGTGCCCAACTCCGGTGACAGACCGTAGTGCGACCGGCGGGAACAACCATCGAGCACTGCCCCCGCCTCCCAGAAGTGTTGCCCGCCGCGCGATCAAGCACCCACGGACCCGGACTCGACGAACGCCACATCAGCCGGAGGTCAGCCGAAACAGCCCCGCTAACGGCTGGAGGTCGCCGCGGAGTCCGCTGCGACCCCGGCGAGCGTGAGCGCGCGCATTCCCGCCTTGAGATCCGTCATCGGGTCCAGGACCGCGACCAGATGCTCGCGGGTCACCGTGCGGGAAACGGCCGCGTCGACGAACGCCTCGATCGCCGTGGCGTTCTGCCCGCGCACACATTCCATTGCCGCCAGCATCTTGACCGCACCCGGGGTATCCCAGAATGCCGGGACAACTCGCCACGCGTATTCGGCAACGGCCGCGGACTCGCCCTTGCACCACCGCGCCAACGCCGGATCCCACCAGTACACGAACGTCAATTCACGGCGGGCAGCGCGCGGATCGAGCACTTCATCGCAGATCTCCGCGGGCGCACCGGCATACAGGGCAGGAAGCGGACGGCTCTCATCCTGTATTGCCGCCATCTCCGGCGAGGAAGCCATCCCGCCGGACAACACCACCCCGCCGCCGGGCAGCAAATGCAACGTCGATCCTCCTCTGCCGCTGGACAACTCGACATCGAGAGCAGCAGCAGAGAGCACGCGAATGCCCTCGTATCCACCTGCCGCGAGCACGGCCGCGATCGCGGCCCATCGTCCCCACATCTGCTCCGGCGGTGGCAACTCGCCCTCGTCCATCACCGTTGCCCGCACCCCGGCGATCCGATCGGCGTCTGCGTCCTGTTGGGCCTGAGCCCTCGAACGTTGTTGCCCGGCAAAGAATGCCGGCCGCCGTCGACGCTCCGCCGCGCTCGCGGTCCGGGTCGAGCCCACTCCCGCCTGGCTCACGCCCGCGTTGTGCTGGGCCGCCGAGTAGGTACCGATGGCACCCCCGACCGAGGTCGCGATGCCGAGCACGAGAAAGATGTAGCCCAGGGTCCTGCCCGAGCTCTTCTTCTCCTCCAGAGTCCGGGAACTGTTCCCGGATACGCACGTGTCACCCTCGTGCATTGTCAGACTCCCGCAGACCGGGGCGTCGCTTTGCAGACTTCCGACTGCGATCGCGATCATCGTGATACCCCCGAGGATGCAGCCGATCGGCCACCGATAGCTGCGTTTGATCCCGGACATCAATCCCTCCCCAATTCTCAATCCCCGAGCAGGGCACCCGCCTTGCCCGCGCCGCGCATCTTGCCACAGGCGACCCACGGCGGCCCGCCGCCGCCAACCCATCGACCGCCGGGCGGATCGGTCGGCACGCATTGGACACGAGTCGATTCCACGACTCAGCGGGTCGGAAGGACGGTGGCCAGGAACGATTCGGTGTCGGCGGCGGACTGGGTCAGGACCGTGAAGTGGGTGGCCGAGGGATAGATCTGGAGTCGGCTGTCGGTGCCGCCCTGCTGAAGTTGTTGTTGCAGAGCCAGAGTGGTGGGTATGGGCTGCAAGGTGTCCGACGCGCCTTGGAGGAGTAGTACCGGCTGGTGGTAGCCGGTTGCCGGGACCGCGAGGTAGTCGGTCAGCGCGGCGGTGATCGCCGGATCGGACAGTGGCCGGGAGAACATCTCTCCGATGGGCTGGCCTGCTGCGGCCTCTTCGAGTGAGTCCTTGCAATCGATTTCGGCCTGGGCGATGGCTATCAAGCGGCGGCCCAGCGGGCTGAGGTAGTCGGTGAGACGCAGGTCGGGGCGGGTGTGGTCCAGACCGGCGAGCACCATGATGAGCCGGGTGCGGAACCCGTCGAGGGCCGACACCTCCGGCAGGCCCGGCTGGGCCAGCGCCGCAATGAGTTGTTCGACATTGCTGGTCGGGGCGTAGGACACGGTGCCGTGCAGATCGAGTTCGGGGGCGTAGGTCGGTGACAAATGCGCGGCGAACAGCACCGAATGCCCGCCGATGGAATGTCCTGCCAGCACATAGGATTCGGAGAGTTCCGGATCCACGGCGTGCCCGGCTCGGACGATGTCGAGGACCGCGTGGCCGTCCGCGTGCCCGGCGAGATAGTTGTAGAAGCCCGGTGCGCCGAGTCCGATGTAGTCGGTGGCTTCGACCGCGTAGCCCTGGGACAGATAGTGCGTCAGTTCGGGTCGTTCGTTGAACGTATCGGCCATGCCGCCGGTCAGATTGGGTGCGCATCCCTGGGCGATACCGCTGGTGCCGTGCGCCCAGGACACCACTTTCCATCCGCCGGGCGGAGCGTCTCCCGCGGGCAGGAAGATACTGCCGCCGCTGATCTGCGGCTCACCGTTCTGACCGGTGGTGCGGTAGATGACCCGATAGCCTTGGGCCGCACCGGGAATCAGATCGGACTCGGCCAGGGGTTCGGATCGCACGATCGTTCCGGGAACCTCCGTCGGCTGGGCCGCGGCCAGGGCGGGAGTCACTGTCGTTGCCGCAGCGACCAGCGCCGCGAGAGCCATGCCTCGCATGGAAACTCCTTGTTCGAGAGAGTTTTTCAGTTATGAGGTGCGAGCGAACTCGCCGAAGATTCGACGAAGCGGTCAGCGACCGGCCGCATACCCTTGCATCCCACGGGGATTGGCGGCCGCGGACAGCACACCGGTCGCGGGATCGCGGGCCACCGCGCACATGCGCCCTTCGGACCACGGCTCACCCACGGTCACCTGATGCCCGCGCCGGCGCAGCTCGGCGATGACGTCATCGCCGATTCGCGACTCCACGCCCACCCCACCGGGATTCATCGCGTGCGGATAGAACGAGCCCGGGAAACTGTCCTGATGCCAGTTCGGCGCATCGATCGCGCCCTGGAGATCCCACCCACCGCGCACCGTCCCGCGCAGGGCCACCGCCAGGAAGAAATGCAGACTCCATTGATCCTGCTGATCACCGCCCGGCGTGCCGAAGGCCAGCACCGCCTCACCATCGCGCAGCGCCAGCGACGGGCTCAGCGTGGTGCGCGGGCGACGGCCGGGCACCAGCGAATTCGGCAGTCCCGGTTCGAGCCAGGCCATCTGCAAACGCGTGCCGAGCGGAAAACCCAGTTCGGGCACAACGGGATTGGACTGCAACCAGCCCCCGCTGGGAGTCGCGGCAACCACATTGCCCCAGCGGTCCACCACATCGATATGGCAGGTATCTCCGCGAGTGGCACCGGTGCGCGATACCGTGGGCTCGCCCGCTCCCAGCGGAATCGCTTCGGGAACAGCGTGATTCGCATGCCGGCCGAGTACGGGAACCCGCCCGCCCGGGCTGCCGGGCCGCAGCTGGTACGACGCCTCACCTCCGATCAACGCCCGGCGCGCAGCGTTATAGGCCGGGTCGAGTAAAGCCTCGACGGTGATATCGGTACTGTCGCCGTACCAGGCTTCCCGATCGGCCATCGCGAGCTTCGAACCCTCGATCAGCGCATGGTAGTAGTCGGGTGTGCCGTACTCCAGCTCCTCGGGCAGCAGGGCGAGCTGCTGCAGGAACACCGGCCCCTGGCTCCACAGCCCCGCCTTGGCGATCGTCCAGCCGTTCCAGGTATAGGTGGCCGGATCCTCGTACGTCGCACTGTAATCGGCCAGATCAGCACCGGTGAGGGTGCCCGCGTGCCGCTGTCCCGAGGTATCCATGGCCGGTCGCGCTGCGCACGCGGCCAGTGCCTCGGCGATGAAACCCTCGCGCCATACCCGCCGCGCGGCCTCGATCTGGACGTCGCGGTCCGTGCTCGCGGCTTCGGCCTCGGCGATCACGCGCCGCCAGGTCTGCGCCAACACCGGATTCTTCAGCAATTCCCCTGGCGCGGGCGGCTTTCCATGGGGCAGGTACACCGGCACCGATGTGGTCCATTCGGTCTCGAACAGGTGCTGCATCGCCGAGACGGTGGCCGAGACGTTCTCCACCACGGGGTGACCGTTCTCGGCGTATCCGATGGCGTAATCCAGCACTTGCGCAAGGGATTTGGTGCCGTGATCGCGCAGCAGCACCATCCAGGCATCGAACGCCCCGGGCACCGCCGCGGCCAGCGGACCGGTGCCCGGCACCATATCGAGTCCGAGGCCGGTGTAGTGCTCGATCGTCGCGCCCGCCGGTGCGGGACCCTGCCCGCACAACACCGTCGGTGCCTGTCCGACTGGGGCCAGGATGATCGGGACCTCACCCGCCGGGCCGTTCAGATGCGGTTCGACCACATGCAGCACGAAGGCTCCGGCCACCGCCGCGTCGAAGGCGTTGCCGCCGTCCTCGAGCACCGCCATCGCGGTCGCCGAGACCAGCCAATGCGTGGAGGAGACCATGCCGAACGTGCCCTGCAAGGTGGGGCGGGTGGTGAACGTAGTCATGTGTGAATCCTTCAGTTGCCGTGCGCGTGGTCGAGGATTTCTCGGGCGGCGCGTTGCCCCGATTCGATGGCGCCGTCGATGTATCCCGCCCAGCGGGTCGCGGTCTCGGTTCCGGCCCAGTGCATCGGGCCGACCGGGCGGCGCAGTTCGGAACCGAAGCGGGTCAACGTCATCGGAGTCGCGAATGCGCCGTAGCAGCCCAGGGTGTAGGGCTCGGCGGCCCAATCCTGCTCGATGTAGTGGGCCGGGTTGCGGGCCTTGGGGCCGAAGTAGGCGGCCAGATCGTCCAGTACCAGGGCGCGGCGCTCATCGGGGGTCAGGCGTGCGGCGGCCTGGGCGTGACCTGCTTCCAGAAAGCCCACCAGGACAGCGGGTTCCGCATCAGGTGGGCTCGCGTCGAAGACGGTGCCGAGCGCGCGCAGATCGCTGTTGGCTTGCCCGGACAGCCCCTGCGCGCGCCAGAACGCCTCGTCATAAACGACATTGACCTTGATGGTCCAGCCCATCGGCATCCGTTGCAGCAGATGGTTCCGCGCGGCGGGCAGACCCGGGGAGAACCGGATCCGCGACACCAGCGGCGGCGGCACCGCGATGACCACGTGCCGGGCACGCCACTGCCGATTCCCCGCTCGCACAACAGCTTCGGTATCGCTCCACTCGATCTCGGTGACCGGAGCATCGAGAACCACACTCTCGCCGAGCTTTTCGGCCATGGCGATCGAGAGTCCCTGTGTGCCCCCGACCAGTCGATCCTGTTGCGCGCCGCCGGTCGTATTGATCAGCGCGTCGATACCCCCGGCGGAGTGAATGTAGAACTGTGCCCACAGTGCCGACATCTCCTCGGGTTCGGCGCACCACACCGCATTGGTCACCAGGCGGAAGAATGCGCGACCGGTCGCGGTGTGCGCGTGGTTCTCCAGCCAGGTGCCGAAGGTCTGGCCATCGAGCGCGGCGGCGCGCGGGGCCGTCCAGGGCGCATCCACCGGAACGCGCCGCGCGGCCCGGTCCAGGCGCAGCTGGGTGAGGCCGATATCGGCCAGTACCAAGGGATTCAGCCGCGGAATGCGTCCCTGATAGCGGGTGATCCGCCCACCGAATTCGCCCAGGTGCACGCCCGAGTCATGAGTGGGGTAGGTGCCGAATCCCAGTTCCGATGCCAACCCCAGCACCCGATCCTGGCCCGGTCCGACCCACATGCCGCCCACTTCGACATGCGAATTACCGCCCGGCACTTCGACATTGAGCGTGCGCCCGCCCACCCGATCGCGCGGCTCGAGCACGACCACCTCGCGCCCGGCCGCGGCGAGAGCGCGGGCGGCGGTCAGCCCGGCGGCCCCCGCCCCGATAACGATGACATCTTTGAGCTCTACCATTTGGCATACACCTTGCATCTCAAATACACGATGTATGTGAGAGTACTATTGCCGATGTGGCTGTCAAGGGACTACGCGCTGAATACGCCGAAGCGACGCGATCGGCCCTGCTCGAGGCAGGGCGACGGTTGTTCATCGAACGGCACTACACGGACCTGTCGGCCGAGGAGATCGCGCGGGCGGCCCGGCTGACCCGCGGCGCGCTGTATCACCACTTCGGCGGCAAACAGGGCTTGTTCGAAGCGGTCTTCGAGGAGATCGAACAGGAACTCACCGAACGCCTCACCGCCGCACTGACCGGCGGCGACCCCTGGCAGGACGGCCTGCGCGCGCTGGAGGCGTTCCTGGACGAATGCACCAGCGTTCCGTATCAGCGCATAGTGCTACAGGAGGGTCCGGTCGCGCTGGGCTGGGCTCGTTGGCGCGAACTCGACGGGCGTCACATGCTGGGGTTGGTCCGCGCTCTCGTCGACGAGCTGATCCGAGCCGACGTCTTCCCGCCCCGCTCCCCCGACCTGCTCGTGCGCGCGATCTACGGCGCGCTCACCGAAATGGCGTGGGGCATAGCCGAATCGGACGACACCGCACAGGCGCGCCACGATGCGGGACTGATCGCGCTGGACATGATCAGCTCACTGCGCCTGAACAATTCGTGAGGTGCGGGCTGCCCATCAGACGCGGGCGGTGTCGCTTCGCGAGGTCAAGATCGTTGCTGTCGCCGGGAATTGGCACGCCAGAATCCGCGCTCGGATCGCTCGATCACCAGATCGGGGTGCCGGGCCTGTAGTTCGACGGCGATATCGTCCAGCGATATCGGGCGCAGCCAGCGCTCGGAAATGGTCATCGGGTAACCGGTGGTGAACCTGCCGACCGGGCCGTAAACCCATCGGGGCCACCGTCGTCGGGTGAGCTTCGGGCTGGACTCGACCGGCTCGATCGCCAGGTATCTCGCGCCGTGCGCGGTGATCACATGGACGCGCGCTATCGCGGCCCACGGCATCCGCCCGAATGGGCTGAGCGTCACCGCCTGATCGTCCACGACCAGATCGGGTGCGGGACGCACGATGTGGTGCAGTCCCAGCAACAGCGCGAGGGTTCCGGCGACGATCGGAGCCAGCACCGGAAACGTCAGCGTCGACCCGTCGCCGGTCGTGACGAGCAGGAGCGCGCCGCCCGCGATCGCCATCAGGCCCATCGCCACCAACTCGACCCAGCGCACCCACGACGAGCGAAAGATGGTCGGCGCTGTCGAGAATTCGTGACTCTGGTCCACGCAGTGGACTGTAGCGCTCGCTATTCCACCGGTCCGGTCGCGGGTTCATTGGAATCTCGTTGGTGGGCCATTGGTCCGGCTGCGCATGCTCAGCGAGCCCTTTGGTTCTCATATCGCTCGGAGCAGAACATGAGCCGCAAGATTCTCGGCGGTGCCATGCTGGCGCTGACCATTACCGCCACCACCGCCCTCACCGCTGTCCCCCACCTCGCCGCGACCGCGACCGCATCCTCGGTCTGCGCGGACGACGAGCTTCCGGTCTACGGCTACAAGCACTTCGAAGACAAGTTCCCCAAGAATGCCGTGGGCGCGATGTTCGCCCTCAACGATCAGTTCGACAAGGTCCAGCGCGCCGTGTTCTGCCTCACCAATGTCGAACGCGCCAATGCCGGTGTCCCCGCACTGAAATGGAGCGACGACCTGTCCGGTAGCGCCGCCGTATTCGCCCGCCACGCCGAAGGCCGCCAATGGTGGACCGACGGCGCGAACTTCCACGATGACCCGGACCTCGCGGGCGTCCCGGTCAACACCCAGGTCCAGCAGCGTGTCCAGTCCAACAACCCTTGCACGTACTACAAAGGCGACGGTCACGAGGTCAACCGCTGGTCCGAAAACCTCTACGCCGGTTGGGATGCCGAGTCATTCACCACCGCCAAAGCCGCCGTCGCCTGGTGGATGAACAGCCCCACCCACCGCGCGAACATCCTGGACCGCAACGTCACCAAACTCGGCGTCGGCGTCCGCTCGGGCGCGGCCCGCCCCGGCATCGATGCGGCCAAGCCCGCGGGCACCTTCGTCCAGCAATTCGCCGGATGCAGCTGAACCCCTGCCCTGCAGCCCCTCTCACGATTCGCGACTAGGGTGGAAGTGATCGAGTTCGTCCACGCGTGTGAAGGTGGTACCGGATGTTGGATTACGGCCTCGACCTCTCCGAGGTGAAGCGCGATATCGCCTTGCCCGACTTGATAATCGAAGGCCAAGAGCTCGACGACCTGGTCTCGGCCCACCCCGACTGGACCCTGCCCACCCCCGCCGCGGGATGGACGATCGCCCACCAGATCGCCCATCTCGCTGCCGCCGACGCGAACGCCCTGAACGCGCTGCATGACCCCCAAGCCTTCGACGGCGAACTCAAACGCGCCGACGCCGACGGCCCCGCCCATGCCGACCTGGTCGCCGCCGAGGGAGCGGCTCTGCCGCGATCAGAACTGTTGCACCGGTGGCGAACCGGTCGAACCGAGCTGGCCACGGCCCTCGGCGAGATACCCCCGACCCACGAATTCCCCTGGTACGGCTCGCAATTGACCCCGCAGCTGATGATCCCGCTGCGCCTGATGGAGACCTGGGCCCACGGCCAGGACATCTACGACACCCTCAGTGTCACGCATCCCCCAACCGGCCGCCTCCGCCACATCGCCGCACTGGGCGTGGCAGGGGTGCCCCTGTCGTTCTACGCAGCTCAACTGCCCACTCCCCCAACCCCATTCCGAATTGAGCTGACTGCCCCCACCGGAGAAACCTGGACATGGGGCCCCGAAGGCGCCGAACAACAGATCCACGGCACCGGCCTGGACTTCTGCCTCCGAGTCACACAACGCAGACCCCTCCCCGCCACCACCCTCACAGCCAGCGGTCCCGACGCCCAAAAATGGCTCGGAATAGCCCGCGTCTTCCTCTGAGCTATCAGCGGTTGTCGGTTCTACCGGTAGGGGTATAACGACTGCCGATTTGCCGACCGAAACCATTGGATCACTGTCCAAGCTCGTCGAAACATGCTGCTGTTACACGGATTCGATCCCGCAACAGGGGTTCGTGTCGCTCAGGCACTGGATGCGCAGACCGCAATGGGTGATGCACACTGGTCCGGCAGCGTCACGAAGACCCCGGAGGACCCGCATGCGAGCGAATGGGAAGCGTCGTCTCACGACAATGGTGGAGTTGATGGGAACATCGAAGTCGGTCTGACGGCATGTGGAGTCCCTTCGAGAAGTACGACGGTGATCCGCGCGACCGGCGGACCCCGCCCGGCATCGAGCCGGTGAATATCGCCGAAGACGAGCGCACGATGTATGACGGCCGCCTCATCCGGACAGCCGTTGTCGGCCGCCGAGATTCGACCGAGCCCGTATATCTTCCCCTCGACTACGCCGGCGCTAGCGATGTCCTGCGCAGGCATCGGCAAAGCGGGTTCTCCTGCGGGATTCATCTTGGCGGATGCGGTTGGCCACTGCTGGTGCGGCGGTCACGTCAGGATCTGAAGGTCGCTCACTTCGCCCATCGCCCGAATGGCCCGGTGTGTCCACGGCATGACGGGCTGTCACCTGGAAGCGCGGATCACCTCTTCATTTACAACGGGCTGGTATTTCTGGCCCGGCGCAACGGAGGGAATTTCCACCGCGCCCAGCGTACGGATATTGACATCAGCAACGGTCGATGCGCATCTGTTCTCCTTCGAGGGGACAGGACCGCTGTCCGAGTGCAGTTCATGGATCTCGCCGAAGACGTGTGGCGTGTTCAGGATGGAGAACTCAGACACAGCTTCGAAAACATCCAATGGATATTCGGTCAGGGTGTCTCAGGTCCCGTCGAAGCTCTCAAGGATCGAGACGGTTACGTCCTACGCGCACGATGTGAATTCCGAAACGGTGCGCGAGAAGTGTTGGTGCGCAAGGAGGCCTACGGATCTGTGTCCGACTGGATTCCCCTGCATGACTGCCTGATCACCGCAAGCGGAACCGTGTTGTTCGCGACTGCGGCGGACTCGAGCGCTACCGGCCTCCTCGCGACAGTCCCCGTGTGGCCATTCGAATCAATCGAGGCAGCCGAGAATACGCCGATCTCAGGTTTTTGGCTGGCCGCCAAAGTTCGGCCGGTGCTTCGGGATCTCGCGGCCGCGATGGCACGAGATGACTGGCAGGCCGCCAGGGCAATTCGAGCCGCACAGCAGCCCCTCCTGAACAGGCTCGCCGATTCGTCTCTGTACGATGAGAAGCAGCAGCTCCGGGTCATCATGAGATGGCATGTTCACCATCCGTCAGCTCCACGGCAGGGCCCGAGGACGGAGAAGAAGCCGAACCGGGAGATGAAAGCGAGTGCTTCCGGGGCTGCGGCACGTACAGGCGTAAAGGACTCGAAGCGGAAGAGAGGGCGAACCCCTCCTCCACCGAAGCGCGATATGCCAATCAAGTTGAGCTCACAGGAGCGGTTTCGACGACGTGCCACGGGCATCGTCCTGGAGCTCGAGACGGCTCGGTACAACAACGACGCTGACGAAATCCGAGCGCTGTGGAAGTCGAATTCCCATGTCCTCGAGGCTCTTCGCAAGGGCGACCAGGACGGATTGGGGCATCTCCGCAGCCAACTCATACGTGTGCGGGCATGGCTTCTGAACCAGCCCGCAGCAAAGCCGGAGCGACCGGGCCGCACCGAATCGACCTGAGTCGAGTGGCGAGCTGAGCGGCGACGTCGTTCCTTTCGCCGATGTCTCCGTGATGCCGCCTCGAGACGCTCACTGCCTCAATTGTTTTCGGGTACATGCTCGGCGGAATCAGACCTTAACCCAACCCGCATGACCGGATACCGTGGACACTCGACGAGGTAGGCACACCAAAGAGGAGCGTTGACGTGACGGTGTTCTCCGGACCGAGCTATGTATCGCATGACCCGTCCCTTCGCCCGTCCCCGCTGAGCCCACTGGACGCGGCAATGCGATTGGGGGCACCTGTCGCTGTGCCCGAGGGGGCGGGGCCATTTGGGATGGGTCTGTCCAGTCGAAATGATCTGCTGTACGCGGTCGCGATCCACGGCAGGACACCGCCGATTTCGGTCGAGACCTATCTCATCAACGGTCAGGACACGCTGCAGTTATTCGCGGCGTGTGCATTGGGCGGATTCGCCTTCCGGGCCGGACTGGACGACGCGGACGGACCAATCGATCTACTGGCTGCGGACGCGATCGATGTGGAGACCGCGCTCACGATCGACAACGTGGTCTACTCCGGTGTGGAGATCATCCGCGGTGACCTGGTGGCCCGCGCCGCTACCATCGACAACACCCGTCGGGTCTCGGTATGCGCATTCTCAGGCCCCGTACCAAGACTCTCCTGGACGCGGTCGTAGGTTCGATCCCACATGGATCCACAATTGCCTCCGACCCTCGCGCCCGGCGTTTGCCCACCTCAGCGAATCATGGTGGAGGATATGTTGATACGACGCTGGCAACCGGAGGATCTGATCCTGCGGTTCGAAGCGATTACGAGGTCGTACGAGCACATCCATCCGTGGATGGACTGGCTCGCCGAGCCGCCCACACTCGATAGCCAACGTGCATTCGGTGAACGCGTCGCCTATGGGTGGCCAACTCCCGATCGAGGCTTCAACTACGGCATCTTCGACACCGACGGCAGGGTGCTCGGTGCGATCGGCCTGCACGACTGCCTCGGTCCACCGGCCGTGGAGATCGGCTATTGGTGCCACGTCGAGCACATCGGTCGCGGTGTCGTGACCCGCAGTGCGGCCGCGCTGACTCAGATCGCGATCGCACTGCCAGGAGTCGACAGGGTCGAAATCCACTGCGATGAAGCCAACTTCCGCAGTGCGGCTGTCGCACGCCGCCTCGGCTACCGTCTAGACCGGATCGAGCCCCGTGCTAAGCGGGCCCCCGCCGAATCCGGTCGCGGCATGTACTGGGTCATGGATCAATAACCGCAAGCCGCCCAGTTTCAGTTCCGATGGACCACAAGCCACCCCACGCGCCGAATAACCGAAGTCTATTGTCCCTCCCCGCTTCGGTGCGGACCTGTTGGGCGAGTGACTGCCCGTAACAACCGCGCCGACGTAATCGCTCCACTTGTTCGCCAATTCGGCCAGCCGCCACCATGCTCCGTGAACGAGTTCATCGGAGGCGCTTTCTCACATGTGGAGCAGCTCAATTGCCTCGACTTGCGCGGCAGCGAGTCGGTCTATTGCAGCACCCGGAGACTCGTTGCAGCAGTCGGGAAATGGCGCGCAGCACTGCACCAGGTGTCGATGCACGTGATCACGTGCTGCCGAGTCATGTCCAAGCTCCCGCGCCTCGGGTATCGACGCTGAGTGAGGTGTAGTTCGGCTAGAGGACACGCGAGCTTCGTGACCGGGTGCGCGTCCCGTTCGTCGCCGATGTGGCCACAGCAAGCCGCCAGTACCTCGTGTCAATCGGGAAGATTTCGCCCGGGGTGGCGTCGCCGGAACCGCCATGCCTACGAACGGAGGCTCGACCCGGCGGCCGATCCACATCGAAGGGTGTCAGGATCCGTTGTTTATCGACGAGCTGCCATCATGACGGATGACGACGTGCGCAGTCCCCGACCGGCCGCCTCCGCCACATTGCCGCACTGGGCGTGGCAGGGATGCCCCGATCGTTCTAAGCGGCCCAATTGCGTACTCCCCCAACATTATTCCGAGTAGAGCTGACCGCCCCCACCGGTGAAACCTGGATGTGGGGCCCCGAAGACGCCCAGCAACGCGTCCACGGCAGCGCCCTCGACTTCTGTCTGCGAGTCACCCACCGCAGACCCCTGACCGCCACCGATCTCACAGCCACCGGCCCCCAAGCCCAGAGGTGGCTCGAGATCGCGCGCGTATTCCTCTGAGGTATCAGCCTGTTCTCGCGCCGCTGCTACCCCGATGATGTGGCCGCGCGCTCAGCCCAGCGTGAACGTCGTGCGGCCCGCGATGTGCTCGAGGTCCTTGTTCTGCGGATAGACCTCGGAGTATGTGTCGAGCCACGCCTCCACCTTCCCGGCCCCCGGCGCCATCCCCATACCGGTGATCACATTGTCCGGCAGCCCGACCACCGTGCCGCCCTCAACGCGCTGCGACTGCCCGCTGGTCAGCCCGGTGCCGACATTCCGCCAATGCACGGTGACGTAATAGGCCCCGCACGACTCCCCGGTCTGGGTGATCTTCAACCGAACCCCGAACGTCCCCGACTGCGGCTGCGCCACGGTCTCGGCATTGAGAATCGCGGCACAATCGGACCCCGGAACCCGCGTCAGCGTCGGAGTGAACTGGGCAACCGGATCGCTGGGGTTGGCCCCGGCGGTCCCGGTGAACCCACCCCACGCGGCCACCATCGCCGCCGCGACCACACCCGTGCGGAACGTGAACTGTTGCAGGGAAACGTTTTTCATTCTCATGCCTCATATGTCGCACCGGACGCGCACCGCGTTATGACTCCCCGAGCCCTCACTTTCAGGGGCTGGCCAACACCGGATGAGTGAGGGCTCGGTAGGCGGTTCGATGCTCGCCCGAGCACCCTTCGGGTGAGCGGGCGGAGTCGATGACTGCGGCGACTGAAGGCGATGTCGCACCGGCGCACGCCGATCGCGGCCGACCGGCGGCAGCCGACGTGGTACGCGATCACACCCGGAACCTATAGCCGTATGTTGGAGCGATGACTGTCGATACTCACGGCGCGCGGCCGACGGCCGGCGTCGTCGCAACGGATCAGGATGCCGTGCTCAGCGCGATCGCGGGGGTGTTCGGGCGGCTCGAGGCCGCGCTCGGGGCCAAGGATGCCGTTGCGTTCGACAGTGTGTTCACCGATGACGTGGTGTTCATCAATCCGGCAGGTGAGATGGTTCGGAACTGGGATGAGCTGCACGATTATCACCAGTTCGCGATGCGGAACAGCCCAGATGCCGAGGCACATTACGACATCCTGGCCGTCCGGCTGCTCGCCGGTGGACATGCGATCGTCAATGTCGAGCAGACACTGCGGACACCGGATTTCGCGGTCACCAACCGCGGGACATGGGTTTTCACCGAGCACGACGACAACTGGTGGGTCTGCTCGGTGCACAATACGAATGTGGCGGGAAGCGCAGGACCACCGGCGGCCGAACCTGCCGCCCACTGACGAGGCCTGGCAAACCAACTGGGGTAGCTCCAGTCGACACCTGCGGTCAAGGGAATCCGAAGATCAAGGTTCCCGGAAGTGCCGTGGTCCGGAGCGCTTCTTTGATTCTGTTGCGCGGCAACGCGTTTAATGCATGGCCTCCGATTCTAGGTTTGCGGAAAGCGAGCCTTTACCTCGACGGTGCGCGTGTCCGACAATGCGATGATGACATTGGGGGGACCTGCTGGCAGGCCGAGGGGACTCACACTCGACGCTGTGCGGTGGCATATCGCCAGAGAAGATCAGCTGCGTGCTGCGGTATCGACGCGGGCGGGTGCGGTGCTGAGTACGAACGCGCTCGTGATCGCCGGTACAGCCCTATCGTTCTCGTTCAGGGATTCACGTCGACCGAACATAGCGATGCTGTGCACGTCATTAAGCGCCTTGGTATTCGTCGCCGGGTCGGTCATGTTCGCATCGATGGCATTGATCACTTTGCGGCGCAAAGACTTACGGTTCTTTGGACCGCGCGATGACGCATCGGCTCTCTACTACTACCCGGGGATCCGGCGCAAGTGGCCGACCGTAGAGGCATTTAGGGAAGCCGTCATGAATCAATCGCCGGAGCAACAATTGCGTGGAGCCGTCGTCGAACTGTGGCGGGCCGCTGACCTCCATGGCCACCGATATCGCATGCTCCGCACAGCGACATGGCTCCTGCTGGGTGCCATTTGCTCACTGCTGGCAACTGTCTGGTTAGCCGCGATCACGCATTGAGTGTGCAGTCCAACTGCAAGCCACGCCTGCGGGTGTCGTGTTGCACCGAACCGCCATGGGCGGCCGCTGAGGACCACCGAGCAGATACGAACTCATGGCCGCGGGCTGTTGCCGATTGGATTCGTTCCGCACGATCGCGAACGGCGTTGTTACTCCGAATCTGCCGCGATGGCCTCCCACCGGGAACAAGAAGGGCGGTGGGAGGCCATCGGGCACGGCGAGCCGGGTCGCGGAGCTCGCCGTGGCCGGGACCGAGGGGGCATTCCGGCGGCCGGCCATCGCCCGGTGCCGGGCAGGGCGCGGGTGATGGTGGCGCGGCGGGATGAAGTCGGTTCGGTTCCGGCCCGCGCTCGCGGTGATGTGGGGCAGCCGCGGAGCGCGAGATGGGTTCGGCTACAACGGGATCGGGGGTGATCGGGGTGTGGCCGAGGGGTTAGGGGCGGTTGGCGTAGGCGGAGTGGGTGCCGAAGGTGCGGTAGCCGTAGACCAGTGGGGCGGCGGTGCGGGTTTCGGCGGCCTTCACTTCACCCAGGAGCAGGATGTGGTCACCGGCGTCGATGGCTTGGTGGAGGTGGCAGGCGAGCCAGCCGGGGGCGTCGGTCAGTCGTGGGAGGTCGTTGTCCAATTGCCAAGGGACGCTGGCGAATCGGTCCGCACCGCGTTGGGCGAAGGTGATGGCTATGCGGTCGTGGTCCGAGCCGAGGACGTTGACGCCGAAGCGCTCGGTGCTCAAGATGGCCGGGAGCAGGCCGGAGCGGTGGTCCAGGGCCACGCTGATCATGGGCGGGGCCAGGGACAGGGAGGCGAAGGAACTCACCGTAACGCCGAAGGGCACCTGGCCGTCGGTGGTGGTGACAATGGTGACCGGGCCGCAGACACCGGCCATCAAATTGCGAAACGTGTCCTCGGACAGCATCTTTGCTCCGATCAGGTGAAGTTCTTGGTGGCCGTATCGCCCGTGGCGCGGCCGAGCAGGACCTGACCCGCCTGGGCGAGCATGCCGTCCTCGTCGATGGTGAGGTGGCCCAGGATCACCTCCACATCGCGCAGGAAATGCTGGGTCGGGTCCTGGGTTTGGTAGATGGCGGCACCGGAACCGCGCACGGCGGTCTGGATGGCGTCCCACGCCAGGCGGCCTACCGACAGGCAATCGAGTTTGATGTTCGCACGCATCTCATCGCTCATGGACGCGGTGCTCGCCGCATTGACCTCGATGGTTTCCCGGACAGCGCGATCGAGGGTGGCCTCGGCGGTACGGAGCTGGGAAACCGTTCGCGCGTAACGCAATTGACCGGCCGCGGTATCGCCGGTCAGCCGAGTGCCGAAGGCCTCGCGCCGCTTGTCCAGGCGATCACGGTAATCGCCGACCACCGCCTGCCCCGCGCCCAGCAGCAGCGCGGGCAACAGGAAGACCAGCAGATCGCGAATATCGTAGGAGTACAACGGTTCCGGGTAGAGCGCCGCGGCCGGATTGTCGCGCGAGAGCCAGTCGTGGAGTTCGAGGCTGAAATCCTCGGCGACGAATTCGTCGTCCACGATGACATTGTTGCTGCCGGTGCCCTTCATCCCGGCCATATCCCAGGTGTCGGGCACCTCGACCACAGACCGCGGCAGCAGGAACAGCCGCAGCTCATCCTCGCCTTCGATCCTGGCGGCCAACTGCACCCAGTTCGCGTTGAGCACGCCCGAGCAGTACGCCCAGCGCCCCGAGAGCCGGAACCCGCCCTCCACGCGCACCGCCCGCCCGGGCGGATTCGCCGCGACCGCCACCAACTGCGGTCCGGGCGTGGCGAATACCTGGCGCTGGGTCTGCTCGGGCCAGCGCGCCAGCATCCAGCCGTGCGCGATGAAGAACGACAGCGTCCACGCCGCCGAGGGATCACCCTGCGCCAAAACCCGCAGTACATCGACGAATTCGCGCGGTCCCGCGCCCGCGCCACCGAGCGCCTCGGGCAACAGCAGCCCGAACAGCTCCTCACTATCGGCCACGGTGGCATCGGGTAGCCGGCGCAGCTCCTCGGTCTCGGCGATGCGTGCCCGCAGCACCGGCACCAGCTCCTGTGCCCGGGCCACGAGCGGATGCACCGCGCCGAGCTGAGGATCCAATACGTCTTGCATGACTCTCCCGTCGAAAGTGGCGGTGACCGGATCTCCCCCGTCGGGCAACTCGCCGTAACTGTGGTGCCACCCCATGAGACACCACAGATGTGCGCAACGTCAACCAAGTTTCGAAAGTTAGCTAAATATGCGCGTCCGGGAAATCAGCTACAGTACGCACATGTCCAAGGTGAAAGGCGCAGGCTCACGTGCCGATACGGTGACCGCGGCGATCCGCGCGGACATCCTGGCCGGACGCCTGATCCCCGGGCAGCGACTCACCTTCCCCGAACTGGGCGCGGCCCACGCGGTGAGCGTGGGCGTGCTGCGCGAGGCCCTGGCCCGGCTGGTCGAACAGGGCATCGTCACCACGGTCAGCAATCAGGGCTTCAGCGTCATCGCCCTGTCCGCACGCGATTTCGCCGAGCTCACCCAGGTCCGCACGCTCATCGAACCGCAGTTCATCCGCGTCTCGGTGCTGGCGGGGTCGACCCGCTGGGAATCGGAAGTCGTTGCCGCGCACCATGTTCTGCAACGCACCCCGTACTTCGCCGAGGACGGCACGGCATTCAGCCCGGCATGGAATACCGCCCACACCGACTTCCACATGACACTGCTGGCCGGATGCAGCAATGTGTACATGCACGACGGCACCGCCCGCCTGCGCGACGTGTCCGCCCTGTACCGCCGCTGGTCCCCCATCCGCAGCCCCGCCGATGAGGCACTGGCGCGCATCACGACTGAGCACCGCGACCTGATGGACGCGGCGCTTGCCCACGACGCCGACCGCGCGGAAACGCTACTGCGCGAACATATTCAACGCGCGGCCGACGAGATCGTCATTGCGCGGGAATTTCCCGAGCCGTCCGCAGCCGCGCAAGGATAACCAAGCCCGCGCCGCCGATGAGCGCGAGGAACGACGCGCCCAGTACATAGCCCGGCCCGGCGAATCGCTCCAGCCCGAGCGCGTGATCGAGCGAATACCGGCCGGGCCCGGCGAGCCCGGTCCCGAACGCGGTGAGGCCGTACAGCAGCGCGAGCTCACAGCCACCCTTATTGGCCCACAACCCATTTGCCGCCGTCATGGCCACCGCGACCACCATGGTGCCCACGATCAGCGCGGTCCCGGCGGCGGTGAACAACCCGCCCGCGAACAGCACCGCACCGAGCACCTCGGTCGCACCGGCCACAACAGCCATCGCGGGCCCGGGCCGCAATCCCCATTTCTCGAACACCGCCCCGGTGCCCCGCGGTCCGGAGCCGGAGAACCACCCGAACAGCTTCTGGCACCCGTGGCCCGCGATCAGCACAGCGAGTGCCACCCGCAGAAACAGCAGTCCCGCATCCATTGTCAGCGTCCTTCCGTCAGGCCGTACGCGGCGGCCCCGTTGATATCGAGAATCGCGGTTTTCTCGGCCGCGGTGAGTTGTTCGGCGTTGCGGACCAGATCGACTGCGACAGTGGCGGGTTCGCGCGGGGTGTCACTGCCGAGTACCAGCCGATCGAGCCCGAGCGAATCCCGCATTGTGCCGAACAGATACGGATCCTCGATGAGGCTGGTGTCATACCAGAATCTGCGCAGCTGACCCAGCACGCCACCGAGTTCGGCGTGCAGTTCGGGATCGGTGGCCCGCAGCCCGCGATCCCACCGCCCGAACAGATACGGAATCGTCCCGCCGGTGATCCCGCCGATCACCCGGACATTCGGAAAACGCAACGGCACCTTGGCCGCAACGAGCCGGCACAGCGCGACCGCCATCTCGGTCGGCCCGCAGAACGCGGGGGTGAGCATGAATTCCGCGGACCCCGGCGCCATCTGCGGGGTCGCTCCCGGATGCAGGAACACCGTGGCCGAGCGCTCGTTCAACGCCGCCCAGATATCGTCGAACTCGGGAGCGTCGAGGGGGCGCCCGGCGACCGACGGGCCCAGATTCACACCGCGAAAACCACATTCGTCGAAACAGAAGTCGATCTCGGCGAGCGTGGCGGCGATATGCGGCAGCGGCAGGCTCCCGAACGCGCCCAATCGGCCCGCACCGGCAGTCACCGCCTCGCGCATCATCTCGTTGGCGTAGCGAGTCGCGGTGATCCCCGAGCCCGCATCGGGAAAGTACGGCTGCACCGCGCCCACACTCATCACGGTGAGATCGATTCCGGCGGAATCCATATCGCCGATCCACCGCTCGATGAACGCGGCGTCGCCCGCGGCGAACTGCCGCCGCGCCGCGGCGGTCAGATGTGCGCCGTAATGCGCGAAGGAGTCCACCCGCGCCCGGGCATCGAGGGAGTCCATCGTGTCGAAGAAGCGCGGTGGAAGGTAGTGACTATGAAAATCTATGCGCATAGTCGCGAAGAATACGCACATCTATCAAACATTCGAAAGTATGCGCTGAGCACTCCCAGCTCCGGGCCATCAGCACAGACGTGCGAGAATTGACCCCGTATCCGATCGGAAGGTACTGATCCGCAGTGAACATGGGCCTGGTTTTGGGCGACCGCCGCTTCCGCGCTTCGGCACAGGAGCACGTGGTGTTGCCGCATTTCCTCAGGTAGCCACGCCCTGCTCCCACCGAAGCGTCGTCGGCCATCGACACCTTCGACCCGCACGGGAGCCACATGTCCACGATCAGCTGGACCGAGAACGACACCCTCCACACTGCCCGCTGGCATTCGGAGAACGGAACCCCCGCCGCGGCGCAGATCGTCATCATCGACGACAGCACCTCGGCGAACAACGCCCTGCGACTGGCCCGCTCGGGCACCGGACTGCTCTGGCGCGGCGACTTCCACAACGCCCGGCATCTGCTGCGCGCCATGGATCGACGCCTGGCCGGGAAATCGACTCCTCCGGCCGGCCGCCGGTCCGGGAAATCGGCATCGGGAGATCGGCGTTCCGCCAAGGGATCGCCCCCGGCGTCGGTGCGCGGGGAACTCGGCGCGGTCTTTCACGCACAGCGTGAAACCCGGTCGCGGCGAGCCGCACTCCTGGGCAGCGTGCTGATCGAGCTCGAGGTCGATCGCTCGATCGACCTCGGCCGCGCACCCGATGTGCGCGCGGCCTGCGAACACGCCTACGGGGAACCCGCGCACGAGCTCGGCGAAATCTCCCGCGAGACAACCGTTATCTCACTGCCCGAGCTCCTGGGAGTCATGAGCGCGTACGAGTGGCACCGCAAGGGCATCGACATCACCGCCGTCGGTGGTCGCCTGCACCCGGCCTACGGCGTCTTCGCACCCACCCGCGACGAATACATCGATCTCCTTGCCGCCATTCCCTTTCCGGTCGCTGACCCGCTGGTCTTCGATATCGGCACCGGCACCGGAGTCCTCGCCGCAGTGCTCGCGCGGCGCGGCGCACGACAGGTTCTCGCAACCGACCTCAACCCCCGCGCGGTGCGCTGTGCGCACGAGAACATCCGCCTGCTCGGCCTCGACAACCAGGTCCACGTGACGGAAGCCGACCTGTGGCCCGATGACACCACCCGCGCGGATCTGATCGTGTGCAACCCGCCGTGGCTCCCCGGAATCCCCACCTCGGCATTGGAATTGGGCATCTACGACGCCGCCTCCGACATGCTCAACCGCTTCCTCGGCGAACTCGTCGACCATCTCACCGCACCCGGTGAAGGCTGGCTCATCCTGTCGGATCTGGCCGAACACCTGGGCCTGCGCACCCGCGAGGAACTGCTCGCCCGCATCGCCGCCGCCGGTCTCGAGGTGCTCGGCACCCACGAGACCGCACCCCGCCATTCGCGCGCGGCCGATGACACCGATCCGCTGCATGCCGCGCGTGCACTCGAGCGCACCATGCTGTGGCGGCTGGCACCGCAACGCTGAATTCGCTTCAGGATGCCCCGGTCTCGGCCGGGGTATCGAGTGCGCGGGCGGTATCGCGCACCAGCGTCCGGAACCACTGATGCCCCGAATCGAAAGTGTGCACCGAATGCCACCACAGCGCTTCGTTGATCGGCCCGGCATCGAACGGGCACGCGATCACCCGCAGTGTCGGCGGCAGGTTGATCGCCTGTGTGAGCCGCTTCTGAATGATCGCGATCCGATCGGTGCCCGCCACCAGTAACGGCAGCGCCACAAAGCGATCGATGACCGCGCGCGGGCGTATCAGCACACCGCGCTCCGCGAGTCTGCGCATCATGAAAGTCGGCTCACCGGGCTCATATTGTCCGAGCACCCAGTGCAATCCGGGTAGCTGCTCGGCGGTGGGCGGATGCTCGGCGATCGGATTGTCCCTATCCACCAGCGCCACCCACTCATCGGAGAACAGCTTCGAACTGGGCACACCGAGCGGGAACGCACCGTGTGGCGCGATCAATCCGTCTTCGGATCGCGCCGAGGCGTCGGAATGCAGCTCCGAGGGTTTGATGAATTGCCGCAACCGCAGCGAGGCATGCGGTGCCTGCGCCTCGAACGCCGACAGCAGGCTGGGACCGAGCACGGCGACCAGATAATCCGAGACGGTGAGCACGAATTCGCGATCCGAGGTGGCCGGATCGAACTGGGACTTGGTGTCGAACAGCCGGTCCGAGAGCTGCATGACCCCGCCCGCCTGCTCGCGCAATTGCGTGCCGAGCGGAGTCAATTCGTAGTGGTTGCCCACGCGTTCGAGCAGATCGTCATCGAAGTGCCGCCGCAACCGCGCGAGCATGGCACTGGCCGCGGGCTGGCTCACCCCGATTCGCGCCGCGGCCCGGCTCACATGCCGCTCTTCGAGCAGGGCATGCAGTGCTACCAGCAGATTCAGATCCGGGCGAGCAGACATCCGGCAAGGGTATCAGTCTGGGTGATGGCTGGATACAGATCAATGATTTCACGAATAACCCCAGCGTAATCACACTGGAACGCATGGTTGACATCACCGCCGTGCTCGATGGCGTGCACGGACCGGTTCTCTACGCCGTGTTCGTCGCCTTGACCCTGCTGCTCTTCTGGATACCGACCGGGATGATCATTCCGGGCGAACCCTTCTTCGTCCTGGCCGGAATTCTCGCCGCGAGCGGGCAGGTCTCACTGCCCCTGGTGCTGATCGTCATCATCGCCAGCGCGATCATCAGCCCGATCGGCGCGTACGTGGCCGGACGGCGATTCGACGGCTGGATCAGCAGCCGTCCCGCCGATTCCAAATTCCGCCGCCTGCTCACCAAAGGTGAAGCCGCACTGCGCCGCCGCGGCGCACCCGCGGCCGCTTTCGCATGCTGGATTCCCTTCCTGCGCACCACCATTCCGCTGATGATCGGCGCCTCGCGCTACTCCTTCACACGCTTCGTCGCGTTCAGCGCCACCGGCACCACACTCTGGAGCGCGCTGTTCATCATCGGCGGCTACTTCGCCGGGCCGTTCTTCCAGAAGTTCGCTATCTACGTCGGCATGGGCCTGCTGATCCTGCTGGTGCCCCTCATCCTGTTCAAACTCATCCGCCGACTCGTGCGCGGCCCCGCCGCCAAACAACCGGCGCAATGAACCCGCCTCACCGAAGGCATTCCGGCCCAACCACACCCACCGAGAGGATTCCTATGACAAGCAATCCAGTCACCGCGTACACGCACGCGCTGCTGATCGACGGCACCGGCACACCCGCACTCGCGGATGCCACCATCGTGGTCACCGACGGCGAAATCACCGCCGCGGGAACCGATGTGCGTGTCCCGGCCGACGCGAAGATCGTGGACCTGGGCGGTAGGACGGTACTGCCCGGACTGATCGACGCGCATGTGCATCTGGGTGGACTGGGTTTCGGCAACACACCCGCGTTCGGCGGCCGCGCCGAGACCGACGACTACGCCGCCGCCCGCTCGGGCGCGCTGCGGCACGGCGTCACCACCGAACGCAGCCTGGGCGATTTCCTCACCGACAGCCTCGCCGTGCGCGATGAGATCGAACGCGGTGAGCTCATCGGCCCGCGCCTGTTCACCAGCGGCCCCAGCTTCCAGGTCGAGGGCGGGCACCCCAACGGCAGCGTCTGGTTCAACGATCCGGTCGCACTGCGCGAGGCGGCCCGGGTGCCCACGACCGCCGAGGAAGCCCGGCACGCGGTGCACGAATTGGCCGACGCCGGAGTCGATCTGATCAAAATCATCATCTCCAACAACGCGATCTTCGGCCCACCGCGCCCCGAGCTGAAGATGCCGTGGGATATCACCGCCGCCATCATCGACGCCGCGCACGCCCGCGCACTGCGTGTGGTCACCCATACCGAGACCCTCGCCGACGCCCTGCAGGCGGTGCGCGCGGGTTCGGACGATATCGAACACCTGCTCATGCGCGCACCGGAACCCCTCGACCCCAGCGCATTCGACGAACTGTTCGAGCTCATGGCCGAACGCGGCGCGTACCTGGTCGCCACCATGGTCGCCCATCAGCACGACGCCACCCCCGAAACCGACGCGCGCACACTGCGATACGGCAACCACCTGATCAAACGCGCATATGACCGAGGTGTGACGCTCGGTGTCGGCTCGGACGCCCACTCGGCGGGCATGCACGGCTGGGCGCTGCGCAACGAACTCATCATGATGGTGCACGACCAGGGCATTCCCGCCGCCGACGCCCTCGTCGCGGTGACCCGGACCAATGCCGAACTACTGGGCTACGCCGACACGATCGGCACGGTCGAAGCGGGCAAACGCGCGGATCTGCTGATCATCGACGGTGATCCGATCGCCGATATCACCACCCTGGCCAATATCCACCAGGTCCTGCGCGACGGCGTCGTAGTCGTCGACAACGCGCACGCCTGAACCGAGCCACCCGAAAGGAGAGCGCCATGACAGCGGAAACACACCGCGGCACCGAATCCACGATCGTCACCGAAACCCATAACGGTGAACAGTTCGACGTGGTCTACAAACCCGCGCGCCGCCCGCCGGACCTCGGCGAAGGCAGCGATGACGAATTCGCGGGCAACGGCTACCTGGGCTACTGCCCGCCCTTCCACACCCGCAGCTACCAGGCCGCGCCCGGAATCCGATGCGATCAGGACCAGCCGGTCACCCTGCGCGACGGCACCGTGATCTACACCGATATCTACCGCCCCGACACCGACGTGCCGGTCCCGGTGATCATCTCCTGGAGCTACTTCGGCAAGCGCCCCGGTGACGGCATGACCGAGTGGAATGTCAAAGGCGTTCCCCGCGAGACGATTTCACTCATGGCCAAGTTCGAATCGGTCGATCCCGGCTACTGGTGCCACGTCGGCTACGCGGTCGCCAATGTGGACCCACGCGGTATCGGACACTCCCAGGGCAATATCAACTTCCACGGCTCCCAGGACGCCCGCGACGGCTACGACTTCGTCGAATGGCTGGCCGAACAGCCCTGGTGCAACGGCAAAGTCGGCATGGCCGGCAACTCCGGCGTCGCGGTCACCCAGTGGGCGATCGCCGCACAGCAGCCCCCACACCTGGCCTGCATCGCCCCGTGGGAGGGCACCTCGGACATCTTCAACGAGGCCATGTACGAGGGCGGGGTTCCGGGCCTGACCTTCCATTCGGCACTGACCGGGTTCCTGTCCGGTCCGGGTCTGGTCGAGGACATCGGCGAAATGGGCCGCCGCTACCCATTCTTCAACAACTACTGGCGCGATAAGGTCGCGGATCTGACCCAGATCCAGGTGCCCTGCTATATCACCGCCTCCTGGAGCCACTTCCACCTGCACGGTGCCTTCGAGGGCTTCCGGCATGTGGGCGATGAGCGCAAATGGATTCGCGCACACCGGGATTTCGAATGGCCGGATATGTACTCCCCCGGCAATATCGAGGATCTGAAGCGATTCTTCGACTGCTACCTCAAGGACATCCACAACGGGTGGGAGCTGACCCCGCGCGTGCGCCTCGAGGTCATGGACGCGCTGGACTGCGACTACCAGGTCAGCCGTCCCGAGCGCGAATTCCCCTTGGCGCGAACACGATACGACAAGCTCTACCTCGATGCCGCGACCGGCTCGCTCTCCCCCGAACCGATCGCCACCGCCTCCAGCACTTCCTACGACGCGGCCGACGGGGTGGTCACCTTCGATATGACCCTGCCCGAAGAGACCGAGCTGACCGGATATTCGACGCTGCGCCTGTACGTGGAGGCCGACGGCAACGACGATATGGACCTGTTCGTCAATATCCAGAAGCTCAGCACCACGGGTGAATGGATCCCCACCCACGTGCTGGACCATCCGCATCCCGGCGCGTGGGGCAAGCTCCGCGTCTCGCGGCGCGCGCTCGATGAGCAGAAGTCGACCGACTTCCACCCGGTCCTTGCCCAGCGCGGCGAGGACAAGCTCAGCCCCGGCGAGATCGTGGCCGTGGACGTCCCGATCTGGCCCACGAGCCGAATCTGGCACGCGGGCCAGCGCATTCGCGTGCAGATCGCCGGGCACTACATTCGCGGCGACTGGTTCGAACCATTGACCTGGCAGACCTGCAATACCGGACGGCACATCCTGCACACCGGTGGCGCGTACCAGGCGTATCTGCAAATCCCGGTGATCCCACCGAAATTCACCGACGCGGGCCATACCTACCGGTAACCCCACCACAATTCAGGAGAACCCATGACCAGAATTGACGTGCACTGTCACTACCTACCCGAATTCTATCGAGAAGCCCTGGCCGCCAACGGTCATGCGCAGCCCGACGGCATCCCCTTCATCCCGCAGTGGAGTGAGAACGCCGCGCTCGAGGCCATGGACAGCCTCGGCGTGCGCAAGTCATACCTGTCGATCTCCTCGCCCGGCGTGCATTTCGGTGATGACGCTGCCGCGCGTGATCTGGCCCGGCGGGTGAACGAGGAAGGCGCACGCCTGCATCGCGCCCATCCGGATCGATTCGAATTCTTCGCCTCCACTCCCCTGCCCGACGTCGATGCCGCACTGGCCGAAATCGCCTACGCCTTCGACGAACTCGATGCCGCGGGTGTGGTCGTCGAAACCAATTTCGACGGCATGTACCTGGGCAACGAACATCTCGCGCCGGTGTACGCCGAACTCGATCGGCGGGGCGCGGTGCTGTTCATGCATCCCACCAGCCCGGCGGGGGCCTGCACGGGTGCCGCTGAGCCGCTGCGCTATCCGCGCCCGATGCTCGAATTCCTCTTCGACACCACCCGCACGGTCACCGATCTGGTGCTCTCGGGCACGCTGGAACGCTATCCCAATATCCGGGTGATCGTGCCGCACGCCGGCGCGGTGCTGCCGATGATCACCGCGCGCGTGGATGTCATCGGCGCGAAGATGGTCGGCAAGACCGATCCCATGCGTACGGCGTTGCGGCGCTTGCACTTCGATCTGGCGGGTATGCCGGTGCCCGAGCAACTGCCCGCGCTGCTGAGCGTCGCCGATCCCGAACATATCCACTACGGCAGCGATTTTCCGTTCACTCCGCTGCCCGAAATCGATATCAACGCCAAGCGTCTGGACGCGGCCGAGATTCTGCAGGGCGGGTTGCTGGACAAGGTGATGTACGAGAACTCGGTACGTCTGTTCAGCTGAATCAGCTTCGACACACATGATGGCCCGCACCGGATTCCGGTGCGGGCCATCAGTGTTCACGCGCTACTGCTGAACGGGCACCGGCTGCTGCGCGACCGGCTGCTGCACCGCGGGCTGCGGTGCGTTGATGGTGCTGAAGAACTGCGACGCCGCCGCGATACCCACCGGAATACCGACCAGCGCGGCACCGGTGGCCGCGCCGAAGCCGCCCGCCATCGCCCCGCCCGCAACACAACCCGCCGCCGCGGCCGGCAGCGAGAGCGTCCCGGCGCTGACCGGAATGAACAGCGAGCCACCGGTGAACGCACCGAGCACGCAGCCGCCCACCAGGCCGATGGTGCCACCGACCAGGGACCCGATACCGGTCGCCAAACCGAACTGGGTGGCCGCCGCACCCAGGGCGCGGCTGTAGCGCTCCTGCGGATCGACCGCATCGCCCGGACCGGCCACGGGCGCGACGGCGGCCACGGAGTCGACCGAAGTCGGCGCGGCCGAATCCACCTGTACCGCAGCGGCTACCGGCGCCGCGAACTGCTCACCGACCACGGTGGCACCGATCGGGTCCTGCACCTGGAACTGACCGCCCTGGGTGGTCAGCGTCCCGATCGGCGAGCTCAGCACGACCGAACCGTCGGACAGATCGCTGGTGTAGCGCACGCCCGGCAGGATCTCCACGCTCAGACGGCTCGGATCGGTGTTCGCCGGGGCCGCATCGGCGTGCGCGGTTCCCGCGGCTGCCACCGCGGCGGACACCGCGATAGCGGCGATCACGACCGCCTGGCGGGCTTTGTTCGTCGAGGTCTTCATCGGCCTCATCTCCATCTCTCTGGATATTCTCTTCTCGGCGCGCGCGAGGACTCGCAATGCGTTGTGCGCCGGAGATTTCCGCGAATCGCGTAATGCGAATTCGCTCGGGATCCGATCCATTTGAGGTGTACCGGATCACATTCGAAACTATCAGGTGACCTACGACACTTCAAACCTATGTTGAATCGGAATAGGGGTATAAATCGCGCGAATAATGGACGTTAATAGAACGTTTACCGCAAACGCCGAATAGCCCTTTCCGCATTGTGCGGAAAGGGCTTTCGGTGGACGGGATTCAGGCGGTCAGATCGTTCCCTCGCGCAAGGGATTGGCCGGAACCCCCGCGACGATACGGTTTTCCAATACGCCCAGACCCTCGATCGAGGCGGTGACGACATCGCCCTCGCGCAGGAACGGGAACTGTTCGGGCGAATGTGTTTGGGACAGTTCATTGATGCAGCCGGTGCCGCAGGTACCGCTGCCGATGACATCGCCCGGCCGCACCTCGGTGCCGCGTGAGGCATAGGAGATCATCTCGGCGAAGGACCAGTACACATCGGACCAGACGGCCTCGGTGTACTTCTGCCCGTTGACCTCACAGCGCATGGCGAGCCGATATCCGGTGCCCTCCTTGAACGCGGCCAGCTCGTCGGGGGTGACCAGCCACGGACCCAGGCCGGTGGCGGTGTCCTTGCCCTTCACCGGTCCCATGGACAGCGTCATTTCGCGTTTCTGCAAATCGCGTGCGCTCCAGTCGTTCAGGATGCAGAAACCGGCGATGAGCCCCTCGGCCTGCTCCGGGGTCACATCGCGGCCGTAACCGCCGAGCACCGCGCCGACCTCGAGTTCGAAATCGAACTTGGTGCTGCCCGGGGGAATAGGGATATCGCCACTTCCGGTCGCGGCATAGGGATTGGAAAAATAGAACACCGGGATGCGATACCAATCCGGGTCCATGTCCAGACCGCGCCATTTGCGCCCGGCGCGCACGTGCTGTTCGAACGCGTAGAAGTCGCGCACCGTCGGCGGTGTGGCGATCGGTGAAAGATACTGCACGTCTGCGGGATTCAGTACCTCGCCCGAAGTGCCCCGGGCGAGTGCGGCTTCTGCGAGAGAGCGCTCGGGGTCATTGAGCAGTGGCGCGATATCGTCGAGGTCGTTGAGCAGGTGGATGCCATCGGATTCCACGATGCCGACGCGGACGGCTCCGGCGGCGGTGCGAATGCGGGTCAGTTTCACGCGGATTCTCCTGTATTTATTGCCGTGACGTTGTGCGCGGTGGTCCACTCGACATAGGAGGGCTCGGTGAAACCGGTGCTCCCGTAGCGATCCACCGAGGCGCGGATGCGCTCGAGCAGCTGATCCAGATCGGTATCGAGGTCGATATGCTCGATGAAGGGCTGGCGCGCCTCGAATCCGGTCTGCCAGTACACCTCGCAGCGATTGCCCTCGGGGTCGTAGAAGTACACGCCGACGGCATTGCCGTGCGAGACGACCATGTCCAGTCGCACGCCCTGTTCGCGGAAGCGGCGGAAGAAGCCGATCACGCTCTCGAGGGAGGCGCAGCGGAACGACACCTGTTGCAGCAGTTGCGCATCGGCGGCGGCGGTGCGGCCCGAGGCGAGCAGGACCTCGTGGTGTTCGGTATTGGGACGGGCCGAGAGGAACCAGACGCCGAGCTTCTCGTCATGGTCGGTGACGGTCAGCCCCAGCGTGCCGGTGTAGAACTCGAGCTGGCGCGCGATATCGAAACAGCGGATGCCGACGTGGCCCAGTTCCGCGATCGCGGGTGTGAAATCGATTGTCATTGCTTACCTTTCGCTGCGGAGATGGTGTCCAAGAGTCGGCCGGTGCCCAGCACCGCGCGCAAGCGCGCGGCGGTCGCACCGGCATGTTCGGAGGGGAAGACCGCCGCGACATAGCGGTCGGGGCGCAGCAGCACGAACTTGCCCGCCGCCGGATGTAGCAGCGCCTCGAGTTCGCCGTCGGCATCACCGATGGCGGGGCGCGATCCGCCGGTGCGGGGGCGTCGATCACCGAGTACGACATCGACGCAGCGCATGGGAAGCGGACGGAGTGCGGCGATGGCGCGCTCCCACTCCTGGTCGGTGACATCGACTCCCAGCAGGTTGAAGCGATCACCGAGTACCGCGTCCAGGCGGCGGGTGGCACCGTCCGGGTGCAGGGTCCAGGGCTGGTCCAGCGCCGAGCCCACGAGCTCGTCGGCGGGCGAGCCGTCCCGGACCACCAGCCCGCTGCGGAAGCGCGGTTTGGGGAGGTACTTCAGATGTACGAGATACCCTCGCCCCCAGGGTATCCGGAGGATGACCGCTACCACTGCATCACGCACTCGCGCGGCCACGCGGCTCGTGGTCATCACGATCCGCCCTTGCAGGATCGAGGCGCGCACGGTGACCTCTGCATGCGGTTTGCGTTCGGCCGCATAGGAATCGAGCAGTTGCGGCGAGGCATACCCGGCATCGAGCAACGCCAGCTTCCAGCACAGATTCGCCGCGTCGCGGATGCCGGAGTTCAAGCCCTGGCCCGCGAACGGCGGCATCATGTGTGCGGCATCGCCGAGCAGGAACACCCGTCGATCACGCCAGCGCTCGGCCACCAACCCGCTGAAGCGGTAGTTGACCGCCCGTTCCACCTGGTCCCGGGTGATGGTGCGGTAGGGGGCCAGTAGCCGCTGGATCAGCTCGAAGGGCGGCTGCTCACGGGCATCACCCTCGCCCGGGCGCAGCAGGAACTCGTACCGGCAGCGGCCCTCGCCGCCGGGCACGATCACCCGGGGCCGGTCCGGATCGCCGAAATGCATGCTGCACCGGTCGTCATGGCTGTCGCCGACGGTGTCGACCACCAGCCAGACATCGTCGAAGCTCCTGCCCGCCATGGTGATTCCGGCCTGTTTGCGCACGGTGCTGCGGCCGCCGTCGCAGCCCAGCAGATAGTCCGCGTACACGGTGTCCTCGACCCCGCCCGCGCCGCGCAGCGTGACCTCGACGCCGTCGGCGTCCTGCCGGTAGGAGACCAGTTCGGTGCTCATATGCAGCGTGACATGGTCCCGGCGGTCCAGTTGCCGCATCAGCACCTGCTCGAGTTCGGGCTGGGAGAACTGGCTCTTGATCGCATAGCCGAACACATACGGCCGCGCGCCGCGTGCCTGGAACAGTCGCTGCTGTCGACGGCCGTAGAACCGCACGCCGGTCCCCGGTGCGATCACCGCGTCCAGGCGTGCGCCCAGGCCCAGTCCGTGCAGTACCCGCAGCGATTCGGCGTCCATGCTGATGGCTTTGGCCTCATCGCTGGTCGAGGGGTTCCGTTCGATCAGCACCACGTCCACGCCCGCGGACGCGAGTAGATTCGCCGCCGTCAAACCGACCGGGCCACCGCCCGCGATCACCACGCGCAGCGAGGATTCGCCCTGCGCCAGTGGAGGATTCATATTCGATTCCGATCTCTGTGCCGTGCGCGGGGCCACGGGAGCTCCCCGGCGCACTCGATCGACGCTCACTCTGTTCTGTAGAGCGGATCATGTTCTGCACAGTAGTCACTTTTTGTGGGTCGCGTCAAGAATGGCGACTCTTGCGTTGTTCCGCACACAGGTATACGTTCTGTGTCGCAGAACACATGGCGAGCCTGATTCCGGCCCGGAGAAGACGTCCCGGGCCAGCTCGAACGCGCCTGTCAGGCCGAAATCAGTACCGCCGGTTCGGCATTCACGGTGGCCGCAGCGTCGCGCTCCACCCTGGTACGAGAGGTAGTCCCCGCATGTCCACCGACACTCGACCGACCGTCGACACCCCGTCCGGCAATCCGCCGAACCCCGCCAGACCACGCCGCATACTCGCCCTCGGCGTGCTGATCATGATGCTCGAGGGCTGGGATCTGGGCGCACTTGGCACCGTCGGGCCATCGCTGCTGGACTACGAGCCCTGGCATGCGACCGATGCCACCATCGGCATGCTGGGCAGTGTTCTGGCTGTCGGAATGCCGATCGGCGGTTTCCTGGCCGGACGGGCCGCCGACGCCTGGGGTCACCGCGCGCCGGTGCTGGTCTGCCTGGTGTGGGTGTCGATCGCCATGATGATCAGCACCTTCGCGCCCGGACTTGCGATATTCGCGCTCGGTCTGGGACTTACGGGGATCGGGATCGGCGGGCTGACCACCCTGACCGTCACCTTCGTCGCGGATGCGGCACCGGCGCGGCGCGGGGCGTTCTATGTGGGAGCCGCGCAATGCGGTGTCGCGCTGGGTGGAGTGGTCGTCGCGTTCGTGGGCCGAGCGGTATTGCCGCAGTGGTCATTTCAATGGTTGTTCCTGTTCGGTGCGCTGGCCCTGCTGCTGATTCCGGCCTGCTGGTATCTGGTGCCGAATCTGGCCGCGGGTCTGCACACCAGGGAACACGCGCCGTTGCGCGCGCTGCGTTCACCGCGATTCCGCCGTCTCACCGTGCTGTTCTCCACCGCGAGTTTTTTCGTGCTGCTGCTGGTGTCGGCCGTGGCGGTATGGCTGCCCACCCTGCTGGTGCATAACGGGCACGACCTGCGCTCCGCCCTGGGATTCACCGTCGCCTTCAACGGTGGTGCGATCGTGGGCACCTTGATCGCGACCGTGATCGCCGATCGCGGCTGGACCAAGGCCACCATCCTCGCCTGCCTGGCCTGCGCGTCGGTGGCCATGCTCGCGCTGAGTGCGGCCGGAGCGACCTGGTTGATCCTGCTCATGTCCGCGGCCGCCGGTATCGGCGCGTTCGGCACCCAGAACCTGCTCAATGCCTACATCACCGCCTCCTACCCACTTCGCCTGCGCGGCACCGCACTCGGGCTGATCATGGGTTTGGGCCGCGTCGGCGCGATCGCCGGACCCGCCTACGTCAGCGCCGTCACCGGCACTTGGTCCGCGCCAGCCATCGGCTTCTACGCCCTCATCGTGCCCGCGGTGATCGCCGCCGCCTTCGTCGTCCTGATTCGCCCCGCGTCCCAGCCCGAGTACAGTGTTCTGGTCAGCAGAACGCCCTAGACCGAACCAGCGGTCGCATCAGCAGGAGGAACCGTGGCCGTAGCCGCCGGATATCCCATCGAATCCGTGGACACCGCCATCCGAATCCTGTTGATGCTCAAGGACGAACCCGAACTCCGCATCGCCGCGGTCGCGCGCGAGCTGGGTGTGGCCCGCTCGACCGCGCACCGCATGCTCACCACCCTGCAGGCACGCGACATGCTCCGCCAGGATCCCGCCACCAAAGCCTTCGGTGCGGGCCCGGCCCTGGTCGAACTCGGCATCGCCGTCATGGGCGCGGCAGATCTGAAAGCCGCCGCCCGTCCCATCCTCGAGCAACTCGCCGAACGCACCGGCGAAACCGTCCACCTGGTCACCCTCGAGGGCACCGAACTGGTCTTCGTCGATGGCGTGGAAGGTAAACAGGTGATCCGCGCGGGCCTGCGCACCGGCCACCGCACCCCCGCCCACACCACCGGCGCGGGCAAAGCCCTTCTCGCGGTGCTGGATTCCACCGAACTCCGCCGCCGCTACCCCACCGCCCGCCTCACCGGCGGCACCGACGATGCCGTCCACACCCGCCGCGCGCTGGAGACCGACCTCGACGAGGTCCGTACGCGCGGCTACGGCATCAACCACGCCGAATCCGAATCCGGCCTGACCGCGTTGGGGGCGGTCATCCACGACACCCGCGGCGGTGTCCGCGGCGCGCTGTCCCTGTCCGGCCCGTCGTTCCGCATCCCCGCGGCCAAGATCGACGAACTCGCCACCGAATTACGCTGGGCCGTCGAAGAACTCGCCACCCGACTCGGCTGACCTACCTAGCCCGCAAACATGAAAAGGTGTCGCCAATGACCCCGCTCGAAGAACTCGAGGACGACATCGCCCGCAGCGGGCTGCTCTTCGACCCGCAGATCGCCGACGACTTCATCCACGGAACCGCCCGAATCCCCAGTGCCGGAGTCGATGTCGCGGTGAACGTCGATCCCGAACTCGACGACCACCCCGACCCGGATGCCCCCGTCCTGCTGGCCGCGATCGAGCGACTGCTCACCATCACCCCCGAACACTGGCACCAGATCATCGATTCGATCGCACAGGAAATCGAAGAGGCCGTCGGCGACCAACCCATCGCCGAACCGATCGACCTACGTGACGACCTGACCCTCAGCTCCACTGTCGTCTTCCACGATGCGACCCTGCTGTCCTTCGCCGCCCCGAAACAGTTCCCCGACAGCTGGATTCGAGTCCAACTCGATGAGGATCTCGCCGTCGACGGCGTCGCGGTGGACGACAGGGAGGACGATGTCGAGACAATGGAATTCGAGTCGGCCGACGACCTCCTCGACCATCTCAGCGCGGCGGACAATCCCTGACCTGACCGGCGTGGATCATCACACCAGTGGCTGGTGCTTTCGAATCCGGTGCCGCACATAGCCGATCTGCGGGCCGCCGACACTGCGCAGGAACTTGGGCAGGAATCGGTTGACGAAGCCCACGAACTGGAAGAGGTGTTCGAAGCGGCGCTGATCGGCCGCGGTCCAGGCCACGCCCATGTGTTCGCGCATATGGGGTGCCAGGAATCCGGCGGTCAGGAAGCGCAGTAGGCCACCGAAGAACAGCCGCAGGTACCAGTGGATCATGCGCAGGTGTAGCAGGTCGTCGACGTATTGCCGCACCTGCTCATCGATGCTCACTCGCCGGCAGGCATCGAGCCAGTACGCGTCGAAATCGGCTCGGGTCTTGGGCCACATATCCGGGTGCACCTGCAGGGTCGTGCCGAGTGCCGACGCCGTGGAGTAGAACGCCTCGGCCTGTTCGGAATTCATTCTGCCGTGCAGCATCTGGTAGGAATCCTCGAAGCCGACGTACAGACACGCGGCCACCCACAGCTGGGTATTGCGGTCGAAGGCGTTGTATTTGACCTTCGCACCGGGCTGGGACCGCACCTGCCGATGCGCGACGTTGACCGCCGCACGCATGGCCTGCTTCTCCTCGTCGGTGCCGAGGATGGCCACGGCCAGGTAGGAGGCGGTCGTGCGCAGTCGTTTCCACGGATGCTTCATGAGCGCACCGGATTCGACCGTGCTCTCCACCACGCCGCGTCCGACCTCCGGCCACGCCATCTGCATGGCCACATTCGCCGGTGCGTTGGACAGTCCCCAGAAGTCGAGCGCGTCCGGCAGCTGCGGTAGCCGTTTGCCGCCGACGCGGTGCACGGACGGAATATTGATGCGGGTCTGTTCCAGGGTCAGCGGCGGCGCGCTGCCGGGCTCGGGAGTTTTCGCGACCGACATACGGCGATGCACGGTGGGCGCGCGATCCTCCTCGACATACGAATCACTGTGCGGGTCATCGTAATTGGGTTCCCAGCGCGGTGTGTCCAGGGTCATGGTGGTCCCTTCTCGAATCAGCGCGCAGCTCCGGCAGGAACGACGCGATCGGTGAAACTGCCGTGAAATCCAGGGAATACGTGCCCGTGCAGCCGCGCGATGGCGAGCGGAGCTCGTTCGATGTCCTTGGCGTCCAAGATGATCAGCGCGGTGCGATGTTCGGCCGCGAGATAGGTCAGGGCCAGAATCCAGCCGTCGTCCTCGGCCGCGGTGGCCGATCGCGGCACGAACACCGGCTCACCCGGGAACTCCCCGGCGGTGAACTCATGGCGATGTTCGCCTCCGGTGTGATGGTCGAATTTGACTATCGCACCGGCACTTTCGGGATGATAGGCGGCGAAGTAGCTGAACCGGTGCGCCTGGCCGGTGCGCCGCTCATCGTGCATGGGGAATTCGACCGAGGTGAATTCGCCGAGATCCTCGCGTTCGACGCGGCCGGTCCGGGTGATCCGCACACGCACCGGGCGCCCGACGGCGGGCAGGCCGTCACGGAACTTCTTCAGTGCGCCGGTAAGGAATTCGAGCGAGTCGTGGCGCACCACATCGAGCACCACGTCATCGCCGTCCTCGTAGGCGTTGTCGATGTGCACGTAGATGAAGGGTTCGCATTCGATGATCCGATGTCTGCCGCCATCGCGCGGCACCAGCACGATGCGCATGCCGCGCTCAGGCCTGTACGCGGCGGCATCGCCATGGGTTCCCCTGCCGAGCATGGCAAGTCCCGCCCGCA
This sequence comes from Nocardia sp. NPDC056100, assembly GCF_042266325.1. Classification (NCBI taxonomy): domain Bacteria; kingdom Bacillati; phylum Actinomycetota; class Actinomycetes; order Mycobacteriales; family Nocardiaceae; genus Nocardia; species Nocardia sp. NPDC056100. The sequence continues at coordinate 882,682 of NZ_JBHJVY010000002.1, forward strand.
CGGGGTCCACCGTGATCGGCGCGAGCGCGAACACCAGGAAGTGTTCGGTAATCGCGAAATCGTGCTGCACGATGACATCATCGAGCGCGATCACCCCGAGGGTGCGCGCCCGCCCCGCAGGATCCACGCGATAGCAGCGCAACGACGGCGAGATCTTGCGCCCCACAGCCAGATCCAATCCGAAATTGAACAGCTCGCCGGTGACGGGATCGATCTTCGGATGCGGCGAGAAACGGGACAGACGCGAGAGCGTCCCGTCGAAATCGCAGGGGCCCTTGGTGCTCAGGTCGACCGGATCGATATCCCACGGCCGCCCGACATCGCTGAGTGCGAGCAGCCGGTCCGCGTGCACCACGGCGTGGGTGTTGGCGTTATCGGCGGGTGGACGCCCGAGGTTGGCGCGCAGCCCGGCGGCCTTGCTGTACAGGCCGCGCACGCCCGCGCCTCGATTGCGTTCCTCGGCAAGGAATTTCGGTGTTCGCACGTAGCGGGACCGGAATCGCACGGTGCCCGCGTCGATGACGAACTTGGTCACCAGCCCGTCCCCGTCGAAGGGGTGTTCGGCGCGAAAGCCCCCGGCCTCGAACCGCGCCGGTCCATTGCGGTACAGCGTGCCGCGCAGCTCGTGCGGAATCGTGCCGGTCACCGCGAGTTCGACCTCCTCGGGGCACTCCACGGCGGGTTCGAATGCGCGCGCGAGCGGGTTGCGGGTCTCGGTGACCGGGGACATGAGCCTTCCTCTCCCTCTGGTTCGGCTCTACGCGCCGTCACGGCCGCTTAGAGACGTTGAGATGGTTTCCACCTCAGTCTCTCAGCCTGAACGACTCGAGTCAACGCGTATGTTAATGTCAATTCCTCCCCGAGTGACCTGACCCCGTGGGTGCCGATCAGCCGGTCGGGGCACCAATTGTGCAGTTCTGCACCACGTTTCGCCCCGATCCCCCGTCGCAGCGATCGACTCCGCCACCGCCGTCGATCTTGTCGTCGCCCGGGCCGCCGTCGATGCTGTCATTCCCGCGACCAACCGATATGCGGTCATTGCCGCCTCCCTGGGTGTAGCCGAACAGCCCCGGCAGATACCCGGTGAGCACCGACACCGGAATCGGCATCCGCTGCACCCCGGGCATGCCGAGCAGTCCCAGCACCAGGCCGTCGATCGCGACATCGAGCGCGGCGACGATGTTGTCGCCCTTGACCGGCGCTCCGAGACCGTTCGGCCCGTCGCCCAGCACGATGACATCGTCACCGCCCGGACCGCTGACCGTGGGTCCGAGGGCGGACTGATTGTCACCGACCACGAACCCGGACCCGCCGGGCGGTCCGGTGAGAAAGTCGTTGCCGCCCAAACCATTCGCGCCGTAGAAGCTGGTGTTGTCACCGTTCATCGAGAACACCGACCCGGAGGAATCGGTGATGGTGTCGTTGCCGCCCGGCCCGCTCGCGACACCGGTGATGGCACCGTTGTCGCCGACGAAGATCTCCAGATCCCCTGCGGCATCGGTCAATTGGTCATCGCCACCCGCGCCGGAGGCATTGCCCCGGAACGAGGCGTTGTCTCCGTGCAGGATGTCCAGGTTGCCCGGGCCGCTGTCGAGCACGTCGTTGCCGCCGTGGCCCGAGACATCGCCGACGATGACCGCGTTATCCCCGGCGATAATGTCCAGATCACCCGGACCGCCCAGCACCACGTCGTTTCCGCCGTCGGCATCGATGGTGCCCACCAGGGCGAATTGATCGCCGATGACCGCATCGGTACCCGCCTCGCCGTCCACGAGATCATCGCCGAGGCCGCCGATGACGAAGTCATTGCCACCGCCCCCGCAGATGATGTCATTGCCCGCGCCGCCGTCGATCCAGTCGATGCCGTCGGACCCGACGATCACATCGTCACCCGGGGTCCCTTGGATATACCCGGCCCCGACGATGGTGGCCGGGTGACCGTGGCAGCTCGGCGGCTGCGCCGTGGCCGGCCCTATCGAAAACACCGTCCCCGCAACCGATATGGCGAGCGAGACCAGCACGATGCCACCCCGCCCGCGGCTCATCCGATGTCCAGCAGGTTCGGCTGCCCCGCCAGATACCGTGCCCGGTCGACCGCCTTGAACGGTTCGAGTTCGGGCGGCCGGTAGCCGTCGAACAGCGCGGCGTGCGCCTCGCGTGAGCCCGCCGCGTCGAGCAGTGCGTTGACCGCGTGCCGTGCGGCTTCATTGGCGGCCTCCATCGAGGTGAAGTCGATATTCTTCGGTGTCTGAACATAATCCGCGGCCAGGAACAGATTCGGAATCGCGGTCCGCGCGCTTGGGCGCAGCTCCCACGAGCCGACGGTGTTCAGGAAATAGCGTTCATCGTTGTAGGGCTCATCGGTGCCCAGATCCTGTGCCGCGGGATCGATGAAGTAGGACTCGATCATGTCGTCGGTGAGAATGTCCGCGCCGGAATCGTTGAGGTGCATCTTCATCTGCGCCCAGGCGTCGTCGGCGATCTGCTGCGGTGTGCACCGGCTGGCCGGTTTCCCGTACAGCACACCGGGTTCCTCGACCCAATCGGAGATCACCACCGACAGGCAGTCCTGCTCCCGGCCCGATCCCCAAGTCTGGCTGAAGTTCTCCTTCCAGATCTGCCCCTGCGGCAGTGAGACCAGCTTCCACGGCGAGTCGATATGCGCGACATGACCGCGCAGCACCGCGGGCTTGCGGTTGAGATAGAACTGGATCCCGTTGGACCATGAGGTCTGCAGCTGCTTCAACTTCTCGAATTGCGGGTCCCGCGAGGCCAATTCGGAGTCGGCCAGCAGCGGCGTGGCCCGTTCCAGCGGGACGGCGAGCACGAACCAGTCCGCGCGCACCGATTCGGTACCCCGGGGGCCGCGCACCCGCGCTCCGCCGATCCGATCACCGTCCAGATCCAAGCCGACGACTTCGGCGGGCATCCGGAATTCGACCCCGATCGATTCGAGATACCGGACCCACGGGTCGATCCAAGCCTCATTGGTCGGTGCGTTCATCACCCGGTTGAGCGGTCCGGAGCTGCCCGGGAGCTGCAGGTATCCCGAAAACAGGATCGATTCGATGCCCTGTCCGGCCGTACGAGCGCTGGCCACATGGGCTTTGAGCGCCTGGATGATCTGCGCGGACCCGCCGAACACCCGCTGATAGTCGATCGATCGCGACGGTGCGCCGAGGTAGTTCCACCACGACACGTGCTCCCACTGCCCGTATCGCCGTTCATCGCAGCTGGTCAGATACACCAGAATGCGGTCCACGACATAGGCGGCCTCCCACGGCGGAATGAAGACCGCGTGCGCGATGGTGCCGATCAGCATCTGGCGCAGACTGTCCAGATTGATCTGCCCGGGTGTATGTATGGGGTCTTCCAGGACCCAATCCGGCAGTCGTCCGGCGCGGGCGAGACTGACATCGGCCAGGGTTTCCAGATTCCCCAGCACGCCATTGGCGTTGCCGGGGAACGGAATTCGGCCCAGCGTATCGGGCAGGTGGCGGTAGAAGCCGAAGTAGCCGCGATGCCCGTGCTCGCCGGGCAGATCCCGGCGGCCATCGGTGCCTGTGCCCGGCACGTACATGCTTTTGGCCTTGCCGCCGAAGGCTTTTCGCTCGTACACGGTGACGGCGAAACCCCGCTCGGCCAGCTCGTGCGCGGCGCTGAGCCCGGCGACGCCGCCGCCGAGCACCGCGACCCGGCCCGTGTCGGCCCCCGCACGCGCGGTGTTCCTCCGGGTTCCGGCGAGCGCTGTTCCCCCCGCGGCGACCCCCGCGACCTTGAGCAGGGTACGGCGAGAAATCGGAGAGACGCCCTTGTCCAGGCGCGTCGAATCAACCATCCCATTCTCCAACTGCGTGATGATGGCGCCTGCCGGGCACGAAAAGCCCGGCGGCGCTGTGGAATTGCCCGGTCAACCGGTAACGAGCCCCATCGCTCGCCGCGGCAGGATCTGCGCGGTTCAGAAGCAGGAAGTTATCTGTAATTCGCCATGTCGAGACCCCACCCAACGCGCATAAAATGCTACCGATATGCCAGTTAAGTTAGTGATCATTCTGGCGCTGTTCAAGGTCGAGTGGTTAGGGTCACAACCGCTGGGTGCGCCCCATGGCCGTCCCGTGGATGGCGGCAAAGAGTATGCGCGAGTGTCGGATTCAGCGAGCGGTGCCTGTCGCGGAGTCGGCGTGACGCCCGTGCTCGAAGCGCTCGTGCAGTGAGGCGTCGATCTCGGGGTAGCTTCCGTTCTTGGTTTCGGGCACGAAGCGGCTGACGAACGTCAGTCCCAGCAGACAGATGACACCGAAGATCAGGAAAGTCTGGCCTTGCCCGAGCGCACCGGCCAGCGGCAGGAACGCCTGGCTGACAACGAAATTCGAGAACCAGTTGACCGTGGTCGCGGCGCTGGAGCCCTGGGCGCGCAACCGCGGTGGGAATATCTCACCGACGATCACCCAGAAGACCGGGCCCAGCCCGCCGGCGAAACACGCGATGTACAACACCATGAAGACCAGCGACAGCGTCGGACTCATCTGCGCGATGAAGGTCAGCCCGAGCAGTGACACGGTGATCAGCATCCCGAGCAGCGACGCGAGCAACAGCGCACGCCGGCCGAACCGGTCGACGGTACTCATCGAGACCACGGTCATGATCAGATTGACCAGGCCGATGAATACCGAATAGAAGATCGAATTCGAGGCGCTGAGCCCGGTCTGCTCGATGATCGTCGGAGCGAAATAGATGATGGTGTTGATACCGCCGAACTGTTGAATCGCCGCCATGGTGACCCCGACGATCAACGCCGGGCGCACCCGAGGCGCGAGCAGCGCGCGCATACCGGCGGGCTCGGAGTCCTCGGTCTCCTGCTGTTGTTCGTGGAATCGCTCGATCACGCGATCGGCCAACTCGGGCCCCGCGACTCCGGCGACCAGTCCCCGGGCCTGCTCGTCATGCCCGCGCGCGAGCAGCCAGACGTAGGACTCGGGAACCACGAACAACGCGCCCACACACAGCACCGCCGCCGGTATGAGTCCGACCGCGAACATCGCACGCCAGCTCCCACTTCCGGAGAAGCCGAGGTCGACCAGATAGGACACCACGATGCCGACGGTGATCAAGAGCTGGTTCATGCTCAGGATCCGGCCCCGGATCTCGGCGGGAGATATCTCCGAGAGGTAGACCGGTACCGTCGCCGAGGCCGCACCGACCGCCAGCCCGAGCACGACACGAGCGATCAGCAGCACCCAGTAGTCGTGAGCCGCCACCGCGAGCAATGTGCCGCCGATGAATACCGCACTCTCGACGGCCAGCGCCCTGCGCCGGCCGAGGCGGTCCGCGATCCGGCCCGCGGACATCGCGCCGACCATCGCGCCGATCAGCAGGACGCTGACGATACTGCCCTGCTGCGCCGAATTCAGCTCGAATTCCGCGCTGATATACAGCAGCGCACCGGAGACGACGCCGGTGTCGTAGCCGAAAAGGAATCCCCCCACCGCGATGATCGTCGCCCACGCCACCACCTTGCGTTTACCGGCGGCCGGAATCTGTTCGAGAGGCCCGCGCACCCCCGCATCCCGCGAGAATCCCTGCATAACGCCGCTCCCGTCACCTGGCTATCGCTGAAGGTTGGGTAGAACGCCGTACCGAGCGTATTACAGTGCTGAGAACGAGCACCGAAGGCAGTGTCCCCGAACCTTGTTCTCCCGGACCGAAGGAGCCATTCGTGAGCACGCTTCCGCTGGATTATCGCAATCGTCCGGTCGCCGTCGTCGGTGCGGGCACTCTCGGTCGACGGGTCGCCCTGATGTTCGCCACCCGGGGTGGGCAGGTGCATATCACCGACCCGAATGCCGAGCAGGGAAAGCAGGCCGTCGACTACGCGATGGGCGAATTGCCCGCGGTGGCAGCGAAAGTCGATGGCGGCACGCCGGGCACGGTCACCTATGTGCCCGACCAGGCCGATGCCGTGGCGAACGCCTGGCTGGTGATCGAGGCGGTGCCGGAGAAACTGGAATTGAAGAAGGCGATATTCGCCCAGCTCGAGACCGATTGCACCGCCGATGCGATCATCGCCTCGAACTCCTCGTCCTACGCGAGCCGATTGTTCACCGACGGGCTCAAGACCAACGATCGCATGCTCAATACGCATTTCTACATGCCGCCCGGGGCGACGGCGCTCGATGTGATGTCCGATGGGAACACCGCCCCCGAGGTGATAGATTTCGTCCTCACGACCTTTCCCGAGTACGGATTGCATCCCTTCCATTGCCGTAAGGAGAGCACTGGATTCATCTTCAATCGGATCTGGGCCGCCCTCAAACGCGAATCGCTCGAGGTGGTGTACGAAGGTGTGTCGATTCCGGAGGACGTCGATGCGATGTTCTCGATGAACTTCGGTACCAAAGCCGGTCCTTTCCGGATGATGGACCAGGTCGGTCTGGACGTGGTACTCGATATCGAAGAGCATTACGCGCAGGAGAACCCGAATCTGCCTGAGGGACCACGCATTCTGTTACGGAAGTACATCGCCGAGGGCAAGCTCGGAGTGAAGTCGGGCGAAGGTTTCTACGCGGACTATCCGCAGCCGAAACAGAACTGATCGGGAGGGCCCTTGCCATGACCGAACTGCTCGCACTGAATTTGAAGGCCCGCGCGATGCACGCGATCGCCCTCGACGGCAGTCGGGTACGCACCCTGGTCGAGGGCCTCGACGCCACGCCCGACGGCATCGTCGTGGATCACCAACGCCGCCACATCTATTGGACCAGCATGGGCGCGCCGGACGCTCCGTTCACACCCGGCGGCGAGCCGCCGTTCTTCCACCGCAACGGCAAGATCGAGCGGGTGGACTTCGCCGGGGAGAATCGCACGACCATCGTGCCCGCGGGCGCGTTCACCACCGGCAAGCAGATCACCGCGGATTTCGCGCGCGGACGGCTGTACTGGTGTGATCGGGAAGGAATGCAGGTACTGACCTGCGCTCTCGACGGGAGCGATCTGCACGCGCTGGTCATCACCGGTAACGGACCCGAAGATGCTGTGGTGGCACGCAATTGGCCCGTGGGCATCTGCGTCGATCTGGATCGCGGCCTGGTCTACTGGACTCAGAAAGGCGCACCCAAAGCAGGTGACGGCCGGATCTTCCGCGCCCCACTGGAGCTGCCCGAGGGCGCGGACCCGAGCGCCCGCGACGACATCGAACTGCTGTGGCACGACCTGCCCGAGCCGATCGATCTGGAACTACTCGCCGACGGCACCCTGGTGTGGACCGATCGCGGCCAAGCCCCCGCGGGCAATACCCTCAACCGGGCCCTCGTCGACCCCGAACCCGGACCGCCGCAGATCCTGTCGAGCGGATACCGTGAGGCGATCGGCGTAGCAGCCGTCGATGAATCCCGTTTCTACGTCGGCGATTTGGGCGGTTCGATTCGCCTGGTCGACCTCTCCGACGGCACCGACGAGGTGATCGCCCGCCCGGGCGGGCCGCTGACCGGACTGGCCTTGGCCGACCTGGCGTGAATCGCCATTGGTAGCCAAATCGCTTGCCGCCGAATCATTTAGATCGATATCAGATATTTATCGATAGTCGCGTATCGTCGCGCCCATTGAAATCGGGGCACCAAAGTCTCTGATACGAAATAACTTTCGTTGATACGGTCCGGGCGTTGGTTCATCTCGCCGGTGCTCCCCGGCTTCACGAAATGAGATCCCCATGCTTCGTCTCCTTCGTACGCGCCGTGCCTTGGCAGCGATCGCGCTGGTGGTACCGGTGACGGCGGGGCTCACCGCCACTGCTGCCGCCGACGCCGAGGCGACGACATGGACCGTCACCAACCCCAATGCCGACGGGGCATTCACGGCGACCTCGGGCAAGGTCACCGTCAAAAACGCCTCGGGGACAGTGCTGTTCACCTGCGCGAGCCTGACATCGCGAGGAAAGGTGCCCGCCGGCACCCGGACGTCGGCCGGGCTGGGAACCGTCGACACCACCGCGGCTGCCACCTGCAACGCCCCGGATGGCACCGTATGGAACGCCACCGGCGTCATGATGGGCGATTCCAGACTGGTCGCCAACAGCTACGACGCCGCGACCGGAACCACCTCGATCACCAACGGTCCCGACGGCGTGCCGATCAATGTCTCGTTCGTCAGCAGGGACACCGCGCACCAGTGTGGGTTCTACACCTACGCGACCGCGATGACGTACACCAACGCGACCTCCACGCTGAAGGCAACCACGGCAAAGGTCAAGGTCGGCACCGCGAGCGGTGCCCCGGTATGTCAGGGACTGCTCACCCAGGGCGAGACGATCACCTTCGCCGCCGACTACAAGGTGACCCCGGCAATCAAGATCACCGCCTCCTGATCGCGGGGGCGGCCGGTGCGCTCGCACGAACCGCGTCGAATCCGGAGCCGCGATGAATCCTGCTGTCGGGTAAGGCGTCCGGGGTAAGATCTGTGGCCAGCGTGGCCATCGCAGGTTCGGGTCCACTCTCGAGCGGCTCGACGGTGGTTCGCCAGACCGAGGGATGCGCCCATGTCCGACCTGCGCGCTTACGCAGTCTTGACCGCAGTTCCCGCCCTGCTCGCGTTCGGATCGGGAACAGCCACAGCACAACCCGCCGCCGCCCAGCCGCCCATCGCGGACGGTCTGGAAGTCCATGCTGTGGCACCGGATCCCAACTCGCTGCGAATGGCAGCGCAGTCGATCCCACTGCCGGAGGGCATCAACCCGCAGCTCCGCGAGCAAGCGCAGAATTACCTGGACGGTGCGCAGCAGCAGATCATCAACGCGTACAACGGGATCGGACTACCCCGCGTCCAGGCCAATCGGGCCGACTCGACAATGGCGGGTCAGGTCATCGGCGCAATCATCGGCAAGGTCGCGGTGTTCCCGCTCGAGATTGTCGGATGCGGAGTCGGTGCGACGGTCGGCGCGATAGCCGGTGGCGTCATCGGTGCGCTTCCGACCGTGGGTGCGGGAGCGCCCGTCGGGGCTGCCGTCGGCGGGGTGGCCGGATGCCTGATCGGCGGTCTGGCCGTGGCGATTCCGGTGGATGTGGTGGGCCTGGCCGGAGGCGCGGCACTCGGTGGGCTCGTCGGTAACGCCCTGGGCACCGACGCACCCCCGGCAGCCGCCGCAGTTCCCGTCGCGAACAGTGCAGCGCCCCAAGCCGATCCGCTGCCCGCTGCGCCGGTCGCCGCCCCCATCGCGGCGGCGAACACAGTTGCCGCGATCGCACCCGCCGCTGACACAGCGGTCACCTCATTGCGGTCCGCGATCGCGGCGCTACCCCCGCTCACACCCGACGCGCTCGGTCCGCTCAGCCAGCCCGCCAATGATCTTCTCGCGGCGGTGCAGGCGGCATTCTGACCGCACAGTGCGCGATCCGATTGCCGCCGTTGGCAGTTCGGGTCAGTCGGTCTTCAGGTCTGTGAAGGCCGTCGGCCAGTCGACCTCGGCGGGCCCGTCGTACAGCTCGAAGGTCTTGCCGTGTGCTTCGGAATTGAGCAGCGCGGCGACCGTCGCCCGAGCCACGGTCTCACGGCTCACACTCCCATCGCCACGATCACCCTGTTCGAGCCGCACACCACCGGCAGCCGAATTCGTGAGCCACCCGGGCCGCACGATCGCATACGGTGCCCCGCTATCCCGCAACACCTGCTCACCGGCCCCGCGAGCGCGGATGATCCCCGCAAGCTCCGGATGCTCGTCCGCCCGGGTGATGTAGATCTGCGACAGAAGAACAACGGGAATCCCCTGCGTCGCAGCGAGTTCGGCAATCCGCCCCACCCCGGCATTCATCACCGTATCGGCACCCGCCTCATCCACGGGCGGCTCCACCGAGACAATAACCCCATCGACGCCGGTCACGATCCCAGGATCGAGCGAGCCCGCGAGATCCACCGCGACGCTCCGATCATCCCGAGGACGACGAGTACCGACCACCACCTCATGCCCGAGATCGCGAAGCAGCTCAACCGCCCGCCGCCCGGTACGCCCCGTGCCCCCGATGACCAGATATTTCATAATTCTCCAATAGCGCCGGTCCGGATCCGCCAACCGCCGGATCACCGCGGGCCACCCTACCGTTGAGCCGCATACGGTTTCATGCTGAATTCCGCACCGCTGGTGGCGGTGGATTTCAGTGCCTGGGCAGACCGAGCTGTGCGCAGGCCGTCAACGCGACCTCGATATCGAGACGGTGCTCGGTGAGTGGATGACCGAGCAGCTCTTCGACTTTGCGCACGCGGTAGTGGACGGTGTTCTTGTGTACGTGCAGGCGAGCGGCGGCATCGGTGTAGCTGCCGCGGGTGTCGAGGAAGACGCGGACGGTCTCGCGCAGCCGGGCGGAGGTTTCGTCATCGCGCATGAGATCGCCCAGCACCCGCCCGGCCCACTCCTGCACCTCGGTGACGTCATCGGCCAGCAGGCCCGACAGCGAGACCTCGGAGTAGACGGTGAGTCCGTTCCCGCGTTTGGTCACGGCAACGGACCTGGCGCACAGGGCATCTCGAAATGTGCGCCGGAAGCCGTCCAGTCCGGTCGCCGGATCGCCCACGGTCATGGATAGATTCGGGTGCGCGCGCAACTCGCGATCCAAACGCGCGGTGTCCAGGCTCGGGCGGCCGGTCGAGGTGATCCACACCCAGCGAGTGTGATCGTCGATCTCGACCGTCATCGGAGCCTTACCGGTCGCGGCTGCCAGCAGGGCCACGCCCGTACGCAATTCCGCGCCCGGATCAGGGGTCGAGGGCGGCGTCCACAGCATGATGAACTGATGCCAACCGCGCAGTGAGGTCGACAGCATGTCCTCGGCCGAGGCGAGGTCGAGGTCTTCGGCGTCGAGTACCGCGCGCACCTGAGCCGCGCGTGCCGCGTCGGTGCGCGCGTCCCAGCGGCGGCGCTCGCCTTCGTAGATATCGATCAGGCCCTCGATCACTTGGTCGATATAGCTGTTCACCAGACTCGCGATGCGCGCGGCGGTGGCCAGCGCGACCTCGGTGGGCGGATGCATCTCGGCGAGCAGTGTCATCGTCCACTGCACGAACATGTTCTCGCCCAGCCGATATGCGCGCAGCAGCGCCGCCAGGGACAGGTCGTGCTGGGCGAAGCGCCGCGCGTATTCGGCCGCGGCGGGCGGCACGGTGATGTCGTCGAGGCCGATGGCCAGGGTCAGCATGTCCAGCATCGCGGCGAGATTGGAGTCGGTGCTGGCCACCATCAACCGGCGTATTTCGTCGTCATGCCGGAACTCGGGGATGAACTCGATGAACATCGAGGTCATGGTGGGTGACAGCCGGTCCAGATCCGCCTTGATCCGGCCTGCCACCTCACGCACGAGTGGATCGTTCTCGAGAGCCATGGGCGGTGACAGTACCCCGTGACCTGGCCGTGCAGCGCCGTTTGTGCTCGTGGCACAACGGCATCGCGCAACGCTGGACTGCGGGCACGTAGCCGGGCGCGCACCTGCGCCATACCGTGAATGTTGTAACCCAGGTCACATCAGACATCGGTAGGAATCATGCGCCATATCGCCGACTTACCCGACGCCCGAACGGCTTTCGACCCGCACGGCCCGTGCGTGGCCGACGATGCCGTTGCGCTCACCAACGTGCGGTTCCAGGCCCGGGTTGACGCCGCCGCCTCGGTCCTGTTCGCCGCGGGGGTGCGGGCGGGCGATGTGGTCGCGCTCGTGCTGCCCAATCGGGTGGAGCTGGTGGTGGCGCTGTTCGCCGCCTGGCGGCTCGGTGCGGCGCTCACACCGGTGAATCCGGGCCTGACCGACGACGACATCCGCTACCAGATCGCGGATTCGGGTGCGAGGGTGGTGATCGGCGATCCCGATCGCGCCGGTGTCACGCTCGATGTCGAGACGCTGACGCAGGCGACCGGCTGCACTCCGGCCCCGGTCATCGGCAGCGGCCCGGCGCTGATCATCTACACCAGCGGCACCACCGGCAGGCCGAAAGGCGTTGTGCTGGACCACGACAACCTCGCCGCCATGTGCGCGATGATCATCGGCGCGCTCGGCTTGGACGGGACAGACCACAGTCTGCTGGTTCTGCCGCTCTTCCACGTCAACGGCATCGTGGTCAGCGTGCTGTCACCGCTACTGGCGGGCGGTCGCACCACCATCGCCGGAAAGTTTTCCGCTACAGCGTTTTTCGAGCGAGTCGAACGGGTTCGCCCGACCTATTTCTCCGCCGTGCCCGCCATCTACGCCCTGCTGTACGCACTGCCCGAGGGTCCACGGCCCGACACCTCCTCGCTGCGGATCGCTATCTGCGGTGCCGCGCCGATGCCCTCCGAACTCATCACCCGATTCGAACATCGCTACGGGGTGCCGATCGTGGAAGGCTACGGCCTGTCCGAAGGCACCTGCGCCTCCACCCTCAATCCCGTTGTGGGCCAGCGTAAGCCGGGAACTGTTGGACTCCCGCTGCCCGGACAAACCGTGCGCGTCGTCAATCTCGACGGCAAACCCATGTCGGCGGGTGAACCCGGCGAAGTCGTCATCGAGGGTCCCAACGTGATGCGCGGCTATCTCGGCAGATCCGACGAGTCCGCCAAAACCGTTGTGCGCGGCCGACTGCACACCGGCGACGTCGGCTACTTCGACGCCGACGGCTATCTCGTCCTGATCGACCGCATCAAAGACATGATCATCCGCGGTGGCGAGAACCTGTACCCCAAGGAGATCGAGAACGCGCTGTACCTGCACCCGGCGGTACATGAGGCGGCCGTGGTCGGAATACCCGATCCGGTGCTCGGAGAGGTGCCGGTGGCGCACGTCGTGCCCGCGCCCGACACGGTGGTCACGCCCGAACAGCTGACCGCGCACTGCCGCGGCGTCCTGGCCGCGTTCAAGGTGCCCGCCGCCATCGTCCTCACCGCCGAGATGCCGCGCAATCCGGTCGGCAAGATCGACAAGAAGCGCCTGCGGGCTCTGGCCATCCGCGCCTGAAGACACAGCGTCGCAATTCAATTCGAACGAAAGACGACTTTCGGTCGCGGTCGCGCGCGCCCGGAATCACCGAGAAGGGAATCGAGTCATGGGATTCAAAACGGGAGACTTCCCGCCGGTGGACACCGGCACATTTCTGGAATTGCCACTGCGCGAACGCATTCGAACGCTGGCGCTGCACTGGGTGGAATACGGCTTCGGCACACCCAAGATGGTGCACACCATCTATCTGGCGAAAGTGCTGGTGCTCTACATGTTCGGCGGTGTGCTGATCGCCACCGCGACGTCGGGCGCCGGTCCGTTCTGGGATGTGGCGCACTGGTGGAACGAACCGATCGTCTACCAGAAGCTGGTGCTGTGGACGGTGCTGCTCGAGGCGGTCGGGGTGGCCGGTTCCTGGGGACCGCTGGCGGGCAAATTCAAGCCGATGACCGGCGGCGTGCTGTACTTCGCCAGGCCCGGCGCGATTCGATTGCGGCCGTGGCGGCGCGTCCCGATGACCGGCGGTGACGCGCGCACACTGCTCGACGTGGCGCTCTATCTCGGCTTCCTGTGCTCGCTGCTGATCGCGTTGATCGCCCCGGGTCGAACCACCTCGGCGCTGCTGGATGCGTTGCCGGACAATACATCCGGGCTCGTGCGGCCCGCTCTGCTGATCGCTCCGATCGCGCTGTACCTCCTGTGCGGCCTCCGCGATAAGACGATCTTCCTGGCCGCGCGCGGCGAGCAATATCTGCCCGCGCTGGTGTTCTTCGCGGTGCTGCCGTTCACCGATATGCTCATCGCCGCCAAACTGCTGATCGTGCTCGTGTGGGTGGGGGCGGGCGCCTCCAAGTTCGGCAGGCATTTCACCAATGTGGTGCCGCCGATGATGTCCAACAGCCCGGCCATGCCGTTCAAGTCGATCAAACGCGCGCACTACCGGGATTTCCCGCGCGATATCCGGCCCTCGGGGGTCGCCTCGTTCATGGCACACGTGGGCGGCACCACCGTCGAGGTGATCACCCCGATCGTGCTGCTGTTCTCGACCAACCGGTGGCTGACCCTGGCCGCGGTGGCGATGATGGTGCTGTTCCACCTGTTCATCACCTCCACCTTCCCCCTGGCGGTGCCGCTCGAGTGGAACATCCTGTTCGCCTATATGACGGTGTTCCTATTCCTGGGTTTCCCGAACTCCCACGGTTATGGCGTCTTCGATATGTCCTCGCCGTGGCTGACACTGGTGATCGTGGCGGCGCTCGCGTTCTTCCCGGTGCTGGGCAACCTGCGCCCGGATCTGGTGTCGTTCCTGCCGTCGATGCGGCAGTACGCGGGCAACTGGGCCTCGGCGCTGTGGGCCTTCTCCCCCGGTTCCGAAGCCAAGCTCAACACGCTCGCGCATCGGCCCGCGCTCAACCAGGTGGATCAGCTCGAGGCGAGCGGTTACGACCCGGTGGTCGCCGAGATCACCATGCAGCAGACCATCGCGTGGCGCTCCATGCACAGTCAGGGTCGCGGCCTGTTCTCGTTGCTGTACAAGCACATTCCCGATATCGATCGCTGGACCGTGCGCGAAGCCGAGTTCGCCTGCAACTCGCTGATCGGCTTCAACTTCGGCGACGGGCACCTGCACGGCCTGGACCTGATCGAGGCGGTCCAAGCCCGGGTGGGCTTCGCACCAGGGGAATGGATCGTGGTCTGGGTGGAATCGCAGCCCATTCACAAGAGCGCGCAGGCGTACATGGTCGTCGATGCGGCGCTGGGCGTCATCGAACGCGGCACCTGGGAGGTCGCCGACGCGGTCGAGGCGATGCCGTGGCTGCCGGACGGGCCGATTCCGCACCGGGTCACCTGGCGGCGTGAAGACGTCACCGGGGGCGCGGCGCGGTCGGACGCGATCATCCAGCCTGCCGAATAGGTCAGCGCCACAACGTATCGAGAGAAAGGACCGGTCCAATGACAACGGCGACGGTGGTCGGCAGCGGCCCCAACGGACTGGCGGCGGCGCTCACCCTGGCTCGCGCGGGTGTGGAGGTGACGGTGCTCGAAGCCTCCGGCAGCATCGGCGGCGGCACCCGCTCGAGCGAAGCGATCGTGCCCGGCCTGCTGCACGATCACTGCTCGGCGATTCACCCGATGGCCGTCGGATCGCCATTCCTGCGCCGTGTCGATCTGGAGCGATATGGATTGCGGTGGGCGTGGGCGGAACTGGACTGTGTCCATCCACTCGATGACGGCAGCGCCGGGGTGCTGCATCGATCGGTGCTGGACACTGCGGCGGGACTCGACGCCGACAAACGGTTGTGGCGCCGATTGTTCGCCGGGCCGGTCGCCGGATACGAGCAGACCGGTGCCGACATCATGCGGCCGCTGCTGCGGATTCCGCGGCACCCGATTCGGCTGGCGCGCTTCGGTATTCCCGCGACCGCACCGGCGACCCTGCTGGCGCGCGCCTTCCGGACCGAACAGGGACGAGCGCTGTTCGGCGGTGTCGCCGCGCACGCGTTCCGGCCGCTCGAGCGACCCTTGAGCGCGAGCGTCGGACTCGGCATCCTGACCGCTGGTCACCGCTACGGCTGGGCGGCGGCAGTGGGCGGCTCGCAACAGATCGCCGACACCATGGCGGCGGCGCTGGCCGATCACGGCGGCAAGATCGAGGTCGGGGTCCGGGTGCGCTCCACCACCGACCTGCCACCCTCGGACCTCACCCTCTGGGATCTCGCCCCGACCGCGGTCGCCGAGATCCTCGATGATCGGCTGCCACAGCGGATCGCCAACGCCTACCGGCGATTTCGCTACGGACCGGGCGCGTTCAAGGTCGACTTCGCGGTCGAGGGCGGCGTTCCCTGGACCGCGAGCGCGGCCCGGCGGGCGGGCACCGTCCATCTGGGCGGTTCGTTCGCCGAGATCGCCGCGGGCGAGCGCGATATCCACGCGGGCCGAATGCCGGAGCGCCCGTTCGTCCTGGTGGGCCAGCAGTACCTCGCGGATCCACAGCGATCGGTCGGCACGGTGCACCCGGTGTGGACCTATGCCCATGTGCCGAACGGATATACCGGTGACGCGACCGATGCGATCACCGCCCAGATCGAACGGTTCGCGCCCGGCTTCCGCGATCGCGTGATCGGCCTGAATGCCCGCACCACAACGGAATTCGCCGACTACAACCCCAACTATGTCGGCGGCAACATCATGACCGGAGCCAAGGATATCCCGCAGTTGGTGTTCGGTCCGCGAAAAACCCTGCAGCCCTACGACATCGGCATTCCCGGCCATTACATCTGCTCGGCGGCGACACCGCCCGGGCCCGGCGCGCACGGCATGTGCGGGGCCAACGCGGCCGAACGTGCACTGCGGCGGCTGCGGTGAAAAGCCGCCCACGAACGACCATGAACACAGGAGTCTCGATGACCGAACCCATCTCCCTGACCGGCCGCACCATGATCATGTCCGGCGGCAGCCGGGGAATCGGGCTGGCGATCGCCCGGCGCGCGGCCGCCGACGGCGCCAACATCACCTTGATCGCCAAGACCGACCTCCCGGATCCCCGGCTGCCGGGCACCATCCACACTGCCGCCGCGGAACTCGAGCGGGCGGGCGGCACCGTGCTGACGGTCGTCGGCGATATTCGTTTCGACGACCAGGTCGAGCGGGCGGTCGAGCAGACCGTCGACCGGTTCGGCGGAATCGACATCGTGGTCAACAATGCCTCGGCCATCGACCTGTCCCCCACCGACGTACTCCCCATGAAGAAGTACGACCTCATGCAGGACATCAACTGCCGCGGCAGCTTCCTGCTCGCCAAGACCTGTCTGCCCGCCCTGCGCAAATCCGCTGCCGCCGAACGCAATCCGCACATTCTGACGCTCTCGCCGCCGATCAACCTGAATCCGCTCTGGGCGGGGGCATCGCTCGGATACACCATCGCGAAATACGGAATGTCCCTGACCACACTGGGTCTCGCGCACGAACTGCGCCCCGACGGCATCGCGGTGAACTCGCTGTGGCCCCGCACCACGATCGCCAGCGCTGCGGTGCGGAATGTCCTCGGCGGCGGGGCGATGATCGCTCGTTCGCGTACCCCGGACATCTGCGCCGACGCCGCGTACGCGGTACTCACCTCACCGTCGGCCGACACCACCGGCAACTTCTTCCTCGACGAGGACGTCCTCACCGGCATCGGCATCACCGATTTCGAGAAATACCGTGTCCTCCCAGGCGATTCGGAACTACAGGCGGACCTGTTCCTCGACGCCTGACCGTCGGCTCGATACGGACTGGACCTAGCTTGGGAAGCCGCGATGCGCGGCCCACTCATGACCGAGGATCGACATCAGTGTCGCGTCGATCCATTGGTCCCCGTAGCGGAGCGACTCCCGCAGGACGCCCTCGGTCCGAAAGCCGACCTTCTCGTACGCACGCCGCGCACGAGGGTTGAAGTCGTACACCTCCAGCGAAATGCGGTGTAGCAAAAGCTCTTCGAAGCCATAGCCGACCAGCATCCGGGTGGCCTCGGTTCCCAGTCCGCGGTTCTGCCCGGCCGGCCCCACCAGAATCCGGAAGTTGCAGCTGCGGTTTCCGGGGTCGTACTGGTTCAGGACCGCTTCGCCCACGCACTTGCCGGTTGCCAGTTCGATGATCGCCAGATCGATCCGCTCCGGCTGAGTCGCCCGAGTCGAATACCACCGACGCAACTCGTCGTACTCGGAGGGCTGAAGCGGGGCCAACGCCGCTGACTCGTCATGAACACTGCCCGTGAGGCGACGAACCTCCGGGTCACCCAGCACCTCGACCATGGCTGGGACGTCGTCTTCGGAGAAGGGCCGGAGCGCGACGTTCGAGCCCCTCAGAGTGGGTTTGGCGGCAAGTGGTTCGGACACTTGGTCGATTATGGCTCGCAGGCATGGTCGGTGACGAACCGTTATCCACGGCGATTGCCGCGCCGCGTAGGGTGGCTAACGGTTAGCTATTGCAAGGTTCTTGCTCCATGGACAACATCTTCAGCGACCCTGAAAGAGGTAGAACATGGCGAAGGCGTACCTGGTTGGCAGTGGCATCGCCTCCCTGTCAGCGGCGGCATTTCTGATTCGTGACGGCGGATTCGCCGGTTCCGACATTGTGATTCTCGAAGAACAGGGCCGCGAAGGCGGCAGCCTGGATGCGGCCGGATCCCCCGAAACCGGCTATACGATGCGCGGCGGGCGCATGTTCGAAATCCATTTCGATTGCACCTACGACCTGCTGCGGTCGATCCCGTCACTGGACAATCCGAAGGTCTCGGTCACCGACGACACCTTCGCCTTCCACCGCGACTTCGCGTGGAACGATCACGCCCGCCTGGTCGACGATACGGGCGTTCCGATCGACGCCCACACCATGGGCTTCTCCGAACGCGACCGGCTCGAACTGATCAAATGCGTCGGCACGCCCGAACGGCTACTCGACGGCAAACGGATCACCGACTGTTTCAGCCCCGAATTCTTCACCACCAATTTCTGGTGGATGTGGTGCACCACCTTCGCCTTCGAACCGTGGCATTCGGCGATCGAGTTCCGCCGCTACCTGAATCGATTCATCCACCTGTTCAAGACCTTCGACACCATGTCCGGCATCTACCGGACCAAGTACAACCAGTTCGACTCGATCGTCCGGCCGATGCTGAAATGGCTCACCGATCAGGGCGTCACCATTCGCCTGGGCGCGCGCGTCACCGATGTGCAGCTGGCCGAGGGCGACAAGCTCACCGCGACCGGACTCACCGTCGACAGCGGCGGCACCACCGAACAGATCGCCCTCGATCCCTCCGATCTGCTGATGATCACCAACGGGTCGATGACCGCGGATTCGACCCTCGGGTCCACCGATAAGGCTGCGGCCCTGGACACTTCGCGCTCGGCGGGCGCG
The DNA here is from genome assembly GCF_042266325.1 of Nocardia sp. NPDC056100. Classification (NCBI taxonomy): domain Bacteria; kingdom Bacillati; phylum Actinomycetota; class Actinomycetes; order Mycobacteriales; family Nocardiaceae; genus Nocardia; species Nocardia sp. NPDC056100. The sequence continues at coordinate 901,527 of NZ_JBHJVY010000002.1, forward strand.
TGGCAGCTGTGGCGCACCCTCGCGGCCAAGCGCCCCGGCCTGGGCAAGCCCGAGGTCTTCGATTCCTCGATCAAGGATTCGACCTGGGAATCGTTCACCGTCACCACCAAGGACCCGACCTTCTTCGCCGAAATGGAGAAGTTCAGCGGTAGCGAGGCGGGCAAGGGTGGCCTGATCACCTTCAAGGATTCCAACTGGCTGATGACCATCGTGCTCAACCATCAGCCACACTTCCGCGAGCAGCCCGCGGACACCTTCGTATGGTGGGGATACGCGCTGTTCCCCGACAAGAAGGGCAACACCGTCACCAAGACCATGGCCGAATGCACCGGCCGCGAAATCCTCCAGGAAGCCCTGTCGCACTTGAAGATCGACAACCGCGACCGCATTCTGGACAACTCGATCGTCATCCCCGCCCTCATGCCCTACATCACCAGCCAGTTCCTGGTCCGCTCCCACGGCGACCGCCCCGACGTCGTCCCCAAGGGCTCAACCAACCTCGCCTTTATCGGCCAATACGCCGAAGTCCCCGACGATGTCGTCTTCACCGTCGAATACTCGGTCCGCACCGCCCAGACCGCCGTGGCAACCCTACTGGGCCTCAAAACCCAGCCCCAGCCGGTCTACAAGGGCAACCACGACCCGAAGGTCCTGGTCGAAGCCCTGGAAACCATGCACCGCAAGGGAAAACAGCCGGTCTCTAGCTAGCGGGGACGCGCGCCCGGGAGCGTCATCGATCCTCCCGGGCGCGGCGAACGCCTCGCCCTACCTCGCCACTTGCAATGAGGTTGTTCCGATTCCCCGCGGCCCCATAGGAATTCGTCTCGTCGGAGTGTCCGATCGCAGCGTTCGATCGGAGTGATACCTCGGTGTCGATTCGTTCCAGTACAGGGTCGCGTCGGCACAGATCTTGAAATTCTCATACGCCGTCACGCAGATCTGATCATCTTCGATCGCCAGCAACTCTCCGAGCGATGTAATGAGTCGACTGTAGTTCTCGTCGATCATCGTGTTGTACGACTGATTGTCATGTCCGTACACCGCGATGCCGTTCCATTGACCGGCGTTGGATTCCTTGCGCAGCGAATCCCGATCATTGACCATGAGCGTTTCCAATTCCAGGTAATGCTCGTAGTTGTACATCTCCATGCTGCCGAACTTCTCCGGCGGCAGTCCGCGCACCGCCCACAGCAGGTAGTGCACGGGAACGATACCCATTGTCTTGGCTTTGACTCTGAAGTACAGCGACTGGCTGTTCTGTACCTTCCCTTGGAGCAGGCTCGCGACGCAGAACTCGCGAAACAGCTCTCGAAAGTGGTCATAGCTATCCGGGACCTCGCGCCTGATGTGCTCGGTGAAGATCTGCACACCGCGGTCTGCGTCGGTGTCGTCAAGCAGCTCCTCCAGCTGCAGCTCACGCCGATGGTCGTCCACGTAGAAGATCAGGAGCATGCCGTGGTTGATGGTGCACAGCTGATCGAAATCCCGCACCGACGGAAAGGCCAGGATCGTTAGATAGGTTTGATCCTTCAGCGTGGACTTGTCGTGCGGGTACGCGGAGAGAAAATTTCGGTCGTACCACTCGAAAAACACGTCAAGGAAATCTCTTTCATCCCGCGGTACATAGCGAAATGCCTCCGATTCGATCGGAGGGGTGATACTCCTGCCCACTCTGCTGGCATGCCAAAGTGTCATGGTCCACTGCCGATGCGCCGCTAGATTATGGTCCGGTAAGCACACATGTTCCGATTCGAGGAAATTCATCAGAGATCTCCGTATCGATTATTAGGAACTCCAACCTGGAACCTCACGATCTCGACTGCGGCGATGCAGGAGCCTGTGCAGAAGAGCTCGACCTCATTATTGCCGCAGACCCCGTGCGCACAGTCAGTTTTCACATACCCGTCTCGCCGACGCGCGCGCAGAAGTCGGGTGCGGCCACGCGCGGCTGAATGCCTCCGGAATCGCTGGCACACTGGGCATGTGGATGGCCAACTCGCGATACGCCGGGCCGCAGCGGCTGACTATGACGCCATCATCGGCGTGGTCGATGGCTGGTGGGGCCGCCCGGTGACGACGGCACTGCCGCGACTGTTCCTCGAACATTTCGCGCACACCAGCTTGATCGCCGAGCGGGACGGTGTGCTCGCAGGCTTCCTTATCGGATTCGTGTCACCGGACGATCCGCGAGCGGCCTACATCCACTTCGCGGGTATTGATCCGGACCATCGCGGCACCGGCTTGGCTCGTGATCTCTACAACCGTTTCATCGCCGCGGCGAAATCCGATGGGCGGGAAGTGATCCGGGCAATCACCTCACCGAACAACGTCGCGTCCATCGCCTTTCACAAGGCACTGGGCTTCGATGTCGGCGGGCCGATCATGGACTACAACGGTCCCCACAAAGACATGGTGACATTCGAACTTCATATACCGGCTTGGCCGCAGCTCTAACGCCAATGATGATCGCCGAGTGCGGCTGCCTCGGAACCGCCGTCGGCGAAGATGATCTGGCCGGTGACGAAGCGGTTGGACTCGCCGGCGAGCCAGCAGATAACTTCGGCGACCCATTCCGGGCGGCCCGGGAATCCGCCGAAAGGTTGGGGCGCAGCGGTTTCCACCGCTCGGCGGATATTGTCGTCGGCGAAAATCCATGCGGCGGCGGGAGTATCGACCACTCCCGAGGCGACGGCATTGAGCGCGATTCCGGCCCCGGCCCACTCCGGGGTGGGAGCGGACGTGCGCACCCAGCGGTTCAGCGCGCGCTTGGCGGCTCCGTAACCGGCGGTCGCACCCCCGGCGGCCGGATCGTTGGCGAGGAGGGCGACCGCGGCGGCTTCGTCTCCGTCCAGGCACGCCTGCATGATGCGCTCGTCCGCTGGCGCGAGCGAGGACGTCGACGATACGACAACTGCTCTGGGCGAAGGACTTTGGGCCAGCAGCGGCCGCAGGCTCGACAGTGTCGCCACGGCGCCGAAATAGTTGGTTTCCAGCATCCCGGTCTTGCCACCGCCAGCGATCGCCAATACCGCGTCGATCGGACCGAGCTCGCTGACCTGCTCCACAAGTGATCGCCGCCCGTGCGGCGTGGCCAGATCGGCCTGGACTTCGGCATTTTCGAGATCGCATCCGATCACCGTGGCGCCACGCGAACGCAGCAATTCGGCAGTCGCCGCGCCGATCCCCGATGCCGACCCGGTCACCACGTAGGTACGTCCGCCGGTCTCCGCCTGCGATGTCATCGCTCTCCATCTCATCACCCGACCGGCACCTCTGGTCCATGCCGGAACAACCCCAACACCGTAATCGGGTCGCACGGCCCCTGATTCGCCCGCGTTCTTGTAGTACACCGATTGGTGTACTAGATTTCGCCTCAGCCGTGGCATGGTCGCCGCGGAGTAAGGAGGCGGGTATGCGCCGGATACTGTGCACGATCCAGCAGGGCAGCCTGACGTCATCGCAGTTCCGAGCCGCGGAGCGCGCTCTGGGCGAGTCCTATCGCGAGTCACTCGGAACCGGCTACCGCACCGTGGTGGTCTGGTGCGAGATCCCCAGGGGTCAGTCGTACACGGAGAACAAACCTTCGACAATGTCGTGGGTACTCGCCGAAACCGATGACGGCCTCGACCCCACTCGCCGAGAACACGCGATGCGCGCAATGAGCCAAGCCTGGAATTCCATCACCGGCGCCGGCCCCAATGACCTCATGCTCGCCCTCGTCGACAGCGCCCTCTTCAGCCGCTACCTCGACCTCAACCGCGCCCGAATCCGCCCCGCCGCCCGCCCGGTATTCCTCCTGCGCACCCTCACCCACCTCGTCGCATCCCGGCTCACCCGGGGCCACCTCGCCATCGCCGCCAACCACCCCGGGAGCTGACATGCCGCTCTACAACGTCGCCTGCCGCGCCCTCCCCGACGCCGTAGCCCACCAGGCCATCGTCGAAGCCATCACCACGACCCACTGCAAAATCACCGACGCCCCACCGGAATTCGTCAGCGTCGTCTTCCTGCACGGACAGCCGATCCGCACCGCAGTCGAACTATCGGTGATCGCCGGCGTCCGAGGCGGAGGCAACCGCACCCCCGACCTGTTCGCCCGCCTCGAACACACCCTGCAATCCGCCATCGCTACAGCGGCCCACCTCGATCCATCAGCGGTCGAAATCGCCCTGATCGAATTCGCCGCCAGCTGGATCATGGAGGGCGGTGTCGTCCTCCCCGAACCCGGCGAGGAACAGAACTGGCGCCCGAGCTGATCCCGGACCGGTTGGGTGCTAGAGCGGCATGAGGTGGTGCTTGCGGGGACCGTGCCGAATTGTCTTGTCGCGCAGCAGGCGTAGCGCTTTGCGGATTTCCAGTCGAGTATGAGCGGGTTCGATGACCGCGTCGATATAGCCGCGTTCGGCGGCTATCCAGGGTGTTGCCGCGGTCGCGTTGTAGAAGTCGATCAGCTGCTGGCGCAGGACGGGTCGCTCGGTCTCGGGGACGGCCGCGAGTTGTCGCCGTTGGGTCAGGCTGACAGCGGCTTCCGCGCCCATGACTGCGATGCGGGCGGTCGGCCAGGCGAGGTTGATATCGCCGCCGAGTTGTTTGGACCCCATCACCGCGTACGCGCCGCCATAGGCTTTGCGCACGATGACCGTGACGATCGGGACGGTCGCTTCGACCACGGCATAGAAGAATCGGCCGCCGCGTTTGATGACGCCGATCTTCTCCTCTTCCACGCCCGGCAGCACGCCCGGGGTGTCGACGATGAAGATCAGTGGGAGACCGAACGCGTCGCAGAGCCGGATGAAATGCGCCGCCTTGTCCGAACAGCGAGCGTCGATCGCACCGCTGGACATCAGCGGCTGATTGGCGATCACGCCGACGCTGCGGCCGTCCACGCGCGCGAAGCCGGTGATGATATTGCGAGCGGCGGCATCACCGACTTCGTGGAAGTCGCCGTCGTCGAAGATCCTCGCCAGGACGTCGTACATGTCGTACCCGGAGCGATCGGAGTCGGGAATCAGAGTGTTCAATTCCCGGTCGCTGTCGGTGATTTCGGGTTCGATCCCCGGATTCACCACCGGCGGTTGCTCGAAGCAGTTGGACGGCATGAAGCTCAGATACCTTCGCGCCCAGTCGAACGCCGCTCGCTCGTCCACGGCAATGTGATGGATATTGCCGTTGTGGGCTTGGTTGAACGCGCCGCCGAGTTCTTCGAGGGTGACCTCCTCCCCTGTGGTCTCGCGAATGATGTCCGGACCGGTCACGAACATGTACGCGGATTCGGTCGCGATCAGCACATCGGTGTTGATTGGTGAATAGACCGCTCCCGCAGCACATTTGCCCAGCATGACCGACACCTGCGGTACCGCCCCGGACATACGCAGTTGTCGACGACTCAGGGCCGCGTACCAGCTGAGCGAGGTCACCGCGTCCTGTACCCGAGCTCCACCGGAGTCATTGATCGCGACGAACGCGCACCCCACATCGGCCGCCAAATCCATGGCCGCGGCGACTTTCCGGCCGAACATCTCTCCGATCGATCCGCCGTACACGGTCTGATCATGCGAAATCACCACCACCGCACGCCCATCGACCGTGCCCCGGCCGGTGACCACGCCGTCGCCGTAAAGGGCATCCGCCCGGCCCGGTTCGCGCACAAGCGCGCCGATCTCGATGAAACTGCCCGGATCCACAAGCATTTCGATGCGCTGGCGCGGGCTGGGAATATTCTTCGCCGCTCGCTTGGCGATCCCGGCCGCGCCCGTCGGTTCGTGCGCCTCCGCCAGATTCCGCTGCAGCAATGCGTGTTTCGCGCCGGTGGTCGTCACAGATGGGTCCTCCCTGGAACCGGGGCTGCCGGTTTCGCCTTCAGAGGCCGACCCTAGCTGGAATAGACCGGTTCACAACTATGTGCACTGCAATAAACTCGAGGCCGTGTCGTCCATAGCAATGCATAGCGGTGCAACGAGTTACCAGGCGCGCGCGGGCCGCGCCCTCGAAGAACACACCAAGGCGATGATCGTCGCCGCCGCCGAGCGGGTGATGATGGAACGCATCAGCTCACCGCGTCCGGGCAATTCGATCGAGCGACTCACCCTCGCCGACGTGTGCGGCACCGCCCGCGGATACATTCGGCGTGACGGCACCGAGGGCCCAATTCCCAAGGCCACCATGTGGAAACACTTCAAGACCGTCGAAGCGCTCGCGATAGCGGTCATCGAAAATCTGACAGCGGACGATCGGCCCGTCCCGGATCAGATCGCAGCACTCACCGCACGCGGCGAGCCCATTGACACTCGGCTCGACCGGGGCGACGCGCAACGACTGGAGGCGCGATTCTCCGCCCGGCACTACGACATCGCTCGTCTGGAAGAACAGTTCGACCACGCGTCGACCGGCAATGAACACTCCGACATGCTTTTCTGGGCGGCCGAGCTCGCCGAACGTCACCTGCAACAGCGTCGGCGCGGGGATCAGCAACCGGTGGTCGCTGCCCGGGACTGGGCGCGCCGGGGAATCGCCCTGGTCGATCCGGAGGCCCGCCTGGATTGCATGATGGGAATACGCTGCACCCGTGCGGCGGCCGCAGCCGAGGTAATCCTGTGCAGGAAAACCGATTACGAGCCCACCGGCCTGAGCCGAATCCGGTCCATCAAGGAAACCGAGATGACCTTCGCCGACACGCTGGGCTGGCGGCTACACCACGAGTTGGCACGATTCCACGCCGACCACGCCCGCGCACTCGCTGAAGAGGATCCGGACCGCGAAATGCGTTCGCTCCACACGATCGCCACCACTCTGATCGAACTCTGCGGCTCCGGCCCGAGCGCCGCCCGGGAGCCGCAGGACACATTGCGAGCCAGCGAGCTCGCCGATGTCATCCTCGGACTGCGCCGAATCCACATGGCATACGCGAGCCATCCCGAACACCGCCGGCTCTACGCTGCCATCTCCGGCGACAACATCGAAAGCATCACGCGAAAGTTGTTGTCCTGCTTCTCCGCAACCAGCAAGGAACGCCAGCGCCACGAAGGCAATATCCGAGCGCTACTGCACCTCGACCATCTCACCCGCCCCGACCCCACCGCCGAATTCGACCGCGCCCCTTCGCCCTTGGACAGCGATGAACAGGCGGCGATCGACATGCTTCGAACCGCAGAATACGGCATCGTCCGCGACATCCTGGTCGCGCGCTACCTGACCGCGAAAGCACACGCTCTCACCAGCCTCGACGAGAACCACCCAGCCGAGCGCACGGTCGTCGAGCGCTCCCTGGTCCACCCCCGCCCGGCCGCTCTCATCCAGGCCGCCCTCCAGTTCTACAACCACACCGCCGCGGCGAGCCCACGCGGCGCGGTAGGTGTACTCCGTGCGATCGCCGCCGACGCCGGCGCCAACCTGAACCGCGCACACCCATCGCACGACGCCCGCACGCCTCCCGGCAGCGAATTCGACACCATCGCCAAAGCAATCAACGACCTGGTCTTGATCACCATCAGTCGCCGAAATCGCTTCACCGACAACGAGATCGAACGTCTCATCGACATGATCGATCCGATGTACTACTACATCACCTCGGGCCGGAACTGAACGGCCGAGGCATCAGTTCAGGTAGTCCTCTTCCAGCCGTTCCACCACCCACGCCCAATAGGCGGACTTCTCCCACTCGTGCGCGCGGATCGCGGCGATCAGCTCGCGCGCGGTAGCGTCGGAGTCCGGATCCTCCAGCGGCGCTGCCAGAGTCGCCATCAGCGCCACCGCGCCCGCCGCCTCGCGCACCGAGGCGAACGCGATGCCCTGATCACCCTCGCCGTGATCCCACCTGCTCGGGGCGTAGACCTGCACCACGCCCGTCTCGCCATCGAGCATCAAGGTCATTTCCCCGTAGAAGGTGCCCAGTCCGTAGGCGTACTTGGCGGGCGGGGAATCGTCGTCCGGGTAGCGGCGGCCGAACAGCTCGTCCGGATCCGCTTCCCACATACCCTTTTCCGGCAGCTCCGCAGAATTGAACCACTCGCGGTCGATCGCTACCGCCGGAAATCCCACCTCGGTGAAGAAGGCTCGTGACTCGGCGTGCTCGAGTCGCTCGGGCAACTCGGCCGGACGCCATAGTGCATCACCGCCGACCTGTGCGGCCAGCCACTCGGGCGTGGGGCTGGCCGCGTTGTTGATCTCGATCGTCATGGGGCCATTTAACCGCCCGCCTCCCGAACACAGTCGGCCACGGCACTATGGAGCGATGACATCCACTCCGGAAAGCCGTTCGCTCCCAGCTGATTCCGCGCAGATCAGTGACTACGACAGTATCGCCGAGGGGTACACCGCCGAGAACGAGAACAGTCTGCTGAACGCGTACTACGAGCGTCCCGCGATGCTGGAGCTGGCCGGGGATGTCGAGGGTCGGCGGATTCTCGATGCCGGATGCGGGGCGGGTCCGCTGTTCGCCGAACTACGCGATCGCGGAGCCATCATGACCGGAATCGATTCCAGCGCAGGGATGTTGGAGCAGGCCCGGCTGCGACTGGGTCCCGATGCGGATCTGCGTATCGCCGATCTGGCGGAGCCACTGCCTTTTCCGGATGCCGCGTTCGATGACATCGTCGCGTCCCTGGTCCTGCACTATCTGCGCGATTGGGGACCGGCGCTGGCGGAACTGCGCCGGGTGCTGCGGCCCGGCGGCCGCCTCATCGTTTCGGTCGAGCACCCATTCGCGATCCATCTTGGCGAACGCGCCGACGGGCGGAAGAACGACTATTTCGATACCCGCAACCGTGTCGAGGAATGGACCATGGGCGGGCAGACCGCGAAACTGAGCTTCTGGGACCGGCCCCTGCACGCGATGACCAATGCCTTCATCGCCGCGGGTCTGCACATCGATGTCATCAGCGAACCACCTGCCACACCCGCCGCCCGTGAACTGTTTCCCGAGGTGTTCGGCCAGGTGACCGGTTCGAGCTTCCTGGCATTCCTGTTCTTCGTCCTTCGCCGCGACTGATCTGGGTAACCGGAAAAGACGTACGCCAGTGAGGTGTGAGCGCGGTGCAAGAGCCCGGGGTGAGGGTTGCTGGCATGACGTGGGAGAGCGGCTATCGCGCCGATGGAAAGACCGTTCTGGTAACCGGTGCCAATACGGGGATCGGATACTTCGCCGCGGAGCAGCTCGCGGCCGCCGGGGCGACAGTGGTGCTGGGATGCCGCGATGCGGGCAAGGCGGAACTGGCCACGGCCGCGATTCGGGCTCGGGTCGACCGAGCTCGGGTTCATCAGGTGCGCGTGGATTTGGCGAATCTGGAGTCGCTGCCCGCGACCGTGGACGCGCTCGGCGTCGACGCCCTGGATGCTGTCGTGCTCAACGCCGGTGTCCTGCTGTCCGGTCCCGAACGCCGTCTGAGCGCTCAGGGCCACGAATTGATGTTCGCCACGAACCATCTCGGGCATTTCGCGCTGGTCGCGCACCTCGCGCCATTGCTTTCCGCTGCCCGTGGCAGTCGGGTGATCACCGTGGGTAGCTTCGCGGCGCGGTCGGAGCGGCTCGATCTCGCCGATCTCGAATCCGAACACGACTACCGGTCCAAGCGCACCTATGGGCGATCCAAACTGGCGCAGATGCTGTTCGGCTTCGAGCTCGATCGCCGGTTGCGAACTCTCGACGCCGAGACGGCGAGCATTGTCGTGCACCCCGGTGGTGCGCTGGACGCGTTGACTCCGGCACGTCCGTCGATATTCGCGCGCACCACAGCGCAACGTTTGAGTGGACTGCCCGCCAGGCTCGCACTGCACGGCAAGGACGCGGGCGCGCACCCCATCGTTCGCGCCGTGCTGGATCTCGATATCTCCGGCGGAGAGCTATGGGGGCCACGGGTTTTCGGTCTCCGTGGACGGCCGCATCGGGAAACGCCGCGACCGCACATGACCGACCTCGACACTGCTGCCGAATTATGGACCGCCAGTGCGGCACTCACCGGTGTCGACCCGTTCGATTCTGCGGCAGTGCCCAATACCTCGCACGCACCGCACCGATAGCGGCCGCCGAGGACGCTCACCCCTGCGAGCCGGTGTGCACGTGTGATCGCAGCCCTTGCGGCCCGAACAGGATGAGCAGTTCGACCGCTCCGCCATCGGCGCTGCCCAGCCAGTGCGGTACCGAGGTGTCGAATTCGGCGGCCTCGCCGGGCGGCAGGGTCAGATCGCGGGTGCCGACCAGCAATCGAAGATGGCCGTTGAGCACGTACAGCCATTCGAAGCCGTCGTGTGTCTGTGGCGTCGGCTCGAGTGGCGCCGGACGTGCGGGGATCATCATTTTGAACGCGTGAACGCCGCCCGGTCGCCGGGACAGCGGCACGAAGATCATCCCCGACCGGTGGATCGGTTTGAGGTGGATGCGGGGATCGCCGGTACGGGGCGCGCCGACGAGATCGTCCAATGGCACGTCATAGGTGCGAGAGAGCGGAAGCAACAGTTCGAGGGTGGCTCGGCGCTGCCCGCTCTCGAGCCGGGACAGTGTGCTCTCGGAAACGCCGGTCGTCGCCGCGAGCGCGGCGAGGGTGATGCCGCGCTCGCGGCGTAGTGCGCGCAGGCGCGGGCCGACCGCGTCGAGCACCTCATCGGTATCGAAGTCCACGCATCCATCTTGCCGAAACCGCAAGTTCGCGTGCCAGGCGAGGGTGCGCCGACTGAGACTGGGGCCATTCCGGCCTATCGCCGGATCCGCACCCGCTCAGGAGGACAGCGTGCCAAACATCAAGCGCCATAACAAGACTCGGCTTTCGAGGAAACTGAGCGCCGGGCGCGCGGTCATCGGGATCGCCCTGGCGCTGTTATTGACGATGGCGGCCGCAGCCTGCTCCACCGCACCACCGGCGGTCCCTTCCTACGCTGCCGCCACCCACGACGATCCTCGGTTCGAGAACACTTTCCGACACGAATTCACCGACGTCGACGGCGTTCGCATGCACTATGTGACCGGCGGCAAGGGCACCCCGGTGGTACTGATCCACGGTTGGCCGCAAACCTGGTACGGCTGGTGGCCGATCATGCCCGCGCTCGCCGAGCACCATACGGTTTACGCCATCGACCTTCCGGGACTCGGCGACAGCGTTGGCGCGCCCAGCGGTTACGACAAGGCGACCCTCGCCCGGTACGTGCACACCCTGATCGCCGACAGGCTGGGCGTGCGGGACGCCCGGGTCGTCGGCCATGACTTCGGAGCCGCGGTCGCCTTCCAATACGCCGACCAGTTCCCCGCCGACACCGCCCGCCTCGGTTACCTCGACCTACCGCTCCCAGGCCCCGCGATCGACGCGCCCACCTATCGAACATTGAGCTGGCACATCTCCTTTCACTCCCAGCGCCGAGTTCCCGAAGCGGTCGTCGGCGACCACGTCCGCGAGTATCTGGCGATGTTCTACCCGCAAGTCTCCTTCGGCGGCACCGCATTCGGGGGCACCTCCCAGCGCTCTCCATTCACCGATGCCGACATCGACGAATTCGCACGCACCTACAACCGGCCATCGGCCCTGGCGGGTGGATTCGAGCTCTATCGCGCCCTCGACACCGATGTCCGCGACACCGTGGCTGACACCCCGACAGCGGTCCCGACCCTGCTCATGACCGCTCAGGGACAACTCGACGCCATTCGCGCGACGGTCGCACCACGCATGAGCAATATCGTTCGGGCCGTTGATGTTCCGCACGCGGGACACTGGCTGGTCGAGGAGAATCCCGACTTCGTCACCGCAGAGCTCGAACAGTTCCTGGATTGAGGATTTCCAGAGCTGCGCGGGTGATGCTCTGCGGGGACGCCGGCTCCGGTAACGCTGTGATCATCTCCAGTTCCCTGTCGCCGCACCGGCCGTGCTCATCGGCGCGAGGCCGGACGGTGCAGGATGTACCGCGCACTGACGCCCTCGGTCTCGAGGTAGGCGAGTTCCCCGGCGAGGCACGAGACGACCACATCGTCATCCCAGCCGACGATCGACTCCAATGCGCCCGCCAGGGGAACCTCGACTTCCGTTGGACCGGAACGCCCGTCGAGAACGACACAGGAGGCGGGAGCTCCGAGAGCATGCAGCGCGGCCGCTATCTTCGGGGCCGTCTGCTGTCCCGGTACGATCGTCTCGATCCAGCGTTCGTCAATGCTGCGGTAGATGCCGTCCGCGATCAATCCACCGAAACCAGAGCGTCGCAGCAGATCTCGCGCCCGCTCCCGCTGGAAGCGATGAACGAACGCGTCGACGAAACCGTCGGCGTGTGGAGTCGGGTTCTCGGGCATGGGGTTCCGTTCAGCTCGGGCCGGTCAACGCAGGACCGACGTGCCGGAGGTGCAATCGGACCGCGGGCTGAGGGTCCGGGTCCGCCACTGCTGCCATCTCCGCGATAGCGGATCACGTGATTGCCGAACACATGACGGATCGGTTCATCCGCCCCGCCGCCCTCACTCGCCGTGAGAGTCACGGTAATCCTCCGCTCCGTGGTTCGCGCGTACCGCGAGCCCGGCGAGTGGCGTGGGGAGAGTGCGGCGTCCGGGTGATCATCCCGATCCCCATCAAATCCCTCGGGTTGTGCGTATGACCGGCGAAACCCCACGTCGTCGCCGTCCATCGGTAGCAGCGCGCGGTGCCAGCAGCTAGGGTCGCGCCGTGTCGATGGTGAGGAGCAACGCGTGACGAACAGTGCGTCCCCCGGTTCGTCGGCGGGGCAGCTCGTTCGCCGCCTCGGCACGGGCGATGCCGTGGTGGTCGGGCTCGGTGCGATGATCGGTGCGGGGATCTTCGCCTCGCTCGGTCCGGCCGCGCACGCGGCCGGGTCGGGTTTGCTGGTGGGGTTGGTCGTCGCGGGAGTCGTGGCATATTGCAATGCGACATCCTCCGCGCGCCTGGCAGCCCGCTACCCGGCCTCCGGTGGCACCTACGTCTACGGTCGCGAGCGGCTCGGCGAATTCTGGGGCTATCTGGCGGGCTGGAGTTTCATCGTCGGCAAGAGCGCCTCGTGCGCGGCAATGGCGTTGACGGTCGGCACATATCTCTGGCCCGGGCACGCGCATGTGGTCGCGGTTGCCTCGGTGGTGGCTCTGACCGCAGTGAACTACGGCGGAATTCAGAAGTCCGCGTGGCTGACCCGGGTGATTGTCGGGGTCGTGCTGGCGGTGCTGGCTGCGGTGGTCACTGCCGCGTTCAGCAGCGGCCATACCGACACCGCACGGCTCGCGATCGGCGGCGATACCTCCGTCACCGGCATCATGCAGGCGGCGGGCCTGTTGTTTTTCGCGTTCGCCGGATACGCGCGCATCGCGACCCTCGGCGAGGAAGTCCGCGATCCCGAGCGCACGATCCCCCGCGCCATCCCCGCAGCCCTGGGCATCACCTTGCTCGTCTATGCGACGGTCGCGGTCGCGGCCCTGCTCGTCCTTGGACCACAGCAACTTTCGACCGCGACGGCTCCGCTGACGGAGTTGGTGCGGGCTTCCGGTCATGAATGGTTGGTCCCGGTTGTGCGGATCGGCGCAGCGGTCGCGGCGCTGGGCTCACTGCTGGCGTTGATCCTGGGCGTCTCGCGCACCACACTCGCCATGGCACGGGATCGACACCTGCCTTCAGTGCTCGCCGCCGTGCACCCACGGTTCCAGGTCCCCCATCGCGCCGAGCTCGCTGTCGGTGCGGTAGTGGCAATCGCTTCCGCCACAACCGATCTGCGGGCGGTGATCGGGTTCTCCTCTTTCGGTGTGCTGCTCTACTACGCCATCGCCAATGCCGCCGCCTGGACTCTGACCGCAGCCGAGCGCCGTCCACCCAGAGTGATCCCAATCCTCGGGCTGATCGGTTGTCTTGCACTGGCATTCACGTTGCCGTGGGTTTCAGTGCTGTCCGGTGTGCTGGTCATAGCATTCGGTGGCGCGATCTACGTAGTGCGGGGCGTTATCGGCTCTCCCACCCAGCCGCGCTCGGCGGAGTCCCCGAGGCTACCGGGACCGGACGAGCGGCGGTAGTGCCGGTGCGTCGCCAAACGATCGATTCGGGGCCCACCGGCAAGTACAGTGCCCAGGTGGCTGTCACCGTGGAACCCCTGACCGTGGTCGATGACGAAATCGTCGAAGCATTCGACCGCCTCCTCCCCCAACTCTCGACAACGGCCCCCCGCCTCGACCGAACAGCCCTGACCCACCTCGCCACCGCCGACGCAACCACCGTCCTGATAGCCCGAAGCGACGAAAAAATAGTCGGCACACTAACTCTGGTGATGTTCCCCCTCCCCTCAGGCCTCCGAGCCCGCGTAGAAGACGTCGTAGTAGACGACATCGCCCGCGGCCAAGGCGTAGGCGCCCTCCTGATCGAAGCCGCCAAATCCCGCGCAACCACCGCCGGCGCCCGAACCCTCGACCTAACCTCCCGCCCCTCCCGAACCGCCGCCAACCACCTCTACGAACGCCTCGACTTCCACCCCCGAGACTCCCGGGTTTACCGCTTCACCCCACTCGACTGATTCCTTTGCCACCTAAGACCTATATGCAGCAATAGCTTCACTCGTCAGGATGGCGAGGCTGAGTCGAGCCATCGCCCACCGCTCGTGCTTACCGTTTGTGGTAGGCAGGTGATGACGCTCTCGGGGCGAGACTCGGAGCACTGAGTTCCTGGGGGAACGATGGCCGGTATAGCCAAGTTCGGGGCGATCTCGCTCGACAGCAAAGATCCGCATGAGCTCGGGCAGTTCTATCAAGCATTGCTGGGCTTCGAGATTCGGTATGAGACCGAGGATGTGGTTGTGATGCGCGGGGACGGGGTGATGTTGACGATCGAGCGGGTGGCCGATCATGTGCCGCCGGATTGGCCCGGGAACAAGGTTCCCAAGCAGATGCATATGGAACTCTTTGTAGCTGAACTGGATAGCGGGGAGGAGGCGGCGGTTGCGCTCGGGGCGGTCAAGCCGGAGTTTCAGCCTGCGCCGGATCGGTGGCGGGTGCTGTTGGATCCGTCGGGGCATCCGTTCTGCTTGACGGTTCCGCCCAGCGTCTAGTGGTGCGAGGTTCGAATTATGGCCACTGCTGATTCGCATCGGGTTGCGCTGGATCATGTCCTGGCCGTAGTGGCCAATTCGGACTGGGGCGCTGGAATGGTGTTGCGCGGCAGTATGACTCTGCTGGCGTGGCTCGGACCCGAGGCTCGACCACCGGGCGATCTCGACTGGATCGTGCTCGAACCGCAGTTCTGCGATCCCCTCGATCCCTACCCGTTCCTGGACTCCATCGAAACGGTTCAACAGTGGCCGGAGGCCCAAGGCGGCGCTGCCCGCTCCGAGATTTGGACCGACGAGGACTTCGACACCTTCGGCCTGCGCCCGAACCTTCCCCCGGAAGGTTTGCGGTGGATCCGCGCCGATGAATTCGAACGCCCTTCGCTACAGGACGATTTGACCGCCGCCATCTCATGCGATCGATTCGCCAGTGATGACGTCACACTCAATCCCCGCGGCATTCGGACCGACGAGCAATGGCCGTATTTCGACAGCTACGGCAGCACCGGCACCAGACTGATTGTGCCGTGGGACAGCGAGAATTACGGATCCGGCCAGCTACACCTGGATTTCGCCGTCGACCACACCCTGCCCGACCCACCCGTGTGGACCGCGATCCCCCGCGCCGACGGCCGCCCACCAACCCCGGTCCCGACCGCCTCCAGAGAACTATCCCTGGCATGGAAACTGCTCTGGCTGCAGACCGATGCGACCGAATCCGACCACGCGAACGGCAAGGATCTCTACGACGCGGTCCTGCTGGCCGAATCCCCGCACACCGCACTCACCGCCCGACTGCTGCGCGCAGTTCTCGGTACCAGAACTCGCGACCTCACTCCCACCGCCGTGCGGGATTGGGAAGTCGACTGGACCGTTTTCCGCACCAGCCACCCTGGCGTTAGTGGCGAGCTCGGCGACTGGCTCGACCGACTGGTTCGAGCCCTCGAACCGAATCTTGCTCTCGCAGTGCGGAAAACGACTCGCGGTGCCGACGCCTAGCCCCCTCGAAGCCGAGGATTCAAGCGCGTAGACCGGGCGGCATGACCTCGCGCGGGACGATGCGGCGGGTGTGGGCGTAGACGGCGGCGTGGACTCGGTCGCGGACGCCGAGTTTGGCCAGGACGTTGGAGACGTGGGTTTTGACTGTTTGTTCGCCTACGCCGAGGATGCGGGCGATTTCGGGGTTGGTGTAGGCGTTGGCTATCAGGAGTAGGACCTGATGTTCACGGGCGGTGAGGGATTCGAGTTCGGGAGCTGCCGGGAAGGGGTCGATTCCGGTGGCCAGGCGTGCCATGAGGCGGCGGGTCAGGCTGGGGTCGATGAGGGCGGTGCCGTGGGCCGCGGTGCGGATGGCCGAGAGCAGGCCCGCCGAGGGAAGCGTTTTGCTGAGGAATCCGGTGGCACCGAGACTCATTGCGCGGTAGAGGTTTTCATCGGATTCGTGGTTGGTGAGGGTGAGGATGCGAGTGGGGCTCTCGGGTGCGGTCGCGGCCGCCTCGAGTCCCGGCATGTCCAGCGAGATCAGCGCCACATCGGGTTGCAGGCGCTGGATTTCGCGGAGGGCGGCCACGCCGTCACCGACTTCGGCGACGCATTCGATATCGGGCTGGCCGCTGATCACCGAGCGCAAGCCCGAACGGAACACCAGATGTCCGTCGGCGATCAGCACCGAAATCGCTGACAGCGATGCGGCATCGGGGGCCGCGGGCGTGTGCTCGGCGAGGCTGGCGACCTCGACGGGAGCGGGCAGCGGCGCGTTCCCGACCGTTCCGCTGACAGTCAGCGTCGCCGCGGTGACGGCAACCGCCAGTGATGACGCGGCCCGCAGCAGTGGACGTCCCGATGTATTCGTGGCCATACCTTCCGACCTTAGAGTCAGCGCAGGAAACCTTCATAGTTCCGGTTCAACAGCTGGCTTTCGATTTGTTTGACCGTATCGAGGCCGACGCTCACCACGATCAGCACCGACGTGCCGCCGAGCGCCAGAGTCTGGGTGGTGTCGGTAGCCCCGAAGTGCAACAGCAGGTTCGGCAGCACCGCGACCACGCCGAGGTAGAGCGACCCGGGCAGCGTGATTCGGCTCAGCACATAGCTGAGGTAGTCCGAGGTCGGCTTCCCCGGGCGATATCCGGGTATGAACCCGGCGTACTTCTTCATCTCATCCGCGCGCTCCTCCGGATTGAAGGTGATCGCGACATAGAAGTAGGTGAAGAACACGATCATCGCGAAGTAGACCCCGACATACACCGGACTGCTCGGATTGACCAGGTACTTCGAAATCCACACCTGCCACGTCGCCGGATTCCCCGAATCGCTCCGAGTCAACTGCGCCAACAGATTCGGCAGATACAGCAGCGAGGACGCGAAGATCACCGGAATCACCCCGGCCTGATTCACCTTCAAGGGCAGGTACGTCGACGACCCGCCATACATCTTGCGCCCCACCACACGTTTGGCGTACTGCACCGGAATCCGCCGCTGCCCCTGCTCCACGAACACCACCCCGACGATCGTCAGCAATGCCGCACCACAGATCCCGGCGAAGACCAGCACGCCCTGACTGTCCAGAATCGCCATGGCCTGCGTCGGAATCCGCGCCGCGATACCGGCGAAGATCAACAGCGACATCCCGTTTCCCACCCCGCGCTCGGTGATCAGCTCGCCGAACCACATGGTCAGCGCCGCACCGGCGGTCATGACGAGCACGATGATGATCATCGAGAACAGCGAACTATCCGCCAGCATGGACTTATCGCACCCCGGCATCAGCTGCCCGTGCCCGGCCAACGCCACCAGCGTCGACGCCTGCAACACCGCCAGTGCGACAGACAGATACCGGGTGTACTGCGTGATCTTGTTCTGCCCGGTCTGCCCCTCCTTGCGCAACTCCTCGAACCGCGGAATCACCACGGCCAGCAACTGGGTGATGATGCTCGCGGTGATATACGGCATGATCCCGATCGCGAACACCGTGAGCTGCAACAGCGCCCCGCCGGAGAACAAACTGATCAGCTGGTAGATCCCACCCGATTGCCCGCCGGACGCGTTGTCGACACAACTGCGCACCCCTTTGTAATCGACCCCGGGCGACGGCAAGGTCGCCCCGAGCCGATACAGCGCGAGCAGCCCGAGCGTGAGCAGAATCTTCCGCCGCAGATCCGGGGTCCGCAAAGCGGGCGCGAGGGCGGAAAGCAAGGATCCTCCTGTGAACGTGGCTGTTGCACAGGCGAATCCCGCTATGAATGATCAGCGTCGAGCCTGCCGGGACCCTCGACGCTACGGATCACCGACCCTCGCACACGTCGCCCGCAGGGCGGACTTCCGCCTCCCTCGATCGGGGGAATCGCGGGCCCGTCAGCTCTTCCCGAGCCAGACCAGAAAGGCCACGACCATCGCCTGCACGCCGGTATCGAGCGTGGGTTGCAGGGCCGGGGCGAACTGCGGACTGTGGTTGGTCGGAATGTCCTTGCTACTGTCGAACAGCGCCGAATCGGTGCAGCCGATCACCCAGTACAGGTACGGCACGCCGAACGCCTTGGGGATCTCGGGAAAATCCTCGCTGGGCGTCGCCGACCCCGTCTGCGCATAAGCGGCACCGAAGAATTCGGCGAACGCAGCAGCGACCTTGCCACTGACTTCCGGATCATTGATCACCGGTTCGGTATCAACGATTTTCACCACATCCGGCTTCTTCTGCACCCCCGCCGCCTGCGCCACCGCATCCACGATCCGCCGGATCGACGCCTCGAAATGCGCGCGGGTGCCGTCGTCGTACGACCGAGTGCTGAGCTGCAACTCCGCGGTATCGGCAATGACATTGCCCGCGTTTCCCGCACGGATCTTGCCCACGGTCAGCGACGCCGGTGTCTTCGCCGCCAACTCCCGCGAGACGATCGTCTGCAGCGCCAGCACCGTCGAGGCCGCGATCACCACCGGATCGATCGCCGCCTCGGGCATCGAACCGTGTGCCCCGCGCCCGTGAATCGTGATGTCGAACAACTGCGCCGACGATAGGAAAGGCCCCGGACAGATCTTCACCTCCCCGGCCCGGAACGGCAGAACATGCTGTGCCAGCGCCACATCCGGCGCCGGAATCCGATCGGTCAACCCATCGGCGACCATTCCCGCGGCCCCCGCCCCAGTCTCCTCCCCCGGCTGGAACAACACCTCGAGCGTGCCCTGCCACATGTCCCGCGCCGAGGCCATCAACCGTGCCGCACCCAACAACCCGGCGGTATGAATGTCATGCCCGCACGCGTGCATCACCGGAAACTCATTGCCGAACCTATCTTTTCCGGTCACCGTGCTGGCATACGGCAGCCCCGTCTCCTCCCGCACCGGCAGCGCGTCCATATCCGCGCGAGCCAGCACACACGGCCCCGGCCCATTGCGCAGAATTCCGACAACCCCGGTCGTGCCTATCCCTTCGACCACCTCGAATCCCCACTCGCGCAACAGCTTCGCAACCAGACCAGCGGTCTCGACTTCCATCATCCCGAGCTCCGGATGGGCATGCAGTCTCCGGTAGTACCCCTCCACATCGGAACGAATCCCCTCGAGACCCTTCAGAACCGTTTGCGCGTCGGATGTGGACACGGTGCCACCTTTCCCGGGACGGGGACCAAGGACTGATCGCTATCGGATAGCAGTCCTCGATCCCATCACATCCACCCGCTCCAAACCTGCGGAAAGGCGATGCGCGGTATGAATTCGAATCCGCGCACGACAGGAGGCGAGCCGCCGGGCGAGGGCGGCATGGTCGCCCGGCGGCTCGCCGTGCCCCACGGATGCCCTTGGGGGGAGCGGAGGGGTCCGTGGGGTATTCGGGTGGTCGAAGGGGTTGGGGTATAGCGGGATTCAGCGGGGTGGCGTGGTCCAGCGGGTGGTCTCGTCACCTGATTCGGCCGCGGAGCCGGTCCATTCACCGCCGCCGGTGCCGCCACTCCATTCGCCTCCCCCGGCATTGCCGGTCCATTCCCCCGCGTTATCGCCCCAAGAACCGTCCGCACCTTCGGGTTTGCGGGCGGGCAGGGCGAATACGAGTAGGAACGCCACGGTGACCAGGCCGAGTGAAACTCCGGTGCCGCCCATCAGAGCGGTGGTGAAGTTGCGTTTGACGGTGCGGTCGATGGCGCCGGCGAAGGCGGTACCGACGGGGTCTTCGGTGGCCTGCAGTGGACAGCCGGGGACTTCGTCGGTCCAGTTCTTGGCATGCGAGCGCTTGTCATAGCAATCCACGAAGCGTTGTACTGCGGCGTCGACGTCGGCATCGGTGCCGAGCATCTGGGTGGCGATCAGTTCCGAACGTAGTTGCGGCGCTTCATGGTTGGCTGAATCGACCGACGCGCTCTTGAGAATGCCGAAGAACGCGACCGCAGCCAGGGCGATGCCCAGCGCGCTGCCCAGGCGCTGGGCGACATTGAGGACACCTGCCGCCGAACCCGCGTCGGACCAGCCGACACCGCTCATCACCACATCGACGTTCGGGGCGATCACCAGGCCCGAACCGATGCCGGCGATGAGCAGCCACGGGGTGAGTTCCCAGCCGGACATGGTGGGGCCCACCCAGATCGCGGTGCCGAGAATCCCTGCGAGACCGACCATTACGACGCCCAGCCCGATCGACATCACCCACTTGCCGAGCTTGGTGTGCGCCTTGTCCGAGAACATCGAGCCGAACAGCGTGCCCAGCGCGAACGGCAACAGGATCAAGCCCGCGGTCAATGCCGAACGCTGCAGACCCGATTGCAGATAGACCGACAGGATGAACCACAGGCTGATGAAACCGGCGAAGTAGGCGAAGCCGATCCCCACGCCCGCGCTGAACGCGCGATTGCGGAACATGCCGATATCGATGAGCGGCTCATGCCCGGACTTACCGCGCCGCTGCTCCCACACCACGAACGCGATCAGCAGCGGCACCGCGGCCGCCAACATCACGAAGATCCAGACCGGCCAATCCTGGCTCTGCCCCTCGATGAGTGGGAAGCCGATCAGGAAGACCGTCACAGCGATCATCACAATCCCCAGTGGGTCGAGCGAACCGCCACGACCCTTGGTGGGCCGCATGATTCGCGCCGCGGCCGCCAACGCCACGATCGCGATCGGCACGTTCACCAGGAAGATCGGCCGCCACTGGTAGTCGCCGATATTCCACTGGATGAGCAGGCCCGCCAGCAGCGGAGCGACCGCGGTCGCGAAACCGCTCACCGCGCCGTAGATGGCGTACGCCTTACCGCGTTCCTGCCATGGGAACGCGGTCTGAATGACCGCCAGAATCTGCGGATTCATCAACCCTGCCATCGCACCGAGCACCACCTGCCAGGCGATCAGCTGGCCCACCGATTGCGCTGTGCCGCACAGGATCGAGGCGATCGCGAAGCCCGCGACAGAGATCATGAACAGGGTTTTGTGCCCGAAGCGGTCGCCGAGGCGGCCACCGGGAATCAGTAGTACGCCGTAGGCCAGCGCGTACGCGGTGACCACCCATTCCACGGCGCTGTACTCACTGCCGAAATCGCGCTGGATGGACGGCACGGCGACATTGACGATCGTGCTGTCCAACAGGATCAGGAAGGCTCCGGCCATGGCGACCGCTAGTTGCCGCCATCGTGTTGCGTCGATCTCTTGTGTGCCGCCACCCGAGGTGGCGGACTCCTGCCAGGTCATCATGCCTCCGAAATTTAGTCTTGTACGACTACTCGCGTGCGACTAGTACAGCACGAGTGAATGCCCACGAACAACCCTCGCGGGGGTGAATTCAGGGAGTGACCTGGAAGTTGGCCATCATCATCATGTCCTCGTGCTCGAGGTTGTGGCAGTGGAAGACGTACTTACCGGGCCAGCCGTCGAACCTGGCCGCGACCCGCACGGTCTCCCCCGGCCGCACATGCACGGTGTCCTTCAGTCCCGCGTCGAACGGTCCGAGGGCGGGATATGAGCGCGAGAGCACCGCGAAATGCACCAGGTGCAGATGCATGGGATGCCTTACGTCACTGGTGAATTCCCAGATCTCGGTGGTGCCCAGCTTGGGATCGGCACTGATCCGGTGCTCGTCGAACATATCGCCGTTGATCCCCCACATCCCGTCCGAACGGCGTTTGACCTCGAATTTGCGCGTCTTGACCGCGGCGTTCGGGTCGGGCATGTCCGGGGTGGACAACACCGCGGGAATGCTGCTGCGCTCGGGTTCGGTGCGCACCACATCGAAGGCCATCACCTGATCGATGACGGGTTTGTCGGCCCAACCGTTGGTCATCACGACCCGGGTCCCCACCGGGTAGGCGGCGAAATCGATGATGACGTCGAATCTTTCAGCCGGGGAGATCACCAGCCGATCCTGCGATACCGGCCCGGCGAGCAGCCCGCCGTCACTGCCGACCTGCACGAAATGCACGCCGCCGGGCGGTGCGGGATCGAGTTTGAGCTCGTAGATCCTGGCATTGGAGGCATTGAGAATCCGGAACCGATACTTGGTCGCCGAGACCTGCAGCAGCGGCCACGGCACCCCGTTCACCAGCATGGTGTCACCGTAGAAACCGTTCATCGCCCATGGATAGATGCCCGGTTTGCTCAGGCTCGGATCCACCGACGGGTAGAACATCGCGCCATCGGCCTCGAAAAGCCGATCC
Organism: Nocardia sp. NPDC056100; assembly: GCF_042266325.1. NCBI lineage: Bacteria > Bacillati > Actinomycetota > Actinomycetes > Mycobacteriales > Nocardiaceae > Nocardia > Nocardia sp. NPDC056100. The sequence goes on from NZ_JBHJVY010000002.1 coordinate 924,155, forward strand.
GTGAGCAGGACGGGAATGTCCTTGTCTCCCTTGGGCAGTGGCAGTGCGTCATCGACATCGTCGCGAATGAGATGGAATCCGGCCAGGCCCATATGCACCTGCGGTGCGGTGAAGTCCACGCGGTGATCGTGATACCAGAGCGTGGCCGCGCGCTGGCCCTGCGGATAGGTGTATTCACGGCTGCCGCCGGGCGCGATGAGATCGGTCGGATACCCGTCCGAGGTAGCGGGGGTGCGCCCGCCGTGCAGATGCACCGACACCGGCACCCGCAGCTCATTGCGATGGCGGATGATGACCGGTCGATCCGATCGCCCGATGACGGTGGGACCGGGAAAGGTGCCCCCGTATCCCCAAATCGGTGTGCGCAGACCGGGAATGATCTCCGCGGTGCCCGCCTGTTGCGCCAGGTCGTAGTAGGTGCCCGACGGGTCGTCGCGGGTGGGCCGCAGTTCCGGCGGACGCCTGAATGGCAGCGTAAATCGACTGACTCCGGGACTGGTCTTGGGTGGTGAACGCGGCGGCGTCCACTCTCCATCACCGACCCCCGCCTGCTGCACCGCCCTCTTGGGAGTGCCTGTACTGCAACTGGTGACAACGGCGTTCACGCCCAGCAGCACCCCCACCTCGGCCATGGCGGCCAATAGCTGTCTTCGAGTCGTCACGATGTCCTCCCTGGTGATCACCTGTCGATGTCACCTCAGACTACTCATACGCGAGTACTTGTGCAGATCTAGTCATCCGAGAGTGGCCGCATGCGAAATACGGGTCCGGCAACCTTTGCTCGCCTGCGGCTACTCATGCTTTACTAGTCGCGTGAACAGCGTTCGGATCTTCGTTCTCGGAGCTCTGGCCAAAGGCGGCCCGATGCACGGTCACCAGATCAGACGGGCCGCGGAACTCGACCGCATGGACCTCTGGAGTGACGTCAAACCGGGTTCGCTCTACGGCGCGCTGCACCGAATGGCCGCCGAGGATCTGATCGAGGCCGTCCGCACCGAGCAGGAGGGCAACTTCCCGGCACGGACCGTCTACCGAATCACCGATGCCGGCCGCAACGAGCTGATCGCCCACCGCGACGAGGCCCTGCGCACCGCACGCGTGCGACCCGACCCGGTCGACCTGGCCATGCAGAACACGTTCGATATGCCCGAAGAGGACCTGCGGGCCTACCTCGAGGAACGCAAACTCGCCTATGAGACGCTGCAGTCCTCGTGGCGGCAGCAGCAGCGGGTGGCTGAACCGCATATTCACGGTATGGAGCGAATGACGTTCCGGCACATCGAACTTCGGATCGAGGCCGAGCTGAAGTGGCATGCCGAACTGCTCGATCATCTGGACAAGCTGCTCGCGGACGAGGCCGAGCACAAGGACACCAAGGACGCCGCGGACGAGCACTGACCGTCCGCGGACATCGCCTGAATCTCAGCCCGGCAGTTTGGTTTCGATCAATCCGAACGGCATCGCGCCGCGCCGAACCCCGAGGAATTCCAGTCCGGCCTGCTGCGCCAGTTCGGCGAACTCCTCGGTCGTGCGCTCACGACCCGAACCGATCAACATCATCACCAGATCGATGAGGGTACTGAACGGTGAATTCGGCTGGGGCCCATCGGAAAGCACGTGTTCGATCATGACCACGCGTGCGCCGGGCACCGCCCGATCGACGCAGTTGCGCAGAATGCGGACACAGGTTTCGTCATCCCAGATATGCATGACCTGCCGCAGCAGATACAGATCCGCGCTCGCAGGCACCTCGAGGCGGATATCGGCCGCGATCACCTGGGTGCGATCGGCGAGCTGCCCGGCCAAGAGCACCGGATCGGCTTGCGCCACAACCTGATCCCGGTCGATCAGCACCCCGCCCAGTAGCGGATTACGCTCGAGGACCGTGCGCAGCAGCCCGCCCTGACCACCGCCGACATCGGCGATGACGCGGACATCGGTGAGATCGAGCATGCGGGCGATGGGTATCGAGGACCATTTGCCCGCCTCGGACATCGATTCGTCGAAGACCGCGCCCGCGCCCGGATCGTCCTCGGCGAAGTAGCGATACAGATCCTTGCCGTAGTGTTCGGTGAACGCTGCGTTGCCGGTGGTGACGTTGCCCGGAAGGTTCTGCCACACCGCCCAATTCCACTCCGAGGCGGCCAGGAGCAGCAGGCTGCGGACGCTGTGCGGGTTGTCCACCCGCAGCGCGCGCGAGTACTCGGTGTGGCGGTAGCGTTGCCCGCCGACGTCGGCGAAGACCCCGTGCGCTGCCAGTGCCCGTAACAGGCGGATCAGCGCGTGTTCGTCCACCCCGGCTTTGGCCGCCAATTCCTCGACCGGCATCGGCTCATCCTCGATGCAGTCGGCAAGCCGTAATTGAGCCGCGGTTTGCAGGATGCTGCTGACCCAAATGCCCTGTCCGAGCCGGCGCACCTCGGCGGCCGCCTCCATCGGCGTCACCTCGGGTTCGGTTGTGGCGGTGGCGGGTTCGGCACGATCTGACTTCTCGGTGAGATTCGACATCATTCCCTCTTCCGTATCGGGTCGCCGACGCGTGGTCAGCGGGCGGTGGGCAGCGCTGCGGGGTGTCCGAGCAGGTGCGCGAGCGCGTCGCGCAGGGTTGCGTGGGGGTCGGTGACCGCCGTGGGCGAGCGCCATGCGATGAAGCCGTCCGGTCGCACCAGCAGCGCGCCCGCAGGTGTGATGCCGCAGGACGCGGGCCACTGCCCGCTCGGATCGGTCAGCTCACCATCGGCGCCGATGCCGAAGGCATGCAGGGGAATTCCGATATCGATCGCCGCGGCCAGCCAGGGTGCGCCGTCGGCCCCGGTCAGCAGGGTCATCGAATCGGTGCACAGATCGAGCGTGGAGATGCGGACGCCGCGTTGCTTGAGCCACAGGTGCGGAATCCGGGTGCCCGGGCGACCGGTAAGGTCTAGCTGCTCGGGCATGACCTCGGTCGCGGGACCGCCGTCGTCGATGACCGCCGCCGAGGTGTATCGGTAGCCGACGATCACGGTCGGGAAGTCACGAAAACCGTTCTGCTCATGTGCGGTTGCCCGGAATCGCTCGCGCAGCAGCGCCTGATCGGCGACCGCGTGATCGACCGGAAGTCGCTCGGCGGCATAGGTTTCCAGTAGCGACTCTCCCGCCCAGCCGTGCAGGACTGCGGCCAGTTTCCAGGCCAGATTGTGTGCGTCCTGCATGCCGGCGTTGGCGCCGAACCCGCCGTGAGGCGGATGGGTATGTGCGGCGTCACCCGCCAAGAACACTCGCCCGGACCTGAACCGCTCCGCGATCAAATGCGCCGAATCCCAAGGAAATACGCCTTCGAGTTCGATCGGGACATCGTCGCGGCCGATGGCCTGGCGGACGAACTTCAGGGCGGTTTCGTCATCGATGACCACCGAGCCATTGCTGTCGACGAGTTCATCGAGTCCGGTCCAGAACATCCAGCGATCTCGCCCGTCCAGGCAAACCGCCACACCGGTAAGCGGTCCGACGATCAAGGCAAGAATGAATCGCCTGCCGCCGGTGACCTCGGTCAGATCGGCGTGGAACAGCACGCTCACCATGTGTTCGAGCAGCCCGTGTCCGGTGCGCTCGATCCCGAGGCGGTCGCGCAGGCCACTGCCGACCCCATCCGCGGCGATCAGATAGTCGGCCCGCACCCGATAGCTCTCGCCGGTGGCGCGATCGGCAACAATCGCGACGACCTCGTCGAGGCTCTGCTCGACCTCGAGGAGTTCGGCGGAGAACCGCACATCTGCGCCCGCGCTCTCCGCGCCCGCGCGCAGCACCGGTTCGAGCAGGTCCTGTCCACACCACACCGGATCGCAGGGACTCAGATCTGCCGCGAATTCGTCGCCACTCTCGGTGATGACCGCGTTGCCCAGATCCGCGAGCGAGCGCGTGCGCAGGATGATGCGCGGAATCTCGGGCCGGTCATCGGGCACCCCGGAGCGGCTCCCGTTCTTGCCGACCAGGCGCAGTCCAGCCGCCTGCACCGCCTCGGCTATCCCGGCGGACCGGAACAGTTCCATACTGCGGGCGTGCACGCCGGTGGCACGAGGCAGTGGCGAGGTGGTGGCCCGCCGTTCGACCAGCATGACCGGCACGTGCAGGCGGGCGAGAAATAGCGCGGCCGATAAACCGACCGGGCCGCCACCGGCGATCAGCACCGGTACTCTGACCTCGCGCATGGGTGTCTCCTTCCAGATCCGTTGCGGGGTGGTCAGTTCCGTGGTTCGTGCAGGACCTGGCAGAACATGATGGGGTTGCCGTCGGGATCGAAGAAGGTCTCCATCGCGACCAGTCCCTCGTACATCCACGCCGGTTGCCCGAACTCCACGCCGCGTGCCTGCAGCCTGGCCTTTTCTGCGATGAGGTCGCGTACGCCGAAGGTCAGCATGGCCCCGCCGCGCCCGAATCCGCTGTCGGCCTGCCATAGTCCGACGGCGACGTTCTCGGTATCGGTGGACAGTTCGCACCAGCCGATCTCGTCGGCGCGGAACAGCACCTCGAGGCCGAGGTTCGATTGGTACCACTCGATGGACCGCCGCAGGTCCGAGACGGTCAGCCAGGGGGTCACGATGCCGTCGTAGACGGGACGGGCCGCATGGGTCCGGTCGGGCATGATCTCGGTCATGGCCTTCTCGCTTTCTCGTTGATCACGCGGTGGCCGCGCATTCCAGGACGGCCCAGCCGGGTTTGCCGGGATGTTGAACCAGTTCGAAGCCTGCCGAGTTCAGTAGCCGATTCCATTCGCGCAACGTGCGTTCGCGTCCGCCGAACAGCACCAGCATGTCCACATCCAGGAATTTGGCGTGGTCCCAGCCGGGCGCCTCGCTCAGGACCTGCTCGCAGACGAAAAGCCGCCCGTTGCCTATGGATTCGCGCACTCGGCGCAGGACCGTAGCGGCATCGGGGTCGGACCAGTTGTGCAGGACGGTCCGCAGGACATAGGCGTCACAGCCGCGCGGGAGCTCGTCGGTCATGAAGTCCGCGGCAACACATTCGATGCGATCACTCATGCCGGCGGCGGCGATATACGGCGCGGCAGCAGCCAGTACGTGCGGACGTTCGACCAGTACACCCCGCGCCCCAGGGTTGCGTAGCAGTAGCGTGACCAGGAAATCGCCTGTCCCACCGCCGATATCGGCGATGGTGGGAAATCGCTCCGCTGCGATGCGGTCGGCGAACACTCTGCTGAGCCGCGCGCTCATGCCCGCCATATTGGTATCGAACAGCTCGGCGTCGGAAGGATTGGCCGCCAGATAATCCCAGAGCCCGGACCCCAGGGCCTGGGTGGTCGCGGGCTTACCGGTGCGGATGCTCTCTTGCAGCTGCTCGTACGGCCGGTGCACGAACCGCGCGCCGCTGTACTGGACGTAGGAAGCGATGCTCTGTGGCCCGTGCGAACGCAGGCCCTCTGCCAGTGGGGTGAGACCGACTCTGCCGCCGGGCAACTCGGCGAAGATGCCGACCGCGGCGGCCGCACGCAGCACCCGAGCCAAGGCGTCGGGATCGACATCCACCGCGGTCGCCAAGTCCACGACGGTGCGCGGGCCCTCGGCGAGCAGATCGGCCACGCCCAGACCGCCCAGCGCGCGTACGATCGCGGCCACTCGCGCCCCGCCACCGAGCAGTAGCAGTCGCTGCGCATGCGGGTCGTCGGGGAATCCCACCGAATCCGGCTCCGCCGCAGCGGCTTCGTTCTCCAAGGCGGCTTTCTCGACCAGTCCCTTGATCCGGGCCTGCTCCTTGCGGGTGGTGGTATTGAGGTGCTCGGTCATGCCCACGTCGTCGGTGTGCGCGCCGGACTTCATGGTGAAGTCCTGCACCCAGCGCATGCGCACGCCGTCGCTTTCCTGGGTGTAGGACCACGCGAGTTTCATGTACTCGAACGGCCCGGTCTCGATCCGGTGAGCGCGCACGGTGCGGGCCGCGGCGTCCAGGGTCCGTTCCGAGACCCAGGTCCACACGCGTCCCAGCTCATCGGGGTGCATGGTCAGTCGGAACACGAAGGTGTGCTCGTGCCGTTCGAGGACTTCCACGGCGGCGTATTCACTGAACAGCTGCGGCCAGGACGTCAGATCGTTGGTCATCTCCCAGACCAGATCCATTGGCGCGTCGATGATTACGGAGTTGTCGGTGTGCCCGGCCATCTCAGGCCTCCACCAGATACGAATTTGCCACCTGGACGGCGATGCGCGGGGTTTTCATCTCGATCAGCTCCGCGTCCGGGATCGTGATGCCGAACTCGGTTTTGAGCCGGCTCGCCAGTTCGAGTAAGGCGAGCGAGTCGTATCCCAGTTCGTCGAAGGGGGTGTCCAGCACGTCGCCATCGAGGTCGACCGCCTCGTCGACGCCCGCCCCCTGACGTAGCAGCCGATTGAGATCGGTTCGGGTGAATTCAGCCATCGGTTCCCTTTCCGGACTGTGCGGCCGTGAGCACCACGGCCGAATTGAAACCTCCGAAGCCGCGCGCGAGCACCAGGACCGTGCGGATTCGCGCTGGTCTGGGAGCTGCGGTGACGAGATCGAGTTCGATGCCGTCGGCGAGGTCGGTGACATTGACCGTCGGCGGGATCACCTGATCGCGGATGCTCAGCAGTGCGGCGGCCGTATCCAGCGGTGCGGCGCCCGAATACAGGCGTCCGGTACCGGATTTCGGCACCGTCACCGGGACGCCGTACGGACCGAAGACCGCACGGATGGCCGCCGCCTCGGCGACGTCCCGGTCCGGGATGCCCGCACCGTCGGCGAACACGACATCGACCGCGGTGGGGCCCACGTGTGCGTCGGCGAGCGCCAGATCGATTGCGCGGCGCAACCCACCCGGGCGATCCGAACCCGCCGGCGGATCGAATGTCGCAGCGTAGCCAGACAATTCGCCGTAGCTGCGCGCGCCGCGCGCCTGGGCCGCAGCTGCGGTCTCGAGCAGCAGGATCGCACCGCCCTCCCCCGGCAGGTAGCCGTTCGCGTCGGCATCGAACGGCAGATACGCTCGCGCGGGATCCTGCCGAACGCTCATCTTGCGGTTGGCGATCTGGGCGACCCACCCCCACGGGCACAGCGAACCGTCTGTGGCGCCGGTCAATACGATCCGCGAATCGCGGCGCAGCACGCGGCGGGCCTGTCCGAGCGCGTCCAGACCGCCCGCACCCTCGGTGACCACCACCCCGTTCTGTCCCCGCAGACCATGCCGGATCGATATCTGACCGGTGTTCACCGCGTAGAACCACGCGAACGACTGATAGGCGCTCACATGCGCGGGTCCGCGGCTCCACAGGTGTTCGAGCTCGCGCTGGCCGAATTCGAATCCGCCAGAATGGCTCGCGGTCACCACCGACATCTCGAAATCGGGCACTGCGGCGGGATCGAGCCGGGCATCGGCAAGGGCCTCCCCGGCGGCGACCAGGGCCATGCGGGTCATGCGATCGGTTTGCGGCAGTAGCCGATTCGGCAATCCCGAGGGATCGAAATCGGGAACCTCACCCGCCAGGACGGTTGGATACCGGGTGGCGTCGAAGGCCTTGATGGGTGCGAGGGCATTGCGCCCGGCCAGCGTCGAGGACCAGTACGACTCGATGTCGAGCCCGGTGGGCGCGACGATTCCCATTCCGGTGAATTGCGGTGCACCCGTGCGTTTTCCGGTGCTCATGATTGCCGCCCCGGTCGGGCCAGCAGAGCCGCGGATTGGAAACCGCCGAATCCGCTGCCCACACTGAGCACCACCTCGAGCGCGCTTTCTCGGGCCACGCACGGCACATAGTCCAGATCGCATTCGGGATCGGGAGTGTGCAGATTCGCGGTGGGCGGCACCAGACCGTGCTCGATCGCCAGCGCGCAGGCCGCCAGCTCGATCGAACCGATCGCGCCGAGGGAATGGCCCACCATCGATTTGAGAGAACTGACCGGTACCTGGTAGGCGTGCGCGCCCAAACTCCGTTTGAACGCACCGGTTTCGTGGCGGTCGTTCTGCTTGGTGCTCGACCCGTGCGCGTTCACGTAGCTCACCTGCGACGGATCGATGCGCGCCTCGCGCATGGCAGCGTCGATCGCTTCGGACATTTCACGTCCGTCGGCTTTGAGGCCGGTCATGTGATAGGCGTTGGCGCGCGAGGCGAATCCGATCAACTCCGCGTACATGTGCGCGCCGCGCGCCCGAGCGGCCTCGAGCTCTTCCAGGATCAGCACCGCCGACCCCTCCCCAAGTACGAACCCGTCTCGTTCGGCATCGAAAGGGCGAGAGGCGATGTCGGGGTGCTCGTTATTGGGTGAAGTGGCGTGGATGGCGTCGAAGCAGGCCGAGGTGATCGGCGAGATCGGGGCATCGGTCGCGCCGGTGATGACGATGTCGGCGGATCCCTCACGAATCAGGTCCGCGGCGTAGCCGACCGAATCCAAGCCCGAGGTGCAACCGGTGGAGATCAGCGCGACCGGACCTTCGGCCCCGACCGCCCAGGCGACTTCGGCCGCGAGGGTGCTGGGCACGAAATGCCCGAACAGGTGCGGGACCGCGTACGCGCCGTCGACCAGCCAGTCACGGCCCTCATTGCTGACCACCGCGTATTCCTGTTCGAGCCCCATGGTGGCCCCGACCGCGCTGCCCAGGGCCACCGCGGTGCGTTCGGGGGTGAATTCCGCGGCGACCAAGCCGGAATCGGCCAGCGCTTCGCGGGCGCACACCACCGCGAATTGCGTGGCGCGGTCCATGCGCCGGATCTCGCGCGCGGTGAGACCGTGATCCGCCGGGGTGAAATCACATTCGGCCGCGATCTGGGACCGATAGGGACCGGGATCGAAGAACGTGATGCGCCGGATAGCGGATTGCCCCGAGGTCAGTACCCGCCACGCGTCCTTGGTGCCGATCCCGCCCGGCACGATCATGCCGATCCCGGTGATCACCACCCGCCTGGCCATTACCGCACTCCCGCATCGGGTGTCGCGGCGTTATCGCCGACATGGGGCAGCGGTTCCGCGGGATGGGGTACCGGCTCGAGATCCACATGCCCGAGCTCGGGGCTCGGTGCGAGTGGGGCCACCGAGAACACCGCCTGCGCCACCTCGGGACCGTGATTCACGAAGCGGTGGGCGGTATCGCGGGGTACGAACAGGGCTTGCCCGGGCAACAGCGGCACCGGCTCACCGTCGACAGTGAGCTCGAGTTCCCCGCTGATCAGGTAGATGAACTTGTCCGAGTAGGGGTGTCGCTGGGCGGCGACGAACTCGCCGGGCAGCAGTGTCAGGGTGCCGTTGAACCCCGAAGTGGAACCAACTGTGCGCGGGCTCAACAGGATTCGGATCTCCCCGCCTTGGCGGATGGTCGCCCGCACCTCGGTGCGATCGATCCGGTAGCGCGCCGCCCCGGTGACCTGATTGCTCATGCACCGATCGTCGAATGAGCTGCTCGAGCAGCCCTCGAGCGGTCAGCAAGGCACGACTCGAGCGGTCGTGAACACCTGCTCGAGCCGCCTGCGCGAGGCTCGATCTCGCCCACCATCGCCCGAAGAACAGGAGCGCCACGGTGTTTCGAGCTCTCTTTGTGCGCCGCATGGCCACCGCGCACATCCCTGATGTCACGGCGCTGTTCGATGCGCACGATCGCACCCGGCTGCCCGGGGCCATAGGCGTCACCCGGCGCACGCTGTTCCACTTCCACGACCTGTACTTCCATCTGGTGGAAGCCGACCGGGACATGGTGGCGAATGTGCGCACCCACCGGGACGATCCGCGGCTGCGCATGCTGGACAGCGGGCTCGCCCGCTATCTGGCGCCCTATGAGGCGAGCGCGCCGACCATGGGCGATTCCCAAGCCCGCGTCTTCTACTCCTGGTCTCCCACCGCCACCGCCGCCCCGGCCGGGTTCCGCAAGATCCTGCGTTTCGATGTCGCCCGCGACCAGCGTGCCGGATTCGAACGCGCCTGGGACGCCATGGGTGCGGCCGCGCGAGCACATCCGGCCAATCTCGATCAGTGCCTGGCGTACGACGCCGAGATCGGGTGCTATCTGCTGATCACCGACTGGGTCGACGAGGAAGGCTACCTGGACTTCCAGCGCAGCGACGCCCATCGCAACGCCGGACCCGAGTTGAAGCAGTACCTGCGCGCGGTCGCGCGACCGGATATCGTGCGCCGGGTCGCGCCGTTGCCCATGCCGTTGGCGCCGGCGGAGACCGCGTGAACGCCGTGCTCACCCGGCCGCAGGAGCAGGATCTGTTGCGCATGTTGCTGATTCGGCATTTCGAATTGGCTTTGCTGGACCTGTTCGCCGCCGGTGCGCTGCACGGCACCACGCACACCTGCCTGGGCCAGGAATATGTGCCGGTGGCGGTTTCGGGGCTGTTGCACCCCGACGACGTGGTGCTGAGCAATCACCGCGGCCACGGCCACTATCTGGCCCGCTTCGATGATCCCGAAGGGCTGCTGGCCGAGATCATGGGGCGGGCCGGGGCGCTGTGCGGCGGGGTCGGCGGCAGTCAGCATCTGTACCGGCCGACCTTCCTGTCCACCGGGATACAGGGTGAAAATGTCACGCTCGCAACGGGAATCGCATTGCATATGCGGAACACGCCCGGACGGCGCATCGCGGTGGTGTACACCGGCGACGGCACCTGGGGGGAGGGCGCGGTCTATGAGGCGTTGAATATGGCCGCACTGTGGCAGGTGCCGTTGCTGATCGTGGTCGAGAACAACGGCATCGCCCAGAGCACACCGACCCGCGCGCATATGGCAGGCACCGTGGCTGCCCGCGCCGCCGCTTTCGGTGTGCCACACCGGAAAATCCACGGATGCGATGTCGAGGCCATCCGGGTCGAGCTCGCCTCGCTCGTCGATGCCGTGCGCGGTGGAGGTGGACCCGCGGTGGTCGAATTCGACACCTTTCGACTCGGTCCGCACAGCAAGGGCGATGACACCCGCTCCCCCAGCGAGCTCGAAGCGCTGCTGGCCCGGGACTGGACCGTGCACTATCGCGACCGTCATGGCGCACAGTACGACGTCGCCGACACCTGCCAATCCGAGCGGATCGCATTGGTGGTCAAGGACATCGGCACACGACCGCTCGCGAGCGGGGAGGCGATATGGACCGGGCACACCGCGTAATCGAGAACTTGAACGCCGCACTGCGCGCGTTGCTGGCCGTCGCCGGCGTCTATCTGCTCGGCGAGGACGTCAGCGACCCCTACGGTGGCGCGTTCAAGGCGACCAAGGGCCTGTCCTCCGCTTACCCGGAACGGGTGATCAGCACTCCCATCTCCGAGAACGCCCTGGTGGGGGTCGCGAATGGGCTGGCGCTGCAAGGCAATACGGTGATCGTGGAGATCATGTTCGCCGATTTCGCGGGCCTCGCCTTCGACCAGGTGCTCAATATGACGTCCAAATCGACCTCGATGTACGGCGCGCGCCTGCCCATGCGGGTGCTGATCCGGCTACCCGTCGGCGGCGGCCGAGGCTACGGGCCGACGCACAGTCAGAGTCCGCAGAAGCACTTCCTGGGCATCCCGGACCTGAGGATTGTGGAGATCAACGCCTATCGGGACAGCCTCGAGGTGCTGCGTGCGGTACTGGAGACCGGTGGACCCGCACTCGTGGTGGAGGACAAGGTTCTGTACACCCGGCGCATGGCCGATCCCGGTCCGATCGATGAGCTCTTCCACGCCGAGTTGCTCCCGGGGCCCTTGGGGCACACCAGGATCACGATGAGCGATAACCCCGAAGAACTGGACTGCTTGCTCATCGCTGCGGGCGGGATGGCCGATCGAGCGGTCGAGGCCGCCCGGCGACTGGCCCTGGAATCGGATCTGCTGTGCCAGGTGATCGTGCCCACGCTGCTGCACCCATTCGATGTGGAACCCATTGCCGCGGCCTGTGATTCGGCGCGCATCATCTGCGTCGCAGAGGAGAGTACGGGCGGTGGCACCTGGGGCGCCGATATCGCACAGGCGATCTATCAACGCTGCTGGCCGAATCTACAGCGCCCGATCGTGCTGGCGCACTCCGATTCCGGGGTCATCCCCGCAGCCGTGCATCTCGAGCGCAACGTTCTCATTGACACCCAGCGCATCGTCGATGCGGTTCGAAAGGGCCTCGATGGCTGAGATCTTTGTCCCGGTACTCAATGCCAATGACGAATCCTGCACGCTCGTGGAATGGCTGTGCGAGGACGGTGATCGGGTGCGCGCCGGTGATCCGATCGCGGTCGCCGAAACCTCCAAGGCCAGTGTCGATATCGTCGCCGATGTCGACGGGATCCTGCAGCGAGCGGTCGCGGCGGCGACCGAAATCACGTTCGGCGAGCCGATCGGGCACCTGTTCGACTCCGAGGAGCAGCGTCTGGACCACCTCGCGGCTGCGAGTGAAACAGTCGGTGCTGCAGCAGAACCCACGACGAAGGCGAGCTATGTGCTCACCGACGCCGCGCGAGCGCTGGTGGAGCAGCACGGTATCACCGACGAGCAGTTGCGTGGCCTCGGCAAACGTGTGATCCGCGGCGGCGATGTGGAGAATTTGACCTCGACCACGATCGAACTGAGCCTGAACCAGCGTCAGGTCGCTCGGTCGGTCTCGCGGTCGTGGCAGAGCATCCCGGCCGCCTATAACGTGACCCGGCTGCTTGTGGCGAACGCCCTTGCGTTGCGGCAGGAGCTGCGCGCCGAGCGCGGCATCGATATCGGTCTGCCCGTCCTGCTGATTCGCGCGATCGCCCGGCTGCACAACGACTTTCCGCTGCTGTTCGCCAGTATCGGGCACGACGGCCGTACCGCGACCATCACGGGCGCCGATATCGGGGTGACCGTGGACGCGGGTGCGGGGCTGTTCGTTCCGGTGCTCCGTGATCCCGCCGGGCGTCCGATCGAGGAACTCGCCGCCGATCTGGCCCGCCTGCAAAAGTGCGCGGTGCAGGGGAGATTCAGTTCCGCTGACCTCGTGGGTGGCGCGCTGACCGTATCGATCAATCCCTATCACGACACGGTGTTCGTGATCCCGCTAGTGTTTCCCGGCCAGTCGGTCGCAGTGTCGCTCGCGGCGGTCACCGACGAGATCGTTCTGGACCCCGCGAACCAGCCGGTGCGCCGGCCGGTCACGCAGCTGGGCATCGCCTATGACCATCGCCTGGTAAACGGTCGCGATGCCGCGATGTTCTCCCGCCGCCTCAAGGGCGAGCTCGAATCTCCGCTCGCCCTGCGCAATCTGCTGACCTGATCTCTCAGCACACCTCCAGTCGCGGGCGTGGATGTGGCTGCGCGACGCACAGCCGCACCACCGGATGCATACTCAGGCGCAGATCGCCCGCGCCGCCGTACCGGCATTCCACCAACTGCTCATTGGCCAGTCGCCCGATCGCGGCCTCGGTCTCACGTCGCGGCAATTGCAGGGCGCAGCACACGGTCGTCGCGGTCCGCGCACCCGTGCGCACCGCTTCGAAGACCCGCAGCTCGGTTTCGCCGAGCATGGTCAGACTGGCCGAAATGGCCGCTCCGACATCCGATTCGCCGTAGCGCAGCAGATTGAGTCGATTGCTCTCGTCCGCGAGCAGTTCGGTCAGGTACTCGAGCGACAATCCGGGCCAGTTCTCCCACAGCGCGCCGACCGCGGTCAACGCCAAAGGCAAACCGCCGCACAGCTGTACCACCGCGCGCGCCGCGGGCTCCTCGGCGATCACCCGAGCTTTGCCGACCAGCATGGCGAGCAATTCCAGTGCGCTGTCGACCGAGAGCACCTCGAGGTTGATCCGGTGCACTCCCCCGAGTTCGGACAACCGGCGTCGGCTGGTGACGATCAACCCGGACTCACTGCCCGTCGGCGACAGCGCCCGGACCTGTTCAGCCGAATAGGCGTCATCCAGCACCACCAGCACCGATCGCGCCGCAGTCCAGCTGCGAAACATATTGATGCGCTGGGCGGTCGAGCGCGGCATCGGATCGGTGCAGCCGAGCGCACGCAGGAAGCCCTCCAGGATCATCCCGGTCTCCACCGGCCGCCCGCCGATACGCAGTTCCGCGACCAGCTGACCATCGGGATACCGGCCGCGGACCTGGTGTGCGGCGCGCAATCCGACCGCGGTCTTGCCGACCCCGGCCATCCCGGTCACGAGCACTGCGACCGGACCTGATCCCACCCGCGCGTCGATGCCCAGATGCCGGACCACCGTGTCCAATTCGCGGGCGCGCCCGACCAGTGCGCCCAGATCGGGCGGCAGGTGCGCGGGCACTCGCGGACCGATCTGCACCGCGGCCGAATCCGGTACGCCAAGTTCGTCATCGGCCATCAGGATCATCTGATGCACACGTTCGGCCTCGGCGCTGGGATCCAGGCCCAGATGTTCGGCCAGGGTGATGCGCAGGCGGTGGAAGACCGCCAGTGCCTCGCTGCGGCGGCCAGTACGGAACAGCGCGATCATCAATTGGATGTGAAAGCCTTCGTGCAGTGGGTGTTCGGCGATGAGCGCACCCAATTCCCCGATCAAACTGGCGTGCCGGGCCAGGCGCAGATCCGCGTCGATCCGCATTGACAGCGCGTGCAGTTTGCGTTCGCTGAACCGCAGCACATGGGTATCGAGCATGGGTCCGGTGGGCACATCGGCCAGCATCGGACCGCGCCACAGTTTCAGGGCGTGTTGCAGTTCGGTGGATGCCAATTCGGGAACCCCGTCATCGAGTGCGCGGGTGCCGCGTCCGACCAGATCCTCGAATCGAGTGGTGTCGACGCGACCCGCTGGAATGTGCAGGGAATAGCCGGACGAGGAAGTCACCACCGAGACGTCGGTATCGGTGCGGGCCAGGCGGCGCAAATGGCAAATATAGGTTTGCAAAGTGGATTGGGCGCTGCGGGGCGGGCGTTCGGGCCATAGTTCGCGCATCAGCACTTTGGCCGGAATCACCTCGCCCGCATGCAATGTGAACAAAGTCAGCAGGGTGCGGACTTTCGGAGCGGTCGGGGTGACGACTTGTCCTCCCGATTCCACGCGCAGGCCGCCGAGCATGTCGATCCTCATTTGTAGGCCCCCTCCGGCCTCGGGCGAAAAGCCCGGCACTTCGAACACCGCTACGGGGCCGCACTCGGAACGGCATCCTGCCCAGACTCGCCGTCGAGTATCCAGCCGATGAAGATCCGAAATCCGGCAATCAGTAGTCGTGTTCTCGGTCATCTGAATTCGATTGTCTGCCACCGCATCCCGACGCATCCGTCCCCACACGGAAATATGCCGATAGGCGAAGTAAGAGTCGTTTCGTCGCGAGACTACTCAAGCATGAGTAGGTTGCACTGTCAACATGAGCGGTGCCGAGGCAAATACGCTGTCGCGCTAAGGTTTCGGCTGCTCACGACCCGATGATCCTGCGGCTCGCTCGAGTCCGACTTGAACGGCTGTCCAGAGCCTCGAGCGCCGGTCAAGCGGTACGCAAATCCACCCTGGCAGCGTGAGTGCCATGGGAATCGCCTTGTTGAGCACCATCTCTCTGGTGGCCACCGGACTGGTCGCGGGAATATTGCTCGGGGTTGCCATGGCCAACGTTCCCGGATTTCTGGCCATGCCGGCGGAACAGTACGTCGCGACCCACCAGCTGTTCGACCGGCACTACGAGCCGACCATGCCCGCCCTCGTCGCGATCGGCGGGATCGCCGATATCGGACTCGCACTGATGAGTGAAACCGGCTCGGCCACCACACTATTCATACTCGCCATGCTGTTACTGGTTGGCACCGCAATGGTTTCGCAATTCGCCAATGTACCGCTGCTGAGTTCGGTGCGTGACGTCGACCCCGCTGCCCTGAGCCAGGATTGGGCCGATCCGCGACTACCGTGGCGACGCTGGCACCAGATCAGAACCGTGCTGTCGACTCTCGCACTGGCGGCCACAGCGCTGGCAGTGGCGATCTGAGCCCTTCTCGACCATTCGGAGGTCATGTCCATGCCGCAATCCGAGCACCCCGATTTCGCCACCCTCACCGATGTGATCGCGCCGTGGGCGATGCGGGTCGCCGCCACCCTGGGATTGGCCGACCACATTGGCGCGGGTGTCACCACGATTCCCGAACTCGCCATTGTCGCCGGTGCCGATCCGGACGCGTTGCGCCGACTGATGCGCTTTCTCGTAGTGCGCGGGGTATTCCGCGAAATCGATACCGGTTCGTACGCTTTGGGGCCGAGCGCGCAATTACTCAAGGCCGATCATCCGGCGGGCAGGCATAAGTGGCTCGATCTGTCCGGTGCGGGCGCGGTGCTCGATGCCACCTATGTCGGACTGCTCGATTCGATTCGCACCGGCGAGCCCGCATACGAACGGGTGCACGGACTCTCGTTCTGGGAGCATCTGTCGGCCGAGCCCGCACTGGCCGCCTCGTTCGACACCCTGATGGCGGAGAACGCTTCGTGGTTCGGTGAAGTCTCCGCGGCCTATGACTGGACCGGAATCGAGCAGATCGTGGACGTCGGTGGCGGGACCGGGGCGTTGCTGGCGGATGTCCTTGCCGCACAACCGCATCTGAGTGGTGTGCTGCTCGACCTGCCCGATACCGTGGCCGCCGCGGAAGCGATTCTGGACGCGGCGGGCGTGCGCGAGCGTGCTCGTGTCATCGGTGCGAGCTTCTTCGACCCTTGGCCGCCCGGTGCGCAGGTCTACCTGCTCTCGCATGTACTGCACGACTGGAACGACGAAGACGCTCGCCGCATCCTGCGGCGCGGTGCCGAAGCGATCGGCGAGGGCGGCCGACTGTTGCTGATCGAGCGCCTCGCCGATGACGAACCCGACGAACTGCTCGCCACCAAAATGGACCTGCGCATGCTGGTACTGGTCGGCGGACGCGAACGCGGTGCGGGCGACTTCGCCTGCCTGGCAGGAGATGTCGGACTCGACTGCCGAACCCTGGTCCGGACCGATTCCGGGCGCACCCTCCTCGAATGCAGAAAGCGATGAGCCATATGCCACGCAAACCGGTGGAAACACCCTCGCAGACAATCCTGGTAACCGGAGCGACCGGCCTGCAGGGTGGCGCGGTCGCGCGCCGCCTGCTCGCGGACGGCCACCGGGTTCGGGCGCTGGTCCGGAACCCGCTCACACCCGCGGCCGTCGCCCTGGCCGGGCTCGGAATAGAGCTCGCCACAGGTGATTTCGCCGATGCCGGCGCGGTCCGTGCCGCAGCCGACGGCGCGGACCACGCCTACGTCATGGGCACGCCCGCGGAATCCGGACCGGATGTGGAGCGGGACAACGCGATTCGGGTCCTGGACGCGGTAGCCGACGCAGGGGTGGGGCATATCACCTACAGCTCGGCCGCCGCGGCCGATCGGGAGATCGGCATCCCGTGGTTCGACAGCAAGAAGGATGTCGAATTGCACCTCGCGGGGGTACCGGTCCCCTGGACGATCATCGCTCCGGTGGTCTTCATGGATGTCATGCTGGCTCCGCACGTGATCAATGCGCTCCGTGCTGGATTCCTGCCGATGGCGCTACCGGCCGTGCGCGCACTGGCCTATGTCGATGTCGCCGATATCGCGGGGTTTGCCGCCGCCGTAGTGACCCAGCCTGCCGACTTCAGCGGTCAGCGCATCGAAATCGCTTCCGACGAGCTCACCGGCCCTGCTGCCGCGGCCGCGATATCCGCAGCCACCGGGCGCGCTATCACGTACGTGGTTCAACCGCTGGGCGAGCTGGCGGCCTGGAACCCCGAACTCGCCCGCATGTTCCAGTGGTTCGACGAGGTCGGCTTCGGCCTGGATCTGCCCGCCCTGCACGCCGCGCACCCCCGGGTCCGCTGGCACACCTTTGCCGAATGGGCGGCAACCACCTCCTGGGCCATGCTCGACACCCACGACGAGCACACCGGCTGAACACACCGACCAGCACGCAGCGAGCCGCGTCGATATCATTGGCGCAGCAGCAGACCAGGGCCTGGGGGAACCGATGACCGAAGGTGCGCACGCGATCCTGACGCCCATGGCGATCACCACTCTCTCTCTGCTGAATGAGCATCCGATGCAGCCGTACGAGATGTTCCAACTGCTGGTGCGCCGCCACGGCAAGGAACTGACGGCCGTCAATCCCGGCTCGCTATATCGCACCATGGCGCAGCTGGCCAAACAGGGATTGGTGGGGACCGCAGCCACAATCCGCACGGCCAATGGTGCCGACCGGACCGCCTACCGCATCACCGCCGCCGGACGCACCGCACTGCGAGATCGCATCGCGGAACTCCTGCACCGGCCGGTCCCAGAACGCCCCGATCTGCTGATCGCACTGTCGAAATCGCACGCACTTCCCCGCCGGGAAGTGATAACCGCACTGCGCGAACGCATTACCTGTCTCGAGGCCGATATACGCGAACTCGACACCCTCCTCCAAAACGGTCGCGCCTGCGGCATCCCCCGCCGATACTGGGTCACCACCGAATATCTTCGCGCGAGAGCGGCAACCGAACAGCACTGGCTGCGCGGTATCGTCGACGGCCTCGAGTCCGGTGACATCGATTGGGAGAGAGCCGATTCCGAATTGGTTCGATAGCGACCTGCTCGATCCACTCTCCCGCCCGTCGAATCAAGCGGGCAGATGTGCGGCCAGCAGTCGAGCCGGTAGCCGCAATAGACCGTTGTCTCCGGTGGCGAAGGATTTCATCATCGAGGCCGCGTGAGGCGGGATGCCCTGCTGGGCGATCTCGATGTAGGACTCCGTGATGGAGTCGATGGTCCAGTGTTCGGCGACGGTGTCGTGGATTTCCGCATCGGTGAGGGCATCGAACATGCGGCCGGTGAATTCCCGGTCGAATTCCTCCTGGCTGAAGCAGAGGATGAACAGGCGGGCGCCGGGGGCGGCGGCTCGGGCCAGGGATGCCAGATAGGCGGAGCGGCCTTCTCTCGGGAAGGAGTTGAAGGACGCGTTGTCGATGATGGTGTCGAACTCGCCGTCGTGGCAGGTCAGGGTGCGCAGGTCGGCGGTCTCGAAGCGGACGTGGTCCGAAATCTGTTGCGCGGCGGCGTCTGCGGTGGCGGTCGCGATTGCTGACGTGGCGATGTCGATGCCGACCGTGCGGTAGCCCTGGCGGGCGAACCAGAGGGCGGTAGCGCCGACTCCGCACGCGCTGTCCAGGACGGTTCCGGTGATCTCGCCGCCGGTCTCGAGGTCGATGATCGCCTGTTGCGGTCGGCCGATGTTCCACGGTGGCTGCTGGTCGCCGTTGATCGGTGAGTCGCCTCGGTAGACGGCTTCCCAGTCCAGGGTTCCCATCGATGGCGGAGTGCCCGGGCTCTTGATCGCAGTGACGCACAACAGGTCTCGGAACGACTGGACGTCCTGTTCGGACATGGCGAGTTCGCGGCCGTACTTGTTCATCAGGTCGGCGGCGTCGATCGCGGACGCGTTCCAGCCGTGTGCATTGAGCCAGCCGACGGCGTCGATCTGCTCGTTCTCGAGGAAGATCATCTCGGCCATGCTGGGGCCGTCGGATTCGCCGGTGATGTCTTTGGTGTGCTCCTGGCTGGCCGCGAGGAACTTCTGCATATCGATGGTCGGTGAGGTGACGCCGACCGCGAAATGGCTTCCGGCAGCTGATAGTTCGTCGATCTTCTCGAACAGCCGGTTCTGTGCGTCGGTGGGCAGGTAGGGCACCAGGCCCTCGGCTGACCATGCGGTCGCGATGGTCGGATCGAATCCGGCGGCGATCAGGTCGGTGGCCCAGTCCCCCGTCAAATCCGTTGCCACATCGGACCATTGGACCTTGGGTACCGCGCCGGTGTCTTCGTAGACCTTCTTCTTGAAGGCGAAGACTTCGGTGAGGTCGATCTCGTAGACCGTCATATCGGCGGGCCAGTCCAGCCGGTACGGTCGTGCGTCCAGCCCGGATGCCAGGATCACCGCCTGGCGGGCACCCGCGGCGATGGCATTGAGGAAGAAGTCGTCATAGCTCTTGGTCCGGACTCCGGCCATGCTCGAGAACGCGGGCCAGTGGGCCTTGGCGGTCGGGTTCTCGATGATGGCGATCAGATGCTCCACGCCGGAGGCGTAGACGAACCTTTCCGCGAATTCATCGGTTATCAGGGCGTCCGGGGCCTTGGATTCCACGGCCCGGAAAGCCGCGGATCCGAGGGCGGTGAGACCCACCGTGTTCGCGATATCGGCTTGTGCGCCATTGGTTGTCATGGTTTCTCCTTCGGTTGGGATGGGTCGATCAGAGGATTCGCAGAACGGTGAAGTAGACGAACAGCATGGACAGAACGGTCACCAGCGGAAGGACCGCTCGCAGCCATTTGGGTTGGCGGGCAAGCCATTTCCGCAGTGGGGTAAGTCGTCGGCGCGCGCGGGTGAGTCCCCGGCGCACCACGGCGAATTCCGAGGCGAGCAGACCCAGCCCGAGGAGCGCCACCGGCGGGGCGACCAGGCAACCCACGGTGACCATGACCGTACCCACGATCAGCACCACCACTCGGACCGCGATATCGATCACGCGGTTGGTACGCAATCGGCGCGCTCGCGCGCGCAGTACGGTATCACTTTGCGCCACTGCGATATCCGGCTCATCGATGCTCATCGCAGCGCCCCGGACTCGACTGCCACCTCCAGCGGGTCGCCAGGATCGGGCTCCGGATCGGTCGCCGCGGTGCCGGTCGGCACCCCGCGCACGAATACGGCGAAGGCGATGCCGATCAGGGTCAGGGCGGCGGTGACCAGGAAGGCGTCGTGATAGGCCGAAATGGCCGCGGTGTGCCTGGCTGCCGCGTCGGCGTTGTCTCCCAGTGCTCCCAGGCGCGAACTCAATCGAATGCTGAGCAGGCTCGCCAGTACCGCGACCCCGGCGGCCGAGGCGATCTGGCGGGTCGTGCTGAACACCGCGGACGCTCGCGCGGTCGCCTCACCGGTGATGGTGGCGAAGGTCGTGGCCTGCATCGGCACCATCACCAATCCCATGGCCGCACCGGAGACAAGCATGATGCCGCGTATCCACCACAGCGACGTATCCTGCTGCACCGCAAGGAATCCCAGATTCGCGAGGGCGGTCACGAGCAGCCCGGTCACCAGCATGACGCGTGGCCCGACCACGGTGTAGAGCTTGCTCGCCAGCGGCATCGCCAGCACCATGCCGACGGCCTGGCACGCGGTGATCAGCCCCGACTGCGTCGCGGTCAACCCGAGTTCCTGCTGCAGTAGCAGCGGTGTCATGAACAGCACGCCCATCGTGGCCGCGCCCGCCGCCAGGGAGATGAGGTTGCCGAGCCGGAACAGGCGGTCATTCAGGAGCCGCAGGTCCAGCAGCGGCGAACGTTTGGGCAGTTCGACCGCGACGAGCAACCCGGCGAGCAGGACTCCCCCGATCAGCGATATCAGTGTGATCGGATCGGTCCAGCCCGCGGTCGGTCCGCGGTCGAGTCCGAACAGCAGCCCGGCGAGAGCGGCCCCGGCGAGCACGAACCCGGCGAGGTCGAACGCTCCGGGGCGCGCCTGCTCATCGTCATCGCGCAGCACGAAGATGACGAACGCCAACGCGATGGCTCCGACGGGGAGATTGAGGAAGAAGATCCACCGCCACGACACCGCATCGACCAGCCAGCCGCCGATCACCGGCCCGAGCGCGGGAGCCACCGCGGCTGGAACGACAAGTACCGCAGAGGCTTTCGCGCGCTCGGCGGCCGGGAATGCCCGAAACAGCATGGCGGTGCCGACCGGGGTGAGCATGCCGCCGCCCACGCCTTGCAAAAATCGTGCGGCGGTGAGCATTTCGAGCGAGGTGGACAGCCCCGCGATCAATGAGGCGATGGTGAATATCGCCACCGCGAACCCGAAGGTGCGCCGCGCCCCGAATCGGTCCGCGACCCAACCCGAGGCCGGGATGAAGATCGCCAGGCTCACCAGGTATCCGGTCACCGGCCACTGCAACATCGCGGCATCCGCGTTGAACTCCCGCCCGAGTGTCGGCAGCGCTGTGTTCAGCACCGTCATATCGAGCAGTTCCATGAACAACCCGAACACGAATGCGGTGGCGACCAGCCACTTGTACGGAATGCGCTTGATCATGGTTCCTCGGTTTCGGTCGGAGGAAATCGCGTTGCTGTACGAAACGATATCGTACACTTAAGCCAGACGCCACCCTCCGGCGAAGATTCAGCGAATACCCGGTGTCCTATGCTTCGATAGATACGGAACCGTCTCGTACGAGAGAAAGTCGACATATGCCCGCGTCCAACCCCGCCCCGCCGCGCCGCCGCATGACCCCCGAACGCGTCGGCGAACTGTATGACGCGGTTATCGAGGTGCTCGCCGAAGTCGGGTACGAGGCCCTGACGATCGACGCGGTGGCCGCCCGTGCTCGCACCAGCAAGGCGACCCTCTATCGGCAGTGGAACGGCAAGACCGAGCTGGTCGCGAGCGCTCTGCGGCATATCGGCCCGGTCCCCGGCGCCGAATTCGACACCGGCAGCCTGCGCGGCGACCTCATCGCCCTCGCCACCCGCGGCGCACGAGATGAGCGTGATACGAGCGTCTTCCGCGCGATGAACGAGGCGGCCAGCCGAGAACCGTTACTGCACGAGGTATTACGCGAACTCATCTTCGACCCGACCATGCATGCCTTCAGCGCGGCGGTCGAGCGTGCGGTCGAGCGCGGTGAGCTGGCGGCCGATTCCCCGGCCATCGAATTCACCGGGCATATGGTGATGGGCGCGATCACCGCCTATGCAGTCGTCGAAAACCGCCAGCCGGAAACAGATTTCATCGTGCGCTATATCGATGCGGCGGTACTGCCCGCGCTGGGCGTGCGCTGAAACCGACGGGCCCGGCCCTCCCGCTCCCCTGCCGGGTCATGCGGGCTTTCGGGCGGCGATGAACAGATCGGGTTCCGGTGCGGCATCCGGGTGATCGGGCTGGAATTCGACCACCCGCTCGCGCAGCACCTCCAGGCCCGCGTCGGTGAGGCGGCGGCGGAACTCCTCGGGCGGGTAACTGCTGACGGTGACCGGCTTTCCCATGAACTCGATATCGATCCCCTCGATATCGGCGGGCACCGTCGCGAACAGAAAAATCCCGCCGGGGGTCAGCCATCGAGCGAATTCCACCAGGGCGGAGTCGATTTCGGCCCTGGTCAGTTGCAGCAGCGGAAAGAACGCCGTCACCGCGTCCCAGGTGCCGTCCGGATAGGACAGTGTCCGCAGGTCCGCGACCTCGAACCGGGCACTGGGAACCTGCGCACGCGCGATCTCGATCATCCCGGGCGAGATATCGCATCCGGTGACGTCATACCCCGCCGCCACCAGCACCTCGGCCGTCGGCCGCCCGGTCCCGCAACCGACATCGAGCACCTTGGCCCCGTCGGACAGCTGCGTCAGCAACCATTCGAGTTCCTCGCGATGCGCCGGATGCCCGGCGAACGCCTTCTCGTAGTCCCTACCCAAGCTGTCGAACACCTCAGCGGCCGAAAGTCCCATGTCTGCCAACGTAATCGAGAACTCGCGGCCGGGCAGGGGTGATCGGCTATTCGGACTGGGCCGGACAGTAGGGCGAAATTCGGTGGTCCGCGGGGCGGCCGCTCGGACACACTGCCGGACGTGGCCATATCGGACAAGCTCACCCGGTCGCCCAGCCGCGGCCGGGCGACCACGCTCAGCCTGACCTCCTGGGTGCTGTTCGCGAGTTCGGGTCCGCTCGCGGCGGCGGTGATGGCGGCGGGGTGGTCCCCCGCAGCGGTGACCTCGGTGCGGATCCTGCTGGCCGCGGTGCTGCTGGTGCCGACGGTTGCGGTGCTGCGGCCGCATGCATTGCGCTTCGGTCGTGCCGACCTCGGGCTGCTGCTCGGCTACGGACTATTGGGCGTCGCCGGGGTGCAGCTGCTGTTCTTCGTTGCGGTCTCCCGGATTCCGGTCGGGGTGGCGATGGTCCTGGTCAATATCGCGCCCGCCCTGGTCGCGGTGTGGGTGCGGATGGTGCATGGCACCCGATTGCCCGAATCGGCCTGGGCGGGAATCGTACTGGCGCTCGGCGGGCTGGTCGTGGTCGCGCAACCGTGGCAGGCCGGCGGCCTGGATCGACTCGGCGTCGCCGCCGGGATCGGCGCGGCCATCTGTTCGGCCGGATACTTCCTGCTCGGCGAACACGGTGCGGGCAAACATGATTCATTCGGGCTGACCGCCGCCGGGCTGGCGATCGGTGCGGTGCTGGTGGCGGTGCTCGCCCCGCCGTGGTCGCTGCCACTGGGACAGCTCGACAACGTTGCGACACTGGGCGGTACGCGCGCGCCGGTGTGGTTGGTGCTGCTGGTACTGGCCGTGGCCTGCACCGTACTGCCCTACCTGACAGGACTGCTGGCATTGCGTGAATTACCCGCAATCCTGGCAAGCGTGCTGGCGTTGGTCGAGCCGGTGGTCGCTTCCGTGCTGGCCTGGCTATTGCTGGGCCAGGCGATCGGCCCGGCCCAACTAACCGGTGCGGCAATTCTTCTGACCGGCGTGGCACTGGTGCAGCTGGCTCTCTCGGCGGCCGCACCCTAGGTCCTATCCGGATCGGTTGGACGTGCCGGCGGCGCGAGATTGTTCGCGATTGGCCACGAGAGCGCGGCGGCGTTCAACCATTGCCTGGGCCGGTGACGCGCCGATGGTGATGGCGGTGAACAAGACCAGCGCGTCTTCGATGGCTTCGCGCGCCCCGCGCACGGCGGCGGGGGTGATCGCGTGGTCGGCGTCGCCGATCAAGATGACCGGTGGCGCGGGCGGACGGGCGTCGGCGAGGGGGACGCTGCGGGTGTTGGAGACGTGAATTGTGCTGGTGGCGTCCAGGATTGCGCCGATCAGAGCTGCCGCGTCGGGATCCGCGCCGAGGACGGTCTCGGCCCAGTCCGCAGCGGGATGAAAGCCGGTGTCGCCCTCGGCAATTGGATCCCGGGTGAGGCGGGTGAACCAGAAGACCGTCTTGTCGGTGGCGAGGTGCCCGAACGAACTCAGTGGCATGGGACCCTGGCCGAATTGACCGTGAAAGTGCATGACCGATGGATCGGCAGGCAGTGACACCGGATGCGAGGTCTGGCCGTATATGACGATCTGCCCGGCGTAAACCGGTGTGCGCGTGGGCTCGAGCAGAGTGCGAGCGAGCGAATCGATGCCGTCGGCGGCAATAACCAAGCCGTCGCCGGACAGCTCACCGTCGGTTGTGTGCAACGCACCGGTGCCGAGATCGATATCGGTGATGGTGTGCCCGTACCGGATATCCGTGCCCGCAGCACTGGCGAATTCGTTGAGCACCCGCATCAGTTCGGTGCGTTCGTAGAGGCGGTGCCCGCGACTGGGCCCGGTGTTGCGCCCCTCGGGCAGGTAATGAAAGGCGAAGCCGCCGGGAATCGGGTGCGACGCGGCGTGCAGCGCCTCGATCGAAACGCCCAGCGCGGTGAGGGATTGGTGGGCGTCCCCATCGAGGACCATGAATGCCCCACTGGCGGGCCCGGTCCGCCGCTCGTACACGGTGACCGGATGTCGTTGCCGGGCAAGTGCTCCGCCGAGCACGGTGCCTGCGATACCGCCACCGAGAATGGTGACCATGACGAGCCTCCTGAACGCTGGATGGGTCGGGCCGAGCGATCACAGCACAGCGTCGATGGCGGTATCGGTGTTCTCGAGTGACTACGGTATGTCAGTTCACAGCGGCACCGCGATCGGCTCCTCCACGATAACTTGCGGTGCCGCATGGCGATTCGGTCGCAGCGTGAGCAATGCGATCGGGATGCCGACCGCGACGATGGCCGCAGCGATGATGATCGCGAAGCGGTAGCCGTCCAGGAATGCGGTCAGGGGTGCGGCGCCGTCGTGGGCGGAGGCGGCTGCGCGGGTGGTCAAAATCGCGCCGACCACGGTGACGCCGAGCAGGGCGGAGATCTCACGACTGGCATTGATGACCGCGCCCGCCGCACCGGCTGAGGCCGCGGGCATCTGCCCCATAACCGCGGTGTTCAACGGTGCCATCAGCAGGCCCGACCCGACACCGAAAGCGACGAAGGGCAATACGAGATCGATGAACCGCCCGCCCTCACCAACTGTCGAGATATCCAGTAGCGCACCGACGATGCCGGTAACACCCAGTGCGACAGTCACATTCGTTCCCAGTCGACGCGCGGCGATCGGAGCGATCGGTGAGATCGCGACCATGCTCAGCGCCATCGGGATGAATGCCGCGCCCGCCATGGTCGGCGACAGGGCCAGCACGTTCTGCAAATACATGGCGGTGAAGAAGTAGATCCCCATCACGCCGAAGCCCCACAGCATCATCGTGACCACGCCGCCGCTGAAGACGCGCGAACGGAACATCGACATATCCACCATCGGGTCCGCGCTGCGCATTTCGACGATGATGAACGCCGCCAGCGCGACCGCCCCGAGGGCGAAGCAGCTCAGGATCACCGTCGAGGTCCACCCCTTACCCTGACCTTCGATCAGCGCGTAGGTGATCGCGAAGAGCGCGACCGTCGAGGTCACCAGGCCGGGGAGATCGAGTCGCGGCCGCACCTGATCGCGGGTCTCGTCCAAGGTCAGGGCCGTGAGCGCGAATGTCGCGATGCCGAACGGCACATTGATCAGGAAGATCCAGCCCCAATCCATGTGCTGGCTGATCACTCCGCCGGTGAACGGTCCGAGCGCCAAAGCCAGTGCGCCGATGGCACTCCAGACGCCCACGGCCTTGGTGCGTTCGGATTCGTCGGGGAACAGTCCGGCGATGATCGCCAATGTCGGTGGAATTGCCGCCGCCGCACCGACGCCCTGGAGTACGCGTGCGCCGATCAGCATGGTTTCGTCACCGGCCAGTCCGGCCAGCAGCGATGCGAAGGTGAAAACGGCCAAGCCGCTCAGGAACATTCGGCGTCGTCCGAACAGATCGGCGAGTCGGCCACCGACCAGCATGAGCCCGGCGAACACCAGGATGTAGCTGCTGACGACCCATTCCAGGGCCGAGATGGACAGCCCGAGATCGCGCTGGATCGACGGCAGCGCCACGTTGACCACGTTGTTGTCGAGAAAAGTCATGAATGTCGCCAGCGATACCCCGATCAGGGCAAGCCAGCGGCGCGGCAAGGTCAGCACAGCAGTGCTCCTATACGTCGTTATTGTACGGTGTTCCTGTACCTTGTACATGTACGAGGCAATCAGACCTGTACGGTGTACATTTGTCAAGTGGCGAAAACGGAGAATCGGCTGAGCCGGGAGTCGGTGGCAGAGGGCGCGCTCGCGCTCGCCGACGCCGAGGGCCTGGACGCGCTGACCATTCGGCGGTTGGCGCAGGAGCTCAATGTCACGCCGATGGCGCTGTACTGGCATTTCAAGAACAAGGACGAGCTGCTCGACGGCGTGCTCGGCCGACTGTGGGCGCGGGTGGACACCACCCGCGATCGCTCACGCCCGCCGCTGGAGCAATTCCGCGCGCTGACCGAATCGCTGCTCACGGTGCTGCGCGAACACCGCGCATTGGCCCCGCTGCTGCAGATCCCGCGCAGCAGCGAACCCTCCCCCGGATTCCTGGACGCGGTGGAAACCGCATTGGACATCCTGGTCGAATTCGGCTTCGACGTGCCGACCGCCGCCGCGATCTGTACCAACGCGCTGCGGACCACCACCGCGTTGGTGCTCGGTGAACCCGGCGCGGCCACCCCGCAGCAGAGCCCCGACGATGCGGCCGAATCCAGCCGCCGCAAGCGTCTGACGCTGGAAAGTCTTCCCCCGCAACGCTATCCGAACGTCGTGCAGGCGGCGCCGTTCCTGACGTTCTGTGCCGACCCGGAGGATCACTACACCTTCGGCGTCGACTTCTTCATCGGCGGTATCGCCGCCCTCCCACTCCCCCGGTAGGCGGGCGGCGAATCGCGTTCTAGGAGTTCAGATGTACCGGCAGTGAGCCGTGGCCGTTGGAGATGAACGACGCGATCGAGCCGAGTTCGGCCGGATCCTTGGCCAGTTCCATCGCCGGGAACCGGGCGAACAGCGTCGACAGCGCGATCTCGGCTTCCAGCCGGGCCAGAGGCGCGCCCAGGCACAGGTGGACGCCGTAGCCGAAAGCCAAGTGCGCCTTGTTCTCTCGCGTTACATCGAACTCGTCGGCGGTCTCGCCGTGGATCTTGGGGTCGCGGCCCGCGGCGGCATAGGAGGCGAGAATCGGTTCGCCCGCGGCGATGTGGACCGGGCCCGCATCGGTGGCGACGTCGATGTCCTCGACCGCGTAGCGCAGCGGCAGGTGCGCGACGGGGGCTTCGAATCGCAATGCTTCCTCGACCACATCGGACCAGGTCACCTCGCCGGCGTCGAGCTTGGCGCGCTGTTCGGGCTGGGTCAGCAGCAGGAAGATCGCCTGATCGAGCAGGTTGACGGTGGTCTCGTGACCGGCGCTGATGACCAGCAGCAGGGTGTCGACCAATTCCTGTTCGGTCAGCGCGGAGCCGTCGTCCTCATCGCGGTGGGCGATGAGCACGCTGGTCATGTCATCGGCCGGGTGCTCGGTGCGGTAGGCGACCAGTTCGCGCAGAATGCGTTGCATTTCAACGAAATTCGCCTGCGCCTGTTCGGCGGTGAAGGTGGTGTCGAAGATGCCGTCGACGCAGGTGCGCAGACCCGCGTGCAGCGAGTCGGGCACTCCCATCAGCTCGCTGATGACCCCGATAGGCAAAGGGTAGCAATAGCTTTCGCGCAGATCCACGGGCTGTCCGGCCGGGGTCTCGGCGAGCTTGTCCAGCAGATCCGAGGCCAGCGCCTGCACCTGCGGCCGCATCGCCTGGGTGCGGCGCGAGGTGAACGCGGGCCGCACCAGCTTGCGCAGCCGAGAATGGTCGCTGCCGTAGGCGGTGAACATATTGGCCACCGCGACCCAGGTGTACAGCGGCCAATCCTGGCCCACCTCACCGGAAATGAAGGCGGGCCAGTGTTGGCGGGCATCTTTGGAAACGCGGGGATCGCGCAGCAGATCGTGCAGGATCTCCTGATCGGTGACCGACCAGGCGCGAACCCCGCCGGGTAGCTCTACCCGCGTGATCGGGCCGCGCGCGCGAATCCGCGCGGACTCGCCTTGAATATCTTTACCGCTCGGGTCCAGGACCAGCGGTGTCGTGTGCTCCATCGTCATTTCCTCACTCGGGTGCTACGGCATTTGCGGAGTTGGGGGGAATTCGACGGGCAACGCGGTCAACGCTCGGTGGAACGGGCCGGGCCGCCAGACGAGATCATCGATGGCGACGGCCAATCGGAGTTCGGGCAGTGCGTCGAGCAGGTAATCGATTGCGTCCATGGCGATCTGGTAGCCGAGCTGGCGCGCCGGGCACTGATGTGGACCGCCGCCCCAGGCCAGATGCGACCGGTTGCCGAACCGGTCCATGCGATCCAGGCGAATGGTGGGATCGGCATTGCAGGCGGACATGCTGATCAGCACCGGCTGGTGCGCGGGCAGCCAGACGCCGTCGATGAGCATCGGCTGCGGCGGGTAGCTGACGCAGTAGTTGGCCATCGGCGGACTGGTGAACAGCACCTCATCGAGTGCGTCGCGGGTCGAGAGACTGCCGCCGATCAGATCACCGGCGAATCGCTCGTCGGTCATCATCAGCAGCAGCGCGTTCGAGATCAGATGCACCTGTGGTTCGCTGCCCGCGCCGTGCAGGGTCACCAGCTGATGGATGATCTCCTCGGTGCTCAGATCGGTGGACCGGATCATCTCGGAGGTCATGTCATCGCCGGGTTCGGCGCGCTTGCGCGCGATGTGCTCGGCCAAGGCCGCCGCCATCATGTTGCTTCCGGCCTCGGCCTCACCACCGGAGTCGAACATCATCGCCATACCCGTGGAGACTCGCTCCAGGGTGTCGTCGTCGAAGCCCAGGATGACCGCCAGCACCCGATACACCAGCGGATAGATGTACTGACCCAGCAGATCCGCCTGCCCGGTCCCGCTCGCGAATGCGTCGATCAACGGTCCGGACAGCCGCTCGATGACCGCGTGCATACCGTACAGATCGACGGTATCGAGTGCGGAGACATTGGCCGCCCGATAGCGTGTGTGCTCATATCCGCTGCTGCGCAAGGCATTCGGCCGCCACTCCAGCATCGGCTTCACCGGACATCCGGAGGGTATCGAGTCCTGCCAGATGCGCGGATCGGCCGGAAAATGCTGCGGATCGTTGAGAATACGCACCGCGGTGGCGTAGCCGATGACCAGGGTGGCGGGCACCCCCGGCGCGAGCTCGATCGGCACCAGCGGTCCGTACGCGGCGCGCCAACGCTCGTAGATCGCGTACGGATCCTTGGCGAATTCCTCGGTGTACATGGGTTCGGGCGGGCCGCCACCTGCCAATATCGGCCCGGCCGTGTGGACCTGCGTCGAAGGCGCGGGCGCGGGCCCGGGCTGGTTCGAGATGGTCACAATGCTCCCTCTGCGAAGGTGTATTGACGGACGATCAGGACCCAGCGCGTCACATCGGTTGCCCCGGAACCGTTTTCACTGCGTCATTCCCTACGTTAGCCAACGAAGTGCTGTGCCGCAGCTTATTCCGGGACGGCTTCGCGCACCGCCTTCGCAATCGGGTCGGCCGCAGGTGCTAGACCAGCGTTTTACCGGCCGACTGCCGCTCACGCATATCGCGCACGTAATTCTCGAAGGGGTACAGACGCCATCGCTCGGGCATCACCCGCAGAGCGCGGCCGAGGAGGCGCATGACGGTCTCGAAGGTGCGTTGGCGGCGTGGACTCCAGTGCACCCCGAGTTCATCGCGGAAGCTTTGCGGCAGAAAACCGATGGTGAAGAAGCGATTCAGCCCCGCGAACGCGAACTGGGAGCGGCGCCCGAAAGCGCCGAGGTTCACGACCTGGTCGAGGAGATACCGCCTGACCTCGGGGTCGAGGGAGAGCTGGGGCAGCATGGAGCCCCAGTACTCGGCGAACGCGGCGCGGTCGGCGGGCCACAGCTCCGGCCGCACCTGCAACGTCGTGCCGAAACGTCTGCTTTGCCGATACAGGTCGTCGGCGGTCGCCTCGTCGAGCGGGCCGAAGAACAGTTCCATGTAATCGGCGACGCCCCGGTAGATGCAAGCGGCCACCCACAGTTGCAGCTTGGGATCGAATGCGTTGTAGCGCAACGCACTTCCGGGCTCGGATCGCACATATCGATGGACCGAATCGACCGCGTCCCGATACGCCGCGCGATCCTGCTCGCTGCCGATCATCGCCACGGCGAGATAGGTCAGTGTCGTGCGCCCGCGCTTGCCCGGCCGCATGTCGAAGCGGCCACTGGCCACCGGGCTTTCCACCACCCCGCGCCCGACGGCGGGCAGGCTCAACTGCATCACCACATTGGCGGGGCCGCCCAGCAGCGCGCCGAGCCCGATCATGTAGCGCCGTCGCCGTGCGGCAGCGTGAAACTCGTTGTCGGAGTCCGATTCTCGGGAGTGGTGCAGCGGTGCCGCCATGGAAGTCCCCATCGAGGTTGTGAGAAAGAATATGCCTCAGTTTCTCAATACGGGATTGGTTGGTCAACTCCGAGGGTTGTCACACGCACGGACTGGGCGGTGTGCTCAACCCGGCGCCGAGCGCACCGCGAAGGATGCGGATACGTTGCCTGTCGTGCACCGACGTCAGAACCGCAGCGCCACGAACCGCGCGCTCCCTGTGAAATCAGCGCGTTGTCCAGCTTGATCGTCACGATCGGCAAACTCGCACCGGTGGCATTCCTGTTCGCCGCCGGTGCGCTGTTCGCCCGTCGTGGCATCATCGCCGGGGAGGTGTCGAAGGCGTTCTCCGAGTTCGCGTTCCGCTTGGCCATCCCCGCGTATCTGCTGGGTAGCCTGTATGTCGCTGACCTGCGGCGGGTGTTCAATGTACCGGCGCTGACCGCGTACACCTGCACCGCGATCATCGCGGCGGCCGCGGTGGCGGTGATCGCCCGGATACGGGGCCGCACGACCCGCGAGATCGCGTTGCGCATCATGGCTGCCTGCCAGGTCAATACGGCCTACATCGCCATCCCGGTCTTCGGGCTGTTATTCGGGGATGTGTCCCCGATCTTCCCGGTGATCCTGTTGCAGGTGTGCGTGCTCACCACGATCGTGATCGCCATCATGGAATCCGCATCCCGCGACTCCGGCGATCAAGGCAGAACCAGTGTGCGACAAGGCATTCGGGCAGCATTGACCACGCCGCTCGTACTGTCGTGCTGGGTGGGTATCGCCGCCAACCTCGCGAATGTCCCTGCCCCGCAATGGTTGCTCGACTGTCTGTCGATGGCGGGCGCGGCAGCCGCGCCGGTGGCATTGTTCGCACTTGGTCTGCACCTGGGTGCCTCCGGACTACGGCTACGCGCCGCCGACCCCGATGAATACTGGCTGATCGCCTGCAAGTGTGTCGGATTTCCGCTGCTCGCATTCGCGCTGGCGCACTTCGGTTTCCATCTCTCCCACCCGTGGCTGGGCTATGTGGTTCTGATCGCCGCCATGCCCAGCCCGCAAAACCTGTTCATCTTTGCCCAGACCTACGACACCGATATCGACCTCGCCGCATCGATCGTGGTGAAGTCCACCATCGTGACACTGATCCTGCTGCCCCTATGGGCGGTGGCGTCGGCGCGGATGTGAACGCGGCTACGGCAAGGACGTCATCGCGAATTCCTGGCCGTCGCTGGTACGGATCGTCAATTCCGACGTGGTTGCGCTGGCCGTGATGTTGCGGAAACGACCTGTGCCGGTGAGCTGTTCGACGACCGGGCGCAGGCGCGAGGAACGCCGGTCCAGGCCGTTCGACTCGTCGGGGGTGAGGCCGAGAATGCCGTGGTACGTACGCGGTGTGCGAGTCAAGCCCTCTGGTTGCCAGTTCATGCGGGTATCGCTGGCGAGCATGGCGTTGAGGGTGGCGCACGCGCCGTCGGAGGTGCACAGCCGCAGCGGGATTTCGTCTGCGGCATAGTCGAAGTCGCGCGTGGTCAGCGTCCAGCCCTGCGGATCCCGATAGGCGTAGTGCACGCCCGAGGGCGGCGCGAGGGTCAGTGCCGAGGTGTCGGCCACCCGGTTGTCCAGCGTCGGGGCGAGCATCGGCTGATCGGTGGGAGTGAACTCCCAGGTGCTGTTCGGATCGATCGGCTTGTGCCAGAAGCCCGTTCGATCGTCATCGCGGCCTTCGACCCGCAATTCGCGCTGGAACGAGCGGGAGCCGGTCTGATGGATGCTGATGGTCGAGGTGATCTCGCCCGGGATCTTCGGCTGCTGCACCCAGCGGGGCGCGGGCAATTGGATATTGGCGTATTCGTTGAACGGCGGGCGCAGTTGGGGGAAGCGGGAGAATTCGTGCTCGAAATTGTTGGGCGCGGAGTCGTAGGCGGACTGGTCCTCGTACGAGTAGGAGAAGAACAGGGTGTCCGCGCCGGAGATATCGAAATCCCAGAGCCTGGTGAACATATCGCCGTACTCGTTGATCACGAAGGTGGTCGAGCCCGCCGAACTGAGGTTGATCGCGCGGAAGCGGCCGTTCAACGGTCCGGGCACCTCATAGCTGTAATCGTCGGCGAGTGTTTGATCCTCGGGATGCAGGGGGTCGCTGCCGGGCAGCCAGGGATCGAGGATGACGATGCGATTGCCTTCGGGGGAAAGGACGTACACCGTGGTGACGCCGGCTCCGCCGACCGGCACGTCATGCCCGGCGGTATCGGTCCAGGTTCCCTCCTGCCGGAACGGGAGCACCTCCTTGTAGACCGGATCCAGCCAGGACAGGCTCCAGGCCCGTGATCCGGTGCGCACTCGCTGGCCCGACGGATCCAACCAGATGGGTGCGCCGAATCGCATGGTCCACCACCAGATCTCGGGTGTCTGATCCGCCGATTCGAGGCTGTACACCCGGCCCTCCGGTCCGGTCGCGGCCAAGCGCCCGCCGTCCACGGAGATTCCGGTGATCTGCCCGCGCAGGCAGTTGGGCATCGGCGGAATCCGCCATCCCGACTCGCCCTCGGTCGCCTTGACATAGAGGTTCTGGTCCAGCAGCGCGAACTGCCATGCGTCGTTCCAGCCGCCGTCGCTGGTGCGCAGGTCGATATGGCGGGGCAGCCGGGCGGCGATATCGGCGGGGACGAGTGGCATGGTCCACAAACCGATTCCGACGTTCGGGTAGTGCAACGGCACCGGCCACGCCCCTGCCCGTCCGGGAAGTGAGAGCGCCGCACAACTGAACACCGGCGGCAGTATCCCGAACGGCAGGTACTCATCCGCCGCGGCGGGTCCGGCACATAGCAGCGACAGTACGGTGAACCACGCGGTGAGGCCGCCGCGCCAGCTGTTACGCATCGAAGATTCCTGCCCTTTCGGATGAGTTGTAGTTCATGACCGTGACATGAGGACGTTCACGCCCTCGTCGGTACGCACCCGCAGCGCCGAATTCGTCGCGGTGACAATGGCATTGCGGAACCTGCCGGTTCCGGTGAACTGCTCCACGATCGGCCGCACTCGCTCGTCCATGGCATCCCACTCGTCCTGCGGGACAACCACGAAGCCGTGATACTCGCGCGCGGTATCGCTCAAACCCTGGGGCTGCCAGCCCAATCGGGGCGCACTGGCGAGGTAGGCGACCAGATCGGTGCACGCCTGCCCGGCGCACAGCCGCAGCGGTAATTTGTCGGTGGCGTAGTCGAAGTCGCGGGTGCTCAGCGTCCAGCCGTCCGGATCTCGGTAGTCGAAATGCACCCCGCTCGGCGCGGCGAGCGTCGCGGCGGAGGTATCGCTCGGCCGATTGTCGAGCAGCTCGGTGGTCAGGGTCCGGTCCGTCGGCTCGAAGGCCCATTCGGCGTTCGGGTCGATCGGCTTGTGCCAGAACCCGGTTCGACCATCGTCGCGACCCTCCACCCGCAATTCCCGCTCGAAGGAACGGCCACCGGTCTGATGAATGCTGATGGTCGAGGTGATCTCACCGGGAATCTTCGGCTGTTGGATCCAGGACGGCGCGGGCAGCTGAATGTTCGCGTATTGCGAGAAGAACGGCCGCAAGAAGGAGAACCGAGCGAACTCTCCTTCGAAATTGTTCGGCGCGGTGTCGTGCGCCGTCTGATCCTCATAGGAGTAGGAGAAGAACACCGTATCCGAGCCGGAGATATCGAAATCCCAAAGCCTGGTGTACATATCACCGAACTCGTTGATCAGGAACGTGGTCGACCCCGCGGCGCTGAGATTGATTGCGCGGAAGCGGCCGTCGAGTGGTCCGGGCATTTCGAAGCTGTAGTCGTCGGCGCGCGCAGGGTCATCGGGATGCAGTGGATCCCCGCCCGCGAGCCACGGGTCGAGAATGATGATCCGGTCGCCTTCGGGCGAGAGTACGAATACCGTATGCACCCCAGCGCCGCCAACGGGCTGGTCATGTCCGGCGGTATCGGTCCAGAAGCCGTCCTGGCGAAAGGGAATCAATTCCACATAGCGCGGATCCAGCCACGACAGGCTCCACGCCCGGTTTCCGGAACGCACCCGCTGACCCGCCGGATCCAACCAGGTCGGGGCGCCGTAGCGCGCGGTCCACCACCACAGCTCAGGCGTTTGATCGGCGGATTCAAGGGTGTAGACCCGGCCCTCGGGACCGGTCGCGACCAGACGGGAACCGTCCACCGAGATCCCGGTGATCTGTCCGCGCAGGCAATTCGGCAGCGGCGGGATACGCCAGCCCGTTTCACCCGCGACGGCCTTGACGTAAAGATTGTTGTCGAGCAGTGCGTACTGCCAGACCTCATTGAATCCGCCGTCGGTGGTACGCAATTCGACGCGCTGCGGCAGCCGGGTCGCGACCTCCGCGGGCGCGAATGGCATGGTCCACAAACCGATCCCGGTGTTCGGGAAATGCATCGGCAGGGGCCACGCCCCCGCTCGCCCCGGCAACGACAGCGCCGCACAGCTGACCGGCGCGGGCAGCACCCCGAACGGCAGCCATTCATCAGCGTTCGCCGACCCGCTGCTCGAAACACACAATGCCGCCGCGGCTACCGAAACCAGGGCTCGCCGACGCTTGCCAATCAACGATTTCATCCTTCCGCTGAAACCTTCGGGAGCGCATCGCGCCCGCATGACATCGCAACCGAGACAATCGAACAGGTGTTGCTGGCAATCACTTCGGCGATTCGCCGTGGATCATCAGGAATGGGCCCGGAAGAAATTGGCCGCGCGCACAATATCACCCGCCGGGTGACCTGATCCCGAGGCGGGCCGGAACCGGAGTGGGTCGGCTGCGAGCCTGGCAGTAGTCATGGCTGGGAATGCCCCCAGCGCGCCAGGGGCCGAAGGTGGCATCTTGACCCCGTGAGAGCGAATGTCGAAGGAGTGGCGAGCAATCCGAGCACGCCCGAGGAGTTGCTGCTGCGAATTCTGGCCGCTGATTGTGCGGGTGCGGCGGCGGTGGCGACCCGGCCCGAACTCCCCGACCCGATCTACGACGCGGTGGTCGCACACCGCGATCTGGATATTCGAGGGTTGCTGGCGCGCAGCGTGTTCGCACCGGCACGGCAGCGGGCGCGGCTGGCGGACGATTCGAGTGCCGTCATCCGGCTGTTCGTCGCCGCCGGGCCGATCACGTTCCGCACCAAGGTCGAACCGCTGCCTGATCACACCTACCGCGAGCTCGTCGCGGACCCGTCTCCCGCCGTGCGATCCGCGGCCTGCCTGACCTGGCCCAATCCGCCTGCGGCGGTGCTGGATCTACTGCTGCATGACCCCGACCCCGAAACGCGTACCGCGGCGGCCACGCGCAGTTGGCGGCGGCTGCCGCACCTGCTGACCCAAATAGCTACTGTCAGAGATGATTTGGTGCACCTGTGGTCGGAGGCGATCGCGACCGCACCGTTGGATCCCGCTACCGTCGCAGCGCTGTTGTCCCGAGATGAATGGGTGCGGCGGTTGCTGGCCGAGAATC
The DNA here is from genome assembly GCF_042266325.1 of Nocardia sp. NPDC056100. Classification (NCBI taxonomy): domain Bacteria; kingdom Bacillati; phylum Actinomycetota; class Actinomycetes; order Mycobacteriales; family Nocardiaceae; genus Nocardia; species Nocardia sp. NPDC056100. The sequence goes on from NZ_JBHJVY010000002.1 coordinate 960,993, forward strand.
CGTATCTACCGGGGGAAGCGATCGCCAGGCTGATTGCCGATCGCAGTCACGATGTGCGCGTGGCGGTTTCGATGCGACAGGAACTGGGTGATCGGGTGCGGGAGATCATCGCCGTCGACATCGACCCGGCCGAACAGATCACCCCCGCGTTCTGGCCCAGCACCACCGATAACCCCGCCCTCATGCGGCGAGCGGTCGAGTCCACCCATCTGGGTCTGCGTCGCAGCGCCGCCTACAACCCCCGGCTGCCCCGCAATCTCGTGCACCGGCTCGCGGCCGACGACGACGCAATGGTCCGCCTGATCCTGTGCGAGACACACCCTTACGCCCCCGCCGACGTGCTCTGGGAGGTACTCCGCGAAACCCGCATGATCACCCGCGCCGACCTGATCACCCACCCCAACTTCCCGATCCACCGCCTCCGCGAACTCGCCGCCAGCCCCGACCCCACCGAACGCTCCCTGGTGGTCCACGACCCCATCGCCTCAACCGAGTTGATCGAACGCCTCAGCCACGACATCGACCCCCGAGTCCGCCGCGCCACCGCCGCGGACCCCCGCCTGAGCCGTCGCCGCCTCCTCGAACTCCTAGACGACCCGACCACCTCCTACGGCGCGGTCCGCAACCCCAACCTCCCCCTGCCGATCATGGAATCGGTCCTGTCCGCCGCCGGAATCGCCTAACTCAGTTCGGCGGTTGGCCACCCAGGAAGTAGACGACCTCCCAGAGGTGCCCGTCGGGATCGGCGAAGTAGCCCGCGTAGATACCCCAGGGGCGTTCCAGTGGTGCGCGCACGATGGTGCCGCCCGCGGCTTGCGCGCGTTCGAGGATGCGGTCGACTTCGTCTCGGTCATCGACGAAATACCCCAGGCTCATGGGTGAGCCGGTAATGCGTTCGGGCGCGACGCCGGCGTCCTTGGCCAGGTTCTCGCGTTCGTACAGCGACAGGATCAGCCCGCTGTCGAGGGTGAACATGGCGACCGCGCCGCCGGGGGTGATGTCATCGGCCTCGAATTCGGTGCCGATGATGCCCGGGGAGGACAGCTCGAGTGCTTCCCGGTAGAAGCGTAGGGAGCGTTCCAGGTCGTCGACGCCGAGTGTGAGTGCGGCGATATTCGCTTTCAACGGTGTACCTCCTGACTGGATACCTTCGGTCGGTCCTGAAGCTAACTGCTGAGCGGCCGCGTGGTCTTGAACGAATCGGACACAGTCTCGGTTGCGGAGCGGCGATGGTGTCAGGGCAGGCGGATGGGCATGAGCACGTAGATCAAGCCGTCGCGTTGTCCGGCTGGGTTGGGCCGAGTGGGGCGCAGGACCGCAGCCCGAGAAGGTCCATTGAGCGCGAGTTCGACGGTTTCGGTGCGCATCGCGGTGAGGCCATCGAGGAGGTAGCGGGGGTTGAAGGCAACGGTCAGGGGGTCGCCGTCGAATTCGCCGGCGATGGTTTCCTCGGCGTTGCCCTCGCTGTCGTTTCCCGCTGCGAGGCGGGTCTTTTCGGCGGTGCAGGTCAGTTGGACCTGTGCGCCGCGGGTGGAGAGCAGTGAGACTCGTTTGACGGCCTCGGCCAGCGCGGCGCTGGGGAAACGGGCGGTCGCGGTGCGGCGGTCCACGAGGTATCCCTGATAGGGCGCGTAGGCCATATCGAGGGTGCGCAAGGTGGCCCGGCGGCTGTCCGATGCGAGGCCGAGGACGGTTTGAGCTGGGCCGCAGGCGATTTCGAGTTGTGAGCCGGACAGAGCTCGGCTGGTGTCGGCGAGGGCGCGGGCGGGGATCAGTACAGTGGCGGGCTGGTCGCCTGTGATCGGGGTGCTCGGTTGCCAGTCGAGTTCGCGGATCGCTATGCGGAAGCGGTCGGTGCTGACCAATCGCAGGAAGCCGGCGTGGAATTCGAGGTTGATGCCGAGCAGCATCGGGAGGGTGTCGTCTTTGCCTGCGGCGACGGCGACCTGGGTTACGGCGTCGCAGAACTCGGTGTAGTCGACGGTGCCCGTGGTCGGGGGTTGGGGTGGGAGTTCCGGGTAGTCTTCGACGGTCATCAGCGGCAGTGTGAATCGTGCTGGTCCGCAGACGATTTCGAGCTGTTCGCCGCTGTCGCACAGGTCCACCGGATGAGCGGGCAGCGACTTGGCGATCTCGGTGAGCAGGCGTCCGGAGACCAGCACCTCGCCGGGCTCACTGACTTCGGTGCCGGATATCGCGGCGTGCGAGGAGATCTCGTAGTCGAACGCTGCCACCGAGGCTGAATTCGCCTCTGCCCGTAGCCGAATGCCCGCCAGCACGGGGACCGACGGGCGGCGCGGCACCGCCGGGCCGACGACCGATAGCGCCTCGGTCAGGCAGTCGCGTTCGACACGTATTTTCATCGGGGTTCTTCCTCGTCCAGGGTGCGATGTTCCAGGCGGCGATGCAGTGCGGCGGCTCGGGCGTGCGCGGCCTGTTTGGAGCGATGGCCGAAGGCTTCGGCGATCCAGCTCCAGCTGTTGCCGTGTTCGCTCGCGGCGCGCATGAGTTCGAGTTCCAGGCGATCCAGTTCGGTGCGCGCGGCCATCAGCTGGATGACCGCGGCGTAGATGACGCGATGCGGCAGCTCGGCGGTGTCATCGGCGGCCAGCCGGTCCAGGACCGCGCGTACGACGGCTGCCGGATTGTGCTGCGGCGCTTGGCTCGACGGCGGCGCGGTGGTTGCCAGCCACTCGGTGAGCAGCGCCGCGTCCGGGTGTTCGGGATCGGGCATGATCGGGAGCATACCTCGAGCGTCAAAGAATTTTTGACGGTCGGGTATTGACCTGCGGCTGATGCATTGAGAAGCTTCGGGTTCCATTTACTCATCGATGAGGAGAGCGCGGATGAGCGACGGCGATGCGGGCGCGACGGAGTACTCGACGATCACCTATGCGGTCGCCGACGCGATCGCGACGATCACGCTGAACCGGGCGCACGCGCGCAACGGATTCACGCTCACCATGGCCGATGAGCTCGGTGCCGCGGTGACGGCCGCCGACCGCGACGACTCGGTGCGGGTGATCCTGCTGGCGGCGGCGGGCGAATACTTCTGCGTAGGAATGGATTTCGCGGAGCCTTCGATCGGCGATACCACCGACCCGGACTGGGATGAGCCGTCCACGCGCGTGGTCCGGCCGATCGTGAACTCGAACAAGCCGGTCATCGTGGCGATCCAGGGCGCGGCCGTGGGAGTCGGCATCTCCATGACGCTGGCGGCGGACTTCCGATTGGCCAGTGCGGAAACCAAATTCGGTTTCGTCTTCGCTCGTCGCGGACTGTATCCCGAAGGCGCGTCGACCTGGTTCCTACCGCAGCTGGTTGGCCTGGCCAAAGCCAAGGAATGGATGCTCACCGGCCGAATCATCAGCGCCCAGGAAGCTTTGGACGCGGGCCTGGTGACCAGCCTGCACGCGCGCGAGGACCTACTCCCCGCTGCATACGAGCTGGCCCGGGACATCGCGGTGAATATCGCGCCGACCTCGGCGGCGGTCATCCGCCGGGCCCTGGTGGCCATGACCGCCCACGGCGATCCCGAAGCGGCATTCGCCTTGGACCGCAAGACGATTCCGCACGCCTCGACCAGTCCCGATCTGGCCGAAGGCATCTCATCGTTCCTGGAGAAGCGCCCACCACGCTTCACCGGTGTGGCGCGCACGGATGTGCCGGACCTGGAGGACTGGCTGCGCTGACCCCGCCTAGTCCGGTGCGGACCAGAGATGGTCCAGCACTGGCAACAGGAAGTTGCGGGCGTAATTCTCCGGTCCGTCGGGCGTCTCCAGATCGAGCACCCCGGACGGGATCAGGATCAACGTGTGGAACGCACGGGCGACATGCTCGGCGAACTGGTTCGCCGCCGCCGGGGTGGACCAGCCATCCAGCGGCAGGAACGTCGCGACGAACATCCGCCCCCAATTCAGCGCCTGGCTGTCGGTGGTGATCACGTACGGCAGGAACAGCTCCGGGTTCAGCGTGAGGACCGGCCGGACCGCCGGGTGCCCGCTCAGTCGCCGGTAAGCCTCGGCGAAGGAGTGGACGAGCCTGTCCGAGGGGTCGTCGTATCGCTGCGCAACCAGTTGGACTTCGGCGAAGAACCTGGCCAGCTCTTCCTCCACCAATGCGCTGATCAGCGCGTCTCGCCCCGCGAAGTGCTTGTAGAGCCCCGCGCGGCTGATGCGCGCCTGGCGGGCCACCTCATCCATGGAGAGCTTGCGCATGCCCGTGGTGGCGGCCAACTCTCGGCACGCGTCGAGAATCCGCTCGCGCGTATTGTTCGCCGCCTTGTTGGGTGTGACCGTCGGGCTCATGACCCACATCCTACGAAGTAGACACATAGGCAATATATGTCTACTCTTCCACTATTGAATCGGCAGCGTCGCCGAACCCGGCGACACCGTGACGCGTGACCGGCTGCCGATTCGTGCCAGGAGGAGTGCACGATGACCGCATCGACCGACGCCACCGACCCCCGAACCGCCAACGCCGCCGCGCGCGACGCGGTCGCCGACCGCCTGATCGGGGGATCGCTGCGGCGTTCCTACAACTCGCTCATCGACGTGGATTGGGATGCGTCGCAGGACCCGCGGCTGTTCTATATGCCGCCGCAGACCATCTCGCTGTACGGAACACCGTTGTGGGAGAGCATGTCTCACCTCGAACGCGTGGAGCTCTCGCGCCAGGAACTGGCGAACATGCTCAGCCGAGCCGTGTGGTTCGAGAACACGCTGAACCAGGGTCTGCTGCGCGCCATGCTTTATCAGGATCCGACCTCGCGCACCGTGCAGTACGCGCTGACCGAGATCGGCGACGAAACCCGGCACATGATCATGTTCAGCCGGGTGATCACGGCGATCGGCGCATTGCCCTACCGGCTCTCGACGCTGGAAGCGATGACGGTGCAATCGTTTCCGTTCTTCTATCGAGGATTGTTCCTGTGGGTGGCCGCGCTGTGCGGTGAGGAAGTCATCGACGACGCGCAGCGCAATTACGCCCGGCATCCCGATCTGCAGCCGATCGTCGCGCAGATCATGCGCATTCACGTCACCGAGGAGGCACGGCATATCCGGTACGCGCGCGAAGGCGTGCGCCGTCGGGTGCAGCACGCGCCGTGGTGGGAACGGCAGTTCGCGGCGACCGCCAACGGGGCGGCGGGATTCGTGTTGCGCCGCTTGATGTATGACCGGCGCGTCTACGAGCGCTGCGGGCTCGATGCCGGTGAGGCGATGCGTCAGGCGCGGGCGAACGAGCAGGTCAATGCCCGCCGCCGCGAGGCTTTCGAAGGGCTGCACGGATTCCTGTCCGAGAACGGGCTGATGAATCCGGTGTCGCGGTTGCTGTGGCGTCGATTCGGATTCCTGTGATGAGCGATCGCCCTCGATACGACGTCATTGTCATCGGTGCGGGCTTCGCCGGGCTCTGCGCCGCGATCATGCTGCGCCGCAAAGGCATCGACAACTTCGTCATCCTGGAGAAGGCGCAGGAGGTCGGCGGCACCTGGCGGGAGAACACCTATCCGGGCGCGGCCTGCGATGTGATGTCGCTGATGTACTCGTTCTCGTTCGCGCCCAATCCGAACTGGACCCGCGGCTATGCCGGGCAGGCCGAAATCCTGGAGTATCTGCGCGAGGTCACCGAGCGGTTCGATCTGCGGCGCAGCATCTGCTTCGGTGCCGAGGTGGTGTGCGAGCGTTTCGACGACGACTCCGATACCTGGACCGTCACCACCACCGACGGGGTCGAGCGCACCGCGCGCGTGATCATCGCCGGTACCGGGCCGCTGCACATCCCGCAGGTCCCCGATATCCCGGGCGCGGAATCGTTTGCGGGCAACAGCTTTCACTCTGCACGGTGGGATCATTCGGTCGACGTAGCCGGTCGGCGGGTCGCGGTCATCGGGACCGGCGCATCCGCGGTGCAGTTCACTCCCCCGCTGGCCGAGCGTGCCGCGCACGTGGATGTGTTTCAGCGGACGCCGAGTTGGGTGCTGCCCAAGCTCGACCGGCCGATCACCACAGCCGAACGCGCCGCCTATCGAATAGTGCCCGGGCTGCGGAAATTGGTGCGGGGCGGCATCTATTTCAGCCACGAGGCCCTCACCGGGGCCTTCCTGAACCCGAAGTACATGCCTGTCGTTCGTGCGGTGGCGAAAACCCAGCTGCGGCAACAGGTGCGCGACCCCGAGCTTCGCGCGCGGCTGACTCCCGAGTACGAGATCGGCTGTAAGCGAATGGTTATGGATAACGGGTACTACCCGGCGCTGCAACGCGAGAACGTCGAACTGGTGACCGCCGCGATCACCGAAATCACCGAGACCGGGATCCGCACCGCGGACGGCGTCGAGCATCCCGCCGATGTCATCGTCTACGGCACCGGATTCAAGGTCGTCGACAAGACCGCCGATCAAATGCTGATCGGCGCGAACGGGCTAACCATTCAACAGCTTTGGCCTGACGGCCCGCAGGCCTACCTGGGACTCGCCACGCACGGATTGCCGAACTACTTCCTACTGATGGGTCCCAATACCGGCGTCGGCAACCAGTCGATCGTCTTCATCATCGAAGCGCAAGCCCGCTACATCGTCGAACTGCTCGCCGCGATGCGTGCCCGCGAGGCAACCCGCGTGGAGGTGAAATCGCATGTGCAGCAGCAATTCAACCGTGATCTACAACGCCGCTCACGGGGAACCGTCTGGACCACCGGCGGCTGCCGCAGCTGGTACCTGGACAGCGACGGCGTGAACCGGGCCATCTGGCCGGGGTCGACGCTGGACTACTGGCGGCGCACTCGCACACCGCGACTGGCTGATTTCGAATTCACCCGGCCCGAGGATCGCGACGACGAGGACGAGTATCACGGCCCGGCGTTCCTCAGCGGCGAGGACGGCATCGAGTACCCCGTGCCGACGCCTGCCCGGTGGACGCGATCCGCCCCGAGGCCGCGCTCACCGTCGCGACCCGGCCGTTCGCGGAGTTGAACGCCGATTACTACCGGCAACACACACCGACTCCGGTATTCACGCGGGCACAACGGCCGGCCGAGCTGATCACCACGGCGACACCCTTGCGCGTGGGGATCGTCGGCTCCGGCGCGGCCGGGCTGTACAGCGCCGCGGCGCTGCTGCGCCACCCCGGCGTCAAGGTCGACATGTACGAAAAGCTCTCCACCCCAGACGGTCTCATCCGTCACGGGGTGGCACCTGATCATCCGGCGACCAAACGGGTCATCGACCAATTCGACTTCGTGCCCGAGAAACGCAGCCGATTCCAGCTGCACCTCGGCGTGGAGATCAGCACCGACCTGACGCACGCCGATCTGCTGGCCCGCCACCACGCCGTCATCTACGCCTATGGCGCCGACAATCACAACGCGCTGCGCGTTCCCGGCGCCGAATTGCGAGGTGTGCACTACGCCAACGCATTCGCCGGTTGGTACAACGATCATCCCGACCATCGTCACCTCGCCCCCGACCTGTCCGCCCGCCGCGCGGTGGTGATCGGCAACGGCAATGTCGCCCTCGACGTAGCTCGCATACTGGCCACCGATCCCGCCCGCCTGACCACCACCGCCATCGCGGAGTCCGCACTGGAGGCATTGCGGCACAGCGGTATCGAAGAAATCGTCATGCTGGGCCGACGCGGGCCGGAACACGCCTCCTTCACCACACCCGAACTGCTCGGCCTCCTGAACCGCCCTGATATCGACGTCTTCGTCAACCCGGCCGATCTACCCCCCGAACGGCCCGCCGACCCAGCCGCCCGCGCCCGCCTGGACCTGCTCGCCGCCGCGACCACCACCTCCCCCACCCCGGGGAACAAGCGCATAGTCCTGCGCTTCCACACCGCGCCGACCCGCATCCTGGGAACCGAAGCGGTGACCGGAATCCGCGTGCGGCGAACCGATTCGAACACCGACGACACCATCGACACCACCACCGTGATCGCGGCGATCGGATTCCGCGGCCGCCCCATCCCCGGCATCGAATTCGACCCCCGAACCCACACCATCCCCAACAGCCGAGGCCGCGTCCTCACCCCCACCGGCACCCCGATCCCCGGCGTCTACACCGCCGGCTGGATCAAACGCGGCCCCGTCGGCGTCATCGGCACCAACCGCACCTGTGCGGAGGAAACCGTCGCCTGCCTGTTGGCCGACCACCGCGCCGGTCTGCTGGCTGATCCCTCACGTAGCGTCGGGGAACTATGCGCCGTTTGGAACCCGACGAAATAGACGCCCTGCTGAACCTGGATGTCGTTGCACGCCTTGCCACGATCGACTCCGACGGATATCCGCATGTCACCCCGATCTGGTTCCTCTGGGAGAGTGGCCGTTTCCACCTGACCAGCTCCTCGACCCGTCCGCATCTGCGCCGAATCGCGCGAAATCCGAAGGTGGGTTTGGTCATTGATATCGAGGGCGAGTTGCGGGCGGATGGGGAACGACCGAACAGGCAGGTTCGGGTAGTGGGGGACGCGAGCGTCACCCCCGATCCGGGGGGACAGTGGACCCGCCGAATTCGGGCCAAATACATCGACGGATCGATCGCCCCCGGTATCGCCGAACGCGCTGTGCACCAGGAGAGGTCGCTTATCGGGATCACTCCGCGCGAGATCGTCGGTGTCGCCAGCGTGTGATGGCCTGCTTCACTCAGCGCGGGTCGAGCGGGTGGCCGACACTTGAGGCGTGTGGTACGTCATCGTGTTCTGGATTGTCTGCGGCTCGGTGTTGGTAACGGTGTTCGGTGCGCTCATCTACTTCGAGATCGAGTTCCGGCTCGCACTACGGCGACTGCCGAAGGACCCGAAGGCGCGGCGGGCGGCGTTGCGGCGGTTGCGAGTTCCGGAGTATCGGAGCCAAGAGATCGAGGGTCCGTCTGGGGTGCCGTGGGACAGCACCTAGTCCGGTGAAAGAATGCGGGGGTGAGTGGGCGTCGGATATCGGTGGTGGGAACCTCGGGTTCGGGGAAGAGTTCGCTGGCGCGGCGTATCTCCGAGGTGCTCGGGATACCGCATATCGAGCTCGACGCGATCCACCATCAGGCCGACTGGACGCCCATGCCCGCGCAGGAGTTTCAGGTTGCCGTCGCTGAACGACTGGCGCCGGACGCGTGGGTCGCCGATGGGAACTATCACGGCAAACTCGGGGATCTGGTGTGGCAGCGCGCCGATACGGTGCTCTGGTTCGACCTGCCGCGGCACATGGTCATGCGGCAGATCGTCAAGCGAACCATCGTCAGGGCGGTCACGCGCCGTGAGCTATGGAACGGCAATCGGGAAGAGTGGCGAAACATGTTCTCGCTCAATCCCGAACGGTCGGTGATCGTGTGGGCCTGGACAACCCACGGTAAGAATCGAGAACGGTATCTCGCCCTGCGGTCCGATCCGGCCTATGGGCATCTCGAGTTCATTCGGCTGCGTTCGCATCGCGATGCCGCGACCTTTCTCGCCGTCCTCAACTGACAGTCGCTTGCCGCCGACTTGCTCCTGACGGATTCTTTACGGCATCTTTTAGCTCAGGTGTGCCGGGAAGTCTGGTCGGCGAACGTGATCCGGGAGTCGGTTCGCGCCCTTCGACGTGGGAGAATCCGATGGCCACCGGGTGGATGATCATGACGATTCCGGGTCGGATCCAGATGTGGTCCGGCGTCGTATCCTGCAGGTATGCATGCTGCTCAACTCGCCGAGGAATTCCCGGTGGTCACCCTCGATACCAACGCGCTGGACGCGGCCGGGTTGCTGGCCGAGCACCGGTTGCCCGGGATCCTGGTCACCGACAGCGCGGGTATCCCGGTGGCGGTGCTGCTGGCGTCGCAGGTGGTGCGGTTCATCGTGCCCAGTTATGTGCAGGACGATCCGTCGCTGGCGGGTGTGCTGACCGAATCGATGTGCGATCGCATCTCGGACAAGTTGCGCGGCAAGAAGGTTCGCGACGTGATTCCCGACGGGCTCAGCAATGTCCCGGCTGCGGACGCCGGCGATACGGTGATCGAGGTCGCCGCGGTCATGGCCCGCTTGCGCAGTCCACTGCTCGCGGTAATGAAGGGCAAGGAACTGGTGGGCGTGATCACCGCGTCGCGGTTGCTCGCGGCGGTGCTGACCGCCTGCTGAATCGGCCGCTCCCGATCGAATCGATGATCGGGCGGTGGTCCCGATGACGATGCTCGCGATCGGCGTCTTCATCGTCTCGTACCTGTTCATCGCCACCGAGCGCATCCCGAAAACCCATGCGGCCCTGGGCGGTGCGGCGATCGTGCTCGCGCTCGGGGTGATGGGTTCGCAGGACGCGTTCTACTCCCGCGAGACCGGTATCGACTGGGACGTCATATTCCTGCTGCTCGGGATGATGATCATCGTCGGGGTGCTGCGCCACACCGGCGTCTTCGAGTACACCGCGATCTGGGCCGCCAAGCGCGCCAAGGGATCCGCGCTGCGGATCATGATCCTGCTGGTGCTCATCACCGCTGTCGCATCCGCGTTCCTGGACAATGTCACCACGATCCTGCTCATCGCGCCGGTGACCCTGCTGGTATGCGATCGGCTCGCGATCAACCCGGTACCGTTCCTGATCGCCGAAGTGCTGGCCTCCAATATCGGCGGCGCGGCGACCCTGATCGGCGACCCGCCCAACATCATCATCGGTAGCCGGGCCGGCTTGACGTTCAATGACTTCCTGGTCCACATGACACCCATCGTCATCATCGAGATCGCGGTGTTCACACTGATCCTGCCGCGATTGTTCCGCGGCTCGTTCGCGGTCGATCCCGAACGCGTCGCCGATGTCATGGCTCTCGATGAGCGCGAAGCCATCCGCGACCCGGGACTGCTGATCAAGTGCGGGCTTGTGCTGGCGGCGGTCTTCACCGGATTCATCGGCCATTCGATATTCCATATCGAGCCGTCCGTGGTCGCATTGCTCGGCGCGGGCATCCTGATCCTGGCTTCCCGCCTCCCGCAACGTGATTACATGGCCGCGGTGGAGTGGGAGACCCTGCTGTTCTTCGCCGGACTGTTCATCATGATCGGCGCACTGGTGAAAACCGGTGTGATCGAACGCCTCGCCGCGGCGGCGACCGACGCCACCGGCGGGAACGCGCTCGTGGCGACCATGCTCATCCTCGGGGTGTCGGCGGTGTTGTCCGGGGTGATCGACAACATCCCCTACGTCGCGACGATGAGCCCGCTGGTAGCGGACCTGGTCGCCAGGATGGATCACAGCACCCCCGGCCATCCGCTGTGGTGGTCGCTGACCCTCGGCGCCGATTTCGGTGGCAATCTCACCGCCGTCGGCGCCAGCGCCAATGTCGTCATGCTCGGTATCGCGCGCCGCGCCGATTATCCGATCTCGTTCTGGGAATTCACCCGCAAGGGCGTCGTCGTCACCGCTATCACGGTGGCGGTCGCCGCCCCGTATCTGTGGCTGCGCTATTTCGTTCTCGCTTGAGTAGAAAGAACTCGTCATCATTTCCGTCGCATCCCCCCAGCAGTATCGGCATGACCTCGATGGTCTGCGTGGCCTCGCCATCGCGCTCGTGGTGGTCTTCCACATCTGGTTCCGCCGGGTGTCCGGCGGGGTGGACATATTCCTGGTGCTCTCGGGCTTCTTCTTCACCGGACTGCTGTTGCGGCGCAACGATTCCACCGGTGCGGTGGGTGTGCTGCCGACTCTGCGGCGTACGCTGCGCCGTCTGCTGCCCTCGATGCTCATCGTGCTGGTGGCGGTCGCGGTGGCCACCGTGCTTATCAGTCCCTACACGCGGTGGAACGATGTGGCGGACCAATCGCTGGCTTCGCTGTTCTACTACCAGAATTGGCAACTCGCGCTGTCGTGGTCGGACTATCTCGCGGCCGATCCGTCGGTGAGTCCGCTCCAGCATCTGTGGTCGATGGCGGTGCAGGGCCAGTTCTATCTCGCCGCAGTAGTTTTCATCGCAGCGCTGGCGTGGGGATGCCGACGCATCGGTAAGCCCGCACTGCTGCGCCCGGCGACGCTGATCATGGCGGTCGTGCTCGGGACGATGTCGTTCGGGTACGCCGCGCACGGGCCGATCACCCAGCAGGGCTGGAATTACTACGACAGTTTCGCCCGCGCATGGGAATTGCTCGCGGGCATGGCGCTCGCCGTCATCGCCCCGAGGCTGACTCCCTCGCGGATCAGCCGACTCGTACTTGCCGTACTCGGCGTAGCCGGTGTGCTGGCCTGCGGATGGCTGTTCAACGGCGCCAACGTTTTTCCCGGTCCCGCCGCGCTGTTTCCGGTCGCCACAGCGGCCGCGCTGATCATCTCCGGCACCGGGTTGCCCACCGCCGCACTGCCCTGGCCGAACCGGCTGCTCGCCACCCGGCCGATGGTCGAGCTCGGCGCGCTCGCCTATCCGCTGTATCTGTGGCACTGGCCCATGCTCATCTTCTTTCTCATCGAATTCGAGCAGCGCACAGTCAATTTCAGTCAGGGGATAGTGATCATCGGGCTGTCGCTGATACTGGCCTGGATGACCCATCACGGGATCGAACAGCCGGTGCGAGCGGCATTCCGGCGGGAATCCGGTTCCGCCCCACGCACTTACCGCTGGATCGCGCGTGCGGGGGTAGCGCTCGCGAGCGTGCTGGTGATCGCGGCCGCATCGGTATGGCACGTGATCGTCGATTCCCAGCCCACCGCGCCCGCGGCAGCCCTGGACCCGGTGCTCTATCCGGGAGCCGAGGCATTGAGCGCGGGCATCGCCGCACCACCGGCGACGATGCGCCCGACCGTCTTCGAAGCGCCGTCCGAACTGCCGCCGCCCACCCTCCAGGGCTGCATCTCCGATTGGAATACCAGCACCGTCGTCACCTGCGTCTACGGCGATCATGAATCCGACCGCACACTCGCGGTGGTGGGCAGCTCACACGCCGAGCACTGGCTGCCCGCCCTCGATCTGCTGGCGACCGAAAACCACTTCCGCATCGTGGTCCACCTCAAAATGGGGTGTCCCCTCACCGTGGAAGCCGATCCGATGTACCGGGGCGAGTCCAATCCCGACTGCGTCAACTGGTCCCGCGAGGTGATCAACCTGCTCGGCGAGGAGCGACCGAATTGGGTATTCACCACCGGAACCCGTCCCGTGGACGAGGGCGGTGACGAAACCCCCGCCGACTACCTCGACGTATGGAACGAACTCACCGCCCGCGGCCTCGACGTGATCGTCATCCGTGACACACCATGGCTGCGGCACAACGGCATTCGCTACCGCGCCGTCGACTGCCTCAGCAAGGGCGGCGACCGCCTCGGCTGCGGTATGCGCCGCGCCGACGCCCTCAACCCCGTCAATCCCGCCATCGAAGCCTCGGCGACCTACCCGAACGTCTACCCCATCGACCTCACCGACGCCGTCTGCGAACCCGAGATCTGCCCCGTCGTCGAAGGCAATGTCCTGATCTACCACGACGAACACCACCTCACCGCCACCTACTCCCGCACCCTGGCCCCGGCCCTGGGCCGTCAATTGGCCCCGATCCTCGGCTGGTGGTGAGACCGGGAGGCTCAGGCTCGCTCGCGTGGGTGGTTCCCGCGCAGGAACTGTTCGACCGCGGACTCCGCGAGTCCGTCGAGCAGTTCCGGGCCGACCAGGCCGCTGTTGATGAGTGAGGCGATGCCGTGCATCGTCGCGAACAACACGAATCCGATCGCCTCGGGTGGACCTTGTTCGAGCTCGCCCTGCGATTGCCCTTGCGCGATAAGCTGATTCATCAGCTCAAATGGCGCTTCGGCTGCCTTGGCGATTCCATCTGCGCCCGGCCGTCGCGTGCTCGTGTACATCAGATCCAGTAGCGCCGCGTTCTCGGCGGCGAAGCGGGTGTACGCGGTCACGGTGGCTCGTACGCGTGCGGGAAATTCCGCCCCGGCCAACGAGAGTGCGGTGCGCAACGCTGAATCCAGTTGCGCGAAGCCACGTTCGGCCAGGGCGTCGAGCAGAGCCTGACGATCCGGGAAATGCCGGCGCGGCGCGGTATGGCTGACGCCGACCTCCCGGACCAGATCCCGCAGAGTCAGCTGATCCACCCCACGCTCGCGCAGGCCGCGCTCGGCGGCGTCGAGGAGTGCGGAACGCAGGTTCCCGTGGTGGTAGGGCCGTTCATCGGCTGCTGCTGGCACGGCGTCCACCATAGCCGAGCAATGTTTCCGTGGACAACATTATTTCCCGTGTCTACATTGTTTCTCATGGAAACATTTACCGCCTCGGGCGTTCCCGCCATGACCGGTCAGACCATCGTGATCACCGGAGCGAACAGCGGGATAGGCCGCGTCACCGCCCGGGTGCTGGCCGCCGCCGGTGCGCGGGTCGTGCTCGCGGTCCGCGACCTCGAGAAGGGGCGCGCGGCTGCCGCCGAGATGGCCGGCCGCGTCGAAGTCAGGCAACTCGACCTCGCCGATCTGTCCACGATCCGTAGGTTCGCGACCGAGTTCTCCGAACCCATCGACATACTGGTCAATAACGCGGGAGTCATGACCCCGCCCTTCTCCCGCACCGCGGATGGCTTCGAGATGCAGTTCGGCACCAACCACCTCGGGCATTTCGCACTCACGAACCTGCTGCTGCCGCGGATCCGGCAGCGGGTCGTCACCGTCTCGTCGAACGGCCATCGCATGGGCACCATCGATTTCGACGACCTCGGCTCCGAATGCAAGCCCTACCGGGCCATGCGCGCCTACGCCCAATCCAAACTCGCCAACCTGCTGTTCACCGCGGAGCTGCAACGCCGACTCACCGACGCGGGTTCACCGGTGCTCGCGATCGCCGCACACCCCGGTATGGCGACCACCAATCTGCTCAGATTCGACGGCCGGGGGCGCATGCGCTACCTGGTACAGAAGGCGGTCACCGAACGCCTCGCCCAGAGTGAGGAGGACGGCGCACTGCCCACGCTGTACGCGGCCGTGGCCGATATCCCGGGCAACAGCTACGTCGGTCCCAGCGGCTTCCTACAGCGCAGCGGCGCACCGAAACTCGTCAACCGCTCGGCGAGAGCGCTCGACACCGATACCGCGCGACGACTGTGGGAGGTCTCCGAGGAGTTGACCGGGGTCACCTTTCCCAGTGCGCACCTTGCCTCGAATCCCGCTCTGCCACAACAATGATCACGACCGGCATGGCTCCGATTCGCGGACCGCGGACTCTGACACCACAGGAGCGCGCGGTCGCCGAGCTCGCGGCACAGGGTATGACCAACAAGCAGATCGGTGACCAGCTATTCCGCTCTGCCCGAACGGTTTCCACCCACCTGCACCATGTCTTCCACAAGCTCGGCATCACCCGGCGGGGCGCTTTGCGCGATGCGTTGCTCGCACACAGTTCGTCCCTCTAGCTTCGGCCCCGCGTGGCCATGAGCGCGGTGACGATGCCCAGGGCGGTCAGGACGGTGATGCCGATGGTCATCAGGCGGGCCGAGTCGACGGGAGTGGTGTCGCCGAGGCGGATGAGGGTGCCCGCGATGGCCGAGGTGACGGTGTAGGAGATCAGCTGGGTGGTGTTGAGGGCGGCGGCGGCCTTCGCGCCTTCGGCCGGATCGTCGGTGCTGCTCATCGCGGCCACGCTCAGGTGAGGGAAGGCCAGGCCGATGCCCGCGCCCGCCAGGAAGAGCGCCACGGCCCAGATGATCATGCGCGGCGTGGACGCGCCGTCGGTTTGCAGGAGCCCGTAAGCGATCAGGCCGCCGGTGAGCAGCAGCGGTGCGAGACGGATCGCGCGGCGGGCGGCGGAGGGGGCGAAACTGACGCTGAAGATCTGGGCGACGACCCAGCCGACTGAGAGGGCGGCGCCCAGCAGGCCCGCGATCAGGGGTGAGAGGCCGCCGAGTTCTTGGCCGAACAGGGGGATGAAGTTCTCGGTCATCACGCCCGCGCACAGGGCCGCGACGGTGAGGTAGATCCACTTGAGCGAATTGCCTTGTGCGTACGTGAGTTTCGGCAGCACGCTCGCCCCGCCCCGTCGCTCGGCGACGAAGAACGCGGCGATCAGCGCCACACCCACGCCGAGTGCGATCGCGGTGGGCGCACCGGTCGACACCGCGGAGCTGAGGCTGAACGCGGTGGCCGCCAAGGTGAGCAGGGCCAGCGACAGTACCGGGACGGGAGCCTGATCGGCGGTGGAACCGCCACCGCGCGGCAGCGCCCATCGAGTCAGTCCGGCCAGCACGATCGCGACGGCCATCAGCAACACATACGCCCAGCGCCACGCACCGAACTCGGCGAACAGCCCGCCCGAGGCCGGTCCGATGAGCGTCCCGACACCCCACATCGCCGACATCAAACCGGCGGCGCGAGCCCAGAGATGTTGCGGCAGAGCGGTTCTGATGACGGCATAGCCGAGACCCGCCAGTAACCCGCCACCGAACCCCTGAATCACCCGGCCCACCAGGAGCAATTCCATGGTCGGGCTTGCCGCGTTGATCACGGCGCCGACCGCGAACACCAGGAACCCGGTCAGATACGCGCTCGCACCGCCCCACGATCCGAGGATTCGGCTCACCAGCATCGACGCGATGACCGCCGCCATGAGGAATCCCGTTGCGACCCAGGCGTAATAGCGGTCGCCACCGATATCGTCCACGATCGACGGCAGCAGCGCGGCGGTGAAATACAGATTCATCGCGTACAGCGCGACGCCGCCCGCCAGGATCGACACCACCACGGCATGGCGGCCGGAGAACAGCTCCGACCAACTGCCGACGCCGTTCGCGGGCGGCTCCGGCGATCGATCCTCCGGCTGGTTTGTGCTCTGCACGCTGGCATTCAAGGAATTTCGCGTCACGACAGCTACGCTAGAACTTCAAGTTATATTGAAGTCAAGCGAGAGCGTGCCGCGTGAAACGAACTCCGACCGATCTGCTGACCATCGGTGATCTCGCCGAACGCGCGGGCGTCGCCACTTCGGCCATACGCTTCTACGAGGATCAGGGATTGATCACTTCGATCCGCACCTCGGGCAATCAGCGCCGGTATCCCCGCCACGTGCTGCGGCGGCTGTCCCTCGTGCTGTTCGCCAAACGCCTGGGCATCCCCTTGGCCGAAGTCGCCGAGGCTTTCGCGACCCTGCCCGAGGACCACATGCCGAGCAAGCGCGACTGGGATCGCATTTCGCGGCGCTGGAGCGATCACCTCGAAGCCCGTCGCCGTGAACTCGAACGCCTCCAGCACGAACTCACCGACTGCATCGGCTGCGGCTGCCTATCCCTGCGTCGCTGCTACGTGCTGAATCCTGCCGACAGCCTCGCCGAACAGGGCGCGGGGCCACAGCGGCTGCTGCACCCCGATATGGTCACACCGGCAATCGGAGACTCCGAGACAGCGGGACGTGCGGAACGGAAACAGCGATGAGCGAAGCGAGTTCGACCATGCAGTCCGCGGCGGGAACTCGCCTCAATCGCAAGGGGCGCGAGACACGCCAGCGGCTGCTCGACATCGCCATCGTATGCCTCGGTGACGGGTCCGGAGAACCGTTGTCGGCCAATCGGATTGCTCGTGAAGCCGGAGTCAGCTGGGGCACCCTGAAGCATCAGTTCGGCGATATCGACGGCCTGTGGGCCGCGGTGCTCACCGAATTGACCGATCGCAGCGGCGCGAACAGCCCCGAGATCTGGCCGCAGGTCACCGGATCGATCCGCGAGCGGGTCTGGGAGATGGTCGATGCCATCTGGACCATCCTGGATTCCCCCGAAGGGCGCGCGGTCGAGGCATTGCGCGCGGGCCTGCCCAACGCGCAGGACGAGCGGCTCGAGGTCTTCCCCCTGACCACCGCGGCGATGGCCGGGTACGAAAACGCCTGGCTCCGGGCATTCGAATACTTTCTGGCCGACCTGCCCCTGGATGCGGACAAGGTGCATCGGGTCCAAGCCCTGATTCCGATGGCCATACGCGGGATCAATAACGAGCGCAGGCTCGCCTCCCCCGCCGAACTGACCGACGCGCGCCACTGCCTCGTCGATGCGATGTCGCTCTACCTGCAATAACCCATATTCTTTGAGAACCCTCGTTGACAATTGCGGAGGGGAGGTCCAGTCTTACCTCCACCCTTAGCAATTCAGTCAGGAGTGATCCATGTCTCCGTCTCCCGATGATCAGGGCATGCGGCTGCAGCGCAGCAGCCGCGACCCCGCCGCCCTGATCCCGCGCCTCACCGAATGGCTGGCGACCCAGCTGCCCGATGGGGCCGATCCGACGCTCACGCTCGGGTCCGGCATCGACAGCAACGGGATGTCCGCGGAGACTTTGACCCTGACGCTGACCTGGCGCGAAGCCGGGGACACGCAGGTCGCCGAACTGATCGCCCGGGTGGTCCCGGCTCCCGGCGACTTCCCGGTGTACGAAAACTACAGCCTGCCTGACCAATTCGATGTCATGCGCATCGTCGCCGAGACCAGCGACGTCCGTGTCCCACGGGTGCGGTTCCTCGAACCCACCGGCGAGGTGCTCGGCACTCCGTTTCTGCTGATGGACCGGGTCGACGGGCAGGTGCCGCCCGACGTCATGCCCTACACCTTCGGCGGCAACTGGCTCTTCGAGGCCGACCCGGAGCAGCAGCGCCGTGTGCAGGAAAGCACCGTCGAGACGCTCGCTCAGCTGCACGCGATTCCGGACGCGGCAACGACTTTCGCGTTCCTGGACCCGGAGCAGCCCGGTGCCACCGTGCTCGAACGCAACCTCAACCGGGCTCGGGCGTGGTACGAGTTCGCGGCCCGCGATATCGGTCCGTCGCCGTTGGTGGAGCGAATCCTGAAGTGGCTCAGCGCCAATCTCCCCGAGCCCTCGACCTACGAGACCGTGCTCTCCTGGGGCGACGCACGCCTGGGCAACCTCATGTACCGGGACTTCGCCCCGGTCGCGGTGCTCGATTGGGAGATGGCGACCATCGGCCCGCGCGAGCTCGACGTGGCGTGGATCGTGTTCGGGCATCGCGTCTTTCACGCGATCGCGAACAACTTCGGCTTCCCCGGCATGCCGGAATTCATGCGCGAAGACGAGGTGCTCGCCAGCTACGCCGCGCACTCCGGCGTGGAGCTGGGCGACCTGACCTGGTACACGATGTTCGCCGCCCTGAACTACAGCGTGGTCTTCATGCGCGCCGGTGGACGCCAGATCCATTTCGGTGAGATGGAACGCCCCGAGGACATCGAAGTACTGCTGCATCACCGGGCGCTCGTCGAAGAGCTGCTCGCCGAACTCGGCGCTTGAGAACCAAGCCGAAAATTACTGGGAAAGAACCACTCTCGTGACTGATCAACTGAACGAACTCGCCTACTACTGCATTACCCGCCACCCCGCCGACGCCCGCGTGCTGCTGCCCGAGGCGCGCGACGCCGAACGCCTCGGACTCGGCTCGTGCATGATCGGCGAGCGCATGACCGTCAAGGACTCCGCGGTGCTGTCCGGCGGCCTCGCCGGATGCACCACCGACCTCGGAATCGCCGCTGCGGCAACCAATCACCACACCCGGCACCCGATGGTGACCGCGACCATCGGCTCCACCATGCAGGCGATGACCGAAGGCCGATACGCCATGGCGTTCGGCCGCGGCATGGCGGCGAACTGGAAGGCGATCGGCCTGCCTCCGGTCACCGAGGCGCAACTGCGCGATTTCGTCGGCATTCTGCGCCGCCTCTGGGACGGCGAAACCATCATCAATCACGATGGGCCCGCGGGTAAATGGCCCGTTCTCTACCACCAGAACGGCCTCGACGAAGCGCCTCCGATCGGCTTCGTCGCCGTGGGACCCAAGACCCTCGAACTCGCCGGGGAGATCGGCGACTTCGTCGTACTGCACACCTTCTTCTCCGACGAGGCGACCGCGAATTCCGTTGCGGCAGTGCGGCGTGGCGCCGAGCGCGCGGGCAAGGACCCCGACAGCGTCCGGATCTGGTCCTGCCTGGCGACCGCGAGCGATGCCCTCTCCGAAGCGGATCAGCTGCGTCGCCGCACCGGCCGGCTGGTGACCTACCTGCAGGCGTACGCCGACATCCTGATCAGCGCCAACGGCTGGGATCCGCAGGTGTGGGAGCGAATTCGCGCCACGCAGCTGTTCCAGGACGCCGCGGCGGCGGGCCCCATCGACGCCTCCGCCTCGGTCGAGGTGCTCGAGCAATTCGACGCTCTCATCCCCGACGAATGGCTGGACTCGGCCGCCTATGGCACTCCCGAGCAGTGCGTGCGCAAGATCTCGCGCGAATACGATCTCGGCTGTCACTCGGTGATCATGCACGGCGCGAGCCCGCACGAACTCGAATCGGTGGTCGACGAATACCGCGCCAACCGCCCCACCCTGCGCCGCGCCGTGGCGGCGAACCCGGGCAAGTTCGCCTAAGGAGCCACCTGCGTCCAGCGCTGAGCACGATGCCCGTGCTCAGCGCCCGCGAGTGTTCACCGGCGATATCGGGCCCCGAATGAAACAATCTTCGCGGCACCGATGAATTTCGGATGGCTCCGCCGTCGATACCTCCGAATGCACCGGCAGCGGTGCATCAGGAGCGAGTGTTCCGGACAGCGATCCGGACCGGCGAGCAGGAGACGCAGTGAGCGGTATCAAGGTGTTGGTGGCGGGCGCGAGCATCGCGGGTCCCGCGCTGGCCCATTGGCTGCACCGGCGCGGGGCCGAGGTGACCGTGGTGGAGCGGGCTCCCGAGTTGCGACCCGGCGGTCAGGCGGTGGACGCGCGCGGGGTGACCAAGGAGGTCATCCGGCGGATGGGTCTGGACGAAGCGGTGCGCGCGGCGCGCACCGAGACCGCCGGCGCCCACAACGTGGACGCGGAAGGTCAAGTGCTGGAGACCTTTCGGGCCGATGACGACGGCGGCGACGGCTACATTTCCGAGATCGAGATTCTGCGCGGTGACCTGTCCCGAGTGATCTACGACGACACCCGAGAGGGCGTCGAGTACATCTTCGGTGACCGCATCGCCGAACTCACCCAGGACGCCGACGGGGTCGACGTGGTCTTCGACGGCGGCGACAAGCGCCGATTCGACTTCGTGGTCGGCGCGGACGGCCTGCATTCCTCGTTGCGGTCGATGGTTTTCGGCCCGCACGAGAAGTTCATCCGTCACCTCGGAATGGCGCTGGCCTTCTACACCGTGCCCAATGAATTCGGACTGGACCGCTTCCTGATCGACTACCAGGAGTCCGGTCGCTCGGCGGGCCTGCGGCCCATTCCCGATCCCACCCACGCGATGGCCATGTTCTCCTTCCCCATCACCGAATTCGATGTCGACTACCGCGATATCGACGCCCAAAAGCGCCTGCTGCGCGAGCGGATGACCGGAATGGGCTGGCAGGCCGCGGGAATCCTCGCCCACCTTGACGACACCCCCGACTTCTACCTCGACCAGGTAGCCCAGGTGGTGATGGACCGCTGGTCCAACGGCCGAGTGGTCCTGCTCGGCGACGCCGCGTTCAGCTCCTCCCCGATGTCCGGCCAGGGCACCGGCCTCGCTTTGGTCGGCGCGTACCTCCTGGCCGGAGAACTTGCCGCCGCCGACTGGAACCCCGAAGCCGGATTCGCCGCCTACGAAAAGTCAATGCGCTCCTTCGTCGAAGCCAACCAGGAAATCGGCCGCCAGCACGCGGCCAGCATCCTCAATCCCCCGCCGCCCGCCGAACCGGGTGCCGAACCCGAATGGGATATGGACCTGATCAACCGCGCGATCAACGGCGTCGACCTCCCCGACTACCAGGGCGTCCCGGACTCCCGCGCCTCGGCCGTCTGAGCTTCTGCTGCTCCGGTGAGCCGGTGTCTCGAAAATTGAATGGGCAGTAGACATTCGAACCCGGTTGGCCGGTGACGGACGGGGCACCTCACCGACCTACCGGGCGTCGCGGCCTACGAAGTCGAAGGATCCGCCGTCGATGCCCCAGGAGACGACGCGTTCGGGGAGGATGCGGATGACCGCGCGCTCCTGGTGCGGGGACGGCGGCTCCTGGTCGTCGAGTGCTTGGGCGGTGCCGCGTACCTCGATGCCGCGGATTACGTACGGGTCCAGGGATACCTGCTGGTCTACGACGAAGGAAACTCGGCTGCCTGCCTCGACATTGCGGTATTTGCGGCTGCCGCGCATTTGCATGCCGCCGATATCGATGGTGCCGTCGGTGTTCACGCGGTAGCCGGTCGGGTTGTTCTGCACGACTCCGTCCGGGGATACCGTTGCCAGACGGCCGATTCCGGCCTCGGCGAGGAACTGCTGCTCGTTGCTGGTGAAGGTCATGTCAGGTGCTCCTCGGTGCGTCGAATCGATGAGTTCTAGCGTTGCTAGAAGCTGGAGCAACGGTAGCATCGGCGCGCCAGCTTGTCTAGCGCTGCTAGATTTTCGAGGTGCGCCTGCCCTATTCGGCCGAATGAACGCGAACCCCGTTGTGGCCGATACATCCTGGGACACGTTCCGCAATCGATTGCGAGGTCCCATGAACAGCACATCCGTGATCGCGGCCGAAGCCGCACGTGCCCTGGCGATTCGCTCGGTGCACATCATGTCCGATGGTGAGCGCGCCGATTTCGACGCGATCATCCATCCGGAGGCGACCAATCGGGAAGCCAAAGCCGAGCCGCCCGCTGCCCGTGGACGCGGGCCCGCCGCGTATTTCGCCACGGCACTCTGGTTGCGCGCCGCCTACGCGGATCTGCGCCACACCATTGAGGATGCGGTCGTGGAGGGCGATCTGGTGGCGGTGCACACCATCATGCACGGGCGGCACGTCGGACCATTCGTGGCCTATGGCGAGGATGGCCGGATCGATCAGGTATTCCCGCCCACCGGCCGGAGTTTCGCTGTCACACAGTCACATTGGCTGCGCATCGCGGATGGCAAGGTGATCGAACACTGGGCCAACCGCGACGATCTCGGACAGGCGCTCCAGCTGAGCTGGGTGCCACCGACCCCGGCCTATCTGCTGCGGATGGCGCGGGCCAAGCGAAAGGCGCAGCGGGAGAACGGGGTTCGCTAGCCGATCGGGTCTCAGTCGCGCCAGTAGTTGTTCGCGGCGGCGATGGTCTGAAACTCCACCGCGACCACGTGTCCGGCGGCGATGAGGCTGTCGGGGTTGGCGGAGTAGATCGGGCGGCCCTCTTTGAGCCTGTCCAGATCGGGCTGGATGTTGTGGATGGTGTGGCGTGCCAGGGTCAGCGCGAGGGCTCGGCCCTCCTCGGGGGTCGCGGTGATGAGGGTGCCGCCGGGAACCAAGACCAGTTCGGATGCGGGCAGGGCTGTCATGAGGACTCCTTCGATCATGCGGGCTGAATGCGAGGAATGGGAGTCGCGCTGGGACGGAGCGGGCTGGTGGCCGAGAAGCTGCCCGGTCAAATGCTACGCGGAGGTGTGCCGCGCGCACGGCCACGACATGGCCGCCGATATCGCTCGCCCCCGGCCCGACTACCGCTCACGGTCGGGCCGCTTAATGTATGAACGTGTTCATTGCTGATGTGGGAGCGTTCGCGGCGGGGCCGGGCCCCGACGGCCAGACCCTGTGGTCTGCGCAGGGGCCGGTGGTCAGTGCCCTCTACCCGAATCCGGTCGAGGTGAATATCCTTCTCGGCGAACGGGAATCGGTGGATGAGGAGCTCATCGCCGAGGTGATTCGCGATATCGACGGATACCTGTTGGCCGGTCTGCGATTTCTGCATGCGGCGCTGATGGCCGATGCGACCGCATTCGGGCTGGATGCGATTGCGGTGGAAAGGTTTCGGGAGTTCGACCCGTCGACGTTCCCGGTTGATCTGCCGCAGTTGAACTTCTACGCCGACGGTGAATGGCTGCTCCGGTTCGCCGAGGGCGCACTGCCGATCTGCGATCCCTACGGCGTCGGTGTCACGTTCGAAGCCACCGAACCGGTACGGCTCGAGGACCTGCGCACCTATTGCTGATCGTCGACGCCGGGGTCCGGATTCGAGGGGGTGGACAGGGCGATTCCGGTCCAGCCGGTGAGTACCTCGAGCACCTGTTCGCGATCGACCATCATCTCCGAAGTGCGTGCCTGCCAATCCTTCTCGCGTACCGAGCGATCGGCGATCAAGCGCTTTTCGGTATCGCGGAACTGGGCGGCCGTAGCCCAATCCTCGGCCTCGACGGCGGCGAACTTACCCTCGAGCGCAGCGGCGATTCCATCGTCGAATTCGCGCAGGTCCGGCAGATCGGCGATGCGGGCGCGCGCGGCGGCTTCGTCGATCAGAGCGATCGCCTTCTCCGGAAGCTTTCGCGCACTGACGAATTGGTGGGACACGGTGACGGCCGTGGTCACTGCCGCGTCGGTGATGGTCACACCGTGATGGGACTGGTACGCCTTGCGCAGCCCGCGCACCATGTCGATGGCCTGATCGATAGTCGGTTCGGCGATTTGGATCGGCTGAACTCGGTGGCGCAGAGTGGGATTGGCCGCGATGAGCGCGTCATAGCCGTCCGGGGTGGTCGCGCCGATGAACCGCAGTCCACGCCGGGAGATCCTGGATCGCATGGCTTCGGCCAGATACATTGCGGTCGGGCTCGAATAGCTCTCACCCGCACCGATCAGCGTGTGCAGGTCATCGAGGAACACAATGACGTCGCCGCGCCCGGCGATTTCCTCGAAGACCGGTTCCAGCCGTGCCTCCACCTCATCACGGTCACGGCTGCCGACGACGAGGGAATCCAGCTCGAGAGTGTATATCTGGCCGCGCGCCAGGCTTTTCGGGACCGGCCCGGCAACCATTGCCCGCGCGAGGCCCTCGACAACCGAGGTCTTGCCGACGCCGGGTTCCCCGATCACCATCGGATAGGGCCTGGCGCGTCGCAGCAGAGCGCACATCAGCTCGCGGATTTCGTCGTCACGACCGATGACGGGCTCGAGTCGATTCGCCTCCCCGGTCAGATTGCGGCCGAACCGTTCCAGCGGAGACTTCTGCGCCCATGTCGGTGCGGTCGATCTCGGACCGGTTCCGCTGTAGGCGGTGAGCAGCCACCGGATCCATGCGCGCACCCGCTCCAGATCGGCACCGAGCCGCACCAGCACCTGCGCCGCGACGCTATCGCCCTCGCGGACCAAACCCAGCAGGATCGTCTCGCTGCCCACGTACTCCAGCCCGATCCGCCGCCCCTCCTCGAGCGCCAACTCCAGCGCTCTCGTCGCACCCGCGGTGCGGGGTAACTCGACCAGCGGCGGCCCCGGCTCACCCCGCCCGATGATCGCATCGACCTGCGTGCGCAGATCCACGAGCGAAATATCAAGCCCTTCGAGCGTTTTCGCACCGATGCCGTCGCCGTCATCGATCAGACCCAGCAGCAGATGTTCACAACCGACCTGGTCGTGCCCGCGCACCCTGGCCTCCGCCGTGGCGAAATCGACGATGCGCCGGGCGCGCTCGGTGAAGGTCTCTGACATACGCACTCTTTCGCTCGCCGAGCCGCCCACCCCACCGGACCGACTCTGCCGTGGCCCAATATAGGGCTGGCCGACCGCGCTCGGAAAGAAGTTTGAAATTCATGCGCCAGGGATGTCGAGAACGCGCGGGCGGCTCCGTCCCAGAAGTACGAGCAGCCGAACGGGCCTCGGATACACCGAACCGAAGGAGAAATACCATGACCGTCCGCCGAATGGATCACGCCGGGCTCGTCGTCGACGACCTCGCCGCCGCCGTCGCGTTCTTCGTCGAACTGGGCCTCGAACTGGAGGGTGAGGCGAGCGTCGGCGGTCAATGGGCCGACGAGCTCCTCGGCCTGGAGGGCGTCAAAGCGGACATCGCCATGGTCCGAACCCCCGACGGCCACACCCGAATCGAACTCTCGACCTTCCACTCCCCCCTGTTCACCGGCACCACGACGCCATCCCCGGTGAACGTCCCCGGCATCCCTCGCCTGACCTTCGTCGTCGACGACGTCAACGACACCCTCGCCCGCCTCCGCCCCCACGGCGCCGAACTCGTCGGCATCGTCACCCACTACGAGGACATCTACCGCTACTGCTACATCTACGGCCCGAACGGCGTCACCATCGGCCTGGTGCAGGAGCTCCGCACCTCACCTGATGCGGGGTAGCACCTCGATGTCCTCCGAGGTTCGAAGGACTGCCGCGTCCGCCTGCGCGATGGGGATGAATCCCAGAGCCACCGAATCGGACTCGGTATTGATCGAGACCATCGCGGCCCCGGCGGCGCGGCTGTGCTCGGCGAGCAATTCGTGGAATCGCTCGCCGGTCTCGGCCGTCACCTCGTAGTCCTGTGCCGCCGCCTCGAACCACTCCCACGACATTCCCACCGGATACGAATGCAGCGCCCGCAGACCGTCGCGTATCTCCCACGGGTTCGCCTTCCAATCGGTCCACAGCAGCAAACCCATGGACCGCAGCCCCGACAGCAGAATCGCCAACCCATCGCTCGAGAATTGGTCGGTCTCGAACTCGTCCACGTCGATGTCATCGAGATCGACGACGGTGAGTTCGAGATCGTCATCAGTCAGTAGATCCCACACATCGACCTCATCGAGTTGAGCGCGCAAACTCAACGCCGGTGCCCATCGCAGGTACTCGGCCAGCGACGGCTCATCCGAAGCCATCAACACCGCAATATCAACCAGCCCCCGGCACCGCGACTTCCATTCGAAGTCGCTCTCGCCGAACGCATCCCACGGTTGCCGCAACGCCGCTATATCACCGCCGAACCAATCTTGTTCTGCCACGGTATGAACCATAGAGCCGCACCGCCCAGGGCAGTGCGGCAGGCGGCCGGAGTTACTCCGCGTAGGGCTGATCGGTGCCCTGGTCGCTGTATCCCACGCTCCAGATGTAACCATCGGGATCGGCGAAGGTGCCGCCGTATCCACCCCAGGGCAGCGCGGCAGCGGGCTTGAGGATTGTGGCACCGGCCTTTTCGGCTTCCGCGACGATCTCGTCGACGCGTCCTTCGCTGCGGACCACGTAGGTCAGCACCAGGCCGCTGAAGCCGCTGCCTTCCGCGTCCGCGCCCACCTGACCGGCCAAACCCTCACGGCCGTAGAAGCCGACGGGCGATGCGCCATCCGATTCGAAGAACACCGAGATACCGAAGTCCTTCGCGATCTTCCAGCCCAGCCCCTCGGTATAGAACTGCTTGGCCCGGTCCAAATCCCGGACGCCGAGGAGAATCGAGCTGACGTGCGCTTTCATGCCTTGCTCCTTCATTCTGAATGTCCCGGTTGACATTACGAAGCGCACCCGTGCCCGGGTATCGGTCACATGCCTTAGGTCAGTCGTATAGGGCGCCCGGCTCGGAGCCGTCATGATGGCTGGCATGGGCTCTGCAGTACCGCCTCGGTGGCGACGCCGGTTGCCGCCAGGATCGCTCGGACGATTAGTGAGTTGGTCGGGAGTGGGGCGTGTCGCCGTCGGTGCTGCCGCGGTAGCGGTGGTGGTCGCCGCGGTGGCTGGGGTGTGGTTCACCGGGCAGAGTTTGCAGGCCACGCGCGATCAATACCGGCTCTCCGAGCGGAGCCAGGTGACCGAACGATTCAGTCATGCGCTCGATAACCTCGGGTCCGACAAGCTCGATATTCGGGTCGGCGGTATCTATCTGCTCGAGCGGCTCTCGGCTGATTCTCCAGCCGATCACCCGACCGTGGTCGATATCGTGTCGGCGTTCGTGCGCACTCACAGTCCGGTTTCGGTGTGCCCTGCGGCCGGCACGGTGATCGATGCCCATGATCCCGATACGCGACTACCGACCGACATCCAGGCGGCGCTGACCGTGATCGCCCGGCGGGACATCACGGGTGAGAATGGCCGTCAAATCGATTTGCTGCGAACGTGTTTGGCCGGTGCGCGATTGAATGACGCGAGACTGGCCGACGTGAATATCTCCGGAGGCGACGTGCGCGGCGCACAATTCTCCGGGGCCGATATGGGGCTCGCGGCACTGGTCGATATCGAAGCTACCGGAGCCGAGTTCGACGGGGCGAACCTGTCCGGCGCCCTGTTCACCCACGCGAGACTGACGGACACCGAGTTCACCCACGCTGACCTGTCACGGGCTGTTCTTCAGCGAGCGAACATGGCCCGCGCGAATTTGGCTAACGCGAATCTCTCAGGCGCCTTTCTCCAAGGCGTCAACATGGCCGGGGCCAATCTCGCGGATGCGGATCTCTCGAACACCAAGCTCGACTCGGTGACCTTGGACGGGATCTTCTACACCTCGAAGACAGTGTGGCCCAAGGGATTCACTCCGCCGCCGAGTCGCCCTTCATTCCGCTGAGAACGGCAGGCGACGACTCACGTACCGGCTCAGGTCAATTGGCGGGAAGCAGGTTGTTCATGAGCAGGCCGAGGGTGAACTCGAAGCGTTCGGGTGCGGTGCCGGAGATCAGGTCGGCGGCGTGGCGGCGCGTTTCGGGGAATTTGTCGGCGGGGAGTGCGGTGAAGCGGTCCAGCAGCTCGTCGTGGCTGAGTACCCATTCCTGATCTTGACCACCGCGTCGCTGCTGGACCAGCGACTGCTCGAGCGCGTAGGCGCTGACGTAGAGCGATAGGGCGTCGCGTGCCCACCCGGCCGTCTTGGGTTCGACGCCGCCCGCGAGCAGGATCGCCAGGATTCCTTCGCCGACACGGAGGGTCTCCAGGTTCGTCGACACCGCAGCCAATGCGGCGCGTGAGATGCCGGGGTAGCGCAGGTACAGGTCTCGGATCTGGGTGTACACGTCGAGTAGCTGTTCACGCCAGGACTTCGGATTCGGTTCGGGGAGAACGACTTCGGCGTACAGCTTGCCGATCAGCAGGTCGTCGATGTCGGTCTTGTTCACGATGTGCGCGTACAGCGAGGACGGTCCGGTGCCGAGCACGGTAGCGACCCGGCGGATGGTCAGTGCGTCATATCCCTCGGTCGCCACGACCTGCAGCGCGGCGTCGGTGATCCGTTCCACGGTGATCGGCGTCTTGCGCGGCGCGGGGGCGGCGGTCTCCGCGGCGGGTTGGGCGTGGCGGGCTGCGCGGCGTTGGCGGGCATCGGCGGACATACCGGAAACTATAGCTTGACACGAACTTAGTTCGTCCATTAGAACTTAGATCGTCAGAACGAACTTTGTTCGTGTCGGTGTTTCCGGAGGTGTGTGATGCGAGTTTCCGTTATCGGTGCAGGTCTGGGCGGTCTAGCTCTCGCGCAGGGTCTGCGTGGCGCCGGAATCGAGGCCGAGGTGTTCGAGCGCGATCCGGGCATCGTCGCCCGCTTTCAGGGCTACCGCCTCGTGCTGAACCCGATCGGTTTCCAGGCCGTCCGCGACTGTCTGCCCACGCGCTGGCATCCACTGCTCGACGAGATCGTCATGGAAGCCTCCGCCGAACAGCTCATCCTGGACCCGCAGCTCAATGAGATCGGCAAACTCGGCGCGAGCCGCACCGGCATCGTGGTCGATCGCCAGGTGCTGCGGCACCTGCTGCTGACCGGCCTCACCGTGCACACCGACGCCGCGCTGACCGGCTACGACGTACTGCCCGACGGTCAGGTCCAAGCCAACTTCGCCCACCGCGACCCGGCCACCGCCGACCTGCTTGTCGGCGCGGATGGCGTCACCTCCGCGGTCCGCGGTGTCCTGTCACCCGACACCACCCCGACCGACACCGGCGTCCGGTTCGTCATCGGCCGCACCCCGCTCACCGACGAATTCGCCGACATCTCAAAGGCTTTCGGCTCGAAGATCGCCGGAGACGGCGTCAGCCTGCTGCTCGGCGCGATGCAGTTCCGCACCCCGCCCAAGCAGGCCGCCGAACAACTCGCCCCCGAAGTCACCCTCCCCGATATCGGCGACTACGTGCGCTGGGCCATGATCCTGCCCCCGAACGGCTCACTCGACAACGCCACCGCCCAGGACGCCGTCCTTTCTCACATGCACGGCTGGCACCCGCAACTGCGTGCCCTCATCGAACAGGCCGACCCCGACAACAGCGCCCTGCTGTCCATCCGAGTCGTCCACCCCGGCCAGCGCTGGACTCCCGGCCCGGTCACCCTCCTCGGTGACGCCATCCACGCCACCTCCCCCACCGGCGGCAACGGCGCGAACACCGCCCTGCGCGACGCAGACGTGCTGCGCCGCAGCCTGATCGAGGCCAACGAAGGCCGTCAAAACCTGATCAGCGCTGTCGACGACTACGAACGCCAGATGTTCGAATACGGCGCCGAAGCCGTCCGCACCAGCCTCGAACGCCTGCCTGCCTTCGCCCCCGAAGCGAAACTGTCCTGAGCGCGTCAGGCCGATTCGTTCAGCAGGTGAGCGTTCCATACCGCCGCCGCCTTCTCGTGGGAGTCGACGCCCGCGTAGAACGCGGCTCCCAGGGTGTCGAAGTCGGAATCGCCGAAACCGTGTGCCTCCATGAATTTCGGCCGGTACACAGCGAAACCCTCCGCCGTCGAATGGTGCCGGTAGGGAACGGCGATCCGCATCGACCGGGGATTCAGGGAGAATTCGACGGCCTTGATCATCAACGCATCGGTCCGCCCTCTGTCCAGGTGCAGGTAGGCATCGACGACGAGCACGGCGCGTAGCCAACCCACTGGGCTGTCAGCCAGCCTCTCCTCGGCTGCCACTGCTGAGTCAGCGACATCGTCGTCGAGGAAACGCTCCATACCTTTGGTCCCGTCGGCATGGACGTACCCGATCAACGGGATCAACACATCGGAATCGGACACACTCCAGATCCCGTGTGCCGCACAAAAACCCGCAAGCTCGGCAATCTCGTACACGGCCACCCACGATATCGGTGCGCACCGACATTCGACACGAGGTTAAATCCTTTTGCCCGGCGGCGGGGACCGCTGATACAGTCCGGGGGCCGTGTGAGCGAATGAGGAGGTGGTACCCGTGAACGTTATATCGATATGGGTGCTCCCCTCTGGGGTCACGGTCGGGCGATAGGTCGTCCGGGAGCGCCATTCCTGAGCACTCCCGAAAGGCACGACCATGCAATTCACTTCTGAGAAGCTGCTCGATGACGGTGTTATCGAGCGCGAATTCACCCTCGGCGAGGTCCCCGGCATCTTGTGGACCGCCGAATCCTCCTCTACGCCAGCACCTTTGATTCTCGTCGGTCATCCCGGTGGACTACCGCGGATGTACCCGCGAGTGGCGGCGCGGGCGCGGAGCGCGGTGGCCGAAGGGTACGCCGCTGTCACCATCGAACTCCCGGGCAGCGGGGATCGGCCGAGTTCTGCGGTTGCCGATCAAGCCCGAGCCGATCTGCGACAGGCTATTCAGGCCGGTCAGCCGGTCAGCGATGACATCGTGGACCGGCTCATCCTTCCGCTGGTCGAACAGTCGGTTCCCGAATGGCAGGCCACCATCGACGCCGTGCAGGAACTGCCCGAGATCGGCGATTCTGTCGGGTATTCGGGCGGGGTCATCTCCGTCGGCGTTCGGCTGGCGATCGTCGAGCCGCGCGTTTCGGCCGCGGTGCTGTTCGCGGGAAGCTATGTGCCGCGCAGCATTATCGAACAAGCCCGGCAGGTCACCATTCCGCTGCACGTGCTGTTGCAGTGGGACGATGAGGGCAACGATCGGCAGATGGCGCTGGATCTGTTCGATGCCTTCGGCTCGAAAGAGAAGGCGCTCAACGCCAATATGGGCGGGCACACCGGCGTTCCGCAGCACGCGGGTGAAGAAGCGAATCGGTTCTTCGCCCGACATCTGAAGTAGTGGTCAGCTCCGGTGCCGTCCGATGGTCAGGTCGAGCAGGGCCGCCGCATCGCGGCGCAGTCCCTCGACCGCATCGGCGGCACCGGCGTTGTGCAGTAGCAGCGCTCGCTGGAACAGTCCGTCGAAGGTCGCGTAGGCCATGGATTCGCTGATGAGCAAAGGACTTTCGGCCAGTTCGGCATAGCGCACCACGACATTGGCGATCATGCGTTCGCGGCGGGCGTCGATATCGATGACGTCCTCGCGGAACGATTCCTCGAACAGTCCCTGATTGCGCAGGTCGTACCAGAGACGATGCAGGGCGGCATCGGTTGCCAGCGTGCCCGCCATCGCATCACTGAAGTCGGTGCGTAGTCCATCGGCGGTGGTCGCCGCGGCGACAATGTCGTCGTATCGGGTCACGCAGACCGCCTCGTACTGCTGCACCGCGTGGGTGAGCAGTTCGACCTTGTCGCTGAAGTAGTAGTGCAGCAGCCCGTGCGTGAACTCCGATTTCTGGGCGATCTCGCGCAGGCTGGTGCGGGCGTAGCCGAGTTCAGCCAGCGCATCCAGTGCCGCGGTTGCCAATTGGGCTCGACGTTCAGCGAACTTGTCAACCTGGCGGCGGGCGATACGAGCCCGCTTCTCGACGATTTCGGTCACCGCGCCTCCTCTCATCTGCCCTGTCACACGGGTGGGACCCCGCTCAGTGTATCGCGGGTCACAACGGATCCGCCGCTTGACTTTGGACAGTCGTCAAGAAAAGTCTTGACGACTGTCCAAAGTTTTGCGTACTGTGACTCACATCTCATCCCCCGCCGGCGCGTAATGAGTGGTCGAGCAACACAAGCCATCTCGAAGAGGAGATCCCTGATGAGTGGGTATGACCTGGCCGGGCGCCATGCGCTGGTCACCGGAGCGGCGCGCGGACTGGGCGCGGGAATGGCCGAGGCGCTGGCTCGCGCGGGCGCCGCCGTCGCCATCGCCGATGTCAACGAGGATCTCGGCAAACAGACCGCCGAGGCACTGCGCGCGACCGGAACCACCGCGGAATTCGTCCCACTCGACGTCTCCGATGACGACCGCTGGGAACACGCAATCACCGATACGGTCGCCGCGCTCGGCGGTCTCGACATCGTGGTCAACAATGCCGGTGTCGAAATCACAAGTCTCGTAGTGGATCTCGATCCGGCGCAGGTGCGTCGCATGCTCGAGGTGAATGTGCTCGGCACCGCGCTGGGCATCAAGCACGCGTTCCGGGCAATGCGGCCCGGCGGCGCGGCAGGCCGGGGCGGTGCGATCGTGAACATCGCCTCGGTCGCCGCGACAATCGCATTCCCGGGCATTTCGGTGTATTCGGCGACCAAATCCGCCGTCGACCGGCTCACCAGGGTCGCCGCCATGGAATCCGGCAAACTCGGCTACGGCGTCCGGGTCAATTGCGTGTACCCGGGCCTGGTGCCCACCGAGATGGGTGCGCAGCTGGCGAGCGATGTCGCCGAGATCGGCCTGTTCGGCAGCGCGGACGAGGCCGTTGCCGCGGTGATCGCGCAGACCCCGCAGGGCCGCCTCGGTGAAGTCGCCGATATGGCCGACGCCGTCGTCTTCCTCGCCTCCGACGCCGCCCGCTTCATCACCGGGGCCGGTCTTCCGGTCGACGGCGGCATGGGCATGTGAGCACCGGAACCACGAAAGGTCCGAAAGATATGAGCACCAAACCCGTTGTCGTCTATGGCGCTTCCGGCTACACCGGCCGACTGATCTGTGAATACCTGCGCGAGTACGGGATTCCGTTCATCGCGGCCGGGCGGGACAAGACCCGCCTGCAGGAGGCGATAGACCACATCCCCGGTATCGACACCGTCGAATATGAGACGGTCGAGGTCGCGCATTCGGTGGAATCGCTCACCGAACTGTTCCGCGGCGCGTCGGTGGTCTGCAATACCGTCGGCCCTTTCGCGCAGTACGGCCACGAGGTCGTCAAGGCGTGCATCGCCGCGGGCACACACTATCTGGACACCACCGGCGAACAGGATTGGCTCATCGACTGCGATGAGCAGTACGGCGCGGAAATGGCGGCGCAGGGCCTGCTGCTGTCCCCCGGTATCGCGCAGATGTACACCACCGGTGAGATCGCCGCCCAAATCTGCTTGGAGACACCGGGTTTGGACACCCTCGATATCCAGGTGATCTGGAAGGGCTTCCCGACCGTCGCGTCCACCAAGACCATTCTGGTCAATGCCGCGCTGGCCAAGGCGTACTACCTGGAGCAGAACCGGTACGTGGAATGGCCGGCCGATGCCGGTCTGTACAACGTGGTGGTACCCGGCCAGCATGAGATCGGCCTCGCGCTGCCGTGGGGCGGGACCTCACATCCGGTGTGGTTCAAGCACGATCCGCGCGTGGCGAACGTCAAAGTGTTGGGCGGAGTCGCGGATCGCGCGCTCATGCAGGGCGTGCCGTTGATCGTGGCCGCGGTCCTGGAACAGGTGAAGGATCTGCCGCCCGAGGAGAAGCTCCGGGTGCTCACCGAGCAGGCGGCAGCCGTGCGCGATGAGATGCCGCCGCGCGAGAACCCGCGCATCAACACCTCGCTGGATTCGGTCCACGCGTCGGGGCCGTTGGGGCGCGCGCACTGTGTGATCTACGGGAATTGCAACTACAAGCAGACCGGACTGCTGCAGGCGTACGCCGCCAACGCCCTGTTGCAGACGCGGCCGAAACAGGTCGGATTCGCCTCCGCCTGTCAGGCTTTCGGGCACCGGGAACTGCTCGGGGTGCTGCGCGCGTTCGGATTGGTTTCGGAGCCGATTCTGACCGTGCACCGTTGATCACGCATCGGGCCGCCGGCGCAACCCCTGCAATCGGCGTCGGCGGCCCGAATTCTTCTATCCCCCAGTAGGTTTCACGGAGGTTATGCAATGCGTCTGACCGACTACCTGGACAAGGGTGCGTCCCTCGGTCCCGCAGCGCCCTGCCTCACCGCCGGCGGGCAGAGCCGTACCTATCAAGAGGTGCAACAGCTTTCGTGGCAGATCGCCCGCGCGTTGCACCTGTCCGGTGTTCGCCCCGGCGATAAGGTCGCGATCCTGTCCGCCAACGACATCACGGCCTTCACCTGCGTTTTCGGCATCGCACGCGCGGGCGCGGTGTGGTGCCCGATCAATCCGCGCAACGATGCCGCCGAAAACCGGGATCTGCTGGAGCTTTTCGACTGCACCTACCTGATCTTCCAGGAGTCCTTCGCGCCGCTGGTGAAGGAAATCTTGCCGCAGCTGCCCGGCGTGACCACCGCGATCTGCCTGGACGGCGCGGTCGAGGGTGCGATCGGGTTCGCCGAGTGGATCGGGAGAATACCGCCCACACCGTGGCAGGCCGATCCGATCGACGACCTCGTCATGCTGGTCGGCACCGGCGGAACCACCGGGCGTCCCAAGGGAGTTCGGCTCACCGGCCACAGCATCGAGACCATGACCGCGCTCACTCTGATGAGCTACCCGTTCGATGAGCGGCCGCGCTATCTCGCTCTGGCCCCGCTCACGCACGCCGCGGGTGTGCTGTGCTTTCCGATCCTGGCCTTAGGCGGGGAGATCGTGATCCTTCCGGCACCCGATCTCGGTGACTATCTGCACCGGATCGAACAGCACCGCATCACGCACTCGTTCCTGCCGCCCACCCTCATCTACATGTTGCTCGACCACCCCGCGCTCTCGAGCACCGATCTTTCCTCCCTGCAATGCCTTTGGTACGGTGCGGCCCCCATGTCGACCACCCGCCTCACCGAAGCCCTCGAACGAATCGGCCCCGTCATGGGCCAGCTCTTCGGCCAATCCGAAGCCCCCATGATGGTCTCCACCCTGTCCCCCGCCGACCACTTCCACCGCGACGGCACCATCGCCACCGAACGCCTGGCCTCGGCGGGCCGCCCCACACCCCTGACCCAGGTCGCCATCATGGACGAGGCCGGAAACCTGCTCCCCACCGGCGAACGCGGCGAAATAGTCGTCAAAGGTCCCCTGGTCATGGCCGGCTACCACAACAACCCCGAAGCCACCGCCGACGTCTCCCGCTACGGCTGGCACCACACCGGCGACATCGGCTACCTCGACGCCGACAACTACCTCTTCGTCGTCGACCGCGCCAAAGACATGATCATCACCGGCGGCTTCAACGTCTACTCCGCCGAAGTAGAACAGGCCCTGCTCAGCCACCCCGCCGTCCAGGACTGCGCCGTCATCGGCCTCCCCGACGACAAATGGGGCGAACGCGTCACCGCCGTTGTCCAACTGCACGCCGGTCACACCGCCACCGCCGACGAGCTGCGCGCGCACGCGCGAAGCCTGCTCAGCGGAGTGAAATCGCCTAAGCAGATAGAGATTTGGTCTGATCTACCCCGCTCCAAGATCGGCAAGGTCCTCAAACCCGATATTCGAAACCGCTTGCGCACACCTTGAGCCGCAGGTGATGCGGGGAAGGTGTTGGCGGACAAAATCTCTCGAGGCGGGACTCACCAGGATCAGGTGATGACGATTCACCTGGATCGTGGCGATGCTCTTCTGCACTGTGCCAAGTCCGAGCGCCGGATCGAAACCGGCGGACGCACGGACGGCCCCGCCGAAGGAGTAACCATGTCCACACCGGTTGAATCGGCTCAGTTGCCGGATTACGCCGCCCTGCCGGATGTCGCTGTCGGGTCGGTGCTGAACGAGCAGGGGTATTACGTCGAGCGGGTAGAGCGAAACCTGTTCTGGGTCAGTGACAGTGTGTATCTGTCGGCCTTTCTCGCTACGGGCGAAGGGGTCGTGGTCTTCGACGCTCCTCCGACGATCGGGCACAATCTGCGGCGCGCGATCGATGAGGTCACCGCGGTCGAGGGCACCACGAACCGGGTTACCCATCTGGTCTATTCGCATCACCACGCCGACCATGCCGGGGCAGCGAGTCTGTTCCCCGGTGCGATTCTGATCGGTCACGAGGAGACTCGCCGTCGGCTGCTGCGTGATGACGATCCGAACCGCCCCGCGCCGGAGGTCACCTTCACCGATACCTACACCCTCGAGGTCGGTGGCGAACGCGTCGAACTCGCTTTCCACGGCCCGAATCACACGCCGGACAATATCTTCATCCATTTCCCGGACCATGACGCGTTGATGCTGGTCGATGTCATCAATCCGGGGTGGGTGCCGATTTTCAATGCCAATCTGAGCGAGGACATGCCGGGGTACATCGATGCGCCCGGGCAGGCGCTCGGATACTCCTGGACGAAACTGATCGGCGGACATCTGGGGCGGCTCGGGACCCGCGAGGATGTGGAACTGCACCAGGCCTATATCGCCGATATCGTCGCCGCCTCGTACAAGGCACTGGAATCGGTCGATCCGACGCCGTATCTGGCGAAGTACCCGCCGAATCACTGGGGCTGGGTGAACGGTTACCTCACCGAAGTGACCAAGACCGCGACCGAATCCGTTGTGGCGAAATACACCGGGGTGCTCGGCGCGGCCGATGTCGAACCCCTCACGTACACAACCACATTCATGATCATGCAGTCACTGCGCCTGGACAAGGGCGTCGGCTCCCAGATCCATCCCTGATACGCCCGGGCTCGACCGAGAAAGGTATGCCATGAGCGAACATGTGGCATTGGTAGTCGGCGCGGGCGGCCCGCTGGGCCGCGCGGTCGTGGACAAGCTGCTGGCAGTGGGCTACCGCGTGGCGGGAGCCGACCGCAACGCCGACGGGCTGGCTGCGTTGCCGACCCAGGTGGCGCGGATTGTCGGCGATGCGGCGGATCCCGAAGCGGCACAGCGGATTGTGGACGATACGGTGACCGAGGTCGGAATACCCTCGGTGCTGGTCAATACGATTGGCATGTACGGCCTGGGCGATGCCCTGTCCACCAAGCCCGACCAACTCCGCCAGATGATGGACGTGAACCTCGGTCCCGCCCTCTGGTTGACGCAATCGGTTGTGCCGCATATGCAGTCGGCGGGCGGCGGCTCGATCGCGTTCGTATCCTCTCGTTTCGGCACCGACGCCGATGCGGGTATCGCGGCCTACAGCCTCAGCAAGGCCGCGCTGAACCATCTCGTCGTGGTGCTGAACCATGAACTGCGATCGTCGGGAATCCGCGTCAATGCGGTTGCGCCGCAACTGATCGACAATCCGAAGAACCGTTCGTTCCTTCCGGCCGAAGCGCTCGAGCATGCCACGACCCCCGAACAGATCGCCGACCAGTTGGTGCACCTGGTTACCGAGGCCGGGGCTCCGGTCTCGGGAGCGATCCTGCCCGCCTACGGCGGCTGAGGTCAGTCGTCGGCTTCCCAATCGACGGGTGAGTGCAGGATTCCCGGGCCCGCGGTGGTCAGCATGAGTTCCGGTACGAAACAGCGGGCGGAGGTGCGCAGCAGGAAGCGCACCGCCTCTGCGACGTCGTCGGCGGTCATCATGGGCTCGGTTGCGGAGGGCTGTGCCCAGGTGGTGCCCGGGGTTTCGACGAAACCTGGTAGGAGGGCGGTTACTTGGATGCCGTCGCGGCTCAGTTCGGCGTGGGCCGAGTGGCTCAGTGCTACCAGGGCGGCCTTGGTGGCGGCGTAGACCGAGACATTGGGTGGGGATTGGCGG
Organism: Nocardia sp. NPDC056100; assembly: GCF_042266325.1. Lineage (NCBI taxonomy): Bacteria > Bacillati > Actinomycetota > Actinomycetes > Mycobacteriales > Nocardiaceae > Nocardia > Nocardia sp. NPDC056100. The sequence continues at coordinate 999,227 of NZ_JBHJVY010000002.1, forward strand.
GCTACCAGGGAGCTGACGTTGATGACTGTGCTTTTGCCGTGGGTTGCCGCTGAGGCACGCAGGCTCGGGATGCAGGAGCGGAGGAGTCGGAAGGCGGAGCGGAAGTTCAGGGCTATTTCCAGGTCCAGGTCCTTATCGGATTTGGATTCGATCGGGCTGAGTTTGCCGATGCCCACGTTGTTCACCAGGAGGTCGAGGGTGCCGTGGTGTTCGAGGTGGCGGGTGAGCAGGAGGTCGGGGGCGGTGGGGTCGGCCAGGTTGGCTGCTACTCCGGTTACGTTGTCGCCCAGTTCTTTTGCGGTCGCGTCCAGTTTGGCTTGGTCGCGGCCGCAGATGGTTACAGCCCAGCCTTCGGTGATCAACATGGTGGTGATGGCTTTGCCGATTCCGGCCGAGCCGCCGGTGATCAGTGCGGTTCGTCGGTGCATCGGGCTCATTCCTTGGCCGCCGAGGTGGCGAGCTGGGCGCGGTAGTGCTCGCGGTCGAGGCGTGAGCCGCGTCGCCAGACGGTGTCGATCGATAGTGAGGTGCTGATATCGGTGGTGGGGTCGCCGTCGATGAGAACCAGGTCGGCTTGCAGGCCGGGGGCGATGGCTCCGCGGTCGGTGAGGCCGAAATGCTTGGCGGGCAAGGAGGTTGCCGCGCGCAGGGCTTCGACGGGGGTGAGTCCGGCGCGCACCAGCAGGGCGAGTTCGCCGTGGGCACTCACGCCGTGTGCGGTTCCGAAGACGCCGAGGCTGGCGGCGTCGGTGCCCATGAGCACCGGAACCCCCGCCTCATGCAGCATGCGTGCGGCCGCGAGGGAGTATTCGAGTTTGGACTCGCCGCCCAATTTCCAGCAGGCACAGAGGTTTTCGTGCCATGCATCGGGAACAAGGTTGTTGACTCGGGGGTCGTGGGCGAGGGCTTCGCCGGTGGTCTCCCCCGCCAGTGAGCCCAGCGTGCTCAGCGTGGGGATGATGAAGATTCCGGCCTGCCGGATGTGCTCGATGATCTCGGCGGTGGGTTCGGTGTCCATGAACAGGTGCACCAGGCCGTCGACACCCGCATCCACGGCCTGACGCGCGCCTTCGAGGGTGGTCACGTGCGCGAGCGCCATTTTGCCGTGCCGGTGCGCCTCACCGACGATGGCGGCGACCATTGCCGGGTTCAGGGTCGGCGAGTCATGACCCATGGCGGAACCGTCGTCGATCAGCAGTTTGATGTAGTCGGCGCCCTCGGCGAGACGATCGGTGACGAACCCGGGGATATCGTCGATCGTGCTGACGGTCGGGAACTGTTCCTCGAAGAAGGATCCGATCAGCATGGACGGGTGCCCGCCCGGCACCGTCGTACCGAACGAGGACGAGCGCACGTCGGCGACATCGTCACGCACGGCGGCTTTTTCGCGCTCGCCGAGCATCCACTTGGGGTCCGAACCCATATCGAGTTCGGTGGTGACGCCGAAGACGATCGCCTGCGCCAATGCGGGCGGTTTCGCGTGTGCGTGCGCGTCGATCAGCCCGGGAATCAAGGTTTTCCCGGTGCCGTCCACCACCTCGGCTCCCACCGGCGCAGCCACCGTGCCGACGGCGGCGATGCGCCCGTCCTTGACCAATACATCGGCGCGATCGAGTACCTCGCGGCCATCGAAGACACGTGCCCCACGGATTACGAAGTGTGCGGAACCCATTGTGTGCTCTCCATTTTCACTATTCATCTCAGTTGACCGGTCCACCGGCGACATAGAGCGTCTGACCCGAGACGAAACCTGAGTCCGCACGCACGAAGAAGGCGACCGCCGCAGCGATATCGTCGGGCTGTCCGATCCGCCCGATCGGAACATGCTGTGCCAGTTCGGCTTCCAGCTCTTGGAAGGTGATGCCCAGCCGGTCCGCCATGGCCGCGGTCATCGGGGTCTCGACATAGCCGGGCGCGACGGTATTGACGGTGACGCCGAAGCGCCCCAGTTCGATGGCCAGGGTTTTGGTGAATCCCTGCAGACCGGCCTTGGCCGCGGCGTAATTGGCCTGCCCGCGATTACCCAGTGCCGAGATGCTCGACAGATTCACGATGCGGCCCCAGCGTGCGTCGACCATGTGGGATTGCACCGCGCGACTGAGCAGGAACGCGCCGCGCAGATGCACACCGATCACCGCGTCCCAGTCCTGCACGGTCATCTTGAAAAGCAGGTGGTCGCGGGTGATTCCGGCATTGTTGACCAGCACGGTGGGCGGGCCGAGTCGATCGGCGATGCGCGCGATGGAGGTGTCGACGGCGCATTCGTCGGCGACGTCGGCGACCACCGCAAGTGCGGTGCCGCCCGCGCGCTCGATGGCCGCCGCGGTTGCCCCGGCGGCGTTTTCATCGCGATCGAGGATCGCGACGGCGATGCCGTCGCGGGCCAGCCGGGTCGAGATCGCGGCCCCGATACCGCTGCCGCCACCGGTCACCACCGCAACGCGTGAGTCCTGCGTCGGATCGCTCATCGGGCCAATCCGCCTATCCATTCGGCGATCTCGGCCGCGGCCAGTTGCGCGCCCGTGGGCTGTCCTTCGGCGATGGCACCGCCGAAGTGCGTGCCGGGCACCCGCAGATATGTCTTGTCGCGAGCCCCGAGCGCGTCCACCATGGCCTTCGCATCCTCGGGGAAGCAGGCTTGATCACCGGTGAGCTCGATGAACAGCGTCGGCGTCGTCACACCCGGTGCGCAGCGCAGAAATTCGGCATTGCTGCTCAACCCGGACCAGGTCGACAACCAGGCGTCGGGGGTGCTGATGCGCCCGAAGCCGACTAGACCGTAATCGGTCAGATCAGGTCGACGCCCGAACAGTGATCCGTAGGGCCGGTCGTTCGGATCCAGCGCGAGATCGGTGAATCGCAGGTCCGCGTCGGTGCGATACACGGTAAGCAGTCGCGGCGCGAGCACCGCCCGGCGATATACGGGATCCTTGGTCTCGGCGAAAAGTGCACGCGCCCTCTCTGTCTCGGCGATATGAGTTCGGGCGATGTCGTCCAGGCGCGCCACCCGCTCGCGTTGAGCGCGGCGATACCGCTCGACGAATTCGGGACTGTACTGCGAGGCGTGCGGGGGTTCGGCGAAACCATTGCCCGGATCGAAGGGATTGAGACTGGCGTCTACCGAGAGCGGATCGGCCTCATCGGAAACCGACGGATCGATCAACCGCAGCAGCAACGCTCCCTGACCGGGGTGCGGGGCAAGGAAAATGGCCGCATCCGGCAGCGCCATCTCCGCGCCCGCGAGATCGATCGGCCGCCCAGCGGGGGTATGGGTGAGCCGCGATTCCGGAGCGAGCGCGGCCTGTTGCTGATAGAAGGCATACAGCGTGCCACCGCCGGAGTGCCCGAGGGTGATGACGGTGTTGAACAGGTTGCGCAGCAAGAGCATTCCCGCCGCGACATCCAGTAGCGCCTGCTCGTGCACCAGGTTGATGTCATTGTTCGGCGAGCGCGTGCCCTGCGTCCACACCGCGAACCCGCTCGCGAGCAGTTCCGGAACCAGCACGTGATGCGTGAGGTCCTGGCGCGGATGCATAAGACAGACAACGACTTTCGCCCCCGGTACGGTGCGCAGCACCCCGGAGACCTTCGCCCCGTCTGCGGTGACCAGCTCGTGGACGGTGGTCACCGTCCGGTCGGGGGCGACGCGCGCCTCGATATAGCGCCCCGCACCCAGGTGTACGGTCTCGGTCATCGCGGCTCGATTCGCATGGCGTCTTTGTCCCACTGGGTGATTCGAGAGTCTGCGAGCCCCGCCACGCTGGAATACCAGACGGCGTGCCGAGCCCCGGTCGCCCGCCGATCGATGACGATCGGCCCGTCGGCGCTGATCCGCAGATACGGCCCAACCCGGTCCACGGTGACCGCGGCATCGGCGTCGGCGACCGCCGCGATCGGAGTGTTCTCGGGTACCTCGAGCATGTACAGCGTGGTCATCGCGCACTCACCACCGCGTCGACATCACCAGCGCGGGAAGCGGATTGGCCGTCCTGCCAGGCCTGCGCGCGCTCGGTGATCAGATCGGCCTTGCGGCACAGCAGCTTATCCATGGTGGGATCGCCCGCCCGCACGATATCGACCAGCGCGTCGATGGTGATATTGGCGTCCAGATCCTCCTGCGGCGTGACCGGCCGCATGGCCCTGGTGAATTCGATCATGTACCCGTTGGGGTCGTGGGTGTAGATCGATTCGATGGTCTCGTGCTGGATCTGCATCTCCACCGGCCAGGAGCTGGCATCGAGCCGCCGCCGATATTCGAGCAGCTCGTCTTGGCTGTCCACGTGAATGGCCAGGTGCCGCGAGCGAATGAACCAGATCGGCACGTCGGCACCGAAACTCGAATAGGCGTCGCCCTGCGGCCCGTCGGTGAAGGGTGTGGTCCCGAAGTAGTAGAAGAACGCCAGCCGATCATCGTTGCCGATATCGAAGAAGAAGTGGATGAAGTCCGGATGCTTGTCCGGACCCCATCCCGCCGCGCAAATCGAGTGCACGACAGGGAATCCGAGTACATCGCGGTAGAACTCGACGGTGCCGGCCGGATCGAAGGTCGGATAGGCGACGTGATCGACGCCGCGGACGGTATGGGTTAGTGGGGACATGATTCCTCCGGTCGATACTCGAATCAGGCGAGGGCGGTGAGGTTCGCGTCCGCGCGCAACAGCCGCCCGGCATCGGGCAGGTCGACGGGCAGCGAGAGCGCACGCAGCAGGCTGTATGCCCCGGCGGTGGCCGCCGAGAGCACCGGCAGCCCGAATTCGTCTTCGGCGGCCTGCACCAGATCCAGCGAGGGCATCTGCACGCACGCCGAGATCACCAGCGCGTCCGCGCCCGAGCGATCCAGCGAGCGCGCGGCCTCGAGCACGCGCTCGCCCGGGATGCAGCCGACCTCGGCATTGTCGGCGACTTCCAGTGCGCGCCAATCCAATACCTCGATGCCCTCGGCTTCGAGGTAGTCCACGACCTGCTGTGCCAGCGGCCGCATATACGGGGTGACCAGCACGATGCTGCGCGCGTCGAGCGCCTTGATGCCCTCGACCAGCGCACCGGCGCTCGATCGCACCTTCGCCGCACTGCCGCCGGTGGCCAGCTGCTCGGCCACCAGTCCCTCGACGCGCTGGTGTTCGCCCGGTCCGACGGACATCAGCGCGACCAGGCACGCGTAGAGCACCGCGTCGACCCCGGCATCGCCGAGTTCGAGGATGCAGCGTTCGCGCTGGGCGTTCATCGCGGCCAATTGCTCGGGTGAGACCGCCTGCATCCGCATCCGGCTCGAGTGGAACGAGAATCGCGCCTCGCGGTGCCGCCCGAGCAGCCGTGGCAACTCGGTTTCCACGGTGACGTTCGAGCTGGGCACCACGAGTCCGATTCGGTGCGTGTCCATCCGGGTGTACCTCCACACTCCCTGATCACCGGTTGGTGATTGACATATGCGTTGAGTATTCGACTCGATCGGCGATCCGTCAACCACTATTTTGACGCACATGTCGAGTATTTTACGTGTTAGAAGAACGGGAATCTGCTGGTAGAGCTGGTAATTTGAGGTCTTGGATGTGACCCCGTTCACGAATCACTCTTGACATCCAGTCGTCCGCGTCAAATACTCGACGGCAACGTAAGTCAACGTAGACGTACGCTTCGGCATAGATAGAAAGCAGTGGTCATGAGCTATGTGATCGGCGTGGACGTCGGCGGCACGTTCACCGATGCCGTCCTCGACGACGGCGCTGGAACCGTGGTGGCGGCGAAGGCGCCCTCGACCCCGCCGGACTACTCCGAGGGCGTGCTCGATGTGCTCGAGGTGCTGGCCCAGCAGCTCGGGCGGCCCATCGAGGAGATGCTCGCCGATACCCATCACATCGCGCACGGGACGACGTCCTCGCTCAATGCGCTGGTGATGGGCAATGTGCCCCCGGTCGGATTCCTGACCACCAAGGGTCACCGCGACTCGATCTACATCATGAATGTGGAGGGCCGCTACCTCGGCGGAGCGCCCGAACAGCTACAGAATGTGATGGGGCAGAGCAAGTCTCACGGTTTGATCCCCAAGCGGCACGCGCTCGAGGTGATCGAGCGGGTGGACCGGGACGGCAATATCATCGTCCCGCTCGACGAGGAGGCCGCGCGGCATTCCATTCGCGCGCTACTGGACGACGGACTGAAGGCGATCGCGGTATCGCTGCTGTGGTCCTTCCGCAATCCCCGGCACGAACAGCGCATCCGGGATCTGGTGCATGAGATCGACCCGAGCATCTACGTCGCGCTGTCGAGCGAGATCAGCCCGCGCATCCGTGAATTCGCGCGCAACGCGACCACCATCATGAGCACCCAGATCGGCCCGGGCCTGCGCGACTACCTCGGTGCCCTGGAAACCCGGCTGCGCGAACGCAAACTGTCCGGCCCGCTGCTGGTGATGCAGAGCAACGGTGGCGCGGTGACCGCGGCCGAGGCTCCCAATAACGCGATCAGCACCGTCGGATCGGTGCTGACCGGAGGCGTGGTCGGTGCGGTCTCGCTGGGACGGCAGCTCGGACATCGCAATGTCATCGCCACCGACGTCGGCGGCACGACATTCCTGGTCGGCCTCGTCGTGGATGGCGAACCGGTGCGCACCAGCACCACCATCATCAATCGCCATCCGATCAATGTCCCCACCCTCCAGGTGCACGCCATCGGCTCCGGTGGTGGCGCGATCGCCTGGCTCGACGCCGGCGGGAACCTGCAGATCGGGCCGCACAGTGCGCAGGCCGTGCCCGGCCCGGCCTGTTACGGACAGGGTGGCACCGAGCCCACCAACGCCGACGCCAACCTTGTACTGGGCATCCTGCCCGAGCGCGGTCTACTCGGCGGACGCAAGCCGCTCGACAAATCCCTTGCCCGCGAAGCGATTCGGACTCGCATCGCCGAACCGCTCGGCTTGAGCGTCGAAGACGCCGCTGCCGCGATCTACGCGGTGCAGAACGCCCAGACCGGTGATCTGTTGCGCAAGACCGTCGTCGAAGCCGGACACGATCCGCGCGACTTCGTGCTCTACGCCTTCGGCGGCTCGGGTCCCGCGCACTGCGCCGCCTACGCCGCCGAGATCGGGGTGCGCGAGGTGATCGTGCCGCTCGGCCAGGTGGCCTCGGCATTCTCCGCGTACGGTCTGGCCGCCTCCAATGTCGTTCTGGCGGCGGAACTCTCGGATCCGACGACCATGCCGATGGATCCCGCGCGCGCCGAGGCGAACTTCCACAAGCTCGAGCGGCGGGTGCGTGCGGCCCTGCGCCGCCAGGGTCTGACGTTCAGCCGTGTCGAGGTCGAACGCGAGATCGATATGCGCTACGGCGCCCAGCTCGCCGAGGTCGCCACGCTGGTACCCGAGGGTGAGCTCGACTCGACCACAATGTCCACTGCCACAGCGAATTTCGAACAGCGCTATGCCGAACTCTACGGCGAGGGCGCGGGTTTCCGCGATGCCGGAATCCAGGCCATCACCTTCCGGGTCCGCGCGACCGGCGTGCTGCCGTTCTCCTCCGAGCTCCCCGAACTCGAGGGTGCGGGTTCCACCGACGCCTCGGTCGCCCAGATCGGCACCCGCCCGGTCTGCCTGGACGGCCAGCTCGGCTACGTCGACACCGATGTCTACGACTACAGCAAATTGCGTGCGGGCCATGTGCTTCCCGGTCCGGCGATCCTCGAGGTGCCGACCACGACCGTCGTCATTCCGCACCGGACCGTCGGCGTCGTCGACCGCCTCGGCAACCTCACCATCACCCCGGTCAACTAGGAGATCGCCGTTATGACCATGCCCATTCCCGGTTCGGAAGTGTTCTCCAGTCGCCCGGTCGACCCCGCCGAACTGCTGCGCTCGCTCCCGCCCTCGCTGCCGGTGCACACCGTCACCCAGGAGCAGATCGACGCCCTCGACCCGCTCACCTATGAGGTTGTGCGGCACCGCCTCTGGTCGGTCACCGATGAGATGGGCGAGGCGCTCAAGCGCATGTCCGGCTCGCCGATCGTGACCGATGCCAATGACTTCGATTTCGCCATCGGTGACGAGCTCGGCCAGGAGGTCCAGGTCGGCCTCTACAACACCATGCTGGTCGGTGCGGTCGATCTCGCGATCTACTGGACGCTGCAACACCGCGCGCTCAATCCGGGTATCGCCGAGGGCGATATGTTCCTGTGCAATGACCCCTGGGTCGGTGGCGGACTGCATCAGAACGATGTCATCGTCTATCAGCCGGTCTTCCACGAGGGCAAACTCTTCGCCTGGACCAGCGCCATCTGTCACGAACCCGACCTGGGTGGTTTCGGACTCGGCTCCTTCTCCCCCGCCGCGCAGGACGTCTTCGCCGAGGCGCTGCCCACGCCGCCGATCAAGGTGGTGCGCGGGGGCGTGCTGCAGGCCGATGTCGCCGATGCCTGGGTGCGTCGCTCGCGGGTGCCGATGCTGGTCGGGCTGGACCTGCGCGCCAAGGTCGGTTCCAATACCGTCGGGCGCAATCGCCTGCTCGCGGTGATCGAGCAGTACGGCGCGGACACCGTCAAAGCGGTGATGAAGCGCATGATGGCCGATGCCGAGACGCGTTTGCGCACAAAGCTTTCCGGTTTGCCCGACGGCACCTGGAAAGCCACCGGATATCAGGACCAGTCCCACAGCGGGGACCGAGATCTGCACAAGATCACCCTCGCCATGACCAAGGCTGGAGACCACCTCAGCTTCGACTTCACCGGAACCGACCGCCAAGCCGGAGTCATCAATTGCACCTATGCCGGGATGCGTGGCGGTGTCATGCTCGCGCTGCTGCCCGTGCTGGCCGGTGACATCCCTTGGTCCGCAGGCGGTTTGATGCGCTGCTTCGATCTGATCTCCGAACCCGGCACCATCAACAATGCCACCTTCCCGGCGGCGGTCAGTCGTGGGCCGATCGGTCCCGCCTGGCTGACGGGCACGCTGGTCGCCGAATGCCTGTCCCAAATGCTCGACCGCTCAGTCGATTTGGGCTCGAGCGTGCAGGCCGCCTGCTGCGGTACCTGGGATACGGCGGTGCTGGCTGGCCTCGACGAGCGCCCGGCCCAGCCACAGCCGTTCCTCAACGTGATGATGGAGCCCATGGCGGGCGGTTACGGTGGCCGCCCCACCGCCGACGGCATCGATACCGGCGGCCTGTTCTGCATCCCGATGGGCCGCGTCCCCGATACCGAGATGACCGAATTCCTATACCCGCTGCTGATGCTGTGGCGGCGTGAGGAGCCCGACTCCGGCGGTCCGGGACGCCATCGCGGTGGTGTGAGCGCCTCGGTCGCCATCACCCCGTACGGCACCAGCCTGCCGATGGGTCTGGTGCTGGCCTCCGCGGGCAAGGCCGTGGCGCAGAATCAGGGCCTGGCGGGCGGCTACCCCGGCAACACCGGCGTCGAAGTCCTCGCGCGCGGTGCCGATATCGCCGCGGAGTTCGCGGCTGGTCGAATTCCGGCCAGCCTCACCGAGTTGGGCGAAGGCCGCGAATTCGGGCAGTGCTATGACGAGAGCTTCCTGGCCCCGGGGCAGGTGCTCTACATGCACTGGCAAGGTGGCGGCGGTTACGGTGATCCGCTGCTGCGCGATCCGGACGCGGTGGCCGTGGACCTGCGCGAAGGCAAGGTGACCATCGACGCGGTGGAGGACCTCTACGGCGTCATCATCACCAATGGCGAGATCGATATCGACGGCACCGCCGCGCGCCGCGACCAGCTGCGGGATCTGCGGCGCGAACGTTCCACCGCGGTCGATACCGACGCCCCGCGTCTGGATCTGACCAACGCTCGGCGGCTCGATGACAACCTCGCCGAGGTCACCGTCGGCGACGCGCACATCGTGGCGTGCGCGCAGTGCGGATACGCGCTCGGAGACAATCGCACCGACTCCGAACTGCGTCTGGCGCGCTACGAGGGTCCCTCGCGTGACGCGGGCCCGCAGGTCACCTCCGATCCCGGTGTCTATGTCGACGCCCCGGTGGTGTTCCGTCAGCTGTGCTGCCCGAGTTGCTGGACCGCGATCTACAGCGGCATCGTGCCCGCCGATCATCCCGACCACGCCCTGGAACTGGCGCGACTGGTTCCCGCCGCCGCCCAGTAACCCCCCATCTTTCGAGAATCGGATAAGCAAGGATTCCGCCCGTGACCCATTTCGATTGGAACGGCCGTTTGGTCGGCTACCCCGCCGACCGAGCAGCTCACTACCGCGCCAGCGGCGCGTGGTCCGACGCACCCACCGGTCGTCGACTGCGCGAGGTCGCCGAACGTCATCCCGATCGGCCCGCGGTGATCTCGGCCGACGGGCGGCTCTCCTATGCCGAACTGGACCGGCGCACAGACCAACTCGCCGCCGGTCTGGTCCGGTTGGGGCTGCGGCAGCATGACCCCGTGCTGCTGCAGCTCACCAACCGGCTCGACACCGTGGTGGCCTGGTACGGCGTGATCAAGGCCGGATTGGTGCCCGTCGCTACGCTGGCGGCGCATCGCATGCACGAAATCTCCTACATCAGTGCCAAAGTCGGGGCGACGGTTCATATCGTCGAGGCGGGCACACCGAAATTCGATCTGGTCGAGTTCGCGCTCGAACATGCTCGCGGGCAATCGCAGATCCGGCAGATCATCACCGTCGGCGCGGATTCGCCTGCGGCAGAGACTGTTCGGCTCGAGGATATCGGCGTCGATATCGATGCGGCGACCGCTCGCCAGGTGGTGCTGGACCTCGAGGATCTGATCGACCCACAGGACGTGGTCGCGTTTCAGCTGTCCGGCGGCACCACCGGTGTGCCGAAGGTGATTCCGCGGATCCACGCCGAGTATTGGAACAACGGTCTGCTCTACGCGCAGCGACTGGGCTGGGACGAGGACACGCGTGTCGCGCATCTGATTCCGTTGGTGCACAACGCCGGTATCTCCTGCGCGGTGCACGCCGCGCACGCGGTGGGCGGCTGTTTGGTCGTGGCGACTCCCGATCCGGAGACGGCGTTCGAGTTGATGGCGCGGACCGAGACAACCGATGTACTGCTGGGTCATGGCCTGTATCGCGCGGTCTTCGACGAGCGGTTCGTGCCCGCCCGCAAACACCTGCGGCGAGTGATCCTCTCCGGAGCCAAAGTGCCTCCGTCGCTGTTCGATCACGTGCAGGCCGACGGCGCGCTCGCCGGACAACTGTTCGGCATGTCCGAGGGATTGTTCACCGTAACGCCCTGGGATGCACCGGAATCCGCGCGGCTGGCCACAGTGGGAACGGTGATCTCGCCCGAGGACGAAATCCGGCTGCTCGACCCCGGCACCGAAACGCCGGTGCCGCACGGCGAAGTCGGCGAACTGTGCTGCCGCGGTCCGTACACCATCCCCGGCTATTTCGATGCCGCCGAACACAATGCGGGCGCTTTCACCTCCGACGGTTTCTACCGCTCGGGTGACCTGGCCATGATGGTGCGCTTGCACGGCGAGGACTACCTCTCGATCGAGGGACGCATCAAGGATGTGATCAATCGCGGCGGCGAGAAGATCAACGCCGAAGAGGTCGAAACGCTGCTGCTGCGCCATCCCGGTATCACCGAAGCCGCCGTGGTCGCGATGCCCGATCCACGCCTGGGCGAACGCGGATGCGCCTATCTGGTGTCCGCCACCGGAATCCCGTTGAGTATGAGCGAGATTCAGCGCCACCTCGGCGATCTCGGCGTCGCCAAATACAAATGGCCCGAACATCTGGAGTGGGTCGAGGCCCTGCCACGCAGCAATGTCGGCAAGGTCGACAAGAAGTGGCTGCGCAATAGTGTCGCGGCCCTGGTCGCAGAGTCCGAATCCACCGCATAACCCAGGAAGGTTGCGAATGAAACTGCACACGGTAGCCGTCCTCGGCGGCGGGCCCGGCGGGCTGTACACCGCCCGGCTGATCAAGAAGAGTCATCCCGACGCGCAGGTCGACGTCTACGAACAGGGCACTCCCGATACGACTTTCGGCTTCGGGGTCGGGCTCGCGGCCCGCACGCAGGACAATCTGCGCCAGGCGGACAGCGCCTCGTTCGATGCCATCGAGGCCGCATGCCATCCGCACGAGATGTCGATGTCGGTCGGTGATCGGACCGTCGTGTACCCGCATGGGAATCTGGTCGCCATCGCGCGCACCCGGCTGTTGCAGGTGTTGCAGGATGCGGCGAGCGCGGCTGGGGTCGGACTGCATTTCGGAACTCGGCGCACCGCAGCGGAATTCGATGTCGATCTGGTGATCGCCGCCGATGGTGTCAATAGCGCGACACGGCAGTCCCAGGCCGCGGTGGTGCAGCCGCACATCTCGGTGGGCAAGGGGCTATACCTGTGGTGCGGAACGGAATTCGCGTTGCCGCGTGCGGTGTTCGTGCCCGTCACCACCGAACACGGGACCTTCGTCGCGCATGCCTACCCCTATGCGCCCGATCGCAGCACGTTCCTGATCGAGACCGACGAACAGACGTGGCGCAACGCCGGTTTCGACCGCACCACCATGAAAACCGAAGCGGGCGAATCCGATGAGGAATCGCTGCGCTATCTGGAGAAGGTATTCGCCGACTCGCTCGACGGTCATCAACTCATCGGCAATCGCACGCGCTGGACACATTTTCACACCGTGTCCTGCGAGCGCTGGCACACCGGGAATACGGTACTGCTCGGCGATGCGGCGCATACCGCGCACTACTCCATCGGGTCGGGGACCAAACTCGCCATGGAGGACGCGATCGCGCTGGATAACGCGCTGCGCGAATCCGATGATCTCGCTTCGGCTCTGGAGCGCTATGAGCTCGAGCGCCGACCTGCGGTCGAGCATTTGCAGAGTGTGGCCCGGCGCAGCGAGCTGTGGTGGGAATCGTTCCCCGGCCGCACCGATTTGCCGCTCGAGCAGTTGACGCTGGCGTATATGACCCGCGCGGGCAAGGTCGGCATCGATCGCTTCGCGCATTCGGCGCCCGCGCTGGCTCGGGCGGGGCTGGCCGCCTATGCGGGGACCGAGATCGGCGAGGTGCCCGCGGACGGTCTCGACGACTGGATCCTGGCCCGGCCGCTCACCCGTGGCGGCCGCACCTTCGGCGACCGCATCGCACCGCCTGAGCTGCGCCACGCCGCGGGCACCCATACCGCCTCGATCGACTTTCCCGATGCCTGGGGCGCGGCCGCCGACGCGTTTCTCGACGAACTGCCCGTCGCACAGACGATATGGCTCACCGGTCCGGCGGACCGCTCGGCGGTCCTGACCAGACTCGATCTGGCCGAACGCTGTTCGCGCCGGACCACCGCGCTGATCGTGGTGGAAGCCACCCGCGCACAGCTGTCCGATCTCGCCGCCGGATTGGCCAGCGCCCGAACGCACCTGGTCGCGATCACCGACGAGCCGAACGCGGTACGCCGGGACGCGGTCGCATGACCAGCACTCCGGCCGCGGCAGACTATTCTGCGCCTATGCCCGCAACTCGCGCCTCGAAATCCAGTGCGGCCGCCACCGACACCCCGGCGGCCAAACCGAGCACCGCCCGGCGCGAACTCGTCGAACAGAACATCATGCAGCATGCGACCGCGCTCTTCGCCGAGCGCGGCTTCGCCGCGACCTCGCTGCAGGACATCGCCGAGGCCGCGGGGCTGACCCGCCCCGCGCTCTATCACTACGTCGCGAACAAGGATGAGCTGCTGGCGCGGCTGGTCCGCGAGATCACCGAACAGCCCGCCATCGCACTGCGCGGCATCAACGACCGCACCGATCTGGACAGCGTCGAGAAACTGCGCACCATGGCGAGTGAGATCGCACGCAGCCACACCGAATCCCCGGATCGTTTCCGCCTGCTCGTCCGCTCGGAAGCCGAACTCCCCGAACAGCTTTCGCAGATCTATCAGAGGAGCAAGCGGAACGTCCTCAAGGAGTTCATCCGGGTCATCGACACCGGCATCGCCGCCGGGGTCTTCCGCCCGGTCGACCCGCGCGTGGCCGCCCTCGGCATCATCGGCATGCTCAACTGGATCGCCTGGTGGCATCACCAGGACTCCCCCGACACCGAACGCGCGATCGTCGATCAGCTCTCCGAAATGGCGGTCCGCACGGTTCTGCACGAAGAGGCATCCACCCAATACGACGGCGGCCCCGCCCGCGCGATCGCGGCCCTGCGCCAGAACCTGGACTACCTCGAGCGCCAGTTCGGCGGCAAGAAGTAGCTCGCATCGATGAATTTCGACTGACTCCGTCGTCGTATCTCCGGATACCGACAGACAGGAGTACGGCATGGCGAGCCCGTTTCAATCCGGTGCGACCTCGATACGAGCCAACGGCGTGGATTTAGGCATCGAGAGCTTCGGCCGTGAAGCCGATCCACTCGTACTGCTCATCGGCGGCACCACAATGCTGTCCTGGCCCGACACGCTTTGCGAGCGACTCGCGTCGGGCGGGCGGCGCGTAGTCCGCTACGACCTGCGCGACTCCGGCACATCAACAACCCTCGACCCGGAGAACCCGGCGTACGACCTGCGGGATCTGGCTGCCGACGCAGCCGCGCTCGTCGGAGCGCTCGGAGCCTCGACCGCACATCTCGGTGGGATCGGTGTCGGCGGAATGGTCGCTCAGATTGCCGCACTGGACTACCCGGACGCGTTCTCCGCCCTGACCCTTGTCGGCACGCGGCCGGTCGCACCGGGTCCGGTCGATGACGACCTGCCGGACCACGATCACGCGGTACTCAGCACTGTGTTCTCGCGCGCACTGCCGGACTGGACCGACCGCCATGCCGTCGCGGCCTTTGCCGCAGCCGGTGCTGAGCCGATGGCCAACGACCTGGACCAGGCGCGCACGACAGCGGCCCGAATCTGGGACCGCACCCCATCAGCCGATCCCGCAGTGCACCAGGCGAACCAACTCGGCATGGTCTTCTCCCGAATCAACTGCGCCCCACGCTGGCGCGAACGCCTCGGCGATCTCACCATCCCCACCCTCGTGGTGCACGGCCGCGCCGACCCGTTCTTCCCCCTCGGCAACGGCGAAGCTTTGGCCGCCGAAATCCCTGCGGCTCAACTGCTCATCCTCGACGAGATGGGAACCGCACTGCCGCACACCGCCGCGGACGAAGTAGCGACCGCCATGCTCGCCCTCTGACCGAACCGCCGCTCTCAGGCCGTCGCGCCATGTGCGATCAGCTGGCCGATGGCGCGAGCGGTGGCTTCTCGCGCCGCCGCGTCGAGTTGACCGCGCAGGACACGTCGCATCGCAGGAACTGCGATCCCGGTCATGGCGTCCGCGATGGCGCTGGTGTCCAATTCTGTTCGTAGATAGCCGTTTTCGACGCCGCGATCGAGATAGACGGCGGTGGCGGCTGAGAGCTGATCGGTGAGCTGGTCGACAGCGTCCGCTCGTACGGCGGGCGCTTGCGTGAGCAACACCCGGATCAGAATCTGTTCCTGGGCGGCCATTTCCAGCAGTCGGCGCGCCACCGCGGTGATCTGTTCGGTGAATTGTGTTGCGGTGCGCGCCGACTGCGATGTCAGCGACGGATCCTCCCGCATCGCCTCGAGTAGTCGCCGCACCGCGTAGCCGATGATGCTCTCCATCAGGTCGTCCTTGCCGGTGAAGTACCGGTAGATCGTGCCCTGACCGATCCCGAGGTGTGCGGAGATATCGGCGATACGGGTGTTGGCGTAGCCGCGCTCATCGAATACCGCGCAGGCACCGAGGGTGATTTCCTCGCGTCGCCGCGCGGTCAGGTCATCATCCACGCTGCCCGCGCCGTTGGTGGTCGGTCGTGATTTCGAGGCGGTCATGGCTGCATTCTAGGACGGAATAGTCAGTCAGCCTTGTCTGCGACTCAAAGTAACGTCTACCATTGCGGAATGACTAGTCAGTCAGCTCACAAGAGCTCAGATAAAACGCTTCTCACCAGTGCGAATGTCCGGATGGCGTGCTATGGCGACCGCACTCGCAAGGGTTCGGCGCTGCAGACGATGCTCAGCGACGGCTCCGCCGCCTACGCGATCCTGCCCGCTTTCGTCTACGTCGTACTCAGCGAGGCGGGCGCGAAGGGTGTCGATGACCACGACCGCGTCGCCAAACTCGACAACCGCGACACGGTCACGATGGAGGACATGCTGGGCCGGCTGATCGACAGTCTCGACCTGGTCGTCGGTCTGGCCTTCGCCGATGACGACGAACGCGCGGCAATCGGTCACGCCATTCGCGAACTACACCGTCACATCGAGGGCACCCTCGACGACGGCCGCCGCTACCACGCCTGGAACAAGGAGCTGTGGTCCTGGACCTGGGCGGGCATCCTCAAACCGATCATCGATTCCTACGAGCAGCTTCGCGGACCACTGACGCCGGAGTTCCTCCAGGACGGCTATATCGGCTGGCTGCAACTGGGGGATCTGATCGGTGTGCGCGGACTACCTGAGACGTACCCCGAATTCCTCACCTACTGGGAACAGCATTGGAAGCCGGTCGCCATGGACACCGGCGCGGCCAGATACATTCTGTCCCAGGCGTATACACCCATCCTGCCCGGTCTCGCCCCTTGGTTGCCACGACCGCTATGGAACGCCGTCACCTGGCCTGCCCTGAACCTATTGCGCACCAGCATGTTCATCGTCACCGACCCCCAAGTCCAAACACTGATGAACCTGAAACCCACACGCTCCCAGCAACTGAGCACCTATCTCCACCGTCGCGTCTGGCGCACCATCCCATCCACCCTTACCCGCGAATGGTCCGCGACCTACCTGAAACTCCGCCTGCGCCACGGCAACACGAGCTGGCAACGGCACTACTCCCCCGAATCTTTGGCTCATTACCGCCAGCAGATGAAAGAAGCCACGACACAGGGCGCACCGATGCCCGATCGCCCGTCGAAACGACACTGACGCATGGAGCTAGCGAGCGGGCTTGCTCATTGCGAGTGATCGCTCCCGATGACGCAAAGCGCCCGACTAGCTGCGGGTCAGAGCGTGGTCGATATCTTGGGCGAGAAGGTGGTGGTTGATGGCGATGGCAGCTCTAGATCCGGCTGCGGCTGCACCGATCAATTGGGCCGGGGAATCGACGACGTTGCCTGCTGCCCATACGCCCGTCACGCTAGTGAGTCCTGTCGGATCGGTAGCGACCCAACCATTCTCGCCGAGACCGCAGCCCAAACTCCTCAGCAATTCGTCGCGTGGAATGAAGGTCGGGCCGATGAACACGGTCCGGCGTGGCACCGACCGGCCATCGCGCAGCTCGATACCGTGAATTCGCCCTGCCTGCACGGTAATCCGTGCGACGAGTGCGCTGTCGATGCCAATGTCGCGAGCCTCCAGCGCCCGCCGTTCCTGCTCGGTCAGTTCGATCCCGTTCGGGAAGAAGATCACATCGTCGGACCACTGGCGAACGAGGGCGGCCTGATGGAGGGTGAACGGCCTGTTGTCCCCGCCGATTACAGCGATCGGGGTGTCACGCATCTCGTAACCGTGGCAGTAGGGGCAGTGCAGCACATCGATGCCCCACTGCTCTCGCAGCCCCGCGATCGGCGGTAGTTCATCACGCAGACCGGTCGCTACCAGAACCGCGCGTGCCGAAATCACCGAATCTGGTGTTCGCACAACGAATCCGTCCGCGCACCGGTCGATGTCCGTCACCGGCGCGGCCAGGAACTGTCCACCGTAGCCGAGCATTTCGGCTCGCCCGGCCGCGAGCAACTGTGCCGGTTCGACGCCATCACGTGACAGGAAACCGTGCGCGTGCCGGGCGGGAGCATTCCGCGGTTCACCGGCATCGACAACAGCCACGGTGCGACGGGCTCTCGCCAAAACCGTTGCCGCGCTGAGCCCCGCCGCTCCACCACCGATAACCACGACATCGAATCGCATATCCGCCCCTTCTCCCTGTTACGATCGAACCTAACGGATTGTTCACCAGTTAACAAAAAGGGAGAACCGGTCGTGCCTACACTCCGAGACCGCACGATCGAGCGCTGGCGTGAACACAACCCGGCCATGGACACCTCGCCGATGCAGCTGATCGGCCAGCTCAAACGCATCTCCGGCCTGCTCGACCGAGCCGTCGAGCCCATCTACTCCGAGGCGGACGTCAGCCCCGCCGAGGTGGAATTACTTGTGCCGCTGCGCTATTCGACCGAGCCGATTACCGCGATCCGCCTCGCGGAACATCTCGGCATGTCACGCGCTGGAGTCAGCAAAACCCTGACCAAGCTCGAGCAGAAGGGCCTCATAGCCCGCACCCCGAACCCCGACGACCGGCGCTCCGCCCTGGTGCATCTGACCGAGACCGGCATCGCAGCGATCGACCAGGTGTTCCCCCGCGAACTTCAATGCCACGCAGCACTACTCGCCGATCTCGGCCCCAACCGAGCCCGCATTCTCCAAGCACTACAGGACCTGGCACACGCCCTCGAAACCCGAACACGTTAGTCGGTCAGGAGGAACAGGAGCCAGCCTCAGACCTGTTGCCGCTCAATGGAGAACGAGAGGACTACACGCAGGAAAAGGTCCGCGCGGCGCTCGATATTGACCGGGTTGGCCGGTTCCATCAGGCACTGGGTCATGGTGCCGTCCTGTACGGCGATCAGGGCCTGGCCGAGGGCTTCGTGGTCGGTGATCGTCCGGCCTATTCGGCTCAGCAGGGTTTCGACGACGGGTAGCAGGGCGGAGCTGATCGCGGCCTCGCGCGCGACCATGATCTTGCGCAGGTCCGGATTGCGCAGGGCGTGCGCGGTGAATTCGAGGCTGATGCGGAACCATTTGTCGTCCAGGGGAATCGCGGCCAGGAAGTGGTCGACGACTTGGCGGACCTCGCGCAGGTCGGTGATGGGATCTTGATCCAACACGGCGGTGACGTCGGCGAGCATCTGAGTTGAGCGCTCGGCCCACATGGTGAGGAACAGTTCGTCCATGGAGGTGAACTGCGAGTAGAACGCGCCCCTGGTGTATCCAGCGCGCTCGCAGATTTGCTCGAGTCTGGTGCGGCCGAATCCCTGTTCGGCGAAGACCTCGTAGGCCGCCTGCAGCATGCGCTGCCGAGTTTCGGCGCGGCGCTTGGTGACTCGCTTCGCGGCGGGTGCGGCGGACGTCTCGATGGTGCGCGGCCCTGCCACTCGAACAACCCCTTACTTCGATGGATCTCCCCTCACGTTACCGGGTTGGCGGCTACGGACAATGTCCAGCGCCCGCAGTGCCGATATATTTCCCCATCGGATACAGAAATAAATCAGATGACACGCGGGGGTCGTCGCGAGCCCGCATGGCCCGGCAACGACACATCGAGACAATGGGGTGCATATGTTGAGCAAGCGTCGGCGGCGACTACGAGGACTGGCCGTTCTGCTGCCCGCGGTGGTGACCGCCGCACTGTTGACGGTCGCCCCGGCACCGGCCCAGCCGGATGGCGGCGCTGCCGGTGCACAATGGCTCGCCGACTACGAGTCCGCTCCGAAATATCCTGCCGTGCATATCGATTGGGATGTTCCGATCACGATGAGCGATGGCACCGTGCTGAAGGGGAACATCTACCGGCCCGCGGACGCCAACGGCCCTATCGCCGAGCCGCTGCCGACCATCGTCAACATCACGCCCTACACCAAACTCATGCAGAACCTGGTCGATTCGGCGATCGCCATGCCGGTCCTCTATGACGCGCTGTCCCGGCTGGCCACCATGATCGACTTGTCCGCCTTCGGTTTCGGCGGACTGTCCGATCTGCTGCAGACCGTCCCGGCGGGAACCGGGCGCATCTTCGCGGGCGTGGATCGCAAGCTCATTCAAAGCGGATACACCATGGTCGTGGTAGACGCGCGCGGCACCGGGTTCTCGCAGGGTACGTGGGATGTGTTCGGGACCAGGGAACAAAAAGACGCCGCCGAGATTGCGGACTGGGCCGGGGCGCAACCGTTTTCGACCGGCAAGGTCGGTATGACCGGGGTCTCGTACTGCGCTATCAATCAACTGCATGCCGCCCAACAGGGCTCTAAATCGCTCGCCGCGATTTTCCCGGTCGACCCGGGCAACGACATCCTGCACGATATCGCCGACACCGGAGGCGCTTTCGGCGTCGCGTTCCTGGCTCCGTGGCTGCTGGCCGTCAACGCTGCGAAGTTCGTCCCGGACCTGCAATCGATCTTCGCCGGTCGGTTCGACTGGCAGTGGTTCACCGATCGCGTGGACAGTCCGCTGGTCATGGCCGATGTGCTGGCGGGCTATGTATTCAGCCTGACTCGCGACCAGGTGCCGCAGTCGACGCAGGAACTGCTCGACGCCTCCAGCGCGCGGCATCAAGCCTGGCAGGGCGGCGTCGACAACATCAAGGTCCCGACCTTCCTGGTCGGCAGCTGGTACGACCTGTTCTCGTACTCGGAAGTCAAAGCGTTCAACAGCATTCCGCTGCCGTCGAGTCAGAAGAAGCTGCTGATGGGCAACGGATATCACGGCTCCCCGATCAGTCGCAATGGTGTACCGGGGACCCCGCCGCGCCTGGATGTGCTGCAGCGCGCCTGGTTCGACAAGTGGCTCAAGGGAATCGACAACGGCATCGACGATTACGACCCATATACGCTGTTCCAACAAGGTGGCGGTTGGACCGCGACCGACCAATTCCCACGCCCGGAGGCGGACTACCGGCGGATGTACCTGTCGGCCAATCCCAGTGGCACCACCGCATTCCCGGTCGCGCACGACGGCAGCATCACCTCCGAAGTCCCCGGGGACTTCCAAACACTTACCGTCGCACCGGGTTTGGCTACTCTATGCTCGCGTGACTCCGCGCAGATCACCGCCGGCATAACCTCGGTACTCGACCTGTGTGGCAAGGACAGCCGCGTAGCCGAGACCAGCGCTCTCACCTTCACCAGCCCGCCGGTGAACGAGCCCACCGAGATCTCCGGACCTATCGCCGCACACCTGAATACGGTGCACGACACCCAAGACGGATTCTGGGTCGTCAGCATCAACGACGTCGCCCCCGACGGCCGCTCCACCGCCATCTCCTCCGGCCAACTCGTCTCCTCCTTCCGCGCCATCGACGATTCCCGTTCCACCCGTTCATCCAACGGCGACTACACCGACCCCTGTACCCTCATCTCCCTGTCCGACCGCCACCCCACGGTCCCCGGACAACCCACCACCCTCGACATCAGCATCCGCTCCACAGACGCCGTTCTCCAGCCCGGCCACCGCCTCCGCGTCGACATCTACGCCGCCAACTTCCCCCGCTCCCTCCCCATGGGCCTAACCTTCGCCGACAGCCAACTGGCCCCGCAGCACCTCCAACTCGACCCCGCCAACCCCAGCTGGATCAACCTCCCCCTGGCGGGCAACCCCGCCTGGTGATCGCCTCAGCAATACTGGTGCTGCTCGGCAAAACTCATCACCGTCCTGCAGACCGGATCCGCTCGCCGATCGTGGCGATGTGACCACTGGCGGCCAACAGGTCGCCGGTGGTGACGTACAGTGCAGTGGCGAGGTGCCTACGGCATGCTCGCCCACTCACGCCAGAGCGCACGCAATACCCGTGCCCGGCAGCAACTTCGGTGATCATCCTGACTTTGCGACGCCGACTTGGCAAACAACCACCGCAGTTCGAGGCAATGACTATGCGTCCTACCCTTTACACCGTCGACCATCGAGGTCCCGGAGTACTGAGCATCATGGCCAAACCACGCGGCGGCGAATGGCTCGAAGACGAGATGGCCGCGCTGAAAGCCAGTGGCGTCGACTTTCTCGTCTGCGCGCTCACCGCCCCAGAACTCTACGAATGCGACCTCGAAGCTGAACCACGCACCGCCCGCGACGCGGGCTTGCAGTTCGTTTCCATCCCGATCATCGACCGCGGCATACCCGAGCAGGCGAGCGTGCTGCCAACCCTCCAACGCCTCGCGGCGGAACTCGACGACGGAGCACACGTCCTGACCCACTGCCGCTTCGGCATCGGCAGGGCATCTCTGCTGGCCGCCGCGCTCCTGATCCTGAACGGCACCGACCCCGACACGGCATGGAACCAACTGGAACAAGCCCGCGGGCTCACCGTCCCCGACACCCCCGAGCAACGCCAATGGACCGACACACTGCCCCGACTGCCCTTGCCCGGACCGCCCTCGATCCTATGGAGTCGCTAGAGATTCGTTCCGGCTCGAGTAGCATCCTCGGCGATGACGGGAGTGGGATGCCGGAGATTGTGAACTTAACAGCGGTTGACTCCGCGGGCGTGCTCTCACCGATTGTGCTGCGACTGGGAGAGCCGCCGCTCGCGCGAGTGGAGTTGGTCGGGCACGGCCCGTTCGGCGCGGAAGACGACGACTATCTCGGCTGCCTGCTCGCGCTCCGCGAGTGCCTCGAGCGACAAGGCCAACTGCTGTGTTGCCAGGGAGCACGCCCCGACGTCTGGCCGTCGGGCATGTTGCGACAGTTCGAAAATGGCCGCCGCGCATATGTTCACGACCCAGAGCGACGTGGCGAAGACCTCGAGATGGTTGATATTTTTGCCCCGGCGCCACCCGAGACGGTGGTGAGCATGTTGGACCAGCGCAAGGCCGTCTACGCGTTCAACGGCCTACCTTCGCCCGGCGAATAGTCAGCCCGTCCAGTCCGACCGTTCGGATCGTGTCAGGAAACGATGCGGCGGTGTCAAGGGTGCGTCAACGCAACCGCCCTACCTGCACAAACGGCCTATCGTCCAGTTTCTGACCGGTTCTGTGTTCCGGGCAGCAAGGAGGCGATTCAGGTGAATGGCGACTACAACGATCAGAGGATGCTGGACGAGCTGAGGGCCCACCGCGATGTAGTGCAGATCCTCGATCTGGTGTCCGAGTCGGGTTGCAGCACAGCGCTACTGGTGAGAATGGTGGGGTCGCCGCACAGTGAGCTGGTCCGCTCTCCGCTTGATCGCGGCCTACGGCTTGCTCGCCACGGAAAACCCGGAGGATTGGGCCGATCCCGTGGCGATTCCCGGATCGATCCGGCTGTCCGACAAGGGCGAGGCGGTCGCCGAGGCGCTGTCCCCTCCGAAGGTGCGCCGCACCCCGCATGTCGGGAGCTGGCGCGCCGGACGTGATCTGGTGCGACGCGGATTCGCCCGCCACGCAACCGGATCGGCGACATCACCGGTTCCGGGGTGATTGCCGGGGCCGAAGTGGAGACACCACACCCCGAGCGTAGGTCGCTTCCGGATTCACGGTGATCACGTCGAATTGCTCGACGAGCGCAGATGGCACCTTGCTACCGCAGAAGTGCTCGGGACTGGGCACTATGACCGCCTCTGCATCGAGCCGCGTTGCCTGTGCTTTCAACCGGGCCAGCGGTGGCCGTCCGAACTTCGGATCATAGATCACCATGTCTGCGAAGTCGTAGCCGAGACGAGCTGCAAGCCTGCGGATTTGGGTTTGATCCCAGAGGCGAGCCGATCCAGAAATGTCTGTGCGAAGGTAGCCGATTGCGGTCGGCCTATGTACCACCACTGCCTCGCTCTCGTCCCGCCCGATGGGCGCCCCGCGCCCGCGAAACTCGAGGTAAAACCCCGAGTAGTCATCGGATTCGTCTCCGGCGCTTTGTAGTTCGAGCAGTCCGCCAGCGAATTCGTACAGCGCCATGGACGAATACGCTAGAGAGTTCGTGTCACTGAAATCCACGATGTTTCTTCAGATTTCTCCAGGCCAAATGATTCGTTGACCTGCGGGAGCGACGTCGGAGATCCTTGGCAGGAGGAGAAACCTCCCGCAACATGCTGGATTGGAAGGCCATCGCTATGTCTTTGAAATTCCTGGGCAAGAGCACAACTGGAAATCAATCACCGACGCTGTACCTCGGGGACAGCGACTACGTAGTCCAAGGTTGGCGGGTGACCGACCATCCGGAGCTGATCGAGATTCCCCATGCACTCCTTGCCTACCTGGAGGCCGGGACCTGTCTCGGGGTTGTGCTCACGGATACCGGACACGGTACTTTCACACTCACAGGTGAGCCGATCCGCGATCCGGATGTACTCGCCGAGATGGACATCCCGGACCACGAAGCTGGCGTGACAGTTCCTGTAGGGCAGGAGATTCGACCTGATGTTGCTGCATCGCGGTGAGGACGCCGACCGCCTGTTCGGTCTGGAATGGACTCTCGCGGTCCATCTCGAACTCCAGGACACGTATTCGACGCCCGCAGAAGACGAACCTTTCCGCAAGTTCATGGCCGGCGAACCTGACGACTACACGTGGTTCACGGGCTGGGGCGATATTGTTCGGGCGGCCACGGCACGGAAAAAGCTGATCCGACGCGTCCGAGTGGTGTCGGAACCGCATACGGACTACACGCGGTTCGCGCTGGCGGTCACGCCCTTGAACATCGCTGCGGGAGAAGAGGTTCGGTACATCCCTCGTCACAACGTCGATGCGGCATTGCTCAGCGGCGACGATTGGTGGCTCTTCGATGACGACCTGGTCGCCTTCAGCGTGTTCAGCCCTGACGGTGCGGGAGAAGGGTTGGCGACAACGACTGATCCCATAATTGCGGCGCATATCCGACAGGTTCGGGATCGGCTGTGGCCGTTGGCCATCCCGTACGCGGAATACATCGGGGTATCCGCGGATCGGTGACCGACTCTGCACAGCAATCCAGACAAGCCCTTGGCGGGCAGCTACGAGACATTCGCAAGGACGCCGGACTGACCGCCAGGGCACTCGCGCACGCCCACGGGTGGCCGACATCCAAGGTTTCAAAGCTGGAGCACGGTAATCAAACTCCCAGCGAAGCGGATATCCGCGCATGGTGTAGTTCCTGTGGCGCAGGTGCGCAGGCAGCCGATCTGATTGCAGCACTTCGTAACTTGCAAGCCGCGTACATCGAGATCAAGCGCATGCGGCTGCCGCACCGACAGCGGCAGTCGATCGTCTGGGAATCGGAAACCAGCCTTATGCGCTGGTACGAACCGTTTTTGGTGCCCGGCCTGCTACAGACACCCGCATACGCTCAAGCGGTGCTCAGTCGCGCCCTGGACTTCTTTCACAACTCGCGCGAAGACCTGGAACCTATGTTGGCCGCCCGAATGGAGCGGCAACAGGTGTTGTATCGGGGCGATCATCGGTTCAACTTCGTTATAGCTGAGCAGGTCCTACACACAACGGTCGGCAACGATGACGTCATGGTCGGTCAACTCGACCGACTGTTGATCGCGATGGTGTTGCCCCGCGTCGTGCTGGGAATCATTCCCTCGGAGGCTGAATTCGTCGTCCCGATCTCGAATTTCTGCATGTTCGATCGCAATCGGGTACTCGTCGAAACCATCAGCGCCGAACTGACAGTTAGGCAGCCTCGTGAGTTGATGCTCTATGAGAAGAACTTCAAACTGCTCGCCGAGCTGGAGCGGTGAGAGCTATTCGCTTCACGGGATGACGTAGGTGGCTTCGACCTGGTCGGTGATGGTCGGGCCGTATGGATCATTCGGATCATAGAACTCGATGTCAGGGCGGGTGCCCGGGCGCAGAGTCCACATCGGGATCGGCGTGAACCGGCCGGTCAACCAGTCGACAAGATAGTTGGTCACCGTTCCGTCGTAGTAGCCCCACTGGATTTGGTCCGCGTCGGTGAAAACAAGGGTCCATCTATCGGGATTCGGGTCGTGCGCATCCCAAAGTGCGTAGCAGCCCCCGAAGGATGCACCCCACTGGATCAGGGTCGCTGGAGTGACCGAGACGCCGGGAGGAATTCGGGTCGCTGGATCACCGATGTCCTCGGCTGCCAGATGCACACGTGATGCGAAGGTGACGTCAGCCAAATCTATGTACTCATTGGCGCTCGGCCTGAACATGTGCAGTCTGTTGCAAAACCGGATGTCGCCATAGGCCTCGAACAGAAGCTTGAAGTCCTGCGGGATCTCGGTGACGCCGAGCCGTTGCTCGACGGCCGTCCAGTCGAAAGTGCGACCGTACCCGGCCGGCGGAGGCAGTAGCTCCTTCAGATCGTCGAGCGCGGTCATCACATCGACTCACGCCATTTCGCTGTCACACAACCGATTTCGGTGGTGGGCGGTTCGTTGTACAGCCATTCGCGGGCTATGCGGTGCCAGTTGTTGGTGGAGACGAGTTG
This sequence comes from Nocardia sp. NPDC056100, assembly GCF_042266325.1. NCBI lineage: Bacteria > Bacillati > Actinomycetota > Actinomycetes > Mycobacteriales > Nocardiaceae > Nocardia > Nocardia sp. NPDC056100. The sequence continues at coordinate 1,025,282 of NZ_JBHJVY010000002.1, forward strand.
GCCGAGGGCGGCGAAAGTGAAGAGGTCGGCTCGGCGGGAGAAGACGTGTTCGGGCGGTAGGAGTTGTTTGCGCATGCCTTGGAATTCGGCGGAGCGCGGGTTTACGGCGAGAATTACTGCGCCGGTTGCTAATTCGGGGGTGATGGTGATTTCTTCGTCGAGCAGGTGCCAGCCGGTGGCGGCCCAGACGTAGTCGAGGCATTCCTGGGCGCTGACGCCTGCGCGAGGGTCGATGATGCCGCGGTCCACCCATTGGCGGTGGATGTCTTCGCCGCGGTGTTCGGCGGCGGCTTGCAGGGCGGTGCGTTCGAAGCCGACGTGCAGCGGGTCCATACGGTGGTAGAGGCCGAAGTCGACGAAGGCGAGGCGGCCGTCGGCGGCGAGCAGGATATTGCCGGGGTGGGGGTCGCCGCAGAATTCGTGATCGGTGAACAGGGAGGTGATGTAGAAGCGGTAGATGAGTTCGCCGATGCGGTTTCGGTCGGCTTCGGGGAGAGTGCGCATGTGGTCGAAGGGGCGGCCTTCGACGAATTCGGTCACCAGTACGTGGTGTCCGCAGAATTCTTCGATGCTGTCGGGGACGGTGATGTAGGGGTGGTCGCGATAGCGTGCGGCGACCAGATGCTGGGTGCGTGCTTCGCGCGGGTAATCGAGTTCGGCGCTGATATTGCTGGCGATCTCGTCCAATACGCCCGCGTCGGCCGCGCTGGGTAGCGCGGATTTCCATAGCTTGCTGAAGAATTCGAGGTTGCGCAGATCTGCTGCGACGGCCTCGTCCACGCCGGGATATTTCACCTTCACCGCGACGGTGCGGCCGTCGTGCAGCCGCGCGCGATAGACCTGCCCGATCGAGGCTGCCGCTATCGGAGTCTCGTCGAAGTCGGCGAATACGCCCGATAGCGGTCCGAGGTCGTCCTCGATGACCTGCCGCATTGCCGGGAACGACACCACGGGAGCCCGATCGCGCAATTCTGCGAGTTTGGCCCGGAACATTTCGCGATGCGATTCGGGTATCAGGCCGACATCGAGAACGGACAGCATCTGCCCGATCTTCATCGCGCCGCCCTTCATCCCGCCCAGAATGGTCACCAGCTGCTGCGCGGCCTGCAACGCGGAGCGTTCGGCGAGAATCGCGCGCGCTTCCTCGGGTTGGCCGATCATCGCCAGCCGGGTTCCGGCGCCCCGGATGGCCTGTCCGGCGGCCAAGCGACCCATCCGGCTGCCCCTGGTCAGCCGTCCCTTGGGTACCCGACCTGACGCCATGCGCACCTCCATGGGCCTGCGCGCGGGGGTGCATGCCATCAGCCCTGTGGCGCAATAACTTACAGCATCGCGAAACGATCTTCGAGAGCCGGAAAATGAGCAATACTCATCCTTACCGGAAAGTAGGGAGGGAGGTCGAGATGCCGCCCAAGAATGCAGGTCAGCGACGTCGCCCGGCCCAGCAGCGTTCGAGAGAGACCCGGGAACACATCCTGGATACCGCTGCGCGATTGTTCGGTGAGCGCGGTATCAATGACACCTCGACGAATCGCATCGCCGCCGAAGCCGAGGTGAGCATCGGCACCGTATACCGCTATTTCGCCGATCGCTCGGTCATGGTGGACGAATTGCTGGGCCGCCTGCTCGACCGTATCGAGCGCGCTTTCACCGAATGGCTCTCGGGTTTTCCGCAGCACTCGGTCGCCTCGCAGCCGGATTTCACCCGCGCAGCGGTGGTCGTGGAGATCCTGGAGGTGTTCACCGAGGAACTCGTCACCAACGCGAAACTGGTGCGCGCGCTGGTGGGCGGCGTGCAGTTCTACAGCAGCGGCCTGCCCGAGTTCGAGCCGCGATTGCGGCTATTGGTCAAGGTGCTGCTGATTCAGATCCTCGGACCGGGCAATGACCGCAAGTACGACGTGATGGCATTCGTATTCGTCAATACCGGCTTCGCGGGCGTACTGCGCGCTTCCGCGATCGAGGTCGATCCCGAGGAACGCGCAGAGATCATCACCATGACCGGCCGGATGATGGCCTCGTGGATCGAAGCCGAGATCGCGACGGATCAATTGCCGCCCGGCACACCCAGTCCCGCGGCAAGCACCGGCCAGGACCGCACCAGCGCGTCCTTCCAGTAACCCCAGGAGTGGGTGCCGGTCGGCTGGAAATCGAAGGTGGCGGGAATCGCGAGATCGGCCAACCGTGTCTGGAGGTTGTGCGTGCACCAGTTCACCGCCGCCTCGAGCACCCCGCCGATCACCAGCTGATTGACGAAACCCCTTGGCCCGCTTTGCATGTATTGACCGTTGTAGACGTCGTACATGCCGGGGACTCCGGTGCCGGTAGAGACGAACAGTGCGGTCCCGCGCAACTGGTCCGCATGCACATACGGATCATTGGCCGCCCACATCGGATCATCGTCCGGCCCATACATATTCACCGTATTGCCGCCGCCCCAGCCCTCGACCGCGGTCTTGACGAACTGCCTGCCGATAGGATCGCTGATCTGCGCACACCCGCTGTAGGCCGCCACCGCGCGATACAGCCCAGGCGCGGCGATCGGCAGCTGCAACACTGATGTGCCCGAAGTCGACAGTCCTGCCAGGGCATTCACGCCGTTGGCATGGAACTCCGCGTCGATCAGCGGCGGCAACTCCTCGGTCAGGAACGTCTTCCACTTGTAGACACCGAGTTTCGGATCGGGCGCGCGCCAGTCGGTGTAGTAACTCCACCGACCCCCGATCGGTTGCACCACATTGACGTTCTTGTCCGCCAGGAACCCCGGCACATCGGTATTGCGCTGCCAGGTGGCGCTGTCCTGGCCGCCGCCTCCGCCGTTGAGCAGATACAACGTCGGCGCGGACGCCGAAGTATCGGGCGGCCGTTGCACATTCACCATGATGTCGGTATTCATCGCCGCCGAGTGCACCCGCAATTGCACGGTGCGCCCGTCGAGCGCCCAGGACCCGGTGATCGCGGACCCACCGTCCGGGGCGGCCTGCGCGGGCACCACCATCGCGAGCAGGACCGAAGCGGTGGCGAACACACTGCGGCACAAGAGATTCAGGGATCGATTAGACATCTGCGCTAACTCCTCGAACGAAAAATGACGCGAGGCCCACCGGGGTCAGGGAGCCCCCGGCGGGCCTCGCGCGCAGGCTGCGGAGCTCCGGCGAGAGCACGCACGGGTCCAGCGGCACTCGGCGAAGTGCGGGCCTGCGAGGTGTACCGGATGCCGTCAGGGTGCGTGGACGGCCCGATACACGTGTGTGGATCGGCTACAGCGAGCCGCCACCGCCGACGAGCGGCGGGTTGAAGGTGCACTGCAATGGAACGCTGTGCGCCGGGTCCAGTGCCCGCAACGCGATCGACAGGGCACGCGGGGAGTACATCATCGTCAGGTGGTCGGACAGATCCTGATCGCAGCCGTCCTGCAGCACGATATTGTCCACGTGCGCCCCCGGGACCGCCTTGAGGAAGGTCAGCTCGTAGGGGTTGGTGACCTCGTCATAGCGGGTGCCGACGACGGTGTAGTCGATGCCCGGGATGGTGTCGCCGTTGGCATTGAGTTTGTTCACGAAATCCGAGCCGATGGTCTGCTGAATTCCCGCGTGACCCACGAAGATCTCGATGAGCCCCAGCACGTCGATGCCCGCATTGTTGATCATGCGGCCGAGCGCGCCGATGCCGTCGAGTGAGGTGCCGTGATGGGTGGCACCGAAGGTGACCAGGTGCTGCACCTTGGGGCCGCCGCCTTCGAACTTGGTGTACCAGTTCGCCATCGCCCCGCCCTGCGAGTGCGCGACGATATCGACCTTCGGCGCGCCCGTCGCCGCGAGGACGCGATCCACGAAGGCGGCCAACTGCTTCGCCGAATCCTGGATATAGCCGGTGCCCATCACCCCGGGCAGGACCGAACCCAGCCCGCCGCCCTCGATCAGGTTGGAGCGGCCGTAGTTGAAGGTGAAGGTGCAGTAGCCCGCGTCCTTGATCGGCTGGCCCATATAGGCGTAGCCGTTGTAGGCGTTCATCCAGGTGCCGTGGATCAGCAGCACCGGGCGCGGATGTTCGGCCGTCGGCTTGCAGCTCCAGTCGTTGGCCCCGGGCGGGGTGGCGTCGGGATGGGCGAGCCCGTAGCCGAACGCGGCCAGCCACGAGGTCATCGACGGCCCGTAAGTCGTTGTGTCGGAAGAGTATCCACCCGACGAGCCCGAGCTGGAACCGGAGCCGCCGTAGCAATCGCCCGAGCCGTTGCCCGATCCCGCGCCGCTGCCGGAGTTGCACGAGGACCCCGAGCCCCCGCTGCCGGAATCGGCGATCGGCCCGCCTTTGAGTCCCGCGTTGATGTAGTCGGCGAGGTTTTGTTCGGTGGGCGCGGGATCGGGGGCCGCGGTGGCGGTCGTCCCGGCGAATCCGACCGCCAGCAGGGAAACCCCGGACAGAATCGCTGACCGTAATGCCCGTGGGCGGGTACTTCGTCTCATTGTGTGCCTTTCTCCGGCCCGATGTACGTCGAGTTCGCTTGCCGCACAATGGGTGGCGGCATCGAAACCGGGATCAAACTAAGCCGGGGCGAGGGCAGGCCAGAAGAGACTGCCGAGGTATCTGGGCGGTTCACCAAATAAGGGGATCCGATTCATGAAGCGCAACAGAGTATTTCCGACAGCTCTATTGACAGCGATTCGCCTCTGCCCGAACAGGATTCGTCCGTCCGTCACAATACCGCGCGGACTCGGTGGTGATCTTTCCAGTTATCGCAAACTATTGCGCACTTTCGACTCGGGCTCACGAATCATCGTGAAACGCCCGGCGGTCCTGCCGGGCATTCCCGCATGGCATTTCTGGAGTTCCCGTGCGCCACTTCGTATTCGCTCCCCTTTCCCGTCGAATCCGCCGCGTGGCCGCGACCGCGGTGCTCGCCACCGGTGTCGCGGCCGTCTGCGTGGCACCCGCGCGGGCCGAGTTCCCGCCCGCGCTGGGGCCGGACTCGGCCATCGTCATCCTGGGTTTCGGCCTGCTGCCCGACGGCACCATGCGTCCGGAGCTGATCGACCGATTGCGGGCGGGCTATGTCGAGGCGCTGGTGTCCACGGCCTCGCCGATCATCGTGACCGGCGGAAACCCGCAGGCCGGGGTCACCGAGGCCCAGGCCATGGCCGAATGGCTGATCGCTCGCGGAATGCCGCGTGAGCGTGTGCATTTGGAGCAGGCCGCGCGCTCGACGGTCGAGAACGCCGAATTCTCCGCCGAGGTCATGGACACGCTCGGGGCTCGCGATGCGGTCCTGATCACCTCGGGATATCACCTGCCCCGGGCGCTGGCTACATTCGGCGCCGCGGGGGTCGCGGTGAGCGGCACCTACACGCCCGATGAATTACTCGAACTGATGCGCGTTTTCGGCCCTAACGCTGATCGTTGAATGTCCGGGCGATCAGTGCCGAACGCAGTTGCCACAGCCCGGAATTCGCTGCCGGATCGAATCCGGTGAGCTGGCGTACGCGTTTGATCCGGTAGTCGACGGTATTGGTGTGGATATGCATCAGATGCGCCGTGCGCTGCCGATTCAGATTGTTGCTGATATGACAGCGCAAGGTCTGCAACAGTTCTGGATAGTCGTCCAGCGGATCCAATAGCGCGCCGAGAGTTTCACGCCCCGGTCCGGGCCGGGTGAGCTGATATTCCAGCGCCATATCGGTGAATCGATACAGCCGCGCCACACTGTGCAGGCGCTTGACCATATCGAGCAGCTCGTGCGCGCGATCGGCCGCGGACGGCACATCATCGGGCGCGCTGATCACCACCGTCGCCATAACCGGCACATGCGCCGCCGCGGAGAGCCGTGCCACCAGTTCGTCGAGCTCGCTGTCCGCCAGTGCGGTAGTGGGAATGAGCACCGTGCCACCGTCCACGCTCAACAGCGCCAAAGCCGTTCCGGCGCAGCGGGTCGCCAGTTCGGCTTGCAGTCGCCGCAGTTTGCGCCGCGCCACCACCTCCCCGTCGAGCATCGGATGCAGCTCATCAGGATGACGCGGAATATCAAGGGCCAGAACCGAATACTCCGCCGCGAGCTCGATCCCGCATTCGCGCGCCATGGTCGAGGTCGAATGCCCGCCCAGTAGCGCCGAGGTCAGCGTGTGCACGGCGTTGTGGTGTTCGCTGACCACCGCCTTGTGCTCGCGCACATAGGCGTGCGCCACGGTGACGCTGATGGCGTCGAGCATCTCGATCACCCGTTTGGCGCCGTCCATGAGATTGGTGTGGTCCTGCGCCGAGGAGTTCGCGGAGATGAGATCCATCCCGTATTTGAAGCCCTCGTGGATGGAGTGCAGGATGCTGTCGATCGGCACGCCCTCGCGCGCCCAGCCACCGGCCGTCTCGGCCAGTCGCCCGATCTTGGCGGGCATGTCCTGGCCGTCGAGCATCCCGACGGCCATTTCCAAACACACGCGCGTCACCGAGGTGACCTCACCGGCGAGGAAATCTCCGGGCATGGTGCCGCAGGGCGCCACCTTGTCGACGAAGAGTCCTACCAGTTGTTCCGAAACCGTCCGCACATCCTGGAGTGGGTTGGACATTGGTCTGCCCGACACGGTCAGGCCCGTTCTGAGTGCTCCCTCGGTGGTCATCGTTGACTCCTTCCGTTGTGGTCTACCGCACGTCAACGGTGGAGTTCGAACTCTAAAGTGGTCGAGGGCTCACTTTCTACTCTCCTTCGCGGCGCATTGGGTGTGATCGTTAATCTTGGCTCTACCTGGAGGTATGTAGCGAAGAGGTGAACTTCGAGCCGCTGCGACCGCACACTTTCGACAACAATGCTCAGCTTTCGGCGATAGCGAATCACGACCACCTCCAGGGCCTCATCGTGGAGGGAGATCGAGAATTTTGGGAGAGTTCGGCAGTAACGCCCCACTCGCGCTGGTATTCACCACAAACCTCTTCCGCCTCCGGTCATCGGCCGAAATACGCTGTTACCGTTGATATTCGGAATCCGCCGACGCATTCCATCTCCCGAGTGCGCGGCTGTCCCGATCGTCATGGACACCTGGTAGAACGGCCCGCGAAATTGGTTACCGAAATCTTCGATACGACAGTGGATATGCCGGTCGCACCGGAATCGGTCCGGGAACTGCTGGTCGACCCGCAGCTGTATCCGAGGATATTCGCCGGGGTCGGCGCCTGCGAGCAGCTCGAAACGCTCCTCGACGGGCTGACCTGGCTGATCCGCATCGGCACCCCCGCCACCGGGGTGAGCTCCCGCCGCGCCATCTTCCGACCGGATCGGCGCGGCGGGCTGCAATTGCGATGCTTGGAAACCGGTGCGCTGGTGAATGTGCGGTTGCGCAAGCGGGACGAGCACACCCGGCTCACCGTCACGTTCTTCGGAGCCGGGCGCATACATCCCGCGGTGGCCGAGCTATCGAATACCGAGGTCATCGCCTGGGTCGAGGCCGGGTTGCACCGGCTGGGGGAATTGCTCTCGGGCGCGGACACCTCGGTCGTGGTCAATGGTGAGGATCGGCCGCTGCGGCGGCGCGCGCAGGTGGCAGGGCAGATCATGTCGACCGGCGTGGTGCGGCCGCTGCGCCCGATCCGCTCGGTGAAACAGATTGGTGGCCTGGCGAAATGGGGGTTCAACCTGGCGGGAGGCTACGCCGCCGCAGCCGCGTACACACCCGATCGGATCGCGGTGATCGATGACCGCGGTTCGCGGACATTCCGGGAGATGCATGACCGCAGCCGGGCATTGGCGGGCGCGATGTCCGGTCTCGGACTCGGTCCCGGGGACGCGATCGGACTGCTATCGCGCAACCATGCCGAGATGGTCGAAACCATGGTTGCCGCAGGCAAACTCGGTGTAGACGTCTTCCTGCTCAATGCCGGACTCTCCGCGCGGACCATCGAAGATATCGTGCAGCGGCACCGGCTCACCTCGCTGTTCGCCGATCAGGAACTGGTGCCGCTGATCGACTATCTGCATCCCGACATCCATCGCTACCTCACCGATGCACCCGATGAGGACGATTCGGTGGACGGCTTGATCGCACAGAGCAGCAAGGGCTTTCGCGCTTCGTCGCGTCGAGGCCGATTGATCGTGCTGACCTCGGGAACCAGCGGCACCCCCAAGGGCGCGCGCCGTCCGCATCCGCGCGGGTTCGCCACCATCGCCGCGCTGCTGTCCCGAATCCCGTTGCGCATGAACGAAACCATGGTCATCCCCGCACCGCTGTTCCACACCTGGGGTCTGGCGGCGTTGCAACTGAGCACCGCGCTGCGCGCGACGGTGGTGCTGCCCAGCCGATTCGACGCGCAGGACTGTCTGCGCCTGATCGCCGAACATCGCGCGAGCACCCTCATCGTGGTCCCGACCATGGTGCAGCGCATCCTCGACCTGCCGCTCGAGGTGCGCACCCGCTACGACCTGTCGAGTCTGCGCGTGGTCGCCAGTTGCGGTGCGCCACTGGCCGGTCCGACGGTGCTCCGCTTCATGGACGCGTTCGGTGACGTCCTCTACAACACCTACGGCTCCACGGAGGTTTCGTGGGCCTCCATCGCCACCCCGGCGGATCTGCGCGTCTCCCCCACAACCGCCGGGCGACCGCCCCTGGGCACCCGGGTCTCGGTGCTCGATCAGGACCGCAAGGCCGTCCCGATCGGTGCCATCGGCCGCATTTACGTCGGCAACCACATGCTTTTCGACGGCTACGTCAACTGCCCGCCCCCGGACGAGGCGCGCGGCCTGCTCGATACCGGCGACCTCGGCTACCTCGATGTCGCAGGCCGTCTATTCATCGCGGGCCGCGACGACGAGATGATCATCTCCGGCGGCGAGAACGTCTTCCCCCGTCCCGTCGAAGAAGCCCTGTCCCACCTCCCGCAAATCAGCGAGGTCGCCGTGGTCGGCGTCCCCGACCAGGAATTCGGCCAGCGCCTGGCCGCATACATCGTCAAACGCGAAGGCTCCGACCTGGATCCGCACATGATCCGCACCTACATCCGCCACCGCCTGAGCCGCTTCAGCGTCCCACGCGACATCGTCTTCCTCCCCTCGCTGCCCCGAGGCGAAACCGGCAAGGTCGTCAAACGCCTGCTCACCGGCGGCCTCTCCGACAACCTCGCGCCGTCGCCGTACTGAGTGTCAGGGTCGTGTCGAGGAGCCACCGAGGTGAGCGATCACGACTTCCACTGCGCGCGCGGCGCTTTCGGCGGCGGCCTCCATGGTCGAGGGGAGTTCGGTGCGGGTCCAGTCCCCGGCCAGAAACAGGCCGGGGATCGAGGTGCGTTGGGGTAGGCGCAGGTCTTCGAAACCGGGTTGGGCGGAGAAGGTGGCTCGGGGCTGGTGGATGACGTGGGTGCGCAACACCTGTGCGTCGATGGAATCGGGGTAGTGCTGGTGCAGCGATTGCAGTGCGCGGGAAGTGAATTCGGCGTTCTTGAGGTGCAGGACATCGTAGGAGGCGCTGACCGCGAGGGCGTAGCAGTGGCCGTCGGCGGTGTCGTCGTGCATGCCGCCGGTGTCGAATACCCACTCGATCGTGGTGTCGCGCAGGTTTTCCGCGAGCCGCCGCATGCGCAGCGGGCGGTCCAGCCAGACGTACACGCTGGAGATCGGGGCGGCTTCGATCTTGCGGGCCGGGGCGAATTCGTCGAAGCGGCCGAGGTTTCCGTGATCGATCAGGGTGGTCAGCGACCAGGGCGGGACCGCGAGGACGACGGCGTCGGCGGCGATGGTGCGGCCGTCGGAGAGTTGTATGCCGGTGGCGCAGTCGCTTTCCAGCACAACATCGGAAACGCCTATGCCGGTCAGGATTTCGGCATGTCGGTCGCGCAGGAACTGTTTGGCCGGAGCGACGAAGAGCTCATGCAGGCTTACCCGCGGCCACACCGCGTCCCCGGCCCGGGGATTCCCCGCCAAGGCGCGCCCGGTCAGGAAATGCAGCGCCTGTGCGAAGGTGTACGCCGACACCCGTTCCGGCTTCTCGTTCAGCAGGCCGATCACGAACTGATCCAGCACGAGTGCACGCAGCGAGCGCGGTGCGCCGATGCTATGGAACCAGCGATCCACCGTGACCGAATCCAACTCCGGTCGCGGCTTGCGTGCGGCCGCGGCCAATGCCAGCCAGGTTCGCAGGGCGGCAGGGCGATCGCGCAGCGGAATCGGCGGCCAGGCCAGCCACGCCAATCCCAGCACGCGATGCGTCCGGCGTGGCAGCCATTTCGGCGATCGCATGGTCAGCAGCCGATCGGGCCCCGTCCGGACCGCGAAAGGCGGTGCGTCCCAGAGCAATCGATCCCGGGTCGCGATCGTGCCGGTGTATCGCAAGAGCGCGTCGTAGCAGCCCGCGAACAGATGCGGTCCGTTGTCGACCAGCCCCCGCACTCCGGCGACCTCGAACGACATCGTGCGGCCGCCGAGCCGACCTCGCTTCTCCACCAATGTAATTCGATATCCACGCTCGGCAAGCCACACCGATGTCGCGAGCCCGGCCAGTCCCCCGCCCACCACCACGACATGCGATGTCTTGTTCGTGGGCTGTTCCGATCGCCGGTGGTACGCCATGGCCGTCTCCAGTCCGATTCCCAGTTAAGTTAATACTGATTCTATCTATACCGCATCTTTGAACAGCATCACTATGTAAATATGTGCTCCAACATTCACAGAATGACGAGGTGGGCTCATGAGCGATTCCGATACGGGTGGTTTCCACCGCAGGAGACCGAAGGGTGCGCGCCCGGGCGCACTCGTACCGGTCCCCACCGGTCCACTCGATGCCCGCACCGAACGCGCGGTCGTCACCGAACTCCTCACCCTGCTTCCGGCAACGTCGACTCCGGAGCTGGCGAAGATATCGAACATGCCCGAGGCGGCCATCGACGATCTGCGAATCTCCCTGCTGCTCAACGGTGATTCGAAGCCGGCGCGGATTGCCCGCTACCGTCGTCGCGCCCTGCGCGCGGCCCGTGCGAACGAATCCGCCGGATCGCCCCCGGCCGCCATGAGCCACTCGCCCATGCTGCGCGAGTTGCGTCGCAACTCCACCCTGCGTGACACCGAGTCCGGCCGCCGTCTGCTGCGCCGACTGGATCTGCCCAACTTCCAGGATCCGCACTGGGAACGCATCCTCGGCGAACTGCCTCCACATCGCATGGCCATGCTGGCGAGTCTGGCCCGAGACTGCGCCGACCGCTGGCGTGCCCTGGCTGACACATTGGAAACCGGAACCCGCACACCATATGGCAAACTGTCTGAGACAAGATCGCTCGCGGAGTCGCCCGACCCGGACCGGGCGTGATCCAGCGAACCCGGGAGCGAATCATGACCAGTAGCAGAAGACAACGTCAGGCTGAGCAAGCACTGATCGCGGGTAAGACTCCCAAGAACCCGGTCGTCATCACCGCGCGCACCCCCGACAGCACCCGCGCCCGGCTCTTCGGCCTCGGATTGGCTGGGACGGGGGCGGCGCATTTCACCGCTCCGCAGATCTTCGATCCCCTCACCGGCAAAGCCTTCCCGCACTCGACTCGCAGCTGGACCTACCGCAACGGTTTCACCGAACTGCTTGTCGGCCTGGCCATCACCTTCCGCCGCACCCGCCCCTTGGGGACCATCGGGTTTCTGGCCTACGTCGCTTTTCTCGCGAGTCGCCTCACCTCGAGCTCGGGGTCCGCGCGCCCGCAAGCGTGAGGGCTCCCGCGTAGCGGGCCTGAGGGCCGAGTTCGGCTTCGATGCGCAGGAGTTGGTTGTACTTCGCGGTGCGGTCCGAGCGCGAGAGTGAACCGGTTTTGATCTGTCCGCATCCGAGGGCGACGGCGAGATCGGCGATGCTGGTGTCCTCGGTCTCGCCCGAACGATGCGAGATGATCGATGAGTTTCCGGCCTGCTGAGCGATAGCGGCGGTGTCGAAGGTTTCGGTGAGGGTGCCGATCTGATTGATCTTCATCAGAATCGAGTTCGCCATGCCGGTTCGGATACCATCGCGAAGCAACTCCGGGTTGGTGCAGAACACGTCGTCACCAACGAGCTGGCAGCGATCGCCGACGGCGGCGGTGAGTGCGGTCCAGCCGTGCCGATCGTCTTGTGCGAGAGGGTCTTCCATGGAAACGATCGGATAGCCGTCGAGCAGTTTCGACAGATAGCCGATGTGTTCGTCGATCGTCCTGACGATGCCTTCCCCGCGATAGTGATACGCGCCGTCGATGAAGAACTCCGAGGCCGCGGGGTCGAGCAGCAGCACGACGTCCGTACCGAGCCGGTACCCGGTCGCCTCGACCGCCGCCACGATGTAATCCAGCGCCTGCTCCGCCGTGCGCAGATTGGGTGCGAACCCGCCCTCGTCGCCGACATTGGTGTTCTCGCCCGCCGCGGCCAAATCGGCACGGAGAGTGTGGAATACCTCCGCCCCGATCCGCACCGCCTCACCGAAGGTGTCTGCGCCGACGGGGGCGATCATGAATTCCTGGAAGTCGAGCGGATTGTCCGCGTGGGCTCCCCCATTGATGACGTTGAACATCGGCAGCGGCAGTAGCCGAGCCGCAGCCCCGCCGAGGTAGCGGTACAACGGAATTCGGTGTGCCGCGGCGGCGGCCTTGGCCACGGCCAGCGAAACCCCCAGCATGGCATTGGCTCCGAGCTTGGACTTGTCCGCGGTCCCGTCCAAGCTGATCATCGCGTGGTCGATCGCCGCCTGATCCTCGGCATCCATCCCGACCACGATCGACGCGATATCGGCGTTGACATGCGACACCGCGGTAAGGACGCCGCGACCGTGAAAACGCGACCGATCCCCATCGCGCAATTCGACCGCCTCGCGAGTACCGGTCGAGGCCCCCGACGGCACGCCGGCCCGGCCGATCGAATCGTCCTCGAGGCGCACGGTGACTTCCACGGTCGGATTGCCTCGGCTGTCGAGGATTTCATATCCGACCACCGACTGAATTCGCGTCACTGCAGATCACTCCCTGTTCTGGATGCTGTGCCGACTGGCGTGATCAGTGTCGCGGGGGTGAATACACCGCCGGTAGAGCGTGTTTCCTCGGTGCCCCATAAGGTTGCCCTATGGGTCTGTCGCCGAGAGTCACCGATCTGGGACCGTACGAGCTGCTCGCCACGATCGCCGCCACCGGCAGCATCGGCGCCTGCGCCCGGCACCACGGCCTGTCCCAGCCCGCGGTCAGCACCCGCATCCGCGGACTCGAACAGCGCTTGGGACTACTGCTGCTGGACCGTCATCCGCGCGGGGCCACCCTGACCGAAACCGGACAGCTGGTGCTGCGCTGGGCGCGTCCGGCGCTGGAAGCGACCGCCGGACTCGACCAGGCACTGCACACCTTGACCGGAACGTCCCCGGCCCATCTGAGGCTGGCGGCGAGCACCACCATCGCCGAATTCTTCCTGCCCACCTGGTTCGCGGAACTCCGAAATCGCCTGCCGGGCACCAACATCAGCCTGCTCTGCCACAACAGCGCCGATACCGTCGCCCTGATCCGCCGCGGCGGTGCGGAACTGGGTTTCGCCGAAGCCGGACACATTCCCGCCGAACTCGAGCACCGCCCGGTGGTGCGCGATCGACTCGTCGTAGTCGTCGCCCCCGATCACCCCTGGGCCACCCGCCGTGAAATCACCGCCACCGACCTGGCCACTGCACCGCTGATCCTGCGCGAGACCGGCTCGGCCACCCGCTCGGTCCTGCACGACCGCCTCGCAACCCTCCCCGAACCGCTGACCGTGGTCCCCGCAATGGAACTCACCTCCGCCACCGCCATCAAGAACGCCGCGGCCAGCGGCCTAGGCCCCGCCGTCCTGAGCGAACTGACCGTCCGCGACGAACTAGCCGACCGCACCCTCATCGAAGTCCCGATCCCCACCCTCACCCTCGAACGCAACCTGCACGCCTGCTGGCGCCCCCACCACCGCTTCACCCCACCGGCCCGTCACTTCCTGGAGATCGCCGCCGACAACGCCCGGGACGGTTACCGGGCTCGGACGGCGTAGGTCAGGTGGGTGGCGCGTTTGCCGGGCTCGGCGTTGATCTGTTCCAGGGCAATGCGACTCGCGTCGATACCCTCGAAGAGGCGGATGCCGGTGCCGAACAGGACCGGTGACAGGGCGATGGAGAACTCGTCGATCAGGCCGGCGTTGAGGTACTCCAGGATGGCGGTGCCGCCGCCCGCGATGCGGACGTCTCGGTCTCCGGCGGCGGCGCGGGCTTGGTCGAGGGCGGTCTCGATGCCGTCGTTGATGAAGTGGAAGGTGGTGCCGCCCAGGCGTTTCCAGGGCTCGCGCCGTTCGTGGGTGACCACGAAGACCGGGGTATGGAAGGGGGCGTCCTCGGGCCAGGCTTTTTCGCCGGCGTCGAACATGCGCTTGCCCATGACACTGGCTCCGGTGCGTTCGAATGTCGCACGGGCGATGTCGTTTTCGTGGCCTTCCTCGCCGCCCTGGCCGAGCCCGCCGTTTTCGCGGAAGAAGCGCAGCGGGAAGACCCACTGCTGCAGCTCCATCCACTGCTTACCCATCAGCTCCTCGGCGGATTCGGGGGCGATGAATCCGTCCAGTGACATCGATACGCTGAAGAAAACCTTTCCGGCCATCAGTTCTGCGCTCCCTTCGAAACGATTTCGGTGATGTAGGCGTCGAGCTTGGCCAGGGTTTGGCGGCCGCCTTCGACGGCGTGGTACTTCTCGGCCGCTTCGTCGCGCAGTTCCTTGGTGGGGAATATCGTGCGCATTTCCAGCCGGGTTGAGGTGCCCTCGGGGGCGAAGGTCAGGATGGATTCGAAGGCGTTCGGATCGTCCTGGAATTCACCGTGCCGCAGCGTGATTCGCTCCGGGGCGGTGATCTCGGTCCAGGAGATCCACTCCTGGTAATCGGTTCCGTCCGGGCCGCGCATCACGAAATCCCATGTGCCGCCGACGCGAAAGTCGAATGCGCGCGTGGTGGTGATGAAGCCTTCCGGTCCCCACCACTGCGAGAGGTGGCGGATGTCGGTGAACGCCTCGAACACCAACTCCCTCGGGGCGCTGATGCTGCGGGAGATCACGATCTCGCGGTCGGCCGTTGTCATTGATCCCGAACCCATTCGGTTGTCCCTTCGTTTGCCGTTGTGGATGGCGCCTGCGCGAGGGTTTGCACGTATGCGTCCAGCCGGTCGAAGCTCGCGTTCCAGAACCGCTCGAAACCACCCGCCCATTCGTGAATCGGTCGCAGGCCGGTGGCGTCGAGGCCGTACAGGCGTTGTTTGCCCACCTTGCGGTCCCTGACGAGGCCGACCTCCCGGAGTACCCGTAGGTGCTTGGAGGCCCCGGGCTGGGTCAGACCCAGCTCCTGGGCCAGCTCGGTCACCGGGCGCTCACCACCGCGCAGCAGTTCCAGGATCTCCCGTCGCTGCGGCTCGGCGATCGCGTTGAAGACGTCCGATGTCGTCGCTGCTCGTGCCATGCGACCATCATATTCCCATATCGGTATGCGTCAAGCCTCGTCGCTCAGCTCAGGCTTCAGCGTGCAGTGACCGGGGTAGCGCAGCTTGCGGGCGGATCCACCAGCTGACAGTCCGCGACCGGGCGAACCGGCAGGTAGTCCGCAGCCACGCCATCGTGGGCGATGATGTCGCGATAGGTGGCGACCGCGTCGGTGGGGATGCGCGTCAGGGCCGGATCGGTGCGCACGTTGACCGTGTAGAGGCCGAATCGCGGTGCGTACGAACCCCATTCGAAGTTGTCGGTCAGACTCCAGTAGTTGTAGCCGATGACATTCATGCCGTCGGCCTTGGCGCGCTGGAGCCAGTAGACGGTGTCCCGCAGATGATCCGAGCGGGTGTAGCCGTCCCCACGGGGATGTCCGTCGTAGGTGGGCATCCCGTTCTCCACTATCCACAACGGTTTTTCGGGGAACTGTCGCGAATAGTGTTGCAGCGCAAAGTAGATTCCCTCCGGGCTGATCGGCAGATCCCACATGCCTGCGGGTGCCGCCGCAGCGCCTTGCGTTTGCGCGGCGAGTTCGGGTGCGGCATAACCGAAGTAGTAGTCGACCCCGATGAAATCGAGCTTGTCCCCGATCAACGCCATCAACGGCCCGTTGACCTGCGATTCCGCCCCGGCGACATAGCCGACGTTGCTGGTTACCAGCGCATTCGGCTGCACCTGATGGATGTAGTCGTAGATGCCGTTGTGCGCCTGCGCCACCCGGCCCAGCATCTGATCGGCGTCGGTCCCGTTCTGAGTCACCTCGTGCATGATGTAGGCGACCGGCTCATTGATCGTCACCCACACCGGGTTGCGCACCGCGTACCGGTCCACCACCTTGCGCATATTGGTGAGCCAATCCGCCACCATGCCCGGGTTGCGCCACCCGCCCCGATCGGCCTCCCACCCCGGATACACCCAGTGATCCAGCGTCAGCATCGGCCGCATCCCGGCCGCGACAATGGCATCGATCAATCCGTCGTAGAACCCGAAAGCCGCCGAATCCCACACTCCCGCTTGCGGTTCCAGCCGAGCCCACTCCACTCCGACCCGAAAGACCTTGACGCCCATCTGCTTCGCCAGCGCGATGTCGGACCGATACCGAGACCGGAAATCGACCGAATCGCCGAGCCGATCCCACCCCGGATTGGCCTGGATGTAGCGGGTCCAATTGCTATCGGGTGACTGACCTTCGGATTGAAACCCGGAAGCG
Organism: Nocardia sp. NPDC056100; assembly: GCF_042266325.1. Taxonomy (NCBI): domain Bacteria; kingdom Bacillati; phylum Actinomycetota; class Actinomycetes; order Mycobacteriales; family Nocardiaceae; genus Nocardia; species Nocardia sp. NPDC056100. The sequence continues at coordinate 1,041,936 of NZ_JBHJVY010000002.1, forward strand.
GCCACACCCCACAGGAATTCATCGCCGAGCACACTCGTGAGCCGCTCCGGCGCGGTACCGGCCGTCCCGGGCACCAGGAACAAAACAGCGACCATGACCAGCCAGATCGCGACAAGGCAACGAAATCGAGTGCGCATCAGCACTTCCCCGGAGACTGCACTCGAATTGAGTGAAAACTACTACTGACTCCTGGATAGCTGCGCTTTATCTCGGGAATGTGCCGGACAGATAGTGGTTTGGCTCAATATCGCGCCCGTCGAGGTTGCCGAAACGTCGCCCGGGGCACCCGTGTCGGCGTTATCATTCACTCGGACACGACATTTGGCCTGGAGGCGCGGTGTTGCAGTACATTGCTTTGGCAACCCTGCTCGCCACCGCCGCATCCGGCCTGATCATTCTCGGCGCCTGGCTCACCCGCAGCGAAGTCCGCCGCGCCCGTACCCGTCACGGCCGCCACCGCCGCCTCCCTCCAACCCTGGTCTTCGGCCACATCGCGCTGGCCCTGGCCACGGTCATCACCTGGCTGCTCTTCGTCCTCACCGGCACCCGCCCCATCGCCGCCCTCGCCGTCGCGTTCCTCATCCCGACCGCGCTCCTCGGCTTCACGATGCTGCTGCGCTGGTACCCCACCTACCGCACCGGCGAACCCTTCGGCACCGCCCCCGGCGCCGCTCACCGTCTCCCCCCAGCCCGCAACCTTCCGCTGCGAATAGTCATCACCCACGGCTGCTTCGCGCTCGCGGCCGCCACCCTCATCCTCGCCGCGTTCGTGTCCACCCACTGACCGGCAAGACGACGACTGCTCTTGCCGCGGCACGCGATCAGTTGCCTCAGAACGCTGTTAACTAGAACTCGTTCTAGGTACGGTCGGGGCATGAACAAGACCGGGTCGATTGTGCGCGTCGGGGTCGCGTATGTGCTCGCCTTCGGGGCGGGTGGTGCGTGGCTGGCGTGGGGGCCTGAGACGGCGAGTTTGCTGCTGGATGGGTTGATCGCCGATGTGATCGCGACCTTGGTGGTGTTCGCGGCCAGTCGGGTGCACAAGAACTCCAGCTTCTATGACGCGTACTGGAGTGTGCTGCCGCCGCTGTTGATGATCGCGTGGTGGGTGAAGCTCGATTCTGGTGGGGCGCGGGCCTGGCTGGTGCTGGGGGTGATCGTGTTCTGGGCGGTCCGGCTGACCGGGAACTGGGTGTACGCGTTTCCCGGTTTGCATCATGAGGATTGGCGCTATCCGATGATTCGGGCGCGTGCGGGTAAGGCCGAGGCGCTCGCCGATCTGGTGGGGATTCATCTCTTTCCGACATTGCAGGTCTTCGCCGGGATGCTGCCGGTGTACGCGGTGCTGACCCATACCGATCGCGGTATCGGGTGGCTCGATATCGTCGCCGCCGTGGTCGGCATCGGTGCGGTGGTGCTCGAGTTCACCGCCGATCTGCAGATGTATCGCTTTGTCGCGCATCGCCGTCCGGGTCAGGCCATGGATCAGGGGCTGTGGAGTTGGTCGCGGCATCCGAATTACTTCGGGGAGTTCGCCTTCTGGCTGTCGCTGGGGCTGTTCGGCCTGGCCGCGGCACCGCACGCGTGGTGGTGGGTGCTGCTGGGCGCGGTCGGCATGTACGCGATGTTCCAGGGCGCGAGCATCCCGATGATGGAGCAGCGCAGCCTGGAACGGCGACCGGAATACCAGCGGGTGATCGATCGGGTGCCGCGTTTCGTGCCGCGCCCGCCGCGCAAGGTGAATCGCGAAGCAAGTGAGCACATCGCATGAGCCGCCCGCGCATTATCGTTGCGGGCCTCGGGGACACGGGCCTGCTGACCGCGATCCATCTCGCCAAACACGCTGACGTGCTGGGCATTTCCGCCAAGCCCGGCCTGGTCAGCGGCCAGGAGCTGGGCATGCGACTGTCGCGTCCCGGCGAATGGGCGCGCGACTACTGGGTGCCCTTCGATCGCTTCCATCGGCTGGATTCGGTGCGCACCGTGCACGCCAGTTTGACGGGCCTGGACGTTCAAGCTCGTCGCGTCCATTTCACCGGCCCCGACGGAACCCCCGCCACGGAACCCTATGACGCCCTGGTGATCTCGACCGGAGTATCCAACGGCTTCTGGCGACGCCCCGAGCTGCAAACCCGTGACCAGGTCGCCGCCACCATCGCCGCGGACCACGCACGCCTCGCGACAGCGGATTCGGTGATCGTCCTGGGTGGCGGCGCTGCAGCGGTCAGCACCGCGTTCAATGTCGCCACCACGTGGCCGGGCAAACAGGTAGACCTGTATTTCCCAGGCGACCGAGCACTCCCCCATCACCACCCCCGGGTGTGGCGCACATTGAGTGCTCGACTCGACCGCCTCGGAGTCGGACTGCACCCCCGTCACCGCGCCATCATCCCCGACGACTTCGCCTGCGACGACATCACCGGTGACCCGGTCGAATGGAGCACCGGTCAACCGAAAACCAAAGCCGCAGCGGTGCTCTGGACCATCGGCCGAACCGTCCCGAACACCACCTGGCTTCCCCGAGAACTGTTGAACGAGAACGGTTTCGTCAACGTCGACCCCTACCTCCGCGTCCCCACCGCCCCCGGCGTCTACGCGATCGGCGACGTAGCCGCCACCGATCCCCTGCGCACCTCGGCCCGCAGCCGCGCCGATTCCCTACTGGCACACAACATCCGAGCCGACCTCACCGGCGGCGAAGCCAAACCCTTCATCCCCGCGCGCCGCCGCTGGGGTTCGGTGGTAGGCACTCAGCGCAACACCTTGGAGATCTTCACCCCAACCGGCCGAGCTCTCCCCATCCCGGCCTGGTCCCGCCTGCAACCATTCATCGTGCGCCGAGGCATCTACGGCGGCATCAGGAATCAGCCGCATGATCCGGTGGATCCGGTGAAGTAGGGCCCCCGATCCGCACCGAACGATAGAAATCGACGGGTAGTCCTGAGCCTCAGAAATCCTGGCCGCCTGCGGGCATTCCACCCCAGGGCCTTCCGGATCCCCAACTGCCGTTACTGCCACCGCCCCTGCCGCGCGGCTTGAAACGGCGACCGCCATGAAACGAGGTCAGGTACGCGTCCCGCCAGCGCGGCCAGTCCAGATATGTTTGCCCAGCATCCTGCCGGTAGCGCCGGTACCTACTTCGCGCCCTGGAGAACGGCAATTTGGTCTCCCGTGCAGCCCTTCTCGCCGCAGCGCGCGCCTGCGCGATTTCCTTGGCTGAGAGTGGGATGGGAGGATCGGCGAAAATACCCGCACTACGCAGCATCATCATTCCCCTTGTTGGCTGCTGTCGGTCACTTTCGATTGTCCGAGTCGACGACACATCGGCACCAGACCGAGATTCTGGGGTGGCGGAATCTAGAGTTGCCCCATGGGTAACGCTGAAATGTTGCCATCGACTGGTGGCGGGGCTCATGGTGACTGGGTGCCATCGATGATTTCGATGTTGAAGGCACAGCAGCGGGACTGGTACGACCGCAATTCCGGGACCGGACGCATGTCGGAATGGATGTTGAGCGCACCGAACCCGGGTGCCGCACCGGACGATATCCAGGCTGCGGAATCCACTCTCGGTCTTCGGTTCGATGATCAATACCGACAGTGGCTCTCCCACGTCAACGGCTGGACCGCATTCTCCGGCGGCGGTGATCTCTACCCGCTCGGCGACATTTCGAAGAACTCCCCGGAGCATCGCGCCATGCTCGATATGTTCCGCGAATCCTTGATCGAACCCGGCGATCTCGAAATGGAATCCTTCGACAACCTGGTTCTCATCGGCGGCACTCCCGACGGCATCCAATACGTCACCGTCGGCAGCCCCGAACAGCGGCGGACCACCGCACCGGTATGGGAAATCGAGGACATCGAATACACCCGATTCGGCGACCTGAAGGAATTCCTGACCCGAGAGGTGGTTTCGCGAAGAGGTCTAATGCTCGGGTGACCCGAGGGATTCGGCCAGGTCGGTGAGCGCCTTGTGTTTGAGTTTGCCTGTGGTGGTGCGAGGTAGGTCCTGGACGAAGTGGACATCGCGCGGGACCTTGTAACGCGCCAGGTTCTGGTTGACGTGGGCGCGGACTTCTTCGGGGGTGAGGTCGGCGGTGGGTTTACGGACTATGAAGGCGGCCAGGCGTTGGCCGAAATCGGCGTCGGGAACGCCCCAGACAGCTGCCTCGGCTATGGCGGGGTGGGTCAGGAGGGTTTCCTCTACCTCTTGGGGGTAGACGTTCTCGCCGCCGGAGACGATCATTTCGTCGTCGCGGCCGTCGATGAAAAGCCTTCCAGCGGAGTCGAAATGGCCTACATCGCCGGTGCTCATGAAGCCGTCGATGACTTCCTTGCCGCCACCGCCGCTGTAGCCGCTGAATTGGAATGGGTTGCGGTTGAAGATGCGTCCGGTGATATCGGGTGGGACCGGGGTGCCGTTGTCGTCCAGGAGACGGAGCCGGACCAGACCGCGGATAGGGCGGCCCACGGTGCCGGGGGCGGCGCGCAGATCTTCGGGGAGAGCCACGGTGCAGGGTCCGATTTCGGTGGAGGCGTAGGCGTTGAACAGGATGTCGCCATAGGCGTCCATGAATTCGGTGCCCAGGTGCGGGGGCAGCGGCATGGCACCGCTGGGGACCGAAACCAGAGACGCGGTGTCGTAGCCGGTGCGGACTTCCACGGGCAGGTCCATGATTCGCTTGATCATGGTCGGGACCAGGAATGCGGCTGTGGCGCGGTGCTTTTCGATGCTGGCGAGCACCCATTCGGGCGAGAAACGGGTGGTCATGATCAGGGGTGAGGTGGTGGCCAGACCGCTGACGAGGCCCAGCATGCCCATGACGTGATGCATGGGCGGCGCGAGCACCATGGGCCGTCCCGGAATCGGGATGGCGCGCAGGCGCGCGAAACGCGGTGCCTCGGCGGCCAGCATCAACAAGCGCGGGTGCAGATAGGACGCCTTCTCACGTAGTTCGCGAATTCCCATGCGCCGCAACGCGCCCTTGGGAGTGCCGGTGGAGCCGGAGGTCAGAATCACCAGCTGGCTACCGCGTGCGGGACGCACCACCGCCCGCCGGGTGCGGGCCACCAGTTCGTCGATGGCGGGCACCGGTGCGCCCGAGACGGTGGAAACCGGCGGCAGGCCACCGTGTTTCGCGATCACGCGCACGCCGGTGAACCCGGCGTGCTCGACCCGCTGATGGAATTCCGCATCGTAGATCAGCACGTCGATGCCGTCGCGCTCGATGACCCCGCGCAATTGCGGCCCGGAGAAGTCGTAGTTCATCGGCACCAGATCGGCCGACAGCCGCGCCCCGGCGAGCAACCCTTCGACGAAGCCGCGGTGATTGCGGCACAGCACCGCGACCTTCGACCCCGGTCCGACGTCGTAGTCATCACGCAGCGCCGCCGCGAGCCGGATCACTCTGCGCTGCAACTGCTCCGCCGTGATCGCGCCCTCGTCATCGATGATGGCGGGCCGATCCGGATGCCGCGCCGCCGACAGCGCCAGCAGCGTCGCCAGCCCGACCCCGTGCCGAAGTGCGGCGACGGTCGCCGGGGTGCGGCGCATCGGCACGGTTCGCAGGGCCGCCCGGGTGAGCGGCGCCCAGTATCGGGCCGCATCGGCCAGCGCGGCGGTCGGTGACGCGATACCGCGCCCGGTGTCAGTCATGAGTCATCCATTCCGGCGGGAAGTTTCGAACGGCGTACCCGGTCGGGCCGCCCGCATTCACTTGAGCGGCAATGCCGCGGCGGTGCCGCCGACGTCGGTGATCTTCCAGTCCGCGTTCTTGTCCACGGTGATGTTGTAGGTGACGGTCGTCTGCACACCCTGCGGGTTCTGCGCATTGGTGGAGGTGACATTCACGAATACGTCCACCTTGTAGCTGCTGCCGGACACCGATTCGGCCTTGGCCGCGATCGGCGAGGCGGTGGAGGTCCATTGCAGCGGAACCATCAGCTCCTGCAACTTGGGCGCGGTCGCGTCGAACGTATTGGCAAGCTGGGGAACGGTATTGGTCTTGAGCTTGGCCACCCAGGAGTTGAAGTCCTTGTAGTTGATGGTGGCCGCGCCGACCGCGTAATCGGTGGCGACCTGCTCGGCGTGCCTATCGTCGGCCGCGGCGGCCGTACGGTCGGCGAGCTCGCCGCGCGACTGCCACAGCAGCACACCGACGGTGCCCGAGATGAGCAGCAGCACCACCGCCACCGCTCCGGCGATCAGCGTGGACACCGGCAGTGACAGCGTCACCGACGGCTTGCCCGCACGCGTATCCTGCTGCACCGCTTCGGTTTCCGTCACGGTGTCGTCGCTCGTCTTCTCCAGTGTGGTCATACTCTTCTCCCAGCTATTTGACTTGGATTTGCAGCCGGACGCCGCCATCCGGCTTCACCGATTGCAGGGCCTGTGCGATCAACGCGGACAGATCGATTCCCGGCAGCGAGCTCGACGCCTGCGAAAGCAGTGGCGCGACAGCGGGATAGGCCGCCCCGAGATCGGGACCGATGATGCGCAGATATTCGGTGAGCTTGGGCAGGAACACCAGCAGACCGTCGCCGGTGGTGTACGCCTCGGGCACCTGGCGCGCGTTCAGCAGCGTCTCCAGCGATTTCACGACGCTCTGCACCTTGACCCCGAATTCACCCCACTTGGGTCCGGCGGTCGCCATATCCGAACCGGCCTTGGCCACATCGGGCCCCGGCACCTGCGCGTTCTGCAGGATGTCCCGCAGCTGCGGCGCGCGGCTGAGCAGTGTGGCGGACAGGAGATTCGAGGCTCGGATCAGATCCGGCAGCACCGCATCGGTACCCGCCAGCGACTGCGAGAAGGTGTTCACCAGCGAGCTGATGGACTGCGGATCGAACTGCTCCAGCAACCGGGTGACGGTATTGGCCATCTCCGGAATCGAGACCGGCATCCTGATCGACTTGGCGTTCACCTGCGCCCCGTCCTCCAGGTACGGCGCTCCCGCCCGCTGCGGCTGGAATTCCAGATACGGCTCACCGAGCGCGGACAGGTATTCGATGGTCACGATGCTGGCCACCGGTATCCGGTACTCCCGCTCGACCCGGAAGTTCACCCGCACCCCGTTGGCCGAGTTCTTGACGTCCGTGACCTCGCCAACCCGTAAGCCGGACAGCAGGATCGGTGACCGCGGCACCAGATTGGCGGCATCGCTCACCTCCATCGAGGCGCTGATGTACTTCTGGAACAGGTTGACCCGCGCGATCCCGAAGGTCAGGTACACGCTGCCGACCACGAAGATCACCGCGATCGCACCCAGCGACAGCACCGAGCTCATGCGTGCTCTCATCGGACCATTCCGATCATGCGCAGGGTCGCGATCATGTTGGCCACCTGCTGATCGGTGGAGATGACGGGCGCATCCGTATCGCCTTGCACCGACAGCCCGTTGACGGCGACCTTGGGTCCGTGGTCGAAGAAGGGAATCAGCTTGTCGCGCAGGAGATCCGTCAGCTGATTCAGATTGGAGGGAGCATCCAGGTTCAACGGCCGCCCGGCATTCAATACCAGCGGCACGAACGCCGTGGCTGCCGCATTGCCCGCCTGCACCAGCGGCGTGAGCCAGATCAGCGCGTGCGCGATACCGCCGATCGCGCCGATAATGCCGATGGTGTGGATCAGCGTCTGCGCGAGCTTGGTGATGTCCTGCGCGCCCTGCGGGGTGAGCAGCACGTCCAGCGCCTCCCGATTGTTCTGAATGGCAGCGACATTCGACTGGATCCCGGTCAGGAACGCATCGGATTGATCCAGGTGCTGTGAGACGTCGATGAGGTCATCCTTGAGCACACCCGCGATACGCGCGGTCTCCGCCGGATCCTGCGGCAGTGCCGAATTGAGTTGGTCGACAATGTCTTGCGCCGAGCGCAGCGCCCCACCGGAGACGAAGGTGGCCAGCCCGGAGATGACATCCTCGATCTGCAAGGCGGGCACGGTGTGCTGTACCGGAATGGTGTCCCCCGGCCGCAACGTACCGGCCGCACCCGCGACATTGGTGTCCAGTGAGATGTAGATGTCTCCCAGAATGGTGTCCTGCCGCAGCTGTGCGCGCGTCTCGGCGGGCAATGAGATCGATTGCTGGATATCGACTTCCGCCGTGGCGGATCCGGGACCGGTGGCGGTCGGATCGGCAATCGTGATCTTGTTCAGCTGCCCGATCCGCGCACCGTTGGCCACCACCTTCGCCCCCGAGGGCAGGTTCAGCGCACTGCTGAACCGGATATCGATTCGATAGGTCTGCCCCGATATCCCGGCCCCGGGCAGCGTGAATCGCGCGGGATCGACCCCGCATCCGACCACCCCCACCAGCGCCGCCTGGGCCAGGGCCGCTGCGGCGAGCACCCGCCGCCACCGCCCCGAGCTCGCACGAATTGTCATCGCACACCTACCGATCCGAGAATCAGGGGCACCAGATCCACCGAGGTCATACCGTCCTGCGTCCCGCCGCAGCGCCCCGGCGCGACCACATTGAGCGCCGCGCACACCTGCTCGGCCTGCTGCGCGGGCAGCGCCACCCGGGGCGCGGCCCAGCTCACCCCGATCGCGCCGGTCTGCGGATCGGTCGCGGTGCGGAACATTCCGGCGATCGAGGGCACCATCGACACGAGCTGTTGCAGGCCACCGACATTCGCGCCGAGCAAATGCACCAGCGGCACCGACGAATCCAGCAGCTGTAGAATCGGGCCGCCGTACTTCGTGGTGACATCATTGAGCCAGGGCAGGATGGTGACAATGGAATTCACCAGCTCGGTCACCTGATCCCATACGTCATTGACCGTTTGCAGGATCGGCGCGAACCCGTCGAGCATCTGCCGCAGATCACCCCAGTTATTGGCGACGCTGGCGATCAACTCGCTGAGTTTGTCGATCAGCGAACCGATATGGCTGACCGCGGCGTCCGGGCTGCGCAGTGCCGCCGCCAACTGGGTGATGATGTCGTTGATCTTCGGGCCGGTGCCCGCGGTGGCCCGGTCGAACAGCGTGATCGCCTGTTTGATCCGATCCTGTTGCGCCGGATCATCACCGCCTCGGAGCTCGTCGGCGACCTTGGACATTGCGCTGAAGGTCTGTGTAAGGCTGTTGGGCGTAACGGTTTTCGTGATGCAGTCCGAGTTCTTCCACTCCGCGCCCTTGGTACCGAACACCGCCAGGGTGCGGTCGGCGACGATACTGTCCGAGACCGTGGTGGCGCTGGCCTCCCCGCGCAGTGGATGCGCGGCCTCGACCTCGAAATCGACTCGGACCCCGGTGCCCTCGGGCCGCAGATCGGTCACCGAGCCGACCTTCATCCCGCGCATCTTGACGTCGTTGCCGCGGTACAGCCCGATCCCGTCGGGCATGATCGCGCAGTAGGCGATCATCTTCTTGTTCGGTTGCAGGAAGTAGACCGCACCGACCGCGGCCACGATCACCGCGAGCACCCCGGCCATGAGCGAGACGAAGGCGCGGGAGGCGACGAAGGTGCGCAACATCAGCAATCCCTCCCCGGCACCGGAATGCAGAGCGATGAAGCCGAAATGCCCTGTCCCGATTGATCAATCGCAATCCCCCCGTGCGGACCCTGCAACCCCTGTATCCGGGTGCCGAGCTGATTGAGCGAATCGATCACCACCCCGAGCCGCTGCCCGAGCTGTTCCAGTGACGGCTTGGTCTCGAAAAGCTTGTCCAGCAACGGTTCCAGGTGTGTGCGATACGCCGGTTCGATGGCCGCGATGCGCGACAGCAGTTCGGTGACAATGCGCAAGGCGTTCTCCACATCGGCACGGCGGCCGAGCACCGTGGTCTCCATCGCACCGATCTTGGTGAGCATGGCCCCGATAGCTTTGCGGTAATCCCCGAGCAGCCCGATGTATTCGTCGGCGACATCGAGCGCCCGATTGACCTCGGTGTTCTGCCGGTTCACCACATCGACGAAAGCCGCCATGGCATCGGTCATCTGACCGATCGAGCCCGGGCTCTTCTCGAGCGCGCCCGCGAGCGCGGTGAGATTGGCGCGCAGGGTGCCGCCGTCGATGGTGGCCAGCGGTTGCGCCGAATCCTGCATGGCTTTGGCCAGGCTGTACGGCAGTGTGACATGGTCGGGCGGAATCGCCTTGCTGCGCAACGCATTCTTGCCCGAGGAGAAGACGGCCACATAGTGGCCGCCGATCGCGGTGAGCATCCGAATGTCCAGGGTGGTCTGATCACCGACGAAGATCTTGTTCTCGACCGTGAACGTCATGCGCACCGAATCATCGAGCAGTTCCATCCCGGTCACCGAACCCACGGTGATGCCCGCGATCCGCACCTCATCGCCGACCTTCACACTGCCCGCCTCGGTGAGATCGGCGGTGTAGGTGTTCTTTCCGAGCGGGATGAAATAGATGATGGCGCTGGCGATCATGAGCACCACTACCACGGCCATACCGCCCAGCCCGAGCACCAGCTGCCGGCGCGAGGCCACCGCCTCGTGCCGATCATTGCCGAGCACGAAGTCCTTGAAGCGAATGCTCCCGCGCCTCAACCGTTCTTGCATACTGCGATCCTTTGGCCCGAGATCAAAATGTTCGCCACCGCGGGCAGTTCGGCCTGACCGTGTGAACAGGTGAGATTGACGTCGGTCCCGGACGGAATGGCCGCGGCCAGCGATTGCAGGAAGGCGGGCAGCCGCCCCATCACATCGAGCAGGTTCTGCGGATCCGGGAACAACCGCCGCAGATCGGCATCCAGATCCGGGTTGTCGGGATGGGTGAAACCCAGCGATGCGAGCAGGCTGTTCAGCGCGCCCAGAATCGGTGGCGCGACATCGACCGCGTCCATCAATCCGTCGAATTGCTTTTGCAGACTGACGAATACGGTCGAGATGCCGTCGATGAGCATGCCCGCTTCGGGCGACTTGCCGCCGATCTGATCGGCGATCTGACTGAAGTTGTGCAGCAGCACCGAGATCACCGCCTGGCGATCGGTGGCATACGCGCTGAGCACCCCGACCGCGTCCAATGTCGCCCCTACCCGGCTGCCGTCACCTTCGAGCACCGCGCGGGCGTTGACCGCCAGCTGATTCACCGCCTCGGGCGAGAATTCCTTGAGCACCGGTTCCATACCGTTGAAAAGCGCTGTGATATCGAAGGATCCGCTGGTGTGCTCGAGTCCGATGACCGTGTCGGCCGCCGCCGGGGAGCCTGCCCTGTCCGGCTGCTGGATATCGATATAGCGCTGCCCGGTCAGGTTCTGATAGCGGATGGCCAACCGGCTGGTGTCGTAGACCGGCCGATCCCGCTGCACGCTGAACCGGACCTTGGCATTGGACCCCACCAGGTCAATGGCGGACACCTTGCCCACGGCCACCCCGTACATGCGCACGTCCGAACCGACCCGAAGCCCACTGACGTCGGTGAACAGCGCCCCGAAACTGCGGGTGCCACCGGCCACCGGTCGCTGAATAGCCGTCACGATGCCGACCAGCAGTACGAGCATGACAGCCGCGAAAACACCGAAGCGCACTGCGATTCCGGCAATCGAGGTCTTCGGCTTCCTCATCGCTGCCCCTCCGAAACCGCACCCGGCAACGGCGCGCCACCCAGCAGCGGCACCGCCACCGCGGGGACACCGCGCAACACCACGTCGAGCCCGAGTTCGGGACCGTTCGGCGTATCGCGGAACGAGGAGTTCAACCGCGTCAGCAACTCCGAGAGATCGGCGCTGCTCTGCGCGGGTGTCGGCACCATCTGCGCGAGCTGACCCACCAGCACGCCGAGCCCGTCGGTCCAGCCGTTCAGATTGCCCTTGGCCGTCCAGCCCAGATCCGCGATCATCGGGAAGAGCTGATCGACCACCAGTCCGACACCGACGTCGAACCGTGGATCGCGCAGCGCCTGCATCTGATAGACCTCGTTCACGAGTTTGACCGTGTTCTCGGCGAAAATGCCTGTGCCATTGAGGAATGAGGCGAACTGCGCGATCAGGAACGAGGACGGATACCGCTGGGTATCGGCCACGGCTCTGCCCACCGTCACCATGGTTTGAATGAGCGGGGTGAACGCGGCGATATCCGCGCCCGCCTTGGTGAGCAGTTCGGTCAGCTGCGGGGTCAGCACCTCGCTCGAGGTGTTCGACAACTGGCGCAGCAGATTGCCCATCGTCACGTCGTGTACCCGGTTCGAGGCGGTGAGATCCACCAATTCGCCTCCGCGCAAAGGGGTTCCGCCATCGCGCCGCTTGAGCGTGAGTTCACTGATGCCGAACAGATTCGACGGCGCGTAGTCGATGTCGAAACTATTGGTGAGACCGAATAATTCGGCGGGTTGCAGCGATAACGTGATGAGCTGCTGCCCATTGGGCTGACCGGCGATCTGCTCGATCCGACCGACCTTGACCCCGTTAAGGCGTACCTCGGCCCCCGGAATCACTCCGTCGCCGATACCGTTGGTACGCAACTGAATTCGCATATCGTCCGAGGTGCGCAGCCCGGCGGTCGCATTCCATCCGATGACGAGCACAACGACCACCACCACCGCGATCAACCCCGCCACTCGCGAAAAGCGCGGACCCGTGGTGACACCTGGCATTCCATATGACGGCATCGCGCTACCCCGTGATCACGATCGGCGAGTTCAGACCCCACAGCAGGATCGTGAGCACCATGTCCAGGGTGATGATGGCGATGAAGCTGGCGCGCACCGCTCGCCCCGATGCGATACCCACGCCTTCGGGTCCGCCGGTGGCGAAAAAGCCCTGATAGCAATGGATCAGGATGACCGCCGCACTGAAGATCAGCACTTTGATCACTGCCGCGATGATGTCGAAGCCGTTCACGAACTGGAAGAAGTAGTGGTCGTACACACCGCTGGATTGACCGTGCACCACCAGCGTCACCGCCGAACACGACAGGTAGGACAGCAGCAGCGCCACCAGGAATGTCGGCACCACCGTCACCGCTCCCGCGATCAAGCGCGTGGTCACCACGAACGGCACCGATTTCAGCCCCAGCGATTCGATGGCGTCGATCTCCTCGGAGATCCGCATGGATCCGATTTCGGCGGTCATCCGGCAGCCCGCCTGCGCGGCGAATCCGATCGCCGCCGCGATCGGCGCGAGTTCGCGGGTATTGGCGAATGCCGACACCACCCCGACCATCGGCCCCATACCGAGCATGTTCAGCACCGGCACCGCACCGATCGCGACCCCGCCGCCCATGGCGATGCCGAGCACCACCAGCACCGGCACCGTGCCGCCACCGACGATGACCGAACCCCGGCCCCACGTCAGATCGGTGATCATGCGCATGGTCTGCGCGCGATACTTGCGCAGCGCCAGCGGAATCGAGGCGAACACCTGCCAGATGAAGCCGAGGATGAACCCGAGCGAATCGATCGGGGCGAAGATGCTCTTCTCCCGCACCACCCGATACACCCGGCCCAGGCCGAGCGGGACGTACGGCGCGGCCATCACGCGATCCTGACCGGTAGGAACATGGTGGTCAGCTGGGTGATGCCGACATTGACCACGGCGATGGCCAGCACCGCCAGCACCACCGAGGCGTTCACTCCGTCCGCGACCCCGCGCGGTCCGCCCTTGGCCTCCAGACCACGCTGGCAGGCCACGATCACCACGATGAAACCGAACAGCGCGGCCTTGACCATGGAGATATAGATGTCGTTCATCGACGCGAACGCCCCGAAGCTGCCCCAGTAGCTGCCCGGGGTGACGCCCTGTACGCCGGTGGCCATGGCATATCCGGCGACCACACCGGTGAACATGATGAGGATATTGAGCAGCGGTGCGACCAGCAGCATGGCCACCATGCGCGGAATCACCAAGCGGTGCAACGGACTGATGCCCATGGTGTCCAGCGCGTCGATCTCCTCGCGAATCTTGCGCGCGCCGAGATCGGCGGCGATGGTCGCGGTGCCCGCACCACCGAGCAGCAGCCCGGTGGCCATCGGCGCGCCCTGCTGGATGACCCCCATGCCACCGGCCGCGCCCAGTAGTGAATCCGCCCCGACCTGATGAATCAGATTGCCCACCTGCACCGTGACCACCACCCCGAACGGCACCGCCATGAGCACCGCGGGAATGGCGGTGACGGTGACGAGATACCAGCACTGGCGCAGGGTTTCACGCCATTCGAAGCGTCCGGTCAGCAGATCGGACACCGCCCCGATGACCGCCTCGAGCGCCATGGCCACCACGCGCCCGAAGGTGCGCGCGGCGGACAGACCGGTATCGGCGACATTGCGCCGGGCGACTCGCGCCAGACTCGGTCTGCCGGGCGGCTTCTCGGTTGTGCTCGTCATTGCCATCCCACTCCCCCGGGGTTACTCGCATCACTTCTTATCGTGCGATAGGGCTTGCGTCACAGTTGATTTCGGCTAAAAGAGATGCCCGCTTGCGCGGGCACCGGCGCGGTACGGGAGCTGATCGAACTCAGGTCATGGCGAGCTCGGGCTCCCGCGTGCGGGCGTTGATCAGCGCGGGCCGCGTGCTGAAGGTGTAGTGCCGGAATGGGAAATGCCGGTTGCCCCACCACTGGTTGAGCCCGGTGGTCGGGCGGATCGCCAGCTCGCCCTGGTAGTTCACGTAGTAGGTGTTCGAGCCCGCGCACGGGGCCGAGACCCACATCGAGCCCTCGGTGCGGTCGGTGCAGAATTTGGCCCAGTCGTCGTATGCCTGTCGGTTCACATCGACCTTGGTGGCGCCGCGCCTGCGGGTCTCCACGATCGCGCGGCGGGCGTGGGCGGCGGTGTTCTCGATGGTCACCAGGATCGAGCTGGGAATGATCGAGTTCGGACCGCAGCCGACCATGAACAGATTCGGCCACTGCGGCACGCTCACACCCTGATAGGCGTGATAGCGATGCTCATGCCAATAGTCGCCGAGCTCTTCGCCGGTCTCGCCGTACACATGGAACGCGGGCGCGAATCCGCGCTCGCAGACCCGGAATCCGGTGGCGCACACCAGCACGTCGATCTCGTGCTCGACACCGTCGGCCGTGCGCACGCCCTTCTCGGTGATCTCCTCGATCGCATCGGTGATGAGCGAGACCCGATCTTTCTGTTTGAAGGTCTTGAAGTACTCGTTCGACATCGACGGCCGCTTGCAGCCGGGAGCGTAAGTGGGCGTGAGCTTTTCGGCCAGCTCCTCATCGCGCAGCCACAGTTTGTACATGGCCCCGCCCGCCCTGGTGACATACGGCATGGCCTTGGGCATGCGGCGCAGTGACAGCAGCCCGCCGATGAGTCCCATATCGATACCGGAGGCGATCGCGCCGCGAACCGCCGCCCGCACCGGCTTGACCCCGCTCAGCACCCGGTCCAGGCCCCAATCGATGCGGAAATCGGGTTTGGGGGCCAACCAGATCGGGGTCCGCTGGAACACCGTCAGATGCGAGGCGACCTTGGCCATTTCCGGAATCAATTGCAGCGCTGTGGCTCCGGTGCCGATGATGGCGATCCGCTTACCGGTGTAGTCGTAGTCGTGGTCCCAGCGGGCGGTGTGCACCTTATGCCCGGCGAAGGTGTCGATGCCTGGAATATCGGGCAGTTTCGCCACTTCGAGCAGGCCGAGCGCGCCGATCACATAGCGGGCGGTGATCTCCTCACCCGAGGCGAGCGTGCCGCGCCACAGATGGTTCTGCTCATCCCAGCGGGCCGATTCGATGGTGGTGTTCAGGCGGATCTTCTTGCGCAGTCCATACGCGTCCACCACACGCTCGATGTACTGCTGAATCTCATGGCCCGGTGGGAAGAATCGCGAGGAGCTGGTGAACGGCATCTTCGACAGGCTGTAGAACACCGCCGGAATGTCCACGGCGATACCGGGATAGGTGTTGATGTACCAGGTGCCGCCGATGCCGTCGTGCTTCTCCAGCATGACGAAATCGTGAATCCCGGCCTCGCGCAATTCGATCGCCGCGGCGATGCCGCCGAATCCCGCGCCGACGATGATGACTTCGTAATCGGGCCGGACCGCGGTGGTCTCGCCCGTGGGCTCGATGGTACTGCTCGACATACTCAAAGCTCCTGTGCCGGAATCGGTGATCAAGACTTCGCGACCGCGCGAGCGGCGGCGTCCTCGAGCCGTTGGACCAGGGCCGTGGGCAGAACCCGGTCGACCATGCCGACCAGACCGTCGATATCCATCATGCGAGCGGCCAGGCGTGCGCCCGCCGGGGAGACGCGACCGCTGGTGCAGGCGAGCCGGGATTCGAACGGCGTCGGGGCGATGGCCGGATTGCGACCGGCGATGCGAACGATATTGCGCGCCACCGTTTCCGGGCTGCGCGCGATCAGCTGTGCGGCCAGCACCGAGATGTTCTTTCCGCGTTCGACCGACTTGCCCTCGGTCTCGACCACCTGGGCGTTGGGGTAGAAGCCGGTATTGATGAAGGCCGGCAGCACCGCGGTGACACCGACCCCGGTTCCGGCGAATTCCAAGCGCAGGCATTCGGTGAACATCTGCGCGGCGGCCTTGCTGGTGCAGTAGGCGGTCGAGAGCGGAATCGGCAGCACCGCGGCCGGGGAGGTGACGTTCAAAATCCGTCCGCCACCGCCGGATTCGATCATCTGGCGGCCGAACAGGCGGGAGCCGTGCACCACGCCCCAGAAGTTGACGCCCATGATCCGGTCCCAGTCCTGCACGGTGTGCTTGAGAAACGGTCCGGCGGTGGTGAATCCGGCATTGTTGACCACGACGGCGGGTGCGCCGTGCGCATCGTGCACGCTCGCGGCGAAGTTCTCCATGGCCGTCACATCCGAGACGTTCACCGCGTACGGGAAGGCCGCACCGCCCAGCGCGGCGATCTGATCGACGGTGTCCTGTGCGGTGTCGGGGTTGAGGTCGCTCACGATCACTCGCGCGCCCTGCGCGGCGAAGCGCTTGGCGGTGGCACGGCCGATGCCGCTGCCCGCCCCCGTGATGATTACCAGCTTGTTCTCGAATTTGGCCATGTCTACCTCAGTTCGAATTCGCACATCATCGTGCTACTGTCCCAGCCAATGTACGCTGTGTTACACAGCATGGACAACACTTCACAAATCTTGTCTGGAAAACTTGTTCAACTGCATGAATGGCCGTGAAGTGATCATTTCTGGCCATCTCGGCATGGCTGGATCGCATCCGAGCGCAAGCGTTTTCGGTGCTGAACAAGGTCATTCAAGAGACAAGTCTTGTCGTTGTCTGAGACACCATATACTGTGTTGCACAGCGCAGACAACGGCAGAGTCGCCGTTGAGAAGGAGTCGCATCATGCTGACCGAGCCGCAGGCCCGGGTTCAGGCCCGAAAAACGCCCTCGACCGTGACGATCGAATATCCACGCCGCGCCAGCTGGGTACTGCGAATCGCGCATCCGCTGTCCTATGCCCTACTCAGACAGGGCATGAACCTCATTGTCGGATGCGCCTGGCGCGGAATCCCGGTCCGTGGAGCCCGGATATTCCACATCTCCAACCTGCTCGACCCGCTGGCCGTGCCACTGGTGCCGATTCGCGGTACTCGCTTGCGCCGCATCGCTTTTCCGCGATTCCGCGCCGAATGGGTATGGCAGCGGGACACTTTCGATCCCGAGACCACGCCGGACGCCGCGATTCTGTACTTCCACGGCGGCGGACTGGTCGCGTGCGGACTCAACACACACCGCCGTCTGGTCTCGCGGATCGCGAAAGCCGCCGGGGTGCCGGTCTTTCAGGTCGACTACCGGCAGTTGCCCAAGGCGCATGTCACCGACACCCTCGAGGACTGCGTCGACGCGTACGAATATCTGCTGGCACAGGGCTTTCCGGCCGATCGGGTGATCGTCGCGGGTGATTCCGCCGGTGGTGGCCTGGCCTTCCGCACCACGCTCGCGATCCGCGATCGCAAGCTGCCGATGCCGGCCGGTGTCGTGGGCATCGCGCCCTGGGCCAATTACGATTCGACGCTGCGGTACGCCCACCCGAACGACCCGCTCGATCCGATGCTCGGGGCCAAGGCGCTCGATACGCCCGCCCAGCTCGGACTGCTCCGAGACGGCGTGCTCGATCCGGACTGGTCCGCGGTCAATCACGATTTCGCGGGGATGCCACCGGCGCTGATTCAGGTCGGTTCCACCGAAGTACTGCTGGCCGACGCCCATCAGCTCGCCGAGCGCTGCGAGACCGCGGGCGTGCCGTGCCGAATGCAGGTCTGGGATAAGGCAATCCATGTCTTCCAGGCGGGTGCGGACATCCTTCCGGACGCCCGCCAGGCCATCGGGGTCATCGGCGAGTTCGTGCGGGAACGCCTGGACGCCAACGCCATTCAGTCGCGGTCCAGCGCCGCCTGAAATCTCGTACGGAGAAACAATGTCCAAGAAACCGTTCTATCCCGGCCTTGCCGTCGTCACCGGCGCGGGCAGCGGCATCGGGCGCGGCACCGCCAAGGCCCTGGCCGAATGCGGCGCGGAAGTGATCGTCGCCGATATCGACCTCGACTCCGCGCGGGACGCCGCATTGGAGATTCGACGGCTGGGCGGGGTCGCCCATCCCTACCGGCTCGATGTCGCCGACACCCCGGCGCTGGAAGCCTTCGCCGAACAGGTGCGCACCGAGCACGGCGTCCCCGATGTGGTGGTAAACAATGCGGGCATCCTGGTGGGCGGACCGCTGATCGATGTGCCGCTGCGCGACTTCGAGCGCATCACCGATATCAACTTGATGGCGATGATCCACGGCTGCCGCGTCTTCGGCGCGCAAATGGTCGAGCGCGGACACGGCGGCCACCTGGTCAACATCTCCTCGATGGCCGCATTCGCCGCCGCGCCCTACACCGGGCCGTACAGCATCAGCAAGTACGCGGTGAAGCACTTCAGCGATTGCATCCGCGCCGAATTCGCCGCGCACGACATCGGCGTCACCGCCATCTGTCCCGGCCTGATCGCCACCAATCTGTCCAACAGCATGAAGGCCGACGGCATCCTCGACGCCGAACAATCCGAACTGACCCGCACGCTCATGCTCAAGGGACAGGCGCTACTCGGACAGCATCCGGACAAGGCGGGCCAGAGCATCGTCAATGCCATCCGCCGCAATATCGCCGTCGAACCAATCCGGCCCGAAGCCCGAATCGCCCGCCAGGTAACGCGTTTCGCACCGGGACTGGTGCGCTTCGCCATGACCCAGGCAGGCCGGCGCGATGTACGCAAACTGCGCGACACCGTCGCCGGACCCCAGGCGATCGCGCGGGCCGGGCAACTTGTCGAACGGCTGCCCTTCCGGTCCGGCAATGGGGTCCATACCGCTAACGGCGCGCTGAACACCAAGCTCGACGCCCTCGCGGTCGAAATCCCCATTCCGGCAACAGTTCCGGCTTCCGAGAGTGTATCGAACAAGGAGAGCTCGCTATGAAAGACCTGCGATCGGCGGTAGCCGTCGTCACCGGGGCGGGCAGCGGGATCGGGCGTGGCACCGCCAATGCGCTCGCGGACGAAGGCGCGAAAGTCATTGTGGCCGACCTGGATATCGCGGGTGCGGAGCAGACCGTCGCGGGGATCCGGGCCAATGGGGGTCAGGCAGCCGCGTATCGGATCGACGTCTCCGATACCCAGGCCCTGGAAGCGTTCGCCGACACCGTATCGGCTGAGCACGGGGTTCCGACCGTGGTGGTCAACAATGCGGGCATTCTGGTGGGCGGGCCGATTCTGGATGTGCCGCTCGCGGACTTCGAGCGCATTATGGCCGTGAACACCATGGCGATCATCCACGGCTGCCGCATCTTCGGGGAGCGCATGGTCGAACACGGCCGGGGCGGGCATCTGGTGAATATCGCCTCGATGGGCGCGTTCGCACCGTATCGGCTGGGGACGCCGTACTGCGTATCCAAGGCGGCGGTGAAGCATTTCAGCGATTGCGTGCGCGCGGAGTTCGCGCAGTACGGGATCGGGGTCACCGCGGTGTGTCCCGGCTTGATCGCCACGAATCTCGCCGAGACCGCGGAAATGGCAACGATTTCCGATGGCCAGGCCGATGTGGTCAAGGAGGCCGTGGCGCGCGGTATGGCGCTGGTGGCCATGGATCCGGACAAGGCGGGGCGGCATATCGTCTCGGCCATCAAGCGCAATCAGGCGATCAAGCCGATTCGGGCCGAGGCGTGGCTTTCCTACGGGCTGTCCCGGCTCTCGCCCACCGCGCATCGCGCCATCATGCGGGTCGCCACCGGCCCGGAAATCGAGAAACTCGGACGCGGCCTGGCCGACTCCGACGGCGCCGGGAAGCTGCTGCGTGCGGTACCCGGGCGACGCGGATTGAGCAATGCGCCCCGCCGGACCACCGCGACCATCGTCGCCGACCAGGAGAACTCACTGTGAACGCATCCATCCCGGCTGATCCCACCGCCCCACTCGCGAGTTCGGTGGCACTGGACTCGCGGCGCGGGCTCAATCGCACCATCGCCGCCTTCTTCTCGGTCGCCTCGCGCGCGTACGACCAGCGCACCCTGCAACGGGTCGTCTATCAACCGCCGCAGGATGAGATCCTCGACCTGCTGCGCCGTCAGGGTTCCCGTCATATCGTCGATATCGGTTGCGGCACCGGCATTCTCACCTCGCGCATCGCCGAGAAACTGCGGCCCGACGCCGTGTACGGGATCGATATGTCCCCCGGCATGCTGGCCCGCGCCCGAGAACGCAGTCAACTGGTGCAGTGGCGCAATGAGCCCGCCGAACAGCTCGGGCTGCCGAATGAATCGGTGGACGCGGTCATCACCACCACGGCCTTTCATTTCTTCAATCAGCCGCTCGCGCTGGCGGAGTTCCATCGGGTGCTCAAACCCGGCGGGCTGCTCGCCATCAACGCGATCAACCTGCGCGCCCGGTGGGCCGCGCCCGCGCAACGGCTCACCGGCACCCGGTTCAGTCCGGCCGCCGCGCCGTCGCCGCAGCAGATGGTCGATCTGATCACCATCGCCGGATTCGAACTGGTCGAACAGCATCCGGTGCGGCGGCCCTTCTACAGCCGTCCGTGGCCCGACATGCTCACCGTGGCCGTTCGTCGCTGACACCCTCCGCACCAGAAGGACATTCGAGATGCCCGCATCCAAAGCCAAAGGCCGTCAGGCGAAACCGGCTCCCAAGACCGAACCCGATTTCCAGATCGCCGTCATCGGCGCGGGCCCCGGTGGGCTCGCCGCGGCGGTGAAACTCAAGCAGGCCGGACTGCGCGATTTCGTCGTCATCGAGCGCGCGGACGATGTCGGCGGCAGCTGGCATGAGAACACCTATCCCGGTCTGGGCGTTGATATTCCGGCAGTCGCCTATCAATTCTCGTTCGCTCGCAACGCGGACTGGAGCCGGGTGTTCCCCTACGGCGCGGAGGTGGAGAAGTATCACCAGGAAGTCGCACGGCGGTTCGGGCTCTATGAGCATCTGCGCTTCAACACCAATGTCGCCCGCGAGGAATGGGACGACGCCAACAACTACTGGAAGCTGATCACCGACTCCGGGGAGATCATTTCCGCGCGGTTCCTGATCAGCGCTGTCGGTGCGTTCGTGCGACCCAAGGAAGAGGCGGGCATCCCGGGCCGGTTGAACTTCCAGGGCAAGTATCAGCGGCCGTCGAGCTGGGATCACAGCTGGGATCATCGCGGTAAGCGGGTCGGGATCATCGGCACCGGAGCCAGTGCGGTGCAGATCATTCCGGCGATCGCGCCCGAGGTGGCCGAGTTGACCGTCTTCCAGCGCACCCCGGTGTGGTCGCTGCCCAAACCCGATTTCACGATGCCGCGCATCGGGCAGCGCCTGCTCGCGGTGCCCGGATTGCAGGCGGCGCTGCACGGAGTCGTACTGGTGGTGGTGGATCTGGTGCTGCGCGGTGCTATCGCGGTGCCGACCGACACCGCCAAGACGGCCATGACCTGGTTCGATCGTTCTACCATCGCGGCCTATCAGCGATTCCTGCGGTTGGTGGTCAAGGATCCGCAGACCCGCGCGCAGCTGACGCCGGATTTCGGCCCGCTTGCCAAGCGGCCCACCATGTCCAATGGATATCTCAAGGCGTACAACCGCGACAATGTCGATCTGGTGACCGAACCGATCGAGGAGATCACCGCCACCGGTATCAAAACCCGCGACGGCGTCGAGCACGAGTTCGACATGATCGTGCTGGCGACGGGCTATGAGGTGTTCTCCGATCCCGAGACCTATCGGCCCGGAACCATTGTGGGCCGCAATGGATTCGACCTCGGCAAGTTCTGGACCGAGAACGGGATGCAGGCGTACGAGAGTGTGTCGGTGCCCGGGCTGCCCAATCGCTGGACGCTGGTCGGGCCGTACTCATGGACCGGATCGGGGTGGCATTCCTTCGTGGAGATGACCGCCGATCACGCGGTGCGGGCCATCAAGGAAGGGCTGCGGCGGCGCGCGAAAGTGGTTGAGGTGCGCAAGGAAGCGCTCGACGCCTATCACGCCGAGATCTTCCGGCGTGCGGAACCCATTCGGTTCTACTTCAACGAGCTCAATGCGCACACCCCGACGTACTACCGGAATTCGCAGGGGGACAGCACCTATGTGCGTCCGTCGGGCTTCTTCGAGGCCAGCCGGGGGCACCGCAGGTTCCCGCTCGACGACTACAGCTACGAGACGCCGCAGGCGGATGCTCCCGCCACACCGACCCGCCTTGTCGCGGGCGCATAGCGGCCGGGGGAACTCAGCCATGTCAGTGCGCGGCCGGACGAGCGGCAACACCGTGCATCCGGTCGCGCCGCGACCGAAAAGCCCGGCCCCGCAGGGGGTTCGGGCTCCTCGGTCGCGGCCGACGATCGTGGACGAGATCACCGATCAACTCGCCTATCGCATCGCCGCGGGGATCTACCGGCCCGGCGAACTACTCCCTTCGGTTCGCCAACTGGCCGTGGAGTTCTCGGCCAGCGCACCGACGGCCAACAGCGCCCTCGGTCGCCTGGCCGCGCTGGGTTTCGCCGAACCCCGGCGCGGACTCGGCTATATCGTGCGCGATATCCGGCTCTACGGTGGCATCGACACCTGGCGCTACCTGTTCCGATTCGCCCACCGCATTCCGGAGCAGGCCTCGCGCCTGTTCGCCGACATCATCGACGTCGACCACATCCTCGTCATGCAGGCGGTGCGTGCCTTCGTGGAGAACCCCCGCAGCTACGACGTCTCCTCCGCCACCCGCGCGCTGGACCGCATGGAAATGCTCGTGCACGACCCGCAGGCCACTCTCACCGACATCATGGCGGCCGAATTACATATGCTGCGTTGCACTTTCGCCGCGCTGGGCAGCATCGGCAGCCTGAGTCTGTTCAACACCGTCGGCGAACTGCTGATCACGATGCCCGAAGCGGCCCAGGCGTTTTACGAACCCCTCGAACCCGAGGCACACGTCGTGATCGGCCGCACGCTCCAGGAACTCCAGACCACCGGCGATGCCATCGACCTGCCCGATCTGTCCCTGGTCGAGACCGTCATGCGCACCTACCACGACCAGGTGGTCGAAGCCTTCCGTCGCCTGATCACCACCCCGGCAGCCTGACCTCACCCGAAAGTGACTCCACCCCATGGTCTTTCACCCCGAAATCGTCGAACCGTCCTCGGACTTCTACGAACGCGCACCCATAATCGTGCGCGGCAGAGCCGAATTCGACGTCCCCGCCACCCGCCTCTGGCAGGAGGTGGAATCCTTCGCCTGGCTCCCCGCCGTCACCGCCCGCTGGGAAACCCCCGCCCCACACGGCCCCGGCTCCCGTCGCCGCCTCACCCTGGGCCCCCTACTCCTGAGCAACGAATTCGTCACCCGCACCGACCCCAACCGCGAAATGGCCTTCTTCATAGGCGAACTCCCCGTCCCCGGCATGCGAGCCATAGCCGAACGCCTCACCATCGAAGACCTCACCCCCACCCGCAGCGCCGTCACCTACACCATCGCCGCAGCCCCCACTGGCTTCCCCACCATCCGCCTCGCCCCACTGGCCCTGCTCACCAACCCGGTTTTCTCCCTCGCCCTGAAAGTCCTCATCGGCCGCTCCTTGCGTAGGGCTTGATCAACCGCCTGCGGCAAATCGCTGCGGCGGATCACCGTCTCGGACGAGCGGGTGCCAGGATCGCCGCACCGGTCCGCACGGCGTCCCAGTTCGTATTGGCTTCTAGCGCAAGCTTTTCCGACAGTACGGTTCGGCGTGTCGCCTGTTGCCAGGTCAAGTTCGCGACATCGAGCGTCATTCCAGCTGGGGGGCCGGTGAGGACCAACTGATCCACGCGGTCCTGCATGGATTTCATCAATCGAGCATCGAAATCTTTGACAGCAGAAATGAATTCATCGGTCGTAACTGTGGTACGCCCCGATGGAGGTGCATTGAAGGCGATTACGCCGTCCGGGTCGATCGGAAACAGCCACGACACGGTGATCCGGTCCTCGGACTCGATGGTGCGACAGAACTGAAAATGCGGACCGTACTGCAGATATCCGGTGTCGACTCCGCGCAGCCGATGCTCCTCATAGGCGGCATCGATCAGATCGGCGTCCAAGGATCCGATATCGGCCCATCCGCCGCTGTCTGTGCTGAAGAACTCCACCAGATCCCCCGGCACCGGCTCCAGCACCGAGGGTACGGCCGCGAGCAGGTCCTCCCAGAACCGCACCACGAAGTAGTCCACGCACCGCGGCACCGCCGAATCCGCACCGCAGGTCAGCGCCTGACTCTCCTCGGTATAGGTAAGCAATTCGACGTCATCAACCTCGAGCCCGTACCACCCCTGCGTGAGGTTGAACCAATGCAGCCGCCGCTCATCACCCCACGGATGCACCTCGCCAACCGGTGCCAACTCGAACGGGATCCGCATCATCCCCCGATTCAAACCGATCGGTCCACTCCGTGTCGACCACATTTGGGAACGAGCCCACTGGACCGGCGCGGAGCTTGCAAGTACCTCGTGCGCAGAATCCGAAGGTACTGTCGGCGATCGGGAGGGGATCAATGATGGATACTCAGCGGGTTCGTGGCCGTGCGATGCAAGTAGGTCTGGGTGCGGTTGCGGTTGCGGCGTTGGTGGGGCTTCCGCTGTTCGGGATACATCGATTTCACCAGTGGCAGGAGCGGCCGGTGGAGTCGGTGCGGATCGCCGGGGAGGTGACTGTCGCCGGGTTCGAGAGAATCGGGGTTGTCACCGTGTCACCGGGCGACGATCTGCCCGAGGGACTGGCGTATTTTGCTGGGCCGCAACCCTATCCGGATCCGGTGGCGGGGGTGTCTGTGCCTTCGATTTCATTGGGGGCGGTCGATCGAGTTCGGGCCGGCGCGGTCGAGGATATTCGGATCGCTACCGGGGCGCGGCCTGATCGCTGCAGTGCTTCGGTGTATTTCGACCCCGCCCCGTTGTCGTACGGCGCGGGCAAGGAGGAAGTGCGGGCGAAGCTGGCTGCTGCTCGCAGCGCTGGAAACCTCGTCATCCTGGTGCGCGTCAGGGGCTGCGGCATATGACCCTCGAACACGAACGGATCGACCGCGAGCGCGCCCGGGCCAACACCTTCGCGGTCTCCTCGGTCGTTCTCGGATTGCTGGTCACGCTGCTCACCGTGGTCCTATCCCTGAGCGTGATGTCCAGCTACTCGGCCAATATCTTCGGTGGCGGCGACTGGCATCGGATGACCACGGGTGCGTCGAAATCGGTACCGGCACTTGCGAGTCTGTGGGCGGGGTGGCTCATCGCCGGGATGACCTGCATGTTTCTCGGCAGCCGAGCGGTGACGCGTGGCCGAAACTTCGTGTGGGCACTCGTGATCGGCGTCATTGTCTTCGAGATCGGGCTGGACGTGACCATCGAGATCGCAACTCGCGGAATCGATGCCGCCTACGACCACCCGTAGCTGTCCGGCCGCAGTCGCCGGCAAGCCCGCGACCTGCGGTTCATGTAGAAAGTTGGGATCGGTAGGTGGAGTACCCCGCATTTACTAATCCCATGACATATTCACAGCCCCCCGCAAATCAGCCCCAGTCCACCGGCTTGGACAAGAAGACCAGCGCTATCCTGTCCTACGCATTGGGCTGGGTCACCGGAGTCATCTTCCTCTTCATCGGCAAGAACGATTCCGACGTCAAATTCCATGCCGCACAGTCCATCGTCTTCTTCGGCGCGGTCTCGGTGGCCAATATCGCCCTGAGCATCATCGGGTCCCTGCTGGGGGCCATCGGCATCATCTTCTCCCTCGTCAGCCTCGTCCTCTCGCTTCTCACCCTCGTCGTCTGGATCATGTCGATGGTGCAGGCGAATAAGACCGGCGGTGTTCGTGCGGAGATGCCGATCGTCGGCAAGTTCGTCGCCCCCTATGCCGATCGGCTGGCCGCCTCGGTGAGCTAGCGGTGGAGCGCTATAGTCCGAAAATCAACGGCCCGAGGCAACTCGGGCCGTTGACGTCTGCGCGAACCATCCGAACCTGCCGACAGGTCGAATCGAGGGAGTCGAATGCGTATCGGGGTGTCCGGGCCACATGGGACCGGGAAGACGACGCTGGTGCGGGAATTGTGTTCTCGCTTCGGGGATCTCACGCCGGTGGAGGAACCGTATGTGCTGCTCGAGGAGGACGGTTACGACTTCGAGTTTCCGCCCTCACGTTCGGATTACCGGGCTCAACTGGAGTACTCGGTGCAGCTGCTGAACTCGGAGCCAGATGGGGCCGTTTTCGATCGAACGCCGCTGGATTTCCTGGCGTACCTCTCTGCGAGCGGTGTCGATATCGAGGCCGATATCGACACCACGGCGATCCGGAATGCTTTGGCCACACTGGATTTGCTCGTGATCGTGCCGATTACCGCCGAGACCGAACGGGTGCTGCCCGCGGCGGAAATGCTGGGCCTCCGTCGCACGGTGAACGATGCGCTGCTGGAGTTGGTCTACACCGATCAACTCGACCTGCTCGGGGATATTCCGCTGCTCGAGTTGACTGTTCCGCTGGCGGACCGGGTCGAGAAAGTCGGCGCCCTGATCCACTGAACCGTCCTTCGCGACTGGTGCCGAAAACCCGACCGCCCCGGTTGTTCGACTGCCATGTTCCACGAAACACACTGTTGCACAGCAATATTGGGCAACACTGGAAGTGGCTTCGGACAAAAAGCAGGACGCCGAGATGGACATCTACAGCGCGGACCAGTGGAGCTACAGCGACAAGCTCATCGGCAGCGGCTACCAGCAACACGAATACAAGTGGGCGGTGGTTCTGCGCGGTGAAGAACCCAGTGACAAGACGTGGCCGGGTGTGCACCTGAAATGGACCAAAGGGGTGATCATCGGCGGCAAATGGAGTTACACATTGCAGTCGGCGGTCCGGGGCAGCTTCACGATGACCGACCCGGAGGGGCGGATCACCACCGGCGACTTCCCCTCGGTGTACGGGTCGGGCGAAGGAGGGGTAATCGCCTGGAGCCCTACCTCCGGCCTATGCCGCTCCGGAACCTGGACCCTCGCGGTATCGATCACCCTCGGCTCCTCGGCCTACAACTCCACCACCGGCGGAATGATAGAGGTCAGGGTGGACAGGGAATTCAGCCTGGTCTACTGAGCGCGGCGTTCCACCGATCAGTGGCCCGGTTCGCCTCTGAAGGGCGGATCGGACAAGAATATGTCGTCTGACATCCGCCGGACGCGCCGGCGGGTTGATATCGCTGATCGATTGGAGTGAACGCGATGCACGCAGTGGAGCTGACTCGATTCCGGGTGGACCCGGCGAACACCGATGCCATGCTGGCGGCTCGTCCGGCCATGCTGGCCGATTTTCAAGCCGACCGGGCGGGATTTCTCGGCGCACGGCTCGTTCGGCTCCCCGATGATCAATGGCTCGACATCGTCGAGTGGCAGACCGAGGCCGACTTCCAGGCGTCCCGGGCCAAAGGACCGAATCTGCCCGGAATCGCGGCGTTCTTCGCCACGCTCGGCGAGCTCGTCTCCGGCGAACTCGGGACTCTCGCCGACCTCGGCCGGGGATAGCCGGGGCGGGAAGAGATTCCGGCTGTGGCGGGTTGACCCCACCCATGACTGTCACCGCCGTATCCACGTTGCAGGCTCGCCCGGGAAAGGAAGAGCTGGTGCGCGCGCAGGCGCTCTCGTTGATCGAGCCTTCGCTGGCCGAGCCAGGGTGCCTGAGCTACCAGCCCTATCAGCATCCGACCGAGCCCGGGAACTGGGTAGTCGTCGAAACCTGGGATAGCCGTGCGGCATTCGAGGCACATCTGGTCAGCTCGCACATGCGGGAGGCCTTCGAGGCGGGAGCCGAGTTGTTGGCCGGGCCGCCCAGCGAACAGCTCTTCGAGACTTCCAACTGATAGCCCGCTGTCGGCGCCGAGCGGCAACCCCGCTTGGCGTCGCAGGTCCCCATCGTGGCGGGTTTCGCCACCATCGAAATGTGTTGTGCGACACTACCGTTGGGTTCGTTGAATATTTCGAACCCTAGGAGACATCGTGCGTTCTTACCTGCGCCGATTCCGTAGTGCCTATTCGGTCGCCGCCGTCGCGCTCGCCACCGCCGGTATGGTGGCGGCCGGAACCACACCGGCAACCGCGACCACCTATTTGTACAACGTCACCGGCAGTACCGCGCCAGGCGGTGCGTTCACCGGCTCAAGCCCCCACCCGGTGTTCAAGAACGCCGGGTACGCGGACGTACTGTCTTGCGCTACAGCGTCATTCAGTGGATTGATGCCCAACGTGACCAATTCCGCAGGCGCGATCGGGACCTTCTCCGGGTACACGTTCTCACAGTGCACCTTGCCGTCCGGAGCATCCGCGACGGTCACCGCCACCGTCCATCCGGCCACACTCACCGTGACCGGCGGCGAGACGGTATCCGGAACACTGCCGGTGGGCACGCTGAGCCTCACCGTCAACGCGTCGAGCTGCTCATACACCCTCACTCAGGCAAGCCCACTGAGCTGGCAAGTGAACAGGGGCAGCGCATTTCAGTCATTGGTCACGTTCACACCCGAGAACGTCAAGGGCTCGTGCGGGCTGATAGCCCCCATCGTATTCGCCCACGGCGGAACGATTCAGCCCAACGTGACCAGCCACCCGGCCTGAGCTCAATCTCTCTGATCGACAAGCAGATTCGAGGTTGACAAGGGTATCTTGCGGCAACGATGCCGCGATCTCACCGCGAGTGTGACGGAGCCCCGAACCCCTCCGTCACACCCCGTCCAGGCCAGTGGGCCTCGAACCAGCGGGTAGGGTGACGGTGTGCAAGCATCGGTCGCATGGCTATCTCTGCGGAATCCATCGCGCACCTGCGGCTGACGGTGTCCGATATCGACCGATCGCGGGACTTCTACGAGAAAGTCTTCGAATGGCCGGTGGCGCTGGAGGTTCCGGATGACGCCGATGCGGAATTGCGGCAACGGTTGAGCTTTCTCGATGGCGGGGTGATCTACCGCATGCAGCACGGATTGATCGGGCTGCGGCCGGTAGCGTCCGATCGCTTCGACGAGAATCGGGTCGGGCTGGACCACCTCGCGTTCTCGCTCGGGTCACTGGCTGAACTCGAGACTGCCGCAGCGCATCTGGACGCCTGCGGTGTGGCGCACGAGGACATCAAGGACATCGGCGTCAGCTATATCCTCGAGTTCCGGGATCCGGACAACATCGCGCTGGAACTCGTCGCCCCGAAATAACGTCGAAAATCCACCGCGAGCTGCGGGTTTGGGCAGATTGCATGCATCGGTGTCGTAGGGCCGGGCAATTTCCCAGATCCGCGGGAATGGCAGCTCGTGGCATTGACCGTTTCCGTGCGCGGCTGGACGATTGCGCGAAATGGCGGTGCGAGGAGAGGGATTCGATGACGAATTGGTTGCTGCTGCGGGGGCTTACACGGGATCAACGGCATTGGGGTGGGTTCGATCGGGAGTTGGCGGCGCGGTTGGGGGTGCGCGTCGTGACGATCGATCCACCAGGTTTCGGGACGCAGAATGGCCGGGTCTCGCCGCGGAACATGTCGGCCATCACCGACGATATTCGAGGACGGTTCGAACGCGGAGACCAGGAGTGGTCGCTGCTGGGGATCTCCCTCGGCGGCATGATGGCCCTTAATTGGGTGGAGCGATATCCGGAGGATTTTCAGCGCTGCGTGGTGGTGAATACCGGAGCACCAGCGGTATTCCGGCCACATCGAATGAAGTTCGGACTTGTATCGCTGGTGGCGGGCAAACAGTTTCGGTCACTGGAAGCGCATGAGGCCGCGGCGTTGGAGCTCTCCAGCAATCAACCGAAGGCGGATTTGACGAAGTTGGCGGTGACCTGGGCGCAGTATCAGCGCGAAGCCGCGCCACTGAGCGCAAGCGCGGCGGCGCAGGTGGCCGCCGCCGCCACATTCCGCCTGCCGACACGAATCCCGTTGCCGCTGTTGGTACTCGCGTCCAAGGGCGACCGTCTGCTGGACCATCACATGTCCAAGCGAATCGCCGCCCGCCTCGGAGCTCCCTTGGAGCTGCATCCCGATGCGGGCCACGATCTGCCCCTCGATGACCCCGCCTGGGTGTGCGAGCAGGTCGCGCGCTGGCTGGCGGAGGTGAAGTAGCCGGGCCTAGTTCGGCTCCCCGATCGGATCACCGTCGGCATCGGGCACATAACCGGTGGCGAACACTTCGGCCAGATCCTTGACGAGATCGGTTTCGCCCGATCGCCGCCAGACCAGCGCCCAGCGGGCAGGCGGAACATCGGGCATGGGGATATAGGCGACATCGGGTCTGCCGTAATACCGGGCGGCGTGCCCATGTACCGGGGTGATGGCCCTGCCCGCCGCCACCAGCAGGATCAAGTCCTGGAAGTTGGCGGCGTGCGCGGTGCGGGCGATGGGCCTCCCGCTGGGAGTGAAGAACGGGACGGCCGCCGCGGCCCAGTAATCAGGGGGCGTCGTGTCCGGGTCCGATGGCGGCACACCGAAGACGCCGTAATCGGCCAAATCCTCGTAGGACGCCGATTCCCGCTGTGCCAGTGGATGATCCGCGCCGACAAGCAGCACGAACGGCTCCTCATAGAGCGTTGGACCCACCACCAGGTCGGGTTCGTGAATAGGCAGCCAACTCACCAGCGCATCGATCGCGTCCTCGCGCAGCGCGCCGAAGGGATTGCCGAAGTGAATATGCTCGAGATGCACCTGACAATCGGGGTACTTCGACTGGAAAGCGTCCAGCAGCGGCCGCACCTGTTCGAGATCACTGCTGGTGAGCCCCAGCCGCAGAATGCCCGCATCGCCGTAGCGAGTCGCCCGCGACGCCCGCCCCAGACTCGCGCGCAGATCCCGATAGTTGGTTTGCAAATCGTCCCGCAGCCGCACCCCAATCGGGGTCAATCTCACTGTGCGACTTGATCGTTCGAAGAGTTTGCCGCCGATACGGCGCTCCAATTTCCCGATCACCTGACTGACCCTGGCCTGCGAAACATGCAATCGCTCCGCGGTCCGGCCGAAATGCAGCTCCGCCGACAGCGTCAGAAAAATCTCGATATCGCGCAAATCCAAATCGCGCAGGTCCATGCGGTTTTCCAATCGATCACGGCGGCTTATCGCATCATACGCATTTCCCCGTTGATCAATTCCCGCCGCGAACCGAGGCTGAGATCATCGACGACCGCCGAGGGGGCGTTCGCCGCCCGCCCGATCGAAAGAGCAGTCAATGCCAACGCTTCCGTGGTCGACCATCGGCACGCCCGGCACCCCCGAGGTGCAGTGCATGGCCTCGCGCCTGGAGGTCAAGTCGCTGCGCAACGCGCCCGGCTTCCTGCTGGCCTCACTCGCACTGTGGTGGCAGGCCCGCCGCTCCCCGGGAGTACTGGGCGTGGCCCTGAAGGCCGAGATGTTCAAAGGCGTCTTCTGGACCTACTCGGCCTGGGACGACAAATCCGCGATCTACTCCTACGCGCGCACCGAGCCGCACCGCTCGACCGTCGCGCGCAAGCGAAAGGTCATGCGAGACGCCACCTTCGTTTTCTTCACCGCACCGGCGGATGACATGCGCCTTTCCTGGGAAGAGATCGGCCGTCGCATCGACGCGCAGCGCGATTCGACCGCACCGACCTCCTCCCCCGCATGAGCCCCAACCCGATGCGGGTCGCCCGTGACTTCGGCCGTCACCCCGCGACCTGGCTCCCACCGCTGTTCATCATGCTGCTGCTGGCGCTGGCGCTGCCCGCGATCTACCTCGGCGGGACTCTCGACCCGTCCGCGAATCTGCGTGGGCTACCGGTCGCCCTGGTCGTCGAACCGCAGACCACCGCTGGTTTCGATGCCGCCGAGCAGGTTCGCGAAGCCATCGCCCAGCACGTCGACCGCGAGGCCATCGACCTCATCGAGATGACGCCCGAAGAGGAACGCGAGCAGATGGCGGGCGGCAAGATCGCCGGAGCCGTCCGCATACCCGCCGATTTCAATGCCGAGACCGGCCGACTCGTCAGCGGCGCACCCGGTCCCGCCACTCACGCGGTGGTCTATCTCGACACCAACCCGGCGGCCGCGACGATGAGTACGGGGTTGTTCACCGGCCATCTCACGCCTTTGGTCGCGTCGGTGAACACGTACCTGGGCATGGTGGAGCCGTCGTACAAAGCGCCGATCAGCGCCGCCACCGCTACCGCGCTGGCCAGCCCGTTCACCATCACGACCGCACCGCTCACACCGCTACCCGCGCGTACCGGATTCGGGACCAGCGT
This sequence comes from Nocardia sp. NPDC056100, assembly GCF_042266325.1. Lineage (NCBI taxonomy): Bacteria > Bacillati > Actinomycetota > Actinomycetes > Mycobacteriales > Nocardiaceae > Nocardia > Nocardia sp. NPDC056100. The sequence goes on from NZ_JBHJVY010000002.1 coordinate 1,074,574, forward strand.
CTTCTACTACGCCGTCGTGCTGGTTCTGCTCGGCTTCATCGGTGCCTCGGTAATTCATCCGATTGTGGACTCCGCCAGCGGTTTTCAGCCGAGCGAGCTGGGCCCGAAGGTGCAACGCCGCCGGTACACCCATCTGTCCCGCCTTCACATGCTCGTCGTCAAATGGTGTGTGGCGCTGATCGCGGCACCCCTGAGCGCCGGACTGATTCAGTTGATGGCGACCAAAGTGCTGCACATGCCGGCCGACTCCCCCTGGCAGCTGTACCTGTTCTCCACCAGCACAATTGCCGCGGTCGCGCTCAGCGCCCTGACGGTCTTCGCGATCTTCGGATCACTCGCCCCACTGGTCAATATGTTCTTCTTCATCGCCCTGGCCATGACCTCCTCGGCGGGCACGATTCCCGCGGAAGCCACCCCCGCGTTCTTCCGCGTGATCGCGAATTTCGAACCGATGCAACCGATCGTGTCCGGGTTGCGCTCGATCCTCTATCTCCACTCGGTTCCCCTGTCGGGACTGCGCGCGGCCTGGATCCATGTCGGTGTCGGAGCCTTGCTCGGTGTCGTCATCGGCCTGATCGTCACCACCGGCTACGACCGGATCTCAGCTTTCACCCGGCGGCCGAGTCGAACCGACAGTGATCACGACCCCGATCTACGTCAAATGACGGATGCCACGACCGCGTCACCTTCCTAGATTCGATTGTGCAGAACAGCATTTCATTGATCGAGGAGACTTCAGATGACTGCGCAGGACAAGACGGTCGTGCTGGTTCACGGCGGGTTCGTGGACGGGGCTGGATGGCGTGGCGTCTATGACGAGCTGACCCGCGATGGGTTCGACGTGCGGGTCGTGCAGAACCCGACCAAGTCGCTCGATGACGACGCGGCCACCACCCGCCAGATTCTCGACGGCATCGACGGACCGGTCGTACTCGTCGGGCATTCCTACGGCGGCGCGGTCATCACCGCGGCCGGCACACACCAGAAGGTGGCAGCGCTGGTGTACATCACCGCGTTCGCCCCCGATAAGGGCGAATCGGTGAACGCCCTGCTGGGCACCTTCCCGCAGGACGGCCCGCAGCCCCCGATCCTTCCCCCGGTGGACGGCTACCTGTTCCTGGACCGCGCCAAGTTCGCCGAGGCCTTCGCCGGTGATCTGCCCGCACAGGACGCCAAGTTCCTGGCCGACTCCCAGGTGCCGTGGGGCCTGGAGGCCCTGGGCGGCGTCATCAGCGAGGCCGCCTGGCGCTCCAAGCCCACCTGGTACCTGCACGTGACCGAGGACCGCATGATCCCGCCCGCTGCACAGGCTTCCATGGCCGAGCGCATGGGCTCGACCGTGGTCGAAACACCCGGCAGCCACGCGGTCTACGTATCGCGTCCCGCCGTCGTCGCGGACATCATCCGCAGTGCGGCCGAAGCCGTCTGATCCATGTGATCAGATGAAAACCGCTGGGCTGCCGCACACCGAGATGTGCGGCAGCCCAGCGGCATGCAAGCGTGCCCGTCCGATCCGGCTCGGCAGATCAGAATTCCGGCGCCGGTAGCTGCGGGAATCGGCGCCGGATCGTGCGAATCTGCTGCCGGATCTGGTCGAGTTCGGCCTCGATAGCCTGATTCGGTTCCCCGTCGCGCCACTGGCCACGCCGCCGAATCAACGCATGAGCGTGCCCTTCGAGTTCGGTGAGGAAGATTCGCGCCTGCGCTTCCTCGGAGTCCTCGCCGCTCACCCGCGGCTCGAATCAGCGCACCGCCGAAGCCAATTGGCGGATAGCCATTCGCTCGACGAGGAGCGGAACGAAGTCCCGAACCGGCCGCCCGTCGAAGGTACGGTGTAGATCGGCCACGATATCGGCGATAGCCCCGGTGCCGATCGTGGGAAATTTGTCGGCAAGACGCCCGACGAGTGCTTTGATCTGTTGATCCTCATCATTTGCTGCCATGTTTCATGGTCACCCGCACCCCTGCGCACAGTCAACAGCTGTTAATCCGATGCGCGCAGTATGTCACGCTCTGCGCACCCCGATATCGCCGATTTCACAGACTCGCAACATAATTCGATGCGGGAGCGCTCGATCGCCGCGTCAGCGCACCTCCGGGGTCGGTCCGAGCATGCGCTGCAACAGAATCCGCAGCTGATCCCGCTCTGCCCGAGGCAAGGATCCGGTGAGCGAGGAGAGGTCGTCGGCGATCTCCGCCGAAAGCCGCGTGGTCAACTCCAGCCCGGCCGGACTCAGGAAGACCTCCACCGCCCGCCCGTCATCGGCGGCGGGTGCGCGCTGAACCAGGCCGCGCTTCTCCGCGCGCGCAATGAGTCCGGTCATCGTCGATTTGTCCAGACCGAGGTAGTCCGCGAGTGCGGCCATGCGCGGGCGGCGGTCTCGCAGGATTCCGAGCACGCGAATCTGCGTGAGCGACAAGTCATGTTGGGCCCCCACCTTGTTCAGCATCGCCATGATCACGAACGCGGTTTGCGCGAGGGCATCGAGCAAATCGGCTTGATCGGCCCTGATTCGAGGCGTTTCGGGTTCGGCTTCCATGACCTCAGACTAGTTGACTTGGTTGGTACTGCAAACTACATTTGATTTGTATTACCAACTAAATCTAGGAGCTCGTCGTGAAGGCAGCAGTCGTTTCCTCATTCGACAATCCACCCCACTACCAGGACTTTCCGAGCCGGACCGCGGCGAACGGCCACGATATGGTCGTAGAGGTGCTCGCGTCAGGCCTGCATCCACGCGTGCGCTCGCAGGCCGACGGCTCGCACTACACCAGCACGGGCGCACTGCCGCTGGTTCCAGGCATCGATGGCGTCGGGCGCGGAGCGGACGGGCTGTTGCGCTATTTCGTGCTGCCGGACACCGCACTGGGCGCGATGGCCGAACAGACCGTTATCGACCCGCGGCGCAGTATCGTGCTGCCCGAGCACAGCGATCCGATCGCGGTCGCCGCCGCGATGAATCCCGCGATGTCGGCGTGGGTGGCGCTGCGCAGGCGCATCACCTTCGAGGCCGGGCAGAATGTGCTCATCCTCGGAGCTACCGGCAGCTCCGGTCAGATGGCGGTCCAGATCGCGAAGTTGTTCGGCGCCAACCAGATCATCGCCGCCGGACGCGATACCGAACGGCTCGCTACGACGGTCGCCCTCGGTGCGACCGATACCGTCGAACTCGTCGGTGAGCCCGATACCGTTGCGGCACAACTGGGTCGAGCGGCCGCCGAGGTCGATGTCGTCATCGATTACGTGTGGGGTGCGGCCACCGCCGCGGCAATGGCGGCCGTGGTCACCGATCGAGCCGATCGTGGCCGGCCACTCACCTGGATCGAAATCGGTTCTGTCGCAGGACCGACCGCGTCGATCCCATCCGCCGCGTTGCGCGCCGCACGGCTGCAGATCGTGGGCAGCGGACAGGGATCGGTCGATACCCGCGACATCCTCGCGGAGTTGCCCGCATTGGCCGAGCAGATCACCACCGGGACATTCGATATCGACGCGCGGGCGATGCCGCTGGCCGATATCGAGCGCGCATGGTCCGATGCCCCCGGCACCACACAGCGAATTGTCTTGACACCGAACGAGGTTCGCGCAGCGCACTCGTGAACGAACTAGCCGAGATGCAACAGGCGTGCGATTCCGTACTCGAAGCGGGCGTCGAAGGAATCGTCGAGCAGCAGCGGAATGCCCACCCGGGCCAGCGCCGGGTAGGACCCGGTGTCGAGCAGTCCCGCCACGTAGGTCCGGGGCTGCTCGTCCGGGGTCTGCTGTTCCTGGGTCAGGCCGAGGGTGAAATACACTATGGCCCAGCACAATCGAGCGGCGTCGGCATCGGAGAATCCGGCCTGTAGCAGGCTGGAGACAATGACCTCGGCCACGCGCAGCGTCTTACCGGTGCCGGTGAACGTGCCCGCGACCAGACGGCCGCCGTCGCGATGGGCCAGCAGCGCCGCCCGGTACCGGGTGGCGATCGTATGCACCCGCTCGATCGGGTCCGACGGCAGTGTTCCGGTGTCGACCGATCCGACGATGGTGTCCGCCATGAGGTCGATGAGCGACTGCTTCGTCTTAACCTGCCAGCTCACCGAATTCAGGTGCACGTCCAGGGTTCGCGCCACCGCGCGCAACGTCAGCCCCTCCAAGCCGGCCGCCTCCAGCGTCGTGAAGGCGGCCTCGATGACATCGCCCTGGGTCTTGCGCATGGCCGATACCCCTTCCCGATATCCGGACGGCTGCCGCGATGGCCCAGTCCGGTTGGTCATCGTACAAGTACGGGGATCATGGCTGAGTCATGCGCCGAATGCGGCCTGCGACACCACATCCCACGACCGCCATTCGGCGAGCCGGGCGGCATATTCCTGCTCCATCACCGCCAGCGGCCCACGACCGAAGAAGATTCGCAGCGGCGGTTCTTGGGCATCGACCACCTGCAAAATGGCAGCCCGGGTGGCGCTCGGCTCCCCGCGCACGCCCGCCGGACGCGCCATCGCGGCGCGGAAGTCGTCGTAATCAGGCAGCCGGTGTGCGTGCACCGACGACGGACCGGACCAGTCCGTGGCGTAACCGGCCGGTTCGACCAGGGTCACCTTGATGCCGAAGTCCTTGACCTCGGCCGCAAGACTGCCGGTGAACCCCTCCAGCCCGAACTTCGACGCGTGATAGAGGCCGAGCCCCGGCAGTGAGTACACCCCGGCGATCGAGGACACCTGAATGATGTGACCGCTGCCCTGCGCACGCAGGTGCGGCAGGGCGGCCTGCGTAACCCACAGCGGGCCGAAGAGATTCACCTCGACCTGATCGCGCGCCTGGCGTTCATCGATTTCCTCGATCATGCCGAACAACCCGTAGCCCGCGTTGTTCACCACCACATCGAGGTGGCCGAACCGCTCGACCACGTCATCGACTGCGGCGAAAACCGCCGCGCGGTCGGTGACGTCGACCTCGATGGGCAGGATCGCGTCATCGTATTTGCCCACCAGGTCATCGAACGCATCACCCGAACGACTGAACGCGGCGACGCGATCACCGCGTTCGAGTGCGGCTTCGGTCCATTCGCGGCCGAAGCCCTTGGATGCACCTGTAATGAGCCATGTCTTCTCGGACATGTTGTCCTCCAACATTCTTGTTCACCGACCAAGTAACACGATTCCAGTTAACTTGGTCGTCGACCAAGTGTCAATGGCCGAACCGACTATCCCCGCATGCCTGGATACGAGGCCGTGGACGACGACTTCGGGTAGATGTGGATCCATGAGAATTACTGTGATCGGCCGGGGACACGTCGGCGGCGGACTGGCGAAGCGGTGGACGAAAGCCGGGCACGAGGTAACGGCGGTGGGCCGAGACGGTGGTGACGCCACCGGCTCGGAGGTTGTGGTTGTGGCGGTTCCGGGGAATGCGGTGGTGCAGGGACTGGCCGCGGTGTCCGGGCTCGGCGGGCAGGTGACGATCGATGCCACCAACTCATTCGGTGATCGACCCGAGGGCTTCGATTCGGTTGCCCTGCAGGTGAAATCGATTGTCGGCGGCCCAACCGCGAAGGCGTTCAATACCAACTTCGCTTCGATCTACGACGCCATCGATGCCGAGCCGGTTCCACCGGGGACATTGTTCGCGGCCGAGGATGAGGCGCGCGCGGTGACCGAGCGTCTCATCCGCGATGCCGGATTCGATCCGATCCACCTGGGCGACTTGACGAAAGCACCGCTGCTGGAGAGCTTGATCGCGCTGACGTCGACGCTCGATCGGGGCGATCTCGGCCCCTTCTTCTACCGTTTCAACCGTCCGGGTGAGTTCACCACGTCGTGATCAACTCACCCGGCACGATCTGGTCACGGCCGTGATGGCGCACGCCGACACTGCTATCGGACACTCGTCGGCGACCATGGCAGTACCGTGTGGTCGCGGATGAGTTCGCCGTAGTGCGCGGGATCGACGGGGTCGAAGGCGAGATCGAGCAGGGCCGTCGCGGCTTGGGCGGGGGTGGGGGCGGTGGCGACGTCCCACCACAGCGCCGAGGTGGGGGTGTTCATCATGCCGGGGCAGAGGGCGGCGATGAGAATGCCTCGGGCCGAGTCGGTTTCGCGGCGGAGGGCGGCGAGGGTGCGGACCGCGGCTATCTGGCCGATTTTGGAGGGGATGTTCACGAAACCGGGCCAGGGGCCGGAGCGGGCGGAGCCGTCGGCGACCGCGTCACGCCAAGCGGTGATCTGGGCGTCCACGGCGTCCAGGGAGGCGAGGTCGTCGAATCGGGGGTGTAGTACCGGAGCGAGATAATGCAGTGTGCCAAGGGAACTCGCCACGATCAGCAGGCGGGCGTTATCGCGTAGTAGCGGCGCGAAGGCGCGCAGTAGGCGGGTGGTGCCGAAGTTGTTGACCTCGGCGTAGTCGTGCACGATGCGGCGAGGATCGTCCTCGGGGCCGACGCGCATCACCGCGTTGCCGAACACCACATCCACCCCACCGTGGCGGGAATTGATCTCCGCGGCAAGCTTTTCCGCGCCGCGCGGATCGCTCACGTCCAGGATCGCGCCGCGTACCCGCGCTCCTCCTGCAGGGAGCGAGGCGACGGCCTCGGTGACGCGCCCCAGATCGCGTCCGGTGAGGTAGACGGTGTCGGCGGGATCCATGCGCTGGGCGAGACCTTCCGCCAGCGCCAGGCCCAATCCCTGGGTTGCCCCGGTGACCAGCGCGACCCGGCTCATCGGGTGGCCTCGGCGATCATCCGCTCCGAGCGTTCCCACAATCGTTGCGCGCCCGTGGGATCCAGCGCGTATCGGGCGACTCCATACAGGGTGCCGGTGCGCCTCTCGACGGTGTCGGTCTCATTGCAGTCGGCGAAGTAGTGACCTCCGATTCCATGCAGTTCGGGGCTGGTGGCGACCAGAACCGCTGTGGCGGCGGCCTTGTCGACCGTCCTGATCTGTTCGGCGGGCACACGCCCGCTGCCCCGGCCGCCGGTGTGGCGCTGCAGGTTGGTGTAGACCGCACCGGGGGTCACCGCATTGGCCGTGATGCCGTCGGAGGCCCACCGGCGCGTGGCCTCGACCGCGAAAAGCACGTTGGCGGTTTTGGATTGGCCGTAGGCCAGCCACGGATCATAGGGCCGGAAGGCGAAATGAATGTCGTCCCACACGATCGGCGAGAGCTGATGGCCCGAGGAGCTCACCGTGACGATGCGCGCGGCTTCGGCCGCCGCCAAGCCGCGATGCAGCGCGGTGGCCAGGGTGAAGTGACCGAGATGGTTGGTGGCGAACTGCCATTCCCAGCCTTGATCGGTATGGCGTTCCGGCCTGGCCATCACCCCGGCGTTGTTCACCAGGATGTCCAGCGGCCCGTCCCATCCGGCGGCGAACCCGGTCACCGATTCCGGATCGGTCAGATCGACCACACCCACATGGACGCTGGTGTTGCCGGTGGATTCGGTGATCTCGGCGGCGACGCGTTTGCCCGCCTCCGGATCGCGGACGGCCAGGGTCACCTCCGCGCCGATCGCGGCGAGGGCACGTGCGGTCTCGGCCCCGAGTCCAGAGGAAGCGCCCGTGACCATCGCGCGCCGTCCGGTGAGATCGAGTCCCGCCGTGGCGTCGGTCGTGCTGCTGTCGAAGCCGAATGGGGTGCTGATCAGTGTCATATCTTCACGCTAGAAGCCACGCGGTCATGTCGGCAGCGAGAAATTGTCAGAGGTGGTATGCGTAATAGTCATGACCTTCGGTGCTGCGTCGCTGACCTCGCTACGGGTTTTCCGGGAGGTGGCCGAGCGCGGGACACTCACCGCCGCGGCCACCGCGCTGGGCTATACCCAATCCGCGGTGTCGCGGCAGATCGCCGCGCTGGAGCGCGCGGCCGGAACCCCGCTCATGGTGCGCCGCCACGATGGTGTGCGATTGACGCCCGCGGGGCGGATCGTGGCCCGGCGCGCGGCCGCGGTGATCGATCAGATCGACGCCACCGCACGGGAATTGGCCGGGCTGCCGGATGAACGGGCGACCGTTCGCCTGGGCTGGTTCGCGAGCGCCGGCGCGAGTCTGGTTCCGCTCGCGCTGGCTCGGCTGCGTCGCACCCATCCCGGGGTGACGGTCCTGGGCCGCGAAGGCAGCACGCCCGCGCTGGTTCGCGCACTGCGCGCGGGCACCCTGGACCTGGCGCTGGTCGCCTCCGCCCCGCCCTACCGGCCGCTCGATGCCGAATCCCCCGCGCTGCGGGTGCAGGTCCTGACCGAACGCGGCCTGCGCGTCGCGGTCCCGGCGGACCATCGGCTGGCTCGCGCCGACACCGTCGACGTAGCCGACCTGCACGGCCAATCATGGATCGCCGGACCGGGTGACGATCGCACGATGGGAGTCTGGCCCGGTCTCGACGAGCGCCCGAATATCGTTCATACCGTGCATGATTGGCTGGCCAAACTGCACCTGGTCGCCTCGGGCTGCGGCATCACCACCATCCCCGTCGGCTTGATCGCCGTCGCACCGCCGGGGGTGCGGGTACTCACCGTGCGAGGGGGACCCGCCGAACAGCGGCGCATGCTGCTGGCCCGGCTGCCGGGCCCCCTCCCCGACCCCGTCGCCCGGGTTACCGAGGCCCTGCGCGACGCGGCTCTGGAACAGGGAACGAACTAATCAGCGAAATAGCGAGATGATTTCCTCGAGTCGCCTGTACCGCCCGACTTTCGGCGCGGGTCAGGCTTTCGGGGCGTAACTGCCGAATTCCAATTCCTCCAGCAGGCTGGGTCCGTGCGGTGTCCAGCCGAGCTCCGAGTGCGCCTTCGCACCTGTTGCCTGTTGATCCAGGAGCAACGCCTCGGCTAGGTAATCCCCGAGGCGCGCGGTGGTCGCCTCGTCGGTCTCGGACACCACGCCCGGTGCTCCGATGGCCCGCGCGGCCGCTTCGGTCAGTTCCCGGACAGTTGGGTTGACCCCACTCGCCGCGATGAACCGCCCACGGGCCGTGGGTGTTTCGATGACCAGGCGGAACAGCTCGGCCACGTCGGCAGCGTGTACCGTGCACCAGTGCTGTCGCCCGGAGCCGACGGTGGTCAAGTTTCCGGCGCTGTCGCGAGGCGCTCCCGCGATCAGCCCGGCAGCGCTGCCGCCTCCGTCGCCGTACACCATCGCCGAGTTGACGATCGATACGCGTGCGCCCTCGATCGCCAGTGCCTGCTCGGTGAGGGCGGGACGCCAGGCCACTATGGCGGGTGGGTTGAACGGTTCATCCTCCGCGACAGTGGAATTCGAACCCCACTCCCACAGGCCCGCGATATGCGCGTACGGCTTGCCGGTGCCGGTGAAGGCGCTGCGCACCGCGGCGACGACCGCCGCGTCGAAGTCCGCCGCCTTCGCATCGCCGGTTGAGGCGGTGTGGATGGCACCCTCGCAGCGGCGCAGGAGTTCGACCAGGAACGCCTCGTCGTCCACCGCACCGACGATGGCATTCACCCTGTCGGACTTCACTTTCGCCGCCGCCTGTTCGCTGCGTACCACCGCCGTCACCGTATGGCCCGCCCCGGTCAGCGCCGTGAGCACGTGCGATCCGATGTAGCCGGTCGCGCCGGTGAGCAGAATGTCCATGTGCCACGCCTTTCCGTTGTACGAGTGCCGTGTCGTTTCAGGGTTGGAGCGCGGCTTCGAAGTTTCCGAGGACGCCGAGTTGGGCGAGAATGACCGTGCCCGAGGGGTAGCAGTCGAATCGCTTGATTTTGCCGTTCGACAGTTCGAAGACGTCACAGCATGGTGCGTCCATGCGGTTTCCGGTTGGTGGGAGGATCCGGCCGTCGCCGAAGCTGAGTGGGTCCTGGTGGGTGCCCTGTAGGGCGAGTTGCACGATCACCAGATCACCGCTGACGTAGACCCGGTACAGCTCGCGGTGCATATCGGGGAACGCCCGGCCGTAGTTCTCCACCGGCCAGGCGCGGTCCTTCCCGAGGTAGGTCACCCCGGCGGATTCATCGGTGAAGGTGCCGTCCTCGGTGAACGCGTCGAGCCACCCGTCCAGGTCCTTGACCTCGGCGATCCGATACGCGTCCCGAATGATCTGTTCGTTGTTCATCACATCAGCCTCACCGCGACCCTGGTGAATCGGCGTCACCCGGATCCGGTGAATTCCGGCGACCGTGCGTCGAATCCGGTTGCGGTGCAGATGGAACGGCGGCGCGGCTACCCTGAGATGGGCGCAACGAGAGGCGGATATGGCAGAACTCCCCGGTATATCCGATGCGGCCGCCGGGGACACTCGGGCGGCGGGGCTCGGTTCCGGGCGTTCCGGGTTGATCGCCCGGAGCGAGTTGGTTGCGGCCCTCGAGCGCGCCGCCACGACACACAGGGTGACCATCGTGGCCGCACCCGCCGGCAGTGGAAAGACCTCACTCCTGCACGGATGGGCGGCAGGCGCGGACCAGGAACGCCCTATCGCGTCGATACAGGTGCGGGCGGGACAGCGTGATCCTCAGCAGTTCTGGCTTACACTGCTGGCAGCCATTCAGCGGGCCGCTGGGAACGACCCCGAATCGCGAGTTACCACACCGGATTTCGACGGCTACGCCATGGTCGAACGCATCCTGTCCGAACTGGCCGAGTTCGCGACACCGGTGTTCCTGGTCATCGACGATCTGCACGAACTCTCCGGCACCGATGCTCTCGAGCAGCTCACGCACCTGCTGACGAACCTGCCGGAGCATGTCCACGCGATCGTGGCGGCGCGGCGCGATCCGCCATTGCGCCTGCACAAGATGCGACTGGCGGGGCAGCTCGCCGAAATCCGCGGCGCACAACTGCGTTTCAGCGTCGACGAAACCCGGCAATTCCTGGCCGCGGCGGGAATCTCGCTGTCCGGCAATGCGATAGCCGCGCTGCACGAGCGCACCGAGGGCTGGGCGGCGGGCCTGCGGCTCGCGGCGCTGTCCCTGGCCGAGCATCCCGACCCGGAGCGGTTCGTTGCCGAATTCTCCGGCAGCGATCGCACCGTCGCGGAGTATCTGATCGCCGAGATGCTCGAACGTCAGCCCGCCCGAGTGCAGGACATGCTGCTGCGGACCGCTCTGCTGGACCAGGTCAACGGCGAACTGGCCGATCTGCTCACCGAGAGCGCCGGATCCGAGAAGCTGCTGCTCGAACTCGAGGACGCCAATGCCTTCGTGCTGGCGATCGACCCCGAGCGCACCTGGTTCCGATACCACCACATGTTCAGCGGATTGCTGCGCCTGGAATCGCGCCGCGTTATGCCGGAACGGATTCCGGGCCTGCACCGGCTCGCGGCGAGCTGGCTCGCCGCCCACGGGCAGGTGCTCGAAGCAATCGCGCACCTGCAAGCCGCGGGTGAATGGGGTTGGGCGGCAGAACTTCTCACCGATCACGCGTTGAGTCTCACGCTGGACGGCCGGGCGGCAACAGTGCAGGCACTGTTGCAGGCCTTTCCGGTGCACGTGGACGGAAGTCAACCCGAACTCGCTGTCGTGCATGCTATTTCGGCGCTCGACAGCATGCACCTGGGTGCGGCGGCTGCACATCTCGAGTTGGCCAGAAAGCACGCCGCCGCAACGCCCGCGGAACGTCAGCAGACCGTCTGGACCTCGATCACCTCGCTGGAGCTGCTGCTGGCACGGCTACGCGGAAATTTCGACGATGTGATCGAACAGGTCGGATCATTGCCCGCGGCGATAGCGGGTGAATCGAATGCCGATCTCGCCGTCAGCGGTGACCTGCGTGCGCTGGCGCTGCTCAATCTCGGTGTGACCGAGTCTTGGTCGTTGCGGCTCGCGGACAGCGCTCGGCATCTGCGCGAGGGTGCGGCACTGGCGCATTCCATCGGCCGCCCATATCTGGAGGTGGCGTGCCGGGCACAGCTCGCATTCGCCTCGACCACATCGTCGCTCGTCGTTGCCGGTCAGCGCGGCGCGGAGGCGATCGCACTGGCCGAACAGCACGGCTGGCAAGATCAGCCGGTCATCGCGCCCGCGCTGGCCACGCTCGCGGGCACCATGATCTGGACCGGTGAGTTCGACAGGGGTGAAATCTGGCTCGAGCGCGCGATGCATGTGACGCGAGCCGGGAGCGAGCCGGGCCTGGCCCTGTTCATTCACCTTATTGCCGGAATGCTGCATGCCGGACGCGGACAGCTCCATCGGGCACTGGAGGAGTTCGATCTGGCGAACACCGTGCAGGCGAGCATGGCCGGTCGGCACGCGCTGGCGTCACGGGTATTCGGTGGCGTTATAGCGACGCAGGCCAGGCTCGGCAGGATCGGCGACGCACGCACCACGGTCAACGCGCTGCCCGAACGGCTGGCGGGTGCGAGCGAAATCCGCACGGCCCTGGCCGTTGTGAGCCTGCATGAACAGTATCCACACACCGCGCGCACACAACTGCGCGCGGTGCTGGACGGCGCGGCGCCGGTGACTCACGATGTCACGCTGGTCGAGGCGCACCTGGTGGACGCGCTGGCGAGCCACGCGCAGGGCGATCATCGCGCGGCGCTCACGGCTTTGGACCGCGGGCTCGATCTGGCCGAACCGGAGCGCCTGATTCTCCCGTTCGCTGTGACCGGCGCGTGGCGGCTATTGGAAACCCTGCCACCGCAACGCACTTCGCACGCCGCCCTGATCGCCGATATTCTCGACGCCGTGCGGGGCGGCGCTCCCGCGTCCTTGCCAACGACCACACCCGCGGCGGCGCTCAGCCGTAGTGAGCTGCGCCTGCTCCGCTACCTGCCCACCAATCTCACCCGCCCCGAAATCGCGAGCGCCCTGTCGGTTTCGGTGAATACGGTCAACACGCATATTCGCAGCATCTACGCCAAGCTCGGCGTCACCGATCGCTCGGGGGCGGTGCGACGCGCACGAGAACTACGCCTGTTGTCGAGCGGACGCACCACCTCGCTCACCTGATCCCGGCGATGGCATCTCACCTGCGCCGCACCGACACTGATCGGTATGGGCGATGACCCGCACGTGATCCGGCTGCGGGTGCAGGGCCGCCTGGGACCCATCGCCCTGTCCGCCTTTCCCACCATGACCGCCATCCACCAGGACGCCTGCACGGTGCTGACCGGGCAGCTGCCGGACCGGGCGGCGCTGTTCGGCCTGCTCGTCGATATCGAGAACCTGGGCCTGGACATCGTCGAGATGCGCACACACCGGGTACGCGCGGCGGATCCCACCGTGTCGGATAACCCCGGACGGCCTTGATGACCTCGATTAACATCGGTGATCGTGGTAGTGGCGCAACTGATCGGCCGGGACCGGGAACTGGCCCAGTTGCAGGTCTTCACAACGAATTCCAGTCTCGGTGGCGGTGCGCTGCTGATCGTCGGTGAGGCCGGTATCGGCAAGACCGTATTGCTGGATGCGACCGCGGATATGGCCGCTGCGGCGGGGGTGCGGGTATTGCGTGGCGCCGGCGTCGAATTCGAGGCCACCGTGAGTTTCGCCGCGCTGCATCAATTGCTCTATCCGCTGGATGCGGAGCTGCGGGAATTGCCTGCTTCGCATCGTCGTACCCTGGCGATCGGGCTCGGGATCGAGGATGGGACGGCACCGGATCAGCTCGCGCTGGCACATGCGGTGCGGGCGTTGCTCGTTCTCGCGGCGGAGCGGCGGCCGGTCTTGCTGATCGTGGACGATGTGCACTGGATCGACCGGGCCAGCGCCCTGGTGCTGGGTATGGTCGCCCGTCGCCTGCGCGAAACCCGGGTGGGTCTGGTCGCGGCGGTGCGCGCCGGTGAGGACAGTCTGTTCGAGTCCGAGGGGCTGGATGAGCTCCCCGTCGGTCCGCTCGACGATGCGGCCGCCGCGGCCTTGATGACAGCGCACTACCCCGATCTGCCCACGCGCAGCAGGCATCGCTACCTCGCCGAATCGCAGGGCAATCCGTTGGCGCTGGTGGAATTGCCCGGTGCGCACAGCGCGCATCGGGCCCCGGGTGTCACTCGCGTCGGGCGTCGCCTGCACACGCTGTTCACGCGGCGCATCGCGAACCTGCCGCCGCGCACCCGGCAGCAGTTGCTCGCGGCGGCGCTCGCCGGTGCGGGATCGGCGCTGCCGTCGGCGCTTTCGACGGGGATTTGCGATAGCGCGGACCTCGCGCCCGCGGAGGAGATGCGACTCGTGCGGGTCGATCCCGGCACGCATGAACTGCGATTCCGGCACCCGCTGATCCGTGCGGCGGTGGTGGAACTGGCCACCCATGAGCAGCGGCGGCAGGCGCATCGGGAACTGGCCCAACGGTTTCCGGAGGATTCCGAACGCCATGCCTGGCATCTGTCGCAGGCCACCGTCGAACCCGATGAGCAGGTCGCCGAGTTGCTCGAGCGAACCGCCGCGCGTACTCAGCGCCGCGGTGATCCGGTGGGCGCCATCGGATTGCTCTTGCGCGCAGCCGAACTCAGCCCGCGCACCTCGGACCGCGATCGTCGCATCATGGTCGCGGCGTACCTGGGCGCGGATGTGACCGGCGACCTGTCCGAGGCGCATCGAATGATCGAGAGCGCGGAGCGCGGGCCGGGCGGCTCGCTCGCCGGTGTCGTGGCCGCCACCTCGGTGATGCTCAATAGCGGCGGCGATATCGACACCATTCACCAGCTGCTCGTCAATGGGATCAAGGGCGCGCACAATCCGTCCGACGCGGGCGATCCGGCCGTGGTCGAAGCCCTGTATGTCCTGCAGGCCACCTGCGTATTCGGTTCTCGCGCAGGTCTATCCGAGGCGTTCCACGGGGCGCTCGAACGTCTGGACCCCGCGCCGCCGGAGTTCCTGGTCCTGCTCGGGAGCACGTTCATGCTGCCGTCCCGCCTGGGGTTGTCCACCATGGGCCGCCTGGACGCGGCGATCGCGGGAATCGGTGAGCAGACCGATCACGCGTATATCGTGCGCGTCGCCATCGCCGCCCTGTACGTCGATCGCCTGGCCGGGTGCCGTGCGGCCCTGGAACAGGTCGCCGCGCACGGGCGTGCCGGTGGCGCAATCACTTCCGCGATCGAGGCTTTCGTGCTGCTGGGCTATGAGGCGGTGCAGAACGGGGAATGGGATCGGGTGCTGCGATTGACCGCCGAGGGCCTCGAACTCGCCGAACGGCACGGATACCGGCTGCTCGGTGGACTCCTATACCAGCACCAGGCCTACGTCGCGGCCGCGCGCGGTGCGTACGACGACGCGAAAACGCTGGCGGACAACACGATTGGATGGGCAGCCCCCAACCGCATCGGACTGATCCTGAACTACGCGGCTCATGCGAAATCACTGGCCGCCCTCGGCGGCGGCGAGTTCGAGACGGCCTACCTGTACGCCGCCGGAGTGTGCGGTCCCGGCACGGTCCCGGCCCACGCTCCGCACACGCTGTGGGTGCTGCAGGATCTGGTCGAAGCCGCGGTCCGGTCGGGCCGCACCATCGAGGCCACTCAGCATGTGCGCGACCTCGCCGAGGCCGATATCGCCTCGCTCTCACCCAGACTCGCGCTCGTGGTCGCCGGAGCCGAGGCGATGATCGCCAACTCCGAGGACTATCGGTCGCGTTTCGAGACGGCCCTGGCGACGCCCGGCGTCGAACAATGGCCCTTCCACCAGGCTCGTATCCACCTCGCCTACGGTGAGCGCCTGCGCCGCGCGAAGCTCACCACCCTCGCCCGCCGCCACCTCACAGCCGCCCTGGACGTCTTCGACCGTCTGGCCGCCGAACCGTGGAAAGCACGGGCCCGCAACGAACTCCGCGCCACCGGCCAGCCAGCCGCTGTGCCCGAGCTCATCGACACCCTCACCCCGCAGCAGCGAGAGATCGCGCTGCTGGCCGCATCCGGGCTCACCAACAAACAGATCGCCGAACGCCTGTTCCTGTCCCCCAGAACCGTCAGCACCCACCTCTACCAACTGTTTCCCAAACTCGGCGTGACCTCGCGCGCGGCCCTGCGCGATGCCCTCGGTCCCCGTCCGATCCGTAATGATCGGATCTAATGCGCCGTATCAAACAACATTTCCGGTATGTCCAGAACCTGTTGCAGCACACCGAGACCCGCGTCCGAATCGCGCCGGATCCCAGGCAGTGTCAGAATCACGATCGTGATGTTGATGGACGGCGGCGGGGTGCCGAGGCCGCCGGTCGGCGGCGACTGCCTGCGGTAATCGTCGCTCTAGCAGAAAATCTACTAAAACCTCCAACAATCGAGTAGATTTCCGGCATGCCCTCCAGTCAGACGATCGAAAGACTCCAGATCATCCACATGCTTGGTTGTGATGTCAGGATGTCTTACGCCGCCATGGCCACGGTCGCCGGAATCTCCGAACAGACCGCAGCACGCCGATACCAAACTCTCGTCCGCAACGGCATCCTGCGATGCACCGCCACTTTGGATCACCGCACCCTAGGGCAGCACGAATGGATTTTGCGAATCACCCCGAGCTCCGAAGGTACCAAGCTCGCCGAAATGCTTGCGCAGCATGACGATATGAGCTGGGTCAGCATGACCGCCGCCGATGTCGTCTGCCTCTATCAACCGCAGACGGCCGCCGATAACGACCTCATGCTCACCGACCGCATTCGCTCCACCTCCCTGGTCGAATCGATGGATGCCCGCCAGGTTCTGCGCCGCTTCCCGCTGCACACCACCTGGCCCGATCTCGGCTGGACCCTCGACGCCACCCAGCGCGAACGACTCACCGAGGCAGCAGATCCCTTATTCGCGATCGACCGGCACGGGGATACCCCGAACCACGATGCCGCCGACCTCAGTGCGGATGATCGGCGGCTGATCGCGCTGCTCGCCGAGGATCCGCGCGCCTCGTACAGTCACCTCGCGCGGGTCACCAACCTCACCCCGGCGCGCGTGGCGACACGGATCATCGACCTCACCGAAGCCGGAGTCCTGCGCTTCGACCTCGAGGTGGATCAGAACCGTCTCGGCCTGCGCATCTCGGCCGCGCTCTGGGCAGGGGTCGACCTGGACAAACTCGACGCCGCCGGACACGCCCTGGCGCGCATGAGCGAAATCCATTACGTCTGCGCCACAACCGGACCCACCGCCATCTTCGCCACCATCGCCGCCCGCGATACCGAACACCTCTACAACCTCCTGACCAATGAACTCGCCCGCATCGACGGACTGCACTCGATCGATGTGCGCACCGACCTGCGCACCCTCAAACGAAGCAGAGTCCGCGCCGGCTGACGCTGATTCACGGGCACCGAGTGGGAATCGTGAATCGGGATCAGGTTGTGCGCAAAGCCATCTCAATACTCGAGAGTGTCTGCCTCAATGACGCCACCTCACGCCTCGCGGCGTTCTCGGCATCATGGAACACGCTGACCTGACGGCTCGTCAGATCGGCTCCGGCGCGCACGGCGGCATTGAGAGCGGCGTCGGTGAGCGACAGGTCATGTCGAGCTTGGCGACATTGGGCCAGCGCTTCCGCGCGGACCGCCGAATAGCGGCTCCACTGGGCCGCCTCGGCCGTAATCACCGCCAGCGCAGCGGATTCCAGGGACTTGCCAATCTCCGCGTAATACCGGCACTGGGCGAGGAACGCATGGTGTGCGTGCGCGAATCTCATGCCGCACGCCCTGCGGCGCAAGGGGATTCGTTCCGCCGGGTATCTCGGGAACAGTGATCTCGAGGGTGATCGGCAATCGAGCCCACTAACCGCGCGATCCGGCCTTCGTCCGAGTCCATCACGCGGAATATGGCCCGAGCCTGCTGGGTCACCGAAGACACCCCTCTTTTGTGGAACTATGTAGTTTCAAAATATCGAAGGAACAGTAACTTAGGGTGGCATCCGCACCGGTGGGAATAGCCCCGACCTGGCAAAACCGTGATGGAGAACACGCTCGGCGACATCACCACATCAGGGTCAGGACCCCGATCCGAATCGATGACACCGTCGGCGGCGGTATCAGCCATCGGATCCTTTCGACACCGGCATCGAGGCTCACGACCGACTCGACCGACGGTACGAATTCAACAGCGTGACAGCGCATCTGAGCTTCGGTCGCGCATTGTCTCCACTCGAGGGCCAGAACGATTATCCCGGCCCATTCGAGAGCCCAGCTGCGCCGGCAATACGCCGACCTCTTCCCCGCCGAGTTCGCGATTGCGGAACCGTTGCGTGGGCGTTCGCGAATCCATGGCCCTCGGGTGGGAAGTCTCTGGGGTAGCCGCGCGTGACGCTGTGGATTGGCTGGGAATTCGGGCGGTTCGGTGTCGGCGGGTGCCAGGAATGAGTGGCTGGACTGGCCTTATTGTGGGATCGTGGCCGAGCGAATGGTGTCTGCGAGCATGCGGGTTCTCGTTGTCGACGATGAACCGAATATTCGGGATCTGCTGGGGGCGGCGTTGCGGGCAAGTGGCTTTTCGGTGACCTCGGCGGCGAATGGAGTGGAGGCGCTGGCGAGCGCGGCGGCGAATCCGGTCGATATCGTGGTTTTGGATGTGATGCTGCCGGATATGGACGGGTATACGGTGGCCCGGCGGTTGCGAGGCGCTGGTAATGATGTGCCGGTGCTGTTCTTGACCGCGCGGGATGCGGTCAAGGATCGGATCGAGGGGTTGACCGCGGGTGGGGATGACTACGTCACCAAACCGTTCAGCCTCGAAGAGGTGGTGTTGCGGTTGCACGCCATCATGCGGCGCACGGTGGTACCGCAGAATGCGGAGGTGACATTGCGGTTCGCCGATCTGGAATTGAATGCGGACGCGCACAGCGTGACTCGCGGTGGCGAAGGGCTGTGGCTGTCGGCCACGGAGTTCAATTTGCTGCGCTACTTGATGACCAATGCCGGAAAGGTGGTCAGTAAGCGGCAGATTGTGGATCAGGTCTGGGATTCGGCGGACGGGCGCGGGGATCGGGTGGTCGAGACGTTCATCAGTCAATTGCGGCGCAAGGTCGACGCGCACGGTCCGGCTTTGATTCATACGGTTCGGGGTGTGGGGTATTCGCTGCGCCTGCCCGGTGAGAATTCGTGATTCGGTTGCGCCGCAGGTGGACTCTGCGCACGCGCGTGCTGGTGGCGGCGCTGACCATTACCGCGGTCGGAATGGCGGCGTTCGGAATTCTCGCGGTCTCGATGCTGGATCGGGCCGAGCTCGCGCGCATCGACGCACAGCTGAATACCGTGGTGGCCGATATGACTTCGGTCAATCGGCCTCCGCCGCCGCCGCGGCCCGTCGACAGTACGGCCGAGGATCAGGTGCCCTCGCCATTTCGGGTGTTGTTCTTCGATATCAACGGTGAACCCACCATTCGAATCGGTAGCTCGGTATCGCCACCGGAACTGCCCGCGATGGATGCCACCGCCGTGCGAGCGCGAGGCACGCGCGCGGTCACCGTCCCCGCCCATGATGGCAGCGTTCAGTGGCGCGTCCGAACGGCGTATCAACCGCCGAATCAGTTCGAGCCCAATGGCGGCACCGTCGCGGTCAGCATGTCACTGGATACCTACGACGCCACCCTGAGCCAGCTCCGCACCATCGAGATCGCCGCCGGAATCGGCCTGCTGGCGATACTCGGCGCGGTCGCGACCTGGCTGGTCCGTGTCGGCCTGCGCCCGCTGACCCGCATCGAGCACACCGCGCAGGCGATTGCCGCCGGGGAGTTGGATCGCCGTGTTGCGCAAACCAATTCGTATACCGAAGTGGGCCGCCTCGGCTCCGCGTTCAACATCATGGTCGAACGCCTGTCGTCCGCCCTGCATCGCATGGAGGAATCCGAGGCGCGAATGCGGCTGTTCATCGCCGACGCCTCGCATGAGTTGCGCACCCCACTCACCTCGATTCGCGGCTACGCCGAACTGTATCGATTCAGCGGCCCGCAATCTGCCGACGAGGTCGAGCGCATGATGCGCCGCATCGAGGACGAAGCCGTCCGCATGGGCCTGCTCGTCGATGACCTGCTGCTGCTCGCGCGCCTCGATGAGGAGCGCCCGATGGATATGACCAAGGTCGACCTGACCGCCATCGCAGATGACGTCGTGCATGATGCGGTTGTCCGTGCACCCGAACGCGTTGTGCGGCTACACATTCCGGCGAAGCCCGTACACACCTACGGTGACGAGCATCGATTACGACAGGTCCTGACCAACCTGATCGGCAACTCCCTCACCCACACCCCCGCCGATTCCGCCGTCGACCTCACCATCTCGCGCGGACCCGCACCCTCGACCACGGAAGTCATCGCCCGAGCCGGTGCCGCGATGCCCGAGTCAGGCGACCTCGCAATCATCGAAATCCGTGACAACGGACCGGGTATCGCACCTGACAAGGCCCCGTACGTCTTCGATCGCTTCTACCGCGCCGACGAATCCCGCTCCCGCACAGGAGGTTCCGGACTCGGATTGGCCATCGTCAGCGCCATTCTCGCCGCACATGGCGCGCAGATTCAGCTCATCACCGCATCCGGTGCGGGAACCCGCTTTCGCATCCTGGCCGAACTCGCACCGTGACAACCACATCCACGTGATCGACCGGGTGCGGCGCTGCCGATCGCGTTCCCAGCGCTGACGGGCCGGACCTTCCGTCGCTAGGGTTCCTTCCGCATTGGTCGGACACAGGAGTCGTCATGGCGGAAGTGACCGGCGCTGCCGGTGGGGTGCGGACCTTGATTCCCGCGCGGATCGATCGGTTACCGTGGTCGCGGTTTCACACCCGAATGGTCATCGCGCTGGGTGTGGCATGGATTCTCGACGGGCTGGAGATCACCGTCGCCAGCGCGGTCGCGGATACGCTCACCAAACCCGAAGCGCTGCAACTGTCTTCGACGGCGGTCGGGTTCCTGGCGACTGTCTACCTCGCCGGGGAGGTAGTCGGCGCACTGGTATTCGGGAACCTGTCCGATCGGCTGGGGCGACGCAAGTTGTTCGTCATCACGCTCGGTGTGTACCTGATCGGCAGCGGGCTCACCGCCTTCACCCTCGGCAGTGGCCCGGGCTGGCTGGTGTTCCTGTACCTGACTCGATTCATCGCGGGCATGGGTATCGGCGGCGAATACGCGGCGATCAATTCCGCCATCGATGAGCTGATTCCGGCGCAGTATCGCGGCCGGGTGGATATCGCGGTGAACGGAACCTATTGGGCCGGTGCGATTCTGGGCACCTTGGGCGCGTACATCCTGCTCAATCACGTGAGCCTGGACCTGGGCTGGCGGCTCGGTTTCCTGATAGGCCCGGTGCTGGGCCTGGTGATCGTGCTGGTGCGGCGCAATCTTCCGGAGAGCCCACGCTGGCAGATCATGCAGGGCCGAGCCGACGACGCCGAGGAATCGATCCGGGCCATCGAGGACGAAGTGCGGGCCTGCGGGGTCGATTTGCCACCGCTGGATGAATCCAAGGCCATGGTGGTCAAGCCCGCCGACCAGATCGGTTATCGAGCGCTGACGCGAATCCTGTTCCGCGACTATCCCTCTCGCGCGATTCTGGGCGCGAGTCTGATGATCAGCCAGTCATTCCTCTACAACGCGATCTTCTTCACCTACACCCTCGTGCTCGGCAAGTTCTACGACGTCCCCTCTGCCGCCACCCCGCTCTACCTCATCGCCTTCGCCATCGGAAATCTGCTGGGCCCCTTGACGATCGGCCGCTTCTTCGACACCGTCGGCCGCCGTGTCATGATCGCGGGCACCTACATCGGCTCCGGCACACTGCTGGCCCTCTCGGCCTGCCTGTTCTACAGCGGAGCCCTGAACGCCATCACCCAAACCATCTGCTGGTGTGTCATCTTCTTCTTCGCCTCCGCCGGAGCCAGCGCCGCCTACCTCACCGTCAGCGAGATCTTCCCCCTCGAGGTCCGAGCCAAGGCGATCGCCGTATTCTTCGCCATCGCACAGTGTTTCGGCGCCCTCGGCCCGGTCATCTACGGTGCCCTGATCGGCGACGGCACCTATCCCCTGGGCCTGTTCCTCGGCTACCTCGTCGGCGCGACCGTCATGATCGCCGGCGGCCTCATCGCCTACCGCCTGGCCGTCGACGCCGAAGGCCGCTCCCTCGAGGACATCGCTCCACCGCTCTCGGCCAGCACGGTCGAACCGACGCGCTCCGCGATCGAATAGCTCACCGGCTGGACGGGCTGAGGGGGAAAGGGTGCGGGCCTTCGGAGTCCTCGCCGGTTCGTTCAGCAGCGCGGATAGCACCAAACCCTGCCCAGCGGTGGGAGCAAGGCACAATCGCGGCATATCAGGGGGCTACGTCGTGTCGCTGACTCACTGAACGGTGCAGCCGTTCAGCCGAGGGCGTGGCCTTCCGCTCCGAACAGCGTGAACCGAAAGGACTGCGGCGTGGGGGAATTGGCGAGTCACCGTATCGACGAGTGGCGGATGACCTACGCGCTGGGTGATATCGCCGGGCGCCTCAACATCCACTGGGAGCACTGGCGCGATGGTCCATCTCTCGGGATTCTGCAGGAGATGTGTGACATGCTCCTCGACCATCTCGCCGCTCGCATCGCGGACGACCCCGAGTTGTCTTCCCCTTCTTCGACCATCGTCCTGCGGACAGCAGCGGAGTGCGCTCTCGGCGCTTTGAGTCATGGCGCGGCTCCCAATGGCGATCAGGAGGTTCCGCTCCCGCTCATCGGCGAGATGTTCAGCAGCGACGTACCCGACTACGCGCCGCCTGTCGACCAGGCGCCGACCGCCCGAACCTGGCGGCAGGTGTTCTCCCTGTGTGTGACCAGCTCCCCTTGGGAGCCGGACCGTGCGGTGGGCGGGCTGCTGCTCGTCGACTACGCGCCCGCAATCCGTGCGGGAGTGCCATATTCGCCGCTGGTATCGCATTCGGATCCAGCGGATATCGCGGAGATGGACGCGTTGTGCAGCTACATATCCAGGCCGTCGCGTTCAGACTTTTCCGCGCAAAGGTCGTCGTTGATACTGCGTAAGCCCAGCGCGGATGAGCGTGCCGAGGCCGCAGGACAGTTGAAGGCAGCCGGTGCGCTGACATCGGATCAGCAGCTGCTAGTGACGCTGCTGGACGATGACCGGTCTGCCTTCGAGGACGCGTTGACCACTCATCTCGCTCGGTATCGCGAGTACGCGCCAATCGACGCGCCGCCACGAACCCTGTTGCCGCTCGGCACGATC
This sequence comes from Nocardia sp. NPDC056100, assembly GCF_042266325.1. Classification (NCBI taxonomy): domain Bacteria; kingdom Bacillati; phylum Actinomycetota; class Actinomycetes; order Mycobacteriales; family Nocardiaceae; genus Nocardia; species Nocardia sp. NPDC056100. The sequence continues at coordinate 1,097,610 of NZ_JBHJVY010000002.1, forward strand.
GCACTGGTCAAGCTGGCCATCCAGGTTCACGGCTGGGAGTTGGGGATTCGATCCGACTACCTACCGGCCGCCCTCCTGCACGACGAGTACACGCGCGTCGCGACCGAGTAGCTCACTGTAGGGCAGGTAGGGCAGTCGGATCGAGTACTGACTACGCCGTGTTCGGTCAGTACTTGGCCATCAGGTAGGACCCGGCGATGATCATCGCGATGGCTATGAAGCGCTGCGTGTCCATCTCGCGGCGCGGGAAACCCATCACCCCGTAGTGGTCCATCGCCGCGGCGACGAACATCTGCCCGGCGATGATCACGGCGTTGAATGTGCTGACTCCGACGCTGGAGGCGACGGTGATCATGGCGAAGATCGCCGCGCCGCCGGTGAGGCCGCCGAACGGGGCCCACTTCGGCATGAGTTTCACATCGGTCCATGTCGGCCAGGAGCTCCGTGACGAAAACACCAGTGTGGCAACAAGAATGAGTCCGACACCGGTCAGGGCGACCGCGTAGGAGATGACGCCGCACAGCCAGACGTTCTTCAGGGCGAGTTTGAGTGAATTCTGACAGCCCGCCTCGACCGATCGCAGCGCGCCGCCGAGCAGCATGAATGCGAAGACCAACGCGAGCATCGACCGGGACAGCTTCGAGCGGGTTTCGCTGAGGAGAGTAGCCATCAGAGAGCCTCCTCCAGGATCGCGTCGCGTTCGGGTACCGAGACCGGCTTCGTGGAGCTGCGAGCCATGAGAACGACTGCGCCGGTGATCAATCCGGCAGCCACCAGGCGCAGCGGAGTCACCTCGCGAGCCGCGAAGCCCATCAGGCCGAGATCGTCCATTACAAGGGCGACCAGCATTTCGCTCGTGATGACGACCGCGTTGAAGGTCGCGATACCGACGTATCTCGCCACGGTGATCATGCCGACCACGGCCACACCGCCGACGAGACCGCCGAATGGCGCCCACCACGGCATGTTTCGCACGTCGGCCCACGTCGGCCAGGGCGGGTCGGATACCACCGCGGCTACCGCCAGAAAGATCGAAAAACCGATCAGCGCAACGGCATACGAGATCACCGCGCATAGCCAAGGGTTGTGTATGTAGATCTTCTGGGTGTTCTGTAGACCGACCTCGACGGATCTGAGCCCGCCGGCGATCGCGATGAATAGGAATACGAACCCAAGCGTGACTGCGACCATCGCAAGTACGTCTTTCGATCGAAGATGTTGCGTGACTACGCCCGAGCAGCGACTGAGCCGGACCGCTGCGGCTGAGCGCAGAACTTCGATCCCTCGCCGATACCGGTGACCTGACTCATCGAATGTACCGTTATATAGCGGCACGATCAATAGCGGCGGGACCTGGCTTCGGCATGTGGGGTCATGTTTGCGCTATACGTCCGGGCCGGTGCGGCCGAACGCCAGCCTGGACGGTGACTCCGACCGGAACGAATGTCGGCGGCGCTAGGCGGGATTCGGCCCGAGGATCGCGGTCAATACGCGGACAGCTCGGTCGGGGTCGGCGGGTTCGCCGATGATGGTGGGCATGTAGTGGAAGGACTCCGCGACGCGCAGGACCGTGTAGGACAGGTCGTCCAGGTCGAGAGTGGTGTGAATGCGGCCGGTTTCGAGATCGGCGGCGAGTTTGGCGCGGACGTAAGCGAGCATGCGGGGCTGGAAGCCGTGCGAGGCCACGGTCAGCAGGGTCATGTACATGGCGTTATCGCGCTCGATGGAGCGGCGGGAGCCGGGTTGATCCCAAATGGCATGCAGTAGGTGACCCAGGAGAGCGGGAACCCTTGGGCCGGGGGTGGATTCGACGGTTTGCCAGCCCTGGTCGAGGGTGCGTTCGGTGAGCCACCAGACGACCTCGATGATCAGTTGTTCGCGGGTGCCGACCCAGCGGTAGAGGGTGACCCGGTTGACGCCCAGGCGCTGCGCGATCGAGCCGATGTCGATGCGGTCCCCGGCCAGGAAATCGGACCGTGCCAGGGCGAACGCGTCCAGGGCGGTCGGGCGGCGCGGGGTCGAGTCCGGGGCCAGTTGTCGTTCCAGCGGTGTCGATGCCACCGATGCAGCATATCGTGCCGGACATTTCCTTTGTGCAACATCTTGCCGGGATGTTGCATCGGGTCTAGGCTCATGCAACATCTCAACAAAATGTTTCACACTCGACCGGTGGCGCGATCCTGTTGCGGCACCGCGGTATTCGAGTGACCTTGCAGGCGAGGAGGCCGCAATGGGCAGCACGGTGACCGATACGGTGATCGTCCGAGAAGGAACGGTGCGCGGGCGACAGCGGGGTGACCTGCTCGAATTCCTGGGCATCCCGTACGCGGCCGCACCTTTCGGCGCGAACCGCCTGCGCCCGCCGATTCCGGCACCGCACTGGCAGGGCGTCCGCGATGCCCGGCAGTACGGGGCAACGGTGCCCAAAGCGGACTACATCGCTATGTACGTGCCGTACTACCCCGAGGTGACGATCGCGGGCACCGAATGCCTGAACCTCAATGTGCACACCCGCATCGACGCCGATCGGCTACCGGTTCTGGTGTGGATTCACGGTGGCGCGTTCACCAACGGCTCGAATTCGCTTGCGGAATACGATGGTTCGGCCTTCGCCCGGGACGGCGTGGTCACCGTGGTGATCAACTATCGGCTCGGCGCGGAGGGGTTCCTGTACACCGGGGACGAGGTGGCCAACCTCGGCATCCTCGATCAGATCGCGGCGCTACGATGGGTGCGCGACAATATCGCCGCATTCGGCGGTGATCCCGATCGAGTGACGGTGGCCGGGCAATCCGCGGGCGCGTGGAGCGTGAATACGCTGCTGGCTGCCCCGGACGCGGAAGGTCTTTTCCAGCAGGCGATTTCGCAGAGCGGCGGGGCGCATCATCATCTGCCGCCGGAACAATCGCTGACGGTCGCGCGGGAGTTGGCACGCCTGCTCGGTATCGAACCGAAACGCGAAGCCTTCGCCGCGGTGGATCCGCAGGTGCTCGCCGAGGTGTGCCGGACGGTCATCACCGAGATTCAGACCGCACCGGACCCGGGCAAATGGGGTGCGCTCGCGATGACACAGCAGCCCTACGCACCGACCGTCGACGGGGCGGTGCTGCCCCGACCCACACTCGAGGCTCTTGCCGATCGCACCGGGGTGCGGCTGCTCATCGGGACCACCGCGGACGAGGCTCGCGCGATTCTGGTCGCGTCCGGAGCGCTGGCAGTGCTCGACGAGGTCGCACTGACCGCGACCATCGAGGGGTACGGACTGCCGGTGGAAGAGACCTTGGCCGCGTACCGGCGCGATCGGCCCGATGCCACCGCCGGTGAATTGATATCCGCGATCGTGTCCGACTGGTACTTCCGCATCCCCTCCGTACGAGTCGCCGAGGCCAGAGAGCCCGGCAGCACGTGGCTGTATCGATTCGAATGGGCTTCTCCGACACTGGGTTCCGGTCACGCGGTCGATATCCCCTTCGCATTCGACACCCTCGTCGCGCCGGGCTTGAGCGCCCGCATCGGTGACACCCCGCCGCAGGCGGTCGCCGACACCAACCATCGCATCTGGGTCGAGTTCATCACCCACGGCGATCCCGGCTGGGCACCTTACGACATCGACGCCCGCACCACCGGGCTCATTTCCGAAACCATCACCGTCGCAGACGATCCGGCGGGACACGAACGAATCCTCTGGGAGGGCAAGCGATGACGATCAGCATCACCGAACCGATCACCTACGAAGTACCGATCCCGAAAGTCGCCCGCGTCGTCCTGAACCGCCCTGATCGGCGCAATGCCCAGGACACCGAACTGCTCTACGCCCTCAACGCCGCCTTCGACCGCGCCGCGCACGATGACGACATTGTGGTGATCGTGCTCGCTGCCAACGGCCCGCACTTCTCCGCCGGTCACGATATGCGCGAACCAGATCCGCTGGCCGCGCACGAGCGCTTCGAAACCGTCGGCAGCGGAGGCGGATTCAACGAAACCGGCGCGGCCGGGGTGATGGCGCGCGAGGAGGAGATCTATCTCGGATTCAGCGAACGCTGGCGCAATATCCCGAAGCCGACCATTGCCGAGGTGCACGGCAAAGTCATCTCCGGCGGGCTCATGCTGGCGTGGCCGTGCGATCTGATCGTGGCCGCGGATGATGCCGAATTCATCGACAATGTGGTGTCGATGGGCGTCAACGCGGTCGAATTCTTCAACCACCCTTATGAATTCGGTGTCCGCAAGGCCAAGGAGCTGCTGTTCACCTCGCGCGCCATGACCGCGACCGAGGCCGAACGAGTCGGCATGGTCAACAAGGTGGTGCCGCGCGCCGAACTCACCAGCGCGACACTGGAATTGGCTGCTCACATCGCAAAGCAACCGCCATTCGCGTTGAAATTGGCCAAGCAATCGGTGAATGCCGCGCAGGACGCCGCCGGACGACCCGAGGCCATTCGTAACGCCTTCGCGCTGCACCAGCTCGCGCACAGCCACAATATGCAGGTGCACGGGCTGGTCGTCGAACCCGCGTTCGTGGAGAGGTTTCTCCATGGCTGAGGCGATTCCGCTCGGGCAGTTGCTCACGGATCTGGCCGCCCGCGCGCCCGAGCGGCCCGCCATCACCGATGCCGGGCGCACCTATACCCGCGCAGAACTCGATGGCGCGGCCAATCGCCTGGCCCGCGTGTATCGCGACTTCGGGGTGCGCGCCGGGGATATGGTCACGGTCGCGCTGCCCAACGGGGCCGAGTTCTATATCGCGGTGTTCGCGCTGTGGAAGATCGGTGCGGTGCCGCAGCCGATGTCGAGCGCGTTGCCCGGACCCGAGCGCGAGGCGATTCTCGCACTGGCGCAACCGGTTCTGGTGATCGGGGCGCAACCCGAGAACCCGTCGATACGGTGGCTCCCCGCCGGATTCACTCCCCCGTCCACGGTGCCCGATACCCCGATCACGCCGACGGTGGTCGCACCCTCGTGGAAGGCCCCGACCTCCGGTGGCAGCACCGGGCGACCCAAGCTGATCGTCTCGGCTCAGCCCGGTGAGCTCGATGTGGAACGGACCGCGTCCGTCCTGGATCAGCGCGACGGGGACACCCAGCTGGTGTGCGGTCCGCTCTATCACAACGCGGCGTTCAACTTCTCGATCTACGGACTGCTGGCCGGACAGCATCTGGTGGTGTTGCCGCGATTCGACACCGTCGCGGTGCTGCGGTCCATCGCCCTGGTTCGGGCGTCGTGGATCAGCCTGGTGCCCACCATGATGAGCCGCCTGATCCGTGAATTGCGCAGCAGCCCAGACGAATACGACGTCACCTCGCTGCGATCGGTCTGGCACGGTGCCGCAGCGTGCCCGCAGTGGCTCAAACGCGCATGGATCGACCTGGTCGGCGCGCCCGCACTGCACGAAATGTATGCCACCACCGAGGGCACGATGATGACCCATATCGACGGTACCGACTGGCTGCGCCACCCGGGCTCGGTGGGCCTGCCCCTGTGGGGCCGAGTGCGCATCGCCGGACCGGACGGTTCCGAACTGCCTACCGGTGAGACAGGTGACATCCTGGTCCGCCCCCAAAACGACACCCCCACATACCATTACATCGGAGCCACCCCCCGCGTGATCGACGGCTGGGAGGCGGTCGGCGACCTCGGACGCCAAGACCGGGACGGCTACCTCTACATCGACGAGCGCCGAGCCGATCTGATCATCACCGGCGGCGCCAACATCTACCCCGCGGAGGTGGAAGCCGCGCTGACCGAACACCCACAGGTCACCGGCGCGGTCGTGCTCGGCGTACCAGATGAGGACCTCGGCCACCGCGTGCACGCGGTCATCGAGACCTCGGCCGCGCTCACGGACGACGAACTCCGGGCCTTCATCGCCCAACGGTTGGTCCGCTACAAGATTCCCCGCACCTTCGAGTACACGAAAGTCGCCCTGCGCGACGACGCGGGCAAGGTGCGCCGCGCCTCGTTGCTCGCGGATTTGGCGGCGAGATTCGAAGGGAGCCACAGCCCGGGTTGACCTGGTGGGTTCGTCACTGTGACGCAGCCTCGAGCCCCAGGTCTGAGAGCAACGGGGAATCATGCTTGGAATCCTGTTACGATTCGTACTATGAAGGCCAATACGTCGCTCAGCCTGGACGGCACGGTGTTGGAGCAGTCCAAGGAAGTCGCCGCGCAGATGGGCATCAAGCTCTCCGCCTTCGTGGAATCGGCATTGCGAGACAAGTTGCTCGCCAACTCCGCGCGCATCGCCGCCGATTACGAGCGTGCGCAGGGGCGCGATACCGCCGAACACTTCGCCGAGGTCGAAGCCGAGCGTGCCGCCATGGCCGAGGCGATTCGTGCCGACGGCGCCGCGTGGTAACCGCCGCCACGCCCGCACACGGTGAACTCTGGCACTACCTGCCCACCATCGCGGGCCGCCAGAAACCGTCATCGCTCGGTGGTGATCGGGTGCTGATCGTCTCGCGAACCGCAGCCAATGCGATCTTGCCGACGGTGCTCGCGATCCCGGTGGAACTCGCACCGAAGATGCCGGGACTGGCGGTGCCCTTCGCCGACTCCGACCCGTTGCCCGGCCTGTCTGCGGTGGTTTATCGCATCACTCCCGTCTACCGGCCCTGGCTTCAGGACCGTATCGGAGTCGTCAGCGAAACCACCCTGCGCCAGGTTGTCGGAGCGCTCGTCGGACTGGTCGCCCCGGATACCGTCTTCTCCCCCGAGCGCTGACTTCGCGTGTGAAGCGGGTGCTGATCACCGGCATGTCGGGGGTGGGCAAGTCGGCGTTGTTGGATGAGCTTGCCGCGCGCGGTTATTCGACAGTCGATACCGACTATGGCGATTACCACCGGGTGGTTGACGGTGAGAGATTGTGGCGCGAGGACAGGATCGACGCGCTGCTGTCCCGTGACGATGCTCGGGTGTTGTTCGTACAGGGGACGACTCGCAATCAGACGGTGTTCTATCCGCGGTTCGATCACATCGTCCTGCTCAGCGCTCCGGCCGAAGTGCTCGTCGAACGGTTGATGTCGCGTACGAGCAATTCGTATGGGAAGGATCCGGGCGAACTCGCCGAGACGCTGGGGTTTTTGGAGACCGTTGAGCCATTGCTGCGCGAGTCGGCCACGCTCGAGGTCGTGACGACGGTACCGGTCGGGCGGGTCGCCGATCTCGTGCTGGCTCATGTTCTCGCGCAGGAGACTTCGCGGCTGTAGGTCAGTGGGAGAGCAACCAGCCCACGCGGTCGTAGGCCAGGGCCTGGTACGCCACCAGCACTATGGCGGAGATCAGTGCTGTCACAGTGAGTCCGGCCGCCCACAGGGCTACCGCGCCGCCGCCCAATACCGCGACCTCCACCACGAGCCGTACCGCGCCCGGCACGGCGACCGTCGCTTCCCCGTTGCGGCTCGGATCTCCCGGCACCGCAAAGGTTCCCCACACGACCGCGACAATCAGCGGCAGTACCACGACCAGCAGATATCGCCAAGGTGCGTCGAATTCGCGCCAACCCAGGACTCCGAAGGAAACGATAGCGGCGAGCTCGAGCAGGAACCGTACGCCGAGCATGAACGGATTCAACGACACTCGGGAATCCTAACCACTACACACCTGGTCACGCTGCCACCAAAAGTGGGGGTTTAAGCAGGCTATCAAGGGGAATACGGCCATTCGATCAATGCCAAACTTAGGTGAAGGCCACGAATTCGAAAGGCGTTGCGAGAAAGGGGAATTGCGAAATCCATGGATGACGTCGTATCGTGACGATCGCCGGAATACGGTAAGCGCGAACCTGATTGAGCCATTCGAACACGACATACGGCATCACTGCCGAATTCATACCGAAGGGATATTCATGAGCACACGCACCCGCATCGGAACCGCCCTCGCCGGAACAGCTTTGGCAATAGGCGCGTCCTTGTCAGGAACGGGAACCGCCGCCGGCGATTCCATTGCCCAGGACCCCGCCAATTACCTCATCGGCGACACCGTCTACTTCACGTACGGCAACCTGGCCAATTGCGCCATGCGACCCAATGGCGACGTCGGCTGCGATATCACCAACGGCACCATGAACTGGTACGGCCTGCAGATCGCCAATATCTCCATCGATCTGCCCTTCCTGCCCGCGCACCCGCCCCTGGGCCCGCTCGGCCAGCACGGCCGCGCCGACAGCGCCGCCCTCACCCCCGGCCAGCCCGCCCCCGGCTCCGGCTACGGTCCGGACGCCACCATCACCTACGGTGGCGCGACCTGCAGCGGCAGCGGCTTCCGCGCCCAGGTCACCTGCAACTCCAAGGGCCACCACTTCAGCTTCGGCTTCACCACCGGCTACAACTGACGTGGTTCGTCGGCCAGTGGACGCACTGGCCGACGCCCGCTCCCTATCGGGCTGGCAACCTAGTCGGAACTACTGCTGTCCCCGCCGCCGCATCCGCTATGCCCGCCACCGCAGCCACTGTGACCGCCACTGCACCCGCTGTGCCCGGAATCCCCACCGCCACAACCACTATCGCCGCCCCCGTCGATGCCACCGGACTGCCACCGATCCCGTCGCCTACCCTGATCGGAATCCCGACTCACCCCCGCGACAACCAACCCGACCAGCGCCATCACCACGATCACGATCACAAGTCCGGTCACCATGAGCGAAGGCTACTACCGCCCGATGGCGCCGAACCCGATGTGGAGGATCAAGCCACGTCACCGGGCCCGAACGGCGGGCAGAAATGGTCGTCACGGCGAACGATACGAGCGTCGGAGTGCGCCTGCGCCGCAGGCAAATACGCCTGAGTATTCGAGTAGAGGGTCAGCTGCCTCAGGTGAGGAAGCTCTGGCAGCGTGATGGAACTGCCGTAGAGGTCGAGCGTCAATGATTCGAGACCGGGTATCTCCGCCAGCGCTTCGACTTGGCGCACATCAACCGCGGAGAGAATCAGCTCGCGGATCGGCGCGCCACGCAATTGCTCGAGGTCCACATTCGCGGGACCACCCAACAGCAACCGATCCCACGACCGACGCTCACCGTCCGCGGTGAAAGCCAACAGCCCCAGATCCATTCCGTTGGAATCCCACAGCAGTGCCTCCCGCACAGCTGGGAAGCACCGGATCGGTCCGAAATAGACGAGCCAGCCGTAGTCACTGGTCAATCGCGTCCGCCGCAGAATCGCCGCCGCATCGGGTGCGTCCTCGGTCCTCGACCCGCACAGCGTCTCTCGCCATATCGGACTCAAACAGGACCAGAAGCTGTCCCAGCGCTCGTCGAATCGCGACTCCCACTCGGCGACAATCGGATCAACCGCACTCACCACGGGACCGTATCGTTCGCGAGGTGCGACGCTGCGGCTGTTTGCATCGACTGCCGTTCACAGAATCGGTTCGGCCAGTGCCTGTGTGATCGGTATGCCGGTGCGCGCGGCCAGCAGTATTCGCTCGCGGACCTCGCGCCGGGTGCGGGGGCGATAGCCGGGGCCCTCGCCACAGCATCCGCCGTAGAAGGTGAGGCCGGAATCGAGCACTGTCTGCAATGTGCGCCATCCGGCCCTGTCGGTTCTTCTGGGCACGGCCAGGTGCGGGCCGGCGTCGATGAATGATCCTCGGCACCGGGGGCAGTGTGCGGGGCCGCGGCCGATCGGGTGTTTGTGTGAGATACGGCAGCTCACGCAGACCAGATGTGTCCGGCTCGGGTAGAAGCACATTCGCGCAGCGTACGGTCGCCGCCGGATTGAGTCGAACCATTTCCTGTTCGGCCGGGCACGGCTAGGACATGGTCAGTCGCGCACGGGATTCGGGGCGACCGTAGGACAGGATGCGGGGCAGCACTTCCCGCAGGCGTGCCAGATCCGCGGCAGGTGCACGCAGTGCCGCCTCGATAATGTGATCGTCCAGACCGAGGTCGTGGAGCGATTCGGGATCCAAAGTCACGCGCAGTATCTCGTCGGTCAACTCGACTTCGCGGATGCAACCGTACGCGGTACCTTGATCGCGAGTGACCAGGCAATGTGTGTCCATGCCCAGTGCCACTTCCTGGTCATAGGGCTCCGCGAAGTCGCACATGAACATCAGGATGAAACCCTCATCGTCATCGGACTCCGCCACCCCGGCCAGCACGCAATCGTCCGCATCCGGGTCATCGCAACCGCACGCGAGCCGCGCGGTGAACCTGTATGTCATGCACGAGTTCTAGCATCCGCAATCGATCCAATGCGTAGTCCCACCGAAGCACCAAACCACGAGAGCGACCGAGGCTGCGTCAGCACTCCGTCATCCTTCACAATCCAGGTGTGACGCACGCACGGGATGGCTACGGTTTCGACGAGTTTCCGCTAGCGGCAATGGCGTTGGGAGGCAGCAACTGATGAGTGCGTTGACACAGGGGACGATGCGCATCACTCGTGTAAAGCTCACCGCAGAGCAAATCGCTGAGCGTCGTCGCGAGGCAGAGCAGATCCTGGGGCGGAAGCTGCCCCGTCCAAGGACAATCGGCACGAACAAGTAGCGGCGCGAGGCGAGACTGACAATAGAGCTGCCGGCCCAGCTCCCCGTTAGCTGCGTTCACGTGTCGGCGCGGGTCAGACGGGATAATTCGGCGGTCTCGCGTACCGGTCGGTCGATATGCTTCGGTGGTGAACGAAGACACCATGCCGGTACGAAGCGCGGCGTTGGTTTGGGCGACCGCTGTACAGGTGGGTGTGTCGCCTGCGCAGCTTGCGGTTGCGTCGGGGCTGGATCCCGCTACCTTTGATGACTTCCTGTTGCGGGTGCCGACCGAATCGGTGTGGCGGATATGGGAATTGGTTGAAACGGTGGCGGGGGTGGGGTCTGTTCCGGGGTTGCTCGCCGCGGAGCAGGCCGATCGGGTTGGGCTACATGTGTGGGATTACCTGTTCACCAGTCGGACCTCGCTCGCCGATAGCTTGCGCACCGCGATGGAGCTGCGGGCGGTGGTGACCGATCCGGCGGTGGGCTGGGAGGTGGTCGAGGACGGGGGGCTGCTTACCATCCGCTGTACGGTCGCTGTCGAACCGGAGGCGGTGCTCGCATCGGTGGAAGTGTTTGTGCTGTCGGTCATGCTGCGGCGGGTGCGCGCGGCGTCGCGGCAACATCTGGTGCCGATTCGGGTCCGGTTCACCCAGCCACCGGGGCCGGGTCGTGCGCGACTGGTGGACGAGTTCGGGACCGGGAATATCGATTTCCGCGCTCCGCATTCGGAAATCACATTTCTCGATATCGGCGCGCTGCCCACGGGAGCCGACCCACGGTTGGCCGCGGTGCTGAGTCATTACGCCGAGCTCAATCTCGCTGCCGCGCGGCCGGCGCCGAGCTGGAATGACAAGCTGCGCGCGGCCATGCGGCAGTCGATGGTGGCGGGTGAGCTCGATCTGAACAATGTCGCGCGCCGCCTGGCCGTCAGCGCCCGGACGCTGCAGCGCCGCCTGAGCGAGGAGGGCACCACCTGGCGTGCGGAGGTTGCCGCGACCCGGCACCAGCATGCGGTGGATCTGTTGCGCGACACCGAACTTCCCGTGCAATCGGTCGCGGCCAAGGTCGGCTACCAGGATGCGCGGGCGCTGCGCCGGGCGTTTCAGCGCTGGACCGGCGATACACCGGACGCGTTCCGCCGTGGAATGGCCAGCGGTATGTGACGGTTCGTTTCCACCCGGTTGGTTTGGCACATTCGGGCCGCCATGCGGCATATCCGGACTCCCTGTCCGCACGAAATCCGGCCATAGATTGATGGACGTACACCGAAAGGTGTGCGTTCTCCATCGAATCTGTAAGCCGGACAGGAACATTCGCCATGACCAACCACAAGATCCTCGCCATTTCCGGCAGCCTGCGAGCGGACTCGCACAACACCGCGCTGCTGCGCGCGGCACAGAAGTTCTCCACCGGGCTCGAGGTGGTCATCTATGACGGACTGCGTGAGATCCCGCCCTACGACCAGGATCTCGATAACCCGGTCAACCGCCCGGCGCAGGTCAACGAGCTGCGCCGCCTCATCACCGAGGCCGACGGCCTGCTGATCGCCACCCCGGAGTTCAACTACTCCATTCCCGGTGTGCTCAAGAACGCCATCGACTGGGTGAGCACCGACTGGACCAAGACCGAGGGACTGCCGCTGCTGCACAAGCCGGTCGCCATCATGGGCGCGGCGCCGACGCAATTCGGTTCCGTGCGTGCACAACTCGCACTGCGTCAGGTGTTCGTATGGACCGAGAGCGACATCGTGGTCAAGCCCGAGGTGATCGCGTTCCGTTCGCATGAGCGTTTCGACGCCGACGGCAATCTGGTCGACGAGAACACCATCGAACTGCTGCAGGGTCTGCTCACCGCGCTCACCGCCAAGATCGACCGCGTCAAGTAGCGAACACCGCTGTCCTGGAAGGGATTCCGTCATGTCCGAAACCCGTCCCCCTGTTCCGCCGTTCACCGCCGAGACCGCCGCCGCCAAGGTACTGGCCGCCGAGAACGCGTGGAACACCCGCGATCCGCTGCGCGTGGCACAGGCGTACACCCCGGATTCGTGGTGGCGCAACCGCGATCAGTTCCTCGTGGGCCGCGAGCAGATCGTCGAGTTCCTGACCGCGAAATGGGCGAAGGAACAGCAGTATGTGCTGCGAAAGAACCTGTGGGCCTTCACCGAAGACCGAATCGCCGTGCGATTCACGTACGAATGGCACGACATTGAAGGCCAGTGGTGGCGCAGTCACGGTAACGAGCTCTGGAAGTTCGATTCCGCCGGGTTGATGAGCCGCCGCGAAGCCAGCATCAACGACCTGCGCATCACCGCCGCCGAGCGCACCATTTTCGGGCCGCGCGACGAAGAGGTGCGGGTATGAAACACCCTTCGCACATAGCCTGGGCCGGGCTCGCCGCGATGACGATCTCCTTCGGCCTGAACTTCTCCATGGGAGTGTTCTTCGCTCCGACCACCGCCTCCTACGGCGTCAGTGCGACCGCCCTGGCGGTAGCCGCGGCATTGGGCACCACGGTGACCGGGTTCGCGCAGCCGTTCGTCGGCAGGCTGCTCGACCGTGCCGGGGCGAGGGCGGTACTGATCGGCGGGCTGGCGCTGATCTCCGGCAGCTATCTCGCGCTGGCCGTGGTGCGCGAGACCTGGCAATACGTCACCGCCTACATGCTGCTCGGCGGTCTCGGGTTCGCGGCCTCGTCCACGCTCACGGTCACCACCCTGATCGGGCGGACGCTCGGCAACCAGGTCGGACCGGCGCTGACCCGGGCCGCCGTCGGCATCAATCTCGGACAGCTGATCGGACCGTGGGCCGCCACCGCACTGTTCGAACCCGTCGGGGTGCGGGCGACCTACGCGCTGCTCGGTGCCGCCGGGCTGGCTGTCGCCGGGGTGCTGTGGCTCATCCTCCCCGCCGACCGGAGTACGAATTTGTCTGCGGGACAGCCGGAATCGCTGGCCGGGCGAGGCCGGGTGCTGGTCTCCTTCGGGCTGCATTCGGCGACCTTGTACGTGGTGATTCTGATGCTGCCCAAACACGCCGTCGAGGCGGGCTGGTCCGTGGTGGCCGCCGGCCGCCTGGTCGCGTTGGCCGCGCTCGCGGCAGGACTCACCTCGATCGCCATGGTTCGGCTGCAGCGGCGATACGCGGTCGAAAACCTGTTGCGGGCACTGTATGTCGTACGGATCATCGCGCTCGCGCTGGCGGTGTCGAATACCGCGCCCGCCACTTTGATTGCCGTCGCGGTGCTGTTCGGCGCGGCATCCTTCCCGATCGTCCCGCTGACCATGGCCGTCGTATCGCGCGGCCTCGACCCCGCGCGGATGGGCCGAACCCTGTCCCCTGCCTGGGTGATTCACCAACTCGCCGCGGCGGCGGGCCTGGCGATCGCCAGCACGCTGCACGCCCTGACCGACAGCTATCGCGGCTACTTCGCGCTCGGCCTGCTGTTCAGTGCGGCCGCGGCGCTGCTCATCCGTAGGAACGAACCGGTCCACCATGCCCCTCTGCACCGCCTGCCGGAACCCCCTCTCGACAACGGAGACCACCATGACACACGTAACCCATCACACTGTGGACATTCAGGGCCTGCCGGTCTTCTACCGACAGGCCGGTGATCCGTCCAAGCCGACAATCGTTCTGCTGCACGGATTTCCGACCAGCTCGGCCATGTTCCGCAATCTGCTGCCCGAATTGGCGGCGGATTACCACCTGATCGCGCCGGACCACATCGGATTCGGGCAGTCGGCGATGCCGCGGGTCGACGAATTCGACTACACCTTCGACAAGCTCACCGAGATCACCCTGGAACTGCTCGACACCCTCGGGATCGAACGATTCGCGCTGTACATCCAGGACTACGGCGCGCCGATCGGACTGCGGATCGCCTCGCAAAATCCCGAACAGGTCAGCGCGCTGATCACACAGAGCGGCAACGCCTATATGGAGGGGTTCACCCCGTTCTGGGAAGTGCTGTTCGCGCACGCCAACGATCGCGTCGCGCACGAGCCCGCCGTGCGTAAGCTGCTCGAACTCGATGCCACGAAATGGCAGTACACCCACGGGGTTCCGGCCGATCGGCTGGACCGGGTGAGCCCTGACACCTGGATTCTGGATCAGCATTACCTGGATCGACCGGGCAACAAGGAGATTCAGCTCCAGCTGTTCGCCGACTACAAGAACAATCTCGACGGCTATCCGGCGTTTCAGAAGTACTTCGCCGTGCACCGCCCACCGGTCCTGATCACCTGGGGCGAACACGATGAGATCTTCGGGGCCGACGGCGCTCGTGCCTACCTGCGCGATCTGCCCGACGCCGAACTTCACCTGCTCGATGCAGGTCACTTCGCGCTCGAGACCCACGGGCCCGAAATCGCCGCTCTGATCCGGGATTTCCTGGGTCGCGTACTCGACTGACCGAGGAGTCCACGTGAACACGCTGATCGTCTACGCGCACCCCGAACCGGAATCACTCAACGGTTCATTGAAAGACCTGGCGGTCAAGACGCTCGAAGACGCCGGACACGAGGTACAGATCAGCGATCTGTACGCGATGCGGTGGAAGGCCGTAGTCGACGCCGCCGACTACGGTCCCGCCGCCTCGAATCCCCTTCGGATAGCCCGGGATTCGGGCCGAGCCTTCGACTCCGGCGCGCTCACCCCGGACGTGCGCGCCGAACAGGAGAAGCTGCTCTGGGCCGACACCATCATCTTCCAGTTCCCGCTGTGGTGGTACACGATGCCCGCGATCCTCAAAGGCTGGGTGGACCGGGTATTTACCTTCCACTTCGCCTACGGCGTCGGTGAACACAGCGCCACCCGATACGGCGAACGGTTCGGCGAAGGCACCCTCGCGGGCAAGCGAGCACTGCTGTCGGTCACTGCGGGCGGCCCGGAATCGCACTACTCCGCACGCGGAATCAACGGTCCCATAGCGGATTTGCTGTTCCCGATCCACCACGGCATCCTGTTCTATCCGGGCATCGAGGTACTGCCGCCGTTCGTGGTGCACAGCTCCGACCGCCTGGCCGCCGAGGACTATCCGGATCTGGCCAAAGCGTGGGAACAACGCCTGCTCACCCTGGAGTCGACCGAGCCGATCGCCTTCCGGCGACAGAACTTCGGTGACTACGAGATCCCGTCGCTGCAGTTGAAGCAAGGACTCGAACCGTTGGGGCGCACGGGATTCGGGCTACACACGCACTAATCGACCCGGACGATCGAGTACGGGGTGGTGGGCTCCGGCGCGGTGTCATAGCGGGCATTCGGCAGGTACAGGCGACCCGCGAAGGTCGCGACCGTTGTCGGTACGTCCAGGGCCGCGTCGGTGATCCGCTTCTCGACCACACCCGTTGTGCCCGTGGGATCGAGCGCGATCACGGCGATGGTATCGAGCCGGTTCTGCACGACGAACAGGGTCGTACCCTGTAGGAGCAGTCCATCGCCGTCCGGCACGGTCTCGGCGCCCAGATCGATCGCCCGGGTCAGACCTGTTTCGCAGTCGACGCGGAACAGTCGGCCCGTAACCGACTGGACGACAATCAGTCCCGTCCCATCGGGCGTTCGGGTGATTCCGTTGGCGTTGAATGTGTTTGGGACGTAGTCGATATCACCGGTCAGCGGTATCCGAACGGTATCGTCGGGCGTCGGCAGCGCACCGTCGGGAGCTATCGGCACGTGGTACAGCACGGGTGCACGCGAGTCGGTGAACCATGCTCCCGAGGGTGTGATCGTCACATCGTTCACGAAAGTGCCAGGCGCTGTGCCGAACTGATAGCGAGCAAGCACCTCACCGGTGCGGGTATCGATGACCCGGGCGTCGCCGTTGGTGCCACCGGCGACGAACAACCGGCCGCGTGCGTCGAGCCGGAGTCCGACCGCCGGTGTGCCCGGGCCGGGGCTGAGGATCGCACCTCGCCCGGTCACCAGATCGGCGCGATAGATGGAGCCGTCCGCCAGGGATCCGAGGTAGGCCACGGGCAGCGATCCGATCTCGATTCCTTCGGGCCGAAACCCGGCGGGTAGCTCGATCACACCGGGGAAGATCGGGGGTTCCGCGGTCGCCGGGTAGGCGGGAAGTAGGGCCGCGCCGAAATAGCCCAGTACGCATAGGATTCCGAATAGTTGTCGCACACTTCGATCTGACACCGACATGATCGATGAGTCCAAGACATGTTTGTCAGCCCATCAATCGTGAATCATGATTGATAGGTGGAGCTGCAGCAGATGCGTTACGTACTGGCCGTCGCCGAGACCAACAGCTTCACCCGTGCCGCTGAACGCTGCCACGTCGTCCAGTCCGCGCTCAGCCACCAAATAGCGCGACTGGAAAGGGAACTCGGCGCGAAACTATTCGAACGAACCAGCCGCCGGGTCCGGATCACGGCCGCCGGATCGGCGTTCCTGCCCGCCGCACGCGACTGCTTGGACGCGGCCGAACGCGCGGCCGCCGAAGTCGCCGCCGCTGTCGGCGAAGTGCGCGGCCGCCTCGCCGTCGGCCTGATCCCCACCGTGGCCGCGGTCGACGTCCCCACCGCGCTGGGTGAATTCCGGAACCGATTCCCGCAGGTGCGAATCAGCCTCCGCGTCGGCGCCAGTGATGAATTGACCGAGCAAATCCGCACCGGCGCACTGGATCTGGCCTTCCTCGGCCTGCCGACCACCGCCGAGCCCCGCGAGGTCACCGCGGTAGAACTCGCCCGCGATCGGCTCGTCGCGGTCGTCGCCCCAGACCACCCCCTCGCCTCCGAATCGGCGGTCCCCCTGCACCGGCTCGCCGCCGAACCCTTCGTCGACCTCCCCACCGGCACCGCCGGACGCCTGCAATCCGATCAAGCATTCGCCGCCGCCGGCCTGGATCGAGATGTCGCGTTCGAGGTGACCACCGCCGACTACATCGCCCGCCTGGTCCGCCCCGGCATAGCCATCGCCATGCTCCCCGCCACCTACGCACCCCAGCTCACCGGCATCACCACGATCGAAATCACCGACGCACCAGCCCGAGTGGAGTACGCCATCTGGAACCGCTCCGGCCGCACCCCTGCCGCGAGCGCCTTCCTCGCCATTCTCGGCATCAGAACCGAGGCCGAGCGGAACGTGCCCCACGAATTGGGGGTGTAGCGACAAGCATTGAAAGGCTAGCGTTTCAATGCGGATTCGAGCATTGGTGCCCGAAACGCGATCAGGAGATTCACATGGGAAAGCTTCACGCCGTTGTTCGCATCGGCACCGTCTCCACACTGCTGACCGCAGGGCTTGCCGCAGGATTGGGAGCCGCAGACGCGCAGAGCCCGGAGCCCTCGACGCCGAGCGGCGGACTGATCGCGCAAGGATTGTGCTTCGACACCGATCCCTCGCACCCGAACCCCATCAACCCACTTGCGTGCCTGGTGAGTCTGCTGACCTCGGGTTCAGGATCGGGGTCGACCAAGTAGGTCGCCTGGCTACCACCCAAGGGTCCACGAGGCGTCCCAGAGATGTCCTGATCGCCCTGGCCTACTGCACCTGGAATCGCTCCGCGCCTGCATGAGGGAAGTCGTCATACCTGCTGTACGACACTGGGTAGGCTTGCCGGTATGGCGAGGGTCAGCGTGCGACTTCCCGATGATGTCGAAGCGGCGATCAAGGCCCAATCCGGTGGCAACTTCTCGGCGTGGGTCACCAAGGCATGTGAAGACGCACTGACCCGAGCGGCAGTACGCGTGGAGTTGGCAGCCGAACGAAAGAACCCGGCCGCGTTCACATCACACGATGAGCGCGAGTCCGAAATGGAGCAATTCCGCTGATGACGCACGCTCACGGTGAGGGATCTTGGCGGAGGAGTTCGTACCACACCGAATCACCCATCTGATCGAGACCAGCGAAGGCCCTCTGTTAGGGCCGCTGGGTCGAGTGCATGATCGCGGTGAAGGTCATGCGGTCGCCGCGGTAGAGGGAGCGGCGTTGTTCTATCGGGATGCCGTGTTGGTCGTAGGAAATGCGGTTGAGCAGGAACATTGGGGTGCGGGCGTCGGCGGTGAGTAGGGCGGATTCGCGGGCGTCGGGGAGGGTTGTTTCGATGCTGTCGACGGTCTTTTCGAAAATGATTCCGCGGCTTTGCATTTCGGCGTAGAGCGAAGTTTCGGTGTTGAAGGTTTCGCGTAGGCCCGGATAGCGGTCGGCGGGCAATTTGGTGGTTTCGAGGCCGACGCGGATGCCGTCGGTGCTGAAGACGCGTTCGAGTTGCAGAATCGGTGCGCCGACGGCGATTTCGAGTTGGGCGGCCAGTACGTCGTCGGCGTACAGGTCGGTCCAGTCCACCAACATGCGATATGTGCTGAGCCCGTTGGCTTTCGCGGCTTCGGTGTAGGAGCCCATCGCCAGGGGCAGTGTCACCTTGGCGCGGGCGACGATGGTGGTGCGGCCGCGGCGTTCGACGCGGCCCGCCACGAGCAGCTCGCGCATGGCCTGGCGCACGGTTTCGCGTGCCACGTCGAATCTTTCGGCGATCTCGCGTTCGGCCGGGAACGGTTCGCCCGGGGTCATGCCGTCCAGGAGGCGGTCGAGTTGCCCTCGGACCACCTGATGCTTGAGGACGCGAGGTTCGTCGGTCGCGGTCATGGGGTCAACTCTAGCAGTCGCTGGTATAGACCAGTGGTATAGACCAAGTGGTTAGGCACTGTTCACCTGCCGGTCTACCGCCGCATACTTCTTGGTCTATACCAAGGATCATCGTTCCTTCCGTCCTTCTCCCTCCGCCACCACGCTCGACTTCCGGTCGGAAGAACACAAGAAAGTTCCACCATGAAGGTCTTCACCCGCCGCTCGCTCGCCGCGGCCGGATTCGCTGCCGCCCTTGCCCTCACGGTCTCGGGTTGCTCGGGTTCACACTCGGAATCCACCGCGCGCAATGCTCAGGGCTTCCCCGAAACCATCACTCTCGCAGCGGTTCCCGCCGAGAACTCCACTGATCTCAAGGCCAGTTACGGCCCGTTGATCAAACTGCTCGAACACGAGACCGGATCGAAGGTCGAATTCAAACAGGCCAGCGATTACGCGGGCGTGGTCGAAGGAATGATCGCCAAGAAGGTCGATCTGGCCTTTTTCGGCCCCTTCGCCTACGTGGTCGCCGGGACCAACGGCGCGCACCTGACCCCGCTGGGTGCGGTGATCAAGGACAAGGGGCTCCAGCCCGGCTACAAGTCCTACGGCCTGACCCGGGCCGATCAGTCGAATATCAACGGGCTCAAGGACTTCAGCGGTAAGAAGGTGTGCTTCGTCGACCCGGGTTCGACCTCGGGTTTCCTCTACCCGACCGCCGGGCTGATGGAGGCCGGGGTCATCAAATCCGGTAGCGACGGCGATATCTCGGCGGCGATGAAGCCGGTCTACGCCGGTGCGCACGACGCCTCCGCGCTGGCCATCGCCCACGGCGACTGCGATGCCGGATTCGCCTTCGACACCATGGTCGACAAGACCATGATCGACAAGGGCGACCTGAAACCCGGGCAGCTCAAGACGGTGTGGAAATCCGAGACCATCGCGGGATCGGTGTTCGCGGCCAATAACGCGCTCGGCGATGAGGTCATCGGGAAACTGAAGGACATTTTCGCGAACAAGATCGATATCGAGAAGCTCCAGGCCGCCGGACACTGCCAGGGCGATGCCTGTCGGTTCACCGATGAGCGCGCCTGGGGCGTTGTGGCCGTGGATGATTCGGCCTACAGCGGCGTGCGCCACGTCTGCGAAGTGACCGGCTCCAAGAAGTGCAAGGGCTGAGCTGATGTCCGTGCCCGGTCCCACGCCGTCGCCGATCGCGGGCGACGATGTCGTCATCGCGGTCCGCGATCTCGGCAAACGATTCGGCGATACCGTCGCCCTGCACGATGTCACCTTCGATGTGCACCGCAGTGAACTGCTGGTACTGCTCGGGCTCTCCGGATCCGGAAAGTCCACGCTGCTGCGATGTTTGAACGGCTTGCATCCGGTGTCCTCGGGCAGTGTCGAGGTCAACGGGGTGCGTGTCGACCGGGCCTCCGGACGCCAGTTGCGGGTGCTGCGCCGTGATGTCGGATTCGTTTTCCAGCAGTTCAATCTGGTCGGGCGGCTCAGCTGTCTGGAGAATGTGCTGATCGGCGCGCTGGGGCGGCTGAGTCTGCCGCGCTACGGGGTGCCGACCTACCCGAGGCGCATGCGTGCTGAGGCGCTTGCGCACTTGGATCGAGTAGGGCTGGCCGATTACGCCGAACGGCGGGCGGACACGCTCTCCGGCGGTCAGCAGCAGCGGGTCGCCATCGCGCGCAGTTTGATGCAGCGTCCCAGTGTGCTGCTCGCCGATGAACCGGTGGCCTCGCTCGATCCCGAAAATGCCAGGGCGGTCATGGAATTGCTGTTCCGGGTGTGTATCGAGGACAAGCTCACGGTGGTATGCACCCTGCATCAGGTGGATATCGCGCTGGGCTGGGCGCATCGGCTGATCGGGTTGCGCGATGGCCACAAGGTGCTCGACCATGCCGCGGCGGGAATGACCCGTGAGGACGTCATGGCCATCTATCAGCGGGGCGAGTCGCTGTCCGCCGCATCCTCGCAAGCGGAGCGATCGTGAACTCGACACTGTTCGATCGCACCGAATCCGCTTCGGTAACAGATGCTTTCGGTACCCGCGTGCGGCGATATCGGCTGCCGCTGCTCGCCGCCGGGGCGGTGGTCGCGACCGCGGCGTCGGCATGGTCGATCGACTTCGCGCCGGGCGCGCTCATCGATGGTGCGGACGCGGTGCGGGCGCTGCTCGAACGCATGTGGCCACCACGACTGGATGAACCCGAACGCATTGCGCTACTGGGATTTCAAACCCTGTTGATGGCGATCCTGGGTACGGTCCTGGCGGCCGTGGCCTCGGTTCCGCTGGCATTTCTGGCCGCACGTAACACCACCCCGCACCCGGTGGTGTACACGGCAGCGCGGGCGATCATCACCTGCTGCCGGGCCATTCCCGATCTGTTGTTCGCGGCCCTGTTCGTCCGGGCGCTCGGGATCGGGGTGCTGCCCGGAATCCTCTCTCTCGCATTGCATTCCATCGGAATGCTCGGGAAGCTCTTCGCGGACGCCATCGAGCAATCCGATCCCGGGCCGCGCGAAGCGGTGCGCAGCACCGGCGCGGGATACCTGCGCGAATTGCTCAATGCGGTCGTCCCGCAGGTGATTCCGGCGTGGATCGGCGCTTTCGTCTATCGGATCGACATCAACCTGCGTATGTCGGTGGTTCTGGGTTTCGTCGGTGCGGGTGGTATCGGCTTCGCGCTGCAGGATGTGCTGCGGGGGTTGGTGTATCGCGACGCATTGGGCATCGTGGGCGTCATCCTGGCGATCATCGCGGCAATGGAGTTGGCGGCCATCTGGATTCGCCGACTGCTGCTGCTGCCGTCGCGCTTCGGTCCCCGTGCCGACCGCGTGGTCCGCATGGGATTCGCGCTGCTGCTGGCCGCGGCGATCATCGCGGGTCCGCTGGTGCTCGACTTCGATCCGATCGCGCTGTTCACCTGGATCGGGCCCGCCCTGGACATCTTCACCCGGCTCACACCGCCCGACTTCGGTGCGCTGGGCGGTGAACTATTCACCGCCGCATTGGAAACTGTCGCCATCGCGGTGGTGGCGACAGCGATCGGGATCGTACTGTCGGTGCCCGCGGGAATCCTCGCCGCCCGCAATGTCACCCCGAATCTCTTGGTGTATTCGCTATCTCGCGCCTGGATCCTGCTGGTCCGCGCGGTTCCCGAGCTGATCCTGGCCGTGGTGTTCGTGGCCGCGGTAGGGCTCGGACCGATCGCCGGGGCGTGCGCCCTGGCCCTGGGATCGATCGGGTTCCTGGCCAAACTCGTCGCCGACGCGATCGAGGAGATCGATCCCGGTCCGCTGGAAGCGGTCCGATCGGTCGGCGGCGGCTGGTGGAAAACGCTTTTCGCGGCGGTGATTCCGCAGGCACTACCCGCGGCCGTGGGAGCGAGCCTCTATCTGCTCGACGTCAATATCCGGACCTCCACGGTCCTGGGCATGGTCGGGGCCGGAGGTATCGGATTCCTGCTGTTCGAATCGATCCGCACCCTCAATTTCCAGGTGGCCGGAGCCCTCGTGCTCGTCATCTTCGTCATCGTCTACGCCATCGAAAGGCTCTCGGGATGGATACGCTCCCAACTGGTTTGACGCGCGCCGCGGTGTGGGACGGCACCGGCGTCGATATCCGCACGATCCCGATACCCGAACTCCGCACGGGTGAATGTCTGGTCCGCGTTCGGCTGGCCACCGTCTGCGGCAGTGACCTGCACACCATCAGCGGTCGGCGACCCGGACCGTACCCGTCGATCCTCGGGCACGAAGCGGTCGGGGAAGTTATCGCGATCGGCGCGAATGCCCCTGCCGCCGTGGGTGATCGGATTGTCTGGTCGGTCACCGTGGCCTGTGGCCACTGCGCCCGGTGTCGCTCCGGACGCACCGCCAAATGCGTTGCCGTGCGCAAGATCGGCCACGAGGCGATGCATCCGGACTGGGAGCTCTCCGGCTCCTACGCCCAGCACATCGTGCTGCCCGCGGGAACCACCGTGGTCCAGGTCCCTAACGGAATGCCCGACCAGGTCGCCGCACCCGCCGCCTGCGCCACCGCCACCGTCATGGCAACGCTCGAGGCCGCGGGCGAACTAGCCGGACGCCGCGTACTCATCTGCGGGGCAGGCATGCTCGGCATCACCGCGGCCGCCGCCTGCCACGAGGCCGGAGCCACCGTCCACATCACCGATATCGACCCGGACCGCCTGCACCTGGCCGAACACTTCGGCGCGCGCCCCGACAACGGCTCGAAGGCCGATATCGCATTCGACTTCAGCGGTTCCACCGACGCCGTCCGCGAGGCATATTCGCGCCTGGACATCGGCGGCACCCTGGTGTTGGCCGGTTCGGTCAAACCCGGTCCGCCCCTGCCCCTGGACCCCGAAGCCGTTGTCCGGCAATGGCTCACCCTCACCGGCGTCCACAACTACGAACCCCGCCACCTGACCCGAGCCATAGCCCTACTGGACCGCACCCGAACCCGCTACCCCTGGCACACCCTCATCGCACCCCCGGTCCCCCTCGACAAGATCACCACCGCACTCGGTCCGACTCCCCCGGGAATCCTGCGATCCGCCATCACTCCCTGAACCCGAGAGGCGATGACACCACACGTCCGTCGGCCGGAGCGTTGACGATCTCCGACAACGCGTGCGGAGTAGTGTTCGGGAGATGACGGACGCTGTGTCCCAGGGGAATCGGGCGACAATGATGGTGTCGGTGTCGCCTGCGACATGGGATCGATTAGCTGCGGTCGCGCAACCAGGTGAGACGGTGGATGACACGCTCGCTCGCGTGTTGGACATGCACCAGACGCTACGACCTCGCACGGCGCACGAGGCGAGGATTGTTGCAGCACAAGCTGATCCGGCAGCGTGGGCAGCGGGCGCGCGTATGGCCGACGCGCTCGCAGCACGAGCGGCAACTCGGCGAGCGGGCCGGCGGTGACGCGAGGGAACCTGAGGTGCGATGACGACCGATCAGCCTGACCAACTGTCTTTGGATCTCGCGATCGAGATCCGCCACACCGACCAGGAGTGGCGGGACTGGGCGGAGCCGAAGCGGCGTGCCGACGCAGCGGCCGCATTTCGCGAGCGCATCGGGATGATCGAACTGCCTTCTGCTCCGTGGCGTAAGAACACGGTGGGTCGGATCGCGTCGGCCATTGATGCGCTGTTCCCGGACATGTCCGCCGTCATCTCGCCCGAAAATCTCGTTCTGACAGACGAGTTCGCGTGCTTCTTGATCGAGTGCCACGAACGCTGGGATGGCGGCACGCTGTGCAACTATCCCATCCAGGAGTCCGGGTACTCGCTCTTCCCTGCCCAGCCGGATGTGAATCCGATGATGTCGTGGCCCTACACGCCCGAATCGACATCGCTACGCGGAGAGATGCGGTTCATGGTCGAGAATGGCGGATTCTCCATCCTCGCAGCGCTTTTCCGCTCCAATAGTCGCTGTTGGCGGTCGTGGTGCCTGGAACACAAGGTGGACGCGTCGATCGTGTGAACGTTATCCCACGCAGGTGTCGTGGTAGCCGCACGAAACAATGACTATCGCCGTGTCCGCCTGTACATGTGGAACGACTCACGAGAGGCTGGCGTCATGCGGAAACTGACGTTTGGCATGAATGTGACCGTGGATGGCTACATTGCCGCGCCCGGTGACGATCTCGGCTGGAGTGGGGGTGAGGGGCCGGATTCCTCGCCGAGTGACGAGCTGTTTCAGTGGTGGTCCGACCGGGTGGCGGCCACGAGCTTGTCGCTGTACGGGCGCAAGCTGTGGGAGGCGATGAGCTCGCATTGGCCGACCGCCGATCAGCAGCCCGGGGCCACACCGGCGGAGATCGCGTACGCCCGCAGGTGGCGGGACATGCCCAAAGTGGTGTTCTCCTCGACCATCGGCACGGTTGACTGGAACACCCGTCTGGTCTCCGGCGACGCTGTTTCCGAAATCTCGCGGCTCAAGGGCGAGGACGGTGGCCCGATGGATATCGGCGGCGCGACGCTCGCCGCGGGGGCCATGCGGGCCGGGCTCATCGACGAGTACCTGATCGTCACGCACCCGGTCCTGGTGGGTGGCGGCACGCCGTTCTTCACGGCGCTGGACAGCTGGGTGAATCTGACGCTGGTGGAGACCCGGACGTTTCCAGGCGGCGTAGCGCTGGCCCGATACGAGACAAGGCGATGAGCGCTACGCCGATTCGCTGATTTTGGCGCGACTACTGTTGGGAACTCCGGGCCGCGGTGTCCCCCGCGTCCCTAGTGGCCGTGCCGAAGAGTTCTGGTCCGGTGAACTCGGCGGCCGAGAGCTGATCGAGGGCCTCGGTGATACGACGTTCTTCCCAGCGGAAATGGGATTCGAGAATGGCTGCCAGGCCGGTGATTTCGTTGCGCACCGCCGTCACGTTCTCGGTGGTGAGGTCGGCGAGCAGGGCGGTCATCCTGGTCAGGATATCCGCGACCAGGCGATGATCGTCGCCGAGTTCTCTTAGAACTGGCGCCAACTCCGGAAAGCGCTGTGCCAGAAGGGGAAACGCCGACTCATCCTCATTGGTGTGATGCGCACTGAGCGCGCGACAGAAGGCCAGGCAGTGCCCGCGCAACTCGCGAAGCGGGCGGATGGTGTCGCCCTCCCGATGTTCGTCGAGTTCGCGGGCCACCCGGCCCAGCTCGCCACGAAGCCAATTGTGGGTATCGATGAGTTCCTTACCGAGTGCTCGAGCGCGATCGTGATTAGCGGACATGCCATAGGCATATCACCAGGGACACTTCGGATTACAGCGGCGTGATGCATACGATCCGATCATGGCCGAATCCGACGATGCCCAATACTCATTGCCCACACCCATCGATATCTGGGGATATGGTGCCGTGATCGGGCTGCTGTACAGCGTCGACGTACAGACACCCGAGGAGGTGCGCATCGATGCCGACGGCATGCATGTCCGCCACCTCGGCGGAAACTGGTGGTGGTCACTGACTTTCATGAGCGGCGGTCGCGCCGTCGTTGTCGGCGGTGACGTCGACTTCAGCGAGACAATGGATTACGACGTCGACCTGCTCGCCGGTGCGCCGGAGTGGTTCCCGCGCGAGTGGTTCGACCGCGTCGGTGACATGGCGGGATTCCTCTACTGGTGGGATGGCACCAGCTGGGATCGAGCCCCCTACCCGCCGGGCTTCACCGCCGACGGCGAAAACCTCCACCGCGCCGCCGACATCATTCATATGCTGAGCGAGGACTCGGAATCAGAACTCAGCGAGGACTCCGAAGCGGCTGTCGGCGAGCTGACCGAACACGTTGCCGCTCGAAGCCTCGACGCGACCACACTGCAGACACTGCTCGGGCGCATCGGCCCCGAATCAATCGCCTCAGGTGAGTACAAACTCTCCCCTGCTGAGCTCACGGCAGTACTGCACATCGCCGAACTCGCCGGTCTCCTAACAGGATCCACTCTGCCTGAGCTCTAGGGGGCTATGAATACGACATGGCCGCCGGAAGGACTACCTGTCTTTCGTTCCGGGGTGCTGCCGTGCCGGATCTTGATACCAGACTTTCGGCTCCTTGTCGCGTCAGTGCACCCCTCTGAAGATGGTTGCGCGGCAAGGCTGGTCGAGGAGGTCCACCTGGATACGGCAACTTTGTAGGCTCGTCGAGTGCAGATCGTGGAGATCAAGTTGGAGGGTATTCGGGGATTCCCTTCCGGCGGCAGCGCATCCTCGCTCGTGTTCGCGCGCAAGGGTGGCGTTTTGCCGCGGTGGATCGTTATCGCCGGTCATAACGGTGCTGGAAAGTCGACGCTTTTGCAGGCGATTGCCCTAGCGATTGCAGGTCCATCCGTGGCTCGGTTGCTGGCCGCGACGTTCCAGGGGTGGGTTCGGGATGGAGAGTCGTTCGAACGGGCTGCGGTGAGACTGCGGTTCGGTGACGAGGATTGGTTCGGTACCGGACGCAGGCCTGCGTTCGATCCGTGGGCCGCAATGGAATGGAAGCGCGCTGACGGTCCCGAGCCGACAATGGCCAGAGCCACTGTTGGAGGGAACTGGACACCTGTACGTGGGCCTTGGGCGGAGAACCCTCGTGGATGGTTCGCTGCTGGCTACGGGCCGTTCTGGCACCTTTCGCCAACACGGACCGAAGCGCAGCGGCTGCTGATGCCCGGCCGCCCCGCAGCTTTGGCCAGTCTGTTTCGTCAAGACGCGTCGCTGTCGGAATCGGTGGCATGGCTTCAGCGGATCTATCTGCGTCGTCTCGAAGGCAGTCCAGGGGCGGCCGCCACCGAACAGCTGATCCTGAAATTGCTCGATGACGGACTGCTATCGGAAGGGATGCGGATTGAGAAGGTCGACTCCGACGGGCTGTGGGTGCGAACCCGGCAGGGCCGCGTCCTAGCGCTGGCTTCGTTGAGTGATGGGTACCGCACTGTCGCCGGATTGGTTCTGGACCTGATCAGACACCTTTTCTCTGGCTTCGATTCCATTGCTACAGAAGAGGATTCAGGCGGACACATCAGCGTTATGCATGAAGGAGTAGTACTGATCGACGAGATTGACGCTCATCTGCATATCGAGTGGCAAAAACGAATCGGATTCTGGCTGAAGAGCCATTTTCCGCGAATGCAGTTCTTTGTCACCACCCATAGCCCCTTCATCTGCCAGGCGGCCGATGAGGGTGGACTGATCCATCTCTCGTCCCCATGGGAAGGAGGTTCCAGGGCCGAGATACTGTCCGGAGAGGCATTCAATCGGGTCGTCAACGGCACCGTAGACGAGGCCTTGCTGACAGATCTGTTCGGGCTCAACAACACCCTGTCCGACTCGGCACGTAACGCGCGTGAGCAGCTGGCAGAGCTGGAGGCAGCCGCGCTGACGCGTGAGTTGGCTCCCGGACAACAGAAGACTTTGGTCGAGCTGCGATCGACCGTCCCCACCAGCCAGGCTGACCGCGCCGTGCAGCTGCTGATGACGCATGAGCGGCGCGCCGAGCAGTAGTCCGGCCGCGTGGGGAGAAGGTTCGCTCATATCGTGGTCTGCGCGGGCGGCGGTGGCGTGTCTCGCATCTCGCAGCCTTGCCGCTGGGCCGAAATTGGGTGGCGGGCGCTGGGATACTGAACCATCCCGTTTTCGATGAAAGGATCCGCTGGTGAGTGCTGCCGCCGTCGTGCCGCTGCTCGCAACTGTCGCTACCGTTGTGTCGGAGGCGATCGTGCGTGCCCGTCCGCAATTGGCGGGGGCGGATCCGGTGGTGCGCCGATCGGATCGGGCGGATTTCCAATCCAATGCCGCTCTGCCGCTGGCGAAGCGGAGCGGTGACAAGCCCACAATGTTGGCTGCAGAGTTCAGCAGCGGGATCGCCAGCCACAGCGGCATGGTCATCGCTGACGTGCGGGCCTCGGGGCCTGGGTTTCTCAACATCACCCTCACCGATGCGGCGCTGTGGGGGCAGTTGGCCGCTCGGTTGGCAGGTGCTCGGCTCGGCGTCGGTGCGCCTTGTGGTGGGCAGCGGATCGTCATCGATTACTCCGCGCCCAATGTGGCCAAGGAAATGCATGTCGGGCATCTGCGGACCACGATCATCGGCGACAGCCTGGCCCGGGTGTTCGGGTTCCTGGGTGCGGATGTGGTGCGCGCCAACCATCTCGGTGATTGGGGCACCCAGTTCGGGATGCTGATCCAGTTCATCGACGAACATCCCGAAACACCTTGGCATGCCGACGATCTGGGCACCGGCTCCTCGGTGTCAGCGCTCGACGGTCTGTACAAGGCCGCGCGCGCCCGGTTCGATGCCGATGCGGACTTCGCCGATCGCGCCCGGACCCGGGTGGTCGCACTGCAGGCGGGTGACGAGGCGACGGTGGCGCGCTGGCGGGAGATCGTTGCCGAATCGGAGAAGGCATTCGGTGCGATCTACGACCGGCTCGGGGTGCTGCTCACCCCGAATGACTATGCGGGCGAATCGTTTTACAACCCCATGCTCGCCGACACCGCTGCCGAACTGCTCGACAATGGGGTGGCGGTACACAGCGACGGTGCGGTCGTCGTCCTCTCCGAACAGGTCACCGGACCCGACGACTCCCCCGCGGTGCTCATGGTCCGCAAACGCGATGGCGGATACGGCTATGACAGCACCGACCTGGCAACGATCCGCTACCGGATCGCGCACCTGCACGCCGATAGGCTGCTCTATGTCACCGATTCCCGTCAGGCCCTGCATTTTCAGCTGATCTTCGAAGCGGCGCGGCGCGCGGGGTGACTGACCGACGCCATCGAGGTCGATCATGTCGCCTACGGCACGATTCTGGGTCCGGACGGCACACCGTTCAAAACCCGTGCCGGAGGCACCGTGCGGCTGATGGATCTGCTCGATGACGCCGTCGCGGCCGCACGGACGGTGGTGGCCGAGAAGAACCCTGATCTGCCGGACGCCCAGCTCGACGCCATCGCCGAGCACGCCGGTATCGGTGCGGTCAAATACGCGGACCTGTCCACCAGCCGGGTCAAGGACTACATGTTCGACCCCGCCCGCATGACCGCGTTCAACGGCAATACCGGTGTGTACCTGCAGTATGCGCACGCGCGGATCTGCTCGATTCTGCGCAAAGCCGGTGACCCCGCAGATGCTCGGGTCGACACCGGCGCCTCGATCGAATCGGCGGAGCGGGCGCTGTTGTTGCACCTGGACGAGTACTCCGGGGTGCTCGCCGATATCGCCGAGTCGCTCGAGCCTCATCGCCTTGCGACGTATCTCTACGAGCTGGCGCGGGTGTTCACGGTCTTCTACGACACCTGCCCGGTCCTGGCTGCGCCTGAACCCGCTCGCGCCAACCGAATCGCGCTGTGTCAGCTCACTTCCCGCACCCTCGCCCACGGGCTCGGGCTGCTCGGCATCGCCGCCCCGGAACGGCTGTGAGAACCGAAAGCGCCGCTGTCCCATACTCATTCACTCAATGTCCGTGTGAGGGCCTCGGACGCTTGGACGTCGTTGTGCGCTGTGGGGCGGTGGTTCTTCGGACCACGAAAAGCGATGTAGAGGAAGAGAACTCCCATGAGGGCGGTGCCTGCCCACATGGCTTGCTGCCAGCCTTCGATGAAGGATTGTTGGGCCGCGTGGATCAGATCCGGTGCGTGCGTGCCTGCGCTGCTTGCTGTTTCGAGGGCGTTGGCGATGCCTTCGCGGGCGGTGTCGGCGGTGGTCGGTGGGATGCCGTCTAGTTTGTCGTCGATGGCGGTGCGGTAGCCGGTCGCGACGAGTGCGCCGAGTAGGGCGACGCCGAGGGCGGTGCCGAACTCTCGGGTGACGTCGTTGAGTGCTGAAGCGACGCCTTGCTTTTCGCGTGGCAGGGAGCTGGTGATGGCTTCGGTGGAGGGTGTCATCGACAGGCCCGCGCCCAGGCCCATGGCTGCCATGCCGGGCAGCACGGACCAGAAGCCGCCGTCGACGGAGACGATCGCGGCCATCAGCAACAGACCGGCGGCGGCCAGTGCGATGCCGGTGGCCATGGTCGCGCGGGCGCCGATGCGGGCGGACAGCAGTGGGGCGAGGCCGGAGCTCACCATCATCATCACGGCCATCGGCATGATCGCCGCGGTGGACAGAAGTCCCGACCAGCCGAGTACGGACTGGAAGAACGGGAACAGGACCACCGCGATACCGGCTTGCACTCCGAAAAGCACCAGCAGTGTGAGGGAGCCACCGGCCAAGCCGCGCTCGCTGAACAGGCGTACATCCAGCAAGGATGCCTCTCGGCGGCGTAGCTCCCAGGCCACGAAGGCGACTGTGGCCGCGATACCGACGGCCAGGCTGATCAGGGTGATCGGCGCGGTCCAGCCGCGTTCGGGTCCTTCCTGCAGGACGAAGATGAGCCCGACCACCGCGATCGCGGATGCCAGCGCGCCGACGATGTCGAAGCCGTGCGCCGAGCGTTCGCGGGAGTTGGGAACTGCCTGCACTGTCATGGCCAGCGCGATGAGGACCAGGACGATCGGTAGCGCGAAAAGCCAGCGCCAGTTCGCGATATCGACGAGCAGGGCTGAGAGGAACATGCCCAGGATCCCGCCGCCACCGGCGACACCGGTCCACACACCGATCGCCTTCGCGCGCTGCTCTTCGGGGAAAGTGGCGGTGATGACGGCCAGGGTGATGGGCATGATCATCGCCGCGCCGACGCCCGCCGCCACCCGTGCGATCAACATGACCTCCACCGACGGGGCAAGCGCGGCAACGACATTCGAGATTCCGAACACGACCAGCCCGGCGATCAGCATGGGTTTGCGGCCCAGGCGGTCACCGAGTGCGCCGAGTGGCAGCAGCAGTGCGGCCAGGGCGAGGGTGTAGCTGTTGATGATCCACAGGACCGTGCTCTGGGACGCGGAGAACTCCACGGCCAGGTGGGTTTGGGCGACGTTCAGCCCGGACACCGAGGCGATGACGGCCATCAGCGCGATCGAGACGGCGATCAGGATCGCGCGGAGCTCACGCGCGCCGGGCACTCCCTCGTCAGCGGCCGGGGTCGGCGAAAGTTGTTTCGTGGACATGGGTTTCCTCTCGGAATGGGCATGGGGAAACCAGCGCCGACGCATCGTCGGTCGCTGAGTTGATGGATTGGAGGCCGCCGCACATCGCGCGCTGCGATCACGGCAGTGGGTCGCGCGGTGTGCGGGAACGTCAGTCGGTAGTGATGCGCCCCTGCGCGGCGGCGAGCGCCGCATCGGTGTCGGCGGTGGCCAATAGGGCGTTGATATGTGCACCGGCCAGGGCACCAGCTGCACCCGAGGCACCGACCTGGGCACTCGCGTCGGTGGCATTGCCCGCGACCCACACGCCCGGCACCTCGGTGGTGCCCGCCATGCCGGACGCGAAGCTGGAACCCATGTCGTCGGGCAGGTTTTGGATCGGCAGGTGCAGTCCCTCGAGGCCCTCGGTGCGCGCCCGCATGCGAGTGGCGACCGCGAGCCCGCGGCGGGCGATGAACTGTCCATCGGCCAGCCGCGCACCTGTGAGCGTGCCGTCCTCGGCGGTGACGACTTCCGCTACCGGGGTATCGACGATGCGGATGCTCCGGGCCGCGAAGCGCGCGCGAGTGTTCGCATCCAGTTCGGTGTCGCCGGTGAAGTAGACCAGGTCCTCGGTCAACTGCCGGAACAGCAAGGCGTGGTGGATCGAGGCGGGGCCGGTGGCGAGGATGCCGATCGGCTCATCGCGTACCTCCCAGCCGTGGCAGTACGGGCAGTGCACCACACCGTGTCCCCAGTGCTGGGCCAGGCCGGGCACGTCGGGCAGTACGTCGCGCAGTCCGGTGGCCACCAGCACTCGGCGTGCGGTCAGGCTGCGTCCGTCGGCGAGAACGATGGTGAAACGCAGGTCTCCCCCGACCGGCGCGGCGGGTTCGGCGGAGGCCACTTCACCGAAGATGATCGCGCCGCCGTAACCGCGCACCTGCTCCCGACCCCGCTCGAGCAGTTCGAGGGGTGGGGTGCCGTCCAGCACGAAGAAGCCGTGCATGGCGGTCGCGGGCGCGTTGCGCGGGCTGCCACTGTCGATCACCACGACCGAGCGGCGCGAGCGGGCGAGCATCAGCGCACCATTCAAACCCGCGGCACCGCCGCCGATCACCACGACGTCGACGGTCTCAGCGGGCAGGGCGTCGCTCGTGTACCCCGCAGCCATCTCAACCATTGCCTCGGTCCCTTCCTGCACGGCCCAGCTGTTCCGGACACCTATCAGCGACGATAAGCTCCTCTTGCATCAATGGCATAGGATCTTGCCTATGACGCAAGACGATGGGGACCTGGACAGCCTCGTGCGCAAACGCATCCGGGCACTGCGGGTGGCGCAGGGCTGGTCGCTCGAGGAACTGGCGAACCGCGCGCATCTGAGTCAGTCCACGCTCTCACGCATCGAGAACGGTCAACGGCGTCTCGCCCTCGATCAGCTGGTCACCCTCGCGCGCGCCCTGGGCACCTCGCTGGACCAGCTGGTGGAGACCGCCGCGGACGATATCGTCACCAGCCCGATGATCGATGCCGCGCACGGGCTCATGCGCTGGACGATGAAGGGCGAGCCGGGCATGAGCGTGGTGCGCCAGCGCATGACCGAACCGCCGCCGGACAATCCGGCCCGCATGCGCGCGCATCCGGGCCGGGAGTGGCTCGTGGTCCTGTCCGGAACCGCGATACTCATGTTGGGCCACAAGCGTTTTCGCATCGAAGCGAACCAGGCCGCGGAGTTCCCGACCATGCTCCCGCACGCCATCGGCGCCGAGGGTGGACCGTGCGAGATCCTGGGCATTTTCGACCGCGACGCCCAGCGCGGCCACAAGGCCGACGCACCCGCCCAACCCGTCTAGTTACCGAGGTCGTTGATCAGATCCAGGGCCGGGTACAGGACGGGACGCAGCGGGCGCAATCTCGACAGCGCCACAACGCGTTCGACGAGGGGGGCGACTCGGCGGATCAGCATTCGGGTGCGTTCCTGATCGGGGCTGCGGTCGTGCACCCAGAACAGCACGATGCCCATATGGGCCAGCCACAGTAGACTCGGCAGCTCGGCCAGCAAGCGCTTGTCGCCTTTGACGTCGTCGCCGATGACCAGGTTGCGCATGATGTCGATGGAAGACTCTCGCGCAGGGCGGCTTTCATCGCTGAACGGACTGAGCGGACTGGTGGGTTCGGCGGCGATGGCGAAGAACTTGCCGCCGAACTCGTGATAGGGAGCGGCTACGTCGACGAAGGCCATTTCCATCGTCTGCCATCTCGCGGCGAGGGAATCGCCGCGGGTGCTCTGCTGCACCCGCTGTTCGTGCAGGGTCTGAATCTGTTGGTAGAAGCCCTGAACCAGCTGTTCTTTGGACGTGAAGTAGTAATACGCGTTGCCGACGCTGACGCCCGCCTCGCCCGCGATCGCGCGCATGGTGGTCTTCGTGAAGCCGTTCTGCTCGAACAGACGCAGGGCGGCGGCGATGATCTGCTGGCGAGTTTCCTCACCGCGCGCGGTCGTGGGCTCAGGGCGCGTCATGTCGATCAGGCTAGTGGGACCGTGTCGAACTGAATCGGAGCGGGTGCGATGGCGTCCTGCCGCTCCTGATGCCTGCTGCGGCGAATCTTGTTCAGCGCGATCAGGTTTGCGAAGTGCATTCCGCCGAGCACCAGCAGCACCATCCCGAGTTTCATGGCGAGTTCCTCGATGGCGGCGCGCACATCGGGCACCGGTCCGCTGATCCGCAGCGCCAGCGCCACGAATCCGGCATTGACCAGCCAGAACCCAATGACCAGAAGATGATTCACGGTATCGGCGAGATCGCTGTCGCCATTCATGACATCCACCAGAAACCGTGCCCCGGTGTGGTGCAGGGTGCGCGCCACCCAGAACGTGACCGCCAAGCTGATCGCCGCGTACGCGGCATAGGTGGCAACGACGAGGTTCATTTTCCCAGCTCCCTTGCTGATTTGAACGTGTTCAACTCTGAGGTTAGGACCTTTGTTGAACATGTTCAAGTGTGAGCGCGGCGACATCGTCCCGCGACGCGGCTACGCTCGCCGACGATCGAGGCTGGGAACGAAAGACGGTTGATCGACATCGGAATCGGAATCGGACATAACCTGCCGATGCCCGGCTCGCCGCGACCAAGGGCGATGTGTGAGCCGGACAGCCGATCGATACCGAATGACAAAGCCAGGAAAGGCAACTCACGATGCCCGAAGCCGACGATCGCATCGTTCAAGAGATCTGGGTGGCGGACGCCGAAGCGAGCCCCTATGGCATCACCACCGGTGCCGACGGCGCGCTCTGGCTCACCCTTGTCAAGAGCGGCGAGATCGCTCGCTTGACGGTCGACGGCGCGTTCGACCGGTATCCGGCCGGCCCTGTCGGCTGCCGCCCGACCATCATCACTGCGGGCGTGGACGATGCCTTGTGGTTCACCCGATCCGGTGACGATCACATCGGGCGCATCACCACCGACGGTGTCGTGACCGCGTTCGGCCTGCCGTCAGGAGCCAGCCCGTTCGGGATCTGCGTCGGTCCGGACGAGGCGATGTGGTTCACCGAGATGAACACCGACCGCATCGGTCGCATCACCGCTGACGGAAAGGTCACGCACTTCGACCTTCCCATCGAAGGCGGGTTCCCGTCCATGATCGATCGCGGGCCCGACGGCGCACTGTGGTTCACCCTCAACCAGGCCAACGCCATCGGGCGGATGAGCCTCGACGGCAAGACCGCCATCTACCCACTTCCCGACCCAGGCGCACCGGTGGGCATCACTCGCGGAACGGACGCATTGTGGTTCGTCGATATCGCCGCCGGCCGCATCGGCAGCGTCGACCTGCAGGGCACGATGAGAATGTTCCCGCTCCCCGATCCGACGGCGAAACCCCACGCCATCACCGCGCTGGCCTCGGGTGACTGCTGGTTTACCGAATGGGGAGCCAATCGCCTCGGACGCATCAGCCCCACCGGCGAAATCATCGAATACGACCTGCCCACAACGGAATCCGAACCACACGGCATCACCGTCGGACCCGATGGCGCGGTATGGGCGGCGCTGGAATCCGGAGCGGTCGCCCGCATCGCACCATGACCGAGCCGCTCGGCCCGGGTGTCGCCGGGGCGGCTGCTGCGCGAATCCTCCGGCAGTCCTCATCCCCGTGCAAGTGCCGCTATTTCGGAAGCAGATCTCCGTGTAGATGGTCGTAGGCGACGTAGGTGTGCAGGCGCACCCCGGTTACGAGGGTGTCGTCGTCGGCGTAGAAGTGCGGATTGTGGTTCATCCACGCTCCGCGTCCGCCCGGTTCGGCTTCGAAGCCGTTCGGACCGCTGAATGAGGTGTCCTGCACCCCGAGGGTGACGTAGAGGCCACCGTACTTGTTGACGAATTCGGAGACGTCGTCGTAACCAAGGGTGGGCGAGGTTTGCACGACACGATCGTCGCCGACGACCTTGCGCAGGGTGGGAAGTCCCGCGTCGACCCACGACGCCAGGTTGTGTACGGCGGGTACGTCCTGCAGGTAGTCCACCGTCGAGGTGCAGTTGTAGGCCTGCGCGGTGTGGGTGGCCAGCGTGTGCAACCGCGTCCGGACGTCCGCCATATCGGATTCGACGGCGCAACGGATTGTGCCCCAAAGGGTTACGGTCTGGCCGATGATGTTGAACCGGCCGACATCTTCGATATGGCCGATGCTCACGGTGATCGGGTCGAAGGCGTCGATCTGCCGGTAGAGCTGGCCGATTCCGGTGAGCACGGCTCCGGCCGCGGGCATCGGATCGATTCCCATCCACGGCGTGGACCCGTGGACCTGCTGACCGGTGATGACGATCTTGACGAGGCTGGACGCGCCGAATTGGTTGCCGACCCGATATCCCACGTAGCCCTTGGGATACGGCGTGACATGGAACCCGAATGCCATCGTGGGAAGCGGATCGTCGAGCGCCCCTTGCGCGATCATCTCGCGCGCCCCGCCCTTCTCCTGCACCGGAGGGCCCTCTTCGGCCGGCTGGAACACGAACAAGACGGTGCCGGGAAGTTGCTCTCGCACGTCGGCCAGCACGGTCGACGCCCCCAACAGCATCGCGGTGTGGCAGTCGTGTCCGCATGCGTGCGAGACCGGGAACGGCCCGCCCGGATACTCCTCGTCGACGAAAGTCGACGCGAAGGACACCCCGCACTCGTCCGGGACCGGGAGCGCATCGATATCGGCACGCAATGCGATGACACGATCGCCGGGCACCCCGCCTTTGAGCACCCCGACCACTCCATGTCCGGCAATTCCGGTTCGAACCTGGTCGAGCCCAAGAGAATTGAGATGATCGGCAATCAGCTTGGCTGTGTTGACCTCACGGTTGGACAACTCCGGATTCTGATGCAGATGGTGGCGCCAGGCGATGACCTGATCGGCTACATTCGCCGCGCCCACATCCAACCGGTCATAGACCGTCATCTCCGACATCAGCGTCTCCAATCCGACCCGACGCCCACGACGGCGCGGGCATAGACGGGGTGAGCGATCGCGATGAACACCACCTCGATGATATTAGCTACATAATTGCCTAGAACTGGTCGCTCGCAAGGGCCGCTACCAAGTCGTTGGTATCGCGCCGGTTGCCGCATATTCTGCGCATGACGGATATGCTGAGAGCATGACGGACGCGGATACTCAAGGTAAGCGGGCGAAGACGACGCTGTCGGCATTGCCCGCAACGCGTGATCGGCTGGCGGCGATCGCGACACCCAACGAGACGGTCGATGACACCCTCAATCGCCTACTCGACGTGTATCAGTCGGTGCGAGTTCGGCTTCGAACCGCGTACGAGGCGAGGACTGCTGCGGCACAGGCGGATCCGGCCGCGTGGTCGGCGGGCGCGCGGATGGCTGATGCGCTCGCCGAGCGCGCTGCGGCCCGTCAGGCCGTTCGCGGATGACGGGATACGTCTTCGACGACACGGTACTGCTTGCCTATGCGCAGGGTTCGCTGACAACAGCCAGTCTGATCGCACATCTTGCTGAGCGAAACATACGAATGGCGGTCCCAACCCTCACCCTGGCGGCGGTGAAGGCCGAGCTCGGCGAGGAACAACGCGAGAGCATCGACGGAGTCATCGACAATATCGACGCACTGGCGTTGACCGGGCTGTCCACACTGGCCGACACCGGTGAGCTGGCCGACATCTTGGCCGTCACCGAGCACATCGACTGGGCAGCCGCGCATGTACTCACGGTGGCGCGACATCTGGATTGGGAGATCGTCACACACGACCAAGCACGGTGGGCCGCGGTACGTGACGTACTGCCATGGCCGTTGGAGTTGGTTGTCTTGTCCGACGAATAACGTCGGGGTGCCGTCCTTCTGAATTCTCCGAGAGCCTGGGCACTCAGGCGCGGAAATCGATGTTCGATGCCCGGCGGTACCAACGTTCGGCTTCAACGCGCTGCCCCTGACGCTCGAGCAGCGACGCCAACGCAACCATGGCCTCGCCGCTGGTGGGCTCGATCGCATTGCGAAACCACATTTCGGCTTCGACCGTCTCGTCTTTGCTCTCCAGCAGCATGCCCAGCAGCAGCATCGCCAGATAATCACCGGATTGCGCGGCCTGGCGAAAGTCTGTCTCGGGTATCCGGTTGCGGTCGAGTTCATTTCTGAGCCGGGACAGGCGCGTGGTCAGCTCGCCTGCAGGGCGACTACGAGCGAGGAATGTTGCTGGGTGCCAGTTCGATTCGAGATAGACCCTATGCGGGTCGCCAGCCTCGGACTGGCGGATCGTACGCGAGAACGAGGCCCACTGGGACTTGGTAAGGCCTGCCAGCATGGTCCAGGTGGTCCACAACAGGTTCGCGGCCTTGAGGCGGGCATTGGGGCGACCGAATGTAGTGCCGGTGGCGAAATCGACTGTCACTGGCCGGGACTCGACCAGCGCGACGGCGCGATCGACCACCGTGCCCTCGCCCAGGTTTTGGGCGAACGAGGCCGTCATATCGTCACCGATGATGTCGTTGCCGTCCTTGGACCCGAACGACAACGTCCGACTGCCATTGGCCAAATCCACCCGTGTGATCGAAATATCCGCGCGCACTGCGACATCGGTGAACCCTTGCGGGGTAGGGCGGCGATCATCGCTGCTGTCGTAGGCGGGGAAGTCCTCACTTCGCTGACCGAACCACGACCGTCGACCGAACGCGGCCAGCGACAACTGCCCGTGCTGTACATGCCAGGTCAGTGTGTCCGGAATATTCTCCGATCCTGCCGAATCGAGAATCCGGCAGGTGCGGGCGGTGAGATTGTCCAGAGCGGATTCCATAATCGATTGGAGTGCCAACTGGTCGTCGCCGAGGATGTTCATCCCCTCGAATGAGTCGAGGGTGATCTGGTGCCCGATCGTTCGCCAGAACGCGTGCAGCTCTGGCGAGACCGCGCGCAGCAGTGCCCGCAACCTGTCCGGGCTCAGGGGAGCACTCCACGGCGTCGTCGTCCAATCCTGGCGGGGCCTAGGAAACTGGCTCAACGGCGCGCCCGAGGCGATCCACATCGTCTCGAGGACCGATGTCAACTCGACGGCCGTGCTGGGCGCTAAGACGCTTTCGAGGGTCGCCAGCGCCGACCCGGTGGACTCGGGGTCGGCGAGAATGGCACCAGCGAAGCCGCGGCTGATCGTTTGGGCTGCGGCGGTGGCCTGCGCCGATTCGAGCAGCCCTCGTCCGCCCCTGAGCACCGACGACGGCAGCAACCGCGCGCCCGGGGCGGTCGAATGCTCGGCAAGTCGCTCGAAGGACCCGATCTCGGTCACCAGCGATTGCGCCGAACGCGCTGTTGCGGACAGATGTTCGAGACTGATGTCGTTGTGCTGGGGTAACAGCGCCGACAGGTGCACGAACACCGGGCGGGTCGACCCACGCTCTTTGATATCGATATCGATTTGACCGGGGTCCTGAGTCGGCCTCAGATACACACGGCGAAGGGAGTTGGTACCGCGAGAAGGCCATTCGACGACCAGGTCCGGGATGTAGGTGTGGTTGAAGTACTCCGTGCGCATCACACGGGCGCTGGGATCGGCCGCGAGCAACGCGTCGCTGACGATATCCTTCACCCGTTCGATGGAGGCAGCACCATCGGCGATGCGGAGGGCCTCATTCAATTCCGATTCGGTATACGAGGTCATTTCTTCGCCTCCGCCAGAACCTCGTGCATGGCGATGACCGACAGATACTCATCACTCATGGACAGATGATCGATCTGTTTCTCCGACAGCACCAGCAGCCAAATACGATCGGCTACTTCCTTCACGATCCCTGAATCCAGGATCGCGCCATCGGCTTGTTCCTTGCTCGTGAAATTGAACTGCCAGCACTCCCTGACACAATGTTTCACTTTGTCGCAGCTGTCGAGTTTGGACCACTCTGTCGCATTGAACGGCGCCCAGGTGATCCACATGAAGTGATCACACCGCTCAGGACGCTCAGAATAGGCTCGATAGCATTTGGCGATGAACTCGCGATACAGGACCGGCTGGTCGCTGGCGTCCTTGTAGTTCTTCACCTCGGCGAGGAACTCCTGCTTGTCGAACTCGCCTCCATGAAGCACTCCCCCGAGATCGAAAGAGAACGAACCATTCGGTTTTCTAAAGGTCAATTTTCGCACCGCAGCCGGATCGGGCTGCACCCAAGGCACTTTCGCCCGGGTGGTCCGCTCGAGCCATCGTTTCGCTCGCGACGTTCCATCAGTCCCTTTGGCATGCGCAATCTCCCCGGACATGGGCACGAAGCGTACGGCATGGTCGCCCTTCGCGCGCATCCAAGCATTACCGGCTGAGTCCCGCTATCTCTGCAACTGGATCCGAATGGTGAGCGTCCGTTACCGATGAAGGTTGTCTCGGACTCCTATCATCTACATCGCCGGTATACCACCACCGTAGAGGGTGTCATCATGCATTCGGCAGCCCTCACGCGGTGCGGGTGAAGCCTTAAACGAATTATTGTCGCCTTCGCATACCAGTAACGCGAGAAGAGCAAGACATCTCGAAGTACGCGACGCCGCTTCGACGGGCTGATGGGTACATCCGCCTTCGACTTTCCGGACGTCAACCCGTCCCGCCACTCGGTAGCCGGGTATTCCCAGCCGTGGAATTCAGGATTATCCGAACTACAGTTCGAACGCCCGAATCCGATGAGGTTGCCGATGAGCCGAACCACCCCACCCCGAGCAGTCGATGTCGCGGCCGCGTGTCCCGCGATGACGCCATACGCGCGTGCCGCGACCCGGCTGCATCCGCGCGGCGGCACGCCGTCGGTGTACGACAGTTCGATCGGCGGGCCGCTGCTGTGGCCGGCCGATGAACCCTGGCCGCACTGTCACGGGCCGCACGACTGGGATCTGTTGACCGACGAGTGGAACCCGGACGCGCTCGACCCGTCACAGTCGCTCGCGGACGCCAAGCTGACGCGCTACGACCCCGAACCATGGCGCGACATCGGTGATGTGCCGAACGCGATGTTGCCTGTGGCGCAACTGTTTACACGTGATGTCCCCGGGTTGCGTCCGCCGCCGGGCAAGGATCTGCTGCAGATACTTTGGTGCCCGGTGGACCATGACGACGTCATGCCCAAGACCACGCTGGTGTGGCGAACCGCCGCCGACGTCACCGACGTCCTGCGGGCCGCGCCGGTGCCGTCCGCAGCGGAATACGGCTACGACTACATACCTTTTCCGTGCAAACTTGACCCCGAACCCATCGTCGAATACCCCACTGATTTCGACGAACTCGGCGAAGAGTCGCTCGAGCAAATGCGACAGTGGGCCAGCCGAGAGCACATCGCAATCGATCCGGATGACGTCAAGAGCTGGTTCGTCAGCAACGTATGCGTCTCGCCCGGATGGAAGGTCGGCGGCCATATCCGTTGGGGTACAACAGATCCCTATCCCCAGCCCTGCCCCACCTGCGGTACCGGAACCGAATCGCTGCTCACCGTCGCGTCGAGCGAATGGGACGCCGCGACCCACAGCTGGATACCCTACGAAGACCAAGCCCTGGCAGACGATTACAGCACGACCGTAGGTCCCCGTGTCACTATTGCTCGCGGTTACAACATGATTCTGCGCATCTGCCCGACCTCACCCGATCACCCCCACATCCAGCTGATGCAGTAGCGCCCACCACCGAAACGTGACGAGCGTGGTTCAATCCGGAGATCCGCGCCCAGTCAAGGGCTCAGCGGCAGATGTGACGACCTGCTGCTTGAGCAGCAGGCGGCGGGATACGTAGTAGGCGGGCACCACGACGTAGGCGGTCGGCTCGTCCGGATCGCACACACCCCAGGGCTCCTGGGTCTCCGCATCGAGTGGGCCGCCCGGCTCGCAGGTGAAGTCCCAACGGTGCTCGTGCCCCAGATCCGCTGCCGCCTGCCGTATTTCGGCTGCCCGTTGCAGAACGTCATATTCGAGTTGCGCGGTATCCCCCGAATCGGAGTGGAAGATGTCCTCAAGGGCGGTGCGATCGATCTCCGAATGCTGGAAAAGTGCTGCCGCACAGCGACTTATCACTTCGGAGCGATCGTTGGATGACGCACCGGGCGGCAGGATCCGCTGTACCGCGCGGCGCAGGTCCTGCTCGATGAATGAGCGCAGCTGATGTGAGATCTCGTAGTGACCCAGGTGGCCCGCCGTGGTGGTGTCGGGTTGTTCATACCGGTGCTGGTTGGCCAGAACGGAAGTGAACCTGGCATTCAGCTCGGCGAATTCGCCTGCAAGCTGGGCGATTTCGGCTGACATTGCCGGCAGTAGGGACTGTTGCAGTTGCAGGCAGTACTCGGTTACTCGTCGAACACGGTCGTCGACCCTGTCCAGTCGCGCGGTGTCGAATCTCGATCCGGCGCGATGGCGCTCGTTCATGCGTTCCGCCTCATCATCGTTCGCTTCGTCGCCGCAGCGCCCGTACGCTCGAGATCCGTCGAGTGGTCGGTGACGAAATCGACGGTGACGCTGACGTCCTGATCGGATCGCAGGTCCCTGGCCCGCACCGAGATCTCAGTGCCGCCGAAGGTCATGATCACCTCCGAGGTTCGCTCGGAGGTCGGAAGTGACAGGGAGGCCGAGGCGTCCACGGTCAACTGACCTACCTCGTTACACCCGCTGTCGGTGACATAGCGCGGTTCCAGATCCACCGAGGTGAAAATCCGGAGACCGATCGTGGCTTTCCCGTCGTCAAATGGCAGATAGGTGCGTCTGACCTCGTGGCCCAAGTCGATAATCTCGCCCGCCTGGACAAAGGCATCAAACCTATTGGTGCACGACGGCCAATCCCGGTAGTTATGCCTCCGATAG
Organism: Nocardia sp. NPDC056100; assembly: GCF_042266325.1. Taxonomy (NCBI): domain Bacteria; kingdom Bacillati; phylum Actinomycetota; class Actinomycetes; order Mycobacteriales; family Nocardiaceae; genus Nocardia; species Nocardia sp. NPDC056100. The sequence continues at coordinate 1,140,454 of NZ_JBHJVY010000002.1, forward strand.
TCCTCGGGATCGCGCCCTTCCTCGAACTTCAGCGCTGTGGCGATTCCGTACGTGAACCGTGAACGTCGGCCCACGATCGCGGTCGACGGCGCCAGCGCATAGTGCACCGCTCCGATCAACACCGCCCACGCAGGCTTCGACGGGATGACGAGCATCGACTGGGACCCGATGCGTTGCCGCAAGCGGTTCTGCAGGTGTCGCGATTGCGCGAACCCGCCGACCAGCAGAATCCGGCCCACACCCGCGCCTCCGATACGGGCGAGCTGATCGTCGACCAGATCGAGAATCGGCTCCAAGGTTCGATCGAAAAGACTGATCGTTTCCTCTGAATCGAGGATGATCTCGTCGTCGATCCCGTTCTGCGCGCGGGCCAGTTTCTCCCGCGCGTCCGCGTCGAGGTTCCGATAGAGGCGATTGTTCAACGGTACGACCAGGTCGTGACCCGCCGCCGGATCGAAGCCGAGTTTCGCTCGCTCCCAGGCATCGAGCAGATCGGCGAACGCACCACGATCGGCGTTGTAGGCCGTGTCGAGCGAACTGCGGCCGACTCTGCGAACCATGGCCTGGCTGATGAAGTCCTGATCCAGATACGTCGACCCGTGGCCGCCGCCGGAGGTGTAGCCGATCTCGGTCAAACCCGCATCGGTCACTTCGTATGCGGTGATATCGACGGTGCCACCGCCCGCGTCGACGACCATGAAGCGATCGCCCGGGGTGTCCGCGCCGGACAGCCCGGCATCGTGACGACAGTACAGCGCCGCCACCTCGGGCTCGATCGCCAGCAGCAGTCGATCCCCGGGTATACCCGCACGCTCCGCGCACTGCCGCATGAGCTGACGTTCCCGATCCCGCCAGATCGCGGGAACCGTGAGACACCAGAGGATTTCACTCTCGGTGACACCGCTGCGCGCCACGATGTCCTGCACCGCGAACCGGAAGAAGAGCTGCAGATAGGCCGTGACCAAATATGTACTCATATCGGTGCGGCGCGCCACCGAGGTGCCGGGAAGATTCGGATCCGGGTCCTGCAGCAAATCCATCTTGAACTGGTCTACATACTCGAAAACCCCGGTGCGAGAGTCCGTGTGGAATCGCCGCCGCGCCTGATGTCCCCACTCCACCGGTGAGCCATCGGGCCCCAACAGCAGGGCGGTCCGATTCTTGATATAGCTACTGGGCTGGCCCGCCCATTCATCGAAGAAATGAATACCGCGCTGGCGCGGCTCCCGATCCAGTTCGGACGTGAACGCCCACGCGTACCCCGTCCCGTGGGTGCCGAAGTCGATCGCCGCGACGATCCGATGACTCATCATCATCCCCCTGTCTTTCAGTGCTGCGAGTATTGCGACGCCGGTCAGCTCTGCTGCTCGGTGAGGTCGAGGTGTAGTGCGGCGAGTTCGAGTAGGTCGCAGCTGCGGCGGCTGGTTCCGGCGATGTTCGTTATGCCTTGGGCGCTCCACAGCGGCGGGTATACCGACAGGCCCTGATCGGGCGGTAGGTGTTTCACCTCGTCGGCCCATCCGGGCCAGCGCACATTGGCGTAGAACCTTTTGAGGCCGCCGTCGAGGGCCCAGTTGACGAAGGTGGTGTGGCCGCCACCGATCGGTATCCAGGCGAGGGTGTCGGAGCCGAGAAAGCATATGCCGCCGGGCTTTCCGGGTAGCGCGCCGCCGTTGACGGCGAATAGGCCGCCCAGCACGTCGATGGCGATGATCAGGGCTCCCTGATCGTCGCCGGGGTCGCTGATTCGGTTCATGGTCGCCACGTCAGGAAGGCCCGCGTGTCCGCCGCCGAGGATCCGCAGCCAGCCGTGATCGACGAGGAGTCCACCGGTGTTCAACACCAGTGTGCCGAGCACTGATCGCGCGGTGACCTGCAGGCGGAACAGGGATTGCCGCGCTCGGTCGGCATCGACGGGCAGCACTTGCACGGTCACCGGACCGGTCGTGAGCTTCTTGGCGATCATGGGCCATGCGGGGTCATCGGTGTCGGTCAGCTCATGGATGGATCGAACTGTCATGGCGTGAACCCTTTCTGCTTAATCGGTTGTCGCAGGCAAGCTTTGCGGCGGTGAGATCAGCGCCGCCTCGGTGCGCCCAGGGCGGTGCCGGCGCGTGAAATCGCCGCCGTACCAAGACTCACCGCGCCGACCGCGAGCGCGAAGATCGCCGCATAGCCCCAGTGCGCGGCGAACAATGAACGAACGGCGCCGGTGGCGAGCAGTGCGGTAACCGTGACGAGGGCTCGGGTATTGCGCAATTGCCAATGGGCCCGGCGGCGGACGAGTAGATATGTCACCCACAGCGTCCACGCCGCGGGTATCAGCGGCACCACCGTCAGCAGCAGCACTATCGGGTGGAAGTGACCGTCCTGCACGGAAATAACGCCGATCACGGCGACGGGGGTCAAGAAGAGCACGGCCAATGCGGCCGCTGCGAACGTGCCGCGCCGGATGGCTGCCTCGTTCGCGTCGATCGAATTCGTCATGGCGGCGACGCTAGGTCGCCGGATCCCTCCGGAGCAGTCGGTCATGCTGCCGTACAACGCATTACGGCAGGTCAAGGCCGCCGACCGGAATTCCTGACCGGAACTCGGCAGCCGAGCGGCGAGGTATCCCACCGGCATGAACCGAGCCGGTCTGCGCATCGTGCACCGTAATCTGTTGCGGGAGACAGATGCTGGGACATGGAGGGCTTGTGGTCGAGCTGGGTGGGGAGCGGTTGACGCGCACGCCGCGTGAGGAATTCGTCCGCAGGCTCGCGGCATTGTGGGAGCTGGCCGGTGATCCGACTCTCGACCGGGTGACGCGGGCGGCGAATCAGCGCACCAAAGCCGCGCGGGGCTCCTCGACGCGGGGAACCGTGCGAATGCAGCGCATCAGCGCGTGGCGGCGCGGCGATAATGTTCCGGCGCAATTCGATTCGCTACGACCGGTGCTGCTGACCCTGATGGACGCGGTGCCGCCGGGTGCGGAGCCGGAACTGACCGACCTGCGCGCCTGGCGACGCCTCTGGGTCGAATGTGATTCCTGGACTCCGGAATTGGCGGAAGGCTGCCCCTACGCGGGATTGCAGCCCTACCGCAGTGCGGACGCGGAGTGGTTCTTCGGGCGGGAACAGGTCACCGGCGAGTTGGTGGAATTGGTCACCGGCACCGCGGCGGCGGGCGGCGGAATCGTGGTCGTCGTCGGTGCCTCCGGTGCCGGTAAATCCTCGCTGCTGGCGGCGGGACTGGTTCCTGCTCTCGGGTCCGAGTGGACCGTCGTGAGCGGAACACCATGGCGGATAGAGGAATCGGACGCGAACCTCGAAGGCCGGCGCGTCGTAGCCATCGTCGATCAGTTCGAGGAAGTGTTCACCACCGCGCTCGACGAACCCGCGCGCACGGATCTACTGGGGCGATTGCGCGGCCGCGCCGATGCGGGTGAGACGGTCATCCTCGGGGTGCGCGCGGACTTCTTCGCCCGCTGCCTCGAGACACCGGAGCTCGTGGAAGCCTGTGTGCGGCGCGCCTTCGTGCTCGCGCCGATGCGCGGCGACGAACTCCGCACCGCGATCACCGAGCCCGCGCGCCGCGCTGGACTCCGGCTCGAACCCGGTCTCGCGGAACTGATCATGGTCGAGTTGGTGGGGCTCGGCGGCACCACTGGATCAGAGGGCGCTGGCACCCTGCCGCTGCTCTCACACGTCATGGAGGCGGTCTGGCAGCGTCGTGCCAAGAACCAGCTCACGATCGCCGGATACCGCGGCGCCGGCGGCGTCGCCGGTTCGGTGGCGCACACCGCCGACGCGGCGTGGGCGAAACTGAACTCCGATGAGCAGGTGGCCGCCAAGGACCTGCTGCTGCGCATGGTCACCATCGGCGATGGCACGCGTGATACTCGCCGCCGGGTTCCGCGTGACCAACTGTTCACCGGTGTAAGCCATTCCGAGGACGCCGCCGCGGCCCTGGAGACGCTCACCCAGGCGCGGCTCGTCACCGTCGACGGTGACACCGCGTATCTCGCGCATGAGGTGGTGCTCGATGCCTGGCCCCGTCTTCGGGAGTGGCTCGACGCCGACCGGGAAGGCCATCTGATCCGGCAGCGGACCGCCACCGATGCCGCGGAATGGGAGACCTCGGAGCGTCCCAGCGCGTTGCTGTATCGCGGGTCTCGACTGGATCAGGCTCGGCGGCATTGGCGTCGGCCCCCGCTGACGGGGGACGATTCCCCCGCCGTAGCGGAAACCGCTGCGCACGAGTCGGATAGGGCCGCATCGCCTCGGCGATGGGGTCGTTTGATCGCGGGCGACGACCGCGAGATCGCGCCGGGAACCCACGCCTTTCTTGTATCGGCGATCCGGGCGCGGCGCAGGATGATCGGGACGCAGGCGCTGGTGGCGTTCGGGGTCGTGGTGTTACTAGCGGCCGCATTGGTCGGCTTCGTGAATACCCGCGTGGTGGCCGATCAGCGTGATGAAGCGTTCTTCAATTCCGTGGTGAGCGAGGCGGATCGGTTGCAGGGCAGCGATCCGACGTTGTCGGCGGAGCTGACCGCGCTGGCCTATCGGATGCGCCCGGGTGACGCCGGGGTCGGTTCACGGTTGATCGCGAGCCAAACCCTGCCTGTCGCTTCGAGTTTCGTCGATCATCCGGGCAAAGTGGCCGCGATGGCTTTCGTCGGCAGTGAGCTGCTCGCGATAGCAGGAGACGATCACACCGTACGATTGCGGCCTGCGCGGGGTGGGAGCGGATCGCATGAGCTGGGGTCGCCGATCAGTGATCCGGCCGAGCGAATCATCACTTTGCTCTCTGCCGGAAACCTGTTGCTGTCGGCGGGTTCAGATCACATGGTCCGCATTCGGGATCTGTCGGATCCGGTGCACCCGAAGCTGATTCGCACCATCGATACCGGTGATGCGATCGTCACGGCGACCCTCACGCGTGACGGTGGCCGACTGGCGGTGGTGCACGCCCACGATGTGACGCTCTGGAATATCGCCGATCCGGCCGCGCCGATGGCGCTTCCCGGGCGAGTTACGAGCGAGGATCAGGTGTACGGCGCGGTCTTCCTCGGCGACGACCGCGATCTCATGGTCGCGGTGAATCACATCCAGGGCGGATTCGGTTCGACCAAGACCGGACTGTTCGCGAAAATAGATCCCGTACATGGTATTTCGCGCACGACACCGCTCATCCAGAGTGCGGGCGGGTTGGCCGCGACATCGCTGGGCACCGGACGGACCATGGTGTTCGCCGATATTCAGGGCCGGATCGCACCCGGCGGACCCGTCAGCAGCGTGGTGCGTTTCGCGCGCCTGGACGACTCCGGCGCCATGACGCCCGAGGGGACGTCGTTTACCGTGGCCGCCGCCAATGACCTGCTCGGTATGACGGCCAACAAGGATGGCACGGTTCTGGCGACCGTCACCGTCGAGGGCGTCACGCTGTGGAATCTCGCCGACCTGTCGCAGCCGACCGTGCTCGGAACACCGTTGGCGGGCAACTCTGTTCGGTGTGCGAAGTCCGGGCGCGGGTGCTCGGCGGTCCCGACGGTGTCGGGGTTCAGCCCGGACGGGCGGCAGTACGTGGCAGGTCTGGACAATGGTGCGGTGCAACGCTGGTCGCTGCCGGGCGCGGTGCTGGCCGGACAGTCCGGCCAGATCGATTCGCTGTCCAATGGGCTCAGTGCCGACGGGCGGCGCATGGTCACCCTCTCGCCCGGTACCGATGCCCATATCTGGGATATCGAGAACCCGGGCGAGGTACGTTTGCTCGGCACGATCGCACGACCGGATTTCGCGCTGGCCGGTGTGTCGGCAGCGGCGGTGCCCGCCATGAGCCATGACGGGCACCACGTCGCACTGCTACTGCACGGCGTCTTCACCTTGGTCGACATCACCGATCCGGCGAAACCTGTTGAAGTGGCACACTTTCCGGGTGCAGCAGGGGGTGCGTTCGCCGCCGATCGGCCGATTCTCGCGACCGTGGTGGCGCTTCCGTCGCCGGAGATGGTGTTCTGGGATATCTCGAATCCCGCCACACCGGTGCGATTGGGCGCACCGGTGCTGATACCGGTGTCGCAGACGCTCCTGACGGATGGATTGCAGTTGGCCCAGACCCGTGATGGCCGTCAGGTGGTGTCGCTGACCGACAAGTTGCAGGTGTGGAATGTGTTCGCGCAGAGCGATTCCCGCACTCCTCTGGGCAGCGTGGACGCGACCCGGGATGTCGGCGCGGTGGGTGTGGCCGTGAGCCCGGACCATCGGATCGCCGCCGCCGGATGGAATTCGGGGACGGTCCGGCTCTGGTCGATCGCCGATCCCGCCAAGATCACGCCGGTGGGTGAGCCGCTGCCGGTGAGCAGCATATCGGTGAGTTCGGTGGACTTCGGCGGCGATGGCGCACTCATGGCCACCGGGGGCACCGATTCCACGGTGCGGCTGTGGGATACCACCGACCCTGCACATCCGAAAGCCTTGGGACAGTCGATCATTGCGCCAGGTTCCACCGGGTGGCGGGTCGCGTTCCATCCCCGGGCGAACTTTCTCATCGGCGCCGGAGACAACGGGATGCTGCGGGTGTGGGATCTGAATGCCGCCCACGCCGTCGACCGAATCTGCGGACTCACACGGGACACCATCGCCGCGCAACTCGCCGCCGCGCTACCGGGGCACGATCTACCGGCGGTGTGCGCCTGAGCGGGCGCCCGCCGTCACCGGGGAACCGTCACCGGATCGGTACAGCTGTCCGGAAGATCTGTGAGGGAACAGGATTGCGGCATTCGGACGGGCCGGTAGCGGGCGGGCACGCCGCGTTCGCGCACCAGCGTCCGATACGCGTCGGCGACCTCGGTGGGACGCCGGGTCAGTGTGGGATCGGTGCGGATATCGACCTGATAGATGCCCCATCGCGGGTTGTACCCGTCCCACTCGAACGAGTCGGTGAGGCTCCAGTAGTTGTAACCGATCACGTTGGCGCCGTCGGCTTTCGCGCGTTGCAGCCAGTAGACGGTATCGCGCAGGTGGTCGGCGCGTCCGTACCCATCGGGGCGGGCCGCGCCGTCGAACGAGTACAGGCCGCTGTCCACGACGTAGAGCGGCTTGTCCGGATACCGTCGTGCGTAATAGGTCAGGGCATAGTAGATGGTTTCCGGCTGGACCGACCATGAGTCCGGGTTGCCCCAGTTCAGCGGATTCTTGGTCAACAGATCGAGAGTCGGGGTATAGACGGTCTCGATGCCGATGTAGTCGATGCGGTCCTCGATCTGCTCGGTGACCGCAGTGTTGGTGAGCCCTTCGACAACATCGGAGAAATAGGCGATCGCCGCGGTGACCATCGCGCCCGGCTGCATCCGATGGATGTGATCGTAGATGACGGTGTGCGCCTGGCCGATTCGGCGATTCATCTCCGGGATCTGGGCGGTGTCCAGATCACCGTCGCGCCATTCGTATTTGATGTAGTTGAACGGCTGGAAGAAGGTGATCCAGAGCGGATTGCGGGATGCGTAGCGCTCCACCACTTTCCGCGCGTTCGCGAGCCAGAGGTCAACGATCTCGTCGGTCCGCCACCCACCGCGGTCGGCGACCCAACCTGGATAAACCCACTCATCAAGCACGAGCATCGGGCGAATACCGTTGGCCGCCAGCCGATCCAGTACGCGGTCGTAGAAATCGAAGCCTGCTTCGGACCAACCGTCGGGGGTCGGTTGCACCCGCGCCCACTCGATCGACATCCGGAACACACCCGCACCCAATCCCGCGACCAGGTCGATATCGGACCCATAGCGGTTGTAGAAATCGGCTGAATCGGGATACCTGCGCAAGTCCGGACTCTGTCTGCTCATATAGCGGGTCTGATTGCTGTCAGGCGTATGCCCCTCGGCCTGATAGCCGGACATCCCCACACCCCAGAGGAATTCCTCGCCCAGCGCGGGCACACTATCCGGCGCGGGCCGCGCCGCCGCCGTCCCACCGGCACCGACAGCCACCCCGGCCACCATGAGCCCCAACACTTTTCGTCGCGATATCGGTAGCACGCCGCCCCATTCCCGATGCGATCGACGCCGCACAGCGTGATCTACAGTGACCATCTATCACAGTCGCAGCGCGCGATTCAACCCTGGCACCGCGGTCAGATCCGTTGCACTTGACGGTATTTGATGAATCACTCGGGCAGGTTGGCCGGTTTCCCGTGCACCGGTGAGTCGCGACACCGTGCGCGTTGCTGTGCTCATCAGCGATCGAGCTCTGTCGGTCACACCGGCTACCGTGCGTACATGGCCGCTTCGCACCACGATCCATCGCATCAGTCGGTGCCCGCTGCAGAGCCCGAAGCTCTGCGCGCGGCGCTATCGCCACTGCTACGTGCGGAGTTCGACGGCGAGTGGGAGGCGACGCTGGAAGAAGCCAAGACCTCCCACACCCTGGCCGGCATTCACGAGCTGCTGAACAAGTGGCAGCACACCGCGGTGACGGAGATGCGCGACCCGGGTTCATATCAGCGCCTTCTGGACAAGGCCGCGCGAATCCTCGAGCAGGGCGGCAATCCCGAGGGCGGCAGCTTGGAAGACATGCTCGCCCACATCGAACGCCGACGCCGGGCTCTCTGATTTCTCGTATCGCATAGTCCCGGACCCATAGACCTACGACAGGTCCGGTGCGGGTTGCCTACGATGGCCGGGTGTTGGCTGCAATTGTCTCGTTCACGGTCGCGTCGGTGGTGTTGGTCGTCTTGCCGGGACCTGACACCCTGGTCGTGGTCCGGAGCCTGGTTCGGGGTGGACGGGGCGCGGGCATACGCACATCGATAGGTGTGCTGTGTGGGCTCATGGTGTGGGTGGGCGCGGCAGCCTTGGGGCTGGCTGCGCTGCTGCAGGCCAGCCAGCTCGGATACGAGATTCTCAAGATTGTCGGAGCCTGCTATCTGCTCTGGCTGGGTGTTCAATCCCTGCGGGCATTGCGCCGCCCGGCCGTTGTCGACTCCGCGGCCCATTCGTCGCCTGTGTCGCCCTTGGATCGGCTGGGCAGCTTCGGCGCCGGTCTGCTCACCGATCTGCTCAATCCGAAAATCGGCATCCTGTTCGTCAGCCTTCTGCCCGGATTCGTGCCCGATGGGTATTCGGTGGGGTGGACGACTGTGGGTTTGGGCGGCATTTACGTCGCACTCACTGCCGTGTATTGCGCGGCACTGGTGATGGGAGCGAATGCGATCGGAGACTGGATGCGTTCGGACCGCATTCGCCGCCGCCTCGACGCCATCGCGGGAGTGGCCCTTGTCGGTTTCGGTATCCGTCTCGCTCTCGAGCCCTGAGTGATACGCGACTGGATGCCCGTCAGTCAGGCTGCGCAGGACCATGTTTGGGTTGCGCGACCGGACGGGCGGCGGGGTCCAGCTCACCTTCAGGCGTGGTCAGCGAACTCGGCAAAGCTCCCTATCTGATCCACGTCCGGATCGAGGGCCCGTGCGAGCCAGAGCTCGTACCAGTCCAGGAACGTCAGCGGCTCGCGGGTGTCGGGGTGCAGCAACGGTAGCGAGGCGGCGTGCTCGTAGCTGTGCCACCACACCTGCCCCGCGGCCGGGCCGCGCAGGACCAGCAGGTTGTACATGCCGCATCCTTCGTTCGCGAGGAAGGTGGCACCGCGGTGGATCATTCCGATGTTCTCCGACCACTGGGACTCGGAGTCCTCGTCGGCAGGCGGGCAGGGTCGCTCGGCGGTGAAGGGGAAGTCCGCGGCGTAGTCGATCTCCGCGTCTTCCGCCTCCTGTTCCAGCGGGAACAGCCCGAGCATCGGTCCGGCTCCGCCATCGCTCACCGAGGTAATCCACGCGCGGTAGTCGGCGGGAAGTCCGACACCAAGTCGATGCTCGAATGCCGCGAGTGCATCGGGGTTCGCGCGAGCAGCGAACTCGTAGCGGTGTACGGCTGCCCCGTGGATGCGGCATTTGTAGCCGGTGACCTCGCGATCACCGAGCGAGACGACAGTGGTCTTCAGATCGGCCGCTCGCAGTCGGCCGAGGTCGGTCAGGATCCCGGCGATCCGATCCGCGTGCGTTTGCGCGTGTTCCATACCCACATCCTGACCGATGCGACGACGTGCTTACGGGCTCGGTGATCTGCCCCTAGCCATCGCGGGGTCAGGAAATGCCGCGGAAGAAGGTGCGTATGTCGTGCGCGAGCAGTTCGGTCTCCTCCATTGCGGGGAAGTGGCCGCCCTCGGTGAACTCGCTCCAGTGGCCGACCGCCTTCCACGGGTCCATCGTGCGGCGGATGAGCGGGTGGGCGTCGAACACCGCCCATCCGGACGGAACACCGGAAGCCATGACGAAATCGAGTTCGGAGTGTTCGGCCTCGTAGTAGAACTGCGCGCTCGACTCGCCGCTGCGGGTGAACCAGTAGAGGGTGACATTGGTGAGGAGCTGGTCGCGGTCGACCGACTCGTGCGGCATCCGGTGGTCGCCGATGGGCCTGGTCTTGAATTTCTCGGCGATCCACGCGAGCTGACCGACCGGAGAGTCCGCGAGCGCCGCGCCGATCGTGTCGGGACGGTGGTTCTGCATCAACAGATATCCGTGATCGGCCGCATCCGCGATGCGCACCGCCTCGAGCTCGGCGATCTCGTCATCAGACAGACCGTCCGGGAGCGGGAACTTAACGCCGACCAACCCGAGCAACCGGGGGTCGGCGCCGATATGCGTGCCGATGACCCGCTCGGGGTAGAGCGCCGCCAGGCGACCGGTGATACCTGAACCCATGTCGGTGCCGTGGGCCGCGAACCTCTCATAGCCCAGCCGCGTCATGATCTCGGCAAAGGCATCGGTTGTACGCGCCAGCTCCCAGCCGGTCCCGGACAGCGGGGTGGAGAACCCGAAGCCGGGCGGCGACGCGATGACGACGTGGAACTCGTCGGCCAGCAACGGGATGAGCCGCTGGTACTCGATGAACGAGCCCGGCCAGCCGTGGTTCAGCAGCAGCGGGATGGCCTCGGGATTCGCCGATCGCGCGTGCAGGAGGTGGAACCGCTGGCCGTCGACGACCGTCGTGAACTGTTGGTACTCATTGAGTTTCGCCTCCTGTACGCGCCAGTCGAACTCGTCGCGCCAGTACTCGGCAAGCTCCTTCAGGTACGCCGCCGGGATGCCTCGGCTGAAGTCGGTGCGATCCTCTCGGCCCGGCACGGGGTGCGGCCAGCGCGTATGTGCCAGCCGGGTGCGCAGGTCGTCGACATCGACCTGCGGGATGTCGATGCGGAACGGGGTGAGTGCGTTGTCCTTGTTCATGACACCCACCTTCCCGGGTAATGCGGCAGGCTAGCTTCCGCAATTGCTGCAATGATCGAAAACATGTTGGAGACCTCGGCACGCCTGCTCGAACTGCTGTCGTTGCTCCAGCTCAAGCGCGACTGGACGAGCTCCGAGCTCGCAGACCGGCTCGGGGTGAGCACGCGGACCGTGCGCGCCGATATCGGAAAGCTGCGGTCACTCGGCTATCCCGTGAACGCGCGTCCCGGCGTCGCGGGCGGGTACCGGTTGGCCGCCGGGACGGCGATGCCCCCACTGCTGCTCGACGACGACGAGGCCGTCGCCGTCGCGGTCGGACTGGGAGCGGTCGCGACCCAACGGCTCGGAATCGAAGAAACATCGCTCACCGCACTCGCGAAACTGGAGCAGGTACTGCCCTCACGCCTGCGTCGGCGCGTGGAGGCGGTCCGCGAGGCGACGAGCGTCGTTCCAGGAACGCAGCCGCCGCTCGATCTCTCGGTACTCGGTACGGTCGCCGCCGCGATCCGAAGCCATGAACGGCTTCGGTTCGGATACACGAAACCCGGAGCCACGACAGGACCCCGGCATATCGAACCGCACCGGCTGGTGACCTGGGGGCCGCTGTGGTACCTCCTCGCGTGGGATATCGACCGCGACGACTGGCGAGTCTTTCGCGTCGACCGCATGGGTTCGCCCACACCGACGGGCGCGCGGTACTCACCGCGCGTGATCCCGGCGGACGATGTCGTCGACTACGTCGTCGGACGCGTCAGCAGAGCGGCCTGGGCCTACCGCGCCCAGGTACTCGTGCACGCTCCCGCCGGCCAGATCGCCGCAAAGATCCCCGTCCCGGTCGATATCGAGGTGGTCGACGAGTCCACATGCCGTCTCGAGGTGGGTTCCAACGACGCGGACCAGCTCGCCCTGTCATTGGCCCAACTCAACGTCGACATCGAGGTAATCGACGGAGACGCGCTCGCGGTGGCATTCGACCGCCTCGCGAACAGGTTCCGCCGCGCGGCAGGTGGCGCGCCCACGGCGTGAATCTCGGCCGCCGGTCGTGCCGCAGAGAGACGCCGGGCACGAAGATTACTTGTCTTCTTTACCGTCGGTGGTACCGCGACGGCGGATCTTGATGCCCAGCTTCTCGGCTTCACGACGGCGTGCTTCGCGCTGTTCCGGGGTCAACAGCACGCGGGCTGCACGCATCGCTTCTTGGGTCAGGGCGCCCATCACATACCTCCGGTCACTCGCAGCGATCGGTCAGCTCAGCTGAGCCAGTCTCCGAGCAGCGCGGTGGTTCTGCCGTTGCTGATCTGTACCTGCAGCCACGCATTCACCACACCGTTGAAGGCCGTGTCACCCCGTGGCAGCAAATAGACTTTCGCCGCCGAGTCAAAGGGCTTATCGGGATGCAGCACCTGCAAGTCGGGGTATTCGCGCTGGCGGTAGAGGCCCTCGATGGAATCGGTGACGAATACATCGGCCTTGCCGTGACTGAGTTGGTCGTAGATGGTCAGGTTGTCCGGCCACACCATGATCTGCGCTTGCGGGAAGTGTGTGCGCGCGAAATTCTCGTTGGTGCCACCGGGATTGACAACGACGCGCACCTCGGGCCGATCAATCTCGTCGATGCTGCTGTAGGCATCGCCACTGCTACGGCGAGTGACCGGCGTCTTGCCGTCGGTGACGGTCGCGACCGAAACATCGGCCACTGCGCGGCGGCTGGCAGTGTCGGAGATTCCGCCGACCGCAATATCACAGTGCGCGAGGAAATCCTGGGTCAGGGTCGTCCAGGTCGTGGGCACCCACTGTGGCACCGCGTGCAGCATCGTCGCCAACTCCGTGGCAAGGCTGATATCGACCCCACGATAATTGCCGCCCGCATCGCGCACGGTAAAGGGCGGGTAGTCACCTGTCGTGCACACCCGCAAAACACCTGAGAGCGGCACGCTCCACAGTCGAGACGGTGAGGGTTCCGCCGCGGCAGGAACGGCCATTCCGGCGACGGCCAGCACCGCGATCAATATCGCGTTCAGAATTGACCACAGTGGCAGCGATCGGCGCATCCGTGCAGGCTACCCGGAGGGACACCGATCACTGTCCCCTCTCGTGAAGATCACCCGACATGTCAACGACCGCACAGCAATTGATGCGACTACCGCATGGCCGTGGGATTCCGGTCGTCACCGGACCACTTCGCCGCAGCAAGGACAGCGGCCTCACCCAGCGTGCGATCTGATTGGATGCGCGGCAGCATCTGTTGCACTGTGCGGCGCGCCACCGTTCGGCGTGGTCGGCGCGCGCGTGGTCCAGTGCCTGAGCGCGACAGGCGCGATATCAGTCACGTGACGTAAAGGTCCCCAGGTCTCGCTACGCCGCGATCACGGTCGCCGACCTCGACCGGTGCTGAGAGCGAACACTGCCCCAGGTGCGGCTGCTGACAATTGACGACGGGTCTCACATTGGACGATGCGGATTCTTCGAGATATCTAACCGCCGATAAGGTTCACTTATCGGCGGCCAGATTATCTCATTTCGTTTCGTTGATTACGTTCGCGATTGACGCTATTAACGCTACGAATTACGTCCTTGTCGATTTCACCCGAAGCGGGTGACCCGCCGTCTGCCACAGCTACATAGCGTCGATCAGTCCGTGTTCGCCGATCCCTGAGCTGTTGTAGCTCGGGCGGTGAGAGGAGTGTCGTGAACGGAATCGTGGTCGTACTGGTCGGGGCGCTGCTGTGCTTCTATGGGATCCGGTCGGTGCACCTGGGGATCCTCGCGATCGGGTTCGGACTCGGCTGGATGATCGCCGACCTGTTCGACGCGACGTTCTGGTGGCTGATCCTGATCGGCCTGATCGGCGCGGTGTCGTCCTGGGTGGTGACCTCGCTGGTGTTCCGGTTCGCGTCCTACTTCATCGGCGGTCTCACCGGCGCGATGATCGGCACCAAACTGGCCACCGTGCTGCAGCCCGGTGATAAGAACTGGGCCTTGAGCATGATCGTGGCGCTCGCGGTCTGCGTGGCGGGTGCGTTCCTCGCCGAGAAGTTCCGTGCCCGCGCGCTGCTGTGGCTGACCTCCATCGGCGGCGCCAGCATGGTGCTCAGCGGACTCGGCCGGATGACCGATTCCCTTGCCTTCCTGCGCCATCCGGATCCGGGGCTGCAACAGGTCACCGCGACCCTGGCATGGATCGGCCTGTCCGTGATCGGCTGGATCACCCAGCGTCGCCTGTTCGCCGAGAAGCTCGGTATCGAGCATGGGCCTGCCGCCGACACCGACAAGAGTCGGTCGAACGGCGGCTGGCCCGCAGGCTAGATCCGCTGCGGCACTAGGGCGTGACGATATTGAAGTCCGGGTCCGGTGTGTCCAGGACAGCGATCAGTTGGCGTAGTTTGGCCGGGTCACCGGAGACCTGGACCCGGCCGTCGGCGATGGCGTCGGCGATATCGACTCCGCCGGCGATGGTGGCGATCAGGTCGTGCCGGGTCAGTGTGAAGGTGGCATCCGGGTCGGGCCCGGTGAAATCCGCCGGGACCACATGGTGAATCAAGGCTCCATTGCGCAATTCGGTGCGGTAGGTGGTGTTCTCGTCGGTGATGGTCCAGTCGTTGATCAGGTGCAGATCCCACGCCTTGGGCCCGTTGACGAGGAAGGACGCTGATTCGAAGACCTGGTCGACGGTCAGCGCCGCCATGATCGACGGTGACGCGGTCTGGGTGGGCGTGCCGAAGTTGCCGTTGCGCAATTCGTAGGCGCCGGAGAGGAAGAAGTTGCGCCAGGTGCCGTTCTCGGCTCCGTAACCGAGTTGGTCGAAGGCGTTGGCCTGCAACGCTTTCGCGGCGGCATGGGTCGGGTCGGCGAAGATGACGTAGTTGAGCAGCTGCACCACCCAGCGGTAGTCGCCGTCATCGTAGGCTTTGCGCGCGGCCGCGACCGCGGCGTCGGCACCACCGATCACGGCGACATGACGCTTGGCGGATTCGACCGGGGGATGCTCCCACAGGTGCGCGGGGTTGCCGTCGAACCAGCCCATATAGCGCTGGTAGATGGCTTTCACATCGTGGCTCACCGATCCGTAGTAGCCGTGGGTATGCCAGCTGCCCTCCAAAGCTGGCGGCATCTGGATCATCTCGGCGATCTCGATGCCGGTATAGCCCTGATTGAGCAGACGGAGTGTTTGATCGTGCAGGTAGGCGTAGGTATCGCGTTGTCCGGCAAGCCATTCGGTGACCTTGTCGGTGCCCCACATGGGCCAGTGATGCGAGGCGAAGGCGACATCGGTCTTGGCCCCGAACAGCACGATGGCCTCGGTCAGGTATTGCGACCAGACGTGTGCGTCGTGCACCACCGCGCCGCGCAGGGTGAGGATGTTGTGCAGGGTGTGGGTGGCGTTCTCGGCCATGCACAGGGCGCGGTGGTCGGGGAAATAGAAGTTCATCTCCGACGGCGCTTCGGTGCCGGGGGTCATCTGGAACACGATGCGGACCCCGTCGACGACCTCCTCCTGACCGGTCTCGGTGATGTCCTTGGTCGGCGGGATGAGGGTGACGGTGCCGGTCGAGGTGGTCATGCCCAGGCCCGCGCTGATCTGGCCCTTCGGATCGCGCGGCAACGCGGCGCCGTACATATAGCCCGCACGGCGGCCCATGGCGGTGCCGGCGTAGACGTTCTCGCTGACCGCGTGTTCGACGAATCCTGCCGGGGCCAGTAGCGGAACCTTGCCCGCCGCAACATCTTCGGCGGTGGTGACGCCCATCGCCCCGCCGAAGTGGTCGACGTGGGAATGGGTGTAGATCAGCCCGGTCACCGGGCGGTCGCCGCGATGCGCGCGGTACAGCTCGAGGCCCGCTTTCGCGGTTTCGGTGGAGATCAGCGGATCGATGACGATGACCCCGGTCTCGCCTTCGATCAGCGTCATATTCGACAGATCCAGGCCGCGGATCTGATAGAAGCCGGGCGCGACCTCGTAGAGGCCCTGCTTGATCATCAACTGCGCCTGCCGCCACAGACTCGGGTTCACCGAGTTCGGGCAGCTGCCCTGGATGTAGCCGAAGGAGTCGTTGTCCCACACCACATTTCCGTCGGCGTCCTCGACCACACCGGGTTTCAGTTCGGCGACGAAGCCGCGATCGGCGTCGGTGAAGTCATTCGTATCCGACATCGGCAGCGTTGCCGCGGCCTGTTCCAGACGCCGCACCGTCAGGTCGCTGGGTTCGGATGCTGGAACCTGGTTTGTGCTGGTCATGGTTTCCTCCCCTGTGCTCATATCCGGATGACCGTCTGATGGGCAGCCGTCAGCCCAGTAGGCGAGCCTTGGCGGCGGCGACCTCGGTGTCGGTGAGCGCCGCGCGTTGTTCGGCGCGCCGGTTGACTTCGTTGGCGGTACCCGCGAGCACCGCGGTGCGCGCGACGGTCCCCGCTAGTCCGGGCCGCCCGACAGTTCCTCGTCCGAATGCCATGCCCGGCAACCTTTCTCAGATTTCCGCCAGCGACGCCGCGAGTACATCGCGCGGCACCTGGAGATGGAGTTCGACCTCGCCGCCGTCGGCGCGGACCGCCTCACCCAGCGCGCGGGCCCAGGTTTGCTCGTAGACCACCACGACGGCGGAGGTGCCCGGGCGCATCGCGCCACTGACAACTTCCAGGTCCTCGTTGCTGATCAATTCGCGCGTCGCGGTGAGTCGGCCCAGGCCGAGGTCGTCGAGCGGCTCGGCGAACTCGCGTAGCGTGAGTTGTCCGTCGGCGTCCTTGGCCAGATAGACCAGATCCAGGACGGTGGCATAACCGGCATCGGTGGCCGCGGCCAGCGCGGTGCCGATACTGGGGGCGATTTCGGCGTGCGGGAACGTGAGCACGACCAGTTCCACGGGGCCGAGTTGCGTTGGCGATTCCGGCATGCGGCTCATGCTGGGGCAGTGCGCGCGATCGTGCCTCATCCGATTCGGGTGAGGTCGGCGACCGCGGTGGTGCGCGAGGATCGCTTCACATGGAAGGACTTTCGCGGCGGTTGCGGGCGGCACTGCCGCAGGACCGGATGACCAGGGCCGATGTCGTGGCCGGGTTGCCGGGGGCCGTCGGGAGCGTGCCCGACGGTATGGCGGCGGGGGTGCTTGCCGGGGTCAGCCCGGTGGCGGGGCTGTACGCGAGCATGGCGGGACCGCTGTTCGGTGGCTTGGCGACCAGCACACAGTTGATGGTCATCAGCACGACCAGCGCGTCGGCGCTCGCCGCGGGATCGGCGCTGTCCGATGTCGCGGCCGAGGACCGGGCCTCGGCGCTGGTGCTGTTGACCCTGATCGCCGGGGTGGTGATGATCGCCGCCGCGGCGCTGCGGCTGGGCCGCTACACCCGCTTCGTATCGCATTCGGTGATGACCGGGTTCCTGCTGGGCATCGCGGCCAATATCGTCTTCGGTCAGTTGCCCGATCTGACCGGTGTATCGGCCCGCGGTGATGTCGCGGCAGCCAAAGCGGTGTTCGTGGTGACCCATCCGGGTGAGATCGATGTGCCGTCGCTGGTGACCGGAACGCTGGCGATCGCGGTGCTGGTCGGATTCGCACGCACTCGGCTGCGGCTGATCGCCTCGCTGGGCGCACTCGTGGTGCCGACGTTGCTGGTGCTGGCGGCCGGATGGGATTCGGTGCGCCGGGTCTCCGACGCGGGCGCCATCCCGTCGGGGTTCCCGCTGCCGCACCTACCGGATATCACCGCGATCAGCCCCTCGTTGATCGGTGGCGCGGCGGCGGTCGCGGTGATCGTGCTCGTGCAGGGCGCGGGGGTCGCCGACGCCGCGCCGAACCCGAATGGCCGCCGCTCACAAGCGAATCGGGACTTCACCGCGCAGGGGGTGGGCAATGTGGCCGCCGCGTTGTTCCGGGGTATGCCGGTGGGCGGATCGGTCGGCCAGACCGCGCTCAACAGTGCCGCCGGGGCGCGCACCCGCTGGGCGGCGATCTGGTCGGGGGTGTGGATTCTCGCCATTCTGGTCGCGTTCGCCGGTGTCGTCGGCCGGGTCCCGATGCCGACCCTGGCCGCGGTCTTGATCGTCGCCGCGATCGGTTCGCTGGATCCCACCCGGGTTTCGGCGATCTGGAGCAGCGGTTTCACCTCGCGTATCGCGTTGGCCGTGACCTTCCTGGCCACGTTGCTCTTGCCGGTGACGGCGGCCGTGGGCGTCGGGGTAGCCCTGTCGCTGCTGTTGCAGCTCAATCAGGAGGCAATGGATCTGAAGGTGGTGCGACTGCGGGTGGACGGTGATCGGCTGGTGGAGGAACTGCCACCGAAACGCTTGTCCGACAACGAGATCGTGATCCTGGACGTGTACGGGAGCTTGTTCTACGCGGGCGCGCGCACCCTGCAGGCTCGACTGCCCGACCCCGCGGGCGCGCACGCGCCGGCGGTGATTCTGCGGTTGCGCGGCCGCACCACCGCCAGCGCAACGTTCCTGACCGTGGTCGCGGATTACGCGCACCGTTTGGACGCGAGCGCGGGCCGACTCTATTTGAGTGGCGTGGATCAGGGCATTCGCGCGCTGTGGACCGACGAACTGCTGGCTGCTCAAGGGGTCAGCGTCGAGTTCTTCGAAGCGACACCGACGGTGGGAGAGTCCACGCTGCTGGCCTATGCCGAGGCCAGGGTACGGACGCGGGAAGCAGGCTGAGGATGCACCGGGATCGCCGGTGCGATTCGGTTTCCCGAGGTCACGAATGCGCGGTTGGGCCGAGACAGGTGTGGATGCGGTCCAGGAGGGCGCTGACCCGGAAGGGTTTGGGGAGGTAGGCGCAGGCGCCGGCGGCGTAGATGGCGCTGATTTCGTCCGGATCGCTGTCCAGTGAGGAGGCGATGACTTGGACCTCGGCTTGCCGGCGCAGTTGCCGGCAGAGGTTGGCGCCGGAGAAATCGGGCAGGGACAGCTCGAGGAGCACCAGGTCCGGATGCCATTGCTGGGATACGGTGAGCGCGTCGTGGGCGGTGGCGGTGGCGAATGCCTCGTGACCGGCTTTGGTGAGGACCAGGACCGCGAGTTCGGCCATCGCCGGGTTCGTTTCGACGACCAGGACCCGGCCGAAGCGGGTCTCCACACGAGACCGCGGGATGGTCAATTCTGTTGTCGGACGCGGATATTGACTCATGTCGATCCTCCACAGGCGGGTCCCCGACCCTGATCCCCGTCGCGTTCGCGCCGCAATGGCGAAGACGTGGTGCTCGCAATACCGCTATCGCGATCGACGGAATCTGAAACTACGCCTTGCCGCAACTTCTCAGCAATGGGCGGGGCGAGTATTCAATGGATGGCCACTCCCCCGCGCCCGATTCGTGACCTTTCGGTCTCGGCCGGATAACCGTGATCCGGCCGATCCGAACATCAGGACTTGACCACCTGCGTGCCACCTGCGAAGTTGTCGTGCCAGCCCTGCTTGGTCGGGCTCGAGCCGACCGTGACGGCGATGGCGATCGCCGAGCAGAACCACAGCAGTCCGCCGATCCACGGGATCAGGTTCAACAGCATGTAGGCGTTGCGCTTCGCCGATTCGGCAACACTCGGCCGAGCCGAGCTACCGGCTCCATTGACATGCAGGCCGAGCAGCCGCTTGCCCGGCGTCGCACCGCTCGTCACCTCGAAGAACACGAAGTAGAGGAACCCGAATCCGGCGCCGGGCAGGACATCGACCCACCCCGGCACTCCCGGCACCTTGCTCATCAGCCAGAACAGAATCGCCCCGACAATGCCCGCGATGATCCAGTCGATGAACCGGGCCGCGGCGCGACCACCGATTCCAGCCGGAACCCCACCCACCGTCAGCCCAGCATCCTGTCCGTAATACCCACCGGCGGTCATCATTCCTCCTCATGCCGAGACGCCCGGCAAGGTAATGCGAGGCGCTCGAACAGCTTTCACACCATCGTGCCCACGATGCGGCCGCCTCGCATCAGGGGATTCCCCGATCCGAACCCCGGTTTCCCCATACTCCCCCGGTACCAACGCCACCCATCCCGGCACGACAGATTCTCAGACGATGTCCACGACAGAGGTCACGATGATCAACACGACAGTGGATACGCCGCTACCTCGTTCCTCTACACGGCACGAGGACGTCTCTCACGGGAACCTCTGCCCAGCAACGCATTTCGATCGCAAGCGTAAGTCGGGTGAACAGCGGCAGGATTCACTCAGCCCGGACCGATGCCCCGACTTTTTCGTGACATCACACCGTTGCGCGCCGCTATTCGGCGAAAACCTCGTCGAGCGTCTCGGCAGCGAGCACCCGCGCATTCCACATCCGCAACCGCGCAACGTCGGCCCCACGAACGAAAACGTCAATCCGCTCAGGCACCTCCCCGAACTTGGCCGCCAACAGGTCGAGCAGACCTTCAGCGTGCCCTTCGCGGCGCCCTTCCGCCCGCCCTTCCGCGCGAAGCTGGTCGGCAGCGGTCATTGGCATCTCCTTCGCTCGCAGACCGAGCGGGTCGATCAAAGAGGTAACCCAACGCTTGATCGATATCGTTAATGCTCTGCGTCGGCCCGGTGGAACTGCAAGGTGCTACTCCGCGAAGACCTCGTCGAGCGTATTCGCCGTAAGCACGCGCGCGTTCCAGTTCCGTAGCTGCGACACGTCAGCCACACGCAAGAGACTGACGATTCGATCCGGCACCGCCCCGAACTTGATTGTCAATTGATCGCGCAGACTATCGGCGCGTCCTTCGAGGCGGCCTTCGGTGCGGAACTGTTCGGCGGCGGTCATCATCATCTCCTTCGCTCGTGGACCGAGCTGGTCGATCAACGGTGCAAACCCGGCCAAGTCGGTCTGGCCGACATCCCAAAGATACGCCACCACCTGGTCGAATTCGCGTGGGTAGTGCTCGATCAGCACCCGTAGCTCACGCGTTAGTGGCAGTAGATCCTGGCCCAGGCGGGGATTTCCGGGGGCGATCTTCAGCGTGACAAGCAGGACCTTGGTGACTTCGGTCAATTGCCGTGCGCGCAGTGCTGCCACATCGGTGGCGCCCAAGTCATCGAGCAGGAATCGCAGTCGCGGTAGGCAGTCACCCAGTGCCGCACGTGCTCCGGGATCGATATCGAGGAGGTCGGACAGTTCGGTGGGTGCGCTCCAGCGTCGTCCTTGCGGATCGCAATGGACCACTACCGGAATCACTACCGGCAGGCGTCGGGCGCCCGGGGTCTTGCGCAGGTAGCGGTTCCAGATCGCGACCATGTATTCGAGCATCCGGAACGCCATTAGATTGTCCGAGCTGCTCTGGTGCTCCATCAGCACGAACACGAATGCCTCGCGGCCCTTCCAGCGGGTCTGGTACAGGACATCGCTATATCGGGACTGCAGCTCCTTCGGCACGAAACTGCACGACTGCAGTTCCATGGCATCCCAGTCCATCTCTGCGGCAACCGATTCCGGCAGCACTGCCCGCAGTTCACCCTCGGCCGCGGACGCTTCGGACATCACGTGTCGGAAGTAGGCGTCGTGGGGGTTCTTCGTCAACTTTTCCGGCTGTTCAGCCATGTTTTAGCAATCTAGTTCCGAAAGATCTTCAGCGAAAGCTGTTTTCGCAGTTGCGCCACAGGTGAGCGGCATGAACGAGTCATCAGGCTCGGTCAAAGCTTGGGGTGCGAGCGAGATTTCAGGCGCCATTCAAACTGAACTAGCAAATGCTTGGTGATGTTTCATATCAGTTTGGCGGGCGCTGCCGACCATGGATTGAAATCTGGTGCAAGCCTGCAGAATTGGGGCCGGTCTAGGACCGCAGAGCCGGTTCGAACGCGGGGTAGATTCGATCCTGAGTTCGGATGCACACCGTGGAGTGAGTGATATGCACCGCCGATGGAAAGCCGCACTGGGCGTTGCCAGTTCGCTGTTCAGCGTGACTCTCGTTCTTTCCACGCCGCCCGCCACCGCGGCGACAGTCGTATTGGCGCCCTGGGTGTCGTGCACCGACTTCTGGTGCCGCAATGAGACCGATGACACCTATCGCGTAGATGTGGTCTCCAACTGTGGTTTTGGAGCGGAGCGTGTGGTTCGGGCCTACCTTCCCGCGCATCGGACGACGAGCGTGAACGGTGGGTGCGGTAGTCGCAGCGAACCCTGTTCGGATGACATCACGGGATCGTGCAGCAGGCCCAACCCGGTCTTCGGGATCAGGTACGACAATGTGGTGATCGACGACAGCCCGATCCCACCGTGGCCGTTCGGCGGCACCGGCTCGTCATTTTGACCTGATTCGCCGCGAGCAGAACGCTATCGCTGTGCGCGACAACCGGTCTCATTCGGTGCGGGTGTCGTCCTCAGCCCCAGCCTGCCGGGCGATGGTCGATGACATGTACATCGTCCAGGGAGACAACGGGATCCGTCACGCCGGTGCGACCGGTGATGGTCATCGTCCCGGTGAAGATGTCGCCGGTGGCGAGCGTCTGGGCGCCCTGGCCGGTCAGTTCCACGCGCACACCGTGCAGATCGTAGAACTCCTGGGGGTCGGCGGTGACGAAGGCCAGCGGCCATGCGGGGAGATCGGAATAGACGTGTCCGAACACCGGTAAGCGTTCACCGATGTGCCGGGTGTGGTCACGGACCGCTTGGGTCACGTCCGCCTCGGCGGTGGGCTCATTGGCAGGCGGCTGGGCGGTGGCGACGGTGGTGCCGGAGGTGGCTGCCAAAATGGCAAGGGCGGCTATGACGTGCTTCGGGCTGAAGGGCATTGGTCCTCTCCATCGTTGTCTCCGAAGCGGCATAACCGAATTCCCGGCCGCTAATCAGAAGTATCGAAAACCGATCCGCACCAGCACGAGCGACCTCCGCCTCGGTGGAAGACCGGACCGCGATCACCTTCGAGTCGTCGCAACGCTCGTGTCTTTCGCCGGTCGAACCGCGCCACGCACTAGCGTCTGTGGCCGAGAAGTACTTCCGGGCGAGGAGCGGAGAGATCATATGACAGTTGTTCGCCGCATGGTCGCGACGGCAATCCTGATCGCGACCGCCGCAACCACGACCACGGTCGTGGCGGCCTCGGCACTCGCCGACCCGCAAGGCTGCACACTCGATCGGTGGTGGAGCGGAGCCTCCGCACACTGCGCCGAGGGCACCTACATTCTCGAGGTCGACTGCTTCGGCGTGAGCGTGTCCGGCGGACAACCCTTCGGTCCTTACTTCAAATCCGCGACGATACGCACCGACCCGAACCTCGACCCGATCTTCACCCATCCCGTACGCGACTGCATGATGCCGCTCACGCTGGGACAGCTCGGTATCGCGACCGATGTGCGAATCACCCCGGTCCCGACGCGCCCGGCACCATCGAACGCGTACGAGTGAAGCCGCGTGCGCAACCTGCCGACCTTCACGTCAGTTCGGGTCAGCGAACACATCGTCCAATGTCTCGGCCGCGAGCAACCGCGCACTCCACGTCCGCAACCGAGCTACGTCGCCCCCGCACACGAGAACGCGGATCCGCTCAGGCACCGCCCCAAATTTGACTGCCAGCAAGTCGAGCAAACTCTCGGCGTTGCTTTCGATGAAGCCTTCGATGAACCCTTCGATGAAGCCTTCGATGAACCCTTCGGCACGAAGCCTGTCCGCAGCAGTCATCGTCTCCTCCACGAACCAAACTGGCCGATCAACAGACTGAAGCATTCTTCGTCAGCTTTCTGGCTTTTCAGCCATGTTTGAGCAATCTAGTTCTGAAAGATCTTCAGCGAAAGCGGTTTTCGCAGTTGCGCCACAGGTGGCGGCATGATCGAGTCATCGGCTCGGTGTGAGCAAGGGGTCGCGAGCAGGGCCACCTCACCACTTGCGCGCAAGCCGAGCAAACGCTCGCTGGTGTTGTGCGCGCTCTTTCGGCAGGCTGCCGATCAGTCGCTGTGAGCCGCTACATAGATACGCCACCTTCGGCCGTAGGGTTGGTTCGTGGAGTCAGGTATGGAGCTCGAGAATCTACGGTCCGCGCTGTCGTGCGTGTACGAGAAGCTTGGGGCCGAGAGTCTTACCGAGCCCGATCGGGTCGAGTTGGTGGCGCGCGCCGAGGTGGTGCAGGACCGGATCGACGCGCTCCAGGATGTGGTCGATGACCCGGCGTCAGCGTGAGCTGGTGCGGTATGGCTCGGCGGGGGCGCCGAGATTCGGTGTGCCGAGCAGGGATTGGGACGATAGGGCGTAGATGCCGTCGTTGGTCATGAGCCAGGCGATATTGCGGTCGTATTCGATGTAGACGCCGTGGGTCGGGTTGCTGCGGGCCCAGTCGTCGGTTTCGGGGCCGAAGGTGGGTGGGGCGAAGTAGCCTGCGATCTTGGGGTTTCGGGGGTCCGTGACGTCGAAGAATTGGGCGCCGGCGTTGTAGAAGTCGTAGATGAGCAGGCCGTTTTTCGGGTCGCCGGGTGAGGTGTAGTAGCCGCTGCGTTTGGGGCCGAAGCTGCCGCCGCGCTGGCAGTAGTCGGTCACCGTCGCGCCCGCCGGTGGTGTGGGGCGCGGCAGCCGTCCGACAATGTGCGGTGTCGCCGGATTCGAGGCATCGATCTGGAAGATGTCCTTGTACGGCTCATAGCAGTCTTCCGAGAGCGGGTAGCCGCTCAGATAGACCATGCCGGTCGACTCGAATTGCGAGACATCGACATTGTCGGCTTCGGTTCCGGACACCGACATGGGGATGTCGAGATGACTGACCTCGCGAAGGTTCGACGGATCGGAGATGTCGAGGATCGAGAGCCCGAAGCCGCCCATGGCCGCGAAGCCGTATTTGCCGCCCTCCTCGATCGGGGTCGGAATGTAGAGCGGATTGCGCGAGCCCATCCACGAGGTGCGATTGCCGCAGCGCGGGTTGGCGCGGTAGGCGGCATCCTCTCCGCGCACCATGCCGTCGCGATGCCAGGTGTCCAGGAGCTTGGGCGTCGCGGGATCGGCCATATCCCACACCTGGAATCCATTGGCGTACAGGTACGTCGGATACTCCTGGTTCGACCAGTCATCGCTGGGCGCGGTCGACAGGAACATGTAGCGCCCGCCGTTCCATTGCGGCACGTCCAGCGACCCCGAGCCCTGCTGCGGTTTGGTCATATCCGGTGCCAGCGGATTCTGTTGCGTCTCATCGGTGCTCACCGTCGCGAGCAGTTCCCAGTCCTTCTTGCGGGGACCGTTGAGCTTGTAGACCTTGAAGCCTTTGAGCTGGGTATCGGCGCGCGCCGCCGCAACACCGTCGGCCGCAGCGTATTTGCTCTTGTCCGGTGTGTCGCCCATCCAGAACGGCACCTGTCGCCGCATCTCGAAGCTCTGGACCATGATGTAGCCGTTGTACCGCGGACTCCACTGAATCGTGGAGGCTCCCCAGAAATCGTGTGCGGCCCAATCCTTTCCGGCGACGGCCTCATCGTTGCCCGCGACATCGGCGACATCATCGCGGCTCAGCGATTCGACGACCCGCACATTCTTGACGTCGGTGATGTCGTACACCCGCGCCTCGCTGCGGTCGTACTGGAACATGTACCGGCGGCCGTCGAAATCCACGATGTTCTGCCAGGAGTGGAATGGATCCGGGGTGAACTGCTTGCCGGGATAGTGCGCCTCGACGGTCACGTTGTCGCTCTTGTAGGTGTTCGGGTCGTATCCGCCGGTCGCGGGAAACAGGTCCTCTCCCCCGCCCGGGAAGGGATGCTGTTCCTCTTCATTCACGTAGGTGAGTGCGGGATGCAGGAACGATCCATTGTTCTGCATCCCGTAGCTGCCGGGATCGACCTTGCCCGGGCGGCTGTCCGCACACACGAGCGGAACGTTCGGATCCCCCGACAGCGCGTTCGTGCTCTCGCGCCGATCGTCGATGACCCGGGTTACCACCGCCCCACCCGTCCCAGCTCCCACCGCAACGGTCACGATCACCAGCCCGACGAGCAACCTACCCCGTCGTTTCACCACATTCATTCGGCCGAACCCTCTCCTCGATAGTGAGGACCAGTCTGGTCAGCCACCACCGAGCAACCCTCCTCCCGCAAGCCTCACTCCGATCCGCACATCCGGACCTCGATGCCCTTGTGGGCCGACGCTCGTTGTGCTACCCCGCGACCTTGTCAATCTGAAAGCAACAGGCCATATTCGGCCAAGAAAGCGGTTTTGGGCAGCCTTTTATAGCAATCTTGTAGCAATCAATCATTTCTTCGACTGTTCTGGGACAGAATCGCCATTTCGAGGCTATGCCCCAGCCGTTATGCGCCGCGCCGAATCTGCGTTACGGATACTTCACATCCCCCTCAAGCTATTATTTAGCAACCGAATTCGCGGTGCGGCCCCACACTGCACCACCGTTCGGACCCACACACAAGCACTCGCTCACGCCAGGCCACCCACACACACGAACCCCCGGAAAGGTTCCATGCCCGTGTCGGCATCTGATGGATCCCGCATGCCTGTCGAACGACGTGATATCCGCACCCTCGATCATGATGTGCGGTGGCATGTTTCAGCGTTTCGGATACCGCGCAGCGGTGCCGATCACGCGGATCGGGTGAGCCGATTACGAGAACTGCGGGCTCGCATCCTGTACGACAACGGCAGGCGACCGGAGTTCCGCGACGCCTGCGGCGCGCATGTCGATGATCAGGAATTGGATTACGGTGCATGGCATTTCATCGCCCGCCGACATCCGCGCGGCCCCGTGCTGGGCTACATTCGCCTGTCGACGCCGGAGACCGGCGAACTGTTCCAGTCGCGCGCGCATCTGGGTGAGCAGCGCTACGAGCGGCTGCTCGCCGAGGAAGGCGCCGAGCCCGCCGATACCTATGAGCACAGCCGCCTGGTGGTCGAGCATCGTGCCCGCAAACTCGGGCTGGGCGTCTACCTGAACGCGGTCGCGATCGGCGCGGCGCACCACCTCGGCGCCAAGCTCATGATCGGCACCTCGGGGACCAAGGACGGCCAGGACCGCTTCCACGGCCGGTTCGGATTCCATCCGGTGCCCGGAACCCGTTGCTATGTAGAGCGGTACACCGAGGACGTGGTGATTCTGCGGCACCGCACCGCAGACGGCGCGGGCGAGTACACCGACCTGGTGAGCGAATTGCGCCACCGATTCCCATCGCTCATGCACGACAGCCCCGCGGAGTGGGCCTCGGCGGGATCCGAAAACCCGCCCGAGCCAGCGGCTCTCACCTCGGGAGTCGCACCGGATCGCGATGCCTGGCAGCCGGTGCTGCTCGAACCCTGCCATGCCGCCGACTACGCGACCCTGACCGCACTGCTCGAGTCGGACCACATCACCGCGGTGTACGACACCATCGACGCCCAGCTGGCGGAGTTGATCAGCTGCCGCGAACCGCATCTTCGCCACACCGAGGCCGACCTCGAACGCAAGATAGAGGAACAGCTCGCCGGGGTCGAGCCGTGGGCTTACGGCAGCTGGTTCTGGTATCCGTGGTCCGGGCGGCTGGTGCATGTGCTGCCGCGCGAGGAGTTCCGGCTCGTGCGCGCCGACCGCAATCGCGGGAAAATCGAACGCCCCCAACAGCGTCAACTGCGTGAGCATCGGATCGGGATCATCGGGCTGTCGGTCGGTAACAGCGCCGCGGTCACCATGGCGCTCGAAGGAGTCGGTGGGGCGTTCCGCCTGGCCGACTTCGACGATCTGAGCCTGTCGAATATGAACCGGTTGCGCGCGAGCGTGCATCACCTCGGCGTCGGCAAGGCGGTGCTGTGCGCGCGCCAGATGTACGAGATCGACCCGTATCTGGATATCGAGATCTTCACGGGCGGGCTCACCGACGAGACCATGACCGAGTTCTTCCACGGCGACGGGACTCCGATCGATCTGCTGGTCGAGGAATGCGATACCCCGTACGTCAAGATCGCGGCGCGGGAATGCGCACGCGCACTGCGCATTCCGGTGGTCATGGACTGCAACGATCGCGGCATGCTCGATATCGAGCGTTTCGACCTCGAGCCCGACCGTCCGCTGTTGCACGGGCGCATCGGTGATCTGCATGCGGCGGATCTGCCCGAACTGACCCCTCAAGCCAAGTCGGATCTCATTCTGGCGATGGTCGACGCCGAACGCATCAGCCCCGAGCTGGCCGCATCCTTCGGCGAGATCGGCCGAACACTCAGCAGCTGGCCGCAATTGGCGTCCGATGTGGCGCTGGGTGGTGCGCTGGTCACCTCGGCCGCGCGGCGCATCCTGCTCGGCAGACCGTGTGAATCCGGGAGGTTCTATGTGGATCTCGATCATCTGATCAGTCCCGACTACAACACTGCCGCCACACATGACGGGATCCCCGCATGACGGGCATGGTGGCCGAGCCGCGTCCCGTGTCCGTTCGGCCACCGGTTGCGCGACCGCTGCCGGTGACCGTGTCGGGCTCCAGCGTTCATCTACCCGCGACCGTCGTCACGAACGACGAACTGACCAGGACCTTGGACACCTCGGCCGAATGGATTTTGAGCCGCACCGGCATTCGTGAACGCCGACGGCTCGCACCCGACCTGGCAGTCTCGGATATGTGCGTCGCGGCGGCTCCGGCGGCGCTCGCCGAGGCGGGAATCTCGCCCGGCGAACTCGATGCCGTCATCGTCGCGAGCTACACCTACGACCAGCCGCTGCCCTCGACGGCACTGATGGTCAAGGAACGCATCGGCGCGCATCGAGCGCTACCGATCGATATCACCCAGGCCGCGTGCGCCAATGGGCTGCAAGCGATTCTGCTCGCCGCCCATCTGCTGCAGGTCTCGGCGCGCGCGGTGCTGGTCATCGCCGCCGATTGCGCGTCCCGGGTCACCGATCCGCGTAACCGCACCACCGGCGTGTTCTTCGGTGACGCGGCGGGCGCGATCGTGCTCACCCGCACCGACACCCCCGAGGCCGGAATACTGGCCTGGGACTTCGGATCTCAGCTCTCACACAGTGTGGAGATCCGGGCCGGTGGATCCCGGTTGCCGACCAGCGAGCAGACCGTCGCCGATCGTGAGCACTATCTGCGCATGGACGGCCGAGCGGTGTGGGACACCGCGACCAGCTGCCTGCCGCAGAGTATTCGCGCCGCCGTCGGTCGGGCCGGGCTCGCCGTCACCGATATCGATCACTTCTTTCTGCATCAGGCGAACCTCAATATCCTCATCGCCGCGATGGCCGAACTCGAGGTGCCGATGTGGCGAGCTCCAGTCACCCTGGACATGCTCGGCAATACCGGATCCGCGGGGGTCGTCACCGCACTGCATCAAGCGCGCAGTGAGAACCTGATCAACGCGGGAGATACCTTTCTCCTGTCCGCGATCGGGGCCGGATTCCAGTGGGGCACACTCTGTTTTCGTCAGGCCTAGGGTGTCAGGGTGACCAGGGGAATGGTTCGGGTCGTCAGCGCCTGATAGTCGGCATAGCCGGGATGCGCCGAGATCACCTCGGGCCATAGCGCGTCCCGCTCTGCCGATGACAGGACCCGAGCCGTCATCGGCAGAGCCGGACCATTCCCCCGGGCGACCCGCACCGAGGGATTGGCGCGCAGGTTGTGCAACCAGGCCGGATCGGTGGGATCACCGCCGCGGGAGGCGACGACGACAATCGTGTCGCCGTCGATGATCGGTGCGGTGAGCACGACCGTGTGCGCACGGCCGGATTTGCGGCCGGTGGTGGTCAGCTTGATCGTCGGCATGCCTTTGAAGGTGGTGCCGAGCATGCCGCCACTGAATGTGATCACCGCGCGGTGAATGGTGGTGATGGTCTTGAGCTGTCGGTCGGTCGGCATGGTGGCGCTCCTTGTGCTGGGTGATGTGCCATCCAGCTTCCGGAGACGACTAGTGATCGACTTGTAAACCGATGCGGTGCTGGACCGCGCTGATCCATTCCCGGCATCCGCAGCGGCGAGCTAGGCGTTCGGCAGATGTGTAGTGCTCGGCGGCCTGGTCGGGCTTGCCGAGCAATGCCGCCAGGTCACCGAGCACGGTGTCGACCGGCCCCACGGCGTGCGCGCCGGTGTCGGAGCCCGCGATCTGACCCGAGTACACGCGCAACTGCTCATACACATGTTCCGCCTCGCCACGCTGTTCGAGACCGGCGACGGCCATACCGCGCACGGTGAGGAACAGCGAGCGGAAGAAGTCGTTGCGCAGGGGTCGGCGAGACCGTGTCGCCGCCAGCGCACCGGGCCGGTCGCCGGTCGCCAGCAGCGCCAAGGCCAGCGGGTCGACTGCCAGGTCATTGCCCGCGGTGTCGAGGTGTGCGAACGCCTCGGTGAGCGGTTGGGTGAATTCGCCGATCCGGCCCTGCGTGAGCCGGATGGTGAGGATCGCGATAAGCAGATTGCCGTCCGAGTCGAAAACGCCATGGCGGCTGAACATTTCGTGTGCGCGCAGGTAATGCTGTTCCGCCGCTTCGAACTCGCCCGTCAGGTGCGCGATCATGGCCTGGCCCATGAGGTTCGCGGCCCGGGCCTGCGCCCAGTGGTAGCGGTCGGCCAGCGCGGTCGCGGCCGCGAGTTCGGCCCGCGCGCGGTCGATATCGCCGCCCGCGGCGGCGACCTGCAGGGCGGCGTTGCGCCCGATCAGCGCGACGGCGGGCAGTGCGTTGTCCTCGCCGAGGGCGATCAACTCGGCCGCGAGCCGGTCGCGATCGGCGAGTGGAATCGAGGTGTCGTACACCGAGGTTCGCGCCTGCAACGCCAGTCCCAGCACTCGCGGATCGCCGAGTTCGCGTGCGAGGGATTCGGCCTGTTCGGCTGCCTCGCGCGCTCGGTCGTGCAGTTCGCCGCCGATCTCACGGACCAATGCGACCAGGAGCCTGCAACGTGCCTGTGGCGTGAGCTCGGGTGTGCGCAGCGCGGTCTCGATCGCGGTGACCATCTGGTGGTCGACGTATCCGTAGGCGCGGTTCAGCCAGGGGGTCGGGGTGTCCCACGCGGTGAGCGCCTCGATCATCAAGTCGGGGGTATCGGCCACCGCGACCGCCCGATCGCGGGCATCGCGAGCTTGCGGGCCCGAACCCGCGGCGAGGTAGCTCCTGCTCATTCGCGAGAGGGCGGTGACTCGTTCGGCCGCGGTGCTCTCACCGCTGATCCGTTCGAGCGCGGTGACGACGCGACCGTAGCTTTCGGCGGCGGCATCGTGGGCGAATCGGCGTTCGGCCTGTTCGGCTGCCGCGTGTGCGGCGTTCGCGGCCCGTCGTGCCGTTGCGGCGGTGAGGGATTCGCCGAAATGGTGTGCGAGCGCGGACAAGTCGTCGGGGCGGGTGCGCTCGATGGACTCGGCGATGCGCAGGTGCCAGCGGCGACGGCGGACGCGGGACAGGTCTGCGATCAACGTGTCGCGGATCAGGGCGTGGGTGAACCGCGCGTGATCGGAATCCGGCTCCTCGAGCAGCCCGGCCAGTACACCGGCTTCCACGGCATCGAGGACTTCGTCCTCGCCGATCTCGGCCGCGCCGATCAGCACCTCGATATCGAATTCGCGCCCGATCACCGCGGCCAGCCGCAGGATCGACACGCTGACCTCGGGCAGTCGGGCGAAGCGTCGCCGCAGCACATCGCGCACGCCCTGCGGTACTTCCGAGGTCGCCACCAGCGCGCCCTCGCTCGCGAGTAGGCGAGCGCTTTCGGTGAGGTAGAAGGGATTTCCGCCGGTGCGCTCGGTCAATGCCTCGATGGTCGCCCGCGCGGGATCGTGCCCGGCGACCGCGCGGATGAGGACTGCCGCGTCGTCGACGTCCAAGCCGCGCAAGTGGATTCGCGCGGCAGTCGTGGTGGCCAGTGAGCCGAGCACCTCCCCCAGCGATGTGCCGATCTCGTCGGGGCGGTAGGCGATCACGATCAGGATCGAGGCCGATTTCGCCACGCTGCCGAGCAGGGTGAGCGTTTCCAGGTCCGCGCGGTGCAGGTCGTCGAGTATGACCGCGAGCGGTTGTGAGCGGGCCGTCTCGTCCAGGTATGCGCCGACGGCGCGATGCAGCAGGAATCGTCCGACCGAGGCATCGGCGTCGCGTCCGGTGCGGCGGTCGGTCAGTAGGGGCTCGAGCGGTGCGGTGTAGTCGCCGGGGTCGACGGCGGCGGTGAGTTCGCGCAATGCCTCCACCCACGCCCAGGCCGGTGGTGCGCCGTCTTCTTCGGGGCAGCGGCCCGTGATCACGCGCCAGCCGTTGGATACCAACTCGGCTCGAAAACGCTGTAGCAGGAGCGATTTGCCGCTACCGGCTTCCCCGATCACCGCCGCGACACGAGGCGAACCCGGGCCCGCCGCGCGCATCAGTTCGTCGAGTTCCCTGGTGCGGCCGATGAATTCGGAATGCGCCTCGGCGGGCACGGCGGTCGGCGACGGCAATGGAGTCGGCGCGGTGAGCTCGATCGGAATGCGTTGCGCCAGCAGGTCGGCCTCGAGCTGGATCAGGGCCGGGCCGGGATCGACGCCGAGTTGATCGGCGAGAATCTCCCGTGCGGCGCGCAATGCCGCGAGCGCGTCCGCCTGCCGTCCCGCGTGGAATCGCGCCAGCGCCGATATCCGCCAGGCCTCCTCGCGCAGTGGATGCGCACTGGTCAAGGCATCCGCTTCCACGGCGGCAGCGGTCGGGTCACCGAGTTCGATCAGTGTCGCGGCCAGGCGTTCGCGTGCGGCCAAGCGCAGCTCTTCGAGTCGGCTCGCTTCGGGCCGCGCCCAGGATTCATCGTTGAACTCGGCGAACGCCTGGCCGTGCCATCGGCCGAGGGCTTGTTCGAGGCGGTGCCTTCGTTCCACGGGATCTGTTGGCGCGCCGCGTAGTTCGGCTTCGAACTGCCACGCGTCGACCGCTTCGGGGGCGAGCCGCAACGCATATCCCGGCGCCTGGCTCACGAGCACGGTGGCCGGTGCGCGGGGTAGTCGATCCGGTTCGAGGAGCTTGCGCAGGTGCGAGATGTAGGCCTGCAGGGTGCCAAGTGCGCGCGTCGGCGGTTCGCCGCGCCACAGGTCATCGATGAGCCGGTCGACGGGCACGACCGCGCCGCGCGCGATGAGCAGCAGGGTGAGCACACCGCGCTGGCGGCGACCGCCGAGATCCACGCTGCCACGCCCGGTCTGGGCGGTCAGCGAACCGAGCACCTGAATCCGCACCATGGCGGCAAATTCTATTGCAAGTGCCCTACAAGTGGATCCACGCACAGTGGGCACATGACCGCCACAACCCACACCGTCGAACGCCCCGACACCACCGATATGCTGCTCATCCACCGCGCCTTCCGCCGCCATTTCGACGCGCTACCGGCCCTGGTGCGCGGTGTCGCCGACGCGGACACCGCCCGCGCACGCCGCATCGTGGATTTTCTGACCGAGCTCAACACCGGCCTGCATCACCACCACACCGCCGAAGACGAGCTGATGTGGCCGCTACTGCTCGAGCGCGCGAAAACCGATGGCGCACTGATCCTTCGAATGGAAGAACAACACGAGCGCATCGCCGAACTGATCGCCCGAGCCGATCACCAAGCCACGGAATTCGCCACATCCGCCCACCCGCAAATCCGCGACCAACTCGCGACCACCCTGTCCGCCCTCGCCACCGCCCTGGACGAGCACATGACCGAAGAGGAGGTCTCCATCCTCCCCCTCGCCGAGCGGTTCATGACCACCCACGAATGGAACGCCCTGGGCGAACACGGCCGCGGCGCCATCCCCAAAGACCGCCAACTGATCTTCCTCGGCTTCGTCCTGCAAGGCGTCCCACCCACCGACCGCCGAAAGTTCCTCGCCGACATGCCTTTCCCCGCCCGCCTCGCCTGGCACCTCCTCGGCCGCCGCGCCTTCGCCAAGGAACACCGCTCCATCTACGGCACAGATCCCGAATGACCCCTCGATCGAGTCGCCGAGTCGGCATAGCCTCATCGAGGCACGAGACCTCTCCGAATGGTCTCCGCAAAGCGTGGACAAGAGCCTCGCCCGGCGGCGCACAGGCCCACGGGGCGGGGCTCTCGTATCGGCTCGACCGGTGAAACTCGTGCCGCGCCGACCCCATAGAAATACCAACCGGACGGGACTGTAAACCTCCTGCGGACTCTCCGATAACGGCCGGACACACACCTCGGTAAGAACGCCACGTCAGAGAGCCGGGCCGCGTCGAAAACCGCTTCGGGTTCGGCAATTGCGATCGAGCACCCATGGTCGGCGACCTTGTCGGAGCGTTCGACTATCTTTCTGCCATGGCTTCCCCCGCGCCTGATCCGCATTCGGGCGTGCTCGTGCCCAGCGGCGACCCGGCGCAGATCCGGGCCGCGCTGCCCGCCATGGCCGTGCCGGTATTCGATCGCGAGTGGGCGCTGACCTTGGAAGAGGTCAAAACCTCGATGGACTTCGAAGAGGTCTTCGTGCTGCTGGCACATTGGCGGCACGTCGCCGCCATCGAGCAACGGTCACCGGGGGCGTACGCACGCCTCCAGGCGAAGATCGAGGAAATCACCACCACCGGCGTCAACTCGACCGCCGCCTCCCCGCAGAAAATGCAGGACTTGATCGCGCGGCGACGAGCTCCCGCGGTGAAGGAATGACGTGGGAGCACTGACTCAGGAGACGATGCGCATCGAGCGCGTGGAAACCACTCAGGAGGAGCGCGAACAGATCCGCCGCGAAGCCGAGAAGCTCGGCATCGAGTTCCGTCGTCGCGGCCCGGGCGATAGGACCAGCACGTAGGTCTCGGGGGACGATTGGTTTCTGTTCTGTCCGTGTACTTCTCGCCCTTGGATCGGTCCGTGAGCACAGATGAGTTGCTCGGTGACCTTCGGCTCTAGTGGGGAGTGCGGGTGGGGCGGGAGAATTCGGCGGAACTTGTTCGGGTCGAGTGTTTGGGAGCGACGGTATGAGTCGGGTCTCGCTTAATCCATTGCAGTGGAACAGTCTCGAGGATATTGATGAGGTGCGGCCTATCGGGGATGGGGATGCCGCCTGTCTGGATGAGATTCGGGGGGTGTTGGAGAAGTATGGGAATTTGGAGCGGTTCGGGGTTGCCTTGTTGCACAGTCATTTTCAGCTCGGTGAGGATGAAATGATGCTCGAGACGACCGACGTCGAGCGGCGGGAGCACTGGGTTCGGCCGGTCAGCAAGAGCGATCTCGAAGGGCGGGGGCTGCGGGCGCAGACGACCATCGTTCGGTTCGATACGAGCGGATATTCGCAGTACTGCGGATGCCTTCAGGACAAGCACGGGCATACGGGCAGGCACACCTGAGCGGTAGGCGACCGAAACCCGATTGACGCGTGGGTGGGCCGCTGCCAGCATCGCGAGGTGCGGACGCTGCGGGTGATCAAGGGTGATGCGACGAGCCCTCAGGCCAAGGGGCCGAAGATTATTGCGCATGTTTGCAATGATCTCGGCGGGTGGGGCAAAGGGTTTGTGCTGTCGATATCGAAGCGCTGGCCCGAGCCGGAGCGCACCTATCGAGAATGGCATCGGGGCCGGGCGCGGAACGACTTCGGGCTCGGGGCAACACAATTGATTCAGGTTCGTGCGGATGTCTGGGTGGCCAACATGATCGGCCAGCACGGAATGCGTACGGGCAGTGGCGGTCCACCCATTCGCTATGACGCCCTGGCTCGGTGCTTGCGAACTGTCGGCGATGACGCGATGCGGCTCGACGCCAGTGTGCATATGCCGCGCATCGGCTGTGGTCTGGCGGGCGGGCGCTGGGAGCGGATCGAGCCGATCATCTCCGAAACCCTGCTGGCCCGGGAGATCGCCGTCACGGTGTACGACTTCGACTAGTGCACAACAGATTTCGACGCAAACCGCCGGTCCGCACGAACCACTGGGGCGCAGAATCTCGACGCGGTTCCTGTGCGAACGGTTTGAGGTGATCGAGGCGGGGTAGTCCCCCGATCATGACCGTGACATACCAAACCAGTGCCGGCCGAACCGTCATCTCGATGCTGGACCGCAGCACGAACGGCACCCCGCAGCGCGATCGACTCGTGCGCGCCCAGGCTGGTTTGGCCACGCTGGCCGGGGGATCCGCCCTGTCGGCGCTCGCGATCCTCACCCTGCTGTCGCCGCATCTCTGAGCAATTCGGGCTACTCGTTTTCGTGATTGCCGCACCATTGCAGGTCTATCGTGGAGAAGCACCATTAATGATCTGCAAGGAGGTTTCCGATGACGAGAAAGGTAGCTGACTGTCGTCGGTTCCCCAGCGACTCGAATTGCACGCTCACCATTTCCGGCGAGGAAGACGAAGTCCTGCGAGCGGCGGCCGAGCATGCGGTCTCGGTTCACCAGCATCAGGACAGTCCGGAATTGCGTGAACAGCTTCGCGGGATGCTCGAGGACGAGAAAGTAGCGCCGTAATCGCGCCCCGGTGGTCAACCACCGGGTCATCGATTCGGCGATAACGACGGCGTTGCCGCTGTGCGGCAACGGCGATCGTCAGTGGTTTGCGGCGTGACGCCCGGGCCGAGCGACGGTGCCGAAGTCGATGCGGGGAAGTTCCTGGGTGGGTGCATCGAGTTCACTGCGCAGGTGCGCGAGAAATTCTTCGAGACTGCTGTAGCTGGACAGGATCTGCGCCATCAACTTCAGCGCGCCACTGGTTTCGGTACCCATCGTGATCTCCCCTCGGATAGTCAGGAACCCGGGATCGCTTCCGTTCGGTCCCGGTGCAGGTGGGACCGAACGCGCCGCCCCGGGCGGGGACGGCTCACCACGCATTAGAGTAGAGACCGCCCGAGGTGTTCAGCCGATAAAACACGGCCACAATTGTGCGGATTTCGGCCATGTTGTTTCGTTCACGAACATAGCTGCCGAGTCCGCACCCGGCGGGTAGGTTCACCCCGGCGTTTCGGATAGGTTCCGAATTTCGGCAATAACGATCGCATTGCCGCCCTGCTGTTTTGCGCGATACATCGCATTGTCGGCGGAGCAGAGGGTGCGGCGAACCAGATCGTCATGGCGGGTCGGGCCGCGGCGAGCCGGGAAAGGAGCCAATCCGATGCTGGCGGTGACGGCAATGGCTCCGGTCGGTTCGGCGACGGCGCGGCGTAGTCGATCGGCTACCTCGGCGGCCGGATCAACGGGCAGGCGCACGATGATCGCGAATTCCTCTCCGCCGAAACGCGACACGATGCTGTCCGCGGGCGCGGTCCGGCGTAGCCGGTCGGCGGTGGAGATCAGGACCTCATCGCCCGCGGAGTGGCCGTGGGTGTCGTTGACGGCTTTGAAACGGTCGAGGTCGATCATCAGCACGCAGGCCGGGGCCGGTGCGGGCCGGGAGAACCAGATCGCGGCGTGATAGTCCAAGCCGCGCCTGCTCAGCAGCCCGGTCAACGGGTCGGAGAGCATTTCGCCGCGTAGCAGCGAATAGCAGAATTGCAGGCCCGGCGGCACGATGACCGCCGCGGACATACCCAGCAGCATGATCATCGCCGAGGTGATGTCGCCGCCACGCACCAGCGGTATCGCCAGCAGAACCGCGGCCAGCAGCGACCAAACCGTCTGCACAGCAAGCACTCTCGGACTGTGCAGCGCGCTGACATAGATGCCGATGATCAACAGCATCATCATGCCGACCGCGCGCACGACATATCCGGGACTCACCGCGCACACCGCCGTCACGCAGACATCGGCGATCGCAATGAGCACGAGCGATTCGATCTCCCCCGGCCACGGCCGCAACCACCAGCGGGCACACCACACCACACCGATCCCGGCCAACAGCCACAGCAGCATTCGCGATGTCGAATCCATCGGCCGCGTCGGAGACAACACGGTCAGTACGGCGATGATCGGTGCGGCCAGACCACACAGACCTACCGCGACACGGAGTCCGTCCAGTGCCGATCGGGCGTCGATCGCGTCGACCACCCATCGGTAGTCGACGTCCTCACGCCACCAGTCACGAACCAAGCGCAGATCAACGAGCACGTTCGGCCCCCTCGGTGCGGAACGAAACCTCCTGCTATCTCGATCAACGTCCGCCCGCACCAACCTCCGGCCGGATTACCGCAGTGTACGCACGGCCTATGACAGCGATCGAAGAATCGTGCGCCAGGTCACAGTTCGAGCATGGGGACCAGGAACTGGCGGGCGATCCGAGCGAGCTGCTCTTCATCCTCGAGATCGACGAGCTGGCTCGGTATCGCCAGGAATGACGCGCAGATTCGGACCATCATCTCCGCGATCAGCGGGGTGTTCAGGTCCGCCGAGATCGTGCCCGCGCGCTGTTCCACGCCGAGTTGGTTGGCGACGAACTCCCGGACCATCGCCACCGCCCGGCCGCCGTCGCCGATCAGTGAGCTGGTGAACTGATCGGGTTCGGCGGTGATCAGGGTGCCGATCAGCGGGTTGCCGCGCAGTGAGCGCAGCGAGCTCACGAAACCGGCTACGACGCGATCGGCCGGGGTGGTCGCGGCGGCGATATCGACCAGGAACGTATCGAAGTAGCCCCGGAACTCCCGCAGTATGACGTGCTCGACCAGATCTTCCTTGGTGGCGAATCGGCGGTAGACCGTGATGCGGGAGACACCCGCCCGGCGGGCAACGTCCTCCATGGTCGAGCGCTGAATTCCCCAGTGCCGGAACTGTTCCGCGGCCGCGTCGAGCACGCGCGAGCGAATCCGGTCGGTGTCGTCGGTCTGCTGCACCGCCTGCAAATAGGCACGTTCGATGAGGGATTTCCCGGCCGCGGGCGGCACAGCTTCCACGGTGTCCTCCTACAGACCGTTCGATGGTACGCAGCTACGTTAGCTGTTTCATTGCATCGCCGGTGTATCGCGAGGGGGCACAGGCGGTTTCGATCACCGGTTGGTCAGCGGGATCTCGATGCTCAACGGCATGCGGAGTTCGGCCAGGTACCACATGGCGAATTGACGCAGGAATTCGTCGAACATCCAGTACGGGGCATCGACCACCGGGGCCACCGACAGCACGCCTTCGCGCACGGCCACGAACGGACCCCATGCGACCTCCAGCAGCGGACTCCACACCGGTTCGCGCGGGATGGCGAGCCAGTCGGCGACCTTGTCCCCCATGATGAATCGGGTGAACGCGCCGAGCACGCCCCGGCTCAGCAGCGTCAGGTCGAGGTTCGCGCCCAGATTGAGCAGCTGATTGGCCAGATCCTTACCCTCGGCGGTCGGCGCGAGGATGGGGTCGAGTTGCTGTACGGCCTGCACGTTGGCCTGCTCCCAGGTGGCGGGCAGGTATTCGTCGCGAATGCCGAGCATATGCCCGGCCAGCTGCCAACTGTGCAGGTAGCCTTCGGATTCCGCGACGGGCATGGGCATTCGCCACGCGGTGAGCGTGCGCATGATGGTGGTCGCCAAACTGTGCCAGGTGACCATCAGATCGTCCTGGCTGATCGGGGTGACCCCGTCGGGCCAATGCGGTGAGCGCGGCAGCAGATGCCGCACCGAGGCGTGGATGATCCGGGTCTTCACGCAGGTCACGATCATTTCGCCGCCGGCGCCGTAGGCGTTGGCCGTGCCGATGTCGTAGCCGAATTTCGCGGTTTTGGCGATGCGGTCCTTCAGGTGGGAGCCGCCTCGGGAGTAGTACACCGCGAGCGCCTCGTGCGGGATGACCGTGGACATCATGCCGCTGGCGAATGCGTACAGCACCCCGAGGTAGAGCCCGCGCTTCTTGGTGAATTCGAAGGAGCTGGCCAGCTTGCCCTGATCGGCCCAGGAGGGCAGCTGCCGAGCGGATTCGATGAAGTCCGCCAACCCTTTCGGCAGTCCGGCGGGTACGGGTTGATCGTTGTAGACCCATGTCGCCAGCAGTCTGTTGACCTCGGGCACATCGTAGTGATCGATGACATCGGCCAGTACCGAGTCCGCGTCCGGATCGAACATCGTCATGGGATCTGCGCCGTCACCGCTGCCCACCACCGAATCGGCGGGCGACCATTTCCACGGCTCCGCTCGTGCGGTCCGCGCGGTCAGCGCCATTGCGCCGACCACTCCCAATAGCCCTCCACCGGTGCGCAATGCGTCGCGGCGGCTGAGGTGGTGTGCGTCCATCATCGAATCCTCATCGTCGAGAGATACAGAGACACAATCTGCGTTTCCCTGTATCTTCATGACAGCACATTGTTACCGCCATCACAACCGATTGCGGCACAACACCTTCCACCTGCGGGTGGATCCAGAGAAGGCTCGAACCGATGAATCCCTATGTCCTGATCCAGAACCTGCTCAACCGCCTCGACCTGGGCTCAGCGGGCAGCAGCGGTCCTGTCGCTACGCCGCCAGGCATAGGCGAGGAAGGCGATCAGGCCCAGTAGCGGCAGGCTGCTGACGGCCCAGCTCACGCTGAGGGGTGGGCCGGGCTGGGGTAGGACGGTGAGATCGCGGAGTTCGCCTTCGCCGTGGCCGCGGGGGCCGTCCAGGGCGAAGCGGAAGGTCCAGGTGCCGTCCTTGTCCAGGGATCGCACGTCCAGGCCCCAGTCCTCGCGTTTGCGCGGATGGTGCGAGAGGGGTTCCGAGCGGCGCACCTTGCCATTGGGTTGCACGGTGGTGAGCTTGCCGGTCATGCCCTCGGTGCCGCCGTCGGGGACGAAGGTGAAGTCCAGCGATTGCATTGCGCGCAAAGGCCATTCGCTGAAGCCGACGGTCAGGTTGTACGGGCCGACGTTGACGTTCTCGGTGTGCACGATATTGACCGGTTGGTAGGCGGCGGCGGTGCCGGTGGTGGCGATGAGCGCGCAGCACAGTGCGAGTAGGAAGGCGGCCAAGGGAGCCAGGCGGCGGATCATGCGTGCACCTCCGGTGCGGGCGCGGTCAGGCGCAGCATCGCGCCGAATCGGTGTCCGAGGAATCCGCCGAGCGCGCCCAAAACGGCTCCGGCGATGGTGGTTCCGGTGACGATGGATGACAGCGGCCAGTGCGCGTCGTAGATGAGCGTGTTCTGCTCGAAGGACAGTACGGCGATGATCGCGCCGCCGATCGCGCCGGCCAGCAGCGGCAGCAGCCGGGCCGGGGCGGTGGTGCGGCGCAGCAGGAGATCGAGCACGATGCCCACCGGGATCAGGCAGAACGGGATCAGCGCCGGGGTGGTCGGGATGCTCCGAATATGTTCGCGCAGTGGCAATCCCACGACATCGGCGTAGGCGCGCGCGGCCCACGGCGCGAACCACCAGAACACGCCCTGAATGGCGGAGGCGAACACCGCCACGCCCGTCGCGCCGCCGCGCCGGAACGCCGCACCCGCGATCAGCAGCAGAATCGCCATGAACGCGGTGACCGCGACGGTCCAGCGCACGGTGCCCTGGCTCAGTCGCTGCACCGCCAGCGCGGTGACCGTGCTCGAGGTGAGCAGGTGCGCGAGCGAGACCAGCGCGCCGATCTCACCCCAGCGCTGCCCGCGCGCGGCCGCGAACACGATGACCGTGCCCACCGAAATGACCGTACTGGACAGGAACAGTCCGATATGCGGGGGTGAGTCGATGACCGCGTCGAAGCCGTAGAGGCTGTGCCACCACAGATCCCACAGTCCGTAGAGCAGGAACGAGGCCGCACCGAACGCGGCGACCAGATACCCGAGCGGTGCGGTGAAAGTGCGGCCGAACACCCCGATACCCGGTCCGCCCAGTGCGGGATCCACGCCGCGCCCGGCCCGACCGGCCGCGGTGGTGTGCAGAATGACCGCGAGGCCGGTGAATCCGGCGACCGCGGCGCTGGCGTAGATGAACAGGTGCGGCAGGGTGAAGAAGGTGTCGGGTCCGACATCGGCGTGCCACTGGATATCCCAGGTGGATCCGATGGCGAAGGTGGCCGTGGCGGCGAACAGGATCGCCGCGGGTATCCAGGGTTTGACGACGAGCGGGGTGGACGCGGTGGCGGTGCGCCCGCCACCGTGCGCGGTGAGGTCCATTGCGGTCTCCTCGAGGTGATCGATCGGCTGTGGAATTGGTTGACTATGAGATCGACTGGCTGAGTGATCAATTCGCGCGAACGGAGAAGGTGGCCGACCCCGATCCCTGCGGACCGGACAGTTGTACGGTGATCTCCCACTGCCCGGGCATGGGCAGGTTCACCGCGGCGCGATAGTGTCCCGGGCCGGTGGCGGTCGCGGTGGCGGTCGGCAGCGCATGACCCATCTGCGGCATGGCAGGTGCCACGATCACCTTCTCCGGTGCGGCGGGATCGCCTTGCGCCGTAAGGATTTCGAGATCGACCGTATTGTCTCCGGTCCGTGCACCGTCCCCGGCGACACTCAATGCCACCTGATACGGTCCGGCCGCCATACGTGACACCGACGCACCGCCGCCATCGGGCCACAGCCACCAAACCGCCAGCGCGGCAATGACTATGGCGGCCATCGCGACTATCCCCCGGCGCGCGGTCATCGCGGAGCTCCGATCCGGACATCGACGACCGCGGGCAGCGTCAGCACGCCGTAGCCGCGCTCGGCCTGCGCCCAGACCAGATATCGGCCCGGTAGCGCGAATGTGAAGGTGAAATCGACAGTCGGCCCGTACTTCGCGACGGTCTCGTCGGCGGGCTGCGCACCCGCGGGTGGCAGCGGGGCCATGGCGTGTGCGTGCGCCCAGATCGGAGCGGTCGCGGCGGCGCTGCCTGTCGGCGTCCGCTCGGGCAGCGGGCCGACCGCGATGAGATGGCCGACCATGCCGAGCCACAGCTGGAGATCTGCCCCGCCGCCGAATTGTGCGGTGAGCGTTGCGGGTTCGCCCGCCACCGGATCGCTCACGGTGAGCGTCGCACCGGGAGTGACGGGATCACCGACCGCGGCCGTTCCGGGTTCTCCGGACACAGTCGGAATGGCGGGTGCGGCAACCGAAGCGTCCAACCTCGCCGCCGCCCTCAGCAATTGCACGCCGCCGCCGCGCCGCGCGATCTCGGCCGCGAACGCGTACTCACCGGATTGCGCGCCGCGCAAGGAGATTCGATAGTCGCCGGGCGCGACCCGGATCGGATGGCGATGCCACA
This sequence comes from Nocardia sp. NPDC056100, assembly GCF_042266325.1. Lineage (NCBI taxonomy): Bacteria > Bacillati > Actinomycetota > Actinomycetes > Mycobacteriales > Nocardiaceae > Nocardia > Nocardia sp. NPDC056100. The sequence goes on from NZ_JBHJVY010000002.1 coordinate 1,183,561, forward strand.
GCCGCCCGTCCGGCCCGACCACCATCAGATGCAGCAGTGCGTCATCGTTGACGAGCAGATCGTCCACGGGACGGCCGGTCGCCGAATCGGTCAGCGCCAGACGGATATCGGCGGGACTGTTCGCCTGCACCACCATATTCACCGGCGGCCGTGAGTAATTGACTGTTCGTGGCAGGTCCCGCTCCGGAAAGGGATCGTCCACATTGTCCGAGGTGGGATCGAGCAGGCTGCCCGCCGCACGTGGCGCGGGCGCGTAGCCCGACAGCACGGCCCCGGTCACCCCGACCGTGAGCGCGACCAGGAACGCACCCGCAGGCAGCAATGTCACCCAACCGCGCCGCGAGATCAGCGCCGTGCCCAGGGCCACCAGCAGCATGGCTCCTGCGGTGCAGAAGCCTCCGTAAGCCGCACGCTCCCACGGGGTTACCACGCGGGCGTAGACCAGGAACGGAATGCGCGCGGTGCGTTCCCCGTCGAATATCGTCAGTTCCCAGGGTCCGGCGTGATCCACCCGCAGCGTCACCGGATACGGACCCGCCCGATCGGTGAGCTGCACCGTGGCCGATCCGGCGTCACCGACGCGATCGGCGGCGGCGACTCCGAGCGTCAGCGTGCCCGCCGGTGTTCCGACATGGGTCACGAGATCCACTCGCAGCGGCCCGGGTTCGGCGCGCCGCACGATCACCGTCAACTCCCGGTCTCCGAGCGACTGCGCCACCGTCACATCACCCCCGCTCACCGCGCCATCGGCCCGCGCCGGTCCGGCCCCTAACACCGACAACAGCCATATCCCCACCACCCCGACGATCAGACCAGCGCCCCGCAGGCGAAATGTCAACGGCAACCGCACTGTTCCGAAGCTACCGAAACGACCACCGGTCTCGAATCCCTCTACAGAGGGATGCCACCCCGAGAAGCCCCCGAGGACAGTCGGCGTGTGCGGGGACGCGCGCAACGCGGTCTCGCAGCGAAACCGGCATGGCCACAGACGATTACATCAATTCATCACCACTCCGAAGACAGACACGCAGAATTTATGCGATACTCGAATCGCACGTGACATTCCGTGCACGGGGAAAATGCACGCGGGGTCGCCGACCCACAGGCGGCCGTTCAACATGCGCTTTCATATCTTCCGACCCATATCGATACCGGGATCGATTCTCGCAATCAGGAGAGCCGATATGCAGACACCGGCATACACGCGCGGCTATCGCGAGGGCTATCGGGCAGGTTTCAAGGACGGCGACGCCGAACTGCCCAGGGCTTTCACTGCCGCAACACAATTGGCAGGTAATGGCGACTACCGGCAGGGCCAGTGGGACGGATACGACCGAGGTTACGAATCCGCGCTCACCGCGCGCAAGTAGTCCGGCCGCATCCACGCTACGCAACCGTCAGCACTGCGTAGCGCCCACCTGAAGTAGAGACACGGTGCCACCTCGACCAGCACGGGTGGCACTGTGCCACAGCGGCGCTTACGCCGGGATGGTGTCGCCGGGGAAGCCGTGGCACAGGTGTACCTCGGGGATCAGCATTCCGGCTTGGACGCAGGGATCTTCGGCTATGAGCTTCGTGGCTTCGTCCACCGAGACAGTCAGGATCGCGACGCCCGCGACGGTGTCGGAGGCCACCGGGCACAGGACGGCGATTATGCCGTCGGCGCGGAGGGAGACCATACGGCGCTGGTGTTCGAGTTCTATTGCGTTGGCACCGTCCATTGTTCGGTTCGGACCCCAGTGCAGCAGCACCAGACTGTACGGTCTCGCCGTCGCGGCCACGGCTTGAATCTCTTCATCGGTCACCGTTGGTTTCATAACCCCACATGATGCTCTTGCCGCGGAGATATGACCGGGTATCGGCGCGTCGCGAGCGACTTGCCTTGTGCGGGGTCGGATTTCGGGGCGAGCGCTTGACCTGGGCGTGGGGACCGCCGGACGATCGAAGCCCAGCATGGTCGGCGAGGATGAAGCGAGATGCCGATGAGTACAACCAGTTTGAACAGTGGGAATCTGCTGCCCGCGGCGGGGGTGAACAAGGGGTCCGCGGTGGATATGGGGGGATATCTACGGGTTGGAGACTATTTCTTCAAACAGGGCCCGTTGAACGGGTTCTATGCGGTGCTGCAGGCCAACGGGGACCTGCGGTTCTACTACGCCAAGCCAGGGGCGACCGGGGGCGCATATGCCGATATCGATCCGAATCAGCCCTACTATTCGGTGGTCGGGGATGCCGGGGCGGCGCATATCGACAAGAGTTGGAAGTTCAATCCCGCGCAGACCAACGGGCAGTACTTCGCCACCATTCAAAATGATGGCAACTTCGTCATCTATCGGGGCACCGGGCCCTCGGACAACCACGGACCCTGTTGGGCCACGAACACGTGGCAGAAGGGCGCCGGGCCGAAATACTGGGCGGTGTTCGCGCCGGATGGGAACCTACAGATCGGTTCGGCTCCGGAAGGAGTGGTTCCGGACAATGGATTCAATCCCGCGTTCATCACGTGGCAGTCGGCGCAGAGCTATCAGGCGCAGCGGGTCACCAGCGGTCACAGTTTGCAAGCCGGGCAATGGATTTCGCGCGGCATCGTATTGCCTTCCGCCAATGGGAAATACGGGATCACGCTGACCGAGACCGGCACGTTCGCGCTGGTGTGCGGCACTCAGCCGGGTAATCCGATCCAGGGTGGGACGCAGCAGTACTGGAGCAACAAGATCACCAAACCGGCGTTCCCCTGCTTCGCGATCATGCAGACCGATGGCAATCTGTGCGTCTACAAGGGCACCGATCCGGGCCACAATCAGGGCTTGTACTGGGCGATTTCGGGCAAGGCTCGCGCGCAGGGCAGCTACGTGGCCAACCTCGACGACAACGGAACCCTCGCGGTTTTCTCCGGCAACGATCCGAACACCACCGCGGCAGCGCTGTGGAACAACGCCGCAACCGCGAATCCCACCGACAACGTGCTGACCATCCTTTCCGGTAACAACCAGACCGTGCACGGTGGCGGCATCGGCCACGACTGGGTGCCCACCGCACCGCTCTCGGTCAAGTACGGCAAGGGAAATGGCGTGCCCTTCGCGGGCGTCAAAGTCTATTTCTCGCCGTACAACCCGCAGGGCCAGGCGATGCGGATCTCCTTCGACGGCAACTCCGAGCAGGCGTACGCGAACTACACCACCGATAACACCGGCACCGCCACCACGCCGAAGGTCTATGTCTTCATCCTCGACCAGTCCGGCACCACCTTCGATATCCGCGCGGCCATCGGTGACTACAACGGAAACCCACACGTGGACTTCATCATTCACGGTCTCGACCCGTAACGACCGCGAGGCCGAGGTCCAGCCCGGACTGTGCATGTGCACGGTCTCGGCGTAATCGCCGCACCTGCGGGTCGTCCGCGGCTCACGATCGGTGCACTGCCGGAAAACTCAGGAGTGCACCATGATTCGCAGGATCGCGGCCGCGGCGGCCATCAGCGCCGCGCTCATCGGAACCGGAGCCGGACTCGCGCAGGCCGAAACCCCCACGCCCGAACCGGTTGCCGCGGGCCAGACGCAGGCGCTGGTCGGCGAGCAGGTCGGCACCGTGGTGGGGACCGTGGTCGGGGTGGGCGTGGGCGCGGTGCTGGGCGGCGCGTTCGCCTGTGCGGTCACCGCGCCCGTCTGCCCGGTCGGCACGATCGTCGGGGTCGGGATCGGCGGCGTGGTGGGCGGAGCCATCGGAGCCACCGTCGGCGCGAGCGCCGGCGCGGCCCTCGGGGCACAGATCCCGGCCTGAACCGACGCCGAACGCCTTTCACCGCCGGCTCCCTACACGCCGACGCTCACCGGATGACCAGACTGCATGAGTCGCCGGTGCAGTCTCGACGCAGGCGACCGCCGGAGATCGTCTGCGCCAAGCCGATCAGCCAGCACATCGGGCAGCCGCGCAGGGCCACCAGCCCGACCGGCAGCAGCAGGAGCGCGCCGAGACCGAGAAGCGGTGTCAGCGCGAGTGATCCGAGGAGCGAGCCGAATCCGATGAGGCCACGCACCAGGTGTGCCGAGAGGGATCGGCTGGCGAAGGACGGCTCGCCCGACCGGACCGGAGCGCTCATCGCGGTGCCTCCGCACTCGGGAAATCGAGTGCGGAACGCACCGCCGCGCGCGCCCGATGCAACCGGGATTTCATTGCCGCCGTACTCAATCCGACCGCATCGGCCACCGTCCCGCCCGGCAATCCCTGCACATCACGCATGATCAGCACCCGGCGTTGATCGGGCGGCAACGCCGCGATGGCGGCTGCCACCCGCTCCACCTCGAGCCGAGCCAGCACATCGTCCTCGGCCGAGGAGACGCACAACTCGACCTCGGGTTCACCGCGCCGCGCCAAATCCGCCACCCGCCGCAGACATTCATTGCGCACGATCCGGAACATCCACGAGGCCAGCGCTCCCGTCGCCCGCAGAGTTCCGATCTTGCGGTACAGCACGATCAACGCTTCCTGCGCCGCGTCCTCGGCATCCTGACTACTCGCGCACAGCGAGAACGCGAACCGCCGCACATGGGGATGCGCCCCCGACACCAGTGCCGCGATCGACGCCTCATCCCCTTCCCGGGCGGCCGCGACCACCTGCTCCCCCGGCCATGCGCCGTACCTAGCCACGCGCCCGCCTCCTTCGCACCAACACCACGCAACTACACACCGATACGGCCGCGATCACCACGGCGACGATCCCTATGGTCATGAGTTCCCTTCCTCGATGCGCGCCCGGGTGGACGCACACCCATAAGAGCGCTCAACCGCAGAAAGGATTCACCATTGGGAGCCCCTGCCCCCGAGCCCCGGACCCGACTTCGATAGGGTCATCCCATGACATTCGTATTGCGTTCTGCCGCAAGCGCTCTCGCGCTCACTGCGGTATCCTTCGCTGCTCCAATGGCATCGGCCCTGCCCACCGGCTCATTCGGAGCGGGCGACGGCCGCCAGGTCGTGATCGTCGACAACACCCTGGAGCTGAGCGATCTCAACTCCTGCTGGGCCAGCGGATTCCCCCGCGACATCCGCTTCGACAACCGCAGCTCCCGCAACCTGCTGGTCTTCGGCACCAAGGACTGCACCGGCGACCCCATCGCCACCGTCCCCGGAGGCACCTCGGGCACCTACTGGGGTTGGTCGGCCGTCGGAGCCTAGCCCGACAACGTTCACGCGGCCCCCGGCATCTGCTGCCGGGGGCCGCGCTCGTCGGAGGCGAACGTTGCCGAAAGCTATTGGCCGAGAGACTGACTCAGTAGTACGCGTGCCAGACTCTGGGTGAATGCGGGGAGTTGGGTGGACCAGGAGCCGTCGGTGAAGGTGGAGGGGACGGTGGTGGTTTGGCAGGTGGGTGGGTTCGGGTTGTCGGAGTTCATGGCGCGGTCCAGCCAGGTGAAGGAGCCGCCGACGCTGGTGAGGGCTTCGATGCTGTGGTCGCTGATGAGGTCGGGGAGGTCGTCGCGGACATAACTCACTGACGCATCGGCCGCGCAGTAGCGGGCGACCAGGGCATCGACCTTCGCTATCGGGCTTACCTCGTCGTTTACGGCGTTCACGATGTACATCGGTGTGGTGGGGGCGGCGGTGCCGCGGGCTCGGTCGGCGATGGTCGCGTGGATTACCGGGTCCGAGAGCACTTGGTCCAGTGGCACGGTCAGCAGGTCCGAGGCGTTGATGAAGAGGTTTTTCGAGACTGTGGCGGAGACGCATTCGCGGCCGGCGGCGGCGAGGATCGCGCGGGCTCCCGGCTTCAGGTAGCGGTCGAGGGCGGCGGAGAATTCCGGGGAGTCGTACATGACTGCGGCGACGCCGACGGCGATGAGGCCGCCCGAGATGCGGCCGCTGACCGATCGCATTGCCGCGGCGAGGTCCGGGATCGGCGCGCCGAGTACGGCACCCACGATGTTGAGTTCCGGCGCGTAGGACGGGTGTAGTTCTGCGGCCCAACTGGTTCCGATACCGCCGCCGGAGTATCCGGTCAGCGCGGTGCGGGTGGCGGCACCGTCGAGGCCGAGCGGGCTGAAGTTCTCGGCGGCTCGAATCCCGTCCAGCACGGTGTATCCCATGACGCGGGGTGTGAGGAAGCGGTTGTCGATGCCGCCCGGGTCGGGAATCGATACCGTCCAGCCGCGATCCAGCGCGATCGCGGCTTCGAGCGCTTCGCTCGGTGGCGGGGAGGCAAGATCCCCGGCGGTCATGGCGTAGGAGGGCATGCAGTTGCGCTGGATGGAGTCGTAGGCCGCCTGCACCGAGAGCAATCGGGCAGGGCCGGAACGGGTTTCGGGACTCAGCACCGTGGTGACCGCGGCGTACGGGTTGCCGTCGGCGTCGGTGGTGCGGTACAGCAGCTGCCAGGCGTTCACCGCCAGCGGCAGCGACGGGAGGGCGGCGCGGACCGGGCGGCTGGCGAGAATGGTTCCGGGCGTGGTGGATTCATAACCCGCGGGCGGATCGTAGAAGGTGTCGGCCGGAGCGGACTGTGCCGCAACGGGATCGGGTGCGTCGTCGGCCGAGGCGGCCGGAAGCCCGGCCAGCACGCAGGTTCCGGTCAACGCCAGAGCGCCGGTGAGCGCGGACAACCGCAGCAGGGATGAAACATGGTGCCGTGGGCGCGCATCGGTGATGTGGTGAGTGGTCATCATTCTTCCGGGTGATTCGAGCACGGACGAAAGCCCTCGACGCCGCGCATACCCCATGCGATGCGCGGTGCCGAGGAGGTGGTGGGGGCCGCTACGGGATATCGGCGCTGAGCGGGATATTCACCCAGCTGGGCTCGGCCGGATCCAGTCGCAGATGCTGCGGTGCGAGCTTGCTGTCGACCAGAATCGGCATGGGCGGCAAGCCCTTCGGGAAATTGCTGGCGTAGACGTCCACGCGCAGGCGATGCCCGGGTTGCAGGACCGCGTCGGTGGGGTCGATCGCGATATCGAGGACCAGCGGCTCGCCCGGGGTCACGGTTTGGCGCTTGTCGACGTCGAGGAAGTAGACGGGCCGAGTGAAGTCGCCGTTGTCCGTTCTGATGCTGCGGGATTCGTCGATCTGACGCAGCGAGGCGACCAGCTGACCCGAGCTGATCTCGCGCGAACGACCGTCCGGGGACACGTCATTCACGGTGACGACCCAGTAGCCGTCGGGTTGATCGAGCACCGTGTTCAGATGCGCGCTGATGGCCCCGGAGATGACCGTCGGTTCGGCGACCGGGCCGCTGGTGAAGCTCAAGCCGTTGTTCTCCCAGATCCGCGAGTCCTCACCGCAGGCCATGACGATGGACGGGACGCCCGCCAGAATGCGCGCGGTATCGCGGGAGCACACGCCGAGAATTCCGGGCGCGACGGTCAAATCATTGACCGCGCCCTGTCGCGGAGTGCCCGAAAGTCCGCCGTCATACAGCGAATTCGCGGTGCCGGAGCGCTGATCGTCGAGATACATACGGCGGTAACCATTTCCGGCCTGCGGATAGGTGTCCGAGGAGATCCATCCCCCACCCTGCTGCATCAGCGTGAGCGGACTGTATCGGTCGATCCCGTTGTCGATTCCCTTGAGCCACTTGTCGAACCACGCACGCTGGAGCACATCCAGGCGCGGCGGCATCCCCGGATCGCCGAATCCCTTGATACCCGCGCCCGCGTGAAAGCCCTCACCGACGACAAGCTTCTTGCGGTCCGCGGCCTGCGGTATGGCCCGATAGGTGTCGGTCGGTGTGCTGCCGAACAGATCCCACCAACCGCTGACCATGAAGCTCGGTGCGGTGACATTCCGACTGTCCGCCTTGAGCCCCCGGCGCACGTCGGACTCCGGGTCGAACAGATCGCGGGTCTTGGGCATGAGCTGGCCGGTATTCATCGCGGTGAACGCGTTGGCGACCACATCCACCATCGTCAACGGGTCGGCGAGCCTGTCCTGCAACCACTTCAGCTGCTGTTCCGGATCGAACTTGCCCGCGATGACCGACTCCACATCGGGGGCGAATTTTGCCAGGTTCACCACCATCGGCCAGAACGCGGCGAACCCGAATCCGACCGCGCCGCCCGGTGCCACGATGTCATCGACGAGGTCCCCGCTGCCGATATAGGTGAAGACCGCCTTGATCGCCGGATTGCCGCGATCGGCCGAGCGCAGTGCCGCGATACCGGTCGCCGACGTGCCCTTGACCCCGACACTGCCGTCGCTCCACGGCTGCTTGGTGATCCAGTCGATCACCTCGGCGGCGTCCTGCCGCTCCTTGTCCCCGAACATCTGCCACTTGCCCTGGGACGTCCCGGTGCCGCGAATGTCCACGTGCACCATGTTGTATCCGGCTTTGACCAGGTCATAGTTGTGCAGGAAGGTCTGCAGCGCCCCCGACCGCAGCTGCTGGCTGAGATCGGTGAGTCCCTCGAGCCCGGATCCGGCGGGCGCGCCGATCGATCCGATCCACGGCAGCAGCACATTCTCCACCCCGGGCACCTGCAACAGCACCGAGGCCAGGTTGATCGCGATCTTGCTGTAGGTCTCGAATTCCACGATCGTCGGCAGTTTGGCGTCCACCGGCTGCCCGGTGTTCCCGGGCCGGGTGACATCGAGTTTGATCACCGTTCCGTCGCTCAGGGTGACCGGCTCGGCCAGGTCCGGGTAGATCTGCGCGTACGGTTGCGGGCCGTCGACCGCGGCGGTCCACGCGGCGGCGTACTGCCCGCCGTCGATCCCGGTGAATTCGGGATCGGCGGCCGAGATCGGCTGGACGAACAGGGTCACCGCGGCGATGCCGATGACCGCCACGCTCGCTTTTCGAGCGAACAATCTTGCCCCCACCCTCGATTTCATATCGCTCCACATTCATTCGAGTCATCCGAAACGTCAATGTTTTTCAGAGTTCGGACGCATTAGCCGATTACGAGTTACCAGCGGGTAGGGACTGTAATGCGGCCCACATCGGCCGAGCAACCTGCACATGTCCCATTCCCCCGCTGAAACCCCAGCTCAGAGCGATGTACATGGCCTTTTATCCCACGGCGACAATATTTTTCGCCGTGTCGGTGGCAGAATATGTTAATTGCATTGGGAGTTCACGGCCGCAGCGCGGGATATTGCGGTGAATCGACGCTCTGCATTAACGTCCGTAGTCGCGAATAACCGACATCGGGAAAGGCGAGCCATCACATGGTGACCACGGCACGAGCCGCCGGCCTGCGGGACTATCCGGCATTGGCCGATGAGTTGGGCGGCGATGGCGCGGCCCTGCTCGGCCGTTTCGGCATCACCGTCGCCGCGGTCACCAACGACGAGGCGATCATCCCCGCCGAATCGATCGGGTGGGCGCTCGAAGCCGCTGCGACAGAACTGAATTGCCCCGACTTCGGCCTGCGACTGGCCGCCCGGCAGGACATCGACGTGCTGGGACCGCTGGCGGTCGCGGTGGCCAATGCCGCCACCGTCGGCGACGCGCTGGAGTTCGCCTCCCGCTTCGTGTTCACGCATAACGGCGGTATTTCCGTCGGCTTGATCGAGGATCCGGAAGGCGAGCCCGAGGCCATCGGGTTGGAATATCGCGATACCGCCGCCGCGACCGGCTTCGCACAGGGCGCGGGATTGTCGGCGGGCACGATTCACAAGGTCCTGCGGCAGGTGGCGGGTGAGGACTATGGCCTGCTCTCGATCCATCTGCCGCATCCGCCGGTGGCGCCGAAGTCGCTCTACATCGAATACTTCGGCGCGCCAGTGGTTTTCGACTCGCCGTACGTCGTCTTCCGGATACCCGCCGAGATGCTCGCCCGCCCCATCGCGGGCAGCAACCACACCCTGCGCACCATCTCGGTCGACTACCTGAACAGGAACTTCTCCGATCAGGATCACACGATGAGCGCCCGCGTCCGCGTCGCGATCGAACAGCTGATCACCACCGCCAAACCCGATATCGCGACCGTGGCCCGCATGCTGATCATGCATGAGCGCACCTTGCAACGCGCCCTGGCCGCGGAGGGCACTACCTTCAACGATGTCCTCGATGGCACCCGCCGCGACACCGTCTACCGCCTGCTGCGCGAGACCGATCTGCCGATGAGCCAGATCACCGCGCTCGCCGGCCTACGCGAACAATCCGCGTTGACCCGGGTGGTGCGCCGCTGGTTCGGCGTCACACCCCAGCAGATCCGCAATTCCGCACGCGCGCAACATGGTTCACCCACCGGAATTCGCGTGCAACCGGTCTCACGCGAGTAGTCGCGGGCCGGTATCGCCCACCACTCCCCCGCGGAATTGGCTCGGCGTGGTGTCGAAACGCCGGCGGAACGCCTTGTTGAAGCTGCTGGCCGAACCGAACCCCAGATCCGAGGCGATATCGGCGATACCGCACCGCCGGTAGGCGGGGCTGCGCAGGCGCTCGCACGCCACGTGCAGGCGTTCTTCTCGAATGATTTCGCTCGGTGTGGTGCCAATGGCGTTGAACGCCAATTGAATCTGCCGCAGCGACCAGCCGAGCGCGGCCGCGACGCACGCGCCGGTGAGGTCTGGATCGCCGACGTGCGCGCGAATATACCGGCGAGCGGCCGCTGCTACATCTGCAAGCGGAGTGGTCGAGGCCGCCGGATCGCCGAGGATCTGCATGCACAGCAGATCCACCAAACGTTCGGAGACACTGTCGAATTCGCGGTCGGTGAGGGTGGCGCGCTCGGTGTACAGGCCACCGACGATCCCGGCGGAAACGCGCCCGAGCCCGGTGGTGAGATCGAGCGGGCCGAGCGGCGGCGCGACGCGGTTGAGGCGATGCCGCACCTGCTCGCGCGGAATGTTGATGATCACCCCGCGCGTCGCCTCGGACATGGACAGCGCGAAGGGCTGGTCGATGGCCACCAGCAGCATTGCCGACGGGGTGAGAATTCCGTGCCCGTCGTCGGACCCGAAGGCCAGCTGCCCGGTGAAGGGAATGATCAGCCGATAGTTGTCATCGGGATCGGCGCGGATGAGTTTGCGGGTGCGCAGGTAGGTGACGGCATCGGATTCCCAGCCGATCAACTGATAGGAATCGGTGCGCCGCAGTTGGCTACTGCCCTGGAAATCGGTGCGGCTGGGAAACCGGTAGCCGAGTCGGCACTGGTACATATCGATCACGTGCGCCCAATAGTCGGCCCGCTCACGTGGATCCACGGCATCGGTCGTGGCCGAGTCGGCAATAGCCACTGTGTTCATCGGTACCGTCTCTCGGTTCGGCGACCATCGGTGCCTGATCGTCAATCCAATTCGAGGTCAGAGTGTACGACCGAACCCGCGCGGACCGCAGCCCGGCCACGATCGGCCATTCCGCGCCCTGCGCATTCGGACAATGGCCGTGCGCTCACGGACAAGCGGGCACGTACGGCCGATCGATACCGTCCGAATAGCTGACTCCTGGATCACCGGGTGTGGCCGACGGTATCGACCCCGTTCACCCGGACGCGGACGGGCAGCAAGGAGTTCATATGCGCGCAATCGCGACCGGCGACGAACCGGCCGCAGGTGCCGACCCACTTCTGTTGCCCCGCAGTGAAATAGACCGAATGGGGGAATCCAATGAGCCTTCCGATCCGCCAATCGACCCGGTGCCCGCGCACACCGCTATGTACTTCGTTCTCGTCCCAGGGGCGGCGCGTTTCGGATTCATCTCATCGCTGTGGGGCTGACCACGGGTTATCCATCGCCAGCGATCGCACCGGGAGTACGACCATCGAGCGGTACGAAATCGAAACTTTTCTCGCCCTGGCGGAAGAATTGCACTTCCGGCGGGCCTCCGAACGATTGGGGTTGTCCACCGGCCGGGTCAGCCAGACGGTCAAACGGCTCGAACGTCGTGTCGGTGTGCCACTATTCGATCGCACCAGCAGGCAGGTGGCTCTCACCGCGACCGGACAGCGGCTCCGTGATGACCTGCAGCCCGCATACGAGAGCGTGCAACGGGCGGTGGCGCGGGCGATCGAATTCGGTCGCGGCATCACGTGCACCCTGCACATCGGATACTCCACGCCGTGGGTGGCCGATCTGCTCGGGCCCGCCGCAGACGCGTTCCGGGTGCAGCGGCCCGACTGCGAGATCACGATTCACGAAGTGCAGGTGGGGAATCCGCTCGGCGGACTCCGCTCGGGCGATCTCGATCTGCAGATCAGCGAATTCCCGGTCCACGAAACGGGTCTCGCGATCGGGCCGGTGGTCCTGACCGAGCCGCGCGCGCTCATGGTCCCGGCGCGGCATCCGCTCGCGCGACGCGACACCGTATCGCTGGAGGATCTCGCCGACGTCCCGCTCGTATCGATTCACGGTGCGGTGCCGGGCTATTGGCTCGACGCCCATCTGCCCTTGCACACACCGTCGGGGCGACCGATTCCGCAGGGGCCGACCGCCACCTATTGGACGGAGATCCCCACCCTCGTCGCGGCCGGTCGTGGCGTCTCGCCGGTGGCAGCGTGCGCCCGCCTCTACTACTCCCGCCCCGGCATCGCGTTCGTGCCGTTCCGGGACGCTCCGCCGATCGAGTACGGCCTGCTCCGGCCGATCGGCAGGGATTCGGCCCCGCTGCGCACATTCATCACCATGCTGCTCGAAGTGGCTGCGGCGCACCGTGAGACCGGCTCAGGCGGCTTGCAGGCATTGGGCGCGTAATTCGCCCAGTACCTTGGCCAGGATTCGCGAGACCTGCATCTGGGAGATGCCGAATGATTTCGCGATCTCGGACTGGGTCTTGTCCTGCCCGTAGCGCATGACCAGGATCGAGCGTTCGCGCGCGGGCAGCGCCGCCAGCAGCGGACCGGCGGTCAGGGAGTCCTCCATCAGCGCGTATCCGGCGTCGACGTCGCCGAGGGTGTCCGCCGGGGAGTAGCCGGAGCTGTCCTCGCTGACGGTGAGCATCGCGTCCAGCGAGGACGCGGTATGGCTGTTGCGGGCGACCAATGCCTGGGTGACCTCGAGCAGATCCACCCCGAGGTGCTCGGCGATCTCGCGCGCTCGCGGCTCGCGTTCGAGCCGCTGCGCCAGCTCCGGAATCACCTTGGTCAGCTGCTGCTGCAACTCCTTGGTTCGCCGCGGCACACGCACCGCCCAGGTGCTGTCGCGGAAGTACCGCTTGACCTCACCCATCACCGTCGGCACCGCGAATCCCAGGAAGGTGGACCCGTGCTGCGGATCGAACCGATCCACCGCCAGCACCACGCCCATCGTCGCGACCTGGGTCAGATCCTCGAGCTCCACCCCGCGCCCGGCATACCGGCGAGCCACATGCGCCCCCAACGGCATAGCGGCGGTGATGATTTCGTCGCGCAATCGAGCCCGCGCGGGGTCCTGCGGGTCCATAGCCGCGAGCTCGTGGAACCGGGGCTCGAGATTGTCGTATGAATCGCCGCCCGTCGCTGTGTGGGAAGTGTGTGCGGATCGTGCTGCGTATTCAGTTGACATATCAATCCCTTGTGGAGGGGTCGCCCGGAACAGACTGGGTACCTCCAGCACTTACCCGGTTTCGACGAGTCGAAACGATCATGATCCACATCCGGCACGGCGTTATCCGCGCCTGGGCGATAGCGTCACGAGCGTGAGTGAAGATGGGACAACCGAAGTCGAGCAGTTGCGTGCGCGGGTGGCGCGGATCGAAGCCGTCGAGGCGATCAAGGCGCTCAAGCACCGGTATTGGCGCGCGTGCGATGCCAAGAATCCGCAGGCTTTCCGCGACTGCTTCATCGCCGAGGGCGCGTCGATCGATTTCGGAACGCTGGGCCGATTCGATGACGCCGACGGGATCGTCAAGATCTTCGAATCCATTGCGCTGCACCAGGTTGACGGGAAGCCAGTGATACTCGACATGCATCACGGCATGCTGCCCGACATCACCCTCACCTCCGGGACGTCCGCGAACGGCGTCTGGACACTGCGGTTCCGGCAGGTCAATCTGATCGACAGAACCGAGAGCGTTTCCGCGGGCGAGTACGACGACGAGTATGTCATCGAGAACGGCACGTGGAAGATGTCCAAATCGCACTTCCGGACGTTCTGGACGATTACCCGGCCGCTCACGCCGGACACGGTCATCACCGTCGCGAACAACGCTCCCTGAGCGATCGGGTCGCATCGACGCAGGGGTCGGGCCGTGCTGCCCACCACTGGGAAGCGACGGTATGGCAGGTAGAAACACTGCGGTGATGCGTTTTCGGACCACGACCGCCGCCGACTCCGGGCATGCCGAATTCACGGTGATCGTGCGAGAGCCGGTGCCCGACACCGCCACGGTGCGGTCCATACTGGATTGGTTGCGCGACGCGGTTCTCGGTGGGCAGTGGATCGAACCGCGGCAGGTGTTCAGCATCGCCGGTCGGATGGTGCGGGTCATCGCGCGCGAGGATGGCACCCTCGGGCTCGAGGAAGAGGTCACGCCCGGGGTGTGGTCCGAACAGGTCGACGAGATCATCACCGATCTGCGTCATCAGGAGACCGTCTGCGCCAGACTCGAATTGGCGATGTTCGACGGCAGTGTCGCCGGAACGGATATGGTGGCGCTCCGTCCATGCGTGCGTACTACGGGCACACTCGGGTTCCGCCGACATGGGGGCACCCCGGATCAAGGCATGTCGGGCTGGTTCCTGGTCTGCCTGGACGAGCACGACCATGAGCCGGTGGGTTACTCCTCGCTCCGACATGTGTTGGCGGAGTGGCCGTATCTACGTCAGTTCCTGGCGCTGCCGCCGGACACCACCGTGGTCCTGGAACCGTCGGTCATATTGGCGGGCAGCGTCTTGGCCACCGTGGTGCGCGACGGCGTGGACATCACTCACGGCGGTATCTGGTTCGGGCCGCAAAGAGCACCGTTGTCCATGGCGCGGGCACGGCGCGGGCTCGGGAGTTTCGGAGATGGGCTGACCCGCACCATGATCGGTGAGCAGCTGGGACTACCCGATGTGGTCGCCCGGGTCGCTCTGACCTCGACGGAAGAATCCGGGGCGTGGTGGGTGGCGTGGGCGCTCGACGACATCCAGGACGCGATCGCCGACGGCACCCGATTCACCGCCGGGCAGACCGTGCGGTCCGGCTGGCGCACGTTGCGGCTGGTCGAACGGCCCGATGGGCTGCTGGGCCTCGAGGAACGCGTCACCGGCGACCACTGGGTCGAACAGGTCGATCAGACGCTGCGCGAGTCGTGGACACAGCGGCAGGTGACCTCGGGACTGGGTTTGGAGGCCGGTATCGACTTTCCCGCCGACACCCAGTTGGCCGCCGTCGCCGACTGCGTGGATGAGACGGTGTCCGCGCTGATGCTCTCGCGCGATTCGCTCGACGACTCGATGCACTCGGGCTGGACGGTGACCTGCGCACGTTCGCATGACCATGGCGTCCTGCGAACCCGCACCCTGTGGGACCTGGCCGAGTCACTGCCCTTCGTCACCGCGTTCTTGGCGCTGCCCGCACCGATATCGGTGCGCATCGACACCGCTCGCGACACCGACCCCACCGCCATTCGCGCACGAGTCCTGTTGTGGGACAGGGAACTTCTGCCCGAACCCGGTTCCTACACCGCCGAACTGCTGGGTACCGAGGACCTATTGGGAGCGTAACGGGCTGTGAAATCCTCAGCGTAGGTCGTCCAGCGCCTCGGTGAGGCCGGCTGACGAGGGTGCTATCTGCACCACCCGCGTGCCCTATCAGGAGCACCGAGGTGTGGCGGGCCGGTGGCGATCGCGGGCACAGTGGCGGCACGTCCGAGACGACTGTGCCCGCGCGTGTGCGTGCCGTGCGCGAATGACGTTGCTGTGCAGTCGTTCACCGCCTCACGCTAGGAAAACCCATGCGACCACAGCAGATTCCGGATTCGCGAGCCACTCGCATCAGCGCCGTCGTGCTCGATGAGCACGGGAGTGTGGGGGTGCGGGATCTCGAGCTCGCGCCGCCCGGCCCCGGCGAAGTGCGGGTGCGCATCGCGGCGGCCGGGGTGTGCCACTCCGATCTGCACGTCCTCACCGGCGCGTGGCGGATCCCCCGGCCCGTGGTGCTGGGCCATGAGGGGTCCGGGGTGGTAACCGCGCTCGGGGACGGCGTGGACGAGTTGGAGATCGGCGACCACGTGGTGCTCTCGTGGGTGCCCGGTTGTGGCGGCTGCCGCAGTTGCCGGGCGGGGCGACCCGCCCAATGTGCGCTGGTGGCAACGGTTGTCGCGCCCGGCGGCGTGCTGTACGACGGCACCACCCGGCTGTCGGAGGCGGGGAGCTCGGTCCACCACTACCTCGGGGTGTCCTCGTTCGCGGAGGAAGCCGTGGTTCCGGTGTCGGGGGCGATCAAGATTCGCAAGGACGCTCCGCTCGAGGATATCGCGATCATCGGCTGCGCGATCGCGACGGGCGTCGGCGCGGTGCGCAATACCGCGGCGGTCCGGCCCGAGTCCACGGTCGCCGTAATCGGTTGCGGCGGTGTCGGTCTGGCATGTGTGCAGGCCGCTCGCCTGGCCGGGGCGAGTCGCGTGGTGGCGGTGGATGTCGTCGCCGGGAAACTCGAGCTGGCCACGGCGCTCGGCGCGACCGATACGGTGAACGCCGCCGCATCCGATGCGGTCGCCGCGCTGCGCTCGATCGAACCCGACGGCTACGACTACGTCTTCGACGCCATCGGCAAGATCAGCACCACCGAACAGGCCATCGCGGCTTTGGGGCTCGGCGGTGCGGCGGTAATCGTCGGGCTGCCCGCCCAGGGTGAGCGGGCCCGGTTCGATCCGCTCGCGCTGGCCGAGGCCGATCAGCGCATTCTCGGCTGCAACTACGGTTCCTCCATCCCGCACCGGGACATCCCCGCGCTGGTGGATGAGGTCATGGCGGGTCGCCTCGATCTCGCATCCATGATCTCGGCCCGCCGCCCGCTCTCCGACGCCGCCGCGGCACTCGCGGATCTGGCCGCCGGGCACGCGCTGCGACAGCTGCTGATACCCGGTCACGCGGCTAATCGTCGCGTATCAGCCACCGGATGAGCACAAATGGTGCACAGTGCACACATGGAGGAGTTGTGGCCCGCACCCGATGAACGTGTGCGCGCCATGCTGCGCACGGTCGCGGAACAGGTGCTGCCCGCCTCGGACGAACTGGCCGATGAGGTGTTCACCGCGGCCCAACTCGGCACGCCGTTCCGGTTCATCGTTGAGGATCCGGTGCTGGCGGCCGGTGATCGGCGCATGAGCCGGGCATATCTGCTGCACTGGCTCACCGCGACCATCCAGGAACCCGGACGGCGCGTACCGCCGTGCGTGGATCCCGAAACCCTGCGATTCGGAAGGGATTTGGCGCGGCGCGGCATGGATATCGGCGACCTCGGTTCATGGCGCGGGGGCCAGCGCGTCGCATGGCGGCGCTGGGTCGACGCCTGTTTCGCCGCGACCGAGGATCATGACCTGCTGCGCCGGGTCATCGAGGTGTCGGGCCATTCCATGACCACTTTCGTCGATGATTCGATCGCGGCCCTGGCCGCGCATATCGAGGCCGAACGAAACGATCTCGCGCGCAGCGCGAACGCCGAACGCCAGGCGACCGTACAGCTGTTGCTCGAGGGTGCGCCGATCAGTCGTGCGCGCGCAGAGTCCAAGCTCGGATACGCCCTGACCGGAGACCATGTGGCAGCGGTCATCTGGGTCGATGCCGAGCAGGACGCGGGCGCGCTCGAACAGGCCGCCGACCAGGTGATGCGAGCGTGCGGGGCGGACCGCCGGCTGACCCTGGTCGCCAGTACCGCCGCACAGTGGTTGTGGTTTCCCACCGGGACGGCTCCCCAGGCTGATGCGCTACGGCCGCAGTTGGGCGAATTGTCCAGGGTGCGAGTGGCTTTGGGTCGTCCGGGCCGCGATATCGAGGGATTTCGCCGCACTCACCTCGATGCCATCACCGCCCAGCGGGTGCTGGCGCGGCTGGGCTCCGAGCGCCGGATCGTGCGGTACGAGGACGTCCAGCTGGTCGCGGCGCTCTCGGCGGATATGTCCCAGGCCGAGCAGTTCGTGGCCGACAGTCTCGGTGATCTCGCCGCCGCCGACGCGGTCCTGCGCGAGACGGTGCTGACCTATGTGCGCGAGAGGTTCAACGCGACCAGCACCGCGGAACGCATGTTCACGCACCGCAATACGATCGAGCGCCGCCTCACCCGCGCGGATCGGTTACTGCCGCAACCCCTGGTCGACAACGCGGTCAACGTGGTCGCCGCGCTGATGTATCTGCAATTGCGCGAGGGGCGCTGACCCGCACCGGTCCAGGTGCAACCTGCACCGGTCTCGGTCACATGTCGGGGCATGACGCCGTAGTGGCGGACATCCGTTCGGGAGCAGGGTGGGTCATCGCCTAACCGAGCGGATAAGGGGTGAATGCGGTGAACATGTCGATCGTCGACGAGGAGTTCGACGTTGTGATCATCGGCGCGGGAATTTCGGGTATCGGCGCCGCCCGGTACGTCACGACGGCATTCCCGGGCAAGCGCGTGGTGGTGCTGGAGAGCCGGGACGATATCGGCGGGACGTGGGATCTGTTCCGCTATCCCGGAATTCGATCCGATTCGGATCTGCACACCTTCGGGTACGAGTTCAAACCGTGGAAGGACCGGGCGGCGATCGCCGACGCTCCGCTCATTCGCGACTACCTGCGCGAGACCGTGGATGAGAACGGGTTGTCCCGGCTGATTCGACTGCGGCACAGGGTGATCGCCGCCGAGTGGTCGACGGCCGACGCGGCCTGGACATTGCGAGTGCGGATCGGCGATACCGCCGAACATCGGCTGATCAAGACGAACTGGGTCTTCGCCGCCACCGGTTACTACCGCTACGACGAGGGCTTCACCCCCGACTTTCCCGGACGTGAGGACTTCGCGGGCGTCGTCATCCATCCGCAGCACTGGCCCGAGGGCTACGACTACTCCGGCCGGAACGTGGTGGTGATCGGTAGCGGGGCCACCGCCATAACCCTTGTCCCGTCGATGGTTTCGGGGCCCGGCGCGGCATCGCATGTGACGATGCTCCAGCGCACGCCCACCTATGTGATGTCGCTGCCCCGGGTCGACACGGTCGCGCTGGCACTGACCAAACTGTTCGGCGAGCGGCGCGGGTACGCACTGACGCGATTCAAGAACATCTGGCTCGATCGCGGTGTCGTCAAAGGTATGCGCACGTTCCCGCGTGTCGGGCGCGCGTTGATCCGTCGCGTCAACAAACGGTTGCTGCCAACGGGTTTCGATGTGGATACGCATTTCAATCCGCCGTACGAACCCTGGGACCAGCGTTTGTGTCTGGCTCCCGATGGGGACTTCTTCGCGGCGATCCGCCGGGGCGACGCATCGGTCGTGACCGACAGGATCGCGCGATTCACCGAATCCGGGATACTGCTGGAGTCCGGTCGCGAGCTGCCCGCCGATGTCATCGTCACGGCCACCGGGCTGAATATGCAGCTGTTCGGCGGAATGGAACTGCGCGTCGACGGAAGCCCGGTCGATCTGTCGGAGACGATCGCCTACCGGGGCATGCTGCTGTCGGGGGTTCCGAACCTGGCGATGGCGGTCGGCTATACGACCTCGTCGTGGACCTTGAAGATCAGCCTGATGTGCCGGTACTTCTGCGATCTGCTCGCGCACATGGACTCTCACGGCTACGACACGGCGGTCGCGGTGGCCGAGCCCGGTATGGCAACGCGGCCGGTGCTCGATCTGAGCGCAGGTTACGTATTGCGCGCCCAGCACACGATTCCACGTCAAGGGACCGAATTGCCCTGGCGCATGGGTCTTTCCTATCCGGAGGACGCCAAACTGCTGCGCGGCGCACTGTTCGACAAAAGTCTGCATTTCTCGCGCATTGCCGAAACCTCCGGTGTCACAACGGAATCCAGCCATGTTTGAACCGATCACGACATCGCGGGACCGATTCACCGGACCGCGCGACGGGATTCGACTCTGCTACCGCCTCGACGGTCGTCGCGAGCACCCGCCGATTCTGCTGCTCGGGGGTCTCGGCGAGGATCTCACCACCTGGTCGCGACATTTCGTGTCCGCGCTCACGGCACGCGGATTTCTTGTTGTCCGCGTGGACAATCGCGATAGCGGAAAGTCCACGTTCGTCTCCGCACCCGCGCCCGGAAATCTTCGTCTGCTGTGCGGCCGCCCGCGGCGCGACGCCTACACGCTCTCCGATATCGCCGCCGATTGTGCCCGGCTGCTCGACCATCTCGGTATCGAACGGGCGCATATCGCCGGGCGGTCCATGGGCGGCATGATCGCGCAAACCATCGCCGCCCAATTTCCCAGTCGCACAAGGTCATTGACTTCGTTGTATTCCACGACCGGTCGTCCCGGAGTGGGCCGGGCCTCGCTCGGCACGACGATGTTGCTCGCAGCCGCTCCGCCCCGGACACGGCAGCAGGCCGTGCGCGCGCACCTGCAACTCACCGCGCATCTGGCAGGCGCGGCCTACCCCATCGATGACGCGGCCGAGACCGCGCATGCGATCAGCACCTGGGACAGAACCGCCGGCGACGCCGCTGCGGGCATGCGGCGGCAAGTACAGGCGATTCGCGCCTCGGGTGACCGCACCGCCGAACTGCGCACGATCACCGCGCCCACGCTCATCATCAACGGCGATCGCGATCCACTGATCCACCCTTCGGGCGGAATCGCCACCGCCGCCGCCATTTCCGGCTCACGTCACCTGGTCATTCCCGGAATGGGCCACCACATACCCGATTCGCTCGCCGATCGCATCGTTCACGAGATCAGCGCGCACGCCTCCAACGAAAGGACTCCCCGATGACCGAAGAGAAGATCGTCGATGTCGTTGTCGTCGGCGCCGGTGTCTCCGGACTGACCGCGGCTCGGCGGCTGCGGCAGGCCGGGCATTCGGTGCTGGTACTCGAAGCCAATGACAGGGTCGGCGGGCGCACCCTCAATCTCGATGTCGCACCGGGCATTATCACCGAGGCGGGCGGGCAGTGGGTCGGCCCGGGGCAGGACCGCGTGCTGGCGCTGCTCGACGAACTCGGGCTGCCCACCTTCAAGACCTATGTCGAGGGCAAGTCGATCTACCTGCGCAAGGGCCGGACCAAACTGTTCCGCGGCACCATCCCACCGCTGAATCCGCTCGTGCTGGCCGATTACGCGCAAATGCAGCTGCGCCTGGAGCGCATGGCGAAAACCGTTCCACTCGAGGCGCCTTGGACAGCTCCGAACGCACGCCGTTGGGACAGCACAACTTTCGGGCAGTGGATCGACGCGAACTCGCTCACCAAGGAGGTCCGGCTGCTGTTCAAACTGGCCTTCACCGTCACCGACGGCGAGGACCTGCACAGCACCTCGCTGCTGGTGCAACTCACCCGCATCGCAGGCTGCGGCGGGATCGACCACCTGGTCAATATCACCGGCGGTGCACAGGAATCGCGGGTTGTCGGTGGTACGCAGCTGATTTCGCTGCGCATGGCCGAGGAACTCGGGGACCTGGTCGTGCTCGACTCTCCGGTATCGGAGATCCGCCAGCAGGATTCGGGCGTGCTGGTGTCCTCGGCGCGCGTGAACGTCCGCGCCGAGCAGGTCATCGTCGCGATGGCTCCCTCGGACGCGAATCGCATCCACTTCTCCCCCGATCTGCCCACGCGCCGGGCCATGTTGCAACGCCGGTGGTGCAACGGCACCGAGAGCAAGCTCTTCGCGATCTATGACCGGCCCTTCTGGCGGGACAAGGGTTTCAGCGGCCAAGCCATCACCGATCTGCCGGTCGCCAACTACGTCGTCGACAACTCACCGCCCGATGCGAGCGTCGGCATCCTGCTCACCTTCCTCGGCACCGCCGGATCGGGGTACGGCCTGCACTGGAGCGATGAGATTCTCGACGATCCCGAGGCCCGCCGGACCGCGTTCCTGGCGGATCTGTGCACGCTGTTCGGTCCCGAGGCCGCGAACCCGACGGCATATCTGGAGAAGGACTGGACGCACGAGCCGTGGATCAGCGGTTGCGTCAGTTCGCGCCCGCCGGGCGTGATCACCCAGTACACCGATGCCGATCGCCGACCGGTCGGGCGTATCCACTGGGCGGGCACCGAGACCGCGACCATCAATCAGGGGTATATCGACGGTGCGGTCAGCGCCGGTGAGCGGGCGGCCCAGCAGGCCGGTCACGCGCTCGCTCATATCCCCTCGTCCGTTCGAAAGCAGTCATCATGGACCTCCGCATAGCGCTGCTGGTCGTCGCCGATCTCGCGATGGTCTACGCCGGGTTCGTCTACGGCACTCGTTTCATCAGGAATTTCGGCAATTACCTGCTCGGCCTGGAATGGCTGGTCGTCGCGATCTCGGGCAGCAATGTGGTGGTGCTCGGTGCGACGGGCATTCACCACGACAGTGGCAGCTACCACCTGATGCTGTTCTTCGACGCGTTCTCCCGCTCGGTCGGCCTCACACTGATCCTGGTGCTCGGACTGATGACCGTCACGCACCGGTATCGACCCCCGCTCTCGGTGGACATCGGGGTGTTCGCGCTCGCGATCGTCGCCGGATTCCTCCTATCGCGGCTGCATCAGCCGATCCCCTTCGGCTGGGCCGTGTTCTACATCGTGGTCAACCTCCTCACCACGATCTATCTGCTCTACTTCGCACTCCGACTGTGGTCGATAAACGCACGCGCCCAAGCGATTTGGGCGCTCATAGCGACAATCCTGGGCACCGTGGTCGCTGTCGTCTACGACCTGGTCCACATCCCCGGTGATGATGCCGACCACATGCTGTTCTATATCGGAGCTCTCGCCACCTGGGCATTGCAACTGACCGTGTACTACTACGGCTACCGCGCCCTCCACGCAGCGAATGGCGAGCAAGCGCGAAATGTCCGACTTGACGGGGTGAACGCGACTACTTTTGGCTCATGAGCGCGCCCCGCACGCAGACTTCGGCCGTCGGCACTGGCCGGAGCCTGTCGTACCCCATGTTTGCTGTCATCGTCGTCGTGTATCTCGCCCTCATCCAGGGCGGCGGGATCCTCATGAAGCACCTCACCGGGGAGGACGATTTCCTGTCCACCCGGGCGGTGTTCTACTGCATGATCATTCCGCTCGGTGTGGCGCTGGCGTTCACGTACGCGGTGATCGGCTACCTCGGCTGGCTGCGGCCGGTTTTGCGTGATGACCGGCCTACGCAATCGTGGGTGCGCGTGGTGCCGATCGTGTTCCTGGTCGCCATCGCCGGGGGCATCGCCTACAGCGCGCTCTCGCAGAAGGGCTGGCTGTATGTCGTTGTGCTGCTTATCGCCACGCAGTTCGTGGGGTGGGGTGAGGAGGGGATGTTCCGCGGTATCGGGGTGGTGATGCTGCGCGAGCACGGGCTCACCGAAGGCCGGGTCGCGCTCTGGTCGAGTGTGATCTTCGGCGCGGTGCACCTGACCAATGCCATCAGCCATGGAGCGTCGGCGTTGCCGCAGGCGATCATGGTCAGCCTCGCGGGGTACTTCTTCTACTTGATCCGGCGGGTCACCCGCGGCAATGCCGCGAACTCGATCATCCACGGGCTCTTCGATTTCACGCTGCTGTCCGGGACCGCGATCCTGGCTGAGCAAACCTTCTACGCGGGCACGCTGCTGCCGATCCTGGTCTACCCGTTGCTCGCGATCATCCTGCTGATCAAGCGCCGCCATATCGAACCGGCCGTCAGCTGAGCCGAGCGCCTGGGAATACCGCTACTCGCCCGTAAACCCAGCGAAGCCCTATCGTGCTGCGGGACAACGCGGTCGAGCAAGCGCGTACGCGACAGGTGCTACCGAACGGATCCGACGGTGACCAGCTCAATCCATCGACTTCTCGTCAAACCCGACGATGCGGGCATTGCCGGGCCCGTGGACGGCGGCCGTCTGCTGGAGTGGATCGACAAGGTCGGCTATGCGGCGGCCGCGCAGTGGAGCGGGCGGTACTGCGTGACCGCCTATGTCGGCAATATCCATCTCGACCGCCCGATCGCGGTGGGCGAACTGGTTGAGCTGCATGCGAATCTGGTGCACACCGGGCGCACCAGCATGCACATTCTGGTGACCGTCTACTCGACCGATCCGACCCGGGCCAAGCCGATCCAGACCACGCAATGCCTGATGATCTTCGTCGCGATGGACGACCACCGCCACGCCGTCGAAGTCCCGCAATGGGTTCCGACGACCATCCTCGAACAGCAGCGCAGTCGCCAAGCGCGCGAACGCATCTCGGTGCGCCGCCGGATCGAGGAGGCGATGAGCGCCCAGCGCTACACGAGCGCGGGCACCGCGCCGGACGCCACCCTGCGGTTCCTCGCAGCGCCCTCGGATATCAACTGGGGTGGCCGGGTGCACGGCGGGCGGACCATGGGCTGGATCGACGAGGCCGCCTATGTCTGCGGTGCGGGATGGGCCGGACAGCACGTGATCACCTCGTATTTCGGCGGTATCCGCTTCTACCGCCCGATCGCAATCGGTCATGTGGTCGAAGTGACCGCGCGGCTGATCCACACCGGCCCGCGCAGCATGCACATGAGCGTGCACGTCACCTCCACCGACACCTTCTCCGATCAGCCCACCCTCGCCGCCCACGGACTCGCGGTCGTCGTGGCGCTGGCCGAGGACGGAAAAGCCCGGCCGATTCGCCCCTGGGAACCGGTGTCCGGTGAAGACCGGGCACTCGACGAACACGCCCGGCAATTGATCGAATTCCGCGCGGAAGCCACACCTTTCACACTGGCGGGAGCCGTGCCACCGGACGCCGAACCCAGCTATCTGCGCGTACCGGTTCTCTCGTAGCCCTGTGCCCTGCGGAATCACCGCGAACGCGGTCGGGAATGATGCAACGGTGATTCGTGTATTGGTAGCCGAGGACATGCGCATCCTGCGGGAGGCGCTGATCGGTTTGCTGTCCCTCGAGCAGGACATCGAGGTGGTGGCCGGGGTGGAAACCGGCGACGCGGTTGTCCCCGCAGTGCTGGCACACCGGCCCGACGTGGCGATACTCGATATCGAATTGCCCGGGATCGACGGGTTGGAAGCCGCGGCGCTGCTGCGCGATCGGGTGCCCTCGTGCCGGGTGCTCATCCTCACCGGCGTGGGCCGACCCGGCAATCTGCGCCGGGGTATCGCCGCGCAGGTGGCCGGATTCATGCTGAAGGATGCCCGCCCGCAGGAACTCATCGACGCGATCCGCACGGTGGCAGGCGGCGGGCGGGTGCTGGATCCGCAGCTCGCGTACGCGACGCTCGATGTGGCCGACAGCCCGTTGACCGAACGCGAGACCGATGTGCTGCGCGAACTGGCCACCGGTGCGTCACCGCGCGAGGTCGCGGCCACTTTGCATCTGGGTTATGGAACGGTGCGCAACTATTTGGCCGCCGCGGTGACCAAACTCGATGCCCGCAATCGCGTGGACGCGATCAAACTCGCGACAGCCGCGGGCTGGCTGTGACCGGTCCGGCCGCCGACTCCATCACCTGAGGGAGCGTGGCGGTGAGCGTGAACAGGCCCGAATCCCTTTCTGTCACAAGGACTCCCCCGCAATCGGTGAGCCGGGAAGACATATTGGACAAGCCGGTGCCCTGACGTCCGGGCACTTCCTTGCCGAGTGGCACGCGATTATTCGTGACAACCAGCCGCATCGAATTCGCATCGACGATCACGTGGATCGAAGCCAGATCCGCCTCGGAGTGACGCACGATATTGGTCACCGCCTCCCGCAGGACGATGGCCAGGACTCGACTGTCCGGCGGGGTGGGGGCAACGTCCACATTCACCTCGGCCCCCGTTGCCTCCAGAACCGAACGGGCGGTGGCGATCTCCTCGGCCAGGGACAGCTCGGCGGGTCCGCGGGTGATCGATCGGACTTCCTGTAACGCCTGGTCGGCCAGCTGTGCCAACTCGAGTAAGGCTTCGGCGGAATCCTCCGGGCGGCGGGCGGCCAATTCGGCTTTGAGGGTGATCGCCGACAGGGTCTGCCCGAGCAGATCGTGGACATCGCGGGCCATGCGAAGCCGTTCGGCGACAACAGCCATCCGAAGCGCCTGCGCCCTGGTCCGATACAGCTCCCGATTCACCTCCGGGATACGGCACAGCACATAGACGTAAACGGCCGCCACCACCGAGGTCACGCTCCAATAGATGCGCCACCCGAAATGAATGCCGTGCCACTGGAACGTCCACGCGGCCACCAGCGTGCAGGCCACGATCAACGCCCACGCCCAGGCCGTCCGGATTCGAACCACCACCGCACCGAACATCAGGAAGAACGGTGCGATCGTCGACGCCGCAGGCCACGACGGGAGCACCAGCGCGAGCACGACGATCACCGCGTGCAGTGCGAGCGTCCAGTGCCAAGCCCTGGGCTCGGCATCGGATTCCCGGGGTGCGCCGTGATGCAGCTGGAGCGCGCCCGAGACGATCATCAGTGCGGTGATCAGTGCGAAACCGCGCCAATCGACATGGAGCTGGGTGAGATTGGCCAAGGGCATCGCACTGCAATTGAGCAGTAGGAACAGCAGAAACCACCAGGCGAACCGAGCCTGCGAGGGCTGCTGCGCGGTATCCGCGGGCGCGGGTATCGCGGCGCGCTGCGCGTCCGCGACCGATCGAACGGTACCGAGCGCCGATCTGCTCGACTCGGCGATTCGAATCAGATCCGCGCGGCCGGGTGCCCGCCGGATCTCCCGAATGATCGCACCGAGTTCCGCGCCGAGGGTCTGATGCAACCGTGCCGCCGTGTCCAGCTGTTCGGTGGTCACGGCCATGGCGGCCACTCGCTCGCGTTCACGAGCCGTGCGCTCCAACTGCCGGACCAGATATACCGCCGCGAAGAAGGTGAAACCCACATTGAGATCGACGACGGTGGTGGTGACCGCGGAAAACGCACTGTCCAGCAGTAGATTCCACGTGGTCTCGGCGATCAGCACCGCACCGAACAACGGCCAGGCCAGACGCGGCCGCAGCGTGAGTACGATGCCCGCCCCGAGCAGACCCGCGACCGGCCCCCACACCGTGCCGAGCCACGGATAGGGCGCGAACACCAATATCGCCTGCACACACAGCAATAGCTTGGGATGCCAGCGCCCGATGCTGATCAGCCCTTGCAGCACGACGATCGCCACCAGGACAGCGGACCCGACGAGGGTGAATCGCGATGCCCCACTGATCAGTTCGCCGATCCGAGCCACCAGCTGCCCGGCGAGCATGACCGCGACAAGTATCCATCCGGGCTGTCGGCCCACCGCTCGCCTCCAGAACCAGCCGTAACCATCGCGCAGGAATGTGCATTTTGCACCCGCATTGCTGCACCGGACACTGCCGCCGAGCACCTGCTCGGCGAACACTACTCATATGACCGAAATTCAGCCATTCAAGATCGATATCCCGCAGTCCGACCTCGATGACCTGCGTGACCGCCTGCGCCGTACCCGATGGACCGGCGAGATTCCCGGCCAGGAATGGACCCGGGGCGTGCCGCTGGACTATCTCCAGCAGCTCGCCCGCTATTGGGCGGACGAGTACGACTGGCGCGCCGAGGAGGCCGCGCTGAACGAGCTGCCCCAGTTCACCACCGAGATCGAAGGCGAGACACTTCATTTCGCACACCTGCGCTCGGACAATCCCAATGCCCTACCGCTATTGCTGCTGCACGACTGGCCCGCCTCGTTCATGATCTTCCGCGAGGTCGTCGCACCGCTGTCGCAGGACTTTCACCTCGTCATCCCGAGCATTCCGGGCATCGCGTTCTCCGGTCCGCTGACCAGCACCGGCTGGCACGCGGGCAAGATTGCCGGAGCGTTCATCGAACTCATGTCACGCCTGGGATATGACCGTTACGGCGTGCAGGGACAGGGCGGCGGTGCCTGGGATGCGGTGGAAATGGGTCGCCAGGCCCCCGAAAACGTTGTCGGCGTGCACGTCAACGGTCACGTCACCTTCCCGCTCGGGCAGGACGGTGAGATGGACGGCTTGACCGAGGACGAGATGCGCCGCCTGGGCAAGCTGCAGCACTTCCGCGACGACATGATGGGCTTCGCCATCCAGCAGTCCACCCGCCCGCAGACCCTGGCTTACGGACTGCATGATTCCCCGGTCGGTCAGCTCGCATGGATCGTGGAGAAGTTCCGCGAATGGACCGACCCCGCAACCGAACTGCCCGAGGACGCGGTGGGCCGGGACACGCTGCTGACGAATGTCAGCCTGTACTGGTTCACCGGCACCGCCGGGTCCTCGGCCGGGCTGTACTACGAGAACGGGCACAACCCGGACGCCTGGACGCCCCGGCCGACCGGAGCCGTGGCTACCGGTGTCGCATTGGCTCCCACCGATATCACCATTCGCCGCTTCGCCGAACGCGATGCGCCGGTGACCCATTGGACCGAACTCGCGCGCGGCGGCAACTTCCTGCCCATGGAGCAACCGGACCTGTTCGTCGCGGACGTGCGCACGTTCTTCCGCGGTCTCGGCGCGATCGAATGAGGCCGGGGCGGTCAGGTGATCAGATCCGCTGACCGCTCGACTCCGGCGCGGTGGCCAGGGCGAGGATGCCGTGAATGAGGTTGTCCAGGCTGCGGCGGGCTTGCTCGTCGTCGTCGAGGACCAGGTATTGCAGCAAGATGCCGTCGATGCCCGAGACCGCGAGGTGGGCCAGGTCTCGCACCGGGGTCCGGGGTGTCTCGCCCGCGCGTTCGCAGGCGTCGCGGATGAGGGTTTCGGTGGCTTCGAGGTAGTACTCGTAGAGTGCGCGGCCCAGGTGGGCGGCCTGGGGGGTGCGCATGGCGTACAGGGTCAATTCGTATTGCACGCGTTGGGTTCCCGGGTCGCTCCGGATTCCCTGCCAGTAGGTGCGGGCCAGGTGGTAGAGCGCATCGGCCAGTCCGATGGGCGCGTCCCCGGCCTGCGGGGTGCTGGCTTCGAGAGCCCGCTTTCCCTCCTCCAGTAGTGCCTCCAGGACCGCCGCCAGCACTTCGTCCTTGCCCGCGAACACATAGTGCAGGGTCGCCAATGACAGCCCCGCCTCCCCTGCGATCGCGCGGGTGGTGGTTCCGGCGACGCCGTCGCGGGCGATGACCGCGGTTGCCGCCTCGACGATCTGCGCGCGGCGGACCGCGGCGGGCACGTGGGCCATACCGTCCTTCCAAGATGTGATCGATCAACTTGATCAGTTGAACAACTTGGACTATATCAGCTGGTCCTCGCGCTTCTCGTGGCTCTCACAGGCAGTGGTTTCCAAGTTGGTCATTTGACTTAGTCGATCGATTGACTTAATACTTGTGCCGTACCGAGACGACGGGAGGAAGCAATGAACACATCGCGGCGCATGATCCGCGCCTTCGTCGTCGAAGGTATGGCGGCTCTCGGGCTCGGGATGATCGCGATGCTGTCCACGGACGACACCGCGATCACCGTGCTCGCGCTGACCGCGGGCTACCTCATGGTCGACGGAATCGCCGCTCTACTGGCCGGATTGGGAGCCGACCACGGCGCGCTGCGTGAGGAATCGTGGACGGTCCCGGCGACGTTCGGTATCCGGATATTCGGAATCGGCGTGGGGCTCAACGCATTACTGCGCCCCAACACCACGGTGTGGACCTCGCTGGAGTGGATGGGCTGCTGGCTCATCATTCGCGGCGCGGTCGACATCATCGCCGCGATCACGCCCTATCCCACCCGGGGACTGCGATTCCTGACCCATGTCCCGGCCCGCATCCGGCGCGTTCGGATCGGTTCGATCAATCGGCCGATCACGAATACCGCTGTCCGCGTACGGAACCGGTCGATTGCCCCCGCAATCGGCAGGACCCGCGTCCCGATACGCCGGTATCACGCCCGCAGCTGACGAAGTACACATCGAGTGAATGGAAGACGGTCATGAATACTCGCGTACAGCACAATGATTCGACTCAGGTCCAGCTGCCCGCCGCCACCGCCGCCTATTGGGCGGACCGCCATGTGGTCATTACCGGCGGCAGCAGTGGAATCGGCCTCGCCGTCACCGAATTGGCGCTCGGCGCGGGGGCGAAGGTCAGCGTGCTCGCCCTCGGCGATCCCGCCATGTCCGCACTCGCCGCCCGCACCGGCGAATTCGACGGCAGGCTCGCGACCTTCACCGCGAACGTCACCTCGCCCGACCAGATCCGCACCGCACTGCACGGCGCGCGCTCCCAGCACGGCCCCATCGGCGCAGTCATCGCCTGCGCCGGAATCGCCAAACCCGGCTACTTCACCGAACTCTCGGAATCCGACTTCCGAAACCATATGGAAGTCAACTACTTCGGCACCCTGACCCCCATCCGCGAAGCCCTCCCCGACCTGCTCACCGTCGACCGAGCCAGCATCACCGCCATCTCCTCGGCCGCCGGTTTCCTCAGCCTCATCGGCTACAGCGCCTACAGCCCAAGCAAATTCGCCGTCCGCGCCGCCGCCGAGGCCCTGCGCCAAGAACTCAAGCCCAAGGGCATCACCGTCACCGTCGTCTACCCGCCCGACGTCGACACCCCCCAACTCGCCGCCGAAGCCGCCACCAAACCCCGAGAACTCTCCGCCCTCTCCTCCGGCACCCCCATGACCGCCCCCGCCGTAGCCCGCGCCCTCCTCATCGGCGCAGCCTCCGGCAAACCCACCGTCCTCCCCAACCTCGCCACCCGCATCCTGCGCCGAATCACCACCACCGCACCGGAACTCACCGCCCACTACGTCGACTGGATCATCGCCCGCATCCAACGCGGCCGGCAGCGCACGAGCACCGGTTCATAACAACGCCTGCTCGCAGATGCGAAGGGATCCCCCGATGATCAATTTCCCATCCCTCTCCAGTAACCACCCCCACGGAGGGCAGCCCCGAGGTCTCAACACGAACCCTTTGCCTGCCGCTTTCACAATCAACGCCTGAATCTCCAGCGACCAGTCCTCATTCGCGGATGCGGCCCTACTGCGTCTCCAGGCCGCTTGGACCGCATCCGCGTGCTGTTGATCATCGCTCGTCCCCATGGCTGGAACCATGCCCTGACCAGGCCATTGGCGGTACCGTTGCGGTGTGGCCGGAATGTGGCCGAACCCGTTGCAACGCAGACCGGAGGGGTGAAGCAGGCTGTGACAGTGGGTGACTGGGGAACGTTCGGGAACGAGCTCCGCAGGTTGCGAGAACAGGCAGGTATGTCTGTGCGCCAGTTGAGCAAAGCGATCCTCTACGACCCATCTGCCCTCTCGCGGTTCGAGAATGGCAAGCGGAAGCCTCCACGAGACGTCGTCGCTCGCCTCGATACCGCCTTACACACCGAGGGCGTTCTCACCGCCCTGTACGAATCTCTCGGCGAACCGGATCCGCTCGGCGCGCATGAGACCGCCGCGCTGGAGAGTCGCCGATACATAGACCGACAGCTGGCGGCAGATCTGGAATCGGTGCTGGCCGAGACGCGTCGCCTCGAGGATCGGATCGGTTCGGGACTTGTTCTGCCCGTGACGATTCGACAATCCAGAATCGCGTCATCGCTGGCGAAGGAAGCGCGATCCGAGGTCCGCCGACCGATGGTGGATGCCGCGGCGGGATGGACGCAGTTCCAAGGCTGGTTGAATGCCTCACTGGGGCAACGCGATGCCGCCGTGCACCACTATCGGACCGCGCTCGAGTTGGCAACCGAGGCAGGCAATCCGGACATGATCTCCACGACGCTTGCGATGCGCGGCCATGTGGCGTGGATGGCCGGCGATATCGGAGCCTCGATCGGCCTGTCACAGGCCGCGCAACGTGATGCCAAGAAGCTCTCCCGGACCGTACTGGCCTTGGCGGTTCAGCAGGAGGCGAGGGGCCTGGGCATGGAGGGCGACATCGCGGGTATGGAATCCCTGCTGGATACGGCGACGGAGTTGATCGTGAAAGGAGATCCCGATCGACCGGACGCCCAATACTTCTACTCGGAGAGCTTCATTCAAATGCAGCGCGGCATGGCCTACCGGCACGCGCGCCAGTGGGCGAAAGCCGTCCAGCACTTGGAGGCGGGTCTCGCGGGATTCGACCCCGACACGCTGAAATCCGAGTGGGCAACCTGGTACACCGCGGAGCTTGCGTACTCCCATGCCGGACTCGGGGAACCCGAAGCAGCACAGGGTTTTGCGAACCGAGCCTTGGCTGTCGGCCGAGCAACGCCGGGCTCGCGCCTGACCAAATACATCGAAGACCTCTACAAGATCATGAAGGTGAAGTATCCCGCGTACGTGCCGGTGCGGAACTAATCCAGTCGAGGCCAACGCATGACCTGTCTCCGAATCCCGCTCTTACGCCGATCGCAGGCCCGGGTGAGCGGGCCTGCGATCGGGGCTGATTGATGTGGGGTCAGTAGCTCGCGGCTACGTCGAGGATCCAGGTGACGCCGAAGCGGTCGGTCAGCATGCCGAAGGCTGGGGCCCACTGTGCTGGGCCGAATTCCTCGACGATCTTCGCGCCGTCGGAGAGTTTGGCCCAGAGGGCTGCGACCTCGTCTACGGTTTCGCCTCGCAGGGAGACGAAGAATGGGGAGTTTGTCAGGGTTGTTCCGTTTTCACGGCGGGTCCATGAGGGCTCGGGGGCATCGGTTTGTCCGGGGACGTCGTAGGCCATGATGGCGAAGCCGTTTTCGGCGACGACCTGGCCGAATACGACGTTGTCCGCGCCGGGTACTTCCTTGGGCATACCGAAGTCCGCGTAACTCGCCACGGTGAGCTGACCACCGAACACCTGCTGGTAGAAGCTCAGCGCGGCGCGCGCCTCGCCGGTGAAGTTGAGATGAGTGACGGCGGCGACGGTCATGGGCACTCCTAGATCGAGGTGTTCCGGAGGAATTCCGGATGCTTCCGATCGTGTCAGGAGTACAGGACAGGTTCTGGCCTCTACTGCGGGCCGGTAGATAACGTTCCGAGCAACGTTCCGCCACCGCGAGGGACCGGGCGGAACCGTTCGCGGAGGTGAGGTCGGCGGGCGAGCGGTTCGGTCAAGCGTCCATTTCTCTGCTGTGGCAAGGTGATCCGGGCGGTCGTAGCATCATCCCAGCATTCGACCCGAACGGCAGGACACCTATGCGCGACGGCAGCCATGTTTCTTCTTCACGTTCGACTCGGCGTCGACGCGGGAGCGGGACTGGTGGCCGGGGGTTGGCGGCGTTGCTGGCGGCGGCGGTGGAGCGGAATCCCGATGGGGTCGCGGTGGTCGCCGACGGGGTGGAGCTCACTTATCGGGAGTTCGATGCTCGAACCAATCGGATGGCGCGCTGGCTGATTCAAGCCGGGGTGGGGCCAGAGGATCGGGTGGGGGTGGCGCTGTCGAGGTCTGTGGAATCGATCGCGGCGGTGTGGGCGGTCACGAAGGCGGGAGCGGCGTTCGTACCGTTGGATCCGGGGTATCCGCGCGCGCGGATCGAGTATCAGCTCGCGGACAGCGGATGTGTGCTCGGGTTGACCGATCGCGGTCATCGGGAGGATCTGCCCGATACCGTTCGGTGGCTGGAAGTGGATGATCCACGGGTGCGCACGGCGGTCGCGAGCGAATCACCGGCACCGATCTCCTACCTCGATCGCGCTGCGGCGCTGCGGGTTTCGAATACGGCGTATGTGATCTACACGTCCGGGTCGACCGGCGTACCCAAGGGCGTCGCGGTCACCCACACCGGGTTGGCGGCGTTGTGCGCCGAGCTCCAGACGACCTTGGCAACCACCTCGGCGTCGCGATGCCTGCACTTCGCCTCGCCGAGCTTCGACGCGTCGGTACTCGAACTGCTGCTCGCAGTCGGGGCGGGCGCGACGATGGTCATCGCCCCGCCCTCGCTCATCGGCGGCGGTGAGCTGGCGGAATTCCTGCACCGGCAACGGGTTTCGCACGCCTTCTTGACGCCGTCGGTGCTGGCGACCGTGCAACCGGACGGGCTCGATGAGCTCAGCACGATCGTGGTTGGCGGTGAGGCGTGTCCCGCGTCGCTGGTCATGCGCTGGGCCGGTGGTCCGCGACGGGTGCACAATGCGTACGGGCCGACGGAGACCACCGTCGCGGCCAGCCTCAGCGGTCCTTTGCTTCCCGATGCCCCCGTATCGATCGGTGGCCCGGTGCAAGGAGTCGGGCACCTCATCCTCGACAATCGATTGCGGGCGGTCGCCAACGGCTCGGTCGGCGAGTTGTACGTCACCGGACCGGGTTTGGCGCGCGGATACATCGGTCAGCCCGCACTGACCGCGGCGCGATTCGTCGCCGATCCGCAAGGGGCAGGCGCGCGTATATACCGCACCGGGGATTTGGTGCGCCGCAGTGACAGCGGCGAGCTGGAGTATCTCGGCCGGATCGACCATCAGGTCAATGTTCGCGGTCTGCGCATCGAACTCGGGGAGATAGACGCCGCGCTGTCCGGCCTGGCGGGCGTGGCGAGTGCGGTGACCGTGAACCGCGAAACCGCCACCGGCGATACCGAATTGGTGTCGTTCGTGCTCGCCGACGCCGACGCGGCACCGGATTCGACGGACCTGCTGACACGGTTGGCGGCCCGACTACCGGGCTATATGGTGCCCAATTCCGTTGTGGTGGTGCCGGAGTTCCCACTCACCGAGGCGGGCAAGGTCGATCGGAACGCACTGCGAACACTGCCGGTGCGACGCGAAGGTCAACGGCGGGTGACCGGTGCCGGCGAAGACCTCGTCGCCGAGGTATTCGCGCAGGTACTCGGTGTCGAACGACTCGGGGCCGA
This sequence comes from Nocardia sp. NPDC056100, assembly GCF_042266325.1. Lineage (NCBI taxonomy): Bacteria > Bacillati > Actinomycetota > Actinomycetes > Mycobacteriales > Nocardiaceae > Nocardia > Nocardia sp. NPDC056100. The sequence continues at coordinate 1,218,217 of NZ_JBHJVY010000002.1, forward strand.
CAGTGATTTCTTTGCCGCGGGCGGTAATTCGCTGCTGGTGACGCAGGCGGCGGCGCGGTTGAGCGAGATCTGGAAAGTGCGGATTCCGCCGCAGCTGCTGTTCGATCATCCGACCGTCGCCACACTGACCAAGGCCATTCGTTCCCAGCGGTTCGACACCGCGCGTCCGGCACTGTTGGCGGGATTGCGTCCGGACCGAATTCCATTGTCGCCGAATCAGCTTCGGTTCTGGTTGCGCAATCAGTTCGATACCGCCACCGCGGTGGACAATATCGGTTTCGCGTTGCGGCTCACCGGCCTCGACGTCGACGCGCTGCGCGGAGCGTTGCGCGATGTGATCACCCGGCACGAGGCACTGCGGACCCGCTATCCGGCCGATGCTGATGGGCCGTACCAGCAGATCGTGGACGCGGACGCGGTGATGGACGGGTTCGCGGTCCAGGATGTCGCCGAGGACGAGCTGTCCGTCAAGGTGCACAGCGTGATTCGCGAAGGGTTCGACGTCACCGCGCAGGTGCCGTTGCGTATGCGGCTGCTGCGGACCCCGACCGAGCAGGTGCTGGTCTGCGCGGTGCACCATATCTGCGCCGATGGCTCGTCGATGGCTCCGCTGGCCCAGGATATGGGCCTGGCGTACGCGGCACGCTGCGGCGGCACCGTCCCGGCCTGGCGTCCGGTGGCGGTGCAGTACGCCGACTACGCGCTGTGGCAGCAGGCGCTGCTCGGGTCACGCGATGACTCCGAATCACTGCTGGCACAGCAGCTTCGATACTGGACCGAGGAACTGCGCGGGCTGCCGGACCAGCTCGATCTGCCGACCGACCGGCGGCGGCCCGCGATCGCCTCGCTCCGCGGCGCGACGCTCGATCAACTCCTCCCCGCGACCGTTCACGAGCAGTTGCTGACCTTCGCGCGGGCACGCCACGCGAGCGTGTTCATGGTGATGCGGACCGCGCTGGCGGTACTGCTGGCCCGGCTGTCCGGCACTCAGGACATCGCGATCGGCGTGCCGATGACCAATCGCGCCGAACCTGCCCTGGCGGGTGTGGTCGGAATGTTCGTCAATACCACCGTCTCTCGCACCCGGGTGGACGCGGCGGAGAGTTTCGACGCACTGCTGGCACGCACCCGAGATCGCGACCTGGCCAATTTCGCGCACTCGGATGTGCCGTTCGAACATGTCGTGGACGCGGTCGATCCGGTGCGATCGCCGGGGCGGCATCCGCTGTACCAGATCGGATTCGCGTTCCAGAACTTCACTCCGGCCGATTTGGAGATGACCGCGACGGATATGTCGGTGTTCGAAATCGAAGCCGATACGGTCAAGACCGATATGCATATCGGCGTGATCGATACCCGCGACGCCGAGGGCGCGCTCGGTCCCATAGCGCTGCGATTCGGTTACAGCACAGACCTTTTCGATCGATCGACGGTGCAGGGTTTCGTCGACGCGTACACCCGCCTGCTGGAGTCCATCCTGGCCGATCCGCGTACTGCGGTGGGCGATCTCGCGATGGTCGATGGCCGCGATGTGGCACGCGGGGACGATGTGGCGGTCGCACGCGAGCATCTCACCGCCGCGATCGCCCGGCAGGTGGCCGAGCGCCCCGACGCGGTGGCCTTGGTCGGTGCGGACGAATCCCTCACCTTCGCCGAGCTGTACGAGCGCGCCACCCGGCGCGCACGGTGGCTGATCGCACAGGGCATCGGCCCGGAATCCCTTGTCGCGGTGGCGATGCGCCGATCGATCGAGCAGGTCGTCACGCTGTACGCGGTCGCGGAGGCGGGCGCGGCGTGGGTGCCGATCGATCCCGATCATCCGGCCGAGCGCATCGGATACATCCTCGATTCCGCTGCGCCACAGTGTGTTCTGACCACCACCGGCGATGGGTTCACCCTCGGATCCCCGTACACCGTCGATACCGTTGACCTCGCAGGGTATTCCGCCGGACCGGTGCGTGATGAAGAGCGGACCACACCGCTGCTGGGCGATCACCCTTCCTATGTCATCTTCACCTCCGGATCGACCGGTAAGCCCAAGGGCGTGGTCGTCACCCACGCCGCGATCGTCAATCAGCTCGAGTGGATGCGTACTCGCTACGACGTGCGCGCCCGGGATATCTACCTGCACAAGACCGCCGCGACCTTCGATGTCTCGCTGTGGGGGTATTTCCTGCCGCTGGGTGCCGGAGCGCGACTGGTCCTGGCCGGGCCGGACGAGCATCGGGACCCGCAGGCTATCTGCCGGTTGATCGCGGAACACGGTGCGACACTGACCGATTTCGTGCCGACCATGCTGACCCTGGTGGCCCGCGCGGCAACATCCGCGGATCTGGCGACCTTGCGCGCGGTGTTCGTCATCGGCGAGGCGCTCGCGCCGGAGACCGCGCAGGCGTTCGCGGAGGTCACCGCGGCCGAGCTGCACAACCTGTACGGACCGACCGAGGCCGCGGTCAGCATTACCGAACACCAGGTGGCCGAGGCGGATCGGCGCGCGGGAATCATGCCGATCGGGGTGCCCGCATGGAATTCGCAGTGCGGTGTGCTCGATCCCCGATTGCATCGGCTCTTTCCGGGTGTGGCCGGTGAGCTCGTGCTGGCGGGCGATCAACTCGCACGCGGTTATCATCGTGCGCCCGGACTCACCGCTTCGCGATTCGTCGCCAGCCCGTTCGGGCCACCGGGATCGCGGATGTATCGCAGCGGCGATCTGGCGCGTTCTCGGCCCGATGGCGTGCTGGAGTACTTGGGCCGCACGGACTTTCAGGTCAAGGTGCGCGGACATCGCATCGAACTCGGTGAGATCGAATCCGCGCTGCTCGATGATCCCGCCGTAGCCCAGGCCGTGGTGACCGTGCGCCGGGACGGCCAGGACGATCGGCTGATCGGCTATGTGGTGCCGCGAGCGGGAACCACCGTCCAGTCGAAGGAACTGCGCCACAACGTATCCGGACTGCTGCCGGGATATATGGTTCCGGCGGCGATCATGGTGCTCGACTCGCTGCCGGTGAACACCAGCGGCAAGGTCGATCGGGCCGCATTGCCCCCGCCGGTGTTCGCCGACGAGGTCGTCATCGCACCGAGCACCCCGCTGGAGATCGCGATCGCGCAGGTCTTCGCGGAGGTGCTGGAGGTCTCCGATGTCGGTTCGGCCTCGGACTTCTTCGAGCTCGGCGGCTCATCGCTGCTGATATTCGTGCTGCACCAACGTCTTTCAGAGCGACTGGACTGCGATGTCCCGATGTCCGCGATCCTGGCCGCGCCGACCGTGGCGGGTCTGGCAGGCTACGTGAGCGGTGTCCGCCGACCCCTCCCGGCGTTCACACCGGAGACCGATGCGGTTCTCGCCCCGGCGATCTCGCTTGCGGGATGCGCGCTGGCACGGCGTAGCGCGGACAATATCCTGCTCACCGGTGCGACGGGATTCCTCGGCGCACACCTGCTGCACGAATTGCTGACCCGCACCCGGGCTCGGGTGTGGTGCCTGGTGCGCACCCACGGCGACGACGATCCGCTGGATCGAATCCTGCTGGCCATGGCACGATTTCGGCTGCCGACCGACGGCGTCACCGACCGGGTGACGGCCGTGCGCGGCGATCTGGCCGCACCGCGACTGGGCCTGGACGCCGGGCAGTTCGACCTGCTCGCCGACCGGATCGACGTCATCTATCACAATGGCGCGAAGGTCAACCACGTCGATCCGTACGAGCGGCTGCGCGCGGCGAATGTCGAGGGCACGCGCTCGGTGCTCGAATTGGCCACCACCGCACGGGTGAAGGCCGTGCACTACATCTCGACCCTCGGCGCGGCGATCCCGGCGGGCACGGTCCCCGAGGTCGTCGGCGAGAACGACCGGCTGCGCGCGGGCCAACTTCAGTCCAACGGCTATCTGACCTCGAAATGGGTTGGCGAGGAACTGATTCGCCAAGCCGGTGCGCGCGGGGTGCCGGTGAGCATCCATCGGCCGGGAACGATCTGCGGTGACACCCGTACCGGCGCCAACAATCCCGATGACGCCCTCTGGAATATGGTGCGCGCCGCCGCGGTGCTCGGTGTCACGCCCGAGGTGGGCGATGCCACGGTCTCCCTGGTTCCCGTCGACTATGTCGTGCGTGCGATCGTCGCGCTCGGCTCGAATCCGCGCACCGAGACCGTCTACCACCAGGTCAATCACACACCCGTCGCGGTGCGCGAGATCCTGGAATGCCTGCGCGAGCACGGCTATCCGGTACACGAACGGTCGATGGATTTCGTACTGGCCGAACTGAACCGGCAATCGGTGACCCGCTCCGCCACGGGCGATGACTCCCTCGCCCGCGCGTCGGTACTGGCTTCCACTTTCGGAGATCTCGCCGGGCACACCCGATGGGATGACAGCCATACGCGAGAGGCACTGCACGAGAAGGGCATTCATTGCCCGGTCATCGATCGAGGGGTGCTGAACCGCTATCTCGAACAGTTCACCGCATCGGGATTCCTGCCCGCGCTCACGGTCGGAGCACACTGAATCGCCCCCCGGCCGTGCGCCCCGCAATCAGCGGCGCGCACGGCCGGGGGAAGGAACGCTAGGTGACGGGTTCTGCTCCCCAGCGCGCCATTCGACGCGCTCCGGTTCCGATCAGCGCCGCTTCGATCCGCGCGTGGAGCGCCGCGAATTCCGGCTCGAATCGCACATGCACATACAGATCCGCGTCGCCGGAGGGCCGCAGGACGGACACGTGACCACCCATGGCCGGGATCAGGAACGTACTCGCGTCCGCACCGGACGCCTCGATCGCGACATGCACCCCCAACGCGGAAATCGCGTCCCGCACCGGATTCAGCTCACCGCCCGCCCAGTTCTCGTAGCAGCTCTGCCGTGCCCAGGATGCGAACCACAGCACCTCACTGGCCACCACGAGGCGTCCCGAGGTGCAGAACCAGCGCACGGCGTCGGTATACGAGGTGCCCACATCGATCGCCTCGTCCGAATGACGCGGCAGCATCACCAGACCCCGCCCCAGCACCAGCGCCAGTTGGTCGCCATCGGATGAACCGCCCACCGGTACGGCGTCCGCGAAATCAGCCTGCCCCAGCTCCGGGTGCTTCCAGAACCAGTACTCCGCCCACATCTCTCGCATGCCGTCGAGACTGTCCAGAAAGCGCGTCGGCCCCCAGACATCGAAAGCGTTGCAGACACTGCCCTGGCCGTAGGTCGCCACGAAGTCGGCGTATCCGGGTGGCATCGGTATGCCCAGACGCTGTTCGAGGGCCGACACAGCAGCGGCATCAACTGGTTCGAGACTGCTCGAAACGACGATCAGATCAAGTGACATGCTCACACGCCATATCCGGTGAAGTCCTGGGCGGTCGTGATCACCATGCGACCCGCGAGTGCCCGCACCTGTGCGCGCGTGCGGGGATCGCCGTTGGGCGGCAACGACATTGACCAGACGGGTGACCCGTCGGCGGCATCGATCGCCTGCACGGTGACACCGTCGGTGAGGATGAGATGCGTTGCGTCGGTGACGCCGTCGTACAGGGTGAATTGCGAGGCGTGCTCGAATGGTGAGGGCCGCTGCCAGATTCGATGCCCGTCCGTGAGGTCGAGCCCGGAAAGCGTTGTCCCATCCTGTGATCGGATGATGACGGTATCGCGTACCACGCCCTGAACCGCGCTCTTGCCCCCGGCGACATCACTGATGCGAATCTCCGGGTTGGTCCACAGGATTGCGCCGGTCGTGCGATCGTAGGCGCTCTCCCCGGTCATGATCGGAAGCGGTGCCGCCGAGGCTGCGGGATACCACTCGAGCATGAAGGTGGCGTTGGCGACATCGGTGATCAGGTGCCCGTCTCGTCCCAGGAGCGCGACCGTTCCGGCGGTGCCGCTGCGATCGATCACCTGCGAGGCGATGATGCCGCCGTCGAAGATATTGCCGACCGGACCGGTGAAAAGCGGTTCACCAGAGCGCAAGTCGTACACCTGGACATGGCTGTCGCGTCCGAGCCGAAAGTAGTCCGGCGGATCGAGCCGAGGCTGGACGGGTTCACCGGGCACCGCTGTGGGATAGGTTTTGCTCCAGGTCGCGGCGATATCGGCGACGGTGCCGCGGGTGATGACCGCGCTCTGTCCGTCCGCGGTACGCCCGGCCACCGACACGACCCCGTCGCGGACCTGCACGTCCACGACCTCGAAATCGGTGGTCCGGTCGGTGACCACCGAGCCCGTCGCACTGTCGATGATCAATATCCGATGGGCACCCTTACAGGTGAGCATCCCCGCGAATACCCGTTCACCGCAGCTGGTGAGTTCCCCGACATCGGTTGTCCAGCGCGGTTTTCCGGTGTCGGAGTCGAGGCCGTGCAGTCGGACCGGACCGACGGGCACCCCGGTCCCATCGCTCACGCTCGCGGGCACCGCGGTAGCCGCCACAATCGTCGTACCGGCGTCCATGGGACTGCTGAATCCGTAGTAGCGGTCGAGACTGTGCGGCACCGACAGCAGAACCGCACCGGGCTCGCTCGACAGATCAGCGGCGCGCACGGTCCACGCAGCGGCGGGAGTGGAGTCGAGCACGGTGGTCACACGAAACCTGCCGCCCGCCACCGGAGCTGGCGGCGCTGACTTTTTCGTCGACGAATCCGGCCAGGCGATCACCAGCACACCCGCGGCCACCACGACGACCAGTCCGGCTATCCAGAGTCGCCACCGGTTCGCACCGGTGAACCACTGTGCGGCTGAGCCCATGTGGCAGTCTCCTTCGACATCGATCCAGACATCAGTCCAAACAAGCCTGCACGCAAGGTATCAGCTGCCTCGGATGCCACTCGCCGCGCCGGATTTCCCACCGGTGGCACTCATCCGGCCGATTCGGGAACTACGGTTGTCGACCATGTTCGCACTGTCGTTGCGCAAGGCGGCCTGCGTCGTCGCCGTTTCCTTTCTCTCGCTCTCGGCCGCCCTGGCGAGCCCTGCGGCCACCGCCGAGAACGCGGGCTTCGGTCAGGTATCCGGTCTCGGTGTGCTCGATCCGGCTTGGTCATTCCCGGCGGCCGCCGCCGCGATCGAGCTTCGATATACGACAACGAATCAGTACGCGCAGATCGCGCCCGCCTCAGCGGGACTGTACGTACCGCCCGGGCTGCCCCCGGCTGGCGGCTGGCCGCTGGTGGTCTGGGCGCACGGCACGGTAGGGATCGCCGATGCCTGCGCGCCCTCGCGCCAACCCCAATCAGAGCGCAACCGCACCTATTTCAACGAGATCCTGAACAATGGCTATGCCGTGCTGGCTCCGGACTACCAGGGGCTGGGGACCGGCGGCGGGTTCAGCTACTACAACACCATCGTCGAAGGCCGTTCCATCCTGGACGCGGTATCCGCGATCCGCACGACTCCGGTTCCGCTGTCACACAATTGGGTCGTCATCGGACAATCCGAGGGCTCGCATGCCGCGCTGAGCGCGGTCTCGCTCTACGATCCCGCAGGACCGTCTGCGGGGTTGAGCGGCGCGGTCGTCACCGGCCTGCGCGCGAATACCGGACCGAGCCTGCGCACGATGTTCCAGCGCTCTTCCACCGGCTCCGCCAATCAAATCGCTTACGCCGCCTACTATCTGGCGGCGATGCAGCAGTTGTATCCGGATCGGGTGACGCCGTTTCTGTCCGACTTCGGCCGCGACTATGTGGCGCAGGCGAATTCGACGTGCCTGGCTAATCTCACCGCCGCGGCGCAGGGGCGACGCCCGGCGGCGCTGGTCACCGACCCGGACTCCCCCACACCGACCTTCGAAGCCGATATCGCCGCCCTGGCGGGCTTCCGAACCGATGACTTCCCGGTCGATGTCTCCATCGGCTACGGCACCGCCGATATCGACGTACCCCCCACCTACACAGAGGAATTCGGCCGGCAATTGCAGCGCAGCAACCCCGGCATCACGGTCGGCGTCACCCAATATCCGGGCAAGGATCACAGCGGAGCGTTCCTTGCATCCTTGCCCGATGCACTGCGGTTTCTGCGAGCCCATTTCTGAAGCGACAACCCGTGCCCGGCAGCCGATGGCAAACGCGCGATATCAGGCCCGCTGGTTTGCGGCCTCGGCTTCAGCCAGGGCCTTCAGGGCCGCGAGCACGGGGCTCTCCCCCTCGTCGTCGCCCTCATCACCGTCGGTCTCGCGGGGATCTTCCTGCGTGATCGTCAATTCCGTTGCGCCCGCGTCGTCTTCGAGCGCGTACCCCATGGTGAAGTAGTTCTCCGGCTTGTCCTCGAGCTCCGGGCGGGGCGCGAACAGCGAATACCGCAGCCGCGCGGGGGAATCGACCAGCAGCACGGTGCCCCACTGCTCGAACGTGGTTCCATCCCATTCGGTGGTGAACCTGATCGGCGAACCGATCGACCAGTCGGTGCTCAGGACGCTGCCGTACTGCCATTGCCTGACATATTCGGGATCGGTCAGCACCGCCCACACGATCTCTCGGGGTGCTTCGATACGAACCTTGGACGTGACTGTGCGCATGGCGGGACTGTAGCAATCCCCACCGTCAATTCCGGGCGTGCTGGCGGGCGGTGATCGCCTGGTGGACGGTGACGAAGAACAGCACGAATCCGATCGTCAGCAAGATGTGCGCGCCGCCGGCCAGGTGCGACAGCAATTCGTACTTGCTGTCACCGCGGACCGTCCTTGCGCCGATGACGGTCATGCACGCCACCATCCATAGGACGCCCGCGTTGTAGAGGATGAAGAACCAGCGGTAGGCGCGGGTATCGGACAGGGCGAGTTGGTGTTCGAGCACCAGAACGATCAGGAAGAACAGTGTTCCCAACGCCAGCAGGTGGGTGTGGACCACGGCGAGTTCGGTCTTTCCGGTGAAGTCGTGGGATTTGGTGAGTTCGCGGTAGAACAGGCCGGACAGCAGTCCCAGCACGGTGTAGCCGACGGCGGCCCAATAGAGCTGTTTCATCGAGTCCTCGATCGTGAAATATGTTGCGGTCGTTCAGGTCTGCCGATGTCAGGCGGGCTGCGCGGCGGGTTCCCGGCCGGCGAGAGGCTGGTCCTCGGGCGCCTTGCTGGTTTCGCGCAGAATCAGCAGGCCGGTGACTGCGATCAGCGCTGCGGTCAAACCGTGGACGCCGAACGCGGTGGCCGTGGAGCCGTCGTGAGCCAGGACATTGACCATGTCGCCGATCGGGGCGGCGGCCGTCATCAGCAAGACCCAACCCAGGGCGCGGCGTTGGCCGGTGAGCAGCAGGATGCCTGTGCCCAGGCCCATCGCGAGTTCGCGGCAGCCTTTCACGATAAGGAATCCGCCGCCATCGGCGGGGATCTCGGGCAGCCCGAAGCCTTGGGCAGCCGCCTCGGGGGTCAGCACGAACGAGATCGCGAGATAGAAGGTGAACAGAACGACGGCGGCGGCCAGGACGGTGTTGATAGTTGTGCGCGACATGGTGGTTCTCCAGTGACGTTGTGGCGGTGAGCCGTTGTCCGACAAGCCATTCGGCGCTGCCGGGCGATAGAATCTAGCATCGCTAGATTGTCACCGTAAATGACAATCCGCCTAGTTGTCAATCATGTTCGATGGCAGTCATGTTGGATTGCTAAAGTGAGGCCATGGTGAACCGGCCGTTGGACTCGCGTGGGGTGTTTCTGCTGTCGCAGATCGGTCATCACGTGGCATATCGGTTCACCGAACAGCTGTCCCGATTGGATCTGGATCCCGCTCACTTCGCGGTCCTGGGTCACCTGGCAGTCGTGGATGGCCGCAGTCAGCAAGAACTCGCGGATCTGCTTCGGGTGCACCGCAATGCGATGGTCGGACTGGTCGACGAGCTGCAGGAACGCGCACTGGTGACCCGGCGCCCGCATCCGGACGACCGGCGCGCGCACGCGGTGCATCTCACCGATCACGCCCGCGAGATGCTCGAGGCGGTCCAATCCGAGGCCGACGCACTGGAATCGGAAATCCTCGCGCCACTCGACGAGAGCGAGCGAAGCCTGCTCATCCCCCTCCTGCATCGCATCGCCGCACACGCGGACCTTCCGGCCGGAATCCACCCCGGCCTGCAACGACGCCGTCGCGCCCGCCGAAACACGCAGTGAACTCGGCTCGCATCATGGAACTCCCGGCCTCCGAACCCGATCGCCACACCGCAGCCGACCTGCTCGATGTCCTCGCCGAGCTGGAATGCCGGGAGCCGATCTTCCACCATCCCGAATTCGGCACGTCGCGTGAAGACTTCGAGCGGGCCACGGCACCGGACTTTTGGGAGACCGGCGCATCGGGACAGCGATACAGTAGGGAATTCGTGTGGGCCACCCTCGAACAGCGGCGGCTGGCAACCGAGCAGGGTCGCCCCGAGGAGGATCCGTGGGAGACCAGCGACTTCCAATTGCGCGAAATCGCCTCGGACACTTATCTACTCACCTACACCCTGCGACAGGATGATCGGCTTACCCGACGCCTGACCGTCTGGAAGCGGACCGCGAATGACTGGACGATCCTCTACCACCAGGGGACGGTGGTCGCGTCCTAGTCAGCAGGCTTCCTTGGCGGCCTGTTCGCGGGTTGCGGGGTCTGCCATCGGCAGGAGCGGTTCGGCGGCGGGGTGCGGGAAGAAGCCGACGTCGATGAGGAAGTCGAAGTAGCGCGCGAGGGTCTGGGAATCGACTGCGGGGCAACGGATATCGGTGTGCCCCGGGTGACGGTCGGTGCGGGCGCGCGGTGCTGCGGCGTAGTTGATGCTCAAAGCCGCTGCGCGAGAGAGGGTGTCATCGCCCTCGGCGGCGCGGTGTTCGGCGAGATCGGTCAGGGCCGCGCCGAAGCGGGCCGGATCGACGATCCGCATGCGATAGCCGCGCCGGCGCACCTCATCCATGATCATCCGAACCGAGACGGCATGGCGTGGGATCAGCTCGAGGGGAGTCGTCGCGGCGCGTGGCCGCCCCGATCGCACGATGGCGGCGGCCACGTGATCGACCGGAACCATCTCTACCGCACCGGCACCCAGATCCGGTGCCTGCCCGACAAGCAGCATGGCGCGCAGCATCGTCCACCAGGCGTCGTCGGTCGCAGTCGCACCGGTACGGGAATCTCCGGTGATCAGCCCGGGCCGGTAGATGGTGGTGGGAATGCCGCGCCGCGCACCGGCGCGGACCAGTTCTTCGGCGATCCACTTGGTCAGCACATAGCCGGGCACACCCGGTGTCGGACCGGAATGCGGCGGCGGACCAGCGGGGATGGAGCTCGTGGACACATAGTGAATCGGTTTAACCCTGCCGTATGCGGCCAAGCGGAGCACCTCGGCGGTGCCGGTGACATTCGCGGATCGCATTCGGGCATACGGTTCGAGATGATTGACCTGGGCACCGTTGTGGTAGATCACGTCCAGCCGCCGGGACAGGTCGTCGAAGCGCTCGGGATCCAATCCGAGGCGCGGTTGGGCGAGATCGCCTGGCACGGCAACGATTCGAGCGCCGTGCGCGGCTACATCGATCCGATAGCGCCGGGCACTCGCAACGATGCGGGCATGGGCGGTGTCGGAGTCAGCGGCGCGGACCAGGCAGTAGATGGTGGCTCTGGTCCGGTCGAGCAGTTCGCGCAGTAGAAAAGCGCCCAGGAATCCGGTCGCGCCGGTCAGCAGGATCGCCTCGGGATCACCCGGGCGCGGGGGCGCGCTGCCGACGGTGGTGATCGCCGCGTCCAGCACAGCGTCTGCCCGTAGATCCGGTTCCATTGCGGCCGAGGGTGTCTCACCCCGCAACGCCGCGGCCAGCTCGCCGACCCGTGGGTAGGTGAACAGGTCGCGCAGCGCGACGGGGGCGTCGAGCCGCTCGGCCAGTGTCGCGCGGCATCGGATCGCCGAGAGCGACGTCCCGCCGAGGGTGAAGAAGTCGTCGTCCCGCCCGACCTTGTCGATGCCCAGCACCGTGGCGAACACCTCGGCGACGAGCTGTTCGTCGGCTGTTCGCGGGGCGCGATATTCGCGGACCGGCAGCTGCGGATCGGGCAGGGCCGCGCGATCCACCTTCCCGGTCGGCCCCAGCGGGAATTCATCGAGCACGGTCAGATGCGAGGGAATCATGTAGCCCGGCAACCGCTTCCGCGCCGTCGCGAGGATCGCCGGGAGATCCGGCGTCGCCCCGGACGCGGTACGCAGGTACCCGACCAGCTGCTCGGCGCGCACGATCACCACCGCACCGGTCACCGCCGGATGCGCGCACAGCACGGCCTCGACCTCGCCCGGCTCGATGCGCTGCCCACGCAGCTTCACCTGGAAGTCGGTGCGCCCCAGATATTTCAGCTCGCCATCCGCGGTCCGGGTGACCAGATCGCCGGTACGGTACATTCGCGTGCCCGCGGGACCGTACGGATGGGCGACGAAACGCTCTGCGGTGCGAGCGTTCTCACCGACATACCCCCGGGCCAGCTGCGCACCCGCCAGATACAGCTCACCGGGTGTGCCCGGCGGGACCTCGTGCAATCGTTCGTCGAGCACCAAGGTCGAGCAATTCCAGTGCGGACGCCCGATCGGCACCCCACCGTCGCGGATATCGGTCACGTCGGCGGCGGTGATCGACACCGTGGCCTCGGTCGGCCCGTACAGATTGTGCAACCGGGCCGTAGTCGCGGCGGTGAACCGGGTGATGGTCGCCTCCGGCAGCGGCTCGCCACCCACCCACACCGCGCGCAGTGTCGACAGGGTCCGGGCCGGGACCGACTCGAGCAATGCCTGGAGCATCGCCGGTACGGTGGTGATCGTCGTCACCCCGTGCCGCACAATGGTTTCCGCGAGGTAGACGGGATCGCGACGGCCTTCGGTGGAGGCGATCACCAGGTGCGCACCGACACCGAGCGGTGCGAAATAGCCGATGAGCGAGGCATCGAAGGTCGAGGGCACCACCTGCAGGAACGCGTCGGTGGCGTTCAGCTGATACTCCGCGGCCATGAACGCGGCCTGGTTGCCGATGGCCCGATGCGTGACACCCACCCCTTTGGGGCGTCCGGTCGACCCGGAGGTGAAGATGATGTAGGCCAGGTCATCCTCGCGCAGGGGGCGCAGTCGCTCGGCATCGACCACCGGAGCATCCGAAACGTCTTCCAGCGCACCGGAGTTCACCAACTCGTCCGCGTAGAACACCGGCCGGTCACCGACGTCGACCGGATGGTCGGCGGTGGTAAGCACGCACATCGGGTCAGCGGTTTCGAGCAGGTCGAGCACGCGGGCGGCGGGCTGATCGGGGTCGATCGGCACGTACGCGGCACCGGCCTGCACGATTGCGTACATACCCAGCACCCGTTCCAGTGCCGGTCGTACCGCCAGCGCGACGGTCTCGCCGGGTCCCACTCCGGCGCGGATCAGCATGCGCGCCAGTCGATTCACTCGCCGGGACAGTTCGCCGTAGGACAGCGATCGATCGTCGCAGGTCACGGCTGTCGCGTGCGGTTCCCGGTGCGCCTGTGTGGTGAAACCGTCCAGCAGCAGTCGCGGCGGCATCGGAACATCAAGTCCCGCTGCCGATTGCCGCACTGCGCGCCGCTCGGAGTCCTTGAGCAGGAGGGGTAGATCCCCGACAGGCCGGTGTGGTGCGGCGGCCGCGGCCGCGAGCAGGGCGGTCAGTCGTCGCCCGAGCGCGGCGATCGTCGTTTCGTCGAACAGATCGGTCGCGTAGCGCCACGAGCAGTGCAACCCGGCCGGACCACCGGAATCCCGTTGCGGGACAACCGACAGGTACAGATCGAGCAGAGTGGCGTTATCGCCGAGGTCGACCGATTCGATGGTCAGCCCGGGCAACCGCAGCGTTCCGCCTTCGAAGTTCTGGAACGACAGCGCCACCTGGTACAGCGGATGGTGCGCCTGCGATCGAGGCGGATCGAGCTCGGCCACCAACTGCTCGAACGGTAGGTCCGCGTGTGCGAACGCACCCAGGTCGGTCTCGCGCACACGGGCGAGCAGCTGCGCGAAGGTGTCGGAACCGGCTGTGCGAGTGCGCAATACGAGGGTGTTGACGAACATGCCGACCAGATCGTCGAGGCGCTGATCACCGCGTCCGGCCACCGGTGCACCGATCACGACGTCGTTGGTGCGGGACAGGCGGGTCAGCAGCACCGCCAGTGCCGCGTGCACCACCATGAACAGCGATGCGCCGTGATCACGCGCGAGCTGCTCGAGAGCGCGGTGCAGATGCGCGTCCAGCTCGAAGCGATGGGCCGCGCCGCGATTGCTCGCGACCAGTGGGCGCGGGCGATCCGAGGGCAGGTCGAGCAACGGCGGTGCAGCGGCCAGTGCGTCGCGCCAATATCCGAGCTGCGTCGCCAGCGGCGACTCCGGATCGGTTGCCGCACCGAGTGATTCCCGCTGCCAGAGCGCGAAGTCGGCGTACTGGACCGGCAGCGGCGTCCAGGTCGGCGCACCGCCGTGCAGGCGAGCGCCGTAGGCGGTCATCAGATCACGAGTCAGCGGGGCCAGCGAGAAGCCGTCGGCCGCGATGTGGTGGATGACCACCGCCAGCACGAACTCGCCCTCGGCGACGCGGTACAGGCGAGCGCGCAACGGTACTTCCCGGACAACATCGAATCCCTTGCCCGCCAACGCCGTCAGCTCCGCCGCCACGCCCGCACTCGCCACCTCGACCGGTGTGAGGTCCATCGGGACCTGCGATGCGGGCACGATGTGCTGATATCCGGCACCGTCGTGTTCGGGATACACCGTACGCAGCACCTCATGCCGCTCGAGCACATCGCGCATCGCCGATTCCATTGCGGCCGTACTCAATTCACCGGTCAAGCGCAGGGCCACCGGAATATTGTGTGCGGGCGAATCCGGGTCCAGGCGCGCCAGGAACCACATGCGCTGCTGCGGGATGGACAGCGGCGTTCGCTCATCCCGCTCGTGCGCGGTCAGCGGCAGCTGCGGCGCGGTCCCGGCCAGACCGTCGACTGCGGCCGCCAGCGTCGCCACGGTGGGATGGTCGAATACCAGCGGTACCGCCACCCGGACAGGTGCGGCCGTGCGCAGCCGGGCCACCAATCGTGTTGCCAGCAGCGAATTTCCGCCCAGCTCGAAGAAGTCGTCATCGGCGCCTACCCGAACCGCGCCCAAGAGGTCGGCGAAGATCTCGGCAATGATCTGCTCGGTGCCCGGGCGCGGCTCGCGATAGGACCGCGCGGCGATGAGCGGGTCTGGCAGGGCCGCGCGATCCAGTTTGCCGCTGGGCGTCAATGGAATCGCGTCGATGACCATGATCGCGGCGGGGACGGCGTGGCGGGGAAGACTGCGGCGGGCGCGAGCGATCAACTCGGCGGTGTCGATCACCATTCCTGGCGCGGGCACCACGTACGAGACCAGGGCATCGTCACCGCTCGGAGCCCGGTGCACCGAAGTCGTTGCGAAGGAGACGGATTCGTCCGCGGCCAGTACCGCATCGACTTCTCCCGACTCCACCCGGAATCCGCGGATCGCGAGCTGTGCATCGCTGCGGCCCAGGAAGAGCAATGCGGGAGTGCCCGCGATCCGCCGTACGACATCGCCTGTGCGGTAGATGCGCTCGCCGCTGCCGTTCGGGTGAGCGAGGAATTGTGCGGCGGTCAGGCCGGGCCGATCATGATAGCCCCGAGCCAGTCCGGGTCCGGCCACGTACAGCTCGCCGATGCCGCCGTCGGGGGTCGGGCACAATTTCGCGTCGAGCACCAGAGCCGTCATCCCCGCGATGGGGCCGCCGATGGTGACGGTATCCCCGGTGGTCAACGGTTCGCTGATGGTGACCGCGACGGTGGTTTCGGTGGGGCCGTACAGATTGAAGAAATCCCGGCCCGGAGACCAGCGGGCGACCAACTCCGGCGGACAGTCTTCCCCGCCCACGACCACCGTGCCCAATTCGGGCAGATTCGCCGGATCGAGACCGGCCAGTGCCGCCGGGGTGATGAACGCGTGGCTCACCCGGCCCGTGCGCAGCACCTCGACCAGGTCGGCTCCGCCGTAGCAATCGGCGGGTGCGATCACCATCGTCGCGCTCGCGCCGACCGCGAGCAGCAATTCCAGGACACTGGCATCGAAACTCGGGGAGGCGAAGTGCAATGTCCGGGACTCGTCCCGCACGCCGAAGCGCCGAACCTGCTCGGCACACAGCGCGGCCAAGCCCGCGTGCGTGACGGATACGCCCTTGGGAGTCCCGGTCGAGCCGGAAGTGTAGATCAGGTAGGCGATATCGCCGAGGTGGATTCGACGTATCCGCTCGGCGAAAAGGAAAGACTCCCCTGACGTCCGCGACAATTCTTCCGTATAGGAAGGCGAGTCGAGATCGATCCATTCGAGTGCGTCACCGAGTCGCGGGCGTATTTCCGAATTCGTCAGCCCGTAAACGGCTTTCGAATCGGCGAGCATATACGCCACCCGCGGCGGCGGATAGTTCGGATCGATCGGCACGAAGGCCGCGCCCGTCTTCGCGACAGACCACACCGCGACGACCGCTTCGATCGAGCGCGGCAGGGCCAGCACGACTCGATCGTCGGGGCCCAAGCCCCTGGCGATCAGCGTCCGCGCGACTCGCGTAGACCACTGATCCAGCTCCGCGTATGTCAGTGTCCGCGAGCCGGACACCAGTGCCGGGCCGTCGGGATTGCATTCCACCGCGGTTGCCAGCAGTTGAGGAAGCGTACGAACCCGCGCGCTGCGATCACGCGGCTTCCGGGACCGGCGGGCTGCTCGAATTTCGGCAGTCACCGACTATCTCCACCTTTGATCTGGATATTCACATCATATCGATACTATCACGACGGGTTTTATCGAAATTGTTGCCCTATTCTCAGGCATCCCGTCATTAATAGCACTGCACCAACATAAACATCCATTTTTCAGAATTCTGTCGCATTTGCGACAACGCAGGAATGATCGGATCCGGCCGACATCGATCCGGAGCGCCGCGAGCACGCCCGCGGCGAGCTGGGTAGCGTTTGCTGCCATGAGGTCGCCCGAGGTCGATCCGTATGTCCGGGTACGCGGTGCACGCGTGCACAATCTGCGCAGGGTGGATGTCGTGCTGCCGCGCGATGCGTTGGTGGCGTTCACCGGGGTCTCCGGGTCGGGGAAGTCGTCGCTGGCGTTCGGCACGCTGTACGCCGATTCGCAGCGGCGGTATCTGGAATCGGTAGCGCCCTATGCGCGGCGGCTGTTGCAGCAAGTCGAGACGCCCGATGTCGACGAGGTGACCGGGCTGCCGCCCGCGGTGGCGCTGGGACAGCGGCGGGCGGTGCCGTCGTCGCGGTCGAGCGTGGGCACCGTGACAGCCATGTCGAACTATCTGCGGATGCTGCTGTCGCGGGCGGGACGGTATCCCGACGGGGCAGCGCATCTGGATTCGAATGCGTTCTCGCCCAACACCGTTGAGGGTGCGTGCCCGCAGTGTCACGGGATGGGAACGCTGTACGAGGCGACCGAGAAATCGATGGTGCCGGATCCCGGGCTGAGCATTCGGGACGGCGCGGTCGCGTCTTGGCCGGGTGCCTGGCATGGGAAGAATCTGCGGGACATTCTCGCGACGCTCGGGTATGACATCGATATTCCATGGCGGGATCTGCCCGCCGAGGCGCGGCAGTGGATTCTGTTCACCGAGGAACGGCCGGTGGTGACGGTGCGGCCTCAGCGTGAAGCAGGGCGCATTCAGCGATCCTATGAAGGCATCTATACGAGCGCGAAAAACCTTGTGCTGCGGGCTTTCTCCGAATCCAAGAGTGAGGCGCGGCGCAAGAGCGCGGCGCAGTTCCTGACTACGCGGACTTGTCCGCTGTGCCATGGGGAACGGCTGCGGCCCGAGGCGCTGGCGGTGACCTTTGCCGGTCGCACCATCACCGAATTGGCTAGCCTGCCGCTGGCCGAGTTGGCGGAGGTATTGCGGCCGCACGCCTCGGGTGATGATGCTGCGGCGGTGCTGAGCCGGGATCTGATCGCCCGCATCGAGGTGCCGGTTGAACTCGGGCTCGGCTACCTGAGCATGTCTCGCGAAAGCCCGACCCTGTCCGGCGGCGAGCTCCAGCGTCTGCGGCTCGGAACCCAGTTGCGCTCAGGGCTGTTCGGCGTGGTCTATGTGCTCGACGAACCATCGGCTGGACTGCATCCGGCCGACACAGCAGCACTGACCTCGGTGCTGATGCGCCTGCGCGACTCGGGGAACAGCGTCTTTCTGGTCGAGCACGATATGGACGTGGTGCGCCAGGCGGACTGGATCGTCGACGTGGGTCCGGGCGCGGGAACAGCGGGCGGGCACGTGCTCTACAGCGGACCACTGGACGCACTGCACGACGTCCAGGACTCAGCCACTCGGCGCTATCTGTTCCCGGATTCGATTGAACCCCAGCACATCCCACGCAAGCCCACCGGTGCGCTGAAACTGCGCAATCTCACCGAACACAATCTGCATGGGCTCGATGTCGAGCTGCCGCTGGGCGTCCTCACCGTCATCACCGGCGTCTCCGGTTCCGGCAAATCGACGCTCCTGCACGCGATTTCCAGGCAGGCAACCTCCGAGTCGACTATCGACCGGGTCGTCGAAGTCGATCAGCAGCCGATCGGCCGCACACCCCGCTCGAACCTGGCCACCTACACGGGCCTGTTCGACACGGTGCGAAAGCTGTTCGCCGCCACCCCCGCAGCCAAACAGCGCCACTACGGCGCAGGCCGATTCTCCTTCAATGTCGCGGGCGGCCGCTGCGAAACCTGCCAGGGCGAAGGCTATGTCACCGTCGAACTCCTCTTCCTCCCCAGCACCTACACCCCCTGCCCCACCTGCCACGGCGCCCGCTACAACCCCGAAACCCTCGAAATCACCTACCGCGACAACAACATCGCCCAGGTCCTCGACCTCACCGTCGACGAAGCCACCGACTTCCTCTCCGACACCCCCGCCGCCCACCGCGCCCTCACCACCCTGCAACAGGTGGGCCTCGGCTACCTCCGCCTCGGCCAGCCCGCCACCGAACTCTCCGGCGGCGAAGCCCAACGCGTCAAACTCGCCTCCGAACTCCAACGCACCAAACGCGCCGCCACCCTCTACCTACTCGACGAACCCACCACCGGCCTCCACCCCGCCGACACCGAAGTCCTCGTCCGCCAACTACATTCACTGGTCGACGCAGGCGCGACGGTCATCATCGCCGAACACGACATGACCGTAGCCGCCCAATCCGACCACATCATCGACATGGGCCCCGGCGGCGGCCAGGACGGCGGCCAAGTAGTCGCCCAAGGCACCCCTGCCAAAGTCGCACGTTCCCCACGCAGCCGAACCGCCCCCTACCTCTCAGCAGCCCTCGCACGTCGCGCCCCACTCACAACGCCCGCCCAAGCTTGAACACCCCCGCCCCACCCGCACGCAACGTCCAAACCCGTTCGGGCATATCAGTCCCCGCAGCCGTCCGATACGACTCAACCCGCAACACCCCACCTCCACCCGCATCCTCGAGCACCTCACCCCGCGCCACCGACCCATCCGAGAACTCGATCTCGTACTCATCGGCATCCCGATCAGGCCGCAACTCCAGCCCAGCGAACAGATGCGAATATCCAACCTCGATACGCCCCGCCACCCCGATGTCATCGCCCATAACCGCAGCGTATGACGCCGCAACGGCCGGAACTCCCTGCGACACTCACGAAGTCGCAACCGATCGAAGCCGAGGTGGAACAACCCTTAGGTAATCCCCGGCAGTCCAATAGAATTCCCGACGCGCGCATTGACGGGCGTACAACTCTATCGGTACGAGCGGTGGGAGTACACCGATGACTTATCCACTCGACCCCACCACCCCGAATGAAGTGAACGACCTGTTGGGTCGCTTGAACTTCACCGACCTCGAGGTCGAGCTGTCCGTCGAGCTGGGACAGGATGCCGATCCCGCACTCGAGCCGCGCACTGTGCAGATGTCCGACGATATGGATCGTCGTGTCGCTGCTCGCGCGGTCAGGCTCGGGCTATCGAAGTCCGCGTACATCCGTTCTCTCATCGAACGCGACCTCGCTCGACCGCGCGACGCTTGACCTGAGGTGCGCTCAGCCGTACCAGCCTTCGGGTGGGGGAACAGCACGCTCCCAGGTCTTTTCGAACTCTGCCGCGGTGATCTCGTGGGCCGCCAGGTCTGGGTCCCACAGGTCGATGGGCGGGTTCAAGGGGAAGTCGTCGAGGCCGGTTCGGACCGATTCTCCGGTGTCGCGGACCTCCACCTGGCGAGTGCGGTAGCCGTCGATGATCTCGGTGAAGTAGTGGGCTGCCGCAATGTCTTCCGCCTCATCCCAGCGTTGGCGGGTGTACAGCACGGCTCGGTCGGCCAGCGCTCCGAAGCCGGGGCGGGTGCGTTGGGCGTCTCGTTGTTCACGAAGATCCTGTAGGCCCGGCGGGCTGGGCTCATCGATGTCGACCTCGGTCAGATCGCGCGTGAACGCCTCCGAGAATCGTGTCGTATCCTCGATAACCTTTGTCTCCGCGAATGTTTCAGCGATCTCGCGGGTTGAGCGGGCGTGAATCCACCACCACAGGCCGCCCATTCCGTAGTCGTGGCACACCAGGAAACGGCGCTTGGGAATCTCATCGGCGGTCACGGCCACCGAGCATAGGTCGACACGGCGAATGCCTTCAGTTCGGCGTCGATGGTTCCTCGCCTGGGAACAGGATCGGGCTGATCAAGTACGGTCGTCGGCCCGGTTCGGGTTCGTTTGCGGCGAGTGGGGCCACGATGTCGCGGAAGCCGGTGAGCATGGTGTCGAGTTCGTCGGGGGTGAGCCAGAGGGTGCCCTGGCGGTAGCCGACCGAGTCGGCGATCGGGTTCGCGTCGGGGCGGTCGAGGTAGGCGTTGAATTCGGCGATCAGGACGGCCATGGCGGCGGCGAATCCTTGGCGGTGGTCTTCGACGGTCATCGGGGCGTCGGAGGGGACGGCTGGGCGGTCGGGGCGTAGGCGGTATGAGCGCTCGACGGCGCCGCGCACGCGGCGCTCATCGCCGATTTCGAGCATTCCGCCCTCGGTCAACAGGCCGAGGTGCCGATAGACGCTGGTGCGGGGCACATCGGGGAGGCGCTCGCACAGCTCGCCCGCGGTGCGCAATCGGCCGCCGGCCAGTGCGTGGATGAGGCGCAATCGCACCGGGTGCAGCAGCAGCTCTGTCGGGTCCATATCGCAACTATCCCATTCCTGGTACCGTTCCCAAAGTTGGGATCGATTGGGAGGAAGCCGCCATGCGGGATACGCCTGGGCGCCGAATGACAGTGCACGGCAACGACATCTACTTCGAAGAGGCCGGGGGCGGGGGAACGTGGGTGGTGTTCGAGTCCGGCGCCGGGGCCGGGCGCACCCTCTGGGATCGGGTCGTGCCGCTATTGCGGAACGACGCGCGCACCGTCGTTTACGACCGAGCGGGACGCGGCCGCAGCGCCGCCCCCGCCGCGCCTCAAAGCATCGACGATATGGCCGCCACCCTGGTGGCGTTGGTCGAGGCGCTCGCACCGGACCGGCTGATTCTGGTGGGGCACAGTATGGGCGGGCTGATCGTGCGCCGCGCGGCGGAAACGCTGTCCCCGGCCGGGCTCGTCCTGCTCGACCCGACACCGGAAAACGCTCCCACGTACGACATTTGGGCTCCGACTGCGAAGAAGACGGATCGCATCCTCGCCGTACAGCAGGCGCTGAGCCACTACCCGCCGCTCATGCGACTCCTGACCCGCTCCTACGGACGCAAATTCCCCGCCGACACCTACGCCACCATGCTGTCGGAGGATTTCACCCCCGCCGACCTCGCCCGCACCCGGCATGAGATCGCGGCCGTCGCGGCGGCGATCGACGAATTCCGCAGCCGCCCACCACAACCCCCGAAATCCGGCATCACCGTCCTGTCCTCGACCAGTGCCGCGCGCTATCAGGCCCGCAATCTCGACACCCTGCGCGAATATCAGCGCCGATACGCCGAACAGGTCGGCGCGCATTTCGAGGATGCCGACTGCCAGCACATCATCCCCGCCGAACAACCCGAGCAGGTCGCGGCCGCGATTGCCCGACTGGTGAATTCGTAGCGTCAGGGCCCGTATCGTGCGGCGACAGCCAGAGCGCGTTGGCGCAGCGCGGTGCGGAGTTCATCAGGGCTCAGGACCTCCACGGCGGTATCGAGTTGCCAGATCGCCCAAATCGCATGTCGCAGATCCTCGAATGTCACTTCGAGGCGAACCCAGCCGTCTGGTTCGGGGTGCTCCGCGCGGACACTGCGGGTGGTGTTGAGCAGCTCTTCTCGGCGGGTGGACTTGACCCTGACCAGGACCGGGATGTGGTCCTCGGAGAGGAAGCGTGCGCTTCGGTCGGCCCAGATCCGGTCGAGGTCCACCTGGGCGGGGCGCTCCGCGGGCTCGGAAAGCTTCTCCGCGAACAACATTCGCGACAACCGATAGGTGCGATCCTCCCCGGACTTCGTCGCCAGCAGGTACGTGCGGTCTCGGACGGTCACTAGTCCGAGTGGATCGACGGTGTGCCAGCGCGGCGTCTTGTCGGGTGCGCCGTACTCGAAGCGGAGTTTGTGTCCGGCGAGTACCGCGTGCCGCACCTCGTCCATCACCCCGGTCGCCACTTGCTCTGTGCCTGCCCGCCGCGAAAGCAGGTCGGTCTCCGGCTCGACCAGGAACCGTTTGGCGGCATCGTCGAGGGTGGCTCGATGGCCTTCGGGCAGCGCGTCGACCACCTTGCGCATCGCCGAGGCGAGGGCCGAGCTGAGCCCGAAAGCCTTTTCGCCCCGGCCTGATCCGGCGGTGAGCAAGGCGAGTGCCTCGTGGTGGTTCAGTCCGGTCAGTTCGGTGCGAAAGCCGGGAAGCAGCGAGAAGCCGCCGTGCCGGCCACGGTCGGCGTAGACCGGCACGCCCGCCGTGGACAGCGCTTCGATATCGCGCAGCACGGTGCGAACGGACACTTCCAGCTCGGTGGCCAGCTGATCCGCGGTCATCCGGCCGCGCTGGCGCAGTAGCAGTACCAGCGAGACCAACCTATCGGCGCGCACAGCTTCGATTCTCTCCGGAAAACATGACACAGGATGTCATGTATCGCTGGAAATCTCTTCTCTCGAGCGTCGACGACGGTGGCCATCGGGCCCCGGGCGCTCGAGCGCAACGATTGGAGTGGCAATGGAACGCACGGCAGTCAACCCGGTGACCTGGTCGCAGGAGATGGGCTTCAACCAGGGCGAGATCGTTTCCGGAGAGTCACGGACGCTGTACATCTCGGGGCAGACCGCGATGAGCAAGGACGGCCGCCCTGAGCACGAGGGCGATATGGCGGCACAGCTCGAACTGGCCGTGGAGAACCTCGAAGCGGTGCTCAGCGAGGCGGGGATGTCGCTGGCGAACCTCGTTCGCCTGAATGTCTATACCACCGACATCGACGCGCTGTTCCCGCACTACGGCGTCCTCGCCGGACGACTTGGAGCCGCAGGCGTCGCGCCCACGACCACGATGCTCGGGGTGACGCGCCTCGCTATCCCCGGCCAGCTGGTCGAGCTCGAAGGAACGGCCGTCGCATAGGCCCGCGGTCACCGGCCTTGCCGTCCGTGGCTAGTGCACCCAACTTTAGGTTGAGTGCACTAACCAAACAGGAGTTGCCGCACGTCGACCGCCGCCACCAGTCAAGCTTCACTGTAAAGAAGGGTAGTAATCCATATCGTTCCACTCGCGATCGAAAGCCTCGAGTATCCACTCATACCGCCTGGCACCACGCAGGTTGCGCGAACCGCTGGAGGCTGCCGTCAGTCGCGCTTCAACCTCTTGTCGCAGCCACCGCCACCTATACCGATGCGCGAAGTACCGAAGCACCTCCGCACCAGCGGGACATGCTCCGGGTTCCAACGCCCAAAGTAGGGCAGAATTCACGGCAGTCAGATCATGAGCCGTGTCGATCAGCCGAGAAAATTCTGCGAGAAGCGGATCCGCAGGCAGCGTCGACTGCTCAGCCAAAATACGCTCACCAATCGTCCGGAGACCTTCTCGCAGATTCGACTCTGAACCAGCAATATCCATTTTCTCCTCCAGGCAGCGGATCAACGAATCAAAACAAATCAGCGCGCCGGGTATCTATGTCGCGGCGCTGGCCGGCAGGCGCCACCACCAATGCGAGGCAGGCACATGATTTGGAATCAGGATTTCAAGTAACGGATCGACCTCGCTCGCCCCCGTCATCAAGATTTCGTCCATTTCGTCGATTAGGCTACGGTACTCGTCGGTGAAAATATTAGAGGATCCAGGATAGTCGTCAAAAAGAAGCTGAACCGCCGTGCGGCGGATACAGGCCTGGTCCCTTCCATCGATCGACACGCGTATGGCAGCCCCTATGGAGTCGTCGATTTATCGACGCAAACTACGAGGATTACTCCCAACCAAATCGACTACGACAGACTTGAGCTCGTCGATATTCTCACCGGAAACTCGAGGGCTGCATTCACTTACATGAACCTCAAGCAGTTCGCTCATGGCGCTTGCGAATACCGCATTGCGCAAGCCTAAACCATCAAGTGCCGCCGAATCGGCGTATAGTAGCGATCGCTCGAGTTGACCAATTACAGCACCTATCGACTCTACCAGCGACGGACCGTCCATCACGATCACAACCTTCCGAGAGCGCCGAGCTCTTCTATCGCCCATCGGCTTGGAGAAGTTCGCATGAAGTCCGCTACATACTTCCGTGCCGCCGTTTGATCGATGCTTCCCAGCGTCGCGATCATACCCGCGCGATCTGGATCCTCAACTGCCTTGATCACGCTCTCGTATCCAGCCGAGGACCCACCTGGCGAGCGCACAGCGCGCTAGCAGACTGCATTCTTCGGAGGAACGAAACCTGACGGTCAAACTAATTCTCCTGATTCCGAGGGGAACCAAGTCCAGTGGTGTCGCACCCGCTGTCTCCAAGTAGGACATTCAGGACACAATAGACATTTTCCTGATGTAACACATTCATCAATGTTGATGCTGAGTCTATTCGAGGGAATACTGTCTGGCATCACGGAGATCGTACGCAACGCTGGACACTCTGCCAGTCAAAGTCGTACA
The DNA here is from genome assembly GCF_042266325.1 of Nocardia sp. NPDC056100. Lineage (NCBI taxonomy): Bacteria > Bacillati > Actinomycetota > Actinomycetes > Mycobacteriales > Nocardiaceae > Nocardia > Nocardia sp. NPDC056100. The sequence continues at coordinate 1,243,247 of NZ_JBHJVY010000002.1, forward strand.
GAATTAATGGCCGCTATCACTGACCGATGGAGCTTGCCGAAGTCCAGGTAGCATGACGCCACCACCAATGGCTCGCGGGCACCCAAGCAGGAATCATCGATTCAGGGATAGCCTCTGTGAGAGGACCGCGCTCGCGCATGAATTCGTCCATTTCATCGAGGTAGCCGCGATCCTCGTCATCGAAGATTTCGAGCATACCTGGATATTCGTCGAGAAGGAACTGGATTACCGAGCGTTTCATGCTGGGCTCGAGCCACCCATGCTCGGAGGACTGTAGCGCTGAATCAAGAGCGAAACTAACGTAAGTCCAGAGATTATCTTCATTCAGCTTCATCAGTTCGACAATTCTGGAACGAAAAGCAATTAGATCCAGGTCCTCGGCGTGTCCATCATCGGACAATATTTCCTGAACCTCGAGCAGGATGTACATTCCATCCGAAAAAGCCTCGTAATTCCTAGTGACCGAACCAGTTGGATCCACAACCGGCGAAGACTTCGAAAATGACAGGATAGCCGAATCCATGCACTGCTTTAGCCCTCCGGAGCTACCAATCACAGTAATTACACCTTTCAGTCGATAGATTGCCGATGCCTGGATCGCGAACCTGATACTGCTAATAATACTAGACGATATGCATCCCCGCCGTCCAGGTCGCGAAGGCTTCAGCCGTATATGGATGCGAGGAAATCTTGTCATTCTGCGCGATATTTATCGTGAGAGGTCGATCGTCCGTCCCGGCAATTCTTCCACTTTTAAGTTCAGTAGCCGCGATGCCGACCGTTGCGTCGTGATGCAGATTCAGTGTGCTGAGAATATTTGCAACAAGGCCACCGCCCTGCAGAGATTGCGACTGAGGCCCGTTGGCTTTGTGCTCATCCTGTTGTGCGGCGCCTGAATTCGCCAATCCACTCAGAAGAAACGGCAGTGGAATCGAGCCTGACGGGCTGAACCCATCCCGGAGAACATGCTGCCAATCTTGCATACCCTGCGGAGAATATCCCGAAAGGTTCAACGTAGTTGACGTCAAATCTGACGGCAAAGGAGGAATATGATAGGTTGGAGCCAGTTTTCCGCCAGGTTCGATCTTTACCGCTTTGGCGCCACCATACGAAGCTATCGATGTCTTTCCGGTGTAGGGATTGAATTCTACAATCGACTCCGTGGTGACTATTTTTCCGTCGACGAGTTTTGTGCGATGAAAAACATATTTCAATGCACCATACGGTTCCTGGGAAACTCCGACTAACCTGCCGTACTTAATTGTCGCTTCAGCACTGTTCTGATATGCAACGATATCCGGTGCCCCTCTAGTCGATTCGGGCGTTGGCATCTCCCGCCAATGCTTCCTGGCGTGGTACGCGCTAGAGTCCCAGTCGTCGAATCCCAGGTTCTTTAGATTTTGAATGGCTTTGACTCGCTCGCCGTCAACCAGGAATGGATTAACGAATTGCGATCCCCGGCCGCTTCGGCTGACCGCTCCTCTATCAAGCGCTAGCTGAGTATCTAGCGTTCCGGTATCAATGAGATTTTTCAATCTACTGGCAGCAACGGCATCTCTCTCGGATTTATTGACATAATCAACACCCTTGATGAGCGATTCTCGAATATCGTCATACGCAACTTTGTAATACTCGTACAGATTCGCGAAGTTGACAGGATTCCCTTTTTCGCTATTCTCGTACGCCCAGCGCAATGCGTCATCTCTAACGCCACCGAGGATGGCGTTCTTTCCATATTTTGCCGTTGAGCCAACGACTTCGAGTGCGCGATCTTTAGCATAACTTCCATCCGAAAAACCATCGAACAGAGCCTGCCCCAGGGATTCTTTACCGTCGTTGCCCAGTTTGAATGCGTTGAGAATCTCGGATGCGTCGGCCATATCCTTGATTTTGGCCGGGCTCTTTTGACGGACCGGAAACCGCTCGTCCAGATCCAGCGGCGAGCCGTCTCCCTCTGCACGCACCGAGCCCGAGCCCCGCAGATTCGCCTCGCTATCTCCACGACCCCCGTGGCCGCCTCTAGCAGCGGACGAGTCGAGCGATTCGGAGAGAAGATCGCGCTCAGCTTCGGCTCCGGCGCCTGGTCTAGGTTTGTTCCAGGGCTGCGGCTCGGTAAGGCCCGGTCGTATCGCGCTAGGTTGATACAATGTCGGCTGGGGACCGCCATCCCACGGGTGGTAAAGCGGACTCCCACTGCTGTCTCCCTTTCCGCCTCGCGCAACGCCCCCGAGGCCCGTGATTTCGGGACCGATTTCGGGAGCGAGCTTGTCTCCCACACGGGCCATCCCCTTGCCGAGTTTGCCCAGAATAGCCACATCTGCGCCGGGGACCAGCGTGATTATCGCGGTCGCTCCGCCCAAGGCTGCTTGGCCCCAGTCGTGATTTTCGACGCCTTCCCGTAGGTCATTGAGACCTGTTACATCACCGAGCCAGTTGCGGAAGTCTGACTCTGTGAATTTGTGATCAGGGTTGTACGGAGTGTTGTCGGGCGTGTATTGCTTGCGTGGGTCGAGGCCGTAGGACCTGGTGGTGTTCTGTAGATCCTTGGTTTGCGCTGGAGTAAGAAGTGGTGTGCCGGTTTGTTCGAGGCGATGCTGGGCGTCTACGGATTCCTGCCAGAACGCTCTTTGCGCGTCGGCGGGGGTCAGGCCCTTTTCGAGGATGAGTCGCCGAACTTCGGCCTGGCGGATCGGATCGTCGACGGGCAGGTAGCGGCGCTGATTAATGATTTGGTCGTCGTCTTGGTCCTGTTTGGTGTAGGAGTACTTCGCGAGTCGCTCTTGCGCGTCGTGGCGGAGTTGTTCGCTGCGTGCATCCAGCGCCCCCGTGGTGCCGGCCAAGCTCAAGTCGTTGGCAAGTTGGGCCGGGCTGTACCCAAGACCGGGCAGAACGGTGGCACCATCGGTGGTTTTCGCCAGACCGGCCTGGTTCCAATGCGCGTTCAGACGGTTGGCGGCTGCGGCCTGGGCGCCAGCGTCCGAGTTGTACGGCACCACCAACTGGCCATTGACCAGGGCGAGGTCGCGATCTCGTTGCTGAGGTGTGTAGGAATCATCGGTCTTGAATAGACCAGCCTGTTGCTGATGGGTATACATCAGTCCCGGACTTGTCACGACTGGTTCGGCCAGGCCGGGAACGGTTGCCGTCGTCTTGTTTCCGATCAACCCGTTCGGTAGGTCGACCTGCTCGTCTTTGATGGTCATCCCACTGGGCAGGTTCAAGGTCTGACCATCTTTGGGCGGGTTACGGACCAGCGCATCGAGGTCTTCTATGCCGCCGACCGGAGCTGGCTGCTGAGGCTGAGGATTAGTGCCAGGCAGAAGCAATCCGGCTAGCTCCTGCTGCTTCGGAGTAAGCGTGCTCGCGGCCGGCGGCGTGGTATTCGGTTTGGAGGGCTGAGTGGGTGCAGGTGCGACACGCGGCTTGCCTTCGCTCTCGGCGATTGACGGACCTTGAACTGGCGGTTGTGGTGCCACGGCATCTTCCTCGGAATTCGATGAAAACGGCCGCTCCATTGCGCGGAGCGACCGAGGAACAGAAGCAGTGCCTCGCCTGATCGAGGGGGTCGGCACGATATGCCGAAAGGGCCGTGCTCGACCTCTGAGGGGTCGAGCACGGCCCTTTCGAGAGCGGTCGGTGACGCCTCGCTAGCGGACGACGACTGCCGCTGTTGTTGTGCCGAGCGCGTAGAACGCCGGCTGCGCGGACAGATTGGGGGTCACCACGGCCGACAGGCCGCCTGCGCCGCCCAAAACGGCGTTACTTGCCGCAGCAGTGCCTGTGGCACCGAGCAAGGCGGAGACCACGGCCTTGCCGCCGGCGCCGATCACGATCTTGGCTGTGGCGGTTGCGGCGTTGCCGAGGGCGAGTGGGGTGGGTTGGGAGGGTTTGGTTGTGACAGTGAATTGGCCTGTGCCCGTCGTGGGGGCGGGGGCCGTTGACGTCGGTTTGAAGGGGACGGCGGGGGTGGCGGTGGCGGTGAAGGCGGCGTAGACGAACGCTGGGATTACCGGGACCCGAGTGCCGTCGGTGAGGGTGATCGGGGGCGCCGGGACCGTGACTTTGGTGAGGGGCGGCGCTGGGATCGGGGTGCAGAAGGTTGGTGGCGCGGGCGCGGGCGACGCGATCACCTGTAGGGGTGCTGGCATGACGCCCTCCGGTTCAGTTGGGGGTGAACACGTTTGGTGGAGGGGGTTAGCTCATGCTGAAGGTGGGGGTGATCAGCAGGGTGCCCTGGGCGCCGAGGGTGGTGGGGGCGATGGCGACCTTGTCGATGAAGGTGCCGCCGGTGGCGGCGCTCCACAGGCCGGCGTAGGCGTAGGTGCCCGCGGGGAGGTTGATGGTGACCTGGCTGCCGGTGATCTGGCCGTTGGCGGGGGCGGCCCAGGTGGTGGCGACGCGGGCGTACGCGGGCGAACCGCCGGATGCCTCGTTCGCGCCGGTGACGCCCGGATCGGTGGAGTGGACCGAAACGTAGACCGTGGGGGCGATGCCCGCGTATGCGGCGCACAGGACGTTCTTGGTGGAGGTTACTGCGATGGCCATGACGGCTCCTTCATTGTTGTTGGGGGGAAACGATGATTCGCCGAAACCCGGGATGGGAACGGCAGTGGAACCGGAGCTAGGTCCGGATGATGGTGCCCTCGTACCAGGCGTAGGTGGTCGCGGGAGTGGTGGTGTACGTGACGAGCATCGTGTAACGCGAGTTCGTCGGAATCGCATCGCAGGTCGCGGCGGGCACGGCCCAAGTCGCGGCTGTCGGGGTAACGGTTGCGGGCCACGTGCCCAACGACGCACCACCGGAGGTAGTGAGCACGATGGATACCGTTGTGCCGGTGGGGAATACCGCGCCGCCGGACGGCTGAATAGTCTGCACGAAGCTGGCGCCCGTGGTGAGTTTCAGCGGTTCGATCGTCGGCTGGTAGCCCAGGAAACCGGGGTCGATCGGTGTGGTCATAGGAGTCCTCTGCTGTGTTCGACCTCGTCCATCAGTTCCTTGGACAGGTTCAGTTCCGGGATGCGGCCGTGCTGGGCCGCTTCGATTACGCCGCGCAGGACCGCCAATGCCTCCCGGAACAGGCCGGTAACCCGGTCCAGCTCCTGAATGGACGCTTCCTGCGCGACCTCGACCGCGTCGAGGCGCAGGGTGACGAGACGCAGCTCGTCCGCGACCCGCGAAAGGGTCGCCAGGGCAATGTCGTTCACCTGTTTGGCCGCCGACATCTCCGCGTGCAGGGTTTCGGCGGGCTCTCGCTTGCGCGCCCGCAACCACGAATAGAACCCCGTGGCTCCCGAGCCGCCGAGAAAGGTCGCCGCGCCCATGACCGTGGTCTCGACGAGCGGCATCAGGTGGCTCCGGACACCGACGGGGCTTCGTCCGGATGCTCCACCGCGTCGCTGATCGAGGTGACCAGCTCGGCGGCGGCATCGGCGGCGGCCTCGATGACGGGTTCGTTCTTTACGATCCAGACATTGACGGTGCGCAGCAGTTCGAGCGCGGTGAGCAGGCCGGCGCCCAGCCCGGCGATATGCGCGGGCGCGTAGTGCAGCATGGCCGCCGAGGCAGCAAGCACGCTGACGATTCCGCCGATCACGGACACCACTGCCTTGGAATTGCGCGCCACGAACGCGCCCGCGTTCACGCGGCCGCCTTGGATTCGGAGCCTTGCGCGGCAACAAGATCCGCCACGGCGTCGACCAGCGTGCGGTTCGCACCCTGGGCGTCGGCGCCGAGCTGTGGCCAGCCCCGGCCCTCGGGCCCGCGCAGCTGGTCCCAGATCTCGCAGACCTTGTGATAGAGGTCGGTCTGCTGCTCCTCACTCAGAGCCATGAAGTCTCCCTTGGTAGTAGATGTGGTCAGCCCGAGGAGCTGACGCAGTTCATCGGCTGTGCCACGAAATGCGTTGGCGTCCACGTGATGTCCGGCGACGAATGCGGAGTCGGTGAACTGCAGCAGATCGACTGTCCGGTCGCCGAAGCCGTTCCAGTTCGGCGAGACATCCCCGGGATACAGTTCGGCCGCGTACCCGACGCCGCTGACATAGCTGGACTGGATCAGCCCCGGCACCCGCGAGAGGTCGGGGCGGCCGATCTGCTGCCAGTACCAGCGCGGGATATACGACAGGCTGATCCGATGCCCGCGATCGTTCACCGCGTTGACGAAGTCCCAAAAGGTCGACATATCACCGGAATTGGCCTCGAAGTCGACCATGGCGGGAGCATCACCGAGATGTTCGAGGAACAGTTCGGCCTGCGCCTGCACGTCGCAGTCGGCGCGCAGATAGTGGTAGCCCGCGAGCAAGAGTCCATTCGCTCGCGCAGCATCGCGGTAGGCTGGCCAGGTGGCGTCGACGAAGTAGTCGCCTTCGGTGACCTTCGCGAATACGAAGCCGAATCCCTCGCTCGCCACCTCGGTCAGGTCGATGTCCGCGCCGTTGTTGTTGGATATGTCGATACCGAAAATAGTCATGACGAAACCCCCAGTGCGCGAATTGATTACGCGCGATTGATCAGGGCCCCGTCGAAGTAGGTATATGGGCCGACGAGGCCGTTGTTCGCATTGATGGCGTAGCCGGGCGCGACGATCGCGCCTGCCGGAAGAAAGACCACAAACGAGGCCGCGGTGCTCTGCGCGTACCCATAGTCGTTGGTGACATAGACCGGGTTGCCGTCGCCATCCGTGCCGTTCTGTGTTGTCTCCGAGCGGATCTGATTCGTCTTCGGGCCGGTGCGCAGCTGCGCCCAGGAGCCTCCGGCGCTCGGAGTCCACCACAGATCGGCGCGGAGTTCGCTGTCCCTGCCGGAGTAGTACAGCCCAACGTTGATGCGGTACCAGCCCGCGACAGGCACTTGAATCTGGCCCGGCCCTTGGCCGTACACGGACACGCCCGACAGTTGACGAACCGTATCGAAGGTGCCCGCGGCGACCGCGCGAGAACCCGATGACTGCGTCGCGCCGGTCGTGCTCAGGCGCACCAGCGCCCACCCGTACCCGGTGACCGGCACCTTGGTGAGATCGGCGGCGGCGATTCCCGCGATGGCGAACGTGAAGTAGCCGAACAAGCCCGACCAGTAGTAGCCACTGCTGAATCCGACCGATCGATTGGCCGCACCAACCGGTGACACCTTCGCGCTATCGGTGTAGCCCAGCACGGGCACACCGTTCACCAGCACCTGGTAACCGGCTCCGACAGCTTGCAGGATCACAGTGTCACCGGTGTTCACGGTCGTGGCGACAGCGACCCACTGCGTGTACTTCGTGGTGGCACCGGTGCGTGTGCCGTATCCGATGCTGACGCTGTTGGATTTGACGCCCGCGAAGACGAAGGTCGACAGGTCTGCGGCCGCCCGGACATACAGTCCCAGAGCGACATTGGACGCCTGATTCGCCCGTCCCATCACCGCGGACATCGATTGGTCGTCGGTCAGCAGCATGGTCTTGGATAGTGCGACCACGTCACCGGTGTTCTGATCGCCCTGCTGATTGAGCTGAACCTGCCCACTGACAATGGTCAGGTCCGCGATCGGTCCGGTCTTGAATGTCGAATACCCAGTTCCGAGTGCAGTGCGTTCGAAGTCGTCGGACAACGTGGTACCGCCGGTCTGCTGACCCGTCTGCCGGTTTGCCAGACTCGCGATGAGTGCGGCATTGGCGGTCGATGCCACCTGCGCGTTCCGCACGGTCGAACTCGCATCGCTGGACTGGGATTTCGCTGCGACAGCGGCGCTTTGGGCCTTGTCGGTGGTGTCCTGCCAATTGGTGCTGGCGTTGGCCACTCCCCCGAAGGATCCGGTAATGCTACGCACGATCGAGTCGCGGGCGCCCTCCCAGGTGACCTTCTGAAGGTTCGAGACGCCGTTGCCGGCACCCGCCCCACCGACATAGGCACCGGGCGGGACCGAGCGGTCAGGTGATGTCACTGCGTGCCTCCTTGGGATATCGCATATCAGTAGCTCAGGAGCGCGCCGTCGAAGTAAGTGTTCGGCCCGGCGAATCCCGCGTTCGCGGGAAGGGTGTAGCCGGGTGCCACGACGGCTCCCTGTCCCAGGAAAACGGTGAACGCGGCACCGACGGTATTGACGCTGGTGTCGGTAGGTGTGCGGGCACCGACCCGCAGCAGTGTCCAGGTACCGCCTACTTGCGGGGCTGTCCACAGGTTGGCTCGAGCCTGAGAAGTGGTGCCGGACAATGAGAATCCGACATTGATCGCGTACCAACCAGCCTTCTGCACCTGCACCTGGCCCCGCCCCAGATCTGTCACAGTGACATTGTTCAGCGGGCGCGGCGAATCAAATGTGTTGGCGGCGAGCATGTTCTCGCCGGCAGGCTCTGTGATCGCAGTCGTGCTGACCCGGTACAGACCCCAACCGGTCCCTACCACCGGTGGCGATGACAGGTCCGCAGCCGCCAGTGCGGCGATGGCAAACGAGAAGTACGGGAACAGACCCGACCAGTAGTACTGGCAACCGAACCCGAACGACCTGTTGTTCGCCGAAACGGGTGAGACGACGGCGGTGTCCGCGTATCCGACCATCGGCGCGCCATTGACAAGCACCTGATAGTTCTTGCCGACGGCCTCAATGGTGACGGTATCGCCGGTGTTGACGGTGGCTTGCGCCGACGCCCAGTCGTTGTAGACGGTGGTGGCGCCGCTACGGGTGCCGTAGCCCAGGTACACACTGCCCGAGAACACTCGGGCGTACACGAATGTCGACAGATCCGCCGCCGCTCGAACGATGATCTTCGCGCTGGCGTTGTAGGACTCCTGGGACCGGCCGACCACGACCGACACCCGCTGATCGTCGGTGCGTGTGACGGTCTTCGACAGTGCGACAACGTCTCCGGTGTTGTTGTCCCCGGACCTGTTCAGCTGCACCTGTCCGTCGACGATCACCAGATCCGCCACCGGGCCGGTCTTGAACGTGCTGTAGTCGGTACCGAGTGCGGGACGGCCGAAGACATCGGAAAATGCGGCGCCGCCGGTGGTTTGGCCAGTCTGGTTGGCACTCAGTTCGATGAGAGCCGCCGAGTTGGCCGCGGCGGTGTTCTGCACGGCCTGTGCCGCCGACTGTGCCTGCGAAGCCCCGGTCTGAGCCTGGTTGGCAACCGAAAGCGCCTGTTTCGTAGCGGAATTCAGATTGCCGCCTGCCGCGCTGACGCCCTGGAAGGAACCCAGGACGGTGGACATGATCGAAGCCTGCGCCGAGGCCCAGGTGACCTTTTGCAGATTGCGGATCGACCCCCCGGTATACGCGCCGGAGGGGACCGACTTGTCGGGGCTTGTCATCGCTCGCTCTCGGCGGACTCCACCCCGGAGCCGACCCGGGCATGGTTCAAGTCGAGATCGCGCGGATCGACCAGGTGCTTGAGTTCACCGGATTCGCGCAACTGCTCCACCAGGTGTGCGCGCTCGTCCGTGGTCAACTGAGCGACATCGGGCGCGGTGGTCTCGGGCGGCCGCGGGGTGCCCTTGTCCGCCCACTGCCCGGCACCGTTGAGCCAGTGTGTGACACCACGGGCAGGCGGGTGGTACTCCTTGGACTGGTGCTCGGGGTAGTGACGGAAACCCAAGTCCCACAAATGCTTCGACCACTTGCGTAGCACGTCGGGGTGCACCAGCAGCGGCGAATTGCGCGGGCCCGGCAGGCCCACCAGCGCCCAGATGAACGCATCACTGGGGTTGTCGGGGTCGCAGTCCTCATGCAGAGGAATCATGATTATCTCCGGCGGTAGAAACGGGAATTACATCTGAACGGCCAGTGCGCGAATGTCTTCGACAACATCGGCAACCACGCGCATGGACTTCGCGAACGGCATATCGTGATCACGATCGGAGCCGATGGTGATCTGCCAGGCAGGGCTGGCGGTGCGTGACCACGCCAATTCGAGTTCGGTGACCTGATCGACGTAGATCGAGCCATCCGGCATGCCCTTGACGGTGGAGCCAACGCGGTCACCCAGGAAGAAGTGGCCCTGCCCCTGATCGCCGATCAGGTAGGGCTCACCGTTGGCGACGGTGAACTTATGGGTGAAGTGACGGCGGGTCTTCCACAGGCCCTCGCCCATGGTGAGCAGTGATCCGAGGGTGTACGCCCGGTCCGCGCTGGTCTCGAAATGCTCGTAATAGTGCGACCAGCCCGAATTCTGCGCTCGCTGAGGCGATTTGAACGACATCCAGGCCAGCAGCGTGTCCGACAGCAGTGACATCGCGATGGTGTCGACCACCTCGGTCGCACCATTGGCGACACCGGCGAGGATCGGACCGGCGAACGGAATCTCACCCAGCGCGCCCGCTGTCACCATGCCGACGAACTGGATCGCCGACGAGATCGCCTCGTTCACACCGGTCATTGAATGACCGCCTGTGAGGATCTGCACTGCCGAGGACGGATTGATCACGAACTGCGAGGTCTGGATTCCGGTGTGATCGTTCTGGCGGTACACAACCCAAGGATTCGACGGCAGTGTGCCCATCCATCCTGGATTGCGATACAGCGCGGGCGCATTCTGATCAGGGAGGACATTCGGGCTGTAGTCGAGCAGGGTGTTGTCCAGCACCTGCATGGTGTGCTGCAGGCCATCCCACATATTGCCGCCGGTGGCGGTGCCGGTCCAGAATCCCGACTTATCGACGATATCGATCACCAGGCAGCCGTGGCGTAGGTTGGCGCCCGGCCACGGCGGCGGATCACCGCGCAGCCAGCGCCGGGTAACGACGGCGAGCTGAGCGGATTCCAGTGTGCCCGCGGCGACTTCGTGGAAATTCCGGAAACGTGAGCCGAAGACAGTCCAGATCGAGCTGTCCGAGGCGAGGTCACCCGGTTTGACGACCACGGCCCAGGTCGACTGGTCCAGATTGCCCCACTGGCTGGAGTCCATCGGATCGTCCGGCAGCGCCCACAGGGCTGCTTCCAACCGCAAGAGGTTCAGATGCAGTGCGGTCTTCAGCACCCAGACACTGGGTCCGGCGAGCATGAATTCGCGCGGAATCTGTACTGCGGCGGGCAGGAACGGATTCGACCAGCAGTAGATGTGCTTGAGTTCCTGGTACGAGTGCATGAACAGCAACTCGACAGTGGTGACGCCGTGCTCGTCGGTCTTGATGACCGCCTTCTCGAGTCGACCGTCCCAGCGCACACCGTCTTTGTCGACGGTGACGTGCACGTTCTGCTTGGCGCGGCCGTTGATGTCGACGGCCCATTTGGCAAGGTAGTAGTCATACGGCAGCACGAGCAGACCGGTGCCGGACTGATTGAGCACCCAGCGGAAGTCGGCGCTGATCTCCGCGCCGCACACGCCACGCAGATTCCAGTCACCGTCCCACAACCGGATCAGCGGGCGGGCGTAGCGCTGTTGTTTGCGATCGGCCTTGACCGCCTTGGCATTTGCGTACAACCCGGGAAGGTCGTTGACGGTCGTCACTGCAGCCCCCACGGACGCGACCAGTTACGTGCCTGCACCACCATCACCGACGCACCGGCGGGTGCGTTGATCACCGACACCGGCACCGAGGTGGCGGGGGTGTACGGCGGCACCGCGTACATGAAGCTGACACCATTCATCAGCGCCCAGATCTGCGACTTGTCGGCCGCAACGATCATCTCCTCCATCGGATCGGTGTCGACCGTCAGGTCCTGCCCGATTCCGGTGCCCGGCAACGTGATCGTGCGCGCGGCGTCCTTATCCCCAGCGATCCAGGAGAAGTCCGGCACGGTCCACTGGCCCGGCGCCGAGCACACCCATTTGAGCCACATCGGCTGATCGGTCGGGTTCGCGATGGACACCGTGCCCCGCTGTACCTTGCCGCCCGAGGAGTCGGCGGGCGAGGTCCAGGTGGCGGTCACATCGGACTCCACCCACCACGGGTTGCCCGCAGTACAGGTCATCACGACCTTTCCCATGGCCTTCAAATGCGGATCCTTGTCCGGCTTGAAGTCCGGCTGCTCCGACATCCGCAGCGCCAGCGAGCGCGTGCCGAAATCGGTGGTGATGGTCAAAGTCGCATCCCGGTCATAGGCCCAGGCCTTGCGCCACGCGGAATCGACAGCCTCCCAAGACCTTCCGGCCGCCTCGACGATATTGACCGCGAACACCACATCCCGCTTGTTCGTCCGGTACCCGCCATAGGACGACCCGACCTGAAACGCCGACTGATTCCAAATCGTCGTCACCGGAGCGTCATACAGCCCACTCGGCGACGTCGCCAACTCCACACCCTCACGCCCACGGCCCTGCCCGGCAATGGTCCACACCGAACCATCGACCCCGGTCACCGTGATCATCGCGGCATTCGACGCCACAACCTCACCTCAATTCTCTTGATCAAATCCTGAAATCCATTCGCGAAAGCGGGCCGGTCGGATCGGAACGACCTCGACCGGCTGCCCGAAATTTGCTGCGGCCAGCCCGTGACGTAAGCTGCCGAAGTCTTGCTGCCGAAGCGTGAAAGTGTCACCGTCAATGAAATCTACGATCGTCATACATCGAATCCGGGGATACCAGAATTGGTTTCGTGCGTATGACGTCAGAGTGGACGGACATGAGGTTGCCAAGCTCCGCAACGGGAAGAGCGTCGAGCTACCTCTCGAACCCGGCAAACACACCGTGCAGTTGACCGTAGATTGGGCTTGGAGCAGCCCCATGGTCGAATTCGAGTTAGCAGCAGGCGAGAGACGGCATCTGACAAACAGATCTCTCCCGTACTTCAGAGCCCTATTCGCCGCCCAGGCAAATCAGCACGAATACCTAAACCTGGAACTGGCGCCCGAATCTCCTAGTGCGAGTGCATAAGCTCCCACTGCAACGAAAGCACCTTCAGCCGGGACACGATGTCCTCGGTACTGGAGGTCGAAATATTCACCGTCGCAGGCTGACCGCCCGGCGCGGCAGGTGCGTATCCTCCACCACCGCCGCGGCTACGCTCGTCCCGCTGCGACAGCATCTTCTGCAGAAATGTCGGATCCGAGTTGAGCGCCTGCAGGAACGGACGATTCATCGAGGTAGTCCGCGCATTCATGACGAACTCACCGTCCGACAGATAGGCTGGAATCTTGTCGCCGATCGACGAGCCAGGACCTCGCACATCACCGCCATCAGCATGATTTTGAGGTGTGGGACCAGGGATTCCGCCAAGCCAGCGACCAAGTCCCGATACTGATTGACCAGCCAGTTTTGTCAGCCATCCAGCAAGGTCGAGCTCGGGAAGCCTCGGTACTCCGACCTGACCGGAGATATCGCCAGGACCGTTCGTTTTCGGATATCCGCCAGTTGGTGGAATATCGACGACACTGGTATGAGGATCATCAGGATTGACCAATGGGTTATGAGTCGGCATTCCAGGCTTGACTACGTCCTGCCATGTGTACAGCTTGCCAATCACACTTTGAGCTCGATCGAACGACTTCATAGACCTGAGCACATAGTCCGACACATTGTCACCCAACTCGCCCCTGACCAGATATCCATCATGGGGCCGATAGAAATAGTCTTCCGCATTATAGCCAGCGGCAAGAATTTCATTGAGACTGTAGCGAGCCTTCATCGCAGTCGGCACCTTGGGACCCAACTCCAGTTGGAGGCGTTTAAGGTTATATGCGGCAGCTTTGACAGCGAGATGATTGTCGCCCATCAGATCGGACCATTGCCTGTCGCCAAACTCCGCAGGGTACATCTCTTTGAGTTTGTTAAAGGCTGGTTCCTTCATATTGGTCAGACCCAGAGAGTTTCCATTCGGTTTGTCCGTTACGAAATTCTCCGCCCAACGACCATAATCATAACCAGGACGTAGTGCTTGCGGCGTGTCCGCACCTTCATTATAAATGATGGCCATGACAAGTCGTGGGTCCACGCCCGCTGCGGTGCCATATTTCACGGAGTCTTGAGCCCAGGAATTCACATGTGATTCCAGCTCGAGCTCGCCGTTTCCGTCCTTCTTCCACGTAAATTTAGGAGGCGCGCTGTTCCACGTGTACGTGTAATCGGTCATCGAACGTTATCCTCATCTGTCACTCACGGATCGCAGGCCGTGGCGGCCGACCCGACCGCCGGGCTTCACCCCTTCCCGCAGGTAGCGACGATCAGGAGCGCATACACAGAGCCGTCTTTGATGCCGGCGATCTGAGCCATTGTCATTTTGTCTTCGTAGTAGGGGGTGTCGATCTCGCGACTGATAGACAGCGCACATCCGTTGCTCCATCGCCCAGTAGCGATCGGGACAGACACATAGTTCCGCTGGCCGGGCAGCAGGTCCACCTGTGAAGGGCTAGGCGAACTCGGCGGTAGGAGTGCCACCGAGAGGCCGGGCGCGGAAATGATTTGGCTCACATCATCTACCGGGGGCCCGACGTAGAACGCTCGAGCCGACGGGAGTGCGCTCATCGAGCCCTCCTGCGCGATCTTCTCGAAATGCGCCACAGTTACCCTGTCGAGATACGTGGACTCCTCGGTTTCGGGCGTGAACCACACTTTGATGCCCCAGATTCCGCAGAGAACAGCAACCACGCCGACGGCCCAGATGGCCGCTTTGGGCACGCGTCGGGAAGCGGGATTGTCTGCGGTATGTGCGTCCATGCACTGCACCGTAGCCGCGCACACCCAGAACACTCAACTGGGATGCCACCACAAACCTCCAGGCAGGGCTGCCGCGCGGGTTCAACACGAACCGAACTTGGCCGAACGAATATTAGCGAACATGTGCGGCTATGAGTGGCACTTAGATGCCGGATCGACAAAAGGCACTAGCGGCCGACTCATGCGGCTACGGCTATTCGGTAGGAGCTGTTGGATATTGAATTTTGTCGTTTTAATACCGATGAACCAGAGGACGCTCTCTCGTCGGCCGAAGGCGGCTTCAGCTGATGAAGATCGCCACATTCAGGCCGGCACCAATCGCCTGACCGGATCCGTTTTGGTGCACTTGCACATCGATGACATCACCGGGTAGCAGGATCGGCTGTGCCGTGATCGGGATAGACACCGGCATCTCCGCTGCGAGGGTGATACCCGCACCCACGGTCAGGCTGCCGAATGGCTGGACCAACGCGCCGTTCCGCAGCTGACGAACGGTGATTGTGACGTTGTTCGTCGCATTACCGGTCACTGTCGCATATCCCGCTGGGGCAATGGCTTCCACATCGGTGACGGTGTCGCCGCTGTAGAAACTCTGGGAGTAGACACCGGCCAGGGCGGTCACGTCCGCCGCCCCAGCGACTTGGGCAGGCAGGGTCGCGGTGTAAATCATTGGTTCTCCCAGGTTGGTGCGGTGAACTGGTCGATCAGGCGTTGCATCGACCGGTCTCGGTACTCGTCGCGGACATGGTCGAGCGCGGTGGCGGGGCGGGGCATGGGTTTGATCGAGGGCGGATCGCCGCCCGCGGCCGCGATCACCGCGGCTTGGACGCCCTGAAGCGCGTCGATGATCGACAGCAGCAGGTAGGTGTCGATCGTGTAGCCCTGTGGCGTCGGTCCGGCTGGTGTATCGGTGTCCTCGGCGATGTCGGACTCAAGATCGAGCTCGGCATTGGCTTGTTCGGCGGCGAGCACCTGCTCGGCGAGTTCACGATCCATGGCCAGTGCCGACCGATATTGCGAGCCGTGCGGCAACAGGTCCTTGAAGGCCCAGATGGTGCGCCAGTCTCGGGTGCGAATGTTGTTGGGCCCGAAGCAGTCCCGGACGTCGATGCCGCGCTCGAGCAAGTCGTAGTCGAGCGCGGCGCCGAAACGTTCCCAGAACTCTACGAGCCCTGCGATCCCCCCGGCAGCTCCGTGGAGCCCTGGCCAAACAGGTGGGCGTAGAGATCCTTCTGGAAGGCGTACCACTCATCGAGCGGCCGATCGGCGAACAGCGCTTCGACGGCCTCGTACCGGTCGCCCAACACGATCGCCATCTGTTCGTCGTCGTTCTGGGTGCGCCGCAATGCCAGGATCTGGCCGCGGGTGACAGGCGCGATAGTAATGTCCTCGGTCAGGCGATAGGGCGCGCGCTTGCGCGGGGCGAGTTCCTGCTGGAGCTCGTGAAAACGTCCGCCGACCTCGGCCGAATCGGCCGCTACAGAAGTGGTAGCCATGGTGATTATCTCCGGATGTGTTGTGTCGGTTTTACTTCGAGGAACCGCGACGACGCGGCGCCGGGACGACAGTCTCTTCGGCCTTGACCGCATGACCCAGCTTGTAGACCGCGTTGACGAATTCCGTTGCGGTGGTGACGACGTACTCGTTGTCGCCGTCGGTCATCGTGACGGGGTAATGGGTGGGGATGGCAGACACCATGAACCCTCTTTCTCTCCGGAAGGGATAAGAATGTGCGGGGCGCGCCATGACCGGAGATATGCATGACGCGCCCCTCGCCCGGGCGGGAACCCGGGAGTTCGAGACGACTAGCTGACGGTGATCGCGCTGGTCGCGGTGACCGCGGAGCCGCCTGCCGGCGGGGTGTACGAGGCGGTGATGGTCGACGTGCCGTTGGACACACCGGTGACGGTGCCGTTGGCGGCGACGGTCGCGATCGAGGGAGCCGAGGAAACGAAGCTGACCGCCGAATTCGGGATCACGCCACCGAACTGATCGGTCACGACCAGCGGCGCGGAGGTGGTGGTCTTGGGCACCGCGAGGGTCGGGGTGACGGACAGGGTCACGTTGTAGTTGATGCCGGACTGCGCCAGCATCTTCTTCCAGCCCAGGCCACCGAAGCCGTGCGCCACCGCGTAACCGGCGGTGTCGTCCTTGAACGCGACCATGGTCAGCTTCTGCGCCAGCACCTCGGTCGGGTTCCACTGCTCGCCACCGAACTTGGAGACCGCGACCTTCGGCAGCACCTTGTAGATGTAGATCGGGTTGGCGTCGTTGCCATCCTTGGCGATGATGATCGCCGAGTAGTAGGTGATGGTCTCGGACGCCGGCTGAGCGAAGAAGAACTCACCCGAAGTGGCGTCGGCCTTGGCCTGCGCCAGGTTGGCGCTGGTGGTCAGGTTCAGCGTCAGCGCGTTGGTCTGCTGCGGCTGGAACTCGATGGTGGTGATATCGCTGGTGATGTCATTGCGCACCGGCTGCAGTTCGCCATAGGCCTCGATCGGCGCGGCAGTGATACCACGGGCGAAGGCCACACCGGTCTTCTTGTCGATCAGGCCGACGGACTGGTACGCGGACGGCAGCGGCTGCAGGGCGCCGGTCGCATCGGTCAGCAGACCGGCCGGAGCCGGGGTGTACCACGGGGCCAAGAACACCGCGGCGTCCAGCGGCTTGAGCAGCAGCGAGCGCTGCGCGTTCTTGAGCGCGGTGAGATTGGTGGCAGGCATGGGTCTCCATTCGAGCACCCGCGAAATACGGGCAGGGTTAACGGAAACGGCACCGGAGAAAACCCGGTGCCGATGAAAAGCCCCGTCTGCGACGGGTTTTCGAGCTCGCCTACTGGCGGCGGGCTTCGATCGAGAAGGCGACCTCGACCATCTGGTTGAGCGGATCCAGATCGGGCACCTCCGTCAATCCGCGGCTGCGCCGCAGAATCGGCGGATGGAACTTGGGTTCCTCGGCCTCGATCTCCTCCGTGTAGTCCACGAGGACGCCGTTTACTCGGCTGGCGGGCGCGCACAACAGCGCGGTGCGAATCTGCACCGCGAGCTGCTGAGCCTGGGAACGGGTCGCGCCGAACGCGACGACGTTCACCTTCGCCTTGTAGGTGATGGCATTGATGTCCAGCGTCCCGCTGCTCTTGCGCACCCAGATCAGCGGCAGCGCCGACTGCTGCAATGTGGCGGGCAGCGCGGTGATCGTGGTAGCGAACGGGGTGAACAGATCGACCATGAATTGCTCGAAATCGGGGAACTCCCCGGGCACGGGATAGGCGGGCATTACAGCACCACCGGAGGCGGACCGACCTGAACAATCGCGTCGAGCGCGCCGGCGCTGGGCGGAATCGGTACGGGCAGTGCCGCATCGACGGTCATCGCCACGCCTTGGGCCAGGTTGTAGAGCACGTCGAAATCAGCTTTGAATGTCGCCAGGCGCGCGACGAGTGCCTGGATATCGGAATTGATCTGCGCGGCAAGGCCGGGCGAATCATCTGGTGCGGGCACGTTGTTCTCCAGACTCGGGTTCACGGGAATCCCGTGGATACGAATGGGTTCGGGCAGAGGCCGTCCTCCCCGCGAACCCTGTTGCGGCACTGTGGATCACAGTCCGAACAGCGGCAGCAGCAGCGGAATCAGGTCACTGATCAGCTTGATGACGTCTTCGACGACGGCTAGCATCTTCATCACCCCCTCTCGAACCCTTTGATGGCATGCGGATCAGAAAGCAGCACATACGAATACGACCGTCAGAGGTCACGGGCGAATACTGCCCAGGTATGTCTGCATGACATTGCTCAAGGCGTCCTTCGCCGGGGCTGCACCGTAACTACCGGACCTGAGCACGTTTATGGTGGTGGTTCGATCGATATTGGCGCCACCCTCGAGAGGCGCCTCGAGGGTGTGCAGCGGCGCCTGGGTTCCCAGCGGCCGCGGCGCGTTGTTTCGCAAGCTCTGCACGGTGGATTCCGCCGCACCGGTGAACTGTTGCATGACGTTACCGACAGTGCTGGTCAGCGTGCTGACAGCAGCAGCCGCAGCCATACCGGCCGGGCCCGCCGCGGCTCCGGCGAGCGCGGCAACGGCTTCGACCCCACCGGCTTTGACGACCTGATCGGCGGTGCTCTTGATGATGTTTCCCCAGTTTCGCCACTGCAGGAACGGCATGAAGGCTCCCGGCTTGGATGTGGACAGGAAACCGCTATCAGGGTCGGAGGGGCCATGTTCATCCTCGACCTCACCGCCTTGTGCAAAAACCTTGGGCGCCAGGGCCTGTGCCAGCATGGTGCCTGCGGCCCCGGCCACCTGGGACCACGGCAGAAATGGTGCGAGCTGACCAGGCGGAGACTTCGACAACAGCGCGTCGTCGTAGTCCCGTCGGCCTTCCTCTTCAGAAGACATTTTCATCCATTCATTAGCTGGTTGGTCGATCTCTGGGATCACCGTGCGCGTTGAGAATCTCCGCCAGCCGATCGCAGTAACCACCGGTGCGATAGGCGGCGTTGTGCGCGCCGCCTGAAAGGTAGCCCTGCATCAAATCCGCGGCCTGAGTCCACAACCGCCAGTGACGAATCGGGTGCTGCCGCCACTGGTACGCGCCGGGCTGCCATCGACTGCCACGGAACTTCTCGACCAAACCGGCACCCCATCCGCCCAACTGGGCAAAGCTGAAAGCCGAGACTGTGTCCGCGAGCGCCCGCAACGGCGAATCGGCCGGACAACAAGGGATTCCATCGGAAGGATTGGCGGCTTCCCAGGTGGGAATGTCCTCGGGCCAGGGGCCGTGCTCGCCGTTGATACCGAAGCCGGGCGCGTTGGCATCAATCGAATCACCCTGCATGCGCATCGGATTCGCGATATTCGCCGCCCAGGCGACCTCGCAGTCGGCGTACTCGCCGCGTGCCTTGGCCTCCAAGAATCTACTGACGACTTCCGCCCCCAGGCTGTAACCGAGAATTCCGACCCGATCGGGAGCCTCCCGGATCGCGGAGACGAGCGCGGCGACTCCACTAACGATCGAATCCTCCTCCGAGCAACCGCCGTACCTGTTCTGTGGATTGGCCGGTCCGATACTCGCTGGATAGTCGACGTCAGGACCGATCCGATACTTGCCGCTGTCAAGCCGCAGTGTCACTTGGGCAAGCATGTTCTCTGGCGCACCCAATCGTTCACCGGTACCGCGGCAGGTCAGGACGGTGATCATCCGAGGTTGCCTTTCTTTGTATGAATGGCGCTGCACGACAGTGGGAGTCGGGCGCGAACCGAAAATGGACGATCCCGCCCCCGGCTTCGAGAAACCGGGGGCGGGACCTGGATGCCCCTGACGCAGCAACTACGTCTACAACCGCGGACCACCTGCGGGAGCCGGGTGCGAAAGGGGCGCGCATGCGGCGAGCTCTTAACCCGCTGTAACCGATACGAGGTGTTCGGGGGCGTGCCGCATGAGGCTGGTGAAGTATGGTCAGAGCGAGATTCGTTACACGTCAGCGCTTCTCGATAGCCTCGAGACGTGCAAGCGTCTCGGCGAGCGCATCGACGAGGGTGCGGTTGCCTAGTTGGGGCCAACCCGCGTATTCAGCGGTGTCACGCTGGTCCTTGCCGCACAGCTGTTCGCGGATGTCTTTGACATCGCTACTGATCGGGCCGCAGAACGAGGTGATGAAGTTCTGGATTTGGGTTACTTCGGCGGCGCTCATGGGGGCGTCCTCTCCGTCGATTAGTGCCTGGACATCGCGGCGGAAGGCGTCCATGTCGATGCCGGCGGGGTCGATTTTTCCTTCGGAGCTGTACTCGCGGTGGGCTACGCAGTCGTCGGCGGTGCGGCCGATGCGACGCAGGATGGCGGCGCAGCCGCGTTTGTAGGCATCCAATTGCGCTGGGGTCCAGTCGGTTCCGTCGCCTCGGGAGACGGCTTCGATGCCGATTACGTAGTAGTTGGCGTTGTTGGTGGGCCAGCCGGGCCAGGAGCCGCGGCCCGCGTGCCAGCAGACGCCCGCGGCGATTACGCGGAAGGTGCCGTCGCGTTCGAGAACCAGTTGGGCCAGTGGGCCTTCCAGGTCGGGGCGGCCGTATTGGACGATGCGCCAATCGTCGGTGGTGCCCCCGGCGGTGTGGTGGCAGAGCACGCCGCGGATATCGGCGAAGTCGCCGTGGCCGCGGTCGCGCCAGCCCTCATGTTCGATGACATTCAGCCCTGCCGCGCGGAGCACATCTGCGAGCCAAATGGGGTCTCCGGACCACGACATGACTTATCACCCTTCTGTTGAATTGTTCGACCCTCGGAAACAGAAAATCCCAATCCCACTCAGGGGATCGGGATTTGGTTCCGAATTGATCTCACTCTGTCGGAGATGGGATTTCTCTGGTCAATCTCTGACGGCTCGTAGCCTAGCAACCCCTACCGTGACAAAGCTCTGAAAAGTGTTGAACAGTGCAGGTAAATAGCCATTTTCGCGATACCGGATCGCAGGTTCCGCATACCTCAGACGACGGTGGGCAAAAGCTCACGGGCCTGGGAGCGGCGGAGCTTGCCCGAGGTGGTCTTCGGCAGGGAGCCAGGTGCGAGCACTGCTACGGTCCGAGGGGAAACACCTGTCGCCTTGAAGATCTCGATACTGATTTCCCGACGTAGCCGGGCGACGCGCTGCCCGTCGCCATGACCGGATGATTCGGCGAGTACCGCGAAGCCCTCCGAGGAACTACCCGCGCCAACCGATACCGCGATTGTGCTTCCGGCCCTGACGCCATCGACACGTGCGGCGGCTCGTTCGATGTCGGTGGGATACAGATTGCGCCCGGACACAATGATGAGATCCTTGCTGCGTCCGCAGATGACGAGTTCGCCGACCTCGGTGAGATACCCGAGATCGCCCGTTCCGAGCCAGCCATCGGCGTTTCGAGCGGCCACACTGCCACCGTTGGTGAGGAATTCGCTCGTGATCGATTCACCGCGCAACTGGAACTCGCCCACCCGCCGAGCATCGAGGGGCGCACCCGAGTCGGCGTCGACAACTCGTACTTCGATCCCGGCCATCGGCTTTCCGAGAATTGCGTAGGCTCGGCCACTTTCCAGGGGCACGGCCACCTTGTCATTTTCCAACGCTTGAATGTCGACCCGGTCCGCTCGCAAACCAGTTCCCCGGTCCGGGCCCGCGACGGCCAATACCGCCTCTGCCATACCGTAATTGGTCGCAAGCGACGATGAAGGCCAACCGAACCGGCCGGCCTGCGCAGCGAAGGTAACCATGGCATCGCAATCGACCGGCTCGGCACCGTTGATGGCGTATCGCATACATGACAAATCAAAGGTGTCGGGCTCGGCGACACGGTCGAGGCGGTTTCCGAGTAGTCCGTACGCGAAATTGGGTGCTGCGGTGAGTGTCCCGCGATAGTCGCTGATCAACCTCGGCCATATTAGCGGATCGCCGAGGAAGTCGGCGGGAGTTACGCTGACGAGCTCTACGCCACCCATCATTGGCATCGCGAGGAACATGATCATCCCCATGTCGTGGAACAGCGGCAGCCAGGACACCGCGACTTCGTCGGCACCTTCGGCCAGCCCGAATAAATCGAGCATGGAACTGATGTTCGCGAAGAGGCTGCGGTGGGTGATGACAACGGCTTTCGGATCGCCTGTGGACCCGGACGACAGTTGTAGCAGTGCCACGTCGTCCTCATCGGGTATCAGCGGTTCGGCATCAGGCCCCGCAATCAGGTCGGATACTGCCAGCAACCTGATCGGAAGGCCCACTGACAGCACGGCGCGATCGAAAGGCGCGCCCACGACGAGGATGTCGGCGTTGATCATTCCCAGCACCCGCCGGGTTTCCGCGATCCACTGTTCGGGATCGGTGCGGGGGGTGGGTTGTTGCAGCATCGTGAATGCGGCACCGCGCATCCAGACCGCCTGCACCAATGGTGCGACGTCACTCGGATCGCTCGCCAGGATGGCGACCCTCGCCCGCGGGCCGATGTGCGGGGCGAGCGCACCCGCCATACGCCTGGCTTGTCCGTGCACATCGCCCCACGAACAACGGCGCAGGTCACTGGGGTTTCCACTGACCATCCCCCGCGGGGTGGTCAGGGCGGTCCGATAGAGCGCTTCGGTGAATCTGCTCACTGCTCGCGGGCCAACGGATCGATCGTCGGGGCACCGCTCACATCGTTGACACACCGCTCGACCAGCTCGGCCAGATCACCGAAGGTCATGCACGCCATCGCTTCCCGCTCGGGCGGTGTGATATCGAAGCGAGCTTCGATGGACGAGGTGGTGATCTTGAATGCGAGGGAGTCGAAGGCCAGATCGGCGATCAGGTGGGTGTCCGGGGACAACCTGCTCGGCTCGATCCGAAGGTCTTCGACAAACAGCGCGGTCAGCTGCTCGTAAATGCTCGCCATGCGAATGTTTCTAACACCCGGCGGTTATACGACGGTTAAGAGTGGCAACCGGTCACCACTCTCCACCGATCAGAGCAGCCTTTCCCCTATTTCGCGGCGGGCCGCACCGCGCCGCGGACCCCGTTTGCGTGGTGAACGAGCACGACCTGCGTTGCGGTTAGCGAGATCTCCGTTACGCGCGTGTTGCAGTAGGCGCTGTGTCTCCTCGTGCGGTGACACATCGAGGTCGCGCGCTAGCCGCCCGACGCAGAGGTCGTACCAATAGTTGACCTGGTCAAGCTCGGCGCGACGGCCATGCATCAAAATCATCGCGCGAAACGCCCGCTCCTCCGCGGGATCCAATTCGAGCATTCTCCGGGCGAGCCGGACCGTGGTAGGCCCGTCATCGATGTCACCGGCGTATCGCACCAGCACGTCGAGTGCGTGCATCATCTTGGACCGCAGCCATTCTCGCTGCTCCAGCACCCACTCCTCACCGTATCCCGCCAGGAGATCCCCTCGGTACACATCTACCGCCTGACCGTAGTGATCGACGGTCGCCGCTGTCGCAGCCTGCCAGGACGCCTCGCTTCCTTCCCGGCACAGCCGCTCGAACTCGTGGATATCCACCCGGACCTGCTCGCCGAGCCGCAATCGGTAGCACCCATCCGCGCTGTCAACATGTAGAAAATCCCTTGCACTGCCGAAATTTTCGTCCAGTACGCGACGTAGAGTATGCACAGCAACCTTCAATGACGTCGGCCCAGCGGGCTTCTCCGACCGCGGCCAGAGTGCACGCTCGAGCCGTTCGCGACTGATCGGCTGGCCATGATTGATCAACAGAAATGCGAACAGGCTCGTGCACTTCTTCGATCTCCAACGAATACTGTCGGAGCCTTCGAATCCGATCTCGAAGTCGCCCAACAACTTTACAATCACAGTATTCGATTGCACATGACCCATTACTTACTTCTCCAGGCTCCGGTATGGCACAAACTCGGTCGACAGTGACCGGAGTGCCACACAATAGTCGAGGGTTCGATTCCCTCAATTCTCTAGAACTGACGTTCGATCGAAATCGTGGACGACCACGATGCCAGCCCACGCCATTTCAAGCTGCCCGCGCCGCCGCGCGATAGCACGCGTAGCAGCGGCCACCGCTTCCGTGCACGACATGCCCGGGTTTGCGGTGGCTACGAGTGCACATCGGCCGCTCGCAGTCGAGACAGCGGCGAACAGCGGCACCAGTCACCTTGATATCGGTGGCTAGCACATGGCGAAGCGCCCGCACAGTTGCGGAATCCCCCATGCAGACAACCCCGGCCATCACGACTCCGTCCGCAACATGCGGACGATCGACGTCGTCGAAGCTCTCCCCTGCCCGCAGCGCAGCCTGCGCACAGGCCCGGAATACTTCCGCGGGGCATTTACTCCGACAAATCTCCTGTGCGGCAATGGTTTCCAAACGAAGGTGCCAATTTCTCAACTGGCCGGGTTGAATGAAACCGGCAATGCCGAGACATGGGGGCTTTGTGCTGATGGCAGACATTGATGCGCTCCTGAGCTGAGATATGCACCGGCACGGCGGATTTCGCCAGCCACCGGGCAGCAGAGGTCCGCGGCCGAGCCGAAGGCGGGCCGCGCGAAGGAAGAATTCGGCCCGCGGGAATCGCGGGGCCCTGAATGAGTAGGCGTGTTGCGGCTAGCCCACCGGCGGAGCGATCAGCTCGGCCGGACCGGAGTACGGCCGCACAACCGCCACACAGAGGTGCAGACGATCCAACTGTGTCGAGACCGACTGCAGTTGCATGACCACACTGAGGGGACCGGTAGGACCGCGCAGATGCTGGGGCTCGTCGAGAGCACGATCGAACCATACTTTGCGCTCCAGCCAGATCCGAGCGAAGTCCGGATCGTCTTGTAGCTCTGCCAACAACGCCACGCCCAGCTCCGAGTTGCCGAAATGGGCCAGGATGGCGCGCATCCGACCGATGTTGTCCGCGACCTCGGCTTCCCAGTTCACGACGGTCTGTCGGCCGATCGGGCTGAGCAGCCACCGCAGCACATTGCCCGCCTCCACACGGCCCGGGAACAAGGCCTGATAGGTGTCATTGGCGGCCACGACGTCCCAGCGTTCGTTGCAGTAGGCAGCGGGTTGCGGCATCAGGTCATCGAGCATGGCCCGTTCCTCCGCGGTCACCTCGGTTCGCAGCGCAATCGGCAACCATGGTCGGGGGATGTGAACTCGGGTCAGTTCGTCTAAGTGCCGGAGCTCGGCCGCGCCGGTGAGCTCCAGCGCCTGGGCCAGCGAATTCAGTGACGAGGCGGTGAGACCGGTTTGCTCACCGCGTTCGAGTTTCTGGATCGTGCGCGCGGATAGATAGGCGCGCTTGCCCAACGCCTCCCTCGAGAGCTTGAGACGCTTGCGATGGAACTCGATGTAGTCCCCCAGCGTCGGCAAGGGGAGCTGCAGTTCACGCCGAGGCACAGGGACTCCTTTCAATTCCATGGCAGCACAACTAGACGTTCGACCAACTCAATGATAGCTGGAATGTAGCGGTGCATGGACTGGCTCTTCACCGACGACCATCGGCGATCGCCAACACGTCTCCGACGCGGTACAGAGTCTGTCCACCAACCCGATGAGCAGGCAGCTTGCCACGTGCCGCCCACTGCCGAATGCGTTCGGCGGTGACGTTGGCGCCGGCGATCGAGGGCAACAGGCGGGCCAGTTGCGCGGCGGTGGCCAGCTTGTCGGTCGCTCGGCCCAGTGCCGCCGAGCGCATTGCCGGAACCGAATGAACTCGTTCACACTGATCGCAGTTGAGGACATCCGATCCGTCAGCAGCGTAGAGCGCCGCACCGCACGGGCAGCGACCGATCACACGATGATCCTGCGGCCGGTCGATCGCGACATAGGCACCGCGGACCGCCCGAAGGATGTCCCCGACACACTCAAGTACGGATGAATCGGCTTCCAGCACAGGCAAATTCGCTGTCAGGAAAGCGAGTTGATCCGTTGTCCGCCGCGGTGTGGGCCGCGCCAGCACGTCGGCGACACGGCCCGTGGCCTTCGCCAGTGCCGAAACCAGTTGGGCGCGCGCATCCGCGGCTCCCTTGTTGTAGGGAAGCATCGGCTGCCGACTGCCCAGCGGCGCGCGCCCGCCGGAGTAGCGCGGTGCGATGGCGTCCGAGCGCGACATCGTAGTGTCGAGTTCACCGAGCAGATCTGGAATCGCGTGCAGCGCTCGCATCACAACGACACGGTGATGTGGGTCGAGCGGATTCACCGGGCTGTCATCGGACGCCCGGTGGGCACCCGCGAGATGGGTGCGATGGAGCAGGTGGGTCGAGATTTTCACGTGATGAGTGAAGCGTTTGTCACATGCGGAAAACAAGCATTAAAAGTAACCCCGCGCAGGGTTAAGTGATACCTGTAACGCCTGGTGAGAGACGTTTCGACGGTCGATCGCCACCCTAACTGTCCGATAACCAGAAAATAACCGCCTGGTCCTAGCCTTGCACTCGAGCAGTCCGGGTGAGATGAGGGTGAAACGGTGTCGGGGTTCGAGGGCAACGGTGCGATGGCGCACGAGCCGATCGCAGTGGTCGGGATGGGTTGCCGATTCAGCGGCGGCGTGCGCTCCGCCGAGGACATGTGGCAGGTAATGGCTACCGGGCGCGACACGGTGTCAGAGCTGCCCACGGATCGCGGATGGGATCTGGCACGTTTGCTCGGCACCGGTGACCGCCGAGCGATCAGTTCCACCCGGTTCGGCAATTTCGTCTCCGGCGCAGCGGATTTCGACGCGGCGTTCTTCGGTATCAGCCCTCGCGAAGCACATGCTATGGAGCCCCAGCAACGATTGCTGCTGGAGACTTCGTGGGAGGCGATCGAGCGCGCGGGGATCGATCCGCAGGCGCTGCGCGGAAGTCGGACCGGTGTGTACTTCGGACTGATGCATACCGAGTACGGACCGCGAATGGCCGATATGGAACGAACAAAGGGGTACCAGGACACGGGTGTGGCGGCCAGTGTGGCCTCGGGGCGGGTGGCATACGCACTCGGGCTGCGCGGGCCCGCGGTGAGCATCGACACCGCGTGCTCATCGTCGCTGGTGGCCGTGCACACCGCGATGCGGGCATTGCGATCGGGAGAATGTTCTCTGGCATTGGCCGGCGGTGGATCCATTCACAGCAGCGCAAGCCTGTTCGTCGGCTTCTCACTGATGCGTGTGCTGTCCGAAGACGGTCGAACGCGCCCATTCTCGGCAGAGGCGTCAGGCTTCGGGCTGGGCGAAGGCGTGGGCGTCCTGGTGCTCGAGCGCCTGTCCGACGCGCGGCGACTCGGCCATCCCGTGCTGGCGGTGCTGCGAGGCAGCGCCGTCGTCTCCGATGGCGCATCAATGGGGCTGACCGTTCCCGATCAGCAGGCTCAGTACGAGGTCATCGCCGATGCGCTTATGGACGCGGGTCTCGGTGCCGCGGACATCGACGTGGTCGAGGCACACGGAACCGGCACCCATGTCGGCGATCCCATCGAGTTCGCGGCGCTGTCACGGGCCTACGGCACAGCTCGAACGATGGAGAATCCACTGTGGATCGGATCGTCGAAGTCGAATTTCGGTCATACGCAAGCCGGTTCGGGTGTTGCGGGACTGATCAAGATGGTCGAATCGATCCGGCGCGGAATCGTACCAGCCACAGCGCATTACGACGTCCCTTCGACCCACGCCGACTGGTCGAATGGCACCGTACGCGTAGCGGGCGAGCTCATTGCCTGGCCGGTCTCCGGCACCGATGCACCACGGCGTGGCGGAATCTCCGCCAATGGCATCAGCGGCGTGAATTGCCACGTCATCATCGAGCAGGCACCGCCGATCACCAATCCGCACCCACTCCCCCGCCGAAATCTCGCGGTGGTTCCCGTGGTGGTGTCGGCACGGACCGCTGACGCACTCAGCGCGCACGCCGCCGGGCTGGCTGGGTACCTGGAACGTCGGCCGGAGGTGGCGCCCGCGGATGTCGCGTACTCACTCGCTGCCGGAAGAACGGTATTCGAAAGGCGCGCAGTTGTAATCGGTTCCGACAGGGCCGAGCTCATCGCCGGGCTCACCGGGCTGGCAGCAACCGGTGCCTCCGCCGAAGCGCCGGTGGACGCCAGCCAGGGGGCAGTGTTCATCTTCCCGGGCCAAGGGTCTCAGTGGCAAGGGATGGCAGTCGAATTACTGGACACCACACCGGTATTCGCCGACGAAGTGTCGCGGTGTGATGCCGCGCTTTCGGAGTTCGTCGACTGGTCGGTCATCGATGTGCTTCGGGGCGCGACAGACGCGCCACCGTTGGAGCGTTTGGATGTCGTTCAGCCCGTGCTGTTCACCGTCATGGTGGCACTGGCACGACTGTGGGAGTCGCTCGGAGTTCAGCCCGCCGCGGTCATCGGGCATTCGCAGGGCGAAATCGCCGCAGCCTATATCGCGGGTGCACTGACTCTGCGCGATGCGGCACTCCTCATTGCACGGCGCGGCTTGATCACAGCACGGGCAACGGGGAGCGGGGCCATGGTCGCGGTGCCCCTCCCTGCCGACCATGCTGTCGATTTGGTTGGCCATGAGCTCTCGGTAGCCTGCGTGAACAGTCCCAATTCGTGTGTGCTGTCCGGTGATCACGAGGCAGTTGCGGCGCTGCTGGCGCACTGTGCGGCAAACGATATCGATGCCCGGCGGGTACCGGTGCTGATGGCTTCGCATTCGCCTTTCATGGATCCGCTCCACGCGGCGGTCCACGACTCGCTGTCGGGCCCGGTGTCCCGGCCCAGCGACATTCCCTTCCTGTCCACGGTGACCGGCGACTACCTCGATACCGCCGAACTCGACGCTGGATATTGGTGGCGAAATATGCGCGACACCGTGCGTTTCGAGGATGCACTCCGCGCCGCGTATCGCAGCGGGATCCGGGTATTCGTGGAAGTCAGCACACATCCGGTGCTCAGCGTCGCGGTGCGCGAGACAATCGCCGCAATCGAATCGGACTCGGGCGAACCCGCGACCACCGTGGTCACTGGCACATTGCGACGCCACGGTCCCGGCCCACGTCAATTTCTGACTTCGGCCGCCCGACTCTACTCAGCGGGCGTTCCCGTGGACTGGGCGGCGTACTGCGCGAGTTTTGGGGCCAACCGCGTCGATCTGCCTACGTATCCTTTTCAGCGCCAACGGTTCTGGATGATGCCCGACGAGGGTCTTATTGCACGTCCAGCCACCGGGGAACCCGCTGCGGCGACGGTAGGGTCCCCCCGCTCAACCCACGATCCCGTCGGCCCGGTCGATTGTTCCGAGACGGACCCGGACAGCACGCCCGCTGATGCGGCCGCGATCGTACGATCCGCGACGGCCTCGGTACTCGGATACAGCGGTGCCGATCTCGACGACGCCGTATCGACGTTCAAGGAGCTCGGGCTAGATTCACTCGCGGCTTTGGAGCTACGTCACCGAATCGAGGCCGCATCGGGAGTCAAATTACGCGTGGCGGATCTTGTCGAGCACCCGACTCCCACCGCGCTGACCGACTTCCTGCGGTCCGAATTGAATTCCGCCACAACGGTACCCAATCCCACCACGGACCATTCGCGGCCCGTCGGCACAGCTTGGCCGCTGACCCCGTATCAGGCGGATCTCGTCATCCTCAGCGCACGCTATCCCCTGCTGCCAGTTGTCCAGGGCGCGCATTACATTCGTATTGGCGGCGCCACTGATGTCGGTCGATTGCGCTCGGCGCTCGATCTGCTCCAGCGCCGACACGATGCGCTGCGTCTCCGCTTCGACATGAGCTCAGTGCCACCCACGCAATCGCTGGCGGACGAACCCGGTCCAGTCGAATTCGTTGACCTCCGCACCGCCAGCGATCCCGCTGCGGCACTGGCACACTGGACAGCGGACCGAACCGGGACGGTCTTGCCGATCGACGGTCCGCTGAGCTCGTTCGCCATTGTCCGGGACGACGTCGACTCTTTGATCGTGTACCTGCGATTCCATCACGCGGTATCCGACGGCTGGTCACTGACCGTAATTGCGCGCGAGATCACCGCCCTGTATTTCGGGGGCGAGCTCACAGCACCTGCGCCGAGCTTCCTGTCGCTGCTCGATCAACATCGTGCCTATCGCGACTCCGGTCGATGGGAGACCGACCGCGCAGCGCTCGTCGAGCGGTTCCTCACGCTCACACCGGCCGTGTTCGACCGCGCGATCGGCGAATCCGGATTCGAGTTGCGCCGCTACGCAGAAACATTCGATCGTGCTGCCGTGGATAGCGTGCGTTCCAACGGGTCGATCGTCGCGCTTACGCTCGCCGCGATCGGTATACAGCTCCGTCGCATCCATCAGCAGGGTGACATCGTCATCGGCGTCACCCTGCTGAACAGGGAAACCCCGGACGAGCTGGCCATGGTGGGAGACCTGACCAACATTCTGCCCGTCCACGTTCAGGTATGCGACGACAACGCCCTCACCGACCTGGCGAATCAGATCGAAACCCAGATCCGCGATCTACAGGATCGCCAACGCTTCCCATACGGCGACCTGCTGCGCGCACTACGAGAGCAGACCGGAACCACGCCGACACTGTTCGATGTCCGCCTCACCTACAACAAGATTCCCGATACCCCTCACGCCGCGCGACTGCGGCGCGATGTATCCACACTATCGGCCGGCTACGCGCTGGACGCCGTCACCATCGTTGTCAACGAGTACGCGTACGACGGCACCGTTGATCTCGAACTCTTCTACGACACAGCGATTCTCGACGAAGGCACCATCGACAGGAACGTACATGCTGTGCTGAAGACCCTCCGCGGCCACGGTGCGGCGCGGCCGACGGTGCCCGACCTCATCGCAGCAACAACTGCCCGCCACCCCGATCGAACCGCAATCAGCTGGACAGCATCGGACGGCGCGGTCTCGAATCTCAGCTACCGCCAGTTCTCGGAAAGAGTCGAGGCTCTGGCCGCATGTTTGCGCGAACGTGGTTTGATCGCAAATGAATTCGTACCCGTCGTACTGCCCCGGTCTCCGGAGCTGGTCATCGCTACCCACGCGATCCAGGCCGCCGGAGGCGCGTATGTGCCCATCTCCCCGGACTTCCCAGCACAGCGCGTTCGAATGTTGCTCTCCGACAGTGGAGCTCGCCTCATGATAGGTGACCCCGCAGGATTCGCCGATTACCCCATCGAGGTGCTCTCACCCCACACCTCGCCCACGCGATTCACCGAAAAAGTCGTTCTGAATCCGACCGACCTCGCATACATGATCTACACCTCCGGCTCCACCGGCAATCCCAAGGGCGTGATGATCGAACATCGATCCGTCGCCAATCTGATGGACTGGATGCAGCAGCACTACTCACTCACCGAATCCGATGTCATCCTGTTCAAAACACCGCATACTTTCGACGTTTCGGTTCCGGAGCTGGTCTGGCCCGCGCTGGTCGGCGCGCGGCTCGCGGTACTCCCCGACGGCGAACACACCGACCCGCGCAAAATCATCGACGCCATCGAGCAACATCACGTCACGGTCGTACAGCTCGTACCATCGATGCTCGGCCCGTTACTGGACGAACTCGAGAGCAACAACGATGCCCCCCAACGTATCCGCACGCTGCGATACATCCTTTGTGCTGGTGAACCCCTGCACCCCAAGCTTGTTCGCCGCTTCGGGGAGTTGTGGTCTGCCGCCGGACTGCACACCACGGTGTTGGCAAACCTGTACGGCCCCACCGAAGCGACCGTATACGCGACCCACTTCGACATCACGGTCGCCGATGCCCGCACGATGGACACTGTGCCGATCGGTAACCCGATCGGAAACCTCACCCTGTCGGTGGCCGATGTCGACCTCCATCCGAACGGCAGCGAACACCCCGGCGAACTCATCATCACCGGAGTCGGTGTGGCTCGCGGATACCACGATCGCGATGAACTGACCGCGCACTCATTCATCACAGCCCCACAGACCCCTGGCGAGCGTAGCTATCGCACCGGCGATTTGGCGCGCTTCAGTCACGGCACCTTCGAATTCCTCGGCCGCATCGACGACGAGGTGAAGATCCGGGGCAACCGGGTGACCCTGGGCGAAGTGCGAACCCACCTGGCCGACTGCCCCGGCGTCGAGTCCGCAGCCGTCCTCGACGAAACCGGCCCCACCGGTCTCACAGTGCTCGCCGCCTACTACACCGGATCAGCTACCCCCGGTGTCGTCGCGACATTCCTGCGAGACCGCCTCCCACACCATGCCGTTCCCACCAAATTGGTTCCCGTCGAATCAATTCCGCTCACCCACAACGGAAAGACCGACAACGCTGCACTCCGGAACCGTCCGCACGGCCACCTCGGGCGAATCGCGGCTCCCGATAGATACGGCAGGATCGCGGCGATGCTGTCCGAGGCGTGGACCGAAGTCCTCGGCGCACCACCGCGTGATAACGACGTGGACTTCTTCACGGTCGGTGGGGATTCGGTGCTGGCACTACAGCTCCGCGCGGCCCTCGAACGTCGAGGCCTCGACGTGGCGCTGAACGACCTGTTCGACAGTCCGTCCATCGCCGCGCTGACGATGAAACTCATGTGACTCCGCGCAACCCGTCGCCCGTAGCCACCGGCCTTGCCTTCCGGAGTTAATGCGACTAACTTAAGGTTAGTCGCATTAACCAACCGGGAGTCGCCCTCATGTCCACCGCCGTCGCTCACCGCCACCACGTTCTGACCTCTCTCCCCGCCGTCGTCGGCATCGCCTACTCCGCGTCCTGGATAGCCGGACTCGCGGTTGGCGCGCCCGCCCCGGTCTTCGCCGATTCCGGCAGCGATATCGTGCGCGAATTGTCCGGGCACAGCACCGCTTTCACCACACAGTTCCTGTTGACCGAAGGGCTGCCCGCGGTCGGGTTGGCGGTTGTTTCGGTGGCGCTGGCGCGCTCGGCGCGCTCGCCGTTGGCTGCTCGGCTCGCGGCCGTGAGCGGTATTGCGGCAGCGGTGATTTCGTTCACGCAGTTCCTGCTCGGTGTGGCGCTGGCGGGTACCGGATCACCTGACACCGCGCATCTACTGTTCGAGCTGGTGAGCCGGTTCGACGGGGTGAAGATGTTCCTGTTGGCCGGGCTCGGGGTCGCGGCGGTGCTCAGCGGGTTGTTGCCGCGTTGGTTGCGCTACACCGCCATTGCCATGGCGGTGGCGATCGTGGCTTCGGGGATCGGGTATCTGTTCCTGATTCAGTCGCTGGCTACTCTTGCCTACGTGTCCGGACCCCTGCTGCTCGTTTTCATCACCGGTACCGGTGTGGCCCTGAGCCGGAAGGACCGGTAACCCGGTGCCGCGCGCTGGACTCACACCCGAGCGAATCATCGCCGAAGCCGCGCTCGTCGCGGACGAGGTGGGCCTGGAACGGCTCACCTTGGCGGCGGTGGCGCAGCGCTGCGGCGTTTCCCTGCCAGGTCTGTACAAACACATCGACAACCTCGAGGCCGTGCGCCGTGAGCTGGCGGTGCTGTCGGTCGGCGAGTTGGCCACCGTGCTGGCCGATGCCACCGCGGGGCTGTCCGGTCGCGACGCGCTGCGCGCGATCTGCACCGCCTATCGCGAATACGCCCGCACCCATCCGGGCCGCTACACCGCGGGCATTGTCGCGCCCGCCACCGACGATAACGCCTACATCCAAACCGCCACTCGCGCTTACCAGGTCCTCACCTCGGCGCTGCGCGGCTACCACCTGTCCGACACCGACCTCATCCACGCCGTACGGATGGTTCGCACCCTCTGCCACGGCATCGTCACCTTGGAATCCGCCGGAGGCTTCGGCCTCCCCGAATCGGTCGATGAGACCTTCGAGCGCCTGCAAGACGCTCTGCACACCGAATTCCGCGCCATGGCGCACTGAACAGATCGAGATATGTTGTGACCGAACAAAACCCGAAGATCGCCGCCATCAACGCCTTCTTCGCCGCCTACGCCGAATACGACCTGGACGGCATGCGCGCGGTGCTGACCGACGATATCGCCTGGACCATTCCCGGCCATCACGCCCTCTCCGGCACCAAACACGGTATCGACGAGGTCGTCGCGTTCTTCAATGAATTGTCCAGGGCGGGAATGAAAGCCGAGACTTTCTTCCTCGAAGCCAATGACGAGTACGTGGTCGACATCCACCGCGGCTACTCCACCGCGGGCGAGGGCGGGGTCGACACCATCTGGGCGCTGGTGTGGCACTTCAACTCCGACGGCAAGGTCGATCGTGTGGTGAACCTGTCCGGGGATCAACATCAGATGGACAACTACATCTGGCAGAACTACACCCTCGCTCCGCTGCCCACCCGCCTGGGCTGACAGACCATAGAAGTACCGTCGCCCGGAATGGGCGACGGTACGCGGAGAATGGGTGCGGGCGCGAAATATCCCGGGGGGGGAGCCATGGTCAGTGTTCTTGTCGCCGTAGTCGCGGTCGCGGGGACCGCGCTCGGGGTCGTATTGGGCGTGATCATCACTGCCCGGAGCGACGCTCGGTGGCAAGCGGGAACCGAACGCGAACAACTGCGACAAGAGCTGGCGCACACGGACACTCATCCGCTCGACCCGCGAGTCGAGCACGCCCGGTGGCAACGCGAACGCCGCGAAACCGCGTATCTGGACTTTCTGTCCGCACTCTCGACCGCGAACCAGGCCAACCAGCACTACGTCCGAGATATCGCGGCCCTGCGCAGACCGCGCCCGATCGACGATGCCCGGCTGCTCGAAATCCGACAGCTGTTCAAGGCCGCCGAGCAGGCGGGTGATCGTGTCGGCCTCGAAGGCCCGGACACGGTCTCGCAGGCCGCCGACGACCTCATTCAGCAAATGGGCCGGTTGCTCCAGCGGGTACACGATTACGCCGAATCCCACGCCGACTCGGCTCCGGACCTGTCCGTGCGCGCGGGAGCCGTCACCACCGAGGGCGAGACGTTCGATGCCTTTCGGCGGAAGTTCCTCGAGGTGGCCCGCACCGCACTCGACGAGGTTGCCGACCGCGGCTGACCCGGATCGATGGATCTCGAGGAGATCAATCAGCTCGAGTCCAAGTCTGTGCCGGTGACAAGCGGTTCCGCAGAATCGGGGTCATGAGGCGAGCAATTATCGGTGCGGGGATCGCGGTCGGGGTCGGCGTGGGGATGATGGCGCTCGGTGCGGGAAATGCCGCCGCGGAGACATTCTCACCCGATTACTCGCAGGTGGCCAATGGGCAGGGATACGACCGAAGTCAGTTGTTGACCCCGGGGTTCTCGCCGATTCAGGTGCCGGAGGTAGCGGTGGAGAATCTGCCGGGAGCGACCACCGTTGTGGCGCATCCGTTCATCGCGCCATGGGTGCACGAGGTGGTACCGGTTCCGGCGGGAACGGCCGTGGAGCTGCGCGGGGCCGCGCGAGTCCAGATTCCCAATGCCGGTGGTGGCGTGGGACAGTCGCTGGTGATCAACCCCAACGGCCACTGCGTGTTCGCGGGCCCGGGAGCCGAACCGACGGCGCTGGATGCGACGGCGCTGGATGCGACGGCGCTTGCGCCCGTTCGGGTGGCTACCCCGTACTTCGATCTGGTGATCGAGCCGACGCTCTACCGATGATGGCGACTGCTCGGTCGCTACCGCGCGCCGGGCCGCACGATCATCAGCACGACCACCACCGCCCACAGCAGGTTGTAGATCCCGGCCAGCATTCCCAGCGTCCGCAGACGTTGCCCGTCGTCGGGCTTGTTCAGCGCCTCGCGCTGGATCGGATGGATGAAGGCCGCGAGCAGGACACCTGCGGAGAACGTGAGCGCCATCGCCAGGGCGATCCAGATTTCGCCCGATCGGCCCTGTAGAAACGCCAGGATGATGCCCACGACGGGAACGATCAACGCCAGCACCGCGTAGCGACCGGTAATGCGGTGAAACGCGTTCGCCACGTTGATATTCCGCTCTTCCGATCCATCCGCGCCGGCCAGTGGCGCATAGCGCGGGAACAGGCTCGCGGCGACGGCGGACCCTCCGACGAAGATAATCCCGGCCAGCACGTGTATCGACAGCAGTGCTTTCTGCATCGCTTCCCTTCCACCCTTCAGTTCGACTGAAGCATAGCGGGAAGTGACAGCCTGACTGTCAGTTGTGCTGAGGGTCACCGCGCTCGCTGCCGAGCCGCCACGAGAACCAGTGCGCCGGTGACGAACTCCCAGATCAGGATCGGATAGCAGCCGCCGCGTTCCCAGGTACCGTCCGGCAACAGGTTGATCGAGGTGCTCGAACGGTCGATCATGAGCAGCACCAGGGACAGAATGCCGATGACACCCGCGGCTACGCTGAAAGCACCGAATGCGTTGCGCCCGAGCGCCTTACGAAGATGCAGCCCCGCGACGATCAACGCACCGTTCCCGCAGATCGCGGCGATCGCGCCACCGAGCACATGAAATTTGCTCGTCCCATTCGCGGCCGCCTGCTCGGAGCCGTGGAAGGTGGCGATCAACGCGTATCCGATGGCGTAGCCGATCGCCAGCAGCCGAAATGCCCGGCGGCTCGGACTCGGGGCGATCGCTCGCGTGAGGAGAATGGCCGCGACCAGGAACAGCAGGCCCTGCGAGACAAACATGAAGTTCGCGACGCCCGCCAGCGGCGAGTCCATCGCGCGCCCCTCGAAGGTGCCCGGCTCGGGCACCCCGAGATCGCTGATGTAGTTGTGCGCGTAGCTATATCGCGGACGGAACCGTGCGGCCACGAGCGCCTCGAGGCAGAACCACAGCACCGGCGCGACGATCAACAGCACACCGGCCACCGGATGCGGCCGAATCCCGGGCCGCTCCGGAGTCCGGACACTCTCACGATCGATCTCGGTCATGGCATCTCCTCAGCGAGAGCGTCAATCTCCGGCTTGTACATAGCGGCGCGCCAAGCGCTTCCAGATATCGAGGTGCGGTTCCGTACTCGGGTCACGCGGGGCGAAAGCGTAGGTCAGCGAGATGCCGCGCATGCTCGAGACCAGCAGGGTGCGCAGTTCGTCGAAATGGGGCGAGGAACTGATCTCGCGTCCGAACATCTTCGCGATGGGCTCGCGAAGAGCCCGGCCCAATTGGCGCTCTTGCGGTTCCAGCACGGCCTGCAATTCGGGCGAGGTGCGCGCGGCGATCCACAGTTCGGTCGTGGCCGCGAACAGTGGCCCCTGCATCGTGGCCCACAGCCGCTCCACGCCCGAATCGATCGCATCGGGAACCGGTGCGAATTCGGGTTGGTCGGCGATCTCGGCCGTCGCCTTGGCCGCCAGGTGCTGGACGGCGGCGACCAGCAGCGCGTCCCGGGAAGGGAATTGGTGCAGCACGCTACCCCGGGACACACCCGCGCGAGCCTGGATCTGAGCAACGGTGGTTGCGGCGTATCCGAGCTCTACCAGGCATGACAGGGCGGCGTCCAGGATGCGGACGCGGGTGTTCCAGGCTCGCTCCTGGACCGGCAGGGAAGCCGCGGCCACGGAGTTGTTCGACGACATCCCCTCATACTAGACACAGAAAACTAGTCCTCGTTGACTAATTTCATTTCGGCTGGCACGCTACAGCGACTCGACAAAGGAGCGCCCGTGGCACGCCCTCTCCCCCAACCGATTCGCACGATCTACGGCATTTACCGAGTGCTGATCAAGACGCGTCTGATGCCCGGCCCGGCCGCCGCGGTCAAGGTCCCGCAGGCCGAACGCCTCGCGGGCAAACCCCCGGGCTTCATGATCGGCAAGGTCGACACCGATATCCGCACCTGGGACGACACCGTGAAAGGTCGCGGCGGTCCGATACCCGTGCGGGTCTACGCGCGCCCGGATCTGCGGCCCGGAGCGCCCGCGATCTTCTTCCTGCACGGCGGCGGCTTCATCCAGGGCGGACTCGACCACACCGACCATCTCCAGCGCGCGCTCGCCGCACGCACCGGATATGTCGTGGTGGGCGCGTCCTATCGACTGGCCCCCGAGCATCCGTTCCCGGCCGCGTTCGAGGATTGCCAGGATGTGTTGCAGTGGATGGTCGAGGAACAGCCGCAGGGGCTCGATCCGCAGCGGCTCGCGATCGCGGGAGAAAGCGCGGGTGCGAACCTGGCCGCCGCGGTGGTGATCGCCAATCGCGACGGTGCGAAGCACAGCATCCTGCATCAGACGATCGTGTATCCCTTCACCGACACCACACTGTCCTCCAGCGATTGGGATACCTCCGGAATGCCCGGAACCGACCGCAGCGCAGGGGAATTGATGGTGCGGCTCTACGCGGGAGCCGAGAAGGACAACCCGCTGATCAACCTGCTCGGGGCGGATCTGGCCGGATTGCCTCCGGCGATGGTGATCTCCTGCGAGCACGATCCGTTGCGCACCGACAGCATTCGCTACGCCGAGGCATTGCGTGCGGCCGGAGTACCGACCCACCACCGGCACTACGACAATATGCCGCACGGGTACCTGGTGTTGCCGGGAGTCATCCGCGAGGCGCGCTCGTCCCTGGAAGAGATTGCGGCCGAGATGATGAAGCGGCTCGGTCCTGAAACTGCCGTCTCCTGAACACAAGTCGCTCCAGCCACCATCCGCGCTCTTTGCTTATGCGGGAAGGACGCGCCGCTGACCGATGACCTTCGATGCGGGCAGTCGACCCGCTTTGGCTGTGCCGCTGAGGCTTTCGCCCGCGATGGTGACCGCGAAGGCCAGATTCAAGCGCATGGGTTTGGTCACCGCCTGCTTCCAGGTGAGTTCGTTGCCGTCGAGGGCGAGTTCGCGCAGCGGAACCTGCTCGCCCACGCCCTGAGCGGTTCCGGACAGCAGATCGCCGTCCCGGCGCAGTTCGACCTCGGCCTTGATTTTGCCGATCGGGGTCGAGATGGTCAGGTCCCAGATTCCTTCGATGGACATGGGTGAGCTCCTCACAAGCGTTGAGATGAATGATGTTTCAGAGACTTGCGGGTTCGGGGCCGCGCCGGCTCCACACGGTGCCGCGGCGCTCGTGCGCGAACAGTTTCTCGACCGCGTGCGCGATCCGCGGACCTACTTCGCGTTCGAGCAGGTAGAGACCCAGGTCGAGTCCGGAGGTGACGCCCGCGCCGGTCACCAGGTCGCCGTCATCGACGACGCGCGCGTCGACGGCGTGCACACCGGTGGCGTCGAGCATGTCCAGACCCAGGTGGTGGGTTGTGGCGTAACGGTTTTCGAGTAATCCGGCCATGGCGAGGACCAGTGAGCCACCGCATACCGCCGCGACGGTCACTTCGGGGTTAGCCATAGCGGCCGCCAGCAGTGCGGGCAATTCGGTGGTCAGGGTGCGGCCCAGGAGCACCGGGATGAACTCGTCCTGCCGCCATTCACCCTCTCCCACAGCCTGATCGGGCACCTCCCCCGGTTCTCCGACTCGACCCGACGCACCCGGGATCAGAATCACCCCGGCGCGGTGCGGGTCCAGCGTCGCGGTGGCACGCAACGCCAATCCCCCTGTGCCACTGATCACTTCACGCGAACCTTCGGCCGAGACCAGTTCAACGTTCACCGTGCCCGCCGATGCGGTGCCACCCGCGTACAGCACTTCGTACGGGGCGATGACGTCGAGCGGGTCGAAGCCGTCGAACAGGACGATCTGAACGTGCATAGGTTGCTCTCCTCGAGGTGA
The DNA here is from genome assembly GCF_042266325.1 of Nocardia sp. NPDC056100. NCBI lineage: Bacteria > Bacillati > Actinomycetota > Actinomycetes > Mycobacteriales > Nocardiaceae > Nocardia > Nocardia sp. NPDC056100. The sequence goes on from NZ_JBHJVY010000002.1 coordinate 1,282,852, forward strand.
CTCCCCCGGTCCGCGCCGGGTCGCCCCAGACGCTATTGCGCCGCCGTCCACGCCCCCAGTGGCAATAGCGACACATATCAACGGATTAGTGACAGAGAAGTCCCCGTGGATCTGACCTGCATAGATTTGCATCCGCGGCATGGCATCGACGCTGACCAGCCGAGGCGATCGGGTACGTTCCTGCCATGCACACCGTCGCTGTTCTCGCGGTGGATCACGTGATCCCCTTCGATCTGTCCACGCCGATCGAGGTCTTCACCCGCACGCGACTGCCCGACGGCCGCCCCGGCTACCGAGTTCGCGTCTGCGCCGAGCAGGCGAAGATCGACGCGGGCGCATTCACCGTGCATGCGCCGTGGGGATTGGACGGACTCGCGAGCGCGGACACGATTTTCATCCCCGGCACCTCCGAGCCCGCCATCGCCCTCTCACCGCCGGTCACCGAGGCGCTGCTCGCCGCGGCCCGGGCGGGCACCAGAATCGCCTCGATCTGCACCGGCGCGTTCGCATTGGCGAGCACCGGACTCCTGGATGGCCTGCGCGCCACCACGCATTGGGTCGCGGCGGCGTCATTGGCCGCGGCGTACCCGCGGGTCGAGGTCGACCCCGAGGTCCTCTACGTCGACAACGGCCAGTTCCTTACCTCCGCCGGTGCCGCGGCGGGCCTGGACCTGTGCCTGCACATGATCCGCCGCGATTACGGTTCGGCCGTCGCCGCGGACGCGGCACGCTTGTCGGTGATGCCCCTCGAACGCGAAGGCGGACAAGCACAATTCATCGTGCACGACTTCGCGCCGACACCGAGCGGTTCAGCCCTGGAACCGATACTGGCCTGGTTACATGAGAATCTGCACGCCGAACTATCCCTCGCCGACATCGCGTCCCACGCGGGACTGAGCACCCGAACCCTCATCCGCCGATTCCGCGAACAAACCGGCACCACCCCGCTGCAATGGCTGCACCACGCCAGAATCCAACGCGCACAACATCTTCTGGAATCCACCCAGCATTCGATCGAACGCATCGGCGCGCAGGTCGGTTTCGGTTCCCCGACCGCCTTCCGCGATCGCTTCAAACGAACCACCGGAGTGAGCCCCAACAGCTACCGCCGTTCCTTCAGCTGATATTCGGCTCACCCGAGCGCTCCATCGATGCCGCCGCCGGTCCGACCACACGCGCAACACGATCGGCCGACGCTCGGCGCAGCGGCTGCGGGTGGTTATCTAGGTGTACCGACACCCATGCGTCCCCGCCGGCGCAGCACCACGAACGGAGACCGATCTTGTCGCTACCCTCCCGGCCCGACCAGCGCCCGGACCCCGGGATCGAACTCGGCGGCACCGCACTGCTGCTGGTCATCGTGGGCCGTCGGTTGCGGGAGCGCCTGGACGAATCGCTCGCCGATATCGGAATCACCATGCGCCACTTCAGCGCCCTGGGCCATCTCGCCCACCGCAGCGACCTGTCCTACAGCGATCTGGCCCGCCGCTCGGGCGTGACCACCCAGAGCATGCGCGCGACCGCCGCCCACCTCGAGGAGCTCGGGGCGGTGGCCGCCGTCGCCGGAGGCAAGGGCCAACGCGCCCGGCTCGAACTCACCCCGGCCGGGCACGAACTGCTCCGACAGGCCAAACAACTCACCGCCGCGGCCGAAGCCGACGCATTCGCACGCCTCGACCCCGACACCCGCGCCGCCCTGGGCCGCGCCCTGCCCGCGGTCATGGCGCAGCTCGCCGTAACCTCCGCGTGAGCGTGATCAACGCCGAGCAGACCCGATTTCAGCATGCTCACGCGTCGACCGGACGGCGAATCATAGGTGGCGGCAACCGGTTTGGAGCGGCGCTCCGGCCAGACGCTCACCCAGGTAATCGAGCATGACGGGGAGTTCGGCGATTGCCGCCTGTGCGTGCCCGGCCACGTCTGTGCGATGGTAGGTCACCGTCGCTCCGGCGGCGCAGTAGCCATCGACCAGGGCATCGGTCGGGGGTTGGGGCAGGGCGTCGTCGAGGCTGCTGTGCCAGGCGTACATGGGGACGCCGGGGACCTCGCTACCGAGTTTTTGTTTGTTCGCGGCCGCGGCGATCACCGGATTGCCTGCGATATCGGGACTTCCGGAGGCGTCGCGCAGCACGCGGCCCTTGTTCGCGTTCACCACGGTTTGCACACATTGGGTTGCGGCGGTGGCGACGGCGGCTCGGCTGGGCTCATCGAGTTGGCCGAGGATGTCCGCTTCGGGGTACAGGCGATTGAGCGCGGCGAGACCGAAGACGCCCAGCCCGCTGTTCGGGGTGCCATTGTCCAGGCCGAACGCGGCGAGCATATCGGCCGGAATGCCACCGGCGGCGAAGCCGGTGAAATTGAGTTCGGGCGCGTAGCGCGGCTGACGCTGCATGGTCGCAACGGTGGCGAACGCGCCGCCGGAGTAGCCGAACGCGGCCACCGGCGAGGCCGGGGAGAGTTCGGCCGGGCCGAATGCCAGGGCCGCGCGGATGCCGTCGAGTGCGCTGTGTGCGGCTTGGTCGCGGTCGTAGAATCGCTCCTGCGGGCCCTCGTAGTCCGAGACCACCACTGCCCAATTACGTTGCAGCAGTAGCGAGGTGAGTGGAGTCTCCTGGTCCTGGCCGTTCTGCAATCCGGCCTGCACGCCCGCGCGCATCACGTACGAGGACGCGCACTGAATGCCGAGGCCATCCTCGGCCATCTGATAACTCACCACCGGCCGGGTGCCGGGTCCGGTCCACGGTGTATCCGGCACGATCACGGTGGTCACCCCCGTGGTAGGCCGCTCGGCGGCATCGGTCGATTTGTACTGGACCTGCCACACCTTGATCGGCAGCGGCAGCCCGTACAGGGCCGAGGGGCGTGATCCCAGAATCGCCCCATTGGGATAGCTCGCCAGGTCGGGCGGCGGCGCATAGAAGGGATCCTTGTCCGGGGTCAGGACCGGTTGCGCCACAGCGGGTTCGGCGGACGCGGTGCCGGGCAGTGCGAGCGGTGTGACGAGCGCGGCCGTGATCAGCAGGCAGCGAATGAGGGAACGGTTCATCATTGAACTCCGATTCGGTGGTGATATCCCTGCGCCTATGCGCCGCAGGCGTTTTCATTGATCAGGGCCACGATGTCGCGCCAGAGCGCGCGGGGCAGTTCGTGTCCCATCCCCGCGAAGAGGGTGAGTGTGGAGCCGGGAATGGCTCGGTGCAGTGCGTGGGCGGCCGCCGGATCGATCAGCCGATCGCTCTCACCGTGCAGGATCGTGGTCGGAACATCAAGGCGCGCAAGCTGTTCGGTGCGATCGGGAAAGGCCAGGAGCGCATCCAGCTGGCGAGCGGTGCCGCTGGGGTCATAGTCTCGGTCGTACATGAGTCCGCCGAGCTCGCGCAGCCAATCCAGGTCGGTGGGATACCCGGGTGAGGAACACGGGGCTTCGTTGCGCAGGTAGAGCTCGACGGCCTCGGCGCGAGTTCGCGCCAACGGCAACTCCATTCGGGCGTGAACCAGATCGGTCCCCTTGAAGAATGCCGCGTCGCCGGGGGCGGTGTAGATCAGCGCCAGCGAGCGGACGCGCCCGCGATGACCGATCGCCAACTCCTGCGCGATCATTCCGCCCATCTACTGGGCGACAATATGCGCGGAGTCGATACCCAGCGCGTCGAGCAGACCGGCGGTATCCGCGGCCATATCGGCGAGCTGATACCCACCGGCGGGGAACTTCTGGGACAACCCGACGTCACGGTTATCGAAGCGAATGACATGGAATCCGGTGGCCGCGATCCCCGCGCAGAGCTCACGATGCCAGCCGAGCAGGTGACCACCCAGACCTTGGATCAGCACCAGCGGCGGCGCTGCGGGATCGCCGAGGGTCTCGTAGTACAGGCGCACCCCATCGGGGGTGTTGATGTAGGGCATAGGACTGTCTTTCGATGAGTGGCTCAGCAGATCGCGCGGATTCGCATGATGATGAAACCGGCGGCGAACGCGCAGACGGCGGCGAACGCGAACAGGGCGATGTAGGAGTGGAACAGCGTGATCAGCGCACCGGCGATCACCGAGGACAGCACCTGCGGCAGGCCCGTTGCGACCGCGAGGATTCCGAAGTCGCGTCCCTCATTCGCCTTGTCCGGCAACACCAGTGACATGACGGCGAGATCGACCGCGAAGTAGGTGCCGATGAAGGCCCCGGACAGGAATGAGTACACGATCATCCCGGTCCAGGTCGGGCTCAGGATTGGCACCAGCATCGAGAGCGCCAGTCCGGCCGAGGAGATGCCGACGAATAGTTTGCGCCGGTCCAGTCGATCGGCCAGCCATCCGGTGAAAGTCGCCACGACCGACCAGGTCACCACCGAGATGGTGGCCAGGGTGCTCACCGCCACGGCCACATCGCCGCCGGGAATGTGCTCCGCGCCGATGTAGTCCTGCATCGAATAGAACAGATAGCCACTGACGGTGAAGTAGGCCAGCGACAGACTGGCCCGGCTCGCGAACGCGAGGGCGAAATCGGTACTGCGGAACGCCTGGAAGAACACCCGCACCGCATCGGATGAGCGCCGGGGAACCCGCTGCGGCACAACGATATCGGCCGACGAACCCTCCCGAGCGCCGAGCACAAGCGCCACGCTGGTCACCACGAACACCGCACCGAAGATGGCGTAACTCCACGGCTGACCGACACGACTGGCCAGGTTGACCCCGAACATGATGCCCAGCGGTGTGCCGAGCCCGATCACCGACGCGGCCAGGCCACGGCGGGCGACGGGCACGCGGTCGGGCAGGATCGCCGCGAACGCGCCCTGATAGAAGTTCGCGGTGAACCAAACCGCGGCGCAGGTCACGGCCAGCATGGCGATGCCGGTGCTCTGTCCCATACCGAGCAGCAGCACCGCCGACAGCATCGACATGACCACGATCCAGGGTGAGCGCCGACCGAATCGGCTGCGGGTCCGGTCCGAGATCGCGCCGCCCAGCGGCAGCGCCACCATCGAGGCGAGTGCGCCGACGGTGGTGATCAGCGCCAGATTGCCCACCTTGGATCCGGGATCGAAGGCCTCGACCTGCGCGGGGACCAGGATCTGCTGCACCCCGTTGAACGCGGCGTACATCGCGGTCGTCGCAGGCAGCAGGAAGATCAACAGTCGCCGGAGCTCGCCCGTTCGATGTGGTTCGGTGGAAATTTCAGGGTCGAGCATTGCCATCCTCTGAATGTGCCAGCGGCCCGGATCAGGTCCGGGGCGACTGGTTAGAGCGCTCCAACTTCGCGGCTCGCGTACCTTCGACGCCGCCGCATCAGCGCAACATGTGAACGACGAGAAATGTATTCCAGATCACCATGGCGAGGCAACCCCCACGACACAATCCGTTTTGCAGCCAACTAGCCGCAGGTTATTGCTTTGCCGTCGCGGCATGTGCAAGATAAGTGAATGTCCAGCAGTCAGACGAACACCACCGGATACACCTCCCCCTGGATCGACGACGAGGTCATCGCACTCCGGGAGATGGCGACCAAATTCTTCGAGGCCGAACTGATTCCCCACCAGGAGCGATTCGAGAGCCAGAAGTACGTCGATCGCGAATTCTGGAACAAGGCAGGGGAATTGGGCCTGCTGTGCGCCTCGATCCCGCAGGAGTACGGCGGCGGGGGCGGCACCGTGGCCCATGACTTCGCGGTGTTCGACGCGCAATACCGGCTCGGGGACTCCGGGTTCGGCAATATGGTGCACAGCGGTCTGGTCGCGCACTACCTGCTCGCCTACGGCACCGAGGAACAGAAACAGCGCTGGCTACCCGGTATGGCCGGCGGCGCGATCGTGGGTGCGATCGCCATGACCGAACCGGGCGCCGGGTCGGATCTGAAAGCGTTGCGCACCATGGCCATTCGCGACGGTGACAGCTATGTCATCAACGGCTCGAAGACCTTCATCTCCAATGGCAAGCACGCGGACATCGTGATCGTGGTGTGCAAGACCGATCCGAGCGCGGGGGCGAAGGGGATCTCCCTGATCGTGGTGGAAACCGCGCACGCCGAGGGGTATCGGGTCGGTCGCCTGCTCGACAAGCTCGGCATGAAAGGCCAGGACACGGCCGAGCTTTCGTTCACCGACGTGCGTGTTCCGGTATCGCATCGCCTCGGAGCGGAGAACGCGGGCTTCGGCTATCTCATGACCCAGCTCGCGCACGAACGCCTCATCGTGGCGGTCTGCGCCGCCGCGGCCACCGAGGCCGCCGTCGCGGCGACCGTGCGATACACCAAGGAGCGCAAGGCTTTCGGCGCACCGCTGTTCGAGATGCAGAACACCCGTTTCGAACTCGCCGAATGCGCCACCCTCGCCCAGGTGTCCCGGGTGTTCGTGGACAGCTGCATCGAACAGCACCTGCGCGGCGGGCTCGACGGTGCGACGGCGTCGATGGCCAAGGCGTACTGCACCGATATTCAGGGCCAGGTCGTGGACCGCTGCCTGCAATTGTTCGGCGGCTACGGCTACATGCTCGAGTATCCGATCGCCCGCATGTACGCCGACGCGCGCGTGCAGCGGATCTACGCGGGCGCCAACGAGGTCATGAAAGAACTCATCGCCCGCTCGCTGTAGCGGAAAGCAAGGAACCACAATGTATCTGACACAGGTGCTGCACCGCAGCCTGCAACACGATCCGGATCGGATCATGACCATCTTCGGCGATCGGGTGCGCACCGTCGCCGAATCGGTCGACCGCATCGCCCGGCTCGCCGGCGCGCTGGCCGGGCTCGGGGTGAAACCCGGTGACCGAGTGGGCATCCTGGCGTTGAACTCCGATCGCTTTCACGAATATCTGCTGGCGGTGCCTTGGCTGGGAGCGGTGGTGAACCCGGTCAATATCCGCTGGAGTCCCGCCGAGATCGCGTACTCGCTGCGCGAATCCGATACCCGCGCCCTGCTGGTCGACGACATGTTCGCGGGTCTGGTTCCCGAACTGCGCCAACAGTTTCCGGAGCTGGAGACGGTGATCTTCTGCGGCGACGGGGCGCGCCCGGAGGGCATGCTCGACTACGAGACGCTGATCGCGCAGAGCCTGCCGATCGAGGATTCCCGCACCGGCGGTGACGCGCTGCTGGGCGTGTTCTACACCGGCGGCACCACCGGACATCCCAAAGGGGTGATGCTCAGCCACGACAATCTGATGACCTCGACCCTGGGTGTGCTCGCCGGTGGTCATGCGCTCTCGGGCGGCGGGCGGCTGCTGCATTCCGCACCGATGTTCCACTTGGCCGCCATCTGCCACTGGTCACTCGGCAACGCCGCGGCGGCCGTCCATACGTTCGTACCCGCGTTCAGCCCGGCCGCAGTGCTCGAAGCCATTGCGGTACACCGGATTACCGACATGCTGCTGGTGCCCACCATGGTACAGATGCTCATCGACGACCCCCGGATCGACGACTACGACGTGAGTGGGGTGCGGCAGGTCCTCTACGGCGCGTCGCCGATCGCGGAGTCGGTGCTCAAACGCGCTCGCGCCGCGTTCCCGAACGCCGGATTCACCCAGGCGTACGGCATGACCGAGCTGTCACCGGTGGCGGCACTGCTCAGCGATGACGATCACCACGAACCCCGACTGCTCCGGGCGGCCGGGCGGTCGGCCCCGCACTGTGAGATCCGCATCGTGGATCCCGATGACAACGAGGTACCGCGCGGAACCGTCGGCGAAGTGGTGGTGCGCGGGGACAATGTCATGCTCGGCTACTGGGATCGCCCGCAGGACACCGCATCCGCGGTGCGCGAGGGGTGGATGCACACCGGCGACGGCGGGTACATGGACAGCCGCGGCTATGTGTTCATCGTCGATCGCATCAAGGACATGGTCATCACCGGCGGGGAGAACGTCTACTCCGCGGAGGTGGAGAACGCACTGCTCGAACATCCCGCGGTGGCGGCGGCCGCGGTGATCGGGGTGCCCGACCCGCGCTGGGGTGAGCGCGTGCACGCGGTCGTGGTGCTCGCATCCGGGCGCACCGTCACCGAGGAGGAACTGCGGGAGCACTGCAAGGTGCTGATCGCCGGGTACAAGGTGCCGCGCAGTGCGGAGTTCGTCGATGCGCTGCCGATGTCGGGGGCGGGCAAGATCCTCAAACGCGAACTGCGCAAACCCTATTGGGATGGCGCGGACGCCAGCGTGTCCTGAGCCCGCGAGGGGTGCGGTGCCCGCCGCCACACGCGGGCATCGCCGTATCGGCGGATCGGTAATATATCGAGGTCGGCCACGAAAGGACACTGATGACGACCGAGTCGGAACTGCTCCGTCCGGCCCGTGGCACCCGACCATCGAATCGGCGGCAGCTGATCATCGACGCGGCCAATGATCTGTTCACCCAGCGGGGTTTCGCGGACGTCGGCATGGGCGATGTGGCGGACGCGGTCGCGATCGGCCCGTCCGCGCTGTACCGGCACTTCCGGGGTAAGCAGGATCTGCTCGCGGTCGTCATCGACGACGAACTCACCCAATTCGAGGCCCTGGTGCACGCCTGCGCGGCCGATCCCGGCCGTGACGCGGCGACCGAACTCGCGGCCATGATGCTCGCGCACCGGGGCGTGGGGATGCTGCTGCGCCGCGAAGCGCGCAACCTGCGGCCCGAGGACGCGGCAGCCTACCGGGTCACCGCACGCCGAATCGCCGCCGCGATGGCGGAATTGATCGGTGCGCGGCGGCCCGGGCTCAGCCGAGCCGACTCGGACCTGCTCGCGTGGTGCGCGATCGCGGTGGCGACCAGCATCTCGTTCCACAGCCTGTCGCTGCCCGAACCGGAATTCACCGCGCTGCTGGCCCAGCTCATCACCATTATCTTCGACGCCGAGATTCCCACTGGCGCAGATGATCCCGAGCCCGATACGGGCGGCGATCGATTGGTGATGCAGTCCCGGCGCGAGCTGATTCTGACCCATGCGGTCCCGCTTTTCGCCATGAAGGGCTTCACCGCGGTCAGCATGGACGATATCGGCGCGGCCATCGGCATCACCGGCTCGAGCGTCTACAACCATTTCGACTCCAAGGCTGAGATTCTGGCCGCGGCGATCATCCGTGGCGATGAATGGCTGCGCATCGACATGTACCGCACCTTCGCGGGCACCGGCGACCCCCGCACGGGTCTGACGGGTCTGCTCGCGGGATATTGCGCTGTCTCACTGGACAATCCGCGTTTGATGCAGGTGCTGATCTCCGAGACCGGGCATCTGCTCGAAGCCGATCGGCACCGCACCAGAGCCGCACAGCACACCTACATCAGCGAGTGGGTCCACCTGATGCAGCAGGTTCACCCCGGCTGGGATGCCATCAGTACCCGCATCCGCGTCCAGGCAACCCTCACCATGATCAACGACGCGGGAGCCACCCCACATCGATGGCCGCGGCACCGGCTGGAACCGGTGCTGACTTCGATCGGTGCGCGACTGCTCGCCCTCACCAGCCCGTAGGCATGCCACCGCACTCCGAGCGAGTGCGGCGGTCTTGCGGTGCGCGGCTATGTGATCACCAGGAGCAGGTCACCTCCGTCGACCTGTTGGATCGCGCCGATGGCGATGCGGTTGATCGTCCCGGCTCGGGGCGCGGTGATCGCGGCCTCCATTTTCATGGCTTCGATGGTGGCTACGGTGTCGCCCGCGTTCACCTGGTCACCGGCGGTGACGGCGATGGTGACGACGCCGGAGAAGGGCGCTGCGAGGTGGCCCGGATCGGCCGGGTTCGCCTTCTCCGCCAAAGGAGTGTGATCGGCAATGCTGCGATCGCGCACCACGACCTGACGGAGCTGGCCATTGAGGAGGCAGACGACCGTGCGCATACCGCGTTCATCGGGTTCGGAGATGGCTTCGAGGCCGATGAGCAGGGTGACGCCCTTGTCGAGTTCCACGCGGTGTTCCTCATCGTGGCGCAGGCCGTAGAAGAACTGGTTCGCCGACAGGCGTGAGAGGTCACCGTATTTGTCGCGGTGGGCGCGGAATTCGGCGGTGGGTGCGGGGAAAAGCAAGCGGTTCAGGGTGTTTCGGCGCTCGGCGGAGTCACCGTTGAGGGCGGTCTCATCCTCGGCGGTGAGGGTGGTGACGGGTTTGGCGGGGCCGCGTCCGGCCAGGGCGCGGGTGCGGAAGGGCTCGGGCCAGCCACCGGCGGGGGTGCCCAGTTCACCGCGCAGAAAGCCGATCACCGAGTCGGGGACATCGAATCGGGCTGGGTCGGCGGCGAATTCGTCGACGTCCACGCCCTTGCCCACCAATGCCAAGGCCAGGTCGCCGACGACCTTGGAGGACGGGGTGACCTTGACCAGGCGGCCCAGGAGCCGGTCCGCCGCAGCGTATTTGGCTTCGACCTCTTCGAACTGATCACCCAAACCCAATGCGATGGCCTGCTGGCGCAGGTTCGAGAGCTGACCACCCGGGATCTCGTGGTGGTACACGCGCCCGGTCGGGCCGGGCAGCCCGGATTCGAAGGGCCCGTACACCTTTCGGAGTGCTTCCCAGTACGGCTCGAGATCGCACACATTGCGCAGGCTCAAACCTGTGTCGTGTGGTGAATTCGCCGCCGCGGCAACGATTGCCGAAAGAGCGGGCTGGCTGGTGGTGCCCGCCATGGGCGCGCTCGCACCGTCCACGGCGTCCGCACCGGCCTGCCAGGCGGCCAGATAGGTGGCCAGTTGTCCACCAGGAGTGTCGTGGGTGTGCACATGCACCGGCAGGTCGAATTCCCGGCGCAAGGCGGTCACCAGCGTATGTGCGGCCGGGGGACGCAGCAGTCCGGCCATATCCTTGATGGCCAGCACATGTGCACCGGCATCGACAATCTGCTCGGCCAGTTTCAGGTAGTAGTCGAGGGTGTAGAGGTCTTCGTTCGGGTTCGACAGGTCCCCGGTATAGCTGAGCGCGACTTCGGCCAGGGCCGTGCCGGTTTCACACACCGCGTCGATGGCGGGGCGCATCTGGTCGACATTGTTCAGGGCGTCGAAGATGCGGAAGATGTCGATACCGGTCGCGGTGGCCTCGGAAACGAAAGCACGCGTGACCTTTCCGGGGTACGGGGTGTAGCCAACGGTATTGCGCCCACGCAACAGCATCTGCAGATTGATATTCGGCACGGCCTCGCGCAGGGCGGCCAGGCGCTCCCACGGATCCTCGTACAGGAAGCGCAGTGCCACGTCATAGGTTGCGCCGCCCCAGCATTCGATGGACAGCAGCTCGGGTGTCATGCGCGCCACGTGACCGGCGACAGCCAGAAGGCCGCTGGTGCGCACGCGGGTGGCCAGCAATGACTGGTGCGCGTCGCGGAAGGTGGTGTCGGTGACCGCGACGCCCTCGCGGTCGCGGAGCCAGCGCGCGAAGCCCTGCGGTCCGCGCTCGAGCAGGATCTGGCGGGTTCCGGGCGGCGGGGCGACGGCGAGGTCGATCGCGGGCAGTTTGTCGTGCGGGTAGACGGTGGTGGGGCGTGCGCCATGGGGTTTGTTCACCGTGACATCGGCCAGATAGTCCAGGATCTTGGAGGCTCGATCGGCCGAGGCGTTGCGGGTGAGCAATTCGGGACGCTCGTCGATGAACGAGGTGGTGACGCGTCCGGCGCGGAAGGCGGGATCGTCCAGAACCGCTTGCAGGAACGGGATATTGGTGGCCAGGCCGCGGATGCGGAATTCGGTGACCGCACGCCGGGCGCGGGCGATGGCGGTGGGGAAATCGCGGCCGCGGCAGGTGAGCTTGACCAGCATGGAGTCGAAATGGGCACCGACCTCCGCGCCCACGTTCGCGCCGCCGTCGAGGCGTACGCCCGCGCCGCCCGGGGACCGGTAACCGGTGATACGACCCGTATCGGGCCGGAACCCGTTCGCCGGATCCTCGGTCGTGATCCGGCACTGCAACGCCGCACCACGAATAACAATCGACTCCTGGCTCAAACCGAGATCTTCCAACGACTCACCCGAAGCGATCCGCATCTGCGACTGCACCAGATCCACATCGGTGATCTCCTCGGTCACCGTGTGCTCGACCTGAATACGCGGATTCATCTCGATGAACACATGATTACCCCGCTCATCGAGCAGAAACTCCACCGTGCCCGCACACGAGTACCCGATCTCCTTCGCGAACGCCACCGCATCCGCGCAAATACGATCCCGCAGCTCCGGATCCAAGTTCGGCGCCGGGGCCATCTCGATGACCTTCTGATGCCGCCGCTGCAACGAACAATCCCGCTCGTACAGATGAATCACATTGCCCTGCTGATCAGCCAGAATCTGCACCTCGATATGACGAGGATTGATCACCGCCTGCTCCAAGAACACCGTCGCATCACCGAACGCCGACTCCGCCTCACGCGCGGCAGCCTCGATCGCCTCACGCAGTTGGGCCTTATCGGCAACTCGGCGCATACCGCGCCCACCACCACCGGCCACCGCCTTGACGAACACCGGGAACTCCATGGCTTCCGATGCCGTCATGAGCTCGTCCACATCCGATGACGGTGCGCTGGAAGCCAATACGGGCAACCCGGCGGCCTTGGCGGCGGCGATGGCGCGCGCCTTGTTCCCGGTCAACTCCAGCACCTGTGCCGACGGCCCGACGAAGGTGATCCCCGCCGACGCGCACGCGGCAGCCAGATCTGGGTTCTCGGACAGGAATCCGTATCCGGGATAGATCGCATCCGCACCGGATTGCCTTGCCGCGGCGATGATCTCACCGACCGACAGATACGCCCGGACGGGATGCCCGATCGCGCCGATCTGATAGGACTCATCGGCCTTGAGCCGATGCGGGGAGTTGCGGTCCTCATGGGGGAACACCGCGACCGTGTGCGCTCCGAGTTCGTATGCGGCGCGGAACGCGCGAATGGCGATCTCGCCGCGATTGGCCACCAACACTTTCGAGAACATAGGCGGTTCACCTCACTGGTTCAGGGCGGCGACGGTAGGCCGCGCGGAAAAGAAGGACGGCCCGCACGGGTGAGTGCGGGCCGTCCGGAAATGTCGTGCCTGGGGCTGTCAGGCCACGACGGAACGCTGTGGCACACCGATGTATTCGCTCAGTGGCCGGATCAGGGCGTTGGATTCGCCCTGTTCGATGATGTGGGCTGTCCAGCCGGTGATGCGGCTCATCACGAAGATGGGCGTGAACACCTCGATATCGAACCCGAGCAGGTAATACGCTGGGCCGGTAGGGAAGTCGAGGTTCGGCTTGATGCCGGTGGCCTCGACCATGGTGCGCTCGAGGATCTCGTACATGGCCACCCACTGCTGTCCGCCGGTGGCGGCCGCGATATCCACGAAGGCCTTCTTCATGGTCGGCACCCGGGAGTCACCGTTCTTGTAGACCCGGTGTCCGAAGCCCATCACCTTTTCCTTCTTGGACAGCTTGTTTCGCATCCACGCCTCGGCCAGCGCCGGATCGCCGATCTCGATCATGTCGTGCATGACCGCCTCGTTCGCACCGCCGTGCAGCGGGCCCTTGAGCGCGCCGATGGCGGCGGTGACCGCGCTGTAGATATCGGACAGCGTGGAGGTGACCACGCGCGCGGCGAAGGTGGAGGCGTTGAAACTGTGCTCCGCGTACAGGATCAGCGATACCTCGAACGCCTTGACCAGCTCCGGGGCGGGGACCTTCCCGAAGCACATGTTCAGGAAGTTCTCCGCGAAGCCCAGATGCGAATGCGGGGCAATGGGATCCAGGCCGTGGCGGCGGCGGTGATCGGCGGCCACGATGGTGGGCAGCACCGCCATCATGCGAAGAGCCTTGGCGCGGTTGGCCTTCGGCGAATTGTCGTCCTCGGCGGGATCTTCCGCGCCCAGGTAGCTGATCGCGGTGCGCACCACATCCATCGGATGGCAGTTCTCGGGCAGCTTGGTCACCAGCGACAGCAGGGAACGATCCGCGCGCCGGGATGCGCGTTCCTGCTGCAGGAACTGCGCCAACTGGGTGTCATTGGGCAGTTCGCCGTACCACAGCAGGTAGGCGACCTGTTCGAAACTGCAGTTGGCGGCCAGATCCTGGACCGCGTAACCACGGTAGGTCAGGGAGTTGGTCTCGGGCACGACCTTGGAGATGGCGGTGGTGTCGACGACAACGCCGGCGAGACCCTTGTAGATGGCCGGTACCGTGGTATCCGTCATCACTGATTCCTTCCCAGAGTGAAATTGAAGATGTCGGAATCGAATTCGTTGTAGCGCTCGTACTGCAGCAACTCGTACAGGCGGCTGCGGTGCTGCATGCGGTCGAGCAATTCGGCCTGGGTTCCACTGGCGAAGATCTCGCGCAGGCCGGTCTCGGCGGCGTACATGGCCAGGCGCAGCGTGGTCACCGGGTAGATGACCGCGTTGTAGCCGATCTTCTCCAGCGTGGCCGCCGCGATCAGCTCGGACTTGCCGAACTCGGTCATGTTGGCCAGCAAGGGAATCGAGACCGCGGCGCGGAACTTCTCGAAATCGGCTTCGGTATTGAGCGCCTCGGTGAAGATCAGGTCCGCGCCAGCGTCGGCGTAGGCCTTGGCGCGTTCGATGGCCGCGTCGATGCCCTCGATCCCGGCGGCGTCGGTGCGGGCGCAGACAATGAAGTTCGGATCGCGGCGCGCGGCGACGGCCGCGCCGAGGCGTCGCAGCATATCCTCCACCGGCACAACGGCTTTGCCGTCGAGATGCCCGCAGCGCTTGGGATTGACCTGATCTTCCAGGTGCATGCCCGCGATCCCGGCATCCTCCATCACCGTGACCGTGCGGGCCGCGCTCATGGGTTCACCGAAACCGGTGTCGGCGTCGATGAGCACCGGCAGATCGGTGACCCGTGCGATCTGCTGACCGCGCCCGGACACCTCGGTCAAGGTGGTCAGGCCGATATCGGGCAGACCGAGATCAGCCGAGAGCACCGCGCCCGAGACATAGACGCCCTCGAACCCGATCTCCTGAATCAGCTTGGCCACCAACGGATTGAACGCGCCGGGCAGACGCTGAATCCTGCCCGAGTTCAGCCCCGTCTTGAATGCGAGGCGCTTATCGGCGGCCGAGGTGTTAGCGGCAAGTAGTCCTGTCATTTAGAACAGCCCCTTCGGGGACTTGGGCGCGCGGGCGAGCACATCGGCCGAGACGGTGAAGGTGAGCTGGGACAGCTCCCCCGCGGACAGCTCGCCCGCGCGCTGGGCCACCTCGAGGAAACGATCCTGTTCGGCGGATTCGATGACGCCCTCGGCCAGGGTGCGGAACTTGGCGATGTACCGATCGCGGGCAAAAGGCTTGGCGCCCAGCGGATGTGCGTCGGCGACCGCGAGCTCGTCGACGATGACCTCACCACTCTTGAGGGTGACCTCGGCGCGAGCGCCGAAGGCCTTCTCGTTCGGATCGGTCGAGTGGTAGCGCCGGGTCCATTCGGGGTCCTCGGCGGTGACGATCTTGTTCCACAGCTCGATGGTGTCCGGGCGCTGCGCGCGCTCGGGGGCGTAGGACCGCTCGTGATGCCAGGTGCCGTCCTGCAGCGCGACCGCGAAGATGTACATGATCGAGTGATCGAGGGTTTCGCGAGAAGCCTTCGGGTCGAACTTCTGCGGGTCGTTCGAGCCGGTGCCGATCACATAGTGGGTGTGGTGGCTGGTGTGCAGCACGATCGAGGCGATCTGGCTCAGGTCACCGATGCGCTCGCGCAGCCGGAACGCCAGATCGATCGGGGCCTGGCTCTGGTATTCGGCGGAGTGTTCCTTGGTGTAGGTGTCCAGGATGCCGCGCTTGGGCTCACCCGGACCGGGCAGCGGCACCGAGTATTCGGCGTTCGGACCGCCAAGCAACCAGGCGATCACGCCGTCCTCACCCTCCCAGATGGGCGAGGGCGCGCCTTCGCCGCGCATGGCGCGGTCCACGGCCTCCACGGCCATCTTGCCCGCGAAAGCCGGGGCGTACGCCTTCCAGCTGGAGATCTCGCCCTTGCGGGATTGGCGGGTGGCGGTCGTGGTGTGCAGGGCCTGGCCGACGGCCTGGTAGATGGTCTCGGTGTCGAGTCCGAGCAGCGTGCCGATACCGGCAGCGGCAGACGGGCCAAGGTGTGCGACGTGGTCGATCTTGTGCTCGTGCAGGCAGATCGCGCGCACCAGGTCGACCTGGATCTCGTAACCCGTTGCCAGACCGCGAATCAGGTCGCGGCCATTGCGCCCGGCGTGCTGGGCCACCGCGAGGATGGCGGGAATGTTGTCACCGGGGTGCGAGTACTCCGCGGCCAGGAAGGTGTCGTGGAAGTCCAACTCGCGCACCGCGACTCCATTGGCCCACGCCGCCCACTCGGGCGAGTACGAGCCGTCGACGCCGAAAACCGTTGCGCCGGGCTGATACGGGTGGCTCAGCGCCTGGGCGCGAGCGTTGGCGACCGGGCGGCGGGTGATGGACGCGGCAGCGACGGCGGCATTGTCGATGATCCGGTTGACGATCATCTCTTCGGTCTCCGGGCCGACCTCCACGGCGTCCGCGGCAACCTCGGCGATCCGCCAGGCAAGGTGCTCTTCGCGCGCGAAGGTCTCGGCGGAGCGGTGGGTGCGAACGAGATGATTCTTCACGGTCAGAGTCCTCCAAAGATGTGTTTCACCTATCTATTTCGCACGCTACGCAGCGCCGCGAACGGCGCATATCCCTCGCAAATGCCGATTTTTGTGGACGCGAAGTTGTGAAGTTGTGAAGGTTGTGGACATCGGCGTTGCTAGATCGACCGCGCGGAGAGATCTATGCGAGGCACGCTTGCGCACTCTGAGGGAAGAGCGTGGCCTTTCCCACTTCGCGACGACCAGGGCGCTCAAGCTCTCGGTCGGCTACCTGGTGTTGGCACGTGCGCCAACCTGACGGCCCACACGGAAGGGCCTTCATGTCCAAGCGCGCTCTACACGGGCCGGTCCTGCTTTTCGATGTACCGGCACAGAAGGGAAAATGTTGCGCCGCAAACTGATTCGGTGACGCAGGAGCCCGACCAAGTTGTGTTTGCGCGTGCCAGTAGTGGTGGACATGGTCCGCAAATCCTGTCGCAGGTGCCCGTCGGCGAAGACGCGGTGCTGGTACTTAGTGAGAAAATCCAAGTGTGCGCAGGACGAAAACATTGTGTCTGCCAGTACAAATGGATTCGTGTTCAGCCAGGAACCACGGATAGCATGCGGTGATGCAGTTGCGTTACCAGTACCGTCTGTATCCGAGCACGGGGCAGCGAGAATCGCTGTCACGGGCTTTCGGGTGCGCGCGGGTGGTATTCAACGATGCCCTCGCGGCGCGAAAGACCGCATTCGCCGGAAAACTCCCGTACATCTCCGACAGGGAATTGTCCAAGCGGTTGACCGCCGCGAAGGGAACACCGGAGCGTGAATGGCTGGGTGGGGTGTCGGCGGTGGTGCTGCAACAGGCCCTGGCGGATCTGAACAACGCCTACCGCAACTTCTTTGAGTCGATGACTGGTAAACGCAAGGGCCCGAAGATCGCCGCACCGCGGTTCCGATCCCGCAAGGACAACCGGCAGGCGATCCGGTTCACCCGCAACGCCAGGTTCTCGGTGACCGTTGGCGGGAAACTACGGCTGCCCAAGATCGGTGATGTGAAGGTCGCCTGGTCGCGGGACCTGCCGTCCGATCCCTCGTCGGTGACGGTGATCAAGGACGCGGCAGGACGGTATTTCGCATCGTTCGTCATCGGGGTCGACGAGGAACCGCTGCCGCCGATAGAGTCCGAGGTGGGTATCGACCTCGGTTTGACCACATTCGCGGTCCTGTCCAACGGAAACAGGATCGAGTCTCCGAAATTTCTGCGTCAGGCCGAGCGCAAGCTCCGCCGCACGCAGAAGAACCTTTCACGCAAGCGGAAAGGTTCGAACAATCACGCCGAAGCCCGAGTGAAGCTGGCGAAGGCGCACGCGAAAGTCGCTGATAAGCGGCGGGATTGGGCGCACAAGCACACCACAGTGATAGTTCGCGAAACCCAAGCGATCTATGTCGAGGACTTGTGCGTGACGGCCCTGGCCCGCACCCGGCTGGCGAAATCGGTGCACGACGCGAGCTGGTCGATGTTCACGCGCCTGCTAAAGGAGAAAGCAGCCCGCCGCGGCCGATACTTCGGGAAGGTCGACCGCTTCTATCCGTCGTCGCGGATCTGCGCCCAGTGTGGGCACCGGGACGGTCCCAAGCCGCTATCGGTTCGGGTGTGGACGTGTCCCGCCTGCGGGGCGGTCCTGGATCGTGATCTCAACGCTGCGAACAATCTTCTCGCCGCCGGACGGGCGGAGAGGCTAAACGCCTGCGGAGAAACCGTAAGCCCCGCCGCGTGAGCGGCAGGCAAGTCTCTGTGAAACAGGAACCCACCGAGAGCGCCCGACAGGGCGCTTGTAGGAATCCGCGGCATCCGACCGAGGAGGACGTCAAATCAATCAGCTGGAACAGCTGATTGAGCCGGGCGGCAAGGTCTGTGAACGTACCGACTGCGCCCGACGTGCCGTCTCTCAACTGGGCCGCCCGATTCGCTTGGACGATAACAGCTCTCAGAACATTCCCTATGTCGCGGACGTCGGCGTCCTGAATTACACCGGCTGTTGGCGGGCCTGCCGTCAGCCCGCGTCGTGGGTGTGCAGCCACATGAGGTGCTCGGCCAGCTTCTCCAGTGTGTCCACTTCCGTTGGCGCGCAGAGATAGTACTTGTGCTCATACTCCTCGATATCGCCCGCTCCGGGCTCGCGGTCTCCCAAGTCGAGGTCGATCGGATATAGCTCCGCGAACCTGGTGATGTCGAATGGCTCCCGAGTCCCCGCCGTACGTGCGGCGGCGATCTCGGCCCGTCGGCGCGCCTGCCACTCCTGTCCGTGCTGCCGCAACTCCGCCAAGGTCTGCTCCGCGGACTTCGGCGCGAACTCCCCGTCAATGCTCATGCTGCTCTTTACCATCGCGATGACCGGTACGTCGAGTACCGCCGCCTAAGTACCCGCGCGGGGACCGAGGACCTCAAATCGAGTCAGATAGATTCGGTCCGTTGACCTTTCGGTAATTCGACCTTGCTTGTCGGCGCGCGGTCATGTCACTCGAGTCGAGTACATTTGCTGCCGCACGCGTGTTCGGCGCGATGTCTGTGAGTTAGGGAGTTGCTTTGGTACGGAACGTTTTCCGCGCGGGGGTGCTGGCGGCGTCGCTGGTGTCATTGGGGATCAGTGGAGCGCAAACAGGATTCGCGGCGAATTCCGGCAGTGGTTCGACCCCGGAGCCGCCACTGGTCACCCTCATGCCGGGCGGTGTCATCCACGTCGATGCCCCCGCCGACGGCTCGGGCTGGACGTGCAAGGGTATGAGCCTGCTCCCGCCCGTGACCCAAACAGCCCGATTGAGCAGGAAGCCGGTCTCGACGGGTTCCGCGATGCTGGACGCGACACCATGGCAAGCGTCCGTAGATCTGCAATTCCCGCCCAACGCCACGGTCCTGTGGGAATGCGACACACCGGGTTCCGGCAACAGAACCTTCAAATCCGAGGGCGTCCTGCAAACGCTGCCCTGAGTACCACTCAACCTTCTACCGCCCCGCACCGACCGCTCCGGTCAGTGCGGGGCGCGGCAATCACATGATGCTTCCGCCCACGATCAGAACCTGCGCGCCCCGGGTCATGCTGCACAATCCCTCCACGGTTCGGTCGATGGCGGACTCGACGGTCAGTTGTTGGCTCGTTGGATGGCGCGCTGGACCAGACTGCGGATGCCGGGTAGTTGGATCGCGCGCAGCATCATTTCGCCCGCCCACACATGCGCGCGGGACGGCGGGGCGAATCGCCCGATTCCCCTGCGCGCCAACGTCTGTCGTTTGTGCACCTCCGGCCGCAATGTCGCCTCCCAGCTGTCGAGGGCAGCGGGAATATCGTCGTGTTCAGCCAGTGCGGTGCCCAGCCGGTCAGCGCCGTCCAGTGCCAGGGCAGCGCCGTAGCCGGCGAATACCGTTACGCACCAGGCCGCGTCGCCGAGCAGGACGATTCGGCCCCGGCTCCAGCGATCCATCACGATCTGGCCGACCGAATCGAAGTACGCGATGCCGGGTGCGGCGTCGAGTTGATCGAGTGCGTCGGCCACACCGCCACCCAGATCCCCGAACGCTCGGGTGAGCGCGGGTGCGGCGCCGAGCGCGAGGTCGGCGTGGGGGTCCGGGCAGCGGTAGGCGAAGAACGCCGAGGACCGTTCCGGCCCCAGATTCATCACCGCGGCCGTGCGTCCGGGACCGATATAGGTGGTGCCGACACCGTCGGGCATGTGGGCGGGCGGTTTGTCCAGCGCGAATGCGCCGACCATATGGCCCAGGTCCACGAAATACGTTGATTCGGTACCGAATACGAGCTCCCGCACCCGGGAGTGCACACCGTCGGCGCCGATGAGGAGGTCGGTGTGCAACTGTGTGTCATCGCTGAGGGTGACCTCGACCTCGCCGGGAGTCTGGGTAATGGCCCGCACCGTGGTGCCGAATCGGATATCGGCGAACTCGACGACGGCGTCGTACAGCGCCGATTCCAGATCGCCGCGGAATACACTCAATGCCCGGCCGCCGACGGCGGCCTCGGTGACAGCGGCGGGGATCCGGAATTTCTCCCGACCGTCGGCATGAACCAGGACCGAGGTGAAGAATCCGATATCGCGCGGGGTCAGCGCCGGTAGCAGCCCGAGCCGCTCGGCCGCGGCGAATCCGGGTCCGTGCAGGTTCACCAGATAGCCACTACTGCGGCGGCTCGGCGCGTGTTCGACCACGACAACGTCCCAGCCCTGCCGATGCAATCGCAACGCCGCGGCCAATCCGGCGATCCCCGCGCCGACGATCGTTGCCCGCCTGCCCACTGACTCATGTTGGCGCGCAGCACTTTCGAAGGCTTCCATGGCGACTCCTCGATTCGATGTGCTGTCGGCGACATCACTCATGAACCATCGCCGTCCGTCAACTAGTAGTTGACCGGAAGTCAATCGTCAACTACTAGTTGACTCATGAATCGACAGGTATCACCGGGCGGTGTGATCGCCGCGGAGGCATTTCCACACAGCCAGCACGCGTTCGGGTGCGAGGCCCGCCTCAGCGGGCTTCGGGATCGAGGCCCAGGACCGCGCGGCCGCCATCGACGGGCAGGGTCGCGCCATTGACGAACCCACCGGACGCGGAGAGCAGGAACTCGACAGCGGCGGCGATCTCGTCACCGGTCGCCGCGCGGCCCAACGGGTGCAGCGTCGCGATATCGCGTTCGACCAGCTTCGCGGCGTCGGGAGTGAGAGCAGCCAGGTATTCGGTGAAGCGTTCGGTTTCGACCGAGCCCGGTGCGACCGCGTTGACCCGGATCCCGTGCCGACCGTATTCGACCGCCAGCGCTCTGGTCAGACCTCCGATCGCGGCCTTGGCCGTGCTGTAGGGCAGGGCACCGGAAACCGGTCGTTTCGCCTGGTGGGAACTGATATTCACAATCGCACCGCCGGTGTCGGCGGCGAGGAATCGCCGCACCGCGGTTCGACACCCGGTGAGCGTGGGACGCAGATTCGCGTTGATCAGCTCGAGAACTCGGACGGCGTCGGTGGAATCCAGTGACGCGTCCTGGAATACGGCGGCATTGTTCACCCACCCGGCGAAGGTGCCGAGCTCTTGTGCACGGTCGGCGGCCTGATCGGTGACCTGTTCCGAACTCGCGTCGCCGACCACCACCGCGACCTGCCCGTCAGCCCACGACAACGCCTGTGCGTCGCGCTCGATCACCACGACCGCGTGTCCGCGACTCAGTAGCCGTTGCACGATCGCGGCTCCGATTCCGCGTCCGCCACCGGTGACAACGTACGACAGTGTCATAACTTCGATGGTAGACAACGGAATTCATCCCGCACTCCGCCGGCAAACCGATACGCGTCGGATCAGCTGACGAATTGGTCGTCTCCGCAGCGGTTTTGGCTCACCTGATGGTTCGACTTTCCTCGGCCGCACTGGAACTCGCGATACGAGAGATACGGCGCTCGGCGATCGCATCGGCGGTCGCGCGCAAGTCATCGGCGAAAAGTTCCGGTTGTTCCCATGCGGCGAAGTGTCCGCCGCGGGCGGGTTCGCTCCAGTGCACGATATCGGTGAATCGCCGTGCCGCCCACCGGCGTGCGGGGCGCGGGACTTCCTTGGGGTAGACGCCGCAGCCTGTCGGCACGCCGATCGTGTCCTCGACAGAGTCGGTGAACCACCGGCTGACCTCCGCGATGCTCTCCCAGTACAACCGAATCGAGGAGGCGCCGGTGTCGGTGAGCCAGTAGAGGGTGATGTTGTCGAGAATCTGGTCGCGGGTCAGGCCGGGCTCGTCCGTCCAGGTGTACAGCTTTTCCCCGATCCATCCGGCGAGGGCGGCCGGTGAGTCGGTCAGCCCGTATCCCAGCGTCTGCGGTCGAGTGCCGTGCACGGCCGAGTATCCGGATCCGGTGCGAGTGCGTTCCTCCAGGTCGGCGAGTGCGCCTCGTTCTACGTCGGTGAGGGCCGTGCTGTGATCGGGTGGGACGAGCGGCGGTACGAGATGCAGGCCGATCAACCGATTCGGTTGCTGGAGCGCGATTTTGGTGGAAACACTGGTCCCCCAATCGCTTCCGGCGGCCAGGAAACGCGGATATCCCAAACGGGTCATCAATTCACACCAGGCGCGGGCGATTCGACCGATACCCCAGCCGGTGGTCGCGGGCTTCCCGCTGAAGGCGTAACCGGGCAGCGATGGAACCACGACATGGAATGCGCGCTCACCCGCGGGCGGGTCGGTCAGCAGCGGAATCAGCTTCTCGAATTCCAGGAAGGATCCGGGCCAGCCATGGGTGAGCACCACCGGCGTGGCTTCCGGATCGCGAGAACGCATATGCAGGAAGTGAATCGGCAGACCGTCGATGGTGGTGCGAAACTGTGCGATCTCGTTGAGCCGTCGCTCCGTGGCGCGCCAGTCGTATCCCTCCATCCAGTAACCGCACAGGCCGATCATGACGTCCAGCGGAACGCCTTGGGACCAGTCCGATACCGGTTCCCGCTCGGGCCAGCGCATTCGCGCCAGCCGAAGGCGCAGATCATCGAGCCGCGTCTGGGGGATGTCGATATGAAAAGCGTTGATGGTCTCGGACATTCGTGGTCTCCGTCTCGGCGAACATCACATTCCGGCGGGGTCACCGGGTTCGGGTCCGGCCACCAACCCACCATAGATCGCATCCGGGGACGCGTTCGGCCGAGCCGGCCGACGCGTCCCGGAGCGTGGGGTCCGACTCAGTCGGTGCGGTCCTGGACCGGATAGTCGATGACGACCACGCCGCCGGTGGCGTAGTTGGCGACATCGGCGGTCACCCGCTGACCGTGCGCCGATGCCCGTGCCGCGGCCAAGGCGTCAGCGTCCGCGAACTCGGCCTCGAAGACCGCGAAGTACGGCGATTCGCCCAGCGCCGAGGCCACATCGAAGCTGTAGCGCCACGCGAGCACACCGGGCCACTCCATGACCAGTGGGAGGTGGGTGCTCACGTAGTAGTCACGGAAGTGGTCCGGGTCAACGGGCGTGGGATAGAGGACCAACAACTTATGCACGGGTGCCTCCTGCACTGCCAGGGATCGGTTGAATCGTCATATGCGCAGGTTAGGGCCTACTGCATAGTCGAGGGAAAGACCGGAACGAGATAGACTCAGAACGGATCGTTATCAATCGATGGGGAGGGTGTGTGGCGCCGGATACGGTGAGCCTGCGGTATTTTCTGGTGCTGGCGCAGGAATTGAACTTCACCCGCGCGGCCGCACGCATCGGTATCGCCCAACCCGCACTCAGTGCCCGCATGCGCCGATTGGAGGCGGAACTCGGCACCAGCCTGCTGGTTCGCAATACGCGCAGCGTCGTATTGACCACGGCCGGTGCGGCTTTGGCCGAGGCCGCGCCACCCGCGCTGGCGGCGCTGGACCGGGCCTGGGACACCGCCCGGAACGCGGGGTCCGGTGAGCTGGGAACACTGCGCATCGGATATAGCCTCAGCACGGGAGCCGAGACGGCACCGGCCCTGGTGGACAGGCTCATTCGCAGCAGCCCGGGACTCGAGGTCGGCGCGGTCCCGATGACCACACCCGAGATCTCCCCCGCGGTCGCCGACGGCCGCATCGACGCCGGGATCACCCGTGGTGAGCAGCCGGGTCGTGGTGTGCGGCGGTTCCCGCTGCGGCGTCAGCGCGTCGGAGTCCAACTGGCACAGGATCATCCGCTGGCCGAGCACTCGGAGATCGAGATCGCCGACGCGGCCGCGTATCCCGTGCGACTGCCCGACCGCGCAGCCAACCCCGTGATCCACGATCAACTGTCCGCCCTGTTCCGCAACACCCAGCCGAGCCCCCGATTCCACACGCCCGCAGTCTCTTTCGACATGTCCCAACGCGACCTCTTCGACGCACTCACCCTCGCCCCGTCCGGAGAAGCCGCAATCGCGGTGGCACCGGCCGGCATCACCTGGCGACCACTGCGTGGCGCACCCGCCATGACCATCCACCTGGTCCTCCCCCGCGTGCAATCACCACTGCACCGCCGCATCCGCGGCATCGCCAAAACCCTGGCGCACGAACTGCATTGGCTGCCGGACTGACCCGCAGCACATCACGGGTGACCGCCGACCTTCGTCTCGGAGCAGACCGCATTGTCTGGCAGATGGCCCATCTCACACGAAAATCCTTCTGCCCCTTGGGCGGAACCGCCGTGGACCCGACAATAGGACACGTTGCCGGGCCACGGCGAACCGAATCTACTTCGCGTCGGTCAGATCGACCAGTGCGGCTCCAGCCGCATTGGTCTGCACCGAGGAGATCCCCTTCTTCGCCGCATCCTTGCTCGCGTACGCCTGGCTCTGCGCGATGACTTCACCATTGGCCGCCTTGAGCCGCCACCGGAACTTATCGGCCGCGTCAGCGAACAGTTCGAATTTGCCTGCCATGACTACCTCGTCCCACCACATTGAGAAACGCGCATCTGACAGAAGATCAGCGTAAGCGTGTTCATCCCGACCGGTCGGCATAGACATGCGCCATGTTCGAAACGCGTCCTGCACGTTGAGCTCCGGCAACGGGATGAGTGCACGGTCGAACCCGCTACGGCAGCACCCGTCAGCCGGTGGGGTCACTCCGGCAGCAGGGTTGTCACCAGGCCTCGAGTCGATCGGGACCGATCCAACGCTGATGGATTCGTACTTCGAGAAAATGGTCGCGGTCCGCCAGCCCGCAGGTACCCGTGCCATACCGGGCCTGAGGACGCCGCCCTGCGCGAAACGACACGACCCATCACCATATCCGCGATTCGCGATCTGGTGACCCAAGCCGCGATCGACTGCTACGCCCGCCGCTTCGACTTCGTCCTGATCGACCTGGGCAGCCAGCACCTCCCGGTCGAAGCTACCGAGGGCACAGCCGAACTCCTTGCCGCCGTGGTCACCCCGCTCCAGGCGGAAAGAACTTATCCGAGCGGCGCGGTGCCGACCGAGGTCGTCCAATCCCCGGGCAGGTGGCCACTCCGGTCGAACTACTTCGGCAGCTGGGCCCGATACTCGTCGAGCAGACGAAAGAAGGCACTCATCGCGGTCTCACCCTCGTCGAGATTGTCCTCGATGGCACGGGCCCAGCCGAGCACCGTGGCCGCACTCCACCCGTAGGTCTCACGCAGCCACCAAGCGAAGGACCCTACCGGATCGAGAGCGAAATCCTCAGGCACAGAATGCAATCTGAGCGCGGTGCTGTACCCGAACAAAAGCACCTCGAGGTCTCGCAGCGACTCGTCCCGAACCCACAGCGCCGGCCGAGGCCGCACGTTCTGATCCAGAAGCTCGTACACATCGCGGCACTCGCGCACGGGCTTGACCGACCTCTCCGGGCCGTAGGAGCGCGCGGGACCCTGACTTGTCATGCGCCCCACTCAATCACGGATCCGCACCGCCTGCCCCTTCCGGATGGTCGCGGGACGAAGCACGACTCGACCACCCCGAAAACCGTGGTCTGGTGCCGACTCCTCGGCGACCACGACAATGGAAAATGACCGACAGCAGCGAACAAGGGGTATGCAAATGCCGTGCAGCGCGGGCATTTTCGCCGATCCTCCCGTCCCACTCTCCGCCAGTGAGATGTCGCGTGCGCGCGCCGCGGCGAGAAAGGCCGCGCGGGATACCCGGGGGCCATTTTCCAGAGCGCGAAGCAGGTATCGCCGCTACCGTCAGGACGCCGGGCACACCTATCTGGACTGGCCGCGCTGGCGGACCGCCTACCTGAGCGCGTTTCACGGCGGCCCGCGCATCCGTCCGCACGGTAGCGGGATCGGCAGCAACGGCAGTTGGGCATCCGCGGGCGGGATGGCCGGCGGGGACTAGACCTCGATCCCTGGCCATTGACTCGGAGCGGCCACACATGATGCAGTCACATCGCTCGCGAAAATGTCGACAGCAGATGCCGGCCAACTAGAGGGGAAAAGCCATGGGCGACAAACAGAAAACCCCCGATTGGGTTGCCGAAAGCGGCGCATGGGTGCTGGAAAACGGACACCGCACCCTGTTGAAGCTGACCGGAGGCCGCTGGCCACACAGGCTCGGCTCAATGCAGACGTTGGAGCTGCACACCATCGGTCGCAAGAGCGGTCAGCGGCGCTCCACCTTGCTGAGCGCGCCCATTTTCACTCCGGAGCGCATCGTCGTGATCGCCTCACTCGGCGGCGCATCGCACAACCCCGCCTGGTATCTGAATCTCGTTACCAATCCCAATGTCGAGATCACTGTGCGCGGTGAGACCAAGCCGTACATCGCGCGCACCGCTTCCCCGGAGGAGAAGGCCGAGCTCTGGCCCGAGATCACCCGCGGCGTCGGCAACCCGTATGACGGATATCAGCGCAGCACTACGCGAGATATCCCGGTGGTTATCTGCGAACCTGCCTGACAGCGGCTCGGCCACGCCGCGGTGGCCGGTTGGTTTCGCCCGGTCAGGCGGGCATGACAACATTGAGTGCGGCCGGATCATTGGCGATGTGCGAGTGGCATTTACAGACGTGGCAGGTCTACAACCCCGGCGTTGGACTCGTTCCCGCCACCCTCGGCGACCCGGCGCCCCATCAATGCCCTGAAGGACGTGAGGAGTCCGGCACCGATGCCTTGCTTTTGGGCGGTCCGCCGCAACGTTCCGTTTGTCGTTCACGTCAACGCCAGATGAGCGGACATCCTCGCCCTACCCACTCCTTAGGGAAGCGGGTACGTTTCTGATCGAGCTGCCCTCGTAGCTCAGGGGACAGAGCGACGCTCTTCTAAAGCGTGGGCCCGAGGTTCGAATCCTGCCGAGGGCGCCCAGGCGGGAAACGTCATTTCCCAGGTCAGACCTGTTCCCCAAATCGCAGGGAATCAGGGCGAACTCTACGCCCCAGGTCAAGCGTCGCAGGTCCGCACCATACGGGCTTGCTGTCAGCTAACACCCGAGCTCAGAGCGGGCGGTGTGGCATGAGTATCGAGCCCATCGCGCTGAGGGTATCGGTTGGCAGAGTGGGGCCGGTCGAGGACATTGTTCGCGATCGCGTATCCGGTCGGCTCAGCGGTTCTCGCCACGTCGACCGATAGTTGGGCTCGAAGAATCCGGGGGTGCCGTACTGGCCATTCGCCGATAGCCGTCCGGTGTCATAGCGGTCCAGCGTCGGAAGGCGCGGTGCAGGGCACGAGCATCGGCGTAGCCGAGCCGGGCTGCGACCGACCGGACGGGAAGTCCGGTGTCGCGCAACAGGTTCAGGGCCTGTTCATATCGGACGGTCTCGACCTCCTTGCGCCACGTGGTGTTCATCTCGTGCAGTCGGCGCTGCAGGGTGCGGGGACTGATGGCCAGGCGGCGGGCCACGCCGTCGAGGTCGAGGTCTCCGCGGCGCAGGGCTGCGGCGATGGCGTGGCGGAGCTGCTCATGCCAGTCGGGGGCTGAACGTGAGGAGGCGAGCGTCAATTCGACGTACTGCCGCATGATTCGCCCGATGTGCGGGTCGGCTCCGGTGGGGAGCGCGCCGACGTCGAGGAAGGTGATCTCGGCGCGAGGTGCGGCGAAGTCCAGTCTGCTGGTGCCGAATTCATCTACCAGATAACTATGGCGCCGGGAGGACCGGTGGGTAAAGGCGACCCGCACCGGCACCAACTGTTGCCGGGTGGCTTCGCGGACCCGGCGCAGCATGAGGGAGAGCACGAATTCCTCGATGGGTGCCAGCACCATATCCGGCTCGATCCCAACCGAATCGCGAATGATGAGCAGACCACCGTCCTCGACCACCTCCCAGCCGACCGCCGGATCCGTCACGATTCCACGAAGTTCCATAGCTGTGCGGAGGCTCTCGGCGAGAGTCGGACCGCTGGAAAACAGATAATCCCACGCACTGAGTCCGCCCCGGTCCGCAGTGGCCGTCGCGCACAGTCCCGAGCCCGGCCCCGCGAGGTTGTATATCAATTCCCACATCCGCCACGCCGATTCGGTCGGCACGCGGGTGAGGTCGCTGTCGAGGTCGGCGGGATCCAGGCCAGAGACACCCACGAGCTGAGCGGGTGCGACGCCGACCCGCAAGGCCGTGGTCCAGATCAGTCCGGCGGTGCGCGCGGGAATCGTGCCTTCGATCACCGGCGGAGCATATCGATCGACGGCTACTTCCATTTGGACGGTGTGGCGTGTGAGACCGCTCGTGCGGCGCGCCGTGCCCCTCCGAAGGTGTTCGGATCGGTCCTAGATTCGGTGTCGCGAAAGGAGATTCCGATGGAATACAACACGAGCGGCTTCTCGGAAACCGGGCTTCGCCGAGTACGCGATGTGCTGACCCGGCACATCGAATCCGGCAAGATCCCCGGGCTCGTCGCCCTGGTCAGCCGAGGCGAAGAACCCCACGTCGAAGCTTTGGGAACCATGCGCGCCGAGGGTGGTACGCCGATAGGCCGGGACGCCATCTTCCGCATGGCTTCGGTGTCCAAGCCGGTCACGGTGGCCGCCGCCATGGTTCTGCTCGACGAATGCCGGTTCCACCTGGATGATCCGGTGGATCCGTGGCTGCCGGAGCTGTCCGATCGCCAGGTGCTGCGACGGGCCGACGGACCTTTGGACGACACTGTGCCCGCGCGGCGTCCGATCACCGTCCGGGATCTGCTGAGCTCCACCTTCGGACTCGGCGTCGACCTCACGCTGATGGGCTCACCGATCATGACGGAGGTCTTGGATCGGGCCAACTACAACCCGGACGTGGGCCCCGCACCAGAACCCGACAAGTGGATGCGCCGGCTTGGGGAGCTGCCACTGTCATACCAGCCCGGGGAGCGGTGGCAGTACGAACTCAGCCACGATGTGCTCGGTGTACTCGTCGCCCGAGTGTCCGGTCAGACCTTCGAAACGTTTCTGCGCGAACGCATCTTCGACCCGCTAGGCATGAAGGACACCGGTTTCCACGTTCCCGCGGACAAGATGCATCGGCTGGGCCCCAACTACACACCCGACCCGCAAACCGGCGAGTTCATCGTGTGGGACGAGGCGGAAGGCGGGAGATACAGCAGCCCTCCGGTATTCCAGCACGGTGGCGGTGGACTGGTCTCGACCGTCGACGACTACCACGCCTACTTCCGGATGCTCCTGAACCACGGCATGCACGGCTCCGAACGGATCCTGTCCCGGCCCGCCGTCGAGTTGATGACCACCAATCGCCTCACCCCCGAACAACAGGCCGACCGAAATGCACTGGCCAAGAACAATGTTCATCTGTCATTCGGCCAGGGGCAGCAAGGCGGCTGGGGATTCGGGATGGCGGTGCGCACCTACCGCGGCGATTACGCGTCCCTCGGGCAGTTCGGCTGGGACGGCGGCACCGGTACCACGGCCTACGCCGATCCGAGCAATCGACTCACCGGAATCCTGTTCACTCCGGTCGGGCTGTCCACACCGGATCCGGCGTGGCTCATCCACGATTTCTGGACCACGATCTACCAGGCACTCGACGATTGACCAGAAGCTGGCGAACAGGCCCCTGCGGCCACTTCCGCACTTCCTCCCTCGATCCGACCAACGGAAACCCAATGTCTGAATCTCCGATCAATGTCGCCGTCGTGTACTACTCGGCGACCGGCACGGTCTTCGAACTGGCCAAGGCCGCCGCCACCGCCGCCGAGAAGACCGGTGCCCAAGTGCGCCTGCGCAAGGTGGCCGAACTCGCTCCCGCACAGGCGATCGCATCCAATGCGGGCTGGTCCGCGCATGCCGCCGCGACCCAGCACATCGTCGAGGCGGCCCCGGCCGATCTGGAATGGGCCGATGTGATCCTGCTCGGCGCACCGACCCGATTCGGTCTGCCCGCCGCCCAGCTCAAGCAGTTCATCGACACCACGGGTCCGTTATGGGCGCAGGGCAAACTCGTCGACAAGGTCGCCTCGTCGTTCACCGCCACCGCGACCACGCACGGCGGCCAAGAGTCCACCATTCTGGCCTTGAACAACACCTTCTACCACTGGGGGGCGATCATCGTGCCGCCCGGCTACGCCGATCCGATCCAGTTCCGAATGGGCAATCCCTACGGCACCAGCCACATTTCGAACAATGGCGACGTCTCGCCGGGTGAGGTGGAGCTGGCCGCCATCGAATTCCAGACCCGCCGAACCGTAGCCATCGCGCAGGCCCTACAACTCGGCCGAGCTGCCATCTGACCGCACCGAGTGGGTGGGTTGTCGACCGATCGCGACATGGTGCCTCGTCGGCACCCACCCCTCGAGGCCATCTGCGACTTCGATGTGCGCGCGGCCGCCTCGGTCGACCGGAAGAAGTCGCCGAGGTTGTTTCCTGGCTGGTCAGCGATGCCGCCGCGGAGCATCTTCGGACAGGTCTTCCGCGTCGACGGCGAGATCGCCTGAGCTACGAGCGATCCCCGAGATCCATCCCCCGTCAGGGTGACCCCGCATAGAAATAATCTCAACATTGAGATACTCAACGTAGATATATACCTTAAGGATTGGGACCATGACCAGCATCACAACGGCAGATCCCCTCGACACCGAAGAACAGGTATCGGTCAAGCGCTGGCTCGGTGTGGCCGCGGTAGCCGTCGGCACCTTCTCCGTCGTCACCTCCGAACAGCTCCCCGTCGGACTGCTCACCTCCGTCAGCAGCGCCCTGAATATCTCCGAAGGCACTGCGGGACTGATGATTACGGTGCCCGGCCTGGTCGCCTCCGCCACCGCGCCGATCCTTCCGGTCGCGATCGGCCGCCTCGATCGACGCCATGTCCTGCTCGGTCTCATCACCCTCATGGTCGGTGCCAACCTGCTGTCGGCCCTCGCGCCGAACTTCGCGCTGCTGCTCGTGTCCCGCCTGCTGATCGGCATCGCCATCGGCGGATTCTGGTCGCTCGCGGCCGGTATCGCCGTACGAATGGTGCCCGACAAGTTCGTCCCCAAGGCCACCGCGATTGGCTTCGGCGGCGCCACCGCGGCCAATGTCCTCGGTATTCCCGCCGGCACCTTGATCGGCGGACTCACCGACTGGCGTATCGCATTCGGACTGCTGGGCGGTCTCGGGCTGGTGGTGGTCGTTGGACTGCTGTGGCTGCTGCCCGCCCTGCCCGCCGACACCCCCGTGCACCTGCGCACCCTCACCGATCAGTTCCGCAACCCCATTGTGCGCACCGGTGTTCTCGTCACCTTCCTGCTGGTGAGCGGCCACTTCGCGGCATTCACCTTCGCGGGCCCGATTGTCGAGTCGCACATGGGAATCGACAAGTCGCTGCTTGGTCCGGTGCTGCTGGCCTTCGGCATCGCGGGCATCATCGGCAACTTCACCACCGGCGTGGCCACCGGCCACGATGTCCGCGCCACCATCATCACCATCAGCGTCGCCCTCGCCTCGGTGCTGATCCTGGTCGCCCTCATCGGCGGCAGCCCCGTCACCGGCGTCATTCTGATGATCGTCTGGGGCCTGTCCTTCGGGGGCATTCCGGTCGGCGTTCAGACCTGGATTCTGCGCGCCGCCCCGCACACCGCCGAGGCCGCCACCGCCTTGAACACGGCGGTGTTCAACCTCGCCATCGCCCTCGGCGCACTGTTCGGCGGCGTCGTGGCCGACGCCGTCACCTCGACCGCGGTCCTGTGGTTCGGTGCCGCATTGAGCGCCCTGGCCTCGGTCGCGGTCCTCACCACCCGTCCCGCCCACAGCTGACCCATTCCACGAGGAGTTACCGTGACCACCCCATCCGAAAACACCGATCGCCCCACCACCGATACCCGGACCGTCGCCCTCGCACCGGCCCCCTTCCCTCGCCGCCCGAGTTGGCGCTCGCGATCCTGCATTGTGCCGCAACCGGTTTCGACTCGGCGCAACGCCTGACCGACAACTCGAGATCCAACCCGTCAGAGGTCGCCGCGACGCGGGGAAGTTCCTGGATTCGCGGCGCGCAGGGATTTCGAGCTCACGCGGAGCCCGGTGGCGGGGCCGAGCGCGCGGGCGCCGAGCGCGGCGAGCATCACTACGGCGACCGAAACCGCGAGACCGGCGCTCAGTCCCCAGCGGTGGGCCAGGAATCCGATCAACACCGGCCCGGTGAAGAAGCCGCAGTATCCGAGAATCGAGACATTGGCGATGGCCCGAGCGACCGGAATCCCAGGAACTTCCCCACTGGCGGCGAAGGTCAATGGCAGGGTGTAGGAGATGCCGAATCCCAGCAGGGCCAATCCGATGAGCGCGGGAACCGTGCCGCCGACGAGCAACGCCGCCCCGAAACCGACGCCCGCGGTGAGCGTACCGGCCAGGAATGGACGCACCCGCCCGAATCGGGTCACGAGCCGATCCCCAGCCAGTCTGCCCAGCGTCATGCCCGCGGCGAAGATCGCGAACCCGACGGCGGCAGCGGTGCCGCTGGTATGGATTTCGTCCCGCAGATAGACCGCCGACCAGTCGTTCGCAGCCCCCTCGACCAGCGCGACAGCGAACGCCAGCAGCCCCAGGACGATCAACCGGGCGGGCCACCGGCGGCCACTGCCGTGCTCGGCATTCGCCCCGGCGATGCTATCGGCGGCCGACGGCAACAAGCGGCCCGAGCGCACCACGGCCGTGGCGATCGCGAGCAATGCGACCACCCAGAAATGCACCACCAGCGACACACCCAGCCGCTCAGCCACCGCGCCGGCGAGCGAACCGCCGATCAGGCCCATGCTGAAGTAGGCGTGGATGCCGGAGAGCAGCGAACGCCCGGTCACTTTTTCGACGACCACGCCGTGCGCATTCATCGCGACATCGACAACACTGTTCGCCATCGCGAAAACGACAGCGGCAAAAGTCAATCCGATCCGATCGGGCACCAGCAGCAAGCCGGGCAGGCACACCGCGAACACCGGCACCGCAACCCGAAGCGTGGACCTGCTCCCGAACCGCAGTGCGACAAATTTTCCCAGTTGCAGCCCAACAATCGCTCCGATATTCAGTCCGGCGAAAACCACGGCGAGCCCCGCGTCATCGAGCCCGACGCTTTCCTTGACCGTCGGAATCCGCGCGGCCCAGGTGGCGAAAAGCAGACCGGAGAGCAGGAAGATCAGCCGCACGGACCACAGCGCCGACCGATACCCGGCCTCCGAATGCACATCGCTGTGAATCGCCACGGGAGGCTCCTCTCGACACTCTCGAACACCCGGACCGCGCGGGAACGCCCTTCGAGGCAATCATGAGATCATCCAGCCTGCAAGGCTTTTGACGCATGGTCCGGGATGGCCGACTGGGAGGTTCAGAGCTGCAGGGTCAGGGCTGTGGCGATGGTTCGTGCGGCGGAAGGGAATCCGTGGGAGTTGGGGCCGGTGAAATTCAGGCGTAGGTGGGGGCCCGAGGGTTCCGTGGGAAACCATTCGTGGCCGGAGGCAACATAGACGCCGCGGGCCTCGCAGTCGCGGACGAGCCTGTCGGTGTCGGTGTTGTCGGGCAGTTGCGCCCACAGATGGAGTCCACCTGCGGGGACGTGGGCGACGCCCAGGTGCGGAGCATGCTCGCGCAGGCTGGCGACCAGCAGGTCACGACGGTCACGGAGTTGGCCGCGGAGTCGGCGCAGGTGCGTTTTCCAGCCGGGGTCGGTGAGGACCTCGAGGGCGGCGTGCTGGAGAAGCCCGCTCACATAGAGGGATTCGGCGGACCGGTCGGCGAGGAAACGCTCGCGCGCCGGGCCGCGGGCGATGACGGCGCCGATGCGAATGGCCGGGGACATGCTCTTGGTCAACGAGCGGATGTAGACGACATGGCCCTCCGAGTCCTGGGCCGCGACCGGGCGCGGATCCGTGTCGATGCCGAAATCGTGTGCCCAGTCATCCTCGACCAGGAACGCGCCGTGTGCTCGGACGACATCGACGACGGCAGCGGCACGCTCGGGAGACCATTGCACGCCAGTCGGATTCGCATAGTTCGGCTGTGCGTAGAAGGCACGGGCACCGGTCTCACGGAAAGAGCGGTCCAGTCCTTCCGGATCGGGTCCTTCGGCATCGCTCGACACCGGAACGAGTCGGACGCCGGATTGGTGTGCGGCGAGGATCGCACCCCAGTACGTCGGGGATTCGATCAGCAACGGCCGACCCGGGGCCATGAGCGCGCGAAAGACCGATGTCAGCCCGCTTTGGCTGCCGGGGACGATCACCACGTCGTTCGCGGTCGGGGCGGTGAGACCGGCGGGCGTCTGGGCAGCCAGCTCTGTCGCGAACCAGTTTCGAAGATCGTCGATGCCCGCCGAAGGCGGGCGTGAGGTGGCTGTCGATCCGCGCGCCGCACGGATCAGCGCTGCGCGAATCAACCGCTCGGGCAACAGATCCGCCTCGGGATAGCCGGAGTGCAGCGCCTGCGCGTCCGGTGGCGCGATGCGCATGGCCCCGCTGACACTGGGCAGCACGTGGCGCGGGGTGCCCAGGGCCGCAGTCTGCCATCCGTAGTCCTGCGGACGCACGGCGCGCGGTGCGCGGACGAAACTGCCGACGCCCGGTCGGCTTTCGATGAGACCCTCAGCCACGAGGGCGCGCAGGGCCTTCTGCACGGTGACCGGGCTGGCGGCGTACTCGGTCACCAACCGGCGCGTGGACGGAAGCTGCGCGCTGGGAGCGGCAGCGGCGATCCACGCGCGGAGGTCATCGACAATTCGACTACTGCTATCGTTGAACATGTCAGTCAAGAGTAGCGCTACTGTAGAAACGTCCGCTCCGCTACCGTCCGCATCGGCCGGTCTGGGTTGGGGATTCGTGGGTGTCGTGGCCTTCTCGTTCACGGTGCCGTTCACTCGTGTTGCCGTGGGCGGGCTTTCACCACTGTTCATCGGGTCGGGGCGGGCCGTGGTGGCCGCGCTGCTGGCGGGTGTCGCGCTGGCGGCTACTCGTCAGGCGCTACCGTCGGGCACGCAGTGGGTGCGGATTCTGGTGGTCGCGGCTGGTGTGGTCTTCGGTTTTCCGGTTCTCACGTCGTATGCGCTGACGACGACCCCCGCCAGTCACGGCGCGGTCGTGGTCGCCCTGCTGCCCGCGGCGACCGCCGTGGTGGCCGTCCTGCGCACCGGCGAACGACCGGCGCGCTCGTTCTGGTTGTTTTCCCTCACGGGCGCGCTCGCCGCCGTCGTCTTCGCCCTTGTGCAGAGCGGCGGTTTCGGCAGGGTGCACTGGGCCGACCTGCTGCTGTTCGGCGCGGTACTCGCGGCCGCGGTGGGGTACGCGGAAGGCGGTCTGCTCGCCCGCGAAATCGGCTCCTGGCAGACCGTGTCGTGGGCGCTGGTGCTGTCCTCACCGCTGATGCTCGCGCTCGCCGGTTCCGCCGTCGTCGATCGGGCGCCGTCGGGAACGGCAGTCGAATGGGCCTGCTTCGCGTACCTCTCGGTGGTGAGTATGTTTCTCGGGTTCTTCGCCTGGTACCGCGGTCTGGCGATCGGCCCCATGGCCCGGGTCAGTCAGGTGCAGCTCGTGCAGCCGGTCATGAGCATCTGCTGGGCGGCGTTGCTGCTCGGCGAGCATATCGGCTGGCTCACTCTCGCCGGTGGCCTCGCGGTTATCGCCTGCGCGAGCGGCGCGGTCCGCACCCGGCTCGGATGATCTCCTCGGCGGCATGCAGTGCGCGCTCCCCAGTCAGCCGGGAAGGACATATCGAGGCCGAAGTCGATGCCCGCGGCGGGCCGATGCGTACGGCGATCCCTTCTGGCTGCGAAACCGGCACTGCCCCAAAATCTTTGCCGCCCACGGTAGAGCGGCCAAGCCTTTGTCGGGTCGACACCGCCGGCCGACATCACACCCGCAACCAAGTCGGCAGCTCGATTACCTCAGGCCCAGCTGACTCCGGAACCGTTGAACCCCAACGTCCGCTACCGCTTACCGCGATCCAGAACGAATTCGGCCTCAACCACCAACCGTCCAGCAAGACGATGCTGGTCGCCACTGTTCCCATCCATGGCGTCCCCTGCCCCGGGGCACCGCCAAGGCAGTCATTCACTCAGATCGGCTGAGCCGCTGGATCTTCCATCACACTGCTCTGGCCGGTTCAATCGGCGCGGTATGTGGCATGTGAGTGCGTTCGCGCCGAATCGCCGGTCAGGGGGACAACCGAGCACTCGGCGGACAGATCTTCGTTCCCGCCTGCCGCTGATCGGAGCCTTCGAGTGTCAGATCGCGATCCGCCGTTTCCACCATGGGAGGTCGTGCGGGGCGAACGGGTCGTCAACAGTCCGGGCGAGGACGCGCTCATCGAGTGGCCCGAGTTCTCTCCGCAGTTCTCGCTGGGCTCGAGGCCGCAGGATATCGAGGACACGCTCTAAAAGTGTCCTGACGTGGTAATCGCCACTGCGTAGGTCCGTCTCGTCATGTCTGTAGTCGGGTGCCAGGTCTCGACGTGGGCGCCGGCCCGTGTCGGCCCATCGCCGGAAGGCGTGGGCGACTGACCCCGGGCGCAAGCCATTGGAGCGTTCGAAATCGGCGATCTGGCGATTCGCAGCGGACGACAGACGCCTGATGACAGGAGGCCGCCGGTGTTCAACTGGACGATGGGCGTGCGCGATACGTCGCGATAGCCGTGATCTGATCTCACCCGGTGAGCGGCGAGGCATGAGGAACTTCCAAGGGACGGACATTGCGGATGTGTGCTGAATCTAGTGGCATGGCGCGGCTGGTCTCAACGGCGACGGAGAGCGACCGTTGGGGTCTGGTGTGAGCAGGATCGGATTGGCGCAGGTTGTTCATGCCCTGGCGACTTCGCCGTTGGAGCACTGTCCCGATCTCGCGGAATGGATCGATATCGCCAAACCTGTCGTCGCACTCGGGGGAGACTGGCCCGCTGCGGTCGAAATGGCCGCCATGAGTACGGTTGAGTACCCCATCCTCGCAGAGGCCGTGCGGTGTCTGGCCGAACAGACCGCGCGGGATATCGGCGAGTTCCCACACCTGGATTTCTGGAGCACCGCCTGCGGGATCATCGCGCGCTCGTACACGCTCGGTGTTCTGGACAGCGAATTCGAGGTGGCAGATCGAATGGACCTTGTGTGGATGGACCTTCGTCGAGACACCGCACCCGCCCGTACCAGGGAGCTTCTCTTCGAAGGGATGGCGATTCACGAGCTGGCGGGTTACTCCGGCCTCGGCATCACCGAACGAGCGATTGCCTTGGTAGCTGAGGCCGACCGACTCATACCACCGGGTGTGGTCGATCGCGCTTTCTGCGAAGTCGTGCTGGAGTCTCTCCTCTGAACCGAGGGCCGCGCCGTAGATCCAGTTTCCTGCACGCTCATCCGCAGTTCAGCACGTTCGGACAGCTCCAGATCGCCTCGGCCAGTTGATCTTTCACCGCCCCTCGCTGACCGGTTCGGTCAGAACGGCCTGCGGCATGAGAGTGTGGCGGTCAGCGATCGTGAATAGCTTCTGGATAGTGCGTTCGGATCAGCTGATGTCCTGGACGGCTAGCGCTGGCTATCGCCCCACGTGCGTGCGTACCGCTCGTGTTCGGCTTGCTGCTCAGTGGTTCGCTCGTGGTGGTAGTCCGCGCTCAACCGGGCACGGACGGCAACCATCACCCTTCGGGCGGCGAGCAGAACTCCGACAAAAGCCACCACGATAACGGCTATCTGGCCGGCTGATTCGGCAGAGTTCAATATCTGGGTGGAGGACATGGCCAGCCTTCGCAATCTCGTGTTGCCCAGCGTGGTCGAGCGCGAAGGGAGGGTCCGTTGTAGCGCAGTCCGGGCGGTTCTGTCTCTTCACCGTAATCCGTATAGCAGGCGGTTGGTCAACACCTCTCACATGCCAGACTTGCATTGTCCACAATCACCTCGAAACCTCAGGCAGTCCCCACCATCTGACATCGGCGAATCGCGAAGGTCCCGCGAACGCACACGAACAGCTGATCTACCGGGTCGCCCAACAGTCGATAGATGGGTCATGTCCTCAACTCGGCACGAGCGGACGTCTCCAGCCCAACGGCATGCTTTGCGGCCACCTCGAACCGGGCCACAATCCGACCAAGCCGGTGTTGGGCCGCAACGCACCAATCGAACGAGGTCGCTATCCTCGCCACGTGTCGGCTGTCGGTAACGCTCAAATCATTCACGCCCTGTCCAGGCTGGATGACGATGGCCACGTGATCGGCGACGAATGGCCCCGGCTGGCGCAGGAAATGGTGAGGTTGGATTTGAACTGGCCTGCCATCTGCGACCTCGCCCGATTGAACGACCCGGCGGAGTCGGAGGTTTCGGCCAAAGTAGCCGAGTTGTCCACCCAGCTCGAAGCTCACCCAGGGGTGCACCCCCGTCTGGATCCGTGGGACGTCGTTGTCGGACTATATGGACGCGCCTGGCGCATGGATCTGATCGATCATCTGGACGCTATGTATCGGATGGAGATGGTTCGAGGCCTGTGTTATTTCGAGCTGGACGCCAGCGATAGCGCCGCGATCTACCTGTTCTGGCGGGCAGGGCAAGTCACTGAACAGGACGATTACACCCTGCCAACGGAAACGGTGGATTTCCTGTGCCGCGAGGTCCTCGAGGCAGCAGACCAGCTCCTGCCACCCGGTGCAGTGGACTATCCGCTGTGTCAGGCAATACGAAAAGCCATGCATGCCAATGGTTGCTAAGGTTTCGTCCGCAACTCGGTAGCAGGCAACGCGGACGCGAAGTGACATCCGGAAATCGGTGCGGGCTCAGGCGATCATCGTGCACTGCCGACGACCGGACTGTGTTCAGCCCGCTGATCTTTCGGGGTGCCGGGCCGGCCGTTCGGTCCGCGCGGTATGCGGCCGGTTGGTGCAACAGGCTGGTCCTTGACGCTGGTATGCGATCCGCGTTCGTATGGCCGATCATGTGCAGGTGAATGTGGATGAGATTGGTCGTCGCAGCGAGGAACTCGCGGCGCGGCTCGGTGTGCGAGCTCCCGACGTCGAGTCGGGCGGTGTGCCGCCGTGGTGTGTGAACGGATTGCGGTTGCGTCGGAGCAAGCGGCGCATCGTGCTGGTGGTCGGGGACGCGTTCGATGGTTTGTCAGCCTTCGAGCAGGAGGGCGCGCTCGCGTATGTGGTCGCGGCAGCGGGCGATGCCGCCGCGGCGGCGGGCAACAGGAACACCGGGTTTAATCGGGTATTTCGACTCATCGGTTTCGTTGTCGGGGTGACTATTTCGCTGACGGTTTTTCTCGCTGTGATCGGCTCACCGGCGGTGATGGGGGCTGCGGCGGTCCTGGCATTGTCGGGGTGCGCCTTTGTCGTGATGAGCGTGGCGTGGACTCGTCGAATGATCTATCGGACAGATCAACTGATCACCGAGGTGATGGGTCGGCCGACGATGGACATGTTGTTCACTCGCGAACGCCGTGGACCGCGCCCTCCGGGGGTTCGTGGCCTGTATTCGAGGGTGGCTGTTCCGAGCGATCGGCAACGTCTGGAACGTATCGGCGTAGGTGTGCGTTAGTCGAGCGTTCTTGGCCGGTGGGTCGGGATCAGGCAGTCGTCCGCCGGGATGCTGGCCCAACGAATACCTCTGACCCTCGACCGCTACGAAATCATCACCGAGAGCACAGAGAAAATTGAGCTCGTCTATGCCGCAACATGTTTCACCGCCTTCGGACCTTCCCGCACGGTTCGACCGAAAGTTCGTGGTTCTTCGTCTCGGGCCAGGTCATTCGCGGCTGGTGCTGCGAAGCACCGGGTTCGACACACCCGACTGTATCGAGATCACCTTCGGTGGCGTAGCCGCAATGAAACTGCACGCCTCCTACACGCCCCTGACCGTCGATGCCGCGGACGCGGCACAGACCGAGGAGATGTCCAGGTTTTCGGGTGCGGGTCCGCGAGCGCGCGACAGGCAGCTCTGTTTCGCGCTCAAGTCCGATCGCGAAGACGGGCTGGTTTTGTGTGAGAGCCTCGGTATCTGGTCCCATCCCCGAAGCGCGATAGTCGCAGGGCAATACACCGTTCCTCATCCGAACTCGGAGTTGATCCACTCAAGCGTTAGCCCGTTCCGTTGACGCTTGAGCCGTCGATCGAAGTGCGTCGTGACCGCTGTGAACCGCGCGCCATGCGGTAGAGGAGTGTGTTGGATGAGTCATGCCTTTCGGTGATCTGAGGCAATGCTTCAGGCTCGCCTCGAAGCACAGACCAGGCCGGCTCTCCGCACCCGATATCCTCCAGCCATGATCATCTGGCTGAACGGAACCTTCGGCGCCGGAAAGGCCACCACGGCAACAGAATTGACCGCGCTTATTCCTGGGTCACGTATCTTCGACACCGAGGAAGTCGGAGTCATGCTTCGCCACGTCCTCACCTCCGAAACTGTCCGCGACTTTCAGGACTGGCGCCCCTGGCGAGGGCTGGTCGTGGCTACCGCGACGCAAGTCCTCGACTATGTCGGCGGCCTGCTCGTTATCCCTCAGACCGTGCTCGTTCAGCAATACTGGCGCGAGATCCGCAGCGGGTTCGAAGCCGCGGACATACCGGTGTTGCATATCGCCCTCCACGCCGACCGCAGCGAACTCACCCGCCGCATCGAGCGAGACATCGCCGAAACCGGCGCACGCCAGTGGCGTCTGAAGCATCTCGACACCTACGAGACAGCTCGATCCTGGCAGAGCCAGGAAGCGCACGTCATCGACACTACTGACCTGGATCCGGCCGGGGTCGCGAAACTGATTGCCACACAAGCCGAACGCACCCGAACAGCAACGACGGATCAACAACAGGAGAACTGACGACAGCACACCTCGGATCTGTCGCGGAATCAACGAGATCCGACCAACGACTGTCGGCCGGTTCGAGTATCTATTGTTCTGGCAGCAGGCTTTTGGTGAAGGGGGTGGCGTGGACGGGCAGAATTGGATTTCGGCCTACCAGCAGTACAACGACGTTGGGGCGATCGAATCCATGCGGGAGGACATGCTCACGTTGGCGGCGTTGCTGGCCTCGGATGTTCCCGAGGTCGCGGACAGGGTGCGTTCGACGTCCGACGATCCTCGGCGTGAGCTGACCCGGGCATTGGGTGACCACCGGTTGTCGGCGAACTTCGACGTCAAGTGGGACATCGTGTCCGTGCGGGACGCATTGGAGTCGCTCGAGTCCTATCCCGCGGGTACGCGCTGGGACTGGCATCCCAATTTCCTTGCCGCGTACGGGGATTGGGATGCCGGTGATCAACTGGAGGTGTTCCTCGAATACACTGGGGAGAGTCTGCGCGAGCTCGGGTTCGCGTTGGTCTCTTTGCCCACGTTCTCCGACGACTACGACTTTGTCGTGATCCGCAAGGCGGAGTTCGCTGCTCGGCGAAGCGAAGCGATCGACCGATGGTGTCAGATCGTGCAGCCGGGGACGTTTTCGCGAACCGTCCGGCGGCTTGCCGATCGCAATGCGGTGGGCAGGCGTGCGGTCATGAGCCGGTGGGACCGGTTCGCCGAGGATCTTGCCGTCATGCTGCGCGAAGGTATTGGCGCCGACGCGATTCTGGACATCCGCGCATCGGAAACCGTTGGGGTGCAGCTGAATCAGATCGGTATCAATCGCTTGGCGGTCGGCATGGAGCCCTCGATGTTCGCCGAGAATGATCCGAGCGAACTGGCGAGCGAGGGCTGGGCGCTCAGTGATGACGGGTGGGAAGACGACAACTGGTGGGAGATACCGCTGTCGAAGGTGCCCGAGATATGCGAGAGCATCGCGCGAAGGCTGGCCGCGGCACTGCGCCGATCCGGGGTCGGTTCTCCGGCAGAATTGACCGCTAAGACCTGGGTGTACAGCGACAGCACAGTAGCCTTGTGGCGCATGGACATTCCGGTCACCTTCGACCGATAGCGCCGCCCTTCCGGCACTCATCCGACAGGCCGCCGGCGCTTCGAGTGCTGTCTCAGCCGTCATAAAGAATGGATATGCGATGAACACCCATCAGCCCACCGAATCGGGGCAGGAGACTCGCGACGATGATCCTGTGGTCCCCGCCTTCATTCCCACGCTCCTTGTCATGCTGATCAGCCTCGAAGAGCGCAAGGTCACGGATTTGACCGAGGCCGAACTCCTCGACGCGCGCGACAACGCACCGGTCATGATGTTGCCCCTGTCAATCCAGCACGAGGTGAACAAGTCCCGGGGATATCGCGACATCGACCCGGACAACCTCTGGCAGGAATGGTGCCTCTACAAATCCGGCGAGGACCCCTTCACACTCGCCGATGATCACCTGTGAATACGCCGCGTGAATTCCTCGTCGAGCTAAGACGGTGACTGTCCTAATTCGAGGACATAATCGAGCTCGGAGACAAGACCTACCGGGCGCGCGGCACGGTGCTCGAAGGTGCGGAATACGACGAGTTCGCAGCCTGGGCGCTGGCTGAAAACCCGCTGCTGGCGGACTTCCAGTCCAAAGTCGACAGGCCGATCCCACTGGTCGTGCTGACCCTGCTCGGCAACCCCACCGGACCCTGAATCTCGGGAAGCTGCAGCGGTTTACCGCTCTGCGAGGAATTCCGGCGAGATGCTTGACCGAGACACGAGGGGCGGTGTTTGGGAGTATGTCGGGGGCGGTGTCGCGGGGGTCACAAACGAGGGCGTCGATGCACCGTGCCAGTTACTCAAAGGGATTCGTCCGCCTCCATGGGAAGCAGTCACGTTGTTATGAGCGAAGAACCGACGACCATCGAACTCGACGAGGCCGTCCTCGCCGGACCACCCAAGACGTTGGCCGGTGGCCTGATCAAGGCGGTGCGGCCACGTCAGTGGGTCAAGAATGTCCTGGTCTTGGCGGCACC
This sequence comes from Nocardia sp. NPDC056100, assembly GCF_042266325.1. Lineage (NCBI taxonomy): Bacteria > Bacillati > Actinomycetota > Actinomycetes > Mycobacteriales > Nocardiaceae > Nocardia > Nocardia sp. NPDC056100. Next base: position 1,326,028 of record NZ_JBHJVY010000002.1, read on the forward strand.
GCTGGCCGCGGGGACGATTCCGGGTACCGACACCTTTGCCATCTCCGATCTCACGCGCGATCTGCACATCGGTATCGCGTTCGTGGTGTTCTGTCTGGCGGCCGCGGGCATCTACCTGGTCAACGACTCTCTCGACGTCGAGGCCGACCGGGCGCATCCGACCAAACGCTACCGGCCGATCGCGGCCGGTGTAGTTCCGGTGAATCTGGCCTACGCGCTGTCGGTGGTGCTGCTCACCAGCTCGATCCTGCTCTCGTTCGCGGCATCGGCGCAGCTGGCGGTGGTGATGGCGATCTACGTCGGCATCCAGCTCGCATACTGCTTCGCGCTCAAGCATCAGGCGGTGCTCGACATCTGCATTGTCTCGTCGGGCTTCCTGCTGCGCGCGATCGCCGGTGGCGCGGCGGCCAATATCGCGCTGTCGCAATGGTTCCTACTGATCGCGGCGTTCGGCTCGCTGTTCATGGCCGCGGGTAAGCGCTACGCCGAGATGAAGATCGCCCTGGACACCGGCGCCAAGATTCGCAAGTCGCTGCAGTACTACACGCCCACCTACCTACGGTTCGTCTGGACCCTGTCGGGCACGGCGGTCGTGATCTTCTACGGGCTGTGGGCATTCGAGGCCGATCACAAGGACAACCCCTGGTTCGCCATCTCGATGGTTCCCTTCACGATCGCCATCCTGCGCTACGCGGTCGACATCGATGGGGCGGGCGCCGGTGAACCCGAAGAGATCGTGCTGGGTGACCGCATACTGCAAGTGCTGACGCTGGCCTGTGCCGCGTGCATCGGTGTGGCGGTGTACCTCACCTAGCTCACCGACGCGTATCGCGAAATCGGCCCCAGCCGAACGGTTGTGGCCATCGGCCGGGGTGTTCCGCGCGGTGGAACACCCCGGCCGTGTCAGTGCGACGCCGCGATCAGCGCAGCGCCTTGGCCGCCGCGACCAGGTTGCGCAGCGAGGCGGTCACCTCATCGGTGCGGCGGGTTTTGAGACCGCAGTCCGGGTTGACCCAGAGTCGTTCGGCGGGAACGGCTTTGAGAGCCAGGGCGAGCGACTTCTCGATTTCCTCGGTGCCGGGCACGCGCGGGGAGTGGATGTCGTAGACACCCGGTCCCACACCGAGATCGAATCCGGCCGCGTTGAGGTCATCCAGGACCTCCATATGCGAGCGGGCGGCCTCGATGGAGGTGACGTCGGCGTCCAGGCCCGCGATGGCGCCGATGACCTCACCGAACTCCGAATAGCACAGGTGCGTGTGGATTTGGGTGGTGTCCGCGACGCCGGCGGTCGAGAGGCGGAACGCGTCGACCGCCCACTCCAGATACGCGGCCTGATCGGCTTTGCGCAGCGGGAGCAGCTCGCGCAGGGCGGGCTCGTCGACCTGGATGATGCCGATGCCGGCGCTCTCCAGATCGACGGTCTCGTCACGGATCGCGAGCGCGATCTGGCGGGCGGTATCGGCCAGCGGCTGATCATCGCGAATGAACGACCAGGCCAGGATGGTGACCGGACCCGTCAGCATGCCCTTGACCGGCTTGCTGGTCAGCGACTGCGCGTAGGTGATCCACTGCACGGTCATCACCTCCGGGCGCACCACATCGCCGTACACGATCGGCGGGCGCACGCAGCGGGTGCCGTAGGACTGCACCCAGCCGTTGATCGTGGCGGCGAACCCGTCGAGCTGTTCGGCGAAGTACTGCACCATGTCGTTGCGCTCGGGCTCACCGTGCACCAGCACGTCGAGTCCGATTTCCTCTTGCAGCGCAATGACTTCGGCGATCTCGGCGCGCATGCGAGCGTCGTATTCGGCGGCGTCGATCTCGCCCTTGCGCAGCTCGGCGCGGGCGATGCGGATGCGACTGGTCTGCGGGTAGGAGCCGATGGTGGTGGTCGGCAGCAGCGGCAGGTTCAGCCGCTCCTGCTGCACCGTGCGGCGTTCGTCGGCCGGGGTGCGGCTGATCGCGTCCGCGTCCAGACCGGCCAGGCGTTCGCGCACCGATTCAACCCGCAAGCGCGGATCGGCCTTGCGGTCCGCCACGGCGGTGCGCGCGACCGCGAGCGCCTCGGCGACCGCGGTCTCACTGTCGGTGAGAGCGGTTGCCAGCACCCGGATTTCGGCGATCTTCTCTTCGCCGAACGCCAGCCAGCTGCGCAGCCGCTCATCGAGATCGGTCTCGGGTGCGAGGCTGTACGGCACGTGCAGCAGCGAGCAGGAGCTCGACACGGCAACGCTCACACCGGCTTCGCGCAGACCGGTCAGGCGCGGCAGCGCATGATCGGGATCCACCCGCCAGATGTTGTGGCCGTCGACCACGCCCGCCACGATCAGCTTGTTCGTGATCGACTGCGCCGCAGCCACATCCGCGTCACCACTGGCGACCAGATCGAGCGCGATGCCCTCGATGCCGGTCTCGGCGAGCGCGGGCAGCGCCTCCCCCACTCGCCCGAAGTAGGTGGCCACCAGGATCGAGGGCCGCGAACTCGCCTGCGACAGTTGCTGATAGGTGTCGCGCACCGCGGCCAGCTCGGCTGCGGACAGGTCGGTGACCAGACTCGGCTCATCGATCTGCACCCAGCTCGCCCCCGCCTCGGCCAGCAGCGCGAGCAGTCGCTCGTACAGCGGCAGCAGGCTCGGCAGCAGGTCGAGCAGATCGCTGCCGTCGACCGATTTGGCGAGCTTGAGGAAGGTGATCGGCCCGACCACCACCGGCCGTGCCGGAATACCGAGCGCCAGCGCCTCTTTCAGCTCCGCGAGCGGCTTGTCTGGATGCAGCGAGAACTGCGTCGCCGCCGACAACTCCGGCACCAGGTAGTGGTAGTTGGTGTCGAACCACTTGGTCATTTCCAGCGGCGCGACCTCGGCATTGCCGCGCGCGGCGGCGAAATAACGGTCCAGTTCATCGGCGATACCCGATACCCGCTCGGGCAGTGCGCCCAGCAGGACCGCGGTATCGAGGACCTGGTCGTAGTACGAGAACGTGCCGACCGGAACCGAATCCAGCCCGGCATCACGGGCGGCGGTGAGCGCGGTGGTGCGCAGGTTCCGGGCGACCTCGTGCAGGGCGGCGGCGTCGCTGCGCCCGGCCCAGTACGCTTCGATCGCCTTCTTGAGCTCCCGGTTCGGACCGATACGCGGTAGCCCCAGCACTGTTGCGGTGAAGGTGTTTTCAGGGTTCGACATCGAATGAACTCCATGGTTCAGCAGCCAGTGACCGCCACCCATAACGAGCGCACACCCAGCGAGCCCACAGCAGCATCGTTCCCGTGCCCGGGTCCACTCGGCGCAACGCCCAATCCACGAGGCGACGACCGCCGGATACGGCGTATCCGGCACAGCGGGCAGGTCTTCGGACTCGTGGGCATCGACCCCGATGGGGTCGGCCCCGGCGCTCGAGGCCCGGGGCTGGTCCTACTGACCGTCGCTTCCCAGGCATACTTCCGGCGCCCAGTGCGAATGACGGCTGTCGTTCCCACTCACCGCTGCGGGACAGTCCCGGATTCTCACCGGGTTCCCTCTCGCCCACCGGCGCGCGAACGCACCGTCGGACTTCGACGCCTTCGGGTTGGGGTCAGGGGCTCCTCGACTCCACCTCCGGCGAACCAGCTGCGGAGGCGAATATAGCGAAAACCAATGGGATAGCGAAAGGCGGGTCCGGTCCGTCCCACGGAGTGGACATACCGAACGATGCGCGAGGGGTCCGGGTGCCGATAGGACGAGATCCGCCCGAAGCCCGCGGGCAGGACCATCGCCCGAGGGGACCGCCGCCGCTCTACCGGTGCTGTGTGCGCAGCCGGTAGCGCCGCTCGGCGTAGGCGAGATCATCGCGCCACAATCGATTCGCGGCGTGGTTCATCGCCGGACGCAGCAGCGACAGCGCGTGGTGTGCGAACCGAATCCCGGACGATCCGAGGTCGCGATGGTCGTCTCCACCACTGCGGTGCGGGCTTGGCCGTCCGGGCCGGGACCCATTGGGGTGGCATGGGTTTCGACGACGCTGCCCGTTCCTTCGCCCGCCACGATGTGCATCACGATGGTGCGCGAATCCGGGCAGCTGAATTCGGCGCGCACCGGTACGCCCAGTCGGCGGGTCACGTGGAAGGTCACCGCCAACTCTAATCGGTGATTGTCCTCGGTGATCCCCTCGCGCGGCGGCGTACCGGCGGGCCGCTCACCCAGAATCGTTGCCTCAGTATTTGTTTCACGGCCGACGCCCCTGCGACCAGCGCAGGGTCGCAGCGATCAGTGCGGGATCGGCGTCCTGATAGGTGGGCCGCTGACGTGGCCAGGTTCCTGGCGAGAATCGTTGTAGCGGAGAGTTCTTCGGCCCGGAGACGAGTTCGGAGCGGATCCCGCACCGCGGGAATCGATTCGATCGATCGACACCCCGCATCGGAACGGGACGGTCGCCGAACATTTTTGACGCCTCTGCCCGTTTGTCAGGGCCCACGCGGAGATACTGAGCTGGTGAAGGACATGACAAGCGAGTCCGATTCGGGTGATCTGCCCGCAGTGGACATGCGTTCGGTCGAGAAGATCGTCGGGGCGGGGAGTGCGTCCTTCGAATATTGTTGGTATGAAGCGTATTTCGGCACCTTAGCCACCACGCGATGCGACTAGCCCGGTGCGGGCTTGGTGAATCGAACACCGTTGAAGGTGTGGGTGCAGCACGCGCACGCGGGCTCCAGACTCGTGTGGTCGATCTCGGGATTCACCACGCGAAGTATCCCGCCCGAGTCGACATACAGCCCGCTGTAATAGCTCGCCTCACCGATCCGCACGTAGTCTCGGCGATCGAAGTCCCGTACCGCGACAAGCCAGAAGATCGGCTCACTGTGATCGAGCCGGGATCGCGCCTCGGCCACGGTCGACTCCCAGTTCGACCCGACCCGCGAGAGCAGGAATCGGAACAGCGGTGTGTAATCTCGCCCGCGTTGCGTCGATCGCCCCATACCCTGGTGTGTCACATCGGATTTCACGCTCGGCGCGGTGTTGCGCCGATGCCGGTACTCACCGCCGCGCGGACGTGAGCCCCGCGCGGTCGTGTTGTCCTTGCGATACAGCGGCGCCTTGTCCACATCCCGACTCTACGGAGTCGCGGGTGCGGTGTCGGGGCGTGTGGTCAACGCGCTCAGCCCGTCTCGTCCGCGCGGGGTGATGCGGATACTGCGCGGGGTGGTGCCGCGAACGATCCAGTCGAGAGCGAACAGTCGGGTGGTGATCGCGCTGCCGAGCGGGCCGGACAGGTGGTGTGCCTGTTCGGTCCAGTCGACGCAGTAGCGCAGCGGCGCGGTGGTGCACAGCAGATGCGGCGCGATCCCCCAGTCCGCCAGCGCGGCAGCGCCGGCGGAGGTGAGCAGGTAGTCGGTCCCTCTTCCGGGTGCGGAGAGCCGATCACTACTGCTGGCGGGATGATGCAGGCCGTCACCTCCGGTAACCCATCCGGCCCCGAGGAGCTGACCGAACAGATCGACGCCCGCACGTCCGGCCAGGTGGTGGTAGCAGGTGCGGGCGGTGCGCAAGGCCGCGGCACGTGTGTGTTCGCGCAGTGAGGTGATCGGGGTGCGCGGTGCGAGGGCCGCGAGCGCTTCCAGCACGCCCTCGACCTCGCCGCTGGCGAGCCGGTAGTAGCGGTGGCGGCCTTGCTGATCGGCAGTGACGAGCTTGTGCTCGAGCAGCAGGGACAGATGGTTGCTGATGGTGGAGGCGGCCACCCCGGCCTCCTCGGCGAGCCGCCCGGCCGGGAGCGCGCGGCCGTCGGCCAGGGCGATGAGCACGCGCGCGCGGCGCGGATCGGCGAACGCGGACGCCAGGCGGGCGATGTCCGGCTCGCCCTGCGGGTCGTGCGGCATAGAGGACATGCCCCGATGCTAGGCGCGAAATACTTCGACCCACGGTGAAGTATTGGCGACGCACACTGCGGTCATGACTGCTGAGCGTGTGCGATGGCCGTTGACTCTCGCGTTGTGCGGCGGCTACTTCCTGGTGCTGTTGGACGTGACGGTGGTCAATATCGCGCTCCCGCAGATCGGGTCGGATCTGCACGCGGACGGTTCCGGACTGGCGTGGACGGTCGATGCCTACGCGGTGCCGTTGGCGGCGTTGCTGCTGGGCTCGGGCGCGATCGGCGACCGGCTCGGTCACCGCCGCGTGGCGCTGCTCGGGCTGGCCGGTTTCGGTGTCGCGTCGGTGCTATGCGCGCTGGCTCCGACCATCGGTGTGCTGATCGCCGCGCGGGCGATGCAGGGCACCGGCGCCGCGCTGATGCTGCCGGGCACGCTCGCACTGCTGGTGGCCAACGCCCGGGACGAGAACGCGAGAAATCGGCTGGTGGGTGTGTGGGCGGCGACCGGCGGTGCGGCCCTGCCCGCCGGTCCGGTGATCGGCGGGCTGCTGGTCCAGGCCGCGGGGTGGCGCGCGGTGTTCTGGCTCAGCGTGCCCGTGGTCGTTCTCGCGCTGATACCTGTGCTCGGGCTCGCCCGTTCCCGCGCCACGACGCCTGGATCGAACACCGTCGATTGGGGTGGGGCGGCGCTGCTGGTGACCGGGCTCGCGTGCCTGGTGAGCGCGATCATCGAAGCCCCGCGGTTGCCGTGGTTGGCGGTATCGCTGGGCACGATCGCGGCGGGAGTCGCCTGTTGGTTCGTCGTCGTGGAACGGCGAGCCCGGTATCCGCTGCTGCGCATCCCGCACGGCGCCCGGCGTGCGCTGGCGGCAGCCTGCGCGGTGTCCGGGGTGATGAATCTGTGCGTACTAGGCGGATTGTTCCTGCTCACACAGCTTTTCCAGAATGTGCGCGGGCTCAGTCCCGTGGCGGCGGGCTTCGCCACGTTGCCCGCGATGCTGCCGCTGCCGCTGCTGGGCGCAGCGGCGGGCAGGCTCATCGCGCGGATCGGGGTGTGGCGCGGCAGTGCGCTCGGGCTCATGGTGTCCGCGGTGGGGTTCGCCGGTATCGCCGTCATGATCACCGGCGGCGGCTCTGTCCTGCTGCTGTGTTCGTTGGCGGTCTGGGGTGCGGGGCTCGCGATCCTGACACCGGCGATCGTCGCGGCCGCACTGCACGCGGTGCCCGACTCCCCCGGCGCCGCGTCGGGGGCGAGCAACACCAGCAGGCAGACCGGCGGCGCGCTCGGCGTCGCGCTGTTCGCCGCCCTCGCCGGACCCGCCACCGGGACGAGTTTCACCGCTCACGCCTGCGCGCTGTTCCTCGCGGCCGCGGTCACGTTCGCGGTCCTGGGCGTGCTGTGCGGAGTCGGGTCCCGCTACCTTCCTGAACGCAGCGCGTCGCCGGACCTGCCGAGTCCAACGATGGTGCGCACCAAGCGAATCAACTCATGAGGTGCAGCTCGCGCAGCATCCCCGAAGCACGGAATTGACGTGCTTTGGCACTCGATAAATCCTTGACCAACTCCGGCCCATCGCCAGCGCCGCAGAACGAGAACTGCAGTCGATCGTGGTGCACGTCGGGGTAACCCACGCACCCATGACAGCGCTGCCCAGGAGTGCACAGATCACGCCAGTCTGTGAGGAGAGTCCGAGCCGACACCTATGAATCTCACCGATACGCCGCGAAATTCACCGGACTGAGGGTCGGGGCGGTGCCGACCCTCAGGGCATGAACTCCAGCGGCACCGTCTCACAGCACATGCGCGAACCGGGGAGGCATTGCTTAGTCATGATGAGTGGATCGGCCCGCCTGCAACGCGTCGATCAACCTCTACCACTTGCCATCTCATAAATGATGCACGGTGGCCGCCGTGGCACATCGTGCATGGGGGCCGTCCCGGTTCAGGTACTCGGGCTGGGGATGGCGCCGACCCAGCACTCCCACAGGTGCACAGAGCGCCCCGCCGTAATACAAGCTGTCGCCGAGGTCTTATAGCGCAAGGCGCGTAGGGCCGTCCCTTTTCGGACAGCCTTCCCGACTCCCTGAAGCGACGAAACCCGCGGCAGCACAAAGACTGTCGGGGTTAGTTCAATTCTCAGCGTTTCAACCACATCACCGTTCACCAGGTCCGGTCCAGCCGTAGATGATCCGCGGAGTCCCCTCGGGCTGTTCCTGGTCTTCGAGGTAGATCGTGTACAAGCGTTGTTCGGCAAGCAGGTAGACATCTGGGCCGCCATCGATCTCGGTAGGATCGATGCCGCCCAGGTGCTCCAGGTTGGGTACAAGCACGAACGAAGGGTCATCGGTCCGCACAAGGGTTTCCAGACGTTCGACCTTGCCGATCGATGGCGCTTCGGCGTAGACGATCATTGTTAGCTCTATACCGAATCGTGTTGCAGTGTCCCAAATCTGGTGCTCGATCTCGGAGCGCTGGTCACCGACCAGGGCTTTGCTCAGGTATCCGATTCCGTACATGGTTTCGCTCTCTGGGTCAATGCCGGGATAGCAGACCCCCGGGCAAGTTCTGGCCGGTTAGGTGGTTGCGATTGCACCTATAAGAACGACCTTGAACATCCGGGGGTCTTCGAGTGCTCAGTCCTGAATACTGTTGCCTCCCTACGGCACCTCCGTTTCCTCCCGAGCATCGTTCGGTGGTCTCATTGAGGCTGACGCTGCCGAGACTGGGGGCGACGCGAATCCAGCGCGTCTTGAAGTTCCTTCTCCGACAACCGCAAACGCCACCGGTACCGCTCTGCCGGTACCACGGTCTGAAGCTCGGCGAACGCGGTGACATCCGCCGAATCCCCGCCCAGGTGTTCAAGATTCGGCGTGATCACGTATCCCGCGTCCAACTTCCGGACGGACTTGTAAAGGGTTCGCATGTGAGCGCCATCCGAGTTACCTAGGACAACCACGTCTGCGACCCGCAACCCGAGATCATGCGCTCGTTGCCGAGAGTGGTACTCCGCCCAGTCCCGGTCGGCTTTGGTGGTCAACACTCCCAGATTGATGTAGATCACGGCTCGTTCACCTTGGCTCATGTCCGCCCCTTTCGCTGCTGGGTGGCAGTCGGGGCCGGGTCGACTTCACCGGCCCCGACGCGTGATCACGACGTTAGGGAGGCTCATCCACCGTTCGCCACAGTTGTGCTCGGTTGTGCTCGAAGACCTCTGATCTGTTGACCTGTGTGCTGCCGAAGCGCAACGATTAGAAGCGCAAAGCACAACGCCGCACAACACCAGGACGGCTCTAATGCACTTACGATTTCTCGGCAACGACAGCCAGAACGGCACATGCCCCTCGCTCTACATGTCCGACACCGGAGAGTACGTAGTCCAGGGGTGGCGCACGGACGACGACGCAGTTGTCGAAATCCCCCATCGCCTCCTTGGGCATCTCGAGTACGAAACCTGCCTTGGGGTACCGGTTTCCGACTCGGGGCACGGTACGTTCTTGCTCCGCGGTGCCCCTCTAACTGAACCCGATGCTCTCGCTACGATGGACATTCCGGATCACGAGGCCGCTGTCATCGTGCCCGTCGGGAAGGTTGCCAAACCACATGCGGCACTTGCAAGGTGACGACTTCCTTGGACTGTTCCGATCCGACTGGAGAAGGGCGTTCCACTTCGAGGCGCAAGACACCTACAACGTCTCCGATGAGGCTGAGCCGCTGAGGAAATTCAGGGCCGGTGAGTCGGATGACTACGAGTGGTGTCGCGAGTGGGACGATCTGATCAAAGAGCAGACCGGCCAAGGAAAGATCGTACAGCGAGTTCGGATGGTCTCGGTTCCGCCGGTTGAATACACCCGATTTGGAATCACGGTCGCCCCGTTGAATATCTCCGCAGGCGAAGATGTCCGCTGGCTCCCTCGCCCGCTGATAGATCCATCTGAGTTGGCTCACGATGACTATTGGCTGTTCGATGAGAATCTCGTAGCGTTTGTCATCTTCCGCGCCGATGGGGATGCATCTGGCGTCGCGGTATCAGATGACCCTGTGCTCGTAGGTCACTGCATCGCGGTTCGGGACAGAGTGTGGAAGCTTGCCCTCCCGCACGATGACTATGTCAGGAGCGAATATAGTTCCGCAGAGTGAGCGGTAACGTACACGAGGCCAGGGAGGCCCTGGGAGCGCGGTTGCGCGACATCCGTAAGGATGCGGGCCTCTCTGGTACCCAGCTGTCCAGGCTGGCAGGCTGGCACCACACCAAGGTCTCGAAAATCGAATACGGGAAGCAAGCCCCGAGCGACGCCGATATACGGGCCTGGTGCCTACACTGCAAGGCCGTAAAGGATGTTCCGGACCTTATTGCAACGCTTCGTAATGTAGAGGCTTCGTATATCGAGTGGAAGCGCATAGCCGGTATCAAGCGGCGTCAACAGCAACTACATAGTACTGAAGTTGACACGAGGCTCACGCGATCGTTTGAGCCTGTTGTGGTTCCCGGTCTATTGCAGACGCACGACTACATCAAAGCGGTTCTTGCGAAGGTATCTCAGTTTTATGGTCATGATGAGCCTTTGGAAGATGGTATTGCGGCGCGACTCCAGCGTCAGCAAGTGCTTTACCGTGGATATCACAAGTTCCATTTTATTCTTGCAGAGCAGGTCCTTTACACTACGGTGGGTTCCGATGACGTCATGCTCGGCCAATTGGACCGCATTCTTAACGCAATGACACTACCCAACGTTGTTGTTGGAATTATTCCGATATCGGCAACATATGAGGTGCCGACGACAAATTTTGTCATGTTCGACCGGCGGGTGGCTCATGTGGAAACGATTACCGCAGAATTGACCATTACGCAGCCTCGTGAACTCGTTTTATACGAACAGGCTTTCCAGGCGCTGGTAACTATGGCGGTGGTGGGCGAACCAGCGCGGGCGCTGATCAGAAAGGCGATCGAGGCGCGATCCGTTTAGCGAGTATCCGTCTGAATATTACAGAGGCACGCGCTGGGTGTATTCGTCCAGGGTGCGCGGTGACGGCGGTCGCCCGGAGCGAACGCTGGGACGCACCGCCAGCCACAGCCGGAACCGCGGATCGAGCACGAACCGATCCACCGCATCGGCATCGGCCATCTCCGCCGCCCACCGCGCGCTATCGCTTCCACTCACCGTTCTCAATGAAGACGACCGAGGACGACGGCCCCTATTCGATCCGTCGACGCCCAAGTGTGTTTTCGCGGTCGGTGTCGGCTGCCGCTCAGTTCAGTCGGAGTAGCCCGGCGTCGGTGGCGTTGAATCCGCAGGCTTTTCGATAGAAGTCGTTGAGATGTGGTTCGTAGTCGACGTGGAGCCATTCGATGCCGAGACCGCGGAGATCATCGACGAGAGCGGAGACCAGCTGGGTGCCGATGCCGTGACGGTGCAGGCCAGGGGCAACCATGGTGTCGAGCAGGAACGCGTGTCTTCCGCCGTCCCAAATCGCGTGAACGAAGCCGATCAAACGTTCGTCGATGAATGCTCCGATCCAGGACCTGCTGTGCCGTTCGAGTCGTTCTCGCCAAGGACTCAGGGTGTAGTTGCTGCCGAAGGCGTCGGCGTGCAGGCGTGAGAGCACTTCGTCGTCGACGGTGAACCGGATCCGCAGATTGGTGGTCATGTCGAGGACTCCTGTTCCCGAATGCGTTGCCCGGCTTGAGATGAACCGGCGGTTGCTGGCGTAGTTGTGGACCATGCCGTAGGAAATGCCGTTGTCGTGTGCTCGGTGAGGAGCCGTTGATAGGCGGCCTGGGCAGTGATCCGGTGACCCGTCTGCTCATTGAGTTCGGCTGATTGAGTTCGGCGTCGAGCTTGGCATCGACGATGGAGGTGAAAGGATCGAGGGCCGACAGACGGGCCGGATGTTGTTTGCGCTCTGCAGGGTGATGGGCATCGCTACGGCTGCGCCGAGCATTCAGCCGAGATAGGGCGTAGACCGTCCCTCGAGGTAGTGGGTCAACCGCAGTCGCTGGGTGCGGTGCATGTCGAGCCGGTCGAGTTCGGCGGGGGCTACGAACCGTACTTCGGCGGACTCCTCGGAGATGACGAGATCTCCGCCGACGACGCGTGCGAGGAAGCATACGTTGAATTGTCGTCGGACCTCACCGTCGGTATAGGCGATGATGTGGCGGGGATCGGTGTAAGTGCCCACGAGGCCGGTGATTTCGATGTCCAGGCCGGTTTCCTCTTTGACCTCACGCACCGCGCAACCGGGAAGGCTGTCTGTCATCTCCATTCCGCCACCGGGCAACGCCCACAAGCCGCTGTCCGTGCGTCGCTGGAGCAGGATGCGGCCGGTGTCGTCTGCGACCACAGCCGAGGCCGCCACGACGAGGCTGTTGGGTTCGGGAGCCGCTGGGTCGTTGTAGTACTCGGTACGTGCCATGGTCCCCTACCCTTCCACCGGCCGTATCGATGTCCAGACCTACGGAAACTGCTTATGGCGGTGTCGTATTCGATGATGGTGGTCTGGACAGGATCCGTATGGGGCCATGATGATCCGCGCACCAGTCAACCGTTACACGACGATGTCAGCGCGGAGCCATTCGCAATGCGCCGTCCATGCGGATGGTTTCGCCGTTGAGGTAGTCGTGTTCGGTGATGTATTGCACGAGTTGGGCGTACTCGTCGGGGCGGCCCAGGCGGGACGGGAAGGGGATTCCGGCTGCCAGGGCCGCGCGGTATTCCGGGTTCATGCCCGCGAGCATCGGGGTGTCGACGGTGCCGGGGGCGATGGTGTTGACGCGAATGCCGAACTGCGCCAGGTCACGTGCGGCCGGGATGGTCATGGCCGCGACGCCGCCTTTGGAGGCGGAGTAGGCGATCTGCCCGATCTGGCCTTCGAACGCCGCGACCGAGGCGGTGTTGATGATGACCCCGCGCGAGCCGTAGTCGTCGACCGGCTCAGTCTTGGAGATGGCGTCCGCGGCCAGGCGCATGACGTTGAAGGTGCCGAGCAGGTTCACCGTGATGACCGTGCGAAACAGCTCCAAATCGTGCGGACCGTGTTTGGAGACGATGCGTCCCGCCCAGCCGACACCGGCGCAGTTGACGACGATGCGCAGTGGCACACCGGATTCCACGACCTTGGCGACCGCGGCGGCCACCTCGTCACCGCTGGTGACGTCGGTCGGGATCAGGGTGACACCGGCCGGGACGCTGTCGCCCGCGCGCTCGATCGACTGGGCCAGGTCCAGGCCGAACACAGTGGCGCCGGCGTCGGCGAGGCGCTTGGCGGTGGCCGCACCGAGGCCGGAAGCACCTCCGGTGACGATGGCGGCGGAGCCGGAAATCTCCATTGCGTTCAGGTCCTCTCGACAGCGGAGCGGCCCTCACGAGCGCTCCGATTGACACATGCGGGCCGCTTTTCAGCGATCCCCGCGCAGAAGCTAATCGGTGCCCGCCCGCATAAGCGAGCGGATGTGACCGCATCAACAGAGACGAATGCGCTGGTCAGTGCACTTATCACAACTGCGGCAAGCGTCGTTGGTGCACTCGGCCGAACCAGCTCGTCCGAGACCGAACGCCACGATCACCCGATCGATACCCGAGTGTGGTTTCGGCTCGGACGTTCGCGGCGGCGCGTATCCGGGTGAACCACATCATGATCGACCGCTTGTATCCCTCGGACATGTTCGGCCCGGCAATCACATTCTCGCCGAACCTGCCAATTCACCTGTGCTCGTGCGAAAGTGCCGATGCGGTGCAGGTGTTCGGATCGCAACCGTAGGACTCATCACTCACGAGATTGCCAAACACCTTCTGACGTAGAGGCTTTCGCGATTGCACCGCGTGCCGTCTACTTCAGTGTCGTATTCGACAACTGAGCGAGATCGAGGCTCGTGGATTCGCGCGGAGACAGTCGCAGGCTGGCCGAGGCGATGCTCGCACGGAGCACATCCCCGTTCCGAGATCGCACAGATAAACGCAGCTTAAAGACGCAATGTACGTTGTTCATCGGTAAACATGGTCTGATGTTTCAGCCGAACTTCACGATCAGTCCCGCGACTGCGACGTCGCTTATGGCCATCGAAGCCGACCGCCAGGTGATTATCGAGCTGCCGATCAATGTCGACGTACTGGCAGGGCTACGTGAGACCGCGAGACTAGCGGCTACCCATTACTCCACCCAGATAGAGGGGAACCGGCTGACACAGGCGCAGGTCGCAGAAGCTATTGCCGGAGCCCAATTTCCGGGCCGAGAGCGCGATGAGGCCGAGGTCCGCAACTACTACCGCGCGCTCGCGCATATCGAAACCCTGGCCGTCGAGGGCGGCTCGATCAGCGGACTCGAGCTCGATCGCGTACACGGGTTCGTCATGTCCGGACAAGGGACACCAACGCCATATCGGTCCGGTGACAACGTGATTCGCGAAACCGCGACCGGTCGCGTGGTCTATACGCCACCCAAGGCATCCGATGTGCCCGCACTGATGGCATCGCTGTTCGACTGGATCAACACCCGGATGACCAAGCGTGACCTGCCCGCTCCGCTGATCGCCGCGCTCACCCACTACCAATTCGCGACAATCCACCCGTACTACGACGGAAACGGTCGCACTGCCCGCCTTCTCACCACACTCGTCCTGCACCGCGCCGGCTACGGATTGAAGGGCATCTACTGCCTCGACGAGCACTACGCTCGCAACCTCAACGACTACTACACCGCACTGACCGTCGGCCCATCGCACAACTACTACCTGGGTCGTGCCGAAGCCGACCTCACCGGATTCCTGAACTTCTTCTGCGACAGCATGGCCCAAGCCCTCGCCTCGGTGCGCTCGCGAGCCACCGAGGTCGCCCACACACCCGGCAACAGGCACGCGGACGACGCCGCCACCCTGCGACAGCTCGACCCTCGCCAGCGACGAACCCTCGAACTCTTTCGAGACAGCGCGGTAGTCACCGGATCGGACATCGCTACCCATCTCGGCATCAGCCCGCGCACGGCAAACACCCTGATTCGCGGTTGGATAACCGACGATTTCATCGAAATCGACGACCCATCCAAAAAGAGGCGCACCTATCGCCTGCGCCCGCGATACGAACGACTCGTCAGCCCCTGACCCGAACCCATCCTTCCAGCGCTCATGAATGCTGGACCCACGCGCCGGAGAGCTCGCCCGGCGCGGTCACCTCGTAGGTCGGCTGATTGTCCCGAGCATTCCCCCATGCCGCTACCCCGCCCGTCCAGATCAGTTGCAGCTCACGGGATGAGGACCAGGCGGCCGCGCAGCCCACCGTGCTCGACTCGGCGGTGGGCTTCGGCGGCCCTGTCCAGGGGAAGTGTGGCAGTGATTCTCGGGGTGAGGCCGGCGGTGGCGAGGCCGGCCAGGGCGGGGCCGTCGGCGCTGATCCATTGTTGGTGGATTCGTATGCCGCGTAGTGGGATTGGTGCTGGTCCGCCGGTTACGGTGACGTATGCGCCTCTGGTGCGCACGGCCGCGACCGCTTGCATGCCCAGGCCCGCGGTATCGAGTGCACCGTGCGCACCGCCCGGGATCAGCGTGCGGAGTGCCGCTGCCAGATCGGGTGTGTCCCGCGGGACGATCCATTCGGCTCCCGCCGCGCGTAGGAATGCCTCGTCCGCGGCGCTTGCTTGAGCGGCGACTCGCAGGCCGCGGCGGGTGGCCAATTCGACGGCGAATCCTCCGACCGCGCCGGCGGCGCCGGTGATCAGCAGAGTGTCGCCGGGGGCGAGAGCGAGCAGGTCGAGCGATTGCAGGGCGGTGAGGCCGTTGAGCGGGAGGGTGGCGGCGGCGATGGGGTCCAGGCCCGGGTTGAGGGCCACGGCGCAGGCATCCAGGACGACGTACTCGGCGTAGGTGCCCAGTGCGCGGTCGAGTAGATCGCGTAGGCCGATGACGTTCTGCCCCAAGGCAAATGGGAGCGCGCCGTCGATCGAGCCGGGATTCACCGCTTCGACCACTCCCGCGACATCCCAGCCGATGCCGGTGCTCGCACGCGGGGTCATCAGTCCGGCATCGGCCAGTGCGCCGGAGCGAGTGACGAGGTCGACGGGATTGACGGTGGTGGCGTGGACTCGGATCAGGAGCTGTCCCGGGCCGGGGACCGGGATGGGAACCCGGACCAGTTCGAGTACCTCGGGGCCGCCGTAGCCGCGGGCTATCACCGCGCGCATGGTGTCTGTGGTGGGCATATCGATCAATAAAGTCGAGTTGGCCTTGATCAGGAAGTAGGTACTCGTAGGTGCCTACGGTACGTGAAGGAGCCCACTTGCCCACCCGCACAGCCGCTCAGCGCCGCATCGAAGCCAGCGCGGGGTACGACGCCTACCTCGCCGAATGCCCCGCGCGGCACCTGCTGGACCGAATCGCCGACAAATGGGTCAGCCTCGCGATCAATGCCCTGGCGAACGGCCCGCAACGCCATAGTGATCTGCAGCGCCGCCTGGCCAGCGTCAGCCAGAAGATGCTCACCCAGACTCTGCGCAACCTCGAACGCGACGGCCTGGTCGCGCGCACGGTTACCGGTTCGGTCCCGGCCCGAGTGGACTACGAACTGACCGAACTGGGCTATTCACTGCTCCCGGTGATGCAGGCGATCAAGAGCTGGGCCGAGAACCACATGGACCAGGTGCATCACGCCCGCCTCGGTTACGACGAAGTACACGCCGCGCGCTGATCTCCGCCGCGCGCGAGCATGCACGGAACAGCGATACCGACTGTCGCAGTGGGTATTTCGCGCTTCCGATCGATCGTCCGGTCAGGTGGTGCATTCGCCCACGACACCACTGTTCCGGCAGGAGGCGTTGACGAGACCCGAGACATGACCTTAGTTTATATGCATGAGTCATACATATAAAGACGGCGGCGCGGCGACGGTCCACGCCGTGCAAGCACGAATGAAGAGCGTGGCGAGCCTCGACCTGATCACCGGGATCGAGCATCTGCAGAAGGCGATCCACGCCGGAGGTGTCGACCCGCTCGTGCTCGAACTGGTGCATTTGCGGGCCAGTCAGATAAACGGTTGCAGCCCATGCGTTTTCAGCGGCGTGCAGTCCGCGACGCGGCTGGGCGAGACCCAGGAGCGGCTACACACCGTGGTTGCCTGGCGTGAGACCCCGTTGTTCAGCGATGCCGAGCGGGCAGCGCTCGCGCTGACCGAGGCCGCCACTCGGATTCAGGACGGATCGCCGGGGGTGACCGACGATATTTGGCAGGCCGCCGCCGCTCACTTCGACGACAAGCAGATCTTCTCGATCATCCTGAACATCGCGATCACCAATTTCTTCAACCGAATCAATCACACGATCCGCGAGCCCGGCGGCACGACCTGGTGACGCCGAATCCGCGGCCGAGCACGGCCCGACACTCCAGGAGACGTCGATCGGCTCGCCGGTCCACCGACGAGCCGATCGGAAACGCGATGTGCGCCAAGCCAACCGCAAGGTTTCGTTAACGCCCCCACGGCAACGTTGTTGTCACACAACGAGGGGAGAACACAATGAAGGTCTTGCAGAGCACCGCGGTGATCGGCGGAATCATCGCGGCGGCGTGCATCGGGTTGGCCGGGCCCGCATCGGCGAATGCGACACCGATCGCGCACACCTGGTGCCCCCACAGCGAATTGATGCATAAGACGTGGGATGTGAACACCGGCAAACCGGTCATCTGCGTCAATACCGGAGTCAGTGGCTACATGTGGGTTCCCGACGCCACCCGCTGACCAGGAGCACGCGAGCGGGCGGATGCGACAGACCGGCTACCGTCCGACCGCCGAAATGATTGCGGCGTCACTGATTTCGAGCAGACGACGACGCGCCGCCGGATCGTCGGCCTGCGGATGCGCCCGGCCGGGACGCGCACCGTTGAAATACCGGCCCGTCGTCTCCGACAGGGCGGGATCGCAGATCAGCCGCAGGGTCGCATCGGCCCCTTCTGCAATGGTGCTGAGCGGTGTGATGCCCGAATTCCGCACCATGGTCGTGGCCATGAGAGTGGCCGGGTGCAGGGCGTTCACGGTGATCCCGGTGCCATGGAGTTCGTCGGCGTATTCGACGGTCGCCATGATCATCGCCAGCTTGGCTCGGCAGTACGCGGTGTACGCGTCGTAGTTGTGCTCGGGGGTCGGATCGTCGAGGTCGATCTCGTGCTGCCCGGCCGAGGCCACGTTCACCACGCGCGCCGGAGCCGATGCCCGCAGGAGCGGAAGTAGTCGCCGGGTCAGCCGGTAGGGGGCCAAATGGTTGACCGCCCAGAGTAATTCGGTGCCGTCGGCGCCGAGTTCGCGGGCGCCGTCCGACCGGCCGCCGGTGCCGGCATTGTTCACCAGCACATCCAGGCGCGTCGTGCGGGCGATGACCTCCCGGGCCAACCGGTCCACCTCGGCCAATCGCGACAGGTCGGCCAGCAGCACCAGCGGAGCGTGTCCGCGCGCGGCGGTCACCTCGGCGGCGACCGCCGCGGCGCGGCCGGGGTCGCGCCCGTGCAGGATCAGC
The DNA here is from genome assembly GCF_042266325.1 of Nocardia sp. NPDC056100. Classification (NCBI taxonomy): domain Bacteria; kingdom Bacillati; phylum Actinomycetota; class Actinomycetes; order Mycobacteriales; family Nocardiaceae; genus Nocardia; species Nocardia sp. NPDC056100. The sequence goes on from NZ_JBHJVY010000002.1 coordinate 1,344,362, forward strand.
CGGGCGCCCGCGGCGCCGAGCCGCACCGCGAGCTCGCGCCCGAGTCCGTCGGTCGCACCGGTGATCAGCACGGTTCGATCGGCCATGCGGTCGATATCGTTGTCGCGCATGGTCATTGCTGCGCCTGCGCGGTGGTGACGAGGGTGGCACGACCCAGGATATGGCCGGCGATCATGAACCCCAGCAGTGCCGGCGTGGAGTCCGGGGCGACCCCTATGTCCGCGACATCCAGGGCGTGCACGGTGACGAAATAGCGGTGTTCACCATGGCCTGCGGGCGGGGCGGCACCGATGTATCGAGCAAGGCGCGCGTCGTTCGGCAATTGGAGCGCCCCGTCGGGCAAGGCGCCGCCCTCATCGTCTCCGGCGCCTTCGGGCAGGGTCGTCGTCGCCGCGGGGATGTTGGCCACCGCCCAGTGCCAGAATCCCGAGCCGGTGGGGGCATCGGGGTCGTACACGGTCACGGCATAGCTCTTGGTCCCCGCCGGGGCGCCGCTCCAACTCAATTGCGGGGAAACGTCTTTGCCGCCGGGGGCACCCGCGGACCACTGCGCCGGCGGCCAGGGATCACCGTCACGCACCGTGCTGCTGGTGAGGGTGAACGCGGCCGCTTCGGGCAGGCGGGAGAAGGGATTGTTTGCGCTCATCGTGTCGCGCCTTTCGAGTCGTTCCGAACGTGCATGATCGACGATAACAGAAATAATCGATTATTTGTCGAATCGTCTATAATCGGATGATGACTCGGACCATGCCCACCCCTCCCCCGCCGGCGAAGCAGATGCTTTCCGAGCAGGTCCACACCCAGCTGCGGACCGCGATCATGCGCGGCCGGTACGCCCCCGGCGACGCCCTCAAACCGCAGGACCTGGCCGGGCAGTACGGGGTGAGCCTGGCCGTGGTGCGCGAGGCGCTGGTGCGCTTGGTCGGCGAGGGCCTGGCCGAACGGCTGACCAATCGCGGCTTCGCCGTACCCGCGGTGTCCGCGCATCGCTGGCAACAGATCGGCGAGGCCCGCCGGACCATCGAACCGGTCCTGCTTCGCATGTCGATCGAACGCGGTGACCTCGATTGGGAAAGCGCGGTACGAGCCGCTCACCACCGCCTGGCCCGCACACCGGCGTTCTCGCCGCCGGACGGGCAGTACTACACCGAGGAATGGGCCGAGGCCCACCGGACTTTCCACCGCACCCTCGTGCAGGGCTGCGCCAACCCGGTATTGCTGGAAACCTTCGACCGCCTATGGGACGCAAGCGAATTGGCCCGGCGCCTGTCCGCACACCGCAACCCCGAGCGCGACGGCAGCGACGAGCATCGACGATTGGAGGAGGCTGCCCTGGCCCGCGACGCCGACACCGCCGTCGCCATCCTCACCCGGCACCTGACCCTGACCACGGACGCACTGACCGAGCACGAAGAATGACACCCGCGACGAACCGGCACAGCGCGCCATGCCGGTAGCCGAAATATGTTCTACCGGTTAACCTTTGACGTCCGCGCCCCGCAACTCCTGCGCGTGTTGTCGAGACCTCATCGACCTAGCTCGTCGTCGAGTGGCCCTGGAAGCACTGATGGCTCGACCGCGCGTCCCGTCACCGGAAGTCTCGACCGTCGGTCCCTGCGATCAGGCCGCCGTTGACCGCTCGCATCCACAGTGTGTGGTGCCAGGGGTTGGCGCCGAGTGCCGGCTTGGCAGCGATGACAGGGTGGGGACCGGTCTCGATGAGGTGCAGCAGGGTCCACGCGAGGCCGTAACAGTCGTCCGGTCCGAAGCATTGGGCCAAGGCGGCGGCCTCGGCATCGGATACCGGACCGGTGATCGCTTCGAGTTGGGCTTGGCGGTGCGCGATCTGCGCTTCGTCGGCATCCCAATTCGGTAGAGGGCCGGTGGTAACGAACGCGGCGACATCGGCTCTCACGCCACCAGTGTGCCTGATCTGATGCCAACCCGCGCACACCACTGTCGAGTCGACATGAGCGCACGGTGCCGGAGGTCGAGAGTCGTTCGGCCCGTGCAGCTTTGGTGATTTCGCTCGCGTGCTCAGCGGGTGAGGCTCCAGAACCGCAGGGCGCCATCGGGAAAGTCGGCGGTGGCGAGCAGACTGCCGTCCGGGCTGAACGCCATCGCTTGTGCCGGGGTGGTGATCGTGCGAGTGCGTGTGCCGGTGGCGGTGTTCCAGAGGTGGACACCGGTGGCGCCGGACGAGGTGGCGAGCACGGTGCCGTCGGGGCTCAACGCCATTGTCACCCCCGCGGGCACGGGGATCTCGTGGATCACCGAGTCGGTGACGGTCGAGTGCAGCTGAAGCCGCCCGCCCACCCAGACTGCCCGGATAGTGCCGTTCGGTGCGGTTACCGGGTGCCGGGCACGCCGACCGGGCAGTTCGCCGAGCGTCCCGTCGTGCCGGAAGGTCAGCCCCCGCAGCCCTGATATGGACAGGTCCTGCACGTGGCGTTGCGCGCCCGAGGCAACCTCCCACACGACCGCCCGCGCCGATCCCGATGCGCCGACGCCCCAGGCGGCGAGCGTCGAACTGTCCGGGCCGAATGTGATCCCGTACAGGTAGATCTGATTCGGGTGCTCGCTGACCCGGATCTGCCATCGGGGTTGCTCGGCGTCCAGGATGGTGGTCAGGTCGCGCTGCGCGTCCCGGTCACCGGCCGCGGACAGCGTCCGTAGCAGGGTGAGCGCCGCATTGCGCTGGTCGCTCATCATCAGCAGCGCCGCCCGGGTGCGATGGTATGACGCCATCTCGGCGGGAGCGAGAACGTCGATCGCGGCCGCCCGAAACTCGTTGCGCCACCATCCCTGTGACTCGTACACCAGGCTTTCGTGCAGCCAGTCGTTCGGCCCGATCTCCGGGAGCAGGGCGGCCGCGTCCTCGAGCCGGGGCTCGAACGACTGCCACCACAGCAGCACGATCCAGCACAGTTGCGCTCGCGCGTCGGTGTCCCCGGCGGCCAGCTCGGCGCGAAGCGCGTCGATGTATTCGCGGCGCACACCAGCGCGATCGCTGCCCCTGTCGATCAGCCCGCGGGAATCCAACCAGCCGCGCACCCGCCATCTTTCGCGCCAGTGCGGCGGGGACTGCGCCAGCACGTCCATCGCCTGCCGGTGGTGTCCCAGCCCGGCCAGCAGCCGGGCCAGGCGTGGCCGCGCGCCCGGAACCCCCGACTCCGCCGAGGGCCGCAGCACCTCGATGCCCTCGGATATACGGCGATGCCGAACCAGCCAATCCGAGTACGCCCGACGCGCGAACTGGTCGCCGGCGGCCATCCGACCCCGCAACTCGTCGAGGCGATCAGCGCGGGACAACCAGATCGCCAACTGCTTGGCCGCGTGTATGTCCCCGGTATCCGCGCCCGCGCGCAGCTCGTCGATGCGTCCCGCGCGCGCCAGCCGCTTCGCGGATTTCAGGAGATGGCGGTCATCGGTGAGCACGCCGATCATTGTGCCGCGCAGGGCAAGTCACGGGAAACCAATAACCCTGCACGCGAGGCCGAAGCCATGTCGACCGGCCCCACAGAGCCGGTGTCGAGGCTCTGGTTCCCCGGAATACCTCGGTCATTCGTCCGATAGCGTTCAGGACATTGGCCCGATACCGCCACGTGGTCCAGATTCCTACGGTCGTAGGCATGACCATGGAAACCTTGATCGCCGACCGACTCGAAATCTCCGACCTGTTCAGCCGTTTCGGGCGTTTGCTCGATGAGCATCACTGGGAAGGCGCGGACACGGTGTTCGCGCCCGACATCACCGTCACCTCACCGCGCGCGGGGCAGCTCACAGGCATCGACCAGGTCGTCGGCTACATCCGGCAGTCGGTGGTCCCCGGGGAACACACCCAGCACATCACCACCGACCTGCAGGTCGACATCGACGGTGACCAGGCATCCGCCGCGGCGAACTCACAGGTCTACTTCTATCGCGACGGCCAACCACCCCACCAGATAAGCGGGCTGCGATTGGTGGCCGGTGTGGTGCGCACGCCGAACGGCTGGCGGTTGAACGAAACCCGCACGATCCTCAACTGGGTCCGCACGGCCTGACTCACTGGACGTTCCGCACCCTTGTCGTGCCCGTGTTGCCGTTCCGTGCTGCGCGGCGTGAAGTGTCGGTTCGACGGTGTTCGGCGCTTCCTGGACGTGTTCTTGCCTGCCATAGCGGATGCGATCATGTTGGCTGACAACCGAGTTGGCCAGTGACGGGATGCTGATGAGCAGTCAGGAATGGGACAGTTTCGCGGTGAACCTCGCGGGAGTGTTGACACGGAGCCCGCCGCACACGGTGGTGAACCTCGAAACGGGTCTGCGTTCTCTCGGTATCACCAAGGCCGAAAACGGTCTCAGCCTCTGCCTGACCGACGACGTCAGTACAGAGAGCCAACAGCGCCTGCGTGATACCGGTTGGGCCGGACCGGATTCCGACAAGCTGTGGTGGTACCGAATCCGGGGAACAGGTTTCGTGGCCTGCCGTGATATCGCGCGTACCGCCGGTGATGTGCTGCGGTCGGTACTCGAGGTCACCTCACCCGGCACCGTACAAGCCGAGGGGTGGGTCGACGCGTACACCGATATGCCCGTACCCCTCGGCCAGCTGCGAGCGTGTGCGTCCAGCCCGATCGCCGACGAGGTGCGGGTGTTGTTGTCCGTCGCCGAACTCCTGCTCTGTGATTACCCATGGCTGGTCGCCGCGGTGCGCTACAGGTTGACCGATCCGCAGGAAAGCCACACCCTCGGTCTCTGGCGGGGACTGCTCGACATCTTGGGCGAGCCGTATTTCGGCGGACTCGGAGTGCTCGCGCAATGCGACTGGCGACAGCGGGCAGACCAGATGCGGGAGTTGTTGCAGCGCTTGCCATCCCATCCTGAGTCACTCTCGTGGGACTGGTTCCCCGAGTTTCTCGTCTCGACCGCGGGCTCCGATTCCGGTGATATCGCCGAGGCGTTGCTCGACCGCGTCGGCACGCGCAGCGCTCCGCTGGGAGTCGCGCTGGTCTCGTTCGATACCGAAGGTGACGACTACGCCGTCGCCTTCGTTCCCCTCGCTCAGGTGGAGCGGCTCGATGCGCTCACCGCCTTGGCCGGCCACCGAATGACGACGTTGCCGTTCGCATCGGCGGGTCACTCACCGCCGTCCACGATGCCATGAACTCGACCCTCCGAATCATCGCGTTGTCGTTTCTCGCTACAGGATGGTCCTCTGCCCCCGAGGTAAGGTCACGATCATGGCCGATGACCGATCATCGGGTCGATCACGTTGGGGCACGCCAACCTCCTTCGTGCTCTACCGAACTCCCGAAGGCTGGCGGCACGCCATCTACCTCCGCGACCCCACCAGCATCGTGGACGGACATCTGAGCGACATCCCGCTCACCGCCCCGTCGAGGCGGCGCAGGCCGAATTGCAGCGGCGGGTCGAGCTCGCGCATCGACGAAAGTTCCACGTGCGCTGGGAGACCGCCGACAAACCTGACTGGTGGACCGCAGAGGTCGCCGATGCGGGAGCTCTGCCCGACGACGAGAACGACAGCCAGTGAGCCGACCCGCAACCGGCATCGCGGATGTACTGAGCACCAACAGGACTCGCCCGTTGGCATCGGCTCTGGCAAATCCAAGGTGTCCTGCGGTCCAGACTGACATCGCAGCTGAGCGGTGGTGGGAGACGGGCGGGTGGACTACCGTGTCGATTCGTCGTTCGGTCTTGAAAATGGGGAGTGCTTCCGGATGCGTTGGGTGGTAATGACTTCCGTGCTTCTGGCAGGAGTGTTCATCGGTGGGTGCGGTTGATGTTCCATCGCACCGCACCGGTCAAAGCGGCTATGTCGCGACGGCTTCGGCCAGTCGCGGGAGTTGGCGCAGGGGGTTGTGGTGTTCGACTTCCATGCGTTGATCGGCGTCGAAGATGTCGCTGAGTCCCGGTGCGGGGTCGTGGCTTCCGCTCTGGGGCAGGGTGGCGGCGCTGAAGGGCCAGTCCGATCCGAACACGATGTGATCGCGGCTGGTGACGGCGAGGACGCTGGCCATGGCCGCGGGGGCGCCGCTGAGGGCGGTGTCGTAGTAGAAGCGGGAGATCTGGGTGGCGGTGTCCAGGACCGAGGGCCGGGGCAGGGTGTCGGGCCACAACTCCCCCAGCACGGTCTGCGAGGCCACCCCGATCCGGTGCGATACGAACGGCAGGGTGCCGCCGGCGTGGGCGAGCTGGAATCGAATGTCGGGGTAGCGCTGGGTGACGCCGGTGAACATCATCAGGGTCGCGGCCCGGGTGGTGTCGAAGGTGAACTCTTCCAGGAAATCCGGAAGGGGCAGTTCGGGTTTGGCGTCGGGCGCGATGGCCGCGGGGTGGATGAACACGAACGCGCGCCGGCGATTCAGTTCGGCCATGAGTGGTTCGAATCGTGGGTCGCCGAGGTAGACGCCGTTGTAGGCCGACAGCAGCACCACCCCATCGAGGCGCAAAGTGTCCAGGGCGAAGGCGATTTCGGCGATGGAGGCGGCCAGGTCCGGCATCGGCAGCACCGCGAAGGCGCCGAAGCGAGTGGGGTGGGTGCGAAACAGGTCCGCGGCGTAGGTGTTGCAGTAGCGGGCCATGTCGATCGCCTCCTGGCCGCCGAGGAAGGACACCCCGGGATCCGAGACCGACAGTGCTTGGGCTTGGATTCCGTAGTAGTCCATGAACCCGATGGCCTCCTCCGGTGACCAGTTCGGAGTCGGGTAGCCGCCGATCGTGAAATGGCCGTGTTCGATCAGGGCGGCCCGGTAGTCCGGTGGCAGGAAGTGCGCGTGGAGGTCGATCCGATAGGTGCCCGACGGGGGCTGCTGGCTGCGCGCGGGCCCGGCCGCGATCGCGGTTCCGAGGGCAGCGAATCCCAGTGCGCCGGCGGCTGTTCCGCCGAGGAGGCGGCGTCGACTGGTCTGGCGGGAGGAAGGAAAAGAGGTCACGGTCTCACTCACGGTCGGTGGAAATGGAGAGGGTCGGATTCACCTGGACGCGGCGCACAGATCGAGCGCGATGTCGACGATCATGTCTTCCTGGCCGCCGACGAGTCCGCGTCGCCCGGCTTCCAGGAGCAGGGTGCGTACATCGATTCCGTATGTGCGCGAAGCGGTTTCGGCGTGGCGCAGAAAGCTGGAGTACACCCCGGCATAACCCAGGGTCAGGGTTTCGCGATCGACCTGCACGGGTCGGTCCATGAGCGGGCGGATAAGGTCCTCGGCGGCATCGGTGAGCGCGTTCAGGTCCGCGCGGTGCTTCCATCCGCTCAGATCCGCGACCGCCACGAATGCCTCGAGCGGTGTATTGCCCGCTCCCGCACCGAGTCCGGCGAGTGAGACGTCCACGCGGGTGACGCCTTCCTCGACGGCGACGACGCTGTTGGCGACCGACAGGGACAGGTTCTGGTGGGCGTGCACACCGATCTCGGTGCTGGGTGCGAGGACGTCGCGGTAGGCGCGCACGCGATCGCGAATCCCGTTCATGGTGAGCCGACCGCCCGAGTCGGTGACGTACACACACTGTGCGCCATACGATTCCATCGCCCTGGCTTGTTCGGCGAGCCCGGTGGGGGTGTTCATATGGCTCATCATCAGAAAGCCCGACACGTCCATGCCGAGTTCGCGGGCGAATCCGATGTGCTGGGCGGCGATATCGGCTTCGGTGCAGTGGGTGGCCACCCGCACCGAGCGGACTCCGAGGTCGTAGGCGCGGCGAAGGTCGGCGATGGTGCCGATCCCGGGCAGCAGCAGTGTGGTCAGCCGGGCGTGGGTCAGGGCCTCGGCGGCCGCTTCGAGCCATTGCCAGTCGGTATGGCTGCCGGGGCCGTAGGTGAGGCTGCTGCCGGAGAGCCCGTCACCATGTGCGACCTCGATCGCGTCGACGCCCGCGGCGTCCAGCGCGGTCACGACCGCGGCGATGGTGGCGGGGGTGATGCGGTGGCGCAGGGCGTGCATGCCGTCGCGCAGCGTGACGTCCTGCAGGAAGAGCTCGGTCATCGGATGTGCTCCCGGGTCGAGGCGATCTGTTCGGCGACGCGCATCGCGGCGGAGGTCATGATGTCGAGATTTCCGGCGTAGGCGGGCAGATAGTGCGCCGCGCCTTCGACTTCCAGGAAGACCGAAACCTGGTGTGTCACAGGCTCACCGCCGGTCAAGGTGTGCACCGGACTGTCGGGCGGAATCGGGGTGATCTGGATCTGCTGTTTGAGCCGGTAGCCGGGCACATAGGCCGCGACCGAGTCCACCATCTCGCGCACGGCGCGATCGATCCGTGCTGCGGCTGCCCCGGCGGGGTCGTGCACCAGTGCCAGGACCGTGTCGCGCATGATCAGCGGTGGTTCGGCGGGGTTGAGCACGATGATCGCGCGCCCGCGTCGCGCGCCGCCGACATCGCGGATCGCCGCGCTGGTGGTTTCGGTGAATTCGTCGATGTTCGCGCGTGTTCCCGGTCCGGCCGATTTCGAGGCGATGGAGGCGACGATCTCGGCGTAGGCGACCTCGACCACTCCGGCGATGGCCGCCACGATCGGGATGGTGGCCTGCCCACCGCAGGTGACCATGTTGACGTTGCGGGCGTCGCGGTGATCATCGAGGTTGACCGCCGGAACCACGAACGGGCCGACTGCGGCGGGGGTGAGATCGATCAAGAACTTGCCATACGGCTCGAGCGCGGCCGCGTTGGCGCGATGAGCGCCCGCGGAGGTCGCGTCGAACACGATGTCGATCTCGTCGAAGCCGGGCATCGCGATCAATCCGCGCACACCGGCGGCGGTGACGGGCACTCCGAGGCGTTGTGCGCGCGCCAAACCGTCCGAGTCCGGGTCGATTCCGACCATCGCGGCCATCTGCAGGTGTTCGGACAGTCGCAGCACCTTGATCATCAGATCGGTGCCGATATTGCCCGACCCGATTACGGCTACTCTGGTGCGAGTCATGCATTCTCCCAAGTGAATTCGACGCAGCTCAGGATCGCGGTGCCGAGCGAGAGCTCCGCGCGAACCTGCTCGCCGGGAATCAGTGGCGCCATCGGGCCCAGTGCACCCGAGAGAACAATGTCCCCCTCCCGCAAGGGATTTCCGAGTTCGCGGGCGGTCCGCGCCAGCCATGCCAGTGCATTGAGCGGGTCGCCCAGGCACGCGGCGCCGGTGCCTTCGGAGACCAGGTCCTGGCCGATGCTCATGCGCATGGTGATCTCGCGTGGTTCGAACTCGCTCAGCATCAGATGCCGCTCGCCGAGGGTGAACCAGCCACTCGAGGCGTTGTCCGCGACGGTGTCGGCGAAACTGATATCCCATCCGGCGATACGACTGTCGACGATCTCGAGGGCGGCGACGGCATAGGCGACCGCGCCACGCACGGTGTCGGCGTCGAGTCGATCGTGATCGAGATCCGCGGCGAGCACGAAGGCGAGTTCGGCTTCGACCTTGGGCTGCAACAGAAGTGGACGTTCGGCCGGCGGGGTCTGCGGAACCTGCATGTCGTGGAACAGCACGCCGAAATCGGGCCGGTCCACCCCGAGTTGCTGCTGCACCGCGGGCGAGGTCAATCCGATCTTGCGTCCGATGATCCGTGCGCCGAGAGCGCGCCGGTGGGCGACTCCGATGCTCTGGACCGCGTAGGCCGCCTCGACATCGTCGCGGCCGATCAGATCGCGGACCGGAGCAACAGCGGTGCCGCTGGTCGCGGCCGTGCGCAGGCGTTCAGCGGCGCTCTGCAGCGTCGAAAACTGTTGGGAGCTCTGGAGTTTCATCGGGTCTCCTCGAAGTGGTTGCCGATCAGGTCCGGCTCCACCGGGGCGCTCGGGGTGCGGAATGTCGGCGCGGGGCTCGACTGCGCTGCAAGGCCGAGCTGGCCGGTGAGGGCGGCGATCAGGGTGGGAGCGTTCTCGGGGGTGGCGGTACCGAAGACGAAACGGTCCGGGCGGATCAGCACGACCGCGCCCGCTCGCACACGCGCGCGCTGGAACCAGAGGGTCAACACCCCGGTGTGGTCCTCGATATCGGTCACATCGTCGCGCCCGTCACCGGGTTTGCCCTGCGGGCGTCCACCGACGGGATAGATGGTGACGAACCGCGTGCCCACCGCGCGCAGGGCCTCGAGGTCCCGCGCGCCGAGCGTGGTGCGCGGATCCACACCGAGCCCGACCAGTGCGAAACCGAGTCCGAGGGCGTCGTCGAATCGCTGAAGTTTGCCGTCGTAGGTGCGCACCTGCGGCTGGGGTGTGAGCCGACCTTCGATGCCGAACAGGATCGGACGGTCCATGCCGAGATAGGCGCCGCGGCGAAATCGAGGTGCGGGCTTCATCTTCGCGCCGCGCACCCAGCCGCCGAGGCCGGGTACGCGCACCGCGGTGGCGAGTGCGATATCGCGGAGGGTCGCGAGCACCGGATTATCAAGGGAGACAAGGTTCTTGTTGAACACCGACAGGTCGATCATCGCCTTGGCGTGCGGTCGGCGTTCGGACTCGTAGCTGTCCAGGATCGAGCCGTCCGCGCCGTGGCGCAGGATCGCGGTGAGTTTCCAGGACAGGTTGTCCGCGTCGCGGACCCCGGAATTCATTCCCTGACCGATGAATTGGGGTGTCATGTGCGCGGCGTCGCCGGCCAGCAGGATTCGCCGGTCGCGCCAGCTGTCGGCGACGACGGCGTTGAAGGTGTAGACGAGTTTGCGCAGCACCCGCACTTCGCTGGTGTCCACGAAACGGGAGATGTGCCGCTCGACGGTGGCGGGGTCCTCCATCTCCTCTTTGGTCTGGTCCTCGCAGAGCATGAACTCGAACCGGTGATGCCCGTCGGGCTGCGGGCACGACACGATCGGCATGGCCGGATCGCAGACGAAGTCGAAGTAGGGCAGGTGCCGGAAGGCGTCGATACCGTCGCGGGCTTCGAGGTCCACGACCAGCCATCGTTCGGGAAAGCTGGTGCCGGACATATCGATCCCGAGATGGGTGCGCACAATACTGCGGCCGCCGTCGCATCCGATGAGGTAGTGCGCCCGGACCCGCTCGCGGCTCCCGGGTTCGATCTCGAGGGGACCGGTGCCGTATCCCGAGCTCGTGCAGTGCTCGTGGTCGATCACCACCCCGTCGGCGTCCTGCTCGAAATCGGTGACCGAGCGGCCGCGACGAACGGTGACGTGCGGGTACTGCTCGAGTGCTCGTTCGAGGCTGTTCTCCAGATACGGCTGATACAGAAAGTTCGATACCGGCCAGCCCAGCGGACGTTCGACCTGACGGAACTGCGCCAGGACCCGGCCGTCGCCGCGCACCCATTGCACGGTGGAGTCGGTGTTCATGTCCGCGGCGAGTTCGTCTGCCACACCGGCGGTTTGGAAGATACGCATGCCTTCGTCGTCCGTGTAGACCGCGCGCGCCAGGCCGTAGTAGTGCGGTTCGCGTTCGAGCACCAGCACGTCGATCCCGCGCCGGCCCAGCAGATTGGCCAGGGTCAACCCGGTCGGCCCGAGGCCGACGATCACGACCTCATGATCGAATTCGCTCATTTGCCTGTACTTCCGATGAGTTCGGGGACGGTGATTTCCGGGGTGCGCAGGCGCGCAACGACATTGCGCAACTGGTCGAACTTGTCCAGCGGGCTCGGCGCGACGGTGTTGTGCCCCCAGATGCTGATGCCCTGGTAGGTCGTGGCCGTCCAGGCCCGATCCAGTTCCGGGGTGATCACGACCGGGTTCCAGCCGACCTCGAGTTCGAAACCCGAAGGGGTGACGCAGTAGAAGGACAGTTCGCGGTCGTTGGTGTGCTGCCCGACCGACCACGCCATCCGGAAACCCAGGTCGGTGACGCGTCCGAACGCGGCGAGCATGTCCTCGAGGGTCGCCGACTGGATATTGACGTGCTGGACGCGGGTCCGGATGGGGTCGATCTTGAGGCCGCGGATATTGGCGACGGCGATCGAATGATGGCGTTCATTGACGCGCAGGAATCGGATCTTCATCTTCAGTCCCGAGACGTTCTCGTCGATGAAATCCGATAGGCGCGAGTCGAACAGAGTGCGGTAGTAGGCGTGCATGAACTCCGGCTCGCGGGACACGATCGCCACGTGACCCAGACCGGCCTCGCCGGTCACCCATCCGGAGCTGAGCATCCGCAGCGGCTCATCGGTGGTGATCGGGGCGGTGAAGACCTCTGTCGCAATGCCTTTGGGGCCCGGGAAGCGCCAGAGCCTTTCCACGCCCCGCAGCGCGCAGTCCTCGGCGGTGCCTTCCTGGATCGGTACGCCACGGTCGCTGACGCGGGCCAGAATCCGGTCGAACGTTTCGTGATCGTCCACATGCCAGCCCAGCGCGGTGACATCCTCGGCGGTGCCGCGCCGGATCAGGAATCGGCACGCGCGGTCATCGAGCCGAAAGCGCAGTGTGTCCGCGTCGGGCCGGTCGGTGTGCAGTCCGATCGCGAGCGCACCGAACCGGTGCCAATCCGCGAGTCGCTGGGAGTGGACCACCAGGTAGCCCAGATGCACTGCGCCATAGACTGATTCGCTCGGATCGACAAGCGGGTGGTCACTCATGCCGACTGTCCCAAGAACGCCACGACGAGATCGTTGAACAGTTCCGCGCGTTCCCACTGCACCCAGTGGCCGGTGCGCGCGGCCAGGTAGAGATCGCAGTTGGGCATGCGGTCAGCGAGCATGCGCGCGCCCTCGGGCCGGTTGACCTGATCGTCGGCACCCCAGATCACCAAGGTCGGGTGGGTGACCGAGCTCAGGCGCGGATCGCGGGTGAAGTCCATCCGCCATACGGTGCGCAGCGCGCCGAGCCCGGACGGACGACGCAGCGGCGGGTTCGCCGCCACCTCGGGATCCACACTCGCGCGGTACCGTTCGTCGATGATGGCGTCGGTGATCGCGCTCGCGTCGTACACCAGGTAGTCGCGCAGGAACTGCGCGAGCTTCTCCCGGCTCGGGCCCTGCCCGGTGTAGTAGGACAGCAGGGACTGCAGCCCGCTGGTCGGCAGCGTACGGGTGGTACCGACGCCACCGGGGCCCATGAGGATCAGCTTGTCGACCTGTTCGGGCCGGTCCATCGCCAGCCGCAGTGCCGCGGCACCGCCGTAGGAATTGCCGATCAGATGGGCTCGGGGCACCTGCAGCACCTCCAGCAGTCCGCCGATCGCGGCGGCGAGATCGCCGAACGGGTCACGCTGATCGATGTGTTTGCTCGATCGGCCGTAACCCGGCAGATCGGGCACGATCACCCGGAACCGGCGGGCCAGGACCTCGATATTGCGTGAGTAGTTCGACAACCCCGACGCTCCCGGTCCACCGCCGTGCAACAGCACCAGCACCGGGCCGGTACCCGCCTCGGTGAAGAAGATGTCACGATCACCGACGCGGACCGTTCGCCCGGCCTCGACCTCGTTGTCTGTGCTTGTCACGGCTACCTCCAGAGCATTGATGATGAAATCATCAGTCAAGATGGTTTCCTCTGTCAAGGAGTATTTGATGATTTGATCAGAACTGTGAGTTGCATCGTAAATCGGTACTGACAGATTCCTCAGATATGATTTGGCTTCCAAGAGGGAAGTAGGTCCGATGACTGCCGAACCCGCGGCGCCCACCCGCACCGATCGCCGCCGCGAGCGCACCCGCAACGCGCTGCTGGCCGCCGCGCGCGGGTTCCTGTCCGAAGGCCGGTCCTCGGTGAGCATCCAGGAGATCACCGATGCCGCCGACGTCGGCTTCGGCAGCTTCTACAACCACTTCGACTCCAAGGAACAGCTTTTCGACGAAGCGGTCCGCTCGGCCCTGCTGGTCTACAGCGAAATGCGCGATCAGATCGTGGCGCTGTACGAGGACCCGGCCGAGGTGTTCGCGGTCAGCTTCCGGATGACCGGGCGCCTGCAACGCCGCATACCGGAAATGGTGAAGGTCGTGCTCAACTCGGGGATGGGCGTCATGCTCCGCAACGAGGGACTCGCCCCGCGGGCACGTCACGACATCCGCGCGGCCCAGGACGCCGGGCGCTTCGAGCCGATGGACGCGGATCTGGCCGTCATGTCCGCGGGCGGGGCCCTGCTGGGGCTATTGCAATTGCTCGACGCGGACCCCGGCGCGGACGCCGACGCCCTCTCGGACGAGATGACCTATCGCATGCTGCGCATGTTCGGTATGAACAAGCGCACTGCGGAACGACTCAGCACCGGACCGCTGCCCGAGATTCCGGAACTCTGAATCGGTTCCGCTGCCGAGTCACCGGCGGTTGGCGGCGCGCGCCACCGCCCGAAACACGCGCGTGCGCACCTCGTTTCGCACTCGGGTGCGCAACGACCGCTCGCGCACCGGAGCCGTCACGCCGCCGAAACGCGGGAACAATGCGGCGGCGTTCGAGCGGTCGATCGCCGCACGCGTCGCCTCGTCGGCTCCTCGAAACTCGGTGAGACCGGCCTGGAAGTAGTGCACGGCCGGTTCGGGGGCGAACGGCCAGTCGCTGCCGTAGAGCACATGGCCCGGTGCCGCGAACTCGAGCAGCGTGGGTAGGGCCGCCGCGCTCGAAGTCAACGCGGTATCGAAGTAGAAACTCGCGAGATCATCGAGAACCTCGATCGGGCTACGCCCGGTCTGGGTGAAAATGCTCAGCGCCATGCGATGCGAGGCATAGGGAACGAATCCCCCGCCGTGACTGAGCACGAACCGAATGTTCGGGTATTGCTGACGAATACCGTTGCGCACCAGCAGATATGCGGCGCGGCTGGTATCGAGCAGAAAGTCCGCCGCGAACGGCAGCACACCCGGGACGGTGGGGCCGGGCAGATCCCCGGGTGCACGAACGCCACCGCCGCGCGCTCATCGAGCACGCGGAACAACGCGTCCTGGCCCTCCTCACCCAGGTAGGTACCGCGCGAATTGCCCAGCAGGACAACCCCATCCGCGCCCAGCTCATCCAGCGCCCGGGCCGCCTCCTCCGCTGCGGTCGCCACATCGGGAAGAGGGACCGTGGCGAAGAATCCGAAGGTCTCCGGCGAGCCCGCCGCCAGCTCGGCGGCATAATCGTTCACCGCTGTCGCCAGCTTTGCCGCCTCAGCGGGATCGGACAGGAAGGTGGTGCCGGGAGTCGACACGGACAAAATCGCCGATCCGATACCGGCCCCCGCCATGGTATCGACGGCTTCCCGCAGGCTCCACTGCGGCAGCTCTCGACCACCCGCCGCTGTGATGCCGTGCGAACGGAGCACCTCTGCATAGACCGGCGGAATCATGTGCTGATGCACGTCGATTCGGTTCAGCGTCATGCCGAACGTCCTCTCGGTTGAGCCTACTGGCATGTGGTCCAAGCACCACAACCACACTCGACAGTATGATCATTACTGACATTAATATCAACAACGGGCAGCGGGATTGAATTTTCCCGCAACCACCAAGGCAACGACCTCGCGAGGACGCCTCCGGACATACGAGCGGACCGAGCCCACCGACCGCGGCGGCGATCGAACTCCTGAAGTGTTCGAGGTATTGACGCTCAGGAAGACTGGCCGAGTGCGATGGGACGAGGCGAGGCGTATCGGTGAGATTCTCGGGGATCGCGTGCTCGAGTCACGGGTGTTGGCCGGTGGCTACTCGCACGAGACCTGTCTGCTGGTGCTCTCGGCGCGCTCGGTAGTGGTGCGCGTGGGCACCGCCGACCACGCCATCGAGGCCGCCGTCATGGCCGCGGCCGCACAGCGGCTTCCGGTCCCGACGGTCATCGGCGTCGTGCCGTCGACCTCGGCCGACGAGCCACCACGCTCGGTGATGATGCTCGACTACGTCGCAGGCACTCAGCTCAGCCAGGTCCTGTCGGATACATCGCTGAGCAGCAAAGACTTTCGCTCACTCGGCGAAGAGGTCGGACGGGTGGCAGCCGAAACCAGTGCGATAAGTTTCGACCGCCCTGGCTTTTTCGCCGATTCGGACCTGACCGTGTCGACGGTGCCGCTGTGGTCGGAGCAACTGCCCGCGTTCGCCGACCAATGCATGACCGCAGTTCCGGAGGTTCGCCTGGAGCTGTCGGCAAGAAGAGCCTGGGCCGAGCTGTGCGCCGCACATGCTCCGGCATTGACCGCGGTGAACCATCAGGCCCGCCTGGTTCATTCGGACATGAACCCGAAAAACCTGCTGGTCACCCGCACCTCAACCGGATGGCGAGTCGACGCGGTCCTCGATTGGGAGTTCAGCCATTCCGGTTGCCCCTACGCCGACGCCGCCAACATGGTGCGCTTCGGCCACGACTACCCCGCCCCCTTCCTGCAGGGTTTCGCGGCCGGCTTCACCAACCACCTCCCCGAAGACCTCAACACCCCATCCGATTTCGGCTACCTCGGCCGAGTCCTGGACATGTTCGCCCTCAGTGATCTCGCCACCCGTCCACCCGGCCACCCCGTCGCCGACCAAGCCGCCCATCAGATCCGACACTGGCTCGCCACCGGCGTGCCCACCTCGCTCTAACCAGCCCTTCCCGCAGCTCGAGAACACCCGCACATCGAAGGCGAACGGTATTCCTCGTCGACTGATAGTCCACCACGGGCTGACCGTTCAGATATCCCCGACTTCTTGTGCGGTGTTGGGCTCTCGCGTTGTTCGGTACTGATCGGTCAACCGGAAGAACGCGTCGATCGGCGTTTCCTCATCCTGCAGATGCTGTTCGATGGCAACGGCCCGCCCCAAGGACATACCCCATCCGTACGTCGATCCGAGCCAATTCGTGAACGGCCCCCGAGCGCCGAAAGCGAACTCTTCGGGCACCGAATGCACCTCGAGGGCAACCGAATAGCCGAGCAGCATCGCCTCCAACTCCTGCAGCGACCGCGCCCACATCCCCGGCCGCGGTCGAATGTTGTAGTCGAGCAGGTCATACACGTCGCGGCAGTCCGCCGGCTTCTTTAACACGAGACCTACACCATCACATCACCGCACCGCCCGCTACCTCGACAGGTGTGAACAGCCACGACCACCTCAGAGCACGCACCGGTGGCAATCTTGAGGTATCTCGCACACCCACATCCGAGCGGCCTTGTCGGTCCCAACTCGGCAACCGCGCGCAGTCGACCGCCGCCAGATCCGTTCGGCCCGTTGATCTTCGCGCCGCCAAGCTGGCCGGTTCGGTCAGCACGCCATGCGGTACGAATGGCCGATTCGGACAATCGCCGTAGTCAGGTTTTTCAGCGGCGCCGCCCAATCCAATTGCGAAGGCAGTCAACGCCTGTCAATATCGGTGCCCATGATCGAAAGAATCGAGCTCTCCCCCGCGCGATGAGCGCATCCACGGGCTCGGCCAAGGCCGGCTCCCCGACCACTTTCTACCAACACGCGCTCACCCTCGCCCGCCAGAACCCGGACGTTCCTCTCCCTCGCGACGGTGAACCATACCCGGACGCCGCCCGCCGACGAAGCCGCGTGTGGAGTGCGAACAGATCCGACGACCAGGGCAGCCGCACCAGTCGCCTCATCGACGAATTCTTCAGCGCACCAACCGAACACCGCGATATCGCCCGCCTGTACCGCGAGGTTGTCGACTACGACATCGAGATCGCGCTGTGGCCATCGATCGCGGCGGCGATCCGCCGCGCCGACCCCGGCCAGGCCCGCGAGCTCGGCCGTCACCTCGTCCGTACCAGCACCGACCAGAACCCAACCGTGCTCGGTATGGCATTGCTCGCGGTCGTCGGCACCGAGGACGACATCTCGTTGATCCAGACGATCGGTTTGCTGTCGGACACCTTCGGACTACTTGCCTCGCAGGCTCTTGCCCGGCTACCCGATGCCAGCACCAGCCTCATCTGGCTCGCTGACCGCACCGTGGGCTGGGGGCGGGTGTACCTGGTCTACGCTCTCTGCGAGCTCGGTGATCCCGCGGCCGAACCGTGGCTCCTGCGCAAAGCCTGCGACGGACACCATCTGAACGGCGAATTCGCCTACAAAGTCGCGTGCGCTGCGCCGATCCACGACGCGATCGCAGCACCCGATGCCGACGAAGCTCTCATCGATCACACCGGCAACCTACTGTCGACCATGACCGGGTGTGGCGGCATGGGCGGCACGCTGTGGGACTACGACCACGCCGAACACGTTCTCACCCACTATCTCTCACACATCGGTGGACTGGCTCCAAACCAGGATCGCTATCACGATCTGTGGGCACTGGCTAGTTTTCTCGACGGTCACACCAGCGTGACTCCCCCGGATTGGGAAACCCTGCACTCACTAAGAACGGGCTACTGGTCCCTGCTGACCACCTCACCATGGCACGCCACCCTCACCACCGCATCGAACAGTGACAACGAAGGAACACGCGAATGGGCGCAACGCGTCTTCGACCAACTCGATCGACGTCGCGCGAGGTATCAGCAAGGTACACAAAGGCGCGGTGACGGTTCGTATGACGAGCATTAGAGCCTTCAATACAACCGGTTGGCTGGCCATTTTCAATGGAACCGAGACGCTCATGGGCCGCCAGCGCGAAGTCGATGGCTGGGACCCGTTACCGGGACCGCCCTAATCGTTGACGCCGAGCACGTAGTCCGACGCCCATTGGCTGTCACCTCGGACAGCAGGCTCACCCGCAAGCAGCAGCGGAGGTTCAGCTCACCTCAGGTCGCTTCTGCCAGTTGAACTTTCGCCACCTCCGGCAGGCAGGTTCGGCAAGCGCGCTATGTCGCAGTTGAGTGTGTTCGGCCGCGCGCGTGCCATCTCCCGACTTGGCGGATCGTTGTCGGCCTGTCTTGTTAGATTGGCGGCCGCGATGTGGAAGGAAGTGACTGTGGCCGAGGATGATTGGGCACTGCTGCAAGCCGATATTCCTCGGGTGTTGTCCCCGAATCGGGATGATGACGGGGAGGTCGTGCGGCCGCAGCTCGGAGAGACCGTCCAACTGCGCGATACCGGCAGCGGCCAACGGATCCTGTTCTGCCCGGACGGGAAAGGCGTCGGCGTCACGGTCTCGGTCCCCGATGATCACGAGGCAGCGACCCAGCTACGGATGGTTCTGCAGGCGCAGCGGACAGCTTCGTTGTCGCTCGTGCGCGATCACGAAACCGGCGGTATGCGCCCTATGGAGCACGCTGTGTGGGAGCCACTACCTGATGCCGCGCAGGCAGCCGATAACGACGGCCAGATCGGCGGGCAGGGTGAGAGCCCCGCAGAACTCGCCCACGAATGGCGCACAGGCTGGCGACACAACGCGACCTACCGCGACGAGATCGCGGCGGCGATTGTTGCTGTCCTTCGAGATGGACTGGGCTCCGCCCCTTCCCATCTCCGCGTGTGCGCCTTCAATGACGACGGACCCGCCGATCGCCCGCGCCTGGGAACCGCTGTTCCCGATCGACCAACCACCAGAGGTGTGCCCGCCCGCTGCTCGGGTTGGGACGACTTCACCGATCGGCTGGGTTGGGTGTTGACAACGTTGCCTCGCCAGGGATATCTCGACCTGCCGATCCCCGGAACCCAACTGTCGATTCAACTTTCGAAAGGGTCGAAGGGCGACCAGCTCGACAGTCGGCTCTGGAACGAAAAAGGGGCAAGCCCAGGTCCCGCAGCACTTCACGATCCATTGCTCGAACTCGGATGGCGTTGGGGCACTCCGGGATATCTCATCGATCATCCTGATAACCGCAGATGGATGGGCCCCAAGACCGGCACCGGCACCGCGAATCCCACGGTGCACAGCCTTGCCGCCCAGACGGTCGCGACCCTGCGCACGGTCGGCGGTGCTACAGACCCGAACAGCCTGGAGTTCAGAGCTTTCGAATATCGGCCGGACGTTCAAGAACTTCCCTACGTCGCAACAGAGTTGGGATCACCTCAGACCTGAACCAGGTCGACGCTGTTGAACCAGCCACTTGACGGTCATCCAGCGCGAATCATCCGGCTCAGTATCACTCCCACCCCCGAATCCACTCCCACGAAACACATCCGCAACTCGGCAGTAGCGGATGCGCCTGCGCCGCAGTTCATCTCGCGTCCACAACATCGACCTGGCCGGATCGGCCGAGGCGGTACGCGACATTGCGGAGCGTCCCCCATCGATGCGCCCTTCGAGAAAAGAGAGTGCGCACGCACTCTTCAGTCCTGTAGAACCGATCCGTGATGGCAAGGTTAAGCGAGTCTGAGTACCTTCGTCGGGTCGAGTTGCTTGCTCATACGGTCTGCGACCGCGCCCTGGACGAGGGATGGCTCAGCTATCACCCCGATCCGGACGATGCGACGCCGCTACAGAGCGCAGTCAACGAGCTTGCTCGCAGCCTGCGGCACGTCCATTTCGAGGGCGACGGGTGCGTGTTCGAGCGCGGATTCGAATCGGTCGGGGACGAAGTGGAACGTGGTGCCGCCCCAGTTGCCGGCCAACCGGGCCGCGGCGACCCTGGGCCCTGTCGACGCGGCGACCGCTTCAGGCGAACAGATTCGGGTTCACCATTGCGCCGTGAACTCGATCGGGGGCAGTCCTTCCTGTCCGCGCAGCCGGTCTGCGGCGATGGCCAGATCCGCGAGCGCGGAGTCCGAGAGTCCCGGGGCGAGCCGAACCATCAGATGCATCGCCCGGCTGTGCCGGTCCGCTGCGGCCCGCTCCAGCGGCATCGACTGGTCCGCCGGTATTGCGGGCGCGCCAATGGTGTTCGCCGTGGCGGATTCTCGCATCTGTGCCACCTCGGGTTCTCCTTCGGATTCGACGAATGCGGGCGCGGACGCCCCTGAGCGGTCAGCGTGCCTGGGCGCGATGACTCGCACCGATCGATACCCCGGTCTCCTCGGCACCAAACCCCGCACCTGCGACACGCCCGCCGACACGACGAGTCGGCCCTCCCCCGATCTCTGCGGGGCCCCGGACCGGGCACGCGGGGCAAAAGTGACTGGTCGGTCGGATTGGCATGAATGGTCAGCTCCGATGCCAGTATCGAAACCGGTGCCGGGGTGGTAAACCCTTCACCGAATGGTGTGAATCGGACCAACGTGGAGGGAAGTTCGCTGATGAACGCTCCGGACCAGCTTCTGCGGATACGGCTCGACGAGGACCCCGCGAACCCGGTGGTAACCGTGAGCGGGGAAATCGACGTGACGTCCGCGCCGATGCTCGAACGCGTATTGCGCCAAGCGCTGGCGCCCAACCCGCGCACCGTGGTGGTGGATATGACCGGGGTCAGTTTCCTGGGCTCGGCAGGGATCACCGTCCTGGCCGCCGCCGCGCAGCAATGCCGGGAACTGCCACGCGTGGTCGCCTCCTACCCGGTGCGGCGGCCGCTCGAGATCACCGGCGCGGACGCACTGTTCGTGCTGTGTGACAGTCTCGACACCGCCCTGGCCGCGACCAGGAGTTGAGCTCAGCACTCGGAGAGTCCTGTCGCGACGGACAATTCGGCAAGAGGAGGCGGTCGCGCGCGCCAGGCCGGGTCGACCTGGTGCCCCGCGCGGATCGCACACTGTTCGGGCCTTGTACCGTCGCCCTGTGTCACCGCGTGCCGAGCTGGTTCAGATCATCGACGAACTCGACGGAACACTGCCGCGCACGCCCTCGACACCCGGGCCCGCGGCAACACTCGCCCGCGGCGTGCTGACCCTGTGGGACGCGACCCTCTCACCACTGAGGCACCGGCCCACATCGCTGCCGGGCACAGCGAGACTGCTCGATATCGCCGCGGGCTCCGACACTTTCGCCGCCACCTGCCCGGACGGTCTCTGGATCCAGTCCGGTGCGGGCGCGGACCCGGTGCGCGCACCCGTGCCCGCCGACAGCGCAGTGTTCCTCGCCCCGGATCGACTGCTCGTGACCGCGCCCGGTGCCCCGCGAACAGGACGGCAGTTCTCCGAGTCGCACCGGGTGATGCTGATGGACCTGGCCGGTCGGATCCTGGCTGAGGCGCACGTCGATGTCGACGACGCAACACCGCACCTGCTGCGCCACCCCGTACAGCCCGCGGTGGTGTGTGATTTCGCGATGGGGCAGGACGGCAACGCGCTCACCGTGATTCGCGCCGACGGAGACGCGCTCGTGGTGCGAGAGATCTTCCGCACCGAGGAACTGCTCCCCCTGGCCTTCGATTCAACCGGTGCGCGGTTGCTGCTGGGCCCCTACCCCACCGACCCGTCCCGCGTCATGGTGGCAAGTTGGCCGGACCTGGAGATCCTGGCGACGCTCGACGCCGAGTCGCTAGGTCTCGCAACAGGATTCGACACCTCCGGCGGCTATCTGTGCGACGACCGCGCCCTGCTGCTCGGCACCGAGCAGGCCCCGGTGCTCACCGACGGCATGCTCACCGACGCGGCGATCCTCGACATGGTGGACCTCGAGGTGTGGGCCGGACCGGAGGGTTTCGTCGAGACGGTGATGCCCGTGTCCCCGGACCTGTTCGCGGCGGTGCTGTGGGAATCGCGTAAGCGGACCACCACCCTGTGGCGGATCACTCGATAGCCGCACCGAGCAAATAGGGTGCCGAACTCTGCCCCGGCCTCGCACGGCCCTCGAGATCCTGCATGACGATCCACCTGGATTCCGGCACCTATCACCGGGTCAGTACTCCGTCACCCGCAATACCGCGACAACTATGCCGACGGAGGTCCCGACGACCTAAGCTCGCCCAGTTTGCACGGCCCCTACCTGCTCGGCCTCATTTCCGCCGACAGCTTCATCCGTCTCAGCCCACAGACAGCCCAGGGCTCGCTGGTGATCTTCCGATGCACCCAGCAAGAGTGGCTGGCAGCCCCGTTCGTCAAGGCTCCCAGCGTCCGCCGAGTTTGGTCCAAGCTTGGCGGAGCTGTGTGAGGGTAAGGAGTGTCTCGGCCGCGTCCGGAGCCTTCAGGAGTTGGCTCAGGGGTGGGCTGTGGGTCTGGCCGGTAGCGACAGATGAGTCGATCAGCACTATTCGGCGGTCGGCGAAGATGTCCGCGCGCCGACGCTCGGATCCATTGATAAGCCCTTGATGGTGATCGGTGAGGGCTTGGCAATACACGGTGCTGAGGCCGCCGTGGCGTCGAGGATCGAGTTCGACTTTGAAGCACCACCAGTCATCGTCCACGGGCTCGGGGGTTCCACCGGCGATCGCGCTGGCGAGTGCCTGTTCGGCGTCGGTCCGCGCGAGTAGCTCTTCATCCGATCGCAGTGCCACTGGTGATGGCAGCGACACAAACCCATCCACCTTGGTTGAGGGTAAAGGCCGATTCTGCGTTGAGCGGTCAATGATCCATTGCGGCACGATCTCTCGTGGGTAGAGGCGCAGATCCTCCTCGAGGTCGGCGCGTCCGAATGGGAAGTATTCGGGCTCGTCGTACCCGTACTCGGTGAATGCGTCACCGGTGCGGCTGATCGTCAGATACTGGGTGAACCACGTGCCCCGACCGGCCTTGTACATCAAGGTTCGTTGCTGTTGCGGGAGATCCCTGAGGCCCAGCGGCCGGTCGAGCACTGTCGTGCCATCCTGCAGACTGGCCTCGGTTTTCATCATCACCGACGAACCCGCGGCGACGTAGGTGATGTTCAGCTCGTACCAGTGTTCGGTGGGGCCGTTCGACCACACCTCTTCCACCAGGCGCTCGAACAGCCACTGCTGACGGACATCGGCCGGCATGTCCGACGACTTCGATCTACCCATCTACCAATCGACCCACTCAATCATCAACTCCTGCAGAGGCAATGAGACCCGCTGCTCTCGATCAGCGTAGACAGGGCTACCCATGTAGACAGGGCGGCTATCCGTCACAGGCCGCCCAGCCCCGAGTCCCGGATCGCACGCCATGCGGTGTGGGCTCAGGCGGTCATCCTCTCTAGGCAGATTCGTTGGTGAGGTGCACGTGTGACGGCAGGCTCAGGTTCAGCTGTTCGACCGCCGCGCGGACACTGGCGTCGAGCTCCCACTGCAGATCTACGACATGACCCGCCCACACGTCCCACAGGCAGCTGACGGTGTCGTCGATGATCAATCGAAGCGTCGAACCAATCTCCGGATCCCCGGGATCATCCACCCATCCGAGCTGCGCGTCGTACGTTCCGCGAAGAATGAGGCGCCAGCGATTCAGCTCCCCATGCGAGAAGAACCCGTCGTTCAACTGAACGATAGCGATACCGACTGTCACAGAAGGCATTTCCGGTGATGAGAAGCAGCAATCCACACTGATCACCATCCAATCGTCGCTGTGGATCACGCCCTGGACAACCTGGTCGCCTACCGACCCGAACTTCGCGCTCATCGACAATTGAGTGCGTTCGGCCGGCCGAGATTGCCTCGGCGCGTTGACCTTCGTTTTGCCGCACGGCCGTTTCGAACCGCGCGCCACTCGGCAAGCAGGTGTGACAAGTCAGCACCTTGGAATCGGCGGGAGCTGCCTCCGGATCGGGTGACAGTGACACCCACCCATGCAGCAGCCCGTGCCGAGTGGCCCCGCATCTGGGAAAACAGATGCGGGGCTTAGGTTTTCGGTCAGCAGGTCAGGAGACGCTCCAGTTGGCGTAGCGGCTCCACCATTCGGCGGAGTGGTTCGACTCCTCCTGGGAGGTGTTGCCGCGCAGGTAGCCGTCGTCGAAGTAGGTTCCCTGGTAGATGCCGACTTTGCTGTCCCTGATCCATTCGATCCGGAAGGTGATCGTCCGCCCGTTGATCACTCCCTCCTTGACCCGTCCGGAAGAGTTGATGGTGTATGCCAATCCGGTGAATTTGGTCGCGGTGGCGGAATCGTCTATCGAGACGTGGAATCCGAGGGGGCTGTCGTTGGTGCCGGATGCGCGCTGGTAGATGTCGAACTCGTGCTGCAACTCGATCGTGCCGGGTGGAAGCGCCGGGGCGGTGATCGTGCCGGAGACGGTGAAGGCGGCGGTGGCGCCGAGTACGAAGAGTCCTGCGCACAGCGTTCGTGTCAACTGGGAGAACATGGAGGCTCCTGTATCAGGTGGTACGGCACGAGCTTTCGTGCTGTGACCTAATTCAGGATGTGTTCCTCCGATGTTTTGTTCGGAGTGTTCGCGCAGGTCGTCGCGAGCGGCCGTATCACTCAGTGATACGGGGCGCGATCGCGGTGCGGACGAGGGAACGCAGATCGCGGCCGATGGCATCGGCGGCGGCGATCAGGGCACGCTGGGTGGAGCGCTGGGCGGCGGCCGAGCTCCGGCCGGTGATGCCGATGACTCCGAGCGGCCGTTCCTCGGCGTCGAGAATGGCGGCCGCCACACAACTCCAGCCGGGGGTCACCTGTTCGCGTTCGTAGGCCAGCCCGGTCGCGCGCGCCTGCTCGAGCAGCAGCCCGAGCTCGCGGGGAGAGGTCGCCGAATGCTTGGTCAGCGGAGCGCATCCGGTATGCGTGATCCGCTCGCTGAGTTCGGCGTCGTATGCCGTCTGCAGCCTTCCGGCAGCGGTGAGCGCAATGCTGGACCCGAGGCGGGCATTGGACGGCCAGTTCTGGTTCCGGACCGCCTCGCGGTACTCGTGCCCGAAAACCAGCTGCCGAAAGACCATTTCACCGTCGAAGAACTCCCCGCACCAGCTGACCTCCCCGTGCGCGCGCAGCGAGAGCTCCCTCAGATGTGGCGGCGCGACGACGGACAGCCCTTCCTCGTTCACCGCTCGGAATCCGTAGTAGGCCAGCCGCGCGCCGAGCCGGTAGCCATCGGCGACGAGTTCCAGAACCTCATGGCGCACAAGATCATTGGCGATTCTGCGGACCGTCGCCTTGGGCAATCCGGTACCGCGAGTGAGTTCCGCGAGCGACATCGGCCCGGACGCGGCCGCCACCGCATCGGTGATCGCGACTACGCGACCGACCATCGTGTGATCATCGGACATACACGACCACCCGGCTTCCCCGACAACAAGGCGACCGGCCCAGTGTGCGAGCACAGCCCTACGCTGTCAACGGATTTCGCCGATCATCTGGCAGCGAAGCCGCTCCACCGCCGATTCCAGCACATCCCGACTGGAGCCCCACACGATCGCCGTCTCGCGGCGGTGCGGAAGATCGATGAGCAAAGCGACACCGATACCGTCCATCGCGGCTCGTCGCGACCGACCTTCCTTGTCGCTCAACACCAAATAGTCCGGCGGCTCGGTCGGCACCTGCCACGCATAGAGCCGGCCCTGGTCACTCTCGTCCAACTCCGGCCCGGCTTCGATGGCCTCTCGCGGACTCACGCAGAGGTCGAAGCGGATACCTCGCACCGTGCGCGGTCGAATCGATTCACCATTGCCGCTCAACGCTATTGGAAGGCGATGCCAGCCTGGCCGGGCGGGAGAATGACCTTCGATCACCACGTACAGCAGAGCCGGATCGAAGGCCCGAACCAGCTCGGACGGTCGTGCGCCGTGGACGGCAACAGACCAGCCCCCGTCCGGTAGCTCTGAGAGCGAATCAACCTGCACGCGCGCAATCTACCGACCGCGTCCGGCACAGCCCAACCGCCCGACTCGCGGCAGATCAGTGCGTGTCGGCGACGTCAACTCTATGTCGGCCGCTGGTGACCGCATTCGAGTGCAGTGCCCAATCGGTCCAGAACAGTGACTTCATTGATGGATCCCGTCCACACCACCAGGCTGTCGTCATACCGGGCCACGTCGAAGTCCGGGTCGTTACTGGTTTGCACCGCACGGTCGCTCTCGTCGAACTCAAGAGTGATCACGTCGCCGGGACGAAGCCAATAATCCCTTGCCCAAGGCTCGACCCACACCGCAAAACTCTTGTCGGAGTGTGGATTCGTGAACCTGATCCTCGGCATGGATTGGAGAGTACGACAACGGTGGCAGTGCCGCCCGTCGCGCGCCATGACAGTGCGTTTGTCACTTTTCGCGACAGCGGCGGCTACTTTCTCCGGGTCCAATTCAGATACAAGTACCTCGTCGCGATACCAGGTAGTTTGAGCCGCTTTCGTGGTGGTGCGTCCGCGAAGACGCGTAATCGATCCGGGCGTGGGAGGCGGTTCAATCCGAGAGCATCGACTGCGAAGGCTTGGGAGAGACCGTCTCTCCATGCCTGAACCTTCAGGTCGACGGGAGCGGCGATCGCCAGCGCACTCGACAGCGCCGTTGTCACGTCCTGGGCGAGCTCGGTGTAGTCACTGGAGGTTGGGGGTTGGTGCAGTTCCTTTGCCCAATTCTCTGTCCCGTTGCCCGGGGGCTCGGACCAGCCGTGCGCGGACATGAAATCTTCCTGCTCTTCGGACATTCGATGCCGCAGGTCCAGGGTGCGGTTGGACGCCACCTCGCAATAGACTTCTCCAGGCCGGTGCACGACCTGGGCGTATCTACCGTCTGTCGCGCGCAAGGTCAGGTACGCATCGGCAGGCATGTCGGACAATACCCGCGCCAAACGGTCGGCGAGATCTGACCACTCGACCGGCGGGGCCGCGAGCTGGGGCTCGAGCCGTCGGCCAGTCCCGAGGTCGCGGGGAGGATCCGCCAATTCCCAGTCCTCGTCGGGAAATCCCCAGTCAATCGCCACTCGCGCATCGGGTACCAGCTCAGCGACAGTGTGTTCGATCTGCGCTTCGAACCGAGGCCCCCACTTGAACCAGCGGGTGATACCCATGGGCGCAGGATCGGTTTCCCCGCGGACCACGAACCTTCCGTCCTCGAACGCTTCGCAGTACGTGGGCACTTCGTAGTAGACGCGCTCATGCAGCAATACGGCATCGACTGCGGCGAGCACCGCCCGGGCCAATTCCTCATCGCCGTCGAACCTGATCGTCAAACGGAGATCGATGTTCTCTGACACAGCCTGAAAGCTAGATCAACCCTCCGACAACCACTTTCGCTCCACGGCAATCGCGCGCCTTCGAGTACGCGCCCGCATTGTGTAATCGGCAGTTCGGTGCATACGACCAGCCCGGATCATCACGGCCAGTTGATGTTCCATCCGTCCTGAAGACAGGCCGGCCGGAGCGAGTTTGTACTGGGGCCGCCACGCGTCGAGCCATCACACCCGGCGGAACTTGCCTCGTCGGCTGGCCGGCGTAGCCGATGTCCAGCCGTTGCTAACGGGAAAGATAGGTACGACCGCTGCCCAGGAGCCGTGTCTGCTCGCCCTTCAAGAGCATGAACCGGTCACGGGTGTACTCACGAAGCTCGCTCCCAGGGAACGGGATCAGCGACAGGTGTTCGCCATAGTTTCCTTGTGCCCACCCCGCCGCAGTGATCTCGTATCCAGAGGTATGCGCGCAGAGTTCGAGCAGGACCGGCGGCATTTCCTTTTCGATGAGGAGGTCGGCTTTGCTCACCACCACATCGCGCATCGCTCGGAGGTTCGGTATGAAGACTGTCGTTGCCCACGTACGCCACTCGGCGAGTTCGTCCTCGGTCGGCGGGATATCGTGGTGAAAGGGGACACGACCATCGGCCCGAGCGGACTTCGCCGAGAAAGTGTCATAGATCCGACCATTGACTTCCGTCAGTGCGAATAGCGGACCGTAGAAGTCGCTCAACTGAAGATTGACCCTCGCCAGCCGCGCCTGTCTCTGAGCCAGCCGCAAGCTGTTGACATATGTAGCCAGGTAGCCGACAAACGCCAACGCGACAGTCGTGATCAACGCAGCCATTACGAGATGGTAGGCCGATCGTCCGTCAACATGCGAACTCGTTTGACAGTCAACAGGATTCGTAGCCCACCGAATATCCTGTCACTACATACCCACGCGCCTCCATAGGGCGCGGGCACGCCCGCTCCAAGACGCCGTAATTGGCAGTGCGGTGCGTCCGCTGTCAGCCGCAGCAGCCGTCCAGAACCGATCGATCAGCGGCATGAGAGGGCATCGGCTACGTCCAGGGTCTGGGTTCAACATCGGTTGATGCGCTTGGCCTACGTGGTCCTGTGCGAATCTCGGTTCCGCCGGAACAGGCAACGTTCCGGTGCCCCGGCGGCGCAGTGTCGGCACGCGGTCAGTGTTGTCCGACTCCAGGCCTAAGCTATTGCGGCACAACCTGATCAGAGACCGTAGGAGATTCCGTGTCCGAGACTGCCGGCCAGCTGCCGTCACCGTTTCCCTGCTCCCCGGAGTACGCGGTGATTTCGTTAGCTGTGCTCCTCGCCCCGGACGAGAGCTGGGCATCACTTCTCGTCGAGGTAGTCACCGATGCGCTGAACAACCCGGATGAGTTCAAACAGCGCCATCGCAACTGGCTCGATGAACGTCCTTGTACCCCTGTCGAACTCGCACGCGAAACACTCATTGCCTCGCTGCAGGGAGGCATGTGGGGCATGGATTCATACCTTGCCCTGTTCGATCACCGCGAGAGCGCCGACTATGTCTACGACCGGTTGCGTTATGTGTTCCGCAATTGGAAGATTCCGTTGGACCTGGATCCCGAGAGCCTCGGTTTCGCTCAGCCCGCCGAATTCGACGGTGATACCTATGTGCGGGAAGTGGCCGGGAAATGCCGTGCGGTGGGCCTGGCCTTGTTCCGCTTGTGGCGTGGTGACAGTTACAACGTGGGCTTCGTGCGAGCGGATCGTTGCGGGCTGCTGCTAGCCGACGCGGCTGCCGCGGGCTTCACCTACGAGGCGGACAGAATTTTCGAGGTCGTAGAACCCCGGTAGGGCACTCGCTCATCGGCAGTAGCGTGCATTCCCCGGCCTCGGATCGCCACGGCCAGTTGACTTTCCACCGCATCGGGCCGGCTGGTTCGGTCGGCGCGGGATGTGCGGAGGCCTGTGATGCTGGCGTCTCGGACGGAGCGAATGACTGCTCGAAGACTAGAGTTGGAGGGATGAAAGACCGGCCTGTCCTCATCGTGGCCCTGGCTGGAGGCTTCGTCGGCGTACTGCTGTCGAGTCCGTTCGCCGTGTACTTCGGGTTCGGCAATCCTGTGCTCGTTACCTTCCTTGTCGGCGTGGGAATCTTGCTGGCTGGAGGCATAGCGTTCGGCGGCTTCTGCGCTGCACTGGTGTGGGCCGTCAGGGCTGATCGGCGTAACGGTGGTTACCGCTGCCGCGGTGAGAGCCGGGCATAGCTTTTCGACGCTAGGTCTGGCGGCGGTGCTGCCAGCAGCCTGAACTCGCACGAAATTCAGTGCGCCGGTGATGCTGAGAGGTTCGCGGCCCTCGATCTTCGGCTCGGGTGCGCGACCAGATCATCAGAGCTGCCGGTGAAGCGCGCGGGCCAGAGTTCGTGGGCTCATCGCGAGGGGCAGGATGAGCGGGGTCGGGTCGAAATTCGCGTGCCGTCGGCGCACTTTATCACCGTCGAGGGTGATGCGGTCGAGGGAGATCCATTCCACGGGCCGACGACCGATCGTGCCGTACAAGCGCAGTTCGATGAACAGCACATCGCCGCGGTACGCCCAGCTGATCACCTCACCACGCAGGTCCGGGATGATCGCGAAGGTGCGTTTCAACCAGCGATCAATCTTCCTGTGGCCGATGACGTTTCGACTGAACGGTTGAAGCAGTTCCGCATCGGTGTGGACCAGAGCGATGAGGCGTTCGAAGGTCGGGTCCGCCCAGGCGTCCGCGAAGCGCCTCACGAACCTCTCGACAGACACGAGCGTGTCGTTCGACATAATCTGTTGCTCCCCTGGGTGATTGCCGAACCTTCGGTCGGTCGGCACTGGTCCGTATCGTTGCCGACATGGCCTCCGCCGCGCTGTCAGAAACGTGCCATCCAGCTCCGCCGCTCGTCGTGTGGTTGCGGTTGGGGCATGCGGTGAGCGTGGGAGCGTCGCTGGAACTGGACACTCACTCCAGCGCGTTGGCGTGTCTGGGCGTCGGGGTGGACGAGCCGTTCACCGTTCGGCCGGACGGGTATCCGGATATCACCGCGCGCAGCTTCCTTTTTCGAGCCCGCGAGCGACACAAGCTGGTTCGGAGCGCGGGCCGCTTGCTGTTCTGTTACTTCGATCCGACCTCGGCGCGAATGACCCGCAGCCTCGGGGGCATGCGACGCACCGTGTTCGGGTTCGGAATCGATCACCACAGAGAAGCCGAACTCATCGAGCTGTGCAATCGTCCGAGCATGGACGTCGACCGCGTGCTGGAGCTGGCAAGTGTTCCTGGGGTCAGGATCCACGACCAGAGAATCATATTGGCGGCCAACATCATTCGGGCCGATCCGGCACGCCGATTCCGGGCGGCGGAACTGGCCGCCGGGGTGGGTTTGTCACAGGCCTACTTCCTGCGGCTGTTCGCCGAGCAAACCGGGACCAGCTTGCGTCGCTACGTGCAATGGGCGCGCATGCTGTGCGCCGCTCACGGGTATCTATCGGGCCACGACGCCACCCGGTGCGCGGTCGACGCAGGGTTTTCGACACCGTCGCACTACACCGATGTTTTCCACCGCATGTTCGGATTCACTCCCACCCACCTGGCACGCGTGGGCGCACGGCTCCATATCGACGACCACTATGACTGATCTTCCCCCACGCCGGAACTGGTTCGGTGGCAGCCGAATTCGCGATTACGACGACCATCCTGCTGTAAGAACCCATCGCTCGACAGTCCCTGTCCTGTCACCATCGGTTCCCGATGATGTTGCGCGAGTGGGTATCCCAGCCGGTGCTGCCCGAGTGGTCGGCGGTCCCGTCACCGAGGTATCGGTAGTAGCGCAGATGACCGTCGGGTTCGACCTGATGATGTCCCCGGCTCTTCACATCATGGCGCGCGGGTGGGCCTGAAGTACCAAGGGCCACTCGACTTTCCCCGCATACGCTAACGACACCTCCTCCTGCATATCCGTTTGCGATGCTTGTCCCATGGCTGAAAGCGACCGTCGGATGCATCCGGCCATCGCCGTCGTGCTCTCAGGCATGCCGCAGGACGATGGGAGAGCCCGGGTGATGGGCTCTGTCATTTGGGAGGAGGACGGCGCGGTGGCCGTGGTCGTTCACACCGACCAGTGGCGCTACGTCGTCGTCATTGAGCGCGAAGGTGACCGATGGCTCGAACCAGGTGTGATCATCGGCGAAGTTCTTCCAAATCCCGACCGGCTGGTCACCAACTTTCCCATGATGCCGTTGGCGCAGCAGTCGGGCTGTATCCAGTCCAGTCTCGACGGAAAGTTCGTGTGGTACGCGGTCGTCGGGACGGCGGCATTGGATGCGGTCTCGGTGCGCGTATTGACCACGCTCGAATCCCGCTATCCGGAAATCGGTGACGGCGGTCTGGTATTGGCGTTGGTCCGTGCGCAGAGAGGGGAACGACCGCTCGTGACCGTCACGACCCGAGACGGGCGCGAAGAGAGTGACTACGGCGAGGAGTAGGCCGCACGAGCTGCCGCTGGTTGAGTACAACGACGGCAACCTGGGTCGTCGGGATGCTGTGTCGGTGAAATCGGAAGTACCAGTGCGTCATTCATGTCGGTACATTCGTGGGCAGGGTGCCAATGGGGAGGGACTATGGTCGGCGAGACCGTTACCACGCTGTACGACTATCAACTGGCGATGCTTCACCCGATGAACGAGAGCGCTCCGGCCCAGGCCGCGGAGCTACTCGACCGCATCGGCGCTACTCCGGTTGAAACCGCGATCGCCGAGAAGCGGTGGTTCTACGGAGAGGCCGTCAACAACTTCCGGTCGATCGACGAGTACCTAACAGCTTGGGGCGCACCGGTATACGAGCGGATCGACCACCCTGGCGATCGCGAGGTGCGGTATGCGGCATGGGATCTCACGTTCTGGCCGGGATTACAGCTCGAATTCATGGAGATCAATCGCGGGTACAACATATTCCGGCGATTGTTGCGCAGATCCGACCTGCCGCCCCCGCGGATCGAGTCCATCGCTGATCTGACGCCCTGGTCGTGCACATCCGAGGAACTGCAAAACTTGAGCCTGGGCCCGATCGATTACGTCGACGGCTTCGGTGCGGTCGGAGACGTGGCGGTATTCACCGCCGCTGACCCCGACACTGGAGATCAACGCCCGTACTTCGTCTACATCGATTGGGCCCTGGTTCAATCGGTCGAACCGGCACCTCGCTGGTACACCGACAAGCATCGCCCCGCGTGATGACCTACGACCGCCCGCATCGGATCGCGATGGCCACAGGTGCGGATGGTGACTGATTGCCCTGGCATGCTCGGTGAGTATGACGACCACAGGCCACTCGGTGCCGCCCGACGATGGCGATGAACAGCAATTCATCGAGTTTGCCCACACCTACAACGGATACGTGATCTTTGGCAACGCGGAAGACCTTGCCGCGGCGGTGCGGACAGTACGGGTGGCCTGGGATGAGACCGGCGAGTTGCCGAGCGATCCGGACCTGCTGCGGGGATCCCTGTTCCTCGAGGTCAGAAGTCATCGCCATCGTGGTGACGAGGAACCGTTCAACGAGCTTGCATTCGTTCGCGCGTTAGTCGGCCGAATCCGGGAAGTCTCGGGTGGAAGCGTGGATTAGAGCTCGGCCGACCATGCTGTACTCGGCATAAATCTGTGTTCGGATGACGCGCCGAACTATCAGGACCCTATGCGGCGCCGCGCCGCGCGATACGCGATCGCAAGCAGCGATGCCACCGCGGCCAGCGCCAGGCCGAGATATGCGGGCCAGCGGGGACTGTCGCTGACCGCCCTGTCACCACGGACCCGGACGGCAATATTCTGACCGGATCGATGGTCTCCCGTGACTCCGTCGAGAATTCCGGCCCCGCTGCGGCCGTCACCGAATATCCATGTGCCAGCGCAGATATAACCGTAGCGGGGACGGTCCGGGTTACGGAGCCAGCAGTCACGCACCCGAGCGGTAACGGGCTCTCCGCGGTAGTAGGTCACGATGCTCGGAGCGGAAATGAGGCCGATTCCAGCGAACCCGACCAGAACCACGATGACCGCCGTCATCAGTCCCCGCGGCCAGTTTCCGCATCCGCCCCACCGCGTCATCAGTCACCGCACACCCCGCGGGACCCAAGCTCCCGCGTCATCGTCGGAGCGCTTTGCCGGACAACGCATACGACCGGCGAATCACATTGATCGCGTACACGAACATCGCCGCAGCGACCACAAACGGGAACCAGGCGAGCGCCCATTGCCCGAACGAGACAAGCGCCACCCCACACCCCACAGCGACCAGGCCGAAGACGACCAGCACACCTGCACCCACAACCGCCGGCACCCACAACATCCGCTGCCGCCTCGCAGTCACCACGCGCAGTCCGGCGCTTTGCTCCCCCTCCGAGTTCATTGAACCGA
This sequence comes from Nocardia sp. NPDC056100, assembly GCF_042266325.1. Lineage (NCBI taxonomy): Bacteria > Bacillati > Actinomycetota > Actinomycetes > Mycobacteriales > Nocardiaceae > Nocardia > Nocardia sp. NPDC056100. Next base: position 1,378,426 of record NZ_JBHJVY010000002.1, read on the forward strand.
TGTTAGCGAGCGGGCCAAGGCAATATGGTCAGCGCCGGTCTTGTTGCCGCACAACGTCACTGTCGCACCCGGGATTGTGACCAGTTCGGTGCAGTCCTTGCCATCTTGCGCCAAGGTTGAGGCACCGCATCGCGATATTCGGTGACTCAACACACCGCGATCGACAGTTCAGTGCGTCCGGCCAGTCCCGGATCGCCACGGCCAATTGACCTTCCCTCGCACCGCGCTGGCCGGTTAGGTCAGCGCGCCATGCGGCATTAGCGGATGCCGAACGGTTGATGTGACAGGGTGTTCCAATGACCGATCTGCAACGGCCACAGTCGAACTCAAAGGTCTCTACCGAGGCCTCACCTGAACAGCCAGACAAGGCCGCTGTTCCCGCACCCGCAACAGTCCGGAAGACGATCAGGGACGTCAAGCAAGGAGAGACGCTGCTCATCAAGGAGGACGGACGGTACGTTCACATTGGTGTTGCCCTGAACTCGCCACCACGGGCTGGCGACCCCAGGCTCATCAGGTGGATCCGGGGCGTGCGGCCGGACCGGACGCCTTTCAAGGCGGCGTTCAGGGCTGACGACGAGGTCGACGTAGTGCTCCCACCGGCGGCCTCTGACTTGAGTTGATCAGCGTGCCCATGGTGGTTACATGTTTGCCAACGACCAGCGAGCCCAAACGATCTCGGTCACAACCGCTCATCGGCATTATGGTGCATCGCCCGCGACCGAACGAGGCTCTGCTCGTTGATCTTCGGCAGGCCCGCGCGGCCGCTTGGGAACGCGCGGGTCGCGGCATGAGCGCGCACTTGAGTCCACTAGAGTCAGCGGCTGCGACGACCGCCCGATGGATAGGCACGACACGGGGCACAGGCGCCTCGAATGCGACCCCACCGCCCCCGTTCACGCTTAAGCGGATGTCCAGTTCGTCAGTGGGGCAACGCGTTTAGGGTCAGATGACTTGCGTGCGGGCGTAGTGATCGTTTATGTGCTGCGGCGCTTGGCGGGGTCTACACTCTGGATCCGCAGTTGTACTGCTGGGAGGGCGATGGCCATGGATGAGGCTGACAGCGAAGCGAAGGTTGAACGTCTTCGCCGAACGATTGCGACCAACCCTGAGCACCCCGATCTAGTCGAACTGGTTGATCAACTCATTGCACGCGGCGATCTAGCCGAAGCCCAGAGTCTTCTCGAGCACGTCCTGGGCATCAATCCTGCAGCCCCAGGCTTGACTGCCAAGCTCGCCGACGCACTCCGTACCGATGGCGAGATTGACCGCGCTGAAGAACTTTTGCGGGTAGCGCTCAGCGCCTACGATGACCATCCGGCGCTGTTGGTCAGTCTCGCCGATGTTCTCATTACCCGCCAAGACTTCTCAGAGGCCGAGCAGACCCTTAATCAGGCGCGCGCTGTGGCACCCACCAACGCGGAAGTGATGGTCCGCCTTGCCGATGTCTTTCGTGCTCGCGGCGAGATCGAGCGCGCCGCAGTCATTCTGCGCTTAGCACTAGACGATCACCCTGATGACCCAGGATTGCTGATAGGCCTGGCTGATGTTCTCATTGCCCGCCAAGACTTCTCAGAGGCAGAACACCTCCTGGGCCGGGCACATGAGGTCACGCCCAACAGCCCTGAAGTGATGGTCCGCCTTGCCGATGTGTGCATGGCCCGCGGCGACTTCGACCAAGCCATCGCCATCCTGCGTGAGGTGTTTACGAAGGCCCCGCCTGGCCGACATGAAAGCCTCTACGCCAAACTTGCCGACGCGCTCGACGCACGGGGTAGCACGCAAGATCGGGAAGAATCACGCGCTCTGCGTACACAATTCGGTGCCCTCGTATCGGATGACTCCAAGCAGGCTGATCGTTCGCGACGTGTACTCGTCTCGTGGGTCGCCCCCGAGATGGATGCCCCGGATCAGCCGGACCAGCTCAACAGAGACGACGATGCGCGCGCTTTGGCCACGTTGTTGGCATCGAATGCATTGCAGCCGCCGGTCGCGTTGGCTGTGTACGGCGAGTGGGGCAGCGGAAAGACCTTTTTCATGCACAGGATCCAATGGTGGATCAACGAATTCAGTAGTGGTTCGTATCCGACAGAGATGTTCGGACCCGGTGTCGAGCCGGTGTGGTTCAACGCGTGGCATTACGCGGAGGGGAATCTGTGGGCGAGCTTGCTGAGCCAGATCTTCGCCTCGCTCGTCCCGAAGGACTCCCGACTTGCGTCTGAGCACAAGGACCTGCTCGAAAATGTGAAAGCCACACAACAGGTTCTGGCTCTCTCAACCGAACGCGTTGAGGCCGCAAAGTTGAATGTGGCGGCCGCCGAAAAGCGCGTCACTGTGGTGACCGCTGAACACAACGAAGCGCTCGAGAAGGCCGCCAAGCTACGGTGCAAGGATCTGACGGCCACACTGCCAAGCGAAGTTACCGAGAGTCTGTCAGGCGAGATCGCCGAGCTACGTGACGCCGCCGCAATAGCGGGCTTGCCCGAACTGCAGAAGGACGCTCAGAGCCTGGCTAGCGCGTCGCGGGATATTATTGCCGGGGTATCACGGATGAGGATTCTGACCGCAGCAGGCAAAAATGTCTGCCATTCCCCGCTGATGGCGGGGTTGGGCATCGCGGTGCTGGTGGCCGTTGCCACGCTTACTCTCGGCGGGGTGCTGCGAACTCAGCATATGTGGGTCGGGACGGCAACGGCCGTGGTTGGGCAGTTCACGGCGATTACTGCCGGAGCCGTGACGGTGCTGCAAACCCAGGCCCACGTGATTCGAAAGATTTTGAAACCCGCAGAGAAGATTCAACGGACGATACAAGATCGCGTAGCCGCTGAGCGCGTCAAACAGTTAGCGGAGCTCGTCCTCCTTGAGGAGAACGTCGTCGCGACACGGGCCGCGCTGGTACTCGCACACGAGCAGGAAGCCGCTGCCAAGTCCGAGGCGCATTCGGCCGAGCAAGACGAGAAGAATCTGACTGTTCACCGGCTATTGCGTCGATATTTGACCGCGCGCGCAAACAGCACCGACTATGAGCAGTTCAAAGGCGTGGTCGCCCTCGCCCACCGTGATCTCAAGGAGCTGAGCAGCTACTTGGTGGTGGCCGCAAAGAGCGCCAGAGCCGACACTGATCAGCCGTTACGGCGGATCGTGCTCTACATCGACGACCTGGATCGCTGCGATCCCAAAACAGTGGTGGACGTGCTGGCCGCAGTGCACCTGCTACTGGCTCTCCCGCTGTTCGTGGTGGTCGTCGGAGTCGACCCACGGTGGCTCAACAAGTCTTTGCGACAAGCGACCAGTGAACTGTCTCCAGGTGGACCCGGCGCCGCCACACCTGCGGACTACCTTGAGAAGATTTTCCAACTCACCTACACCCTCCCACCTATGAATGAGACAGGGTGCAAGACGTTGCTCATGGCCACGGCCAAAAATACTCGGCCACTACAGAATCCGAGTGCACCCTCATCTGGAGTGATCAGGGACATTACCTCCGAGGAGGTCTCGCTCTCGCCTGTCGAACTGACTCAGTATGAGGTCTCAGACACCGACGTCGATGCCGACGCTGGCGCCGATCTCGTTGTTGACGCAGGGTTGACCGCGGAAGCGAACATTCGCCGCGCCGCCGAGGCACTTGAGCTGGCAGATGATGACATTCAAGCAATCGGGAAGGTGTCCTGGCTGGTATCCACATCGCCGCGGCGCGCAAAACGATTCCTGAATACCTATCTTGTTGTTCGCGGTCGAGTCTTTACAGATCCCGAATACACGCCGCCCCAAGCGAACCGGTCCGATCACGGCCTATTGCTACTGCTCGCATTGAGGTTCGGCACACCCACCGCAGCAAAAGAACTGCCAGCTCTCGGTGTCGACCTCGATCTGGAGGGCACTCTGTGCGAGTGGATAACCAGCGTTCAGAAGACAGCTCCTGCTGAGGAGGCCAAGCGGCTCAACGCATTTCAATCAAAGGAGAGTGAGCTTTGCCACGTGCCGATCAGTGAAGTCGTCCGCTGGTCCGCCGTGTCCCATCCCTTCCTTGCCGCCGCTTTTGATCCGGCTCAATAAAGACCAGCACCTCCTGAATCTCCGGCTCCACTCGACTGGAGGAGATATCGCTGTAGGCTCAACGTTGAAGACTGCAATCTATGCACATTCTAGGCCACGTCTAAATCCGGAATTCAGTCGGATTTCTGACGCTCAGTCGCACGAAAATCGGCAGTAGTGGACACCGGAACGGCCCGAGTCGCCTCGGGCCGTTGATCTTTCGAGGGTCCGCGATGGCCGTTTCGGTCCGCGCGCCACGCGGCAAGACAGTGCGTTGGGGAGTCACATCCAGATGAACCCAGCTACCCCGTACCCGGGCGTCTTCGCTGCCATCGAAGCCAGACGGATCCCGATCTCTACCCAATCCAATACCTCCGGGTCGAGCGCTAGACGCTGTTCCGCGGTCGTACCCTCCCATCGCTCGACAGCCGCGACGCACTGCGTGTGCGTCCATTCCCCATAGATGCGCGCGTACTCGATTCCGTCAGGGAAGGTGAGAACCTTGCCGCCCTCGAACTCGCGGAACCTGATGGAATCGATGTTCAGTTCGCTCAATCCGGTGTCGATCGCTCCCGGCCAGTCGCTGGAGAAGGGCCCGTTTCCTTCCTCCAGCACCGACAGCGTCTCGCAGATCATCTTGAATGCCTCTACGAAATAGTCCTCGAGGTCGTCGCCATCGTCCAAGGTGCCGGAGACGACGTACCGAACTACCTCGGCCAGTTCTTCATCGTCGTCCAGTTCGTCCTCGAACTTCTGCTCGACCCGCCGCAACAGTTCATCGTCGCCCGACCCGATCGCGCCATGCGCCTGATCAAGATCGACCGCGTATGCCTGAAAAAACCATCCCATAGCAAACGATCGTAGGATCGCGATCCAGGTGCCGCTCGATTGGCAGCGCTAGGCAACCACGTAATCTCGATGCGGCATCGGCAGTTGCGGACACCGGAACGGCCCGAGTCGCCTCGGGCCGTTGATCTTTCGAGGGTCCGCGATGGCCGCTTCGGTCCGCGCGCCACGCGGCAGATTAGTACGTTCCGACAACTAATCGGCGACCTCGATGAACGGGAATGTAGCCCGAAACCGTTGCAGAACATCGGGTCTGAGTCGTAGAGCTTCGAGAGCCGACACCCGGCTGACAGGTGGATCGTAGACCTCGACCCCACGTTGGAAGGCTATACCGTACAGCGCGGCATCCTCCTGCTGCGAAGGCTCAGACGACGGAGTGAACCCCAGAATGTCGAACAGCTCGCAGAGATCTCCATCGAAGCTGACCAGTTCGAACATGTATTGCGGGATATCGTCCATCTCATTGCTGACGATGACGTGCTCACACCATGCCCGCAGCTCGGCTGTATCGATGGATTGATCGAACAAACAGCTGATGACGAACCCGATTGTGCCGCAGTCCTCGTGTGTCAGCCCGGTCACCGCTGTGGCCACAAATCATCCCCTCATATGAGCCAGCAAGATCACCCTACGAGGCGGTGCCGATATACGAAACTCGGCATGAGCGGATGGTTGCGATTTCATGTGGCAGAGGCCATGAATACGCGAGGATGCCCACGATCTCGGGACCGGGATGGTTGCCTGCCCATCCTGCAACGCGATGCTGGCGCGGCCACCATGTCACCAGCCGCGGTTAACGTACGACCATGACCTCCGAGTACACATGGAGCCCGCCGACTCGCTGGCTGACGAAAGCCGAACCGTTTCAGGGGATCACGCCGCACCGACCAGTTCCGGTTGCCGAGGATGCGCCGGGACAACTCGATGAACTACTCGGTCGATTCCGACACGGACTCGAGGGGATTCTGACCAACACCCGTGAGCGAGGTCAAGAGGAGATAGGAACAGCAGGACTGGCTTATCTGGGGACAGGGTCTGGATCCCCTTTGGGCGCGGCCGCTATCGCCATAATCATCGAACATGGTCGCAGCGTCTGCTGCAGCTCGGGGCATTACGGCCACTACCGTGCAGAGCTCGCACCCGTGCTCATCGACGGATGGGTTGTAAGGCATGGGCTTTCATTCGCGGTTGAGACCTTCGCGCAGATGGGCAGACTCGGTGTCGAGACCTCCCGTCCGCCCGGCGGAGCGGTCGGATGGACGCCCTGGAATCCATACGGGCGGATCGACTGGTACGAAACCGTGGAGTTTCACGCGGACGATTTCGCCTGGTGGATGTACCACGGTGGAGACCTGGCCCGGTTGCGGGCGCATCTGGCTGCCGCCTCGGATTCGGAGTATGTCGCGGCCGAGGAGCAGGTGGCGACGATGCGCGCAACGGGATCCATTCGCGCTCGGCTGATTTCGTCCTATCTGCTTCCGCAGAGGCAGGATTGGGTGGATGCCGATCTGGCGGATCCGATGACCGTGGGCCTCTCGCGCGAACTGATCAGATTGCTCGTCCCGGCCGCTACGACGGCGGAACAGTTGGACCGCATCGCCCAGCTGGCGGGCGGGGCTCCGCTCGATTCAATTCTGTTCGGCAAGGCACATCTGTACAACATGGTTTGCCAGGTTGGCCCGGCGTCGGCTCCCGCAGTCGCCGCATTGCTCGATTCCTGCCAAACCGTCAAGGACAGACGGTTCGTCGCCGGAATCCTCGCCCTGCTCCCTTCGGACGAGGCGTATCGAGCGCTGCTGGACCGCTCGGATCAACCGGGTGTCGCGACCGCGTTGGCCAAGGCCGACGAACAGTTCCCGTGCCGCGCAACACGATTCAGCGAATCTCCATGATATCCACGGGTGGGATCATCGGATGGAGGGGCACAAAGCCGGTCCTTCCGCGAGGGATGAGCGCTACATCATTTGAGCCCGTGTCTCTTCGCCACCTCGCAGCGGCCAGTCCGGTCGACGCGGTATGCGACCGTGCAGAACCCAGGATTCGATCACTCGGTCAGTGTGGCCAGCACAGCAGAGGTGTCGTGGTAGTACGGGCGAAATTCGGTGATCAGGCCGTCTCGAAAGCTGATCCATTGCAGTAGTGACGTTTTCAATGTTCGGCCGGTGTCTCGTGCGCGCAGCCGGCCACGGCTGTAGACCACGACCCGATTCTGGTCGCTGAGGAACTGCTGTTCGTCGAACCACAGACCGTCCCAGTTCTCGCCCATAGTGGCAATGAACTTCCGGACACCCTCGTGCCCACGCCATTCGCCGCCGTAGGCAGGCTCGACGCCTGGTACATAACGACGTCCGAGGCCAAGTGCGCGGCAATCTCCTCGAACTCGGCGCCCTCGGTGAGGTACGCGGCCTCGGCCGCATAGAAGGCGCGCAGAGTCACCATCGCATCAACTGACATTCTCCCGATCCTCACAGCGACTGGTTCTCCACACTGGCGGGATTCTGACTTCGCGATTCGACCCCCGGTGTCAGTGTCCGGATTCGCGATCATCGGCAGTAGCGGACGTTCCGGGCGCTCGGATCGGCACGGGCGGTTGATCTTCCGCCGCACCGCGCTGGCCGGCTTGGTCAGCGCGGTATGCGGTATGAGCGGATATCGAAAATCATTGGCTCGCCCTGTGCCATGGCGTTGCGTTCGGTACCGAAGGCGAGCCTGGTCTCGTTGATCGGTATGAGAATTTCCGTCTGTGGCGGACCGCCGCCGACCGGCCCGAGGGCAAGCCCCCAAGTGTTTGATGGTCGCCGGTTCGCCGTCTGGCGGAATCATCGTTGCCATGGCCGAACTCGACTAGCATCGGCGTCCATGTCCGAGCACGACCATGTCCTCGACTGGCTGCAGAGCTGGTACGCCGCGCAGTGTGACGGCGGCTGGGAGCACGGATGGGGTGTGCGGATCGAAACGCTCGACAACCCCGGCTGGCTGGTCAAAATCGATCTCAGGGAAACGGCGCTGGCAGACCAGGAACATCCCCGACAGAAGATCGATCGGAGCGAGCACGACTGGGTGCATGGCTGGACCGCCGGGCAGACGTTCCACCTGGCCTGTGGTCCAGGCAATCTGACCGAGGCGCTCACGCTGTTTCGTGCCTGGGCGTCGACGCGGGCCTGAAGGCGCGAAAGCGTCCGTACCGATCATCGGCAGTTCAGTGCGCTCGTCCCGGCCGAGATCGCCTCGGGAATATACGAGGTGACCTTCTCCCCGCTAGCGACCGGCGGCCGAAAAATCACCTCGGTTGCCGTCGAGTCGGATCCCCAGCGGTATCAGCGAACGACCGATGACTGTGACCGCGCGCTGATCGAGCTGATCATCGGCGGCACCCTTCTCCACGAATCCACCCTCAAGCTACAGGCCGCCTTTGCCGCCGCCATCGCGAGAGCGCACCCCGACCGACACTGACCTCAGCCAACAGGCGACGGGCCTATCGTCTGGCGATCAGCTGGTCGGTCACCCCTGTATTCGACAAAATGGTGCGTCACCAGAGCCGAGTTGCTTTCTGCCCATTGATCTTCCGGCGATTCGGGTGACCGCTCCGAACAGCGCGCCATGCGGCAATTGAGGACGTCGGGGTCCGCGCGGGCTTGATGCCCGCGAGCTCTGTCAAAACGGCGGATCGTCGAACGTCACCGTCCACGTGCCGGGATTCGGCCGACGTGGAGGGTCGGGCTCCACGTGCAGGTGTGCGGGCAGAGTCAGGTCCAGTCGTTCTACGTCGGCTCGGGTACCGGAGTCCAACTCCCAGTGCAGATTCACTGTGTAGCCGAGCCATTCGCTCCACAAAGCGCCCACGATCGAGTCGATTGTGTATGCGAGCCCGTAGCTGCACATCGGGACTTCCTGCGAATCGATCCATCCGGTCGCGGGGTCGTGCGTACCGAAGACACTGAGGTAACCACGCCCGAACTCCCAGGGTTGCTCGAAGAATCCATGGAAGTGCCAGACTGCGACACCGACTGTCACGGTCGGCATTTCGCTCGACTTCGAACAACAGTCCAACGTGATCACTGGTTGATCCTCCCAGCTCGACGATCTCGTCGAAGCGCAACGCGGTGGGCGTGCTGGACGTCGACCGTCCCTCCGTCGTCCAGCGAAGATTCGTGTGCACTCGGCAGTAGCGGACACCGGAACGACCCGAGTCGCCTCGGGCCGTTGATCTTTCGAGGGTCCGCGATGGCCGTTTCGTTCCGCGCGCAACGCGGCATGTGCGGACGTTTCTGGGTGTTCGAACCGTTGTAGCACTTTTCATTCGAGGTCAGCGAACGTGTGCTCACCGGGACGCCATACCTCCAACGCCTGGTCGGCGAACCCCGAGAGCATCGCGATTTCAGGTCCCTGAAGCTCGTCGGGCGTCGGATGGATCGACAGAGCGCCTACACCGAACCGCACGAGCAACCCGACGCCCACCGCTTCATCGGTCGATAGAACCACCTGATCGATCAAGGCACACAACGCATCTCGATATCCGATATCCCCGAAGCGCCGAGTTGTGCCGGCGACCTCGACAGTCGGCCACGCGTAGCAGAACAAGCGGGCACCGGTGCCGAATTCAAGTTCGAGATAATCACGGACGAACGCCACCGAGACGACCTTGAGCCCGACCAGGCGCGCGAGCAGCGACTCTTCGACGGGATTCATTGACCTTCCTGACATTTGACTGCGGACTCCTACTGGGTGGCTTCGCCGCGCGCGGCAGGGGGCATCAGACGTTATGACACTGATCGACTGCTCGGCGGAAGGCGGTCAGTCGGGCCGAGGATGTCCAGCCGCACATCGAAGACGAAACGCGTATGGTCCGGCCCGCCGGACAGCCACCAGGTACTTACTGTCGCGATATCGCCGTTGATGTCCTCGATCGTGCACTCGATGCTGGTCGGGCATGGATATTCGGGTGCGGTGTGCAGGCCGCCGAAGTACGTGGTCTTGCCGACGAGTTGATGGGGGCGGCCATGCGCGTCGACGAGTTCGACCAGAACGATGCCCGGTTGAGGATCGTCAGTCAGCAGACAAACAGCGATGGCGGGCAGTTCGCAGCCATCGCCCACACACAAGATCGGTTCCACCGCAGCACCATATCGGTCAATTACGCCACCGGCGGATCGAAGCAAATTCGCCATTCGGTGGCAGCCTGCACGCCCAGTGGTCCGAGATGACCTCTGGCCGTGGTCTTCCGGCAAGCGCCAGACGGACATTCCGAGAAAGCCGCGGTGGCCGTTCCGAACAGGGCGGTATGCGCCATGAACGGACATCCTCGCCGCTACCCTCACCTTAGGGAAGCAGGTATGTTTCTGATCGGGCTGCCCTCGTAGCTCAGGGGACAGAGCGACGCTCTTCTAAAGCGTGGGCCGCAGGTTCGAATCCTGCCGGGGGCACCGTCAACGCAGTCCTTCACTCAGATCGGCTGAACCGCTGGATCTTCCATCGCACTGCTCGGGCGGATTCAATCAGCGCGGTATGCGCCATGAGCGGATGGATCAGGACACCCCGCACAGCTCTTCGATGAGGCGTTTCTGCAGCGCGATTGCATTGTGGCAGAACGTGTTGTTCCGCTCCATGTCGACAGTGATGAGGCGAGCGATTGAAGCGAAGGAAAGAACCGACTCGTAGCAGCAGGACAGCGTTTCGAGGAGCTGTTGCACATCTTGATGGATGAGGAATACCGAGTACTCGGCAACCGCTTGCATCAGGGAGGCCTTTGTCAATGGTCGAATATCGTCCTGCCAGCTGCAGGCCTGCTCGAACAACAGATCCCAACGTGCTGAAACTTCCTCTGTGGGAATGGGAAAGGTTCGAAACTCCTCGCACGCGACGGCAACGAGCGAGACCGTCGCCGCGTCGAAGAGTTCCTCCAGCGGCTGACCGTAGAGCGCGAGCGTCTCGTCGATAACCGCCAGACCCAGAGTGCGCAGCTCGCTGCTCGGGCACTCCGTGAAAGCCGTCTCGAGTGGGGCTATCTCGACGTCCCAGAGCGTCATCGAACCGCAGGCATGACTGTGCCGAACAGTGTTGCGCCGCACGATGTAACAACATGGAGCTTCGCGATCGGAAGTGTACGACTCCCGCCAATCACGACTGCACGCTCATCGGCATGATGGTGGTGCGTTGGGGAACTGCTGTCGGCCAACCCGGTTCGGACAGCCCACCAACGCACGGGGCGCGGCAATAGCGGACGGTTCGATAACGACGCGGTAGGGGCTCGCGAGAATGGTCTAATCCAATTGCGAAGGCCCTCAACGCCTGCCAGTATCGGATCCCATGATCGAAGGAATCGAGTTCATCCCCGCGCGATGAGCGCGACCACGGGCTCCGCCCATCCCAGCCCACCGACCACTTTCTACAACCACGCACTCGTCCTCGCCCGCCGGTATCCGGATGTTCCACTGCCCCGCGACGGCGAACCCTACCCGGACGCTGACTGTCACCGGGACCGCGTGTGGAGTGCGGACAGAGCGGACGACCAGGGCACACGCACGAGTCGACTCATCGACGAATTCTTCAGCACGCCAACCGAACACCGTGACATAGCCCGGCTGTACCGCGAGGTGATCGACTACGACATCGGCATCGCGCTGTGGCCATCGATCGCCGCCGCGATCCGCCGCGCGGACCCCAACCAGGTTCGTGAGCTCGGCCGACACCTCACCCGCACCAGTACTGACCAGAACCCGACCGTTCTGGGTATGGCGTTGCTCGCGGTCGTCGGCACCGAGGACGACATCGCGTTGATCCAGACCATCGGTTTGCTGTCGAACAGGTTTGGACTGCTAGCCTCCCAGGCTCTTGCCCGGCTACCCGATGCCACGGCCAACCTAATCTGGCTCGCCGACCGTGCGGCTGGCTGGGGCCGCGTGTACCTCGTCGAAGCCATCTGCAGGCTCGGAGATCCCGCCGCCGAGCCGTGGCTACTTCGCAAACCCTTCGACGGCGACTACCTCAACGGCTACTTCGCCTACAAGGTCGTGTGCGCCGCGCCGGTCCATGAAGCGATAGCCGCACCCGATGCCGACGAGGCACTCATCGACCACACCGGCAACCTGCTGTCCACCCTGGCCTGGTGCGACAGCATGGGTGGGACGCTGCGCGAGTACGAGCATTCCGAACACGCTCTCACCCATTACCTTTCACACATCAGCCTGCTGGAGCCGAACCTGGGTCGCTATCGATCGGTGTGGTCTCTCGCGTGCTTTCTGGACGGCCGCCCCAACCTCGCACCGCCGGACTGGGCAACCCTGCAACCGCTCCACACCGGCTACTGGACGCTGTTGGCAACGCCTGCATGGCATTCGGTGCTCATCGCGGCGTTGGATAACGAACGAGCCAGCGAATGGGCGACCCGTACCCTCGACGAGCTACGCCAGCGCCCAGGCGGTGGGCGATGACGCCTGCCACGTCGAATATTCGAGATTTCACAGCCACCGAGTGGATGGCCTATTTCACCGGAACACCCATGCTGATCGCGCGCCAACGCCCCGTGGACGGATGGGATTCGGCAACAGGGGCCGCTCTGAACAGCCACCGACGGAGCCCGAGTTGACCGTCCTTCGTTGAGCGGCAGGCACGGCGCAACCACCGTCCTGACCTTCGACGCGAACCTCGGGGCTGCCGATCATGCCGACGGGGAACCCGGCCGATCTAGTCTCTGTCCTTGTGGCTCAGGACGACAGCGACTCTGCCGTCGTTCTTGATTTCTACCCACGAGTCCCCCGTAGCATCTGATCATGGCCAGCCGGGAGATCGTAGCTGCGGGTTCGTGGCTGTATGACGATGTCGTTCGCATGTCGGTGCTCGTCGTTCGTCTCGACTACGACTTCTGGTACGAGGTGGCTCGCGAAGAGGACACACTCACACCGGGTGAGGAACCGTTCCTCGATTCGTCCGGGCATGCCTACTACGTGTCATTCAAAGACGTTCTCAACGATGCGTCGTTCTGGCCCGACTCCGGGCCCCACCGTTCGGTCGACGAGGCGCGGGCGGCAGCGGAATCGCGGGTGCCCTCTCCGATCTGTTGGCAGTCCGGCGAATCGCTTCCGCCAAGCGAGCACGGACCTTGATCGCGACCATCAGACCACGCGATGATCTCGGCAAATTCGCTGCACCACAACATGTTTCAATCTTGTACTTTATCGCACGCGCCTGTATTGCGGTCCGACGACGGGCCCTTCGAGATACATCAGTTCAAGGGTGTCCGGATCGTCGAAATCGACCGAATAGAAGAACACGCCGGCAATCCCCGGTGGAGTGGAGGCGTCGGCGGGGATCAATCTGAGCACCAGATCGGTGACCGGCGGCCCTCCAACCACGCTCGCGTGCGTGACCCAGTCCCAGCGCGCCCGGGTGGTTGCGATGTTCGGACTGGTGCCGGCCTGCTCGATGGCAGTTCCGTCGGCGTCGAAGGTCCGTACGTCGGTCGGGTCATTCACCGAACGCCACACTCCGATCAGGACAGTGCCCTGTGGCGGTGCGGCGATCGTGGTCTGCGGGGGCAATGCGCGCTGTTGGACCGCAGTTGTCGTGGGCGGCACGGGCATCGGCGTGAGCGGTTGAGTCGAGGTTGTGGTGCCGGGGGCCGATGTGGCGGAGGTGCCGCCGCCATCGCCGCCGGATGCGCACGCGGATGTTGCCATCGTGAGGCAGATCAGGCTGGCCGCGATCATCTGGCGAACCGGCCGGAGCCTACGGACGAGGGGATCGGATGCGGTCATCTGAGGGCCTTCGAACGCAGGGTTTCATGACATGTGGCGGTAACGGTCGATGAGCTCGGCAAGGATCGGGCGGGTGGCGTCGCAACCGCCGGTATTCACCGACACGGTGATGTCGTCGTACACCGCGTAGGGCTGGGCGGCCGGATCGGGGCGTTGGTCGAGTTGCGCTGAGGCTCTGCAGTCATTGGGCCCCGTCGCGGTCATCGACACTCGCGCGTCCCCGATGACGTACTGCATCAGCTCCACATATCCCCGATGGGTACCGAAGGAAACCGTGACCTGCGTCGAATACGTATCGGGGGCAACGCTGTACGCGCAGGTGTTCAGCGAATCGAATTGCAGGTGAAGGATCGGATGACGGTCGGCGGGCAGGGTCTCGATCGGGAGACAGGGATCGAGCCGGTCCAGTGTGCCTCGCGGCTCCGGATAGGCCGGAGCGGTCGCGATCAACGGTACCGAGGCCGCGACAACCGATTCCAGCATCGAGCAGTCGCTGTCGCCGGTCAGATAGGTCAGACTCGACTCGGTGTCGCGCCCGATGCTTATGCGGCAGGCATTGCCCGGGTTGTCATGGGTCTCGATAGCGGGGGTCCCGGCCAGGGAGAGTTTCTTCGGATCATCGCGGCGTGCGTACAGCTCAGGCGATCCCTCGATCGAGACACGGATATAGGACAGGGCACCATCGGGGTGGCGCACCTCGCACGAACCGGGAGTACCGGTGGTGGTGATCGGCCCTTGTCGCCGAACCGAATCCAGGTCGATGAACCCGCACGGGTCGATCACCCGAAGCTTGTCCCGCAACGACAACGTGCGCTGATCCTCGGTCGAGAGCCGGTCACGGTACGACGCTGTCGCCGGCCCCGGCGTCCAGCCTTGGTCCGCAGGATCTCGTGCGCAGCCCGTCGATAGCATCAACGCCCCCACGCCCCTCATAGGCCGACCCCGCGGATCAGCCTTGTCACAACAGGTTTCACCACTCCCCCGAACTCGATCGCTGACAAGATCGACACGATCGTCCCCGGTGTTAACCTGCGGCACAGCTGACGAGCCGAGTGTGTTCCATCCGCCCGCGATCCACGGCTGACCTCCTCGCCGCAGGCCACCCGCCGCGCGCCGGATGTCATCATCTCGACCAGGGCGTCACGCACTCGGATAGCGTGCAGTATTGAGACGATCAGTCCAAAACTGTGATAGCGTCTTGCTCATGGCGCGACCGAGGAACTTCGACGAGGACCGGGCGGTCGAGGCGGCGATGCGGACGTTCTGGGCGTCCGGCTACGAAGCCACCTCGACCGCGGACCTGTGCGCGGCAACGGGGTTGGGACGCAGCAGTATCTACAACACCTTCCACTCCAAGAACGCGCTGTTCGACAAGGCGCTGCGCCGCTATATGGAGCAGAAGAACGCGCCGGTGCTAGAGCTCATGAGTGGTGACGCGCCGGTGCGGGACAAGATGCGCGCATTGCTGTGGCGGGTGATCGATCAGGAGATCGAGGAGCCGCCGGGCTGTCTGGTGGTGAACTCGATGGTCGAACTCGCACCGCATGATCCGCAGATCGCCCGCGCGCTGCGACGTGATCTGGATGTGCGGGTGCAGACCCTGCGCGCAGCCTTCGACGCCGGCCGCCACCGCAAAGAGATTGCCGCCGACCGTGATTCGCTCGGGTTGGCGCATTTCGTGATCGCCACGATCAGCGGCATGCAGGTGGCCGCGCGCGGGGGCGCGGATCGGGCGACCTTGGAATCCATCGCGACCAACGCACTCGACGCGCTCTGACCTGACCCGCCCGGGAGGCGCGGACTTTCGCGCGCCCTAGTTATGGACTGATCGATCTAAAACTGATGAGGAAGGGACCGTCATGCCAGTGGCCATCTACGTACTCGGCTTCGCGATATTCGCGCAGGGCACATCGGAATTCATGCTGTCGGGGCTGCTGCCGGAAATGGCGCACGATCTGAACGTGTCCATACCCGATGCGGGCCTGCTGATCTCGGCCTACGCCATCGGTATGGTGATCGGCGCGCCCCTGCTCGCGATGGCGACGCTGCGCTGGCCCAAACGCCGTGCCCTGCTGAGCTTTCTGGCCGTATTCATCGCCGCCCATATGGTGGGCGCGGTGGCCACCGGCTACCCGCTGCTGTTCACCACCAGAGTGATCGGCGCGATCGCCTGCGCCGGGTTCTTCGGCGTCGCCGCGGTGACCGCGGTCGACCTCGTCGGTGCGCATCGAGCCGGGCGGGCGCTGTCGATCGTGATCGGCGGCATCACCGTATCGACCGTGCTGGGCGTCCCGCTCGGCACCGTGATCGGCCAACAACTGGGCTGGCGCAGCGCATTCTGGACCGTGGCCGCGCTGGCTGCGGTGGCCGCGGCCGGTGTCGCGGTCAGCGTGCGCACCGCACCGCGCCGACCGGGCGACGAAACCCCCAGGGCCGTACCGAGATTCACCGACGAACTGCGCAGCCTCGCCGATCCCGGACTCTGGATCGTCTACGGCACCAGCGCCCTGATCTTCAGTTCGATGATGGCATCGTTCAGCTACCTCGGCGCCATGCTCACCACCGACACCGGCCTGGACGCGAGCTGGGTTCCGGTGGTGCTGGCCCTATTCGGCGTCGGCTCGCTGATCGGCATCATCGTCGGTGGCCGGGTGGCCGACGCACACCCGTTCCCGACCCTGTACCTCGGCGCGAGCGGAGTTCTGCTGTCCTGCATCGGCATCGCGGCGTTCGCGAGCCATCCGATCCCGGTCATCGTGCTCGTATTCCTGATGGGACTGTTCGGCCTGGCCACCAATCCCGCGATCAACGTCCGGGTATACGCGCATCTGGGCCAGGTGCGCACCCTCGGCGGCGCCCTGGTGACCTCGGCCTTCAACGTGGGAAACACCCTCGCGCCCTGGCTCGCCGGACTCGCCGTCGCCGCCGGACTCGGCTACCGCTCCACCGCCTGGGTCGGCGCGGGCATGTGCACACTCGGCCTGCTCACGGTGGCCGCCGGCCACCTCCGCAACCGTCGCCGCACCCCGGTTCCCCCGGTATCAGCCGAACCCGTCCTGGTCGGCTGAGCCCGATGAGCCGACCCGCCATCGCATCACCGGAGCTGCTCAGCGGTGACGTAACGAGATGCTCCCCCGAATGCGAACCACCGGTGCGGATCTCGTGAGCTCACGACACCGTGTAGACCCAGGAGCCGTTGCATCCGCGATCGCGGTCCCAGCGAGATTCGTAGCGCCAGCTACCCGTGGGAGCGTAGATGCTCCAGTCGCCGTCGGCGGTGGCGATGGGACTGCCGTCCGCGAGGGTGAGGATGGTGGTGACGTTCGGGCCGATCTTCCAGCTATCGCCCTGGAACAGCCGGTTGTCCAGCCGGACCGTCAGGCCGTTCGATGTCTGGTTCTCGATGACCAGGCATGCGTTGGGCACCGGGCCGTTCGCGTGGGCCGGTGCGGTGCCCAGCACGAGCCCGGCGATCACCAGGGCGGTCAGTCCGGTGCGCGTTGCCCAGGAGGTCGCCGTGGCGTCCTGATCGGCCACGTCCGCACCGGGAGTGGATTCCGTTGCAGTGCAAGATGTTCGGTCCATAAGGCATGTAAGCGCGGCATCCTTGTGAGGACCTTGTGAAAACCTTTGTGCCCAGGCACATTTCGCTGCGCTAGGGCAGAACTGCTGCCACCGCGTCGATTTCGACCAGGGCGCCCGGGATCGCGAGACCGGCGACCTTGGCCACGGTGATCGCGGGCGGGTTCGGACGCCCGCCCCACACCTGCTCGAACGCGGCGAATCCCGCGCGCACATCGTGGCCGTCGACAATCAGAACGGTCCATTTCACGACGTTCTCGATGCTCGCACCGGCGGCGTCGAGACAGCTCACCAGGTTCAGCAGCGCCTGGTGCGTCTGTGCGCCGACGTCGTCGGTGCCCGCCAACTGCCCGGAAGCGTCGAGGCCGTTCTGGCCGCCGATATAGATCGTGTCCGCGCCCGCCGGAACCCGCACCGCCTGAGTGAACGCCGGGTTGCTGGGCATGGTGTCGGGGTTGATGTACCTCGCGAATGCCATGCGCTGAATGTAGTCAGTTGACCGGCATCATGCGGGCCGGGCGCTGGGTCGCACCCACGTAGCATCCGGGCATGGAGACGGTCGTGGCCATCGCCGTGGCGCTATCACCGATCGTCCTGTTCGCCGGGGCGTTCGCACTGATCGTGATGCGGGCACGACGATTACGCCTCGGCGGCGGTTCGGTGCTGGGTCCGTTCCAGGAGATGTGGGATCCGGGTGGGCGGCGAACGCAGATCGACATCGAGGTCCAGGCCGAACAGGCCGCACCGGCGCCCGCACCCGATGATCCGCTGCTCCCGCGGCGACTTTCCCTGGACGGGTGAGCGGGAATCGGGTTGCCGCGCACCCGGCCCCGGCATCGTGCGCAATGATGCGTCCTCTGCCAGGCACACCCCGCACGCCCGCACCCGCACCGATGCCGCGGCGCACGCGTGTGCGCACCGACTAGCCGTGAAGTCCGTTGCACCACCTCGACAACCCGGTTATAACCAGTACATGACAGCTGACACCACGCTCACTGCTCGCGGCCTGCTACTGGACATGGACAGCACCCTGGTGAACTCCGAAGCCGTGGTGGAACACCTGTGGCGGGGTTGGGCCGCCACCCACGGACTACCGATCGAGGATGTGCTCGCGGTCGCGCACGGCCGCCAAGGCTGGGCCACGATGGCCCAACTGCTCCCCGACCGCGATACCGCGCTGAACCTCGCCGACAACGCCCGCATGCTCGCCGAAGAAACCCGAATCGTCGAGGGCGTGGTGCCGATCCCGGGAGCACCGGCGTTCATGGCGGCCCTGGACCGACTCCCCCACGCACTGGTGACCTCGGCCAACAACGCGCTCACCACCGCGCGCATGGGCGCGGCCGGACTGCCGATCCCCACGATCCGGATCACCGCCGAATCGGTGAACCTGAGCAAACCCGACCCCGAAGGCTTCCTCAAAGCCGCGGCCGAACTCGGTCTGGCAGCCCAGGATTGCCTGGTCTTCGAGGACTCCGAAGCGGGCATCGCCGCCGGAAAAGCCGCAGGGATGCGGGTGGTCGGCGTCGGACCGCGCGCGGGGGCATTCAACCCCACCGCTCACGTGCACGACCTGACCCACATCCGGATCGAGGAACGCCCGGGCGGGGTCATCGCGGTCCACATCCGCAACTGAGCGGGTGTCGTCGAATCACCGCCCGGCGCGAAATCCATTCATTCCCAGGGCAATACAGAGCGCGTTTGCCAGTAGGACTCGGCAGGTTCGGCGAGCCCGGCCAGCTCGGCCAACGCACCGGGAGCGAAGGTTACCTCGGCGGCAATCAGGTTGGAAGCCAACTGATCCAAGGTCGCCGCACCCGAGAGCACGATATCGGCCCACGGCTGAGCGGCGGCCGCGGCCAGCGCGACAGCATCCTCGGGCACACCCGCCGCAGCGCTCTGGTCGCGCAACGCGGCCAGAGCGGGACCGACCGCATTGCGGCCCGCGAGCCGCCCATTGGCCATCGCCTCCTTCACCACCACCAGCCATCCGGCCGAATGCGCCTCGGCCAGAGCCGGACCCACCGACGGCTCGAGCAGATTCCAGGTGGACTGCACCGCCGCGAACAGCGGCCGCCCCTCCACGCTCACCTCGAGCGCCGCACGAACAACCTGCGCCTGCGCCGGTCCACTGGTCGACAACCCGACCCGCACACCCTCCCCCGCCAGCGCCGCCAACCGAGCCAGCAGCGCCGGATCGCTCAGCGCCGGACTGTCCGGGGTAACCGAATGCACCAGGTACACATCGGGATTGCCGCCCAGCGCCGCCCGCGTCTCACCGATCTGCCGATCGAACACCTCGACCGCATGTTTCTTCACCTCATGCACCGACACCCCGGACGCCTGCCAATCCGCGGTGTACGTGTACCCCCATTTGCTCCCCACGACCACCTCCCCGGCCACCTCGGGCCGCGAAGCCAGCCATGCGCCCACGAACTCCTCCGCCCGCCCATACGAGCGCGCGGTATCGAAATACCGCACCCCCGCCGCCCACGCCGCATCCAACAACGCATGCGTCCGCGCGCGCAACGCCTCGACACTGCGATCAGCGGGCAAATCCAGATCCCGCCCCAGCGTGATGTACCCGGGCCGCCCGACCGCGGCCGTACCCAGCCCGAACCTCGTGATCGCCGACGTGGCGGAGCGTCCGATGACCGGCTCGGTCGACATATCGGCAAATCCCTTCGATGCTGTGTCATTACCCGAGCCGAATTCTGCCATCAGCTGATCATGAGCTATTCGGGCGCACAGAAATGCAACCGCGAATGCCGCGTGCGTACCAGGCTCAGCTGACGTCGACCTGCAGCATCGTCTATGGACGGGAACTCATTGCGGCCCTACACCATCCGAGAACTGTTGGCGCAGTTTGAACTTCTGCAATTTGCCGGTGGCTGTGCGTGCCAGTTCGGTACGGAATTCGATGCGTTTCGGGGTTTTGTAGCCGGCCAGATGGGTGCGGCAGTGCGCGATCAACTCCTCGGCGGTGACCTCGCCAGCGACCACCACCAGGGCCGTGACCAGCTCGCCCCACTTCTCGTCGGCGACACCGATGACCGCCGCTTCACGGACCGCATCATGCAACAGGAGAACATCCTCGACTTCGATCGAAGACACATTCTCACCGCCGGTGATGATCACATCCTTCTTGCGGTCGGTGATCGTGAGATACCCGTCCGCGATCGTGCCGCCGTCACCGGTGTGAAACCAATTGCCCGCCAACGCTTCCTCGGTAGCCGCGGGATTGTTCCAGTACCCCAGTAGATTGTGATTGGACTGCGCCAGTACCTCACCGGTCGCATCGACATCGATCCGCACACCCAGTGCCGGAGCACCCGCGCGCCCGAGCAGACGTGCCTGCTGCGGCGCGGGCAGCTCATCCCATTCGGCGCGCATGCGTGAGATCGTCAGCAGCGGTGAGGTTTCGGTGAGGCCGTAGATCTGAATGAACTCCCAGCCCAACTCGGCGCGCACCTGCTCGATCACCCGGGTCGGCGGCGGCGCGCCCGCGACAATCGCGCGGACTCGGTCGCGGCCGGGGATCGGGCCCTCCCAGGTGCGGGCGGCATCGAGCACCGCGCTGATCACCGCGGGGGCTGCGCACAGATAGGTGACCCCGTGCTCCTCGATCCGGCGCAGGATCTCCGCGCCGTCGATCTGGCGGATCACGACCTGTTTGACGCCCATCGCGGTCGCGGCGAACGGCTGGCCCCAGCCGTTGGCGTGGAACATCGGCAGGGTGTGCAGATAGACATCGCGATCACTGACGCCGGTATGCCAGCCGAACACGGTCGCATTGAGCCACAGGTTGCGATGTGTCAGCTGCACGCCTTTCGGGCGCGCGGTCGTACCCGAGGTGTAGTTGATCGTCGCGGTCGCGGACTCCGAAATCTCCTGCCAGGCAGCGGGTTCACACGACTGCGACCAGATCTTGTCGTCGTCCTGCCCGAAAATGAACTTCACCCGGCAATCGACCTGGTCGACCACCGACTTCAACGCCGGGTCGACCATGAGCACCTCGGCCCCGGAATGCTCGACAATATAGGCGATTTCGTCGGTGGTCAGCCGGAAGTTGATGGGTACCAACACCCTCCCCCACCCGCTCACCCCGAAGAAGCTGCTGAGCAGCCGGGCCGAGTTCTGCGATACCACCGCGACACGCGCACCGGTCGCGACCCCCAGACTGTCCAGTGCGGCGGCTTGCGACCGCGCACGATCTCGCAGCTGGGCGTAGGTGATCTCGCCCCACGACGTCGCCGGTTGATCGGGTTCGTCGACGATCGCCACCCGGTCGGGATACACGGTGTGCGCGCGATCGAGGAAGTCGTTGACGGTGAGCGGAAACTGCATCGGGGTTCCTCTGACAGAAGTGCGCAGGTACGGGATTCGAGTGTGCGGTGAACACGTCATAGTGTCGCCCGAATCGACCCTATGCGGTTCCGCATTCGGGCATTGGTCGCGCTGGGCCGCAGCGACTCCCCCGTCTTTGCTGTCTTTTTGCTGCAGCGGGCGGACTACGCCACGTTGAGAACTCATGTTTAGATGCGCATATTTCAGTATTAGCATCTAACGGCGCACATGGCAGGACCGGCATCCGGGACAACCCCTAGTCCCCTGCCGCGCCGGCGCGGTCACCGCGAGTGTCGGACTCCCCCGCAATACGCCGCGGGAATGACGCAGAATGAGCACTGCGGGCGATATCGGCAGCGCATTGAGTGCTGTTAGCGTTCGACCTATGCCCTCTTCGGTGCTGGACTCGAATTCCACTGTGCGACCGGATATTCCGAACGAGCTCCCATGGACACCGCTGGGGAGAATCGCATTCCGATTGCTGTTCACCGTCGGCGGATCCGCGCTCGTCCTTTTCGTGTACGGCAACATCATCGGGCTGAATCTTCTGATCATGCCGCTCAAGACTGCGCTGGCTCAGGCCGGGAGTCTGCTCTTGCGCGGGGACAGCGTCACCATGGATACCTCGAACAGTGGTGACACCCTTGGTGATTGGTGCGCGCTGGTCGGATGTCTCCTCGTCGGGATAGCGGCGGCGATCCTCTGGAGTGCCCTCGATCGTCGGCGCGATAATTATCGGCGTTTGGCGCGAGCACTATTCGAGGTCGCCCGCATAGGTCTCGTGGTCGAATTGATCGCCTATGGGATGGCGAAAGCGGTACCCATTCAGATGGGTTACATGACCCAGCCCGCACATCAACTGCCGTCGGTCGGCGATGTGGGCCTGAAGGACACACTGTGGACCTTCATGGGCGCATCGAGCGCCTACTCCATCGCCACCGGCCTGGCGGAGATCACGGCGGGAGTGCTGCTGCTGTGGCGACGCACCTGGCTCGCGGGCGGCCTATTGGCCATAGTGGCCATGGCCCAGGTCTTTCTGCTCAACCTTTGCTACGACGTGCCGGTCAAAATCGTCTCGGGAACACTGCTGGCGACGGCGATCGCCCTGACACTCCCCTACTGGGCGAACGTGACCAGAGTTCTCACGAACTCCACGCCGCTCCCGCCGCGGCGACTGTGGGCGGCACCGGGAACCCGACGGGTTCGCATCGGGGCGGCATCGCTGGGATTCTTTGTCGTGGTGGCACATTCGGCGCTCATCGCCATAATCGCCATCCCGGCCATCATCAATATCCACTCCCCTCGCTCGTCCCTGGATGGGCAATGGGAGGCGATATCGTTCACCGTCGACGGCGTGCCCGCGGCAATGACGGGCCAGGAGCCGAGCCCGTGGGCGAACGTGGCAATCACCGATCGCACCGAGTACACGAGTTTCGTCAGCCAGACTCCCCAGGGCGCGACCACCCTGTGGGCACTGGATATCACCGACGAAACGCTGGCCATCCGTCAGCGACTCTCCGACCCGCCGACCAACATCCGATACCGATTGGACGGCGACACCCTGGTCCTATCCGGCACCATCGACAACCACCACATCGAGGGGCGCTACCGCAGCCGCGTCATGGAACGGGCGAACTCACACTTCCGACTGGTGCAACCCGGCCCCGATGACAACCTGCCGACCTCATGACCAGCGGACATTGGCACGTGTCGTCATAGCGGATACCGGCTGATCGGCGGGCTGTGCGGATACGGTGGTTTCACGATTCCGGAGTGTGCCCGTCGTATCGGATGGAACACGGAGGTTTGCATTGCATCGCACCGCATTCGCCCGCCGCGTCGCTCTCTTCGCCATTGGAATCATCTTGGCAATGCTGCCGGTTACCGGCATCGGCCATGCGGCGGCTTCGATCAGCATCGGTGAGGCCACCGTTGCCGCAGATGATCACAACTCCGAGGCGACGGTATCGATTACCTACTCGTGCGACCGGGACCATGAATTCAATCGGATCTGGGTGTATCAGCGGGGCAATGTCGGGGGCTCATTCGAGAGCGATACCGCGTGCGATTCGCAACCCCATACGATCGCCGCAGTGGTGCCTCGCAACGACATCCGCTTCCTCGGAGGGGATTCGAAGAACCAGTCCGATCCGGCGTTCTTCACAGCAGGTCAGAGTCTCGACCTCGAGGTGCAACTGCAAGACACGCGCGGGACGTATGCCTCGGAGTATGCGAATAGGACCGTCGAGTTGAAGAAGGCCCCGTAGAGCCACGGAGCCGTCTTCAGCGGCTCGCGCGCAGTATGCGAACCGGCCGCAGGGCCTGGGGTGGTTTGCCGCTGAATTCGGTGGAGCCATCGAGATATCCCGCGATGAGCTCCGTCGCGGCCCGGTCGTCGATATCGGTGAAGCCGAGCGCGCGCAGTTCTGCGGCGATGCCGTCGGGAGTGAAATAGCTGAACCAGGGTTCCCCGACAGCCTTCGCCCGATCCGAGCGCTCCTGTAGCCGCGCGCGATCCTCATCGGTGTCCGCCGACCGCAGGTAATCGAAAACGACCTCGGCCGGTGCGGTTTGACCGGCAATGTATTCCAGGGTGGAGCGGGCGGCTTCCGGGGTCAGATAGAACACGACGCCGAGCCACACGAATACCGCCGGATCCGATCGGATGAATCCGCTGGACTCCAATTGTGTTGCCAGCGAGTCGGTTTCGAAATCGACCGGTACGAATCTTAATCGCTCGGGCACGTCGATACTCGCTCTGGCGAGGCGTTGCCGCTTCCACGTTTGGGTGGCGGGATGATCGACCTCGAATACCCGCAGGCCGGGATGCGGGTTTCGATAGGCGAAGGTATCCAGGCCCGCGCCCAGGATCACGGCCTGCCGCACACCGGCGGCGACGGCCTCGGCGACCCGATCCTCGGCGAATCGGCCACGCGCGGCGAAGAACAGGCGGCGTGACCGATCACTGACCCCCATGCGCAGGACTCCCAGACCCGCATCACCGCCGGGCCGATCGGGTCCGGGCTTACCCACTTCGATCAACTCATCGACGGTGATGCCCAGCAGACGTGCCGCGAGCGGATCGGTGAGAATCGTTGGCCGGTCGGCGATTTGATGATAGGCACGGGCGTAGGCGGTCGTGAGCGCCGTACGACTGGGTCCCTCATGCTCCATACCCGAACAAACTACTCACAGACACCGCGCGAGCACCATATATTCGACTACGCGATTGCCGCGTGCGCATCCGGCGCGAACTGGATGATCTGAAGCAGATTGCCGTCCGGATCGGCGAAGGTTCCGAACCTGCCCATAGCGCGATCTTCCACGGGCACAGTCCAATTCACGCCCGCCTCGCGCATGTGTTCGGCCACTGCGTCGATGTCTTCGACGTGGAAATTCAGGATCATTCGACCCGGTTCGAGATTGACCGGAGCGACATCGTCGCGCTGATCGATGACCAGCAGCATCCCGCCGAGATCAATCGGACCCTCTCCGGTGTGACCGGGTGCCAGCACTCGGCAGTACCACTCCCGCATTTCCTGCGGCCGAGTAGTGCCCATCAGGATGCTGCCAACTGTGAACGCGGACATAACTGTCTCCTTGCCATGTTGGGGAATTTCGTATGACCCGGAGCTGCTGGTCCGGGCCGCGGTAGCGGGGATGCGATTGCAAGCTGCGAACTTGCATCACGCTAGCAACCATAACCAGGCAACTATCATCATGCAAGCCCCCTGTTAGAATGGCCAGATGCTAGGGAAGGCCTACGACTCACAGGTGTGCTCGATCGCGCGGTCACTGGAACTGATCGGCGAGCGCTGGAGTTTGCTGATCATTCGCGATGCCATATTCGCGGGGATGACGCGGTTCAACGACTTCCAGCGCGATCTCGGCGTGGCCCCCAACATTCTCAAAAGCCGTCTCGACGGGTTCGTCGATGCCGGAATCATGGTGCGGCACAAGTACAGTGACCAGCCCGAGCTGTTCGAATACCTGCTCACCGCCAAGGGCCGCGCCCTGGCCCCGGCGCTGGTCGCACTGACCGAATGGGGCGACCAGTGGGCCACCGACGACTCGCCGCCGATTCTCTACACCCACTCGGTGTGCGGCTCCTCGATCTCCCAGCAGACGGTGTGCGAACACTGCGGACGCGTGGACGACCCGCAACAGATTCAGGCCCGCCCCGGCCCCGGCATGCCCCCGGAACGCCTGGCGCTGTTCAATCAGACGACCTGAACCGGCCATGGTCGAACACTCGACCATGCGATCGTTGCCGTGCGGCGCGGCGCGCACCGATGAATTCCGGATCAGAGGAACGTCTGCACAGCCATGATCACCACAACGTGTACCGGAATCCTCACCGTGGCCGTGCCCGTGACCGACCAAGACCGCAGCAAAGCCCTGTTCGGGCAACTCGGCTTCGAGACCCACCTGGACGCCGAGTTAAAGCCGGGATTTCGCTGGCTGGAAATGCGCGTGCCCGGGTCCGAGACGACCCTGTCCCTGGTCCGCGCCTCCGAGAACCTGCCCGCCGGAATCGACACCGGCATACGGTTGGGCACCCCCGACGCGCGGGCGGCCCATGCCGCCTTGGCCGAGCTGGGATGCACCGTCGGCGCGCTGCTCGAATGGGAGACCGCTCCGCCGATGTTCGTGTTCCGCGATCACGACCGAAACGCCTTTTACCTCACCCAGGTGGACGAAGCCCAGCACACATAGCCGTGCCGTGAAATATGCTGGCAGCGCGCATATTCCGAGTGCGGCGCGAGTTCGAACCCGCGTGTGGCGGCTTCGGGCGGGGCGCATACGGTCGGAGGAGGCGGGTCCAGTTGCCGTATATCGTTGGTATAGGCCAGATTTGGCGGATCAAGAGGGCCGCGGCACGCGGTGACACCGATGCGATGGCTCGGCTCGCGGGCGTGCTGCAAGCGCAAGGTGCGGCCGATGAGGCGGAGTCGTGGCTTCGTCGGGCCGCTGGCCTCGACAACAGGGATGCGATGACCAGCCTCGCGAACCTGCTGAACGGACGAGGTGCGGTGAGCGAGGCCGAGTCGTGGTATCGCGAGGCCGCGGCCCGAAATGACATGTACGCCATGCACAATCTCGGGGTGCTGCTACTACAGCAGGGTGATGCCGGCGAGGCGATGTCGTGGTTCCGCGCTGCGGCCGAACGCGGTAACCCCGGCTCGAAACGCAATCTCGAGCGCCTGTCCGAGGAGCCGAAGAAAGATCAGGAGCAAGACCGCGCGGCGGCGCGCGGTGACGCCGAAGCGATGAACGAGCTCGGGGATGCGCTGGCTCGACGTGGCCAGTTGCGCGAGGCCGAGTCCTGGTTCCGCAAAGCCGCGGGGCGCGACCACACCGGCGCGATGCACAACCTCGGGTGCCTGCTTTACGAGAACGGTGAAGTGAGCGAAGGGAAGTCGTGGCTCGACAAGGCCGCGGCACGCGGCAGCGCCGACGCGATGCGCAGCCTCGGGGGTCTGCTTTTCGACCGCGGCGAGGCGGATGAAGCGGAATCATGGCTCCGCCGGGCAGCCGAACTCGAGCATCCCGAGGCGATGAATGCCCTGGCGGGCCTGTTATTTCGGCGAGATGAGCTCGACGAGGCGGAGTCCTGGACTCGTAAAGCCGCGGACCATGACAACCCCGCAGCGATGTACAACCTCGGGGTGCTGTTGGCCGGGCGGAATGAGCTGAGCGAGGCAGAGCCGTGGTTCCGCAAGGCCGCGGCCTGCGACCGTGACGACGCGATGCACAATCTCGGTGTCCTGCTGTACAAGCGGGGCGAGCTGAGCGAGGCCGAGTCATGGTTCCGCGAGGCCGCGGCACGCGGGAACACCGGGGCCATGAATGACCTCGGACGCCTGCGAAAGGAGCGGGGCGAGCGAGGCGAGGCGAAGTATTGGTTCCGCCAGGCTCGCTCCTCGTGAGAACTTCGCGAACTCACCGGTACCGGGCGTAGTCCGGATAACGTTGCGCCAACACGGCATCGAACGCGGCCACCCGTTCGGCCGAATCCGGCGGCGCGAACCTGGGGCGCTTCGAATACCATTGCAGCAGTTCAGCGCTGGCTTGTGAGCGGCCGTTCTCGATGCCCAGGACCGCGACAGCGCGCAGGCGCGTCCAATCCGGATTGACCGGATCGCGGGCATCCCTCGGATTGCCGGTTCGTGCCAGGGCGAAGAGTTTGTCCATCGAATCTCGTGCTGACTGCCATAGGTCTACTGGGCCGCGAACGTAGTTCATGAAATTGCCGACACACCAGTCCAAGTCGGTCTCAGTGCTGAGGTAGAGCGCTCGGCCAGGATCGTGCCGATTGTCGAAATATCCGAACGAGACCGACTCGACTTCGTCATCGCCCCGCAGGCCCTGCTGGGAAACCGATCGCGCCATGTCACCCGCCGCGGACGACGCCAGCCACGCTGTCCCTCGGATAGCCAGCTGTCCACTTCCGCGATGGATCCAAGCCACGATCGCCGGGGTCATTCCGACGATCTCCCCTTCCGGGGCCGAGAACCATAATCTGCGCGATCGGAGCTGCTGCCCCTTGAACGATTCACCAGGCTCGTCGTCCAACGGCGCAGACACCGAATAGCCCGCCTGCAGCATCGACTCGGTCAAGCTGTCGCGCAGCAGGTCCATCAATCGTGCAGCGCCGGTCGCCCTGGCCTGCCGGGTTGGCTTCGGCGTGCTCTTCGCCGAAGCCGGTCTGCGGAGCACGCGGAACGGTCTGCCCGCTTGCGTCGTCAGATCCAGCAGTTCCTCGAGCCGTGCGCAGTCGATCGTGGTCAGGTCATAGCCGTCGGCGTCGAGCTCCAAAGATATTAGGGCGAAGCCGATTTCGAGGCAGTGCTCGCCGATCTCCTCGAGCAGCGACATCGTATCGTTGGTGGCGTCCCAGTCCAGAGTGGTGTCGCCGACGAAATCGGCGTACCAGTCCCAGCTGAAAGCAGCGGGGAAAGTACCCATTTCGCTGAGATCGCTACGAATGTCATCGGGGTTCGACCGCCAATCGACATAGACGCTCATACCGGCGTCGTCCAAACCTGATCGCAGGTCGTCGTACGGATCGTCCTCGCCGCTCAGGATCGCCTGCGCCACAACGGTGCGGGTCGGTGCGATACACCGAGCTACCGCCACCCACGCTTGTCTGCCATCGTCGAATTCCACTGCACCCCTTCGCATCCGTACCACGAGAAATGTACTCGTCGACTACGACAGGCCCGGCGGCCCAGCCCCCGAGGATCAGGGGCATCGAGTGTCGGGGCTGTCCGGGGTGGGGCAGGGGTTGAATACTGGCTCGCGCCAGGTTCGAGACATTGTGGGGTAGTTATGAATTCGAAGAAGATGGTCGGAGCGTTTGCCGTGGCGGCCGCGCTGTGCGCGCCCCTGGCGGGGACCGCGCAGGCCGCACCCGTTGACGGGGCACAGTCGATCGACGGGGGGCTGCTCTCGGGGTCGGCCTCGTCGCAGTCGGGGATTCTCGGTCCGCGCAGTGGCTCCGCGTATCAGACGCTGAACCATCTGGTGTGCGTACTTTTCCACACCAGTCTCGATGGGTCGGTGGGTATTATGCGCTGCGACTGATCAACGTGAAAGCGGTTGCGGGCTAGACCATTTCAGGGTCCGGTGGCCCGAGCAGATCCCACCGGTTCCCTGAGATGTCGAGGAATACTGCGACCTGTCCATAGGGCTCGGTCCGTGGTTCGGTCACGAACGACACACCAGCCTCGCGCATGCTGCAATATGCCTCGGCGAAGTCGGCGACCCGAAGAAAGAAGCCGACTCTCCCCGCGGCCTGTTCCCCGATCGCACGGTGCTGTCTGTCCCCATCCGCCCGCGCAAGCAAGATTCCGGTGGTCCCGCCGGGTGGGCGGACCACAACCCATCGTTTGGGACGGCCATCGTTGGTCCGCGACGGCGAGTCTTCGACGAGATCGAAACCTAAAGCGCCGACGAAGAATTCGATGGCGGAGTCATACTCCTCGACGATGACCGCGATGAGCTCCAGATGCACGCTGCGAGCGTAGGCCGTCCCACCGACACACTCTCAGCGCCTGACCTTGTATTTCAGGTGCAGTACCCGCTCGCCCTGGATGACGACGTGCGGATCCTCGAGCAGATGCTGGCCATCGATATCGCCGAAGTACCGTTTGCCCGATCCGAAGATCACCGGGACCACGTCGATCGCGACCTCGTCGATCAGACCGGCCGCGAGGATCTGGCCGCCGACCTGTCCGGCGTTCACCGCGACATTGCGGTCACCGGCGAGCTCACGCGCCTTGGCTATCGCGGCCGTGATGTCGCTGACGAAGTGATAGGACGCCTCGGGGTGCCAGCCCTCCGGTTTGGGGCGATGGGAGACCACGACCACGTGGTCACCTGCGGGCGGCTCGCCCTCCCAGCCGTTCACCAGGTCGAACAGGGTGCGGCCCATGACGATCGTCCCGATCGACGCCCATGTGTCCCGGACGTAGGCGGCGGAGGCGCGCGAGACCCGGAATCCGGATCCGGTGCTGGAATGGTCGAAGCCTTCTTCGCGCGCGGGCTCGGCGATCGGGGTGTCACCGCTGAAGTACCACTCGTGGAGTGGGCCGACATCGTCGTTCTTGTCGGCGATGAAGCCGTCCACCGACATCACGTTGTGCATGATCACCGTGCTCATTGATTCTCCTCGGGTCGCTCTGCAATGGCCTGTGCAGATTCTGTTCCACCGCGGGGTGTCCTGGCTTGTAAAAAATCACTCGGCGGGCATCGGTCCGGCGTCCGGCGGGAATCCGGCCGCGGCGGGAAATTTGCGCCGCAGTCGGAGGTATTCGGTGGGGGTGTAGCCGGTGAAGTCCTTGAATTCCCGGCTGGCGTGCGCCTGGTCGAAATAGCCCGCGGAGTGCGCGAATTCGGACCAGTCGACGGGTCGTCGCGCATCGACGGACAGGATCAGCCGGGCGAAGCGGTAGATACGCGCCACGCGCTTGGGCGTGAGGCCGACATGCGATTTGAACTGCGCGGCAAGGTGATTGCCTCCCACCCCGGCGTCATCGGCAAGCGCGGTGACCGGGACCGCGCCATATGACCGCTCCAACCGTCCACCGGCGAAGCTCACCAAATCGAGAGTGCGCGAAGGTGTTTCGGCGAGGCGAGCTCGCAGCTCGCGCTCCACGAATCCGAGCGCGTCATTCGAGGCGGTGACCTCACCGAGCTGATTACGGATACGGTCCAGCGCGCGCTGCCAGACCGCGTCGACGGGTACGCAGCGATCTCGTAGCTCCGACGCCGGAATGTCGGTGAACGCCGAGAGCCCCCAGGGCTTGAAATGCACTCCGACCAGCCGCACCCGAGCCGGATACTCCAGCAGGAAGCGTTTGGTCCACAAACCCATGAACCACCCGTCGACCAGCGTCACCGGCTCCGCAGAGCCATCGCCGTCCCACATCCGGACGGGACCGCCGAGATTGATGAACAAATGCGCCGAAGGCATCGGCGGCACCAGCACGCGAGGATGGCGCGGCACCCCCGACAGGCAGTAGATATCGTCGATGTACTCATCGAGCGGCGGGCCGGGAACCCGGCAAAAGTAGCGCACCTCTCCAGTGTCGATGATCTTCGAGCAGGTGTCTTCGACTGTTCGGCGAACCGGTGCCGGAAATAGGACATATGTCGGATACCGCACTGCGACCAGCACTACCTACCGTGATCACGGATCCGTTGATATTCCTAGGTTCGGAGTGGTCGGTAATGCAGGGTAGGGATGTCGAGCTCGCCGCTCGGTGGTGGCAGTGGGCTATGGCGATGCCCAACGCCAAGAATCCGGTGGTTGACGAGACGGGCGAGCTCGCGGGCATCGATCAGCCCGCGGACGTGTGGTTCTTGGCCGGCACCTTCGGCGGCGAAGTCAAGCGACAGTGCACGATCCCGCACGGCCGCCCGATCTTCTTCCCGACATTCAACCTCTTCCAAGCCGTTCCGTACTCACTGTTCGGCCGCCCCGAACTCCCCACAGCCCCGGCGGCAAGCGGTCACGCGGAATTGAACGGCACTCCCCTCCCGATACGGGAAGTGGTCAACACCAAATCCTTCCGCGTGACAGCAGCAGCGGGCGGCCCCTTCGGCATCACAGGCCGCGTCAAGGCCAAAGCCTGGGGCCTATGGTGCAGCATCGACGATCTCCCACCCGGCGACCACGTCCTATCCTTCGGAGGCGAATACGAGCCCGGCGGCTTCTGGGTCCACGCCCACTACGAGCTGAAGATCGTCTAATCGACGCACCTCACTTCGCGGCAGCCTCCAGGGTTGTTTCGATTGTCTCCCAGGCTATTCCGGGAGGAAGAACAACCATCTGGATGTCGGCGCCGGATGCCCAGGTGTCGAGTTTCTCGCGGAGTTCGGTGGGGGTTCCGTAGATGGTCAGGGCGTCGAGTGCGGGGTTTGCTTCGGGCGGTACGACCGAGCCTGTCGGGGTGGGGCGGGGGTTGGCGGCTCGGATGGCTTCCACGGCGTCTTTGTAGCCCTGGCCGGCGATCAGGTCGGCGTAGCCGTCGCCCATTGCGCAGATGTACCAGGCGAGGCAGCTGGCGACGATGTCGCGGGCTGAGCGGCGGTCGGTGGCGGCTGCTGCGAAGGCTCCGGCGGTGATGGTGAGGGGTGGGCGGCCCGAACGTAGTTGGCGCAGCTCGGCGGCTCGTTCGCGCATGCGCTCGAGGGTGAGGAACAAGGGATACCAGCCGTCGGCGTGGTCGGCGACGATGCGGGTGGTGAGGTCGCCGGTGGCCGCGATCCAGATCGGAAGGTCGGGTGCGGGGGCCAGTCCCAGGCGCAGGGCGCGCGCTTGTCGGGTGGGATCGATGTGGACGCGGTTGCCCGCGAGGATGGTTCGGACCTCGCTGGCCACCTCGCGCAGCTGGTGCGCGGGTCGCTCGAATGCGATGTCGTGCAGGCCCTCGGTCAGGGCTCGGCTGCTCGCTCCGAGGCCGAGAATTGCTCTGCCGCCGCTGATTTCGTTGAGGGTCGCGGCGCTCATCGCGAGTGTGGCGGGGGTGCGGCTCCATACCGAGAGCACGCCCGCGACCAGGGAGATGCGTGAGGTGCGTGTGGCGATCTCGGTCAGTAGCAGGGTGGCGTCGTGGGCCCAGCCTTCGGCGAGAGAGAAGACTTCATAGCCGAGTTCCTCGGCACGCAAGGCGGTCGCGACGATGATCTCGCGGCGGGTTTCCATCGGCGTGAGGGCGACGCCGAGCCGGCGGGCGGTCACAGCGAAATCCAGACGGTGCGAGCGGCGGCCATGAGTTCGCCGGCGGTGGTGTACAGCGCGGCACCGGCTTTGATCTTGCGGCCGTCTCGCTCGCGGGCCCAGCTCACGATCTGGCAGGGCTCGTGCGCGATGGGCCGCCGATGGATCGTCGCGGTCATGCGGCCGAGGACGGCGATCTCACCGGATGCGAGCTGATCGTAGGCGGCCCAGCCGCTCGGGCAATCGAGTGCGGCCCAGACGAATTCGGGATGTACGAGGCCGTCGGCGCCTGTCAGTGATGCGTCGGGCGTCCAGCGATCGGCAAGGACGTCGCGGCCGGGTACCCGTCGGCTGAAGATTCGCAGGCCGTCACCGGGTGCGCGATCGGGTCCGCAGGTGAAGCAGGTGCGGAACGGGTGCTCGCGGTCGGCGAAGACGGGCTGGGTATCGAATTCGAATCCGACGACCGGTGGCTCCAGGTCGTCGAACTTCTCGGTCACCGGCTCGGCGACCGCGATGGTTTCGCCCTGCTGATCGGTGAGCGTGTACCGGTTGTCCGCGGAGTCGATGGGCAGCAGCACATTAAGCGGCGGCGGGCGGCGCAGTGTCACCTCCATCGTCTCGCCCGGCGCGAGTTGCGCCAGCGCGCCGGAGGCGTAACCGCCGTTGGCGCTGTCGGGCGGCCCATTGAAGCGTGCAGGGAAGGTAAGAGCCATATTCATTAGAACGGTTCGTCACAAGATCCGGTTCGATGTGCGCCGCAGGCGGTTCCAGCCGACCATCGACCGACCTCCCGGATCACATCGAGTGCGGAATGCGACGGATTCGGATCAGGTCGAGCGGGACCGGTCACTCGGCGCGACGGTGTTGTTAGCGTTCGCCGGATGGATCTGGAACTGAATGGGAAGCGCGCGATCGTCACCGGCGGCAGCCTGGGTATCGGATTGGCCGTGGCGCGGGCGCTCGCGGACGAGGGCGTCGACCTGGTGATCGCGGCACGTGATGCCGAGCGGCTCGAGGCTGCCGCGTGGGAGGTGTCGGAGGCGACCGGTCGGCGCGTGATCGCGGTGCCCACCGACACCGGTGACGATGAGCAGGTGCGGCGGTTGGTCGAGCGGACCGTCGAGGAATTGGGCGGGGTCGACATTCTGGTGAATTCGGCGGCGACGCCGTGGAGCGCGGGCGCGAGCGCGGATCTCGCCGCGACCTCGGATGAGGTGGTGCGGCGCGAGGTGGAGATCAAGGTGCTGGGGTATCTGCGCACCGCGCGGGCGGTCGCGCCGCATCTGGTCGAGCAGGGGTGGGGCCGCATCATCAATATCAGCGGACTCGGTGCGCGCCAAGCCAATTCGATTGCCCAGACCATCCGCAATGTCGGGGTGTCGGCCCTGACGAAGAACCTCGCCGATGAACTCGGGCCGCACGGAATCAATGTGACCGTGGTGCATCCCGGGCTGACCAGGACCGAACGACTGACCGAGCGGCTGACCGCGGAGTCGCGGGAGAACGGAACCCCGATCGCCGAGCTCGAGCAGACGGCGGCGCGCAATTCGCTGCACCGGGTGATCGACGCCTCGGAAGTCGCTGCGGTGGTGGCTTTCCTGGCGTCGCCGCGCAGTGTCGCGATCACAGGTGATGCCATCGCGGCCGGCGGTGGGGTTCCCGGTCCGGTCTACTACTGACCGGCCCGAGCCGATAGCCGTTGCCACACAACGGCTATCGGCGCACGCCGTCATTCTTCAAACACGGTGGCCGGTGCAGCGATCAGCGCGAGCGTAAACCTGTTGTGAATACAGCAGTGGGTACAACATCATCGGATGAATTGTGCGCAGTCGGCCGGGACGATTCCGCGATGACCGAAGCGGCGGCGGCCCCGGTCGGGCTCGCGGACGTGACGGACCCGCTCCCTACGGCCACCCGCTCGGACGAGCGCTCGGCGTTATGGTCCTGTCTCGGTGCGGGTTTCGCGACACTGCTCGACAGTGCGGTGGCCGCGTTCACCGCTCCGGCGGTGCAATCCTCACTCGCGCTGGCGGACTCCGATATCCAATGGTTTCTGGCCTCGTTCTCGCTGATGTTCGGTCTCGGGCTCGCACCTGCCGGGCGGCTGGGCGACGCCTACGGACGGCGCGGATTGTTCATCGCGGGGCTCGCGCTGTTCCTGGTCGGCGGTATCGCGTCGGCGACGGCGATGAGCGCGTGGTGGGTGATCGGCGGGAGGCTCGTGCAAGGGTTCGGGGCCGGGGTCATCAGCGCCCAGGTGCTCGCGGTCATCCAGGACACCTTCACCGGTCCCGCCCGGCTGCGCGCACTGGCCGGGTACACCGCCGCGGGCGCGGCCGCCGCGATCGTCGGACCAGTGGCGGCCGGTCTGGCGCTGTGGCTCATTCCTGCCGAATTCGCCTGGCGGATAATACTTTTACTGCCGATACCGTTCACCATCGCGACGATCGTGTTTGGCTTCCGAGGGCTGCCCCGCTCCCCGCGCGTGCGACGCACGACCGATCTCGATGTGCCCGGTATCGCCGCTTTGGGCTTGCTGGTGGTCCTGGTGACGATTCCGGTCATCGACCCCGGACTTCCCGCGCACACCATCGTGGCCGTGATCGCCGCGTGCGCATTGCTGCTCACCGGTCTCGTGTGGTGGGAGCGACGGTACGCGCGCCGGGGCAAGCTGCCGCTGTTCACGCCCGCGCTGATGCGATCGCGCGGCTATGTCACCGGAAACGTGGTGGCGGCACTGTGGTTCGGGGCCGTATTGGCGTTCGGCACGATCAAGACCGTCTACTTCCTGCAGATGTCTGATATTCCCGCCCTCGCCCTCGCACTGGCGCTGATCCCGACGGCGCTCGCGCGGATGGTGGCGGCACGCTGGGGGCAAAGGCTTTTCGTGACTCACGGTCCGGCGCTGGTCACCTATGGCCTGGTGATCCAGACCATCTGCCTGGCGGTCAGCGCGGCAGCGGCACTGTGCAGTGACGGATGGGCACTGTTCCTCATCCTGTCAGCCATCCAGATCGGCTCCGGCCTATCCGGTGGTGTGGTGGAACCGCCGCTACGCGTGGTCACCCTGGCGTTCTCCCCGCCGTCACTACACGGTGTCGGCGCGTCATTTCTGCAACTGACACAGCGCCTTTCGGCAACCTTCTGCATCGCGCTCACCACCGGCGTGCTGCTCGCGTTCGGAGGGACCGCATCGACGCAGTCGCTGATGTGGGCGGTACTGCTGTGCGCGGGAGCCTCCGCGATAGCGACGGTCGCATCGTTCTCACCGCACTTCCGGG
This sequence comes from Nocardia sp. NPDC056100, assembly GCF_042266325.1. NCBI lineage: Bacteria > Bacillati > Actinomycetota > Actinomycetes > Mycobacteriales > Nocardiaceae > Nocardia > Nocardia sp. NPDC056100. The sequence goes on from NZ_JBHJVY010000002.1 coordinate 1,414,500, forward strand.
GCGATTCACCACTGGCGCAGTGAGATTCGCGGCTTTGCTCCGTTCGGGGCGGCGATATCGGCGTACAGAGGGTCCGTTATCCGCAGCACTTTCCGATGCAGCCCCCTCTCGCAGTGTTAACGCCGTAGACCTACGTCCATAGAACTACGCTGTTGACACACGATCGAGGCAAGCGTCTACTGGAGGGAACACTAGAAGTGTCGATGATCGCCCTCATCGCTCTGCTCGGCCGGTCACGAACTGGAGAACACTCCCGCGAACCGAGACCTCGACGAGAACGCCGGGGGCTCGGGACACATCCGCACCCCACCCGAGTTGGCGCGACCGACTCGAGTGACGATCGCATCGCGGTCCCGACAAGATTGGAAATGCGCGCGATGGCAACATATTTGGACTCCCCAGGCTTGCCGTTCAGCCTGCACTTCCGCGATGCCGAATCCCCCGCCGTGGCCGCCGCCGCACGTGACTGGATCGCACGCGGGCAGATCTTCACAGTAACCCTGACCAACGATGCTGCGACGATCGAAAACCGTTACCTGCTGGTCAATTTCGGCGCGGTGACCTGTCTGACCGTGCATAACGCCGATTCCCGGGACGACGTCGCTGAACAGCGCATCACCTATGGCGCCGTGCTCACCGCGAGCGGCGATCTCGAAATCGAAACCCGGGCGCTCTCCGCCCATCGCGACTGACCATCCCGGCCCGCGGCGGCCAATCGACCCGCCGCGCGCAGTGGGGAACAACGCTCGGTCGGCAAATCGGCCGGGCGGACTCGAGTCTCGAATGAAAGGAGAGTCGATCATGACCTCACAGGCGACCGACACCACCACCACAGGGCGGACATCGCACGCCCGGCCGCTGCGACTCGAACTCGAGGGTGGCGGCGCTGCCTCCGACGGGTCCTGGTGGCCGCACGGTCGCGACCTCAGCGCGGAACTGCCCGAACTGCTCGCGATGCTCACGCCCCGGCTCGGCCCGATCCATCGCGTGATCTACAACCTCGACGAATGGGATACCGCGCCGCGCAAACTCGCCTTCGGCGGACGCCAGGTTCGGCTCGACGGGTACCGGCACCTACCCGCCCGTACCTTGGAAATCCTCGGGGTCGGCATCGGTGCTCGACTGGCCCTCAGAGTCATCGCATCGCAAGCCGACGGCGAATTGTCCGGCGCACAGCAGCGTTGGGAATCCGAAGGCGGCGGTCGGGCTACATCTTGACGTAGCGCGCCATCGCGAAGCTGTACAGGCCGTAGGTGATGATGCCCAGACCGGCGACCACGAGCAGGACGACTCCATATGGTTGCGCGCCAAGGGTTTTGAACGCGCCGTCGAGGCCGGTGGCCTTATCCGGCTTCGACTGCACCGCAGCCAGGATCACCAGCGCTCCGGCCGCGGCGATAGCCAGACCCTTGGCGATGTAGCCGACCATGCCCAGTCTGCGCACGAGTGCGCTGGTCGCGCCTTCGAGATCGTCCAGGAAGTTTCGGCTGGCGCCCTTGTAGACGTGGTAGCCGCCGATCGCGATGATGATCAGTCCGCCGATGATCAGGGCGATGGTGCCCGCGGTGTGCTGCATGACGCGGGCGGTGAGCCCGGCGTTCTGACCACTGCTGGACTTGCCGTGGCCGCGGGCGAATCCCAACGCGGACAAGGCGAATGCGAAATAGACCACGCCAACCGAGAACGCCTTGATCCGATCGATCACCTGGTGCATCGTGCCGTCGGCATCGGGCTTGGACGCACTGCCGAGTACGGCTTCAGCGACTCGCCACAGCGCCATCAACACGAACGCGACGAAACCTATCCAAAGTGCAACGGTGCCACCGGGTTTGGCGGCGAGCTCGGCCATGGCGCCGGATTGGTCGGCCGCGCCGCCCCCGCCGCCGAACGCTATGCGAATGGCGATGTAGCCGATGAGCAGGTGAACGATGCCGCTCATGATGAATCCCGTACGGGCGAACCGTTCGAAGACGCTGTTCTGCGCAATGCGCCCGAGGGTGGAGGACGAGTTGTCCGACGACGCCGATGGGGAGCGCGTGGCGGGGTTGGTGTCCGGCATGATTCCTTCTTCGCGCTGATCGAGAGTGTGCACACGCCGCATACCCACTCGAATCCGCCCAAATCACAGCGTCACCGGCGTTGCACCGCATTCGACGCCCAGACCCACCCCCGGCCACCGCGTTGTTTGAGATCGTCGATGCGGGCTATTCGCCAAAGGACCGACCGAATACCCCAGGTCGGAGACCCGACGAAAGGATCTGTGACGCGGAGAATCGATTTCGGGTACATATCACTGTCCATCAGATCCCTGGGGGCAATCGAATGACCGGACGACCACCAACCCGCCGCGGCGGGAACAGCCAAAGGCCGAATCGTGCTGCCGGAGCGCATCTTCGACTGGTTTCCACCGAAGCTCCTGTGTCCAGGCGCCGTTCGGCTCACCTCACACCCAGCCGTACGATAACCGTTCAGATTCCGGCCGACCCCGCCCAGCTGATCATGCTGAGGTCGATCGCCGAAACGGTATGTCTCACCGCTGATTTCGATATCGGCACAGTTACCGATATTCGCATCGCGCTGGATGAGGCCGCCACCATTCTGATGCGACACCATACGGTCGGCAGCATCATCACCTGCCAATTCGTTTTCGACGAACAGCACATGCGGATCAGGCTCAGCTCGATATCGGAGAGCGCGACGCCTTTCGATATCGCGGATCTGGGCTGGCACGTATTGCGCGCGATGACCGATGATCTGGCCACGAGCGCGAAACCGTTCGACCCGCGCGCATCCGGCTATCCGGTCGAGGTGCGGTTCGCCCGAAGCCTGGGGCGGGTATCCACCGCTCCCCTGCCGCCCGATTCGCCACTGTAGTTCGTCCCGCCGCACTCACTTCTCGGGCGGCTGATCGAAGGTGACTTCGATTTCCTCGAAGTCCTTATTGCGTTGCGCCTGAGCCTGATCGGTGTACGTACGCCGGTCTCCCGGGGTGAGGATGGCGGACTCGGTGAACAGCGTCAGCAACGCGCGCGGATAGAGCCGGTCGATCCTGACCACATTGATCTCCGCGCACAGCACGACCACGAACGAGGCCAGGTAGAGAAAGCCCAGCAGCCCCAGGACCACCGCGAACACCCCATTGGTGTTCGAGGAATGGTTGACCACCCGCCCGACATAGATCGAGCCGAACCGCTGCAGCAATTGCCATGCGAGAGCGGCGGCGATCGCGCCGGGAGCGACCTGCCGCAAGCTCAACGGGCGCATGGTCGCCCACTTGAACACCAGCGCGAAAACACCCGCGTTCAACACCACCGATGCCGCGATTAGCAGCCACGCGAAGCCGAAACCGATCTGCCACGCGGCGGCGATCCGCGACACCACGATCAATCCGAGAATCAGCGGGCCGACGACGACCAACCCGATCAGTCCCCGTACCCGCACCGCGAACGGATCCGGGCGCTGATTGAGCGGCACCCCCCACGCGACATTCATCGCATTCTGCACCGCCACCGACACACCCAGCCCACCGAACGCCGCACCGCCGATACCGACGATCAGCCCCACGGTGCCGCCGCTGAGCCGCTCCGGCTGCCCGAGTTGATCACCGATCACCGGGAATTGGCTCACCGCCGAATCGAGAATGCGCTGTTGCAGATGCGGCTGCGCCTCGAGTACCACCCCGAGCACCGTCGTCAGGATGAGCAGCAGCGGGAACAGCGACACGAACGCGTAGTACGTGATCAACGCCGCCAGATAACCGCCCTGATCGCCGACGAACTTGTAGATCACCGCGAGCGGAAACCCCAGCCCCGGATGACGCTGCTGCAAACCATCGACCCGGTCGACCAATCCGGCCATTCAACCCTCGCGAAGCGACACGATTGCCTCCTTCACCCGAGGTGATAGGCACTGCCATCAACGCTACGCCGACCGGGGGATGCCCGGGTGCGATCGAATCGGCGCACATATCCCCTAGGCTCGCAGGATGTGCGCATTGCGGGCGGAATCGCGGCGATGACGGATAGTTGGCGCTCGCTGAGCCCACGCCGGACAGCACGGCTACGCGGCGACGATGAGTTCCGATTGTTCGACGGTTGGACACGCGGGCGGACCGTGCATGTGCGGTCCGCGGACGATACTCGAATCAATACCGAGGTATTCGGGCCCGAGCACGGTTACCCCATCGTGCTGTGTCATGGATTCTGCTGCGGAATTCGCTTCTGGAGCAACCAGATTCGAGATTTGGCGGAGGACTATAGGGTCATCGCGTTCGACCAGCGCGGGCACGGATTCAGCGAAAGCCCGGCACGCGAAGCGCATACGATGGAATGTCTCGCGGACGATCTGGCCGCGGTGCTGCGCTCGACACTGCGCCCCGGTGAGCGCGCGCTCATCGCGGGACATTCGATGGGCGGCATCGCGATTCAGCACTGGGCGAATCACTATCCGCGCGATGTCGCCCGCTACGCCGACAGCATCGCGCTGATCAATACCGCACCGGGCGGGCCGCTCGACGACGCCATGGCGTCCGGCTTGCGTGATCGACTCACCGCATTGGCCAAACCGGCGGGTGATCTGCTCCTCGAAGGGCTTCTCGGAGCACCGATCCCGGCACGAGTGCCGTTCGGAACCGGGTTTCTGTCGCCGGGATCCGAGGCCGGACCCGGGGTGCGGGCGCTGATCAACGAGTTGGTCATGACGACCCCGGCCACCACACGCCGCCATTTCATCCACACGCTGCTGCGATTGCGCATCGACCAGATCGACCGGAGTCGGCTCACCGCACCGGTATTGGTGATCGAAAGCACCGATGATCGGCTGGTGCCGCCCCCGCACGCACGTCGGCTGCGGGAGCTGCTGCCGAACTACCTGGGGTCGGTGCGGCTGCCCGGGGGCCATTGCGGGCCCCTCGAGCAGCCGAGCACCGTGACCACGGCATTGCGCGGGCTCGCATTGCCTGCGCGAGAAGCGAATTCCGTGTGACCGGCAATCGGTTCTCCTATTTGCGTTGCCTTTCAGTCGATTTCAGCACCCGGCTCGCGGTCGCCATGAGGAGAATGACTCCCGCGAACGCGGCCAGCAGCACCGCCGCGACCGTGTATGGAGAACGGGTCGAGTCCGCATAGGTCACGCAGTGTTGCGCCCAGCCGTCGAACATCAGGCACTCGGCGCGATCGTTGATCACCGAGCCCAATGCGAGTAAGCCGAAACTTGCTGCCAGACAACCGATTGCGATGAATCGGCCGATCCACATCATCATATTCCGCCGTTGCGTCATAGCGCATCGAAGGTAGTCATATCGATCCTTGTCCACGTCATTGTCCGATCAGTGCGTGGCCGCGTCGGCGGCCTTGACCGGCGGCACCAGCAGATAGACGACCACGGCGACCGCCAGCATGAACACTCCCGTCACCGCTCCGGTGACGCTGAACGCCGAAGTGAAGGAGTCCCGCGCCGCAGCGGTTACCGCCGCATCCGGCAGACCGACCGCCGAGCCGATCGATTCGTGTGCCGTATCCACGGTTCCGGGCGAGAGCCCGTCGGGCAGGTCGAGCCAGCGCCGGTACAGGCCGATCGTGGCGCTGCCGAGAATCGCGATCCCCAGCACATTGCCGAGCTCATAGCAGGTCTCCTGAATCGAGGCCGCGCCACCGGCTCGCTCGGCCGGTGCGAACGACATGATCACCACGGCTGCCGACACCAGGGCAGAGGAGACGCCGAAACCCATGGCCGCCAACGAGATACCGGTCACCAATGAATTCGGATCGGGCACCAGTGCGGGCACCAGCAGAGCCACACCGAGCAGCGCCATACCGAACGCCATGATGGTGCGGGCCGGGATCCGATCCAACACCCTGGGCAGCAACACGGCCGCTGTCAGCGCGGCGATCGGCGAGGGCAGCAGTGTCAGACCGGCCGAGAGCGGGCTACGCCCCTGCACGAACTGCAGCCACTGGGTGAGCAGGAACATCACCGCGCCCATGCCGAACATGCCCAGCATGTAGACCGCCACCCCGACGGAGAAGGCACGCGAGCCGAACAGCCGCACATCGAGTAGCGGGTCACGCTGGCGCAGCTGCCTGCGGACGAACACCGTCAGCAGGACCACGCCGAGCAGGATCATCGGCAGCGACTGCCAGCCCAGCAGCCCCTGTTTGCCGGTCATCTTGATCCCCTGCACCAGGGCCACCAGCCCCAGGCAGGACAGCGCGACACTCCACCAGTCCCAGCCACCCGCTGCCGGAGTGAACGATTCGGGAATGAGCGCCAGCGCACCGATCACGCACACCACGACAACAGGCACATTCACCAGAAACGCTGCGTTCCAATGGAATTTCTCGACCAGGAAGCCGCCGAGCACCGGGCCGACCGCGGCGCCGACGGTGGCCAGGGTAGCCCAAATCGCCAGTGCCAGTGTGCGTTCTCGGGTATCGGTGAACACATTGCGGATCAGCGACAGCGTCGAAGGCATGATCATGGCGCCACCGAGACCGAGCATGCCGCGCGCGAAGATCAGCGCGGCCGGATTCGGCCACAGCGCCGGGATCAGCGATGCGGTTCCGAAGACCACCAAGCCGATACACAGCACCCGGCGGCGTCCGGTCCGATCGCCGATCGCGCCCATCGTGATCAACAGACCCGACAGCACCAAGGCGTAAGCGTTGACTATCCACAACTGTTCGAGCGAACTCAGATTCAGCTCATTCACCAGTTTGGGTAGGGCGACATTCAGAATGGTGGCGTCCATCGCGACCATCAGCAAACAGCCGGACAGAACAAGCAGAATCCACCAGCGCCGACGGTCCATGGCTTTATCCTGCTCGCGATCGGCGTATAACACCGTCATTCAATTCACCTCCGTGAGTCCAGAAACCGTCGGCGCCGGGGACGAAATGGCTGCACGCAGTCGATACCGCTGAGAATCCGCCACTATGGGCGACCTCTTCAATTCTAACCGGTTGGTCCACTTCTGACCAGTTGGTCAGAATGAAATGTGCGGGTGTTCACACCATTGCGCGATGTGTGCGGCGAATCGTCAGCTCACCAATTTTCGCCCAAGACCGCAGGCAGATAGAACCTCGGATCAGAGGCGGAAGGGAGCGATTGCGTAGCGATATGGCAGTCGAGGCACGTTCAGAGCGGTGCCACGTCCGCCAATGCCGCTCGAAAGGATTCCTGAAGTGGGCCGCGCAGGTCGTCGGCGCTCACATCCATCAGGCGCACCGGCGTCTGGAAGAGTCCGACGAGCGCGAATTGGACTCGGACGACTTCGGATAGGGGCGCGTCGTCGTCGATAATCAATGCGCGAATCGCGACCGCACTCGCCGTCATCCGTCGCACCGCGGGATCGTCGGGTAATTCCTCGGCCAGGCGCGAATAGCACGCAACCTCCATCCGGTCCCGCATTGCCAACTCCGTCAGCGCCGGAACCGCCCGCTCCCGCCGCTGTTTACGCGGTAGCGCCGACAATTCCCGCACCAGCGCTTCGACATTGGCGCTGGCCGGGGCCAAGATCTCGGCGAGCAGGCGCTCCTTCGAACCGAAGTGATAGAGCAGCGCGCCCTTCGAATAGCCCACCACCTGTGCGATCTCCGCCAGTGAGGCACCTTCGTACCCCTTGACGACGAACGTTCGCAGTGCCACCGCGCGCAATTCGGCCAGCATCTCTTCGCGTGTCTGCCTAGGCAACTGCCCTCCAATTCCGAACCCGCCGACCGGCCGGGACGGCCGTCCTGTCGACCATAATCGACTGCCCGGTCAAAACCTGCCCACCCGGTCAGGGTGTTCGGAGACTCCGTGGAGAGTTTGAACGTCACGAAAGAGCCCAGGTCACCGGACGGTGATTTCGACCTGACCGGGATTCGTACTCATCCGCAGCGCGATCCGGCCTTTGCCGGTGGGGAAATAGAGGTATTCCCCGCCGACGCCGTGCGCGGTATTGCCGGAGAACGGATCCACCGGCACGATGTCATGCGCGATCGCGCCGCTGCCACCGGTATCGAGATTCTGCCAATAGATTGTCGCCGGTACGACGCAGTGCGGTACGAACGGAACCCTGGCCCAGAAATCGAACCGTGCCCGCACCCCACCCTCGGGGTCGTAACCGGCGGGCATCATTTCGGCTTCGAGTCTCCCGAAACAAAGCGGGGAGTTCCCCGTAATCGAGACCTCGTCGAATGCGGTCGCACCGGAATCGCGTGCGGCCGACGCGGGTCCGGCGGCCGCACCTACTGCGAGCAAAGCAATCGCGGTGCACAGGAACGTCTTTGCGGTGCGGGGCATAGAACTCGTCTCCTTCGAGTGGCGCTGAACGATGCCGGAATTCGGTGGACAGTGGTCAGGGCAGGACCCAGCCGATGATGGCCCCGATTCCGGCGCCGATCGCACCGAACGGCAGTGACAGCACCCCAAGGCCGAGTACCGCACCTATACCGAGTCCGATGAGCGCGCCCACACCCGCGTTGTACTGATGGCGGTTCAGGTCGGCGGCGGCATCGACGAAATGCCGTTGTGCCGCAACGCTTTGCTCGGGGCTCAATGCGGGAGCGCCGATCGGGGTCAGCGCCAGTGATCGGCCCGCCTGATCGATATGCGGGGCTAGTGGATAGGTGGTTCCGGCGACCTGGACCGCCATCGGCAGGGTCGCGGTCACCGCCCCGGCGCTACCGAAGAGCGTGACGGTTTTCGAATCGTCCGACAGTTCGAAATGACCGCCGTCGACCACGGTGGTCACCGTGGCGGCGGCCGCGTCCACGCCGGTCGTATAGGACATGCCCTGATCGATGCCAGTTGCCTGGTCGACGCCCGGTTGTGCGTGCGCGGTGCCCGCGGTGATCGCGGTCGCGGCGATGGCGAGCATGGCGGTTGCGGCGAATTTCTTGATCATTGTCGACTCCGTGGTCTCGGTTGTCCGAAGAACGATCCGGAGGGCATTCCCGCTCCGGATCCCTTGTGCGTCAACGGGTTCGATGACTCCGCTGGACCGCATCGCACCGGCGGATTCGCCGATACCAAGACACGCAATTCGTGAAGGAACTCCTCAACCCTAACCGACCAGTCAGTTTCTGACCAGTCGGTCAGATCAAATGTGTGCGTGTTCACACTTGGCTGAACGGGTCAATCGTTGGTCGGCTCGCGCCATTGCCCGTAGGTGGGCACATTTGGAAGCGTCGCATGAAGACGACGCGGTGGCCGTCGATGACGCACTTCCATTGAAATGACGGTTTCCGCGATGCATCACGAATTCGACTGGCTGGTCATCGGTTCCGGCTTCGGCGGCAGCGTGTCGGCGTTGCGATTGAGCGAGAAGGGGTATCGGGTCGGAGTTCTCGAAGCCGGAAGGCGTTTTGCCCCTGAGGATTTCGCAGAGCGGGCGTCTCAGGTCGCGAGGTACTACTTTCTCCCCGGGTTGAAGATGCGGGGCATTTTCCGGCCGACCCTGTTCAAGGACGTTTTCGTGGTGACAGGTGCGGGCGTGGGTGGCGGATCGCTCACCTACGCCAATACGCTGTACCGCAGTCGGCCCGAGTTCGCGACCAATCCGCAGTGGGCACATCTGGGTGATTGGGATAGCGAGCTCGCACCGCACTATGAGGTGGCCGAACGCATGCTCGGCGTCGTCGATTACGACGCCGACGGGCCCGCCGACACTCTGTTGCGCGAGTATGCGACCGAGCACGGATTCGGTGGCACCTATGCACGCAGCCGCGTGGGGGTATTTCTCGGCGAGCCCGGAAAGACCGTGCCAGACCCGTATTTCGACGGTGCGGGGCCCGAGCGCACCGGATGCGTACGCTGCGGCAGTTGCCTGCTGGGCTGCCGCCACAATGCCAAGAACACCCTCGATAAGAATTACCTTTGGTTCGCCGAACAGCGCGGGACGTCGATTCTGCCGCAGCGCACCGTGATCGATATCCGCCCGCTGGGTGCGGCGGACGGCGGCGACGGATACGCGGTGACGACGGTGGCCACCGGGCGCTGGTTCCGGCGCGATCGACAGGTGCACACCGCCCGAGGAGTGGTCGTGGCCGGTGGCGCGCTCGGCACGAATCGATTGTTGTTGCGCTGCAAGCTATCCGGCTCACTGCCCGGGCTGTCGAATCGGCTCGGGACGCTGGTGCGCACAAACAGTGAATCGATTCTCGCGGTCACCGCACCCGATGACGGCAATGACTTCGCGCACGGACTGGCATTGACCTCGGGGGTATATCCGAGCCCGAGCACCCACATCCAGCCCGTAACCTACGGTGCGGGAGGCGATTTCATGTCGCTGCTCACCACGCTCGCCACCGCGCGCGGTACCCGGCGCACACGCCCGCTCTATTACTTGGGCACGGTGCTGCGACATCCGGTGCGGTTCGCGCGCGCCACCCGCATTCGGCACGCCTCGCGACGCACGGTGCTGCTGACCACGATGGAGTCGGTGGACAATTCGATCTCGCTGCGGGTGCGCTTCCGGCTGCCTACCGGATATCCGGTGCTGACCACCGAGCAAGACCCCAATCACCCTATCCCCCAGTTCATTCCGGCCGCGTACGCTGCCGCCGAAGCCATCGCGGACAAGATCGGCGGGGTGGTTCGGGCGGCGGTCCCCGAGGCCATCGCCTCGATACCCACCACCGCGCACATTCTGGGTGGCGCGGTCATCGGCGAGTCACCCGCTACCGGTGTGGTCGACGCGCGGCACCGTGTGTTCGGGTACCGGAATCTGCTGGTCTGTGACGGTGCGGCGATCCCGGCCAATGTCGGCGTGAATCCGAGCCTCACCATCACGGCCATGGTCGAGCGGGCAATGAGCTTTTTGCCCGTTGTGCCCGATCACGAACTCCCCGCGCCGATCACGTTCACCACCGCCCGCCAGACCTGAGGCGGCGGCTGGGTAGGATCGCGCGATGACAGACGAATCCTTCCGTACGGGGTCGCAGATCCTGTCCATGCAAGAAGCGATCCTTCGTCTCCAGGACTACTGGTCCGGTCACGGTTGCCTGATCGCGCAGCCGTTCAATACCGAAGTCGGTGCGGGAACGATGAATCCGGCGACGCTGCTCAGCGTGCTCGGTCCCGAACCCTGGCGCGTCGCGTACGTCGAACCGTCCGTGCGGCCCGATGACAGCCGCTATGGCGAGAACCCGAACCGGCTGCAGACCCACACGCAATTCCAGGTCATTCTCAAGCCCGAGCCGGGGAATCCGCAGGAGCTGTACCTCGGATCGCTGGCGGCGCTTGGCATCGATCTGCATGCGCACGATGTCCGGTTCGTCGAGGACAACTGGGCCCAACCCGCCATCGGCGCTTGGGGTTTGGGGTGGGAGGTCTGGCTCGACGGGATGGAGATCACGCAGTTCACCTATTTCCAGCAGGTGGGCGGGCATACGCTCGATCCGATCCCGGTGGAGATCACCTACGGGCTCGAGCGCATTTTGATGGCGGTGCAGAAGGTCGATCATTTCAAGGATCTGCTCTACGCACCCGGTGTCACCTATGGCGAGTTCCTGGGGCAGTCCGAGTACGAGATGTCGCGCTACTACCTCGATGACGCCGATATCGCCGCCACGCGCGCGCTGCTCGATATCTACTCGCGAGAGGCCGGGCGGCTCATCGAGCGGCGGCTGCCGATTCCGGCGCACAGTTTCGTGCTCAAGAGCTCACACGCGTTCAATGTGCTCGATGCGCGCGGGGCGATCTCCACGACCGAGCGGGCCAAATGGTTTCAGACGATGCGCACGCAATCACGCGCGGTGGCTGAGCTGTGGACCGAGTTGCGCGCCGAGGCGGGGCATCCGCGCGGACTGTATGAGCCGCTGCCGATCGCCACTGCCGCAGAGGTCGAATTGCCTTCGCACGGTGGACTGTTGGTGTTCGAGATCGGCACCGAGGAGCTGCCCCCGCATGTGGTCGATGCGACCGCGGTAGCGGTGCACGGCGAACTGAGCCGCCGGCTCGCGGAAACCGCACTCGACCACGGGGCGATTCGGGTGGACGCCACTCCGCGCCGAATCACCGTGCGGGTGGAGGCGATTGCCGATCGTGAACCCGATAGCGTCCAGGTCCGGCGCGGGCCCAAGGTCGCCGCCGCGTATTCCGGCGACGGCGAGCCCACCCGCGCGCTGCAAGGGTTCCTGAGCTCCCAGCGGGTCACCGTGGCCGACCTGACGCGCGTCGAGGTCAACGGCGTCGAACATGTCGCGGTCGAGACGGTGCGCTCGGGGCATAGCGCCGCACAGGTGCTCACCGCGGTGCTGTCGGAGCTCGTGGCGGAGTTGCGTGCCGATAAGAATATGCGCTGGAACGATCCGATCCTGAGCTTCAGTCGGCCGATTCGGTGGCTGCTGGCGCTGTTGAATGATGCTGTGCTGCCGGTGATTTCGGGTGCGCTGCGGGCCGACCGGATCACGCGCGTGCATCGCAACGCCGCTCATCCCGAGGTCGGTGTCGGTACAGCGGATGACTACAGCGCGGTCTTGCGCGCCGATGGCATCCTCATCGACTACAACGAACGCCGCACCGCCGTGGTCGGCGCGGCCGAGACGCTGGCCGCCGAGCACGAGGGCACGATCGACACCGACGGTGAATCCGATCTGATCGATGAGATCACTAACCTGGTCGAAACCCCCGTTGGCGTGCTGGGGCATTTCGAGGAGCGGTATCTCGAACTGCCCGAACAGATCCTGACCACTGTCATGCGTAAACATCAGCGCTACTTGCCCGTTCGCGCCACCGATGGCGGATTGCTGCCGCTGTTCGTCACTCTTGCCAATGGCTCCTGCGATCTCGATGTGGTCCGCGCAGGTAATGAGAAGGTCTTGCGCGCACGCTTCGAGGATGCCGCGTTCTTCTGGAAGACCGACCTGCACACCGCGCCCGAGGAATTCCGCACTCGGCTCTCGGGATTGACCTTCGAACAACGCCTCGGCTCCGTGGCCGACCGAGCGGACCGCATCGCCGCCGTCGCGCGCGAGCTCGGCACCGCGATCACGGTGTCCCCCAATGACTCCGAGACCCTGGCGCGGGCCGGAGAGCTGGTGAAGTTCGACCTCGCCACTCAGATGCTCGTCGAGATGACCTCGCTCGCGGGCACCATCGCGCGCGAATACGCCCGCAAGGCAGGCGAACCCGAGCCGGTCGCCGAGGCGCTGTTCGAGACCGAACTCCCCCGCCACCACAACGACCGCCTGCCCGAGACGATCCCCGGTGCACTGCTCGCGCTGGCAGACCGATTCGACCTGCTGGTCGCGATGCTCGCGGTCGGGGCCAAACTCACCGGCACCTCCGATCCGTACGGCCTGCGCCGTGCGGCCCTCGGTATCGTCCGAATCCTGCGCGCCCACCCCGCGCTCGAGCCGGTGTCCTACCGAGTCGGCCTCGACGCCGCCGCGCGCACGCTGCGCGAGCAGGGCATTACCGTCGACGATGAAATCCTCGACACCGCAGCGGAATTGCTCAGCACCCGGTATGAGCAACGCCTGCGCGACGAGGGCATCCCGATCGCACTGATCGAGGCGACTCGCGCGACTGCGTCCCGTCCGTGGCGGGCGGATCACCTGCAGCGCGAGATCGAGCAGGCCCGCGCCGAACAAGGCCACCAATTCGCCGAGCTGGTCGAAGGACTCCAACGCATCATGCGGATCCTGCCGCCTGATACCCCGGCCGACTACGACCCCGTGCTGCTGACCGAGCCCGCCGAACAGCACCTCATCACCGTCTCCACCACCCTCACCGACAGTCGCGACCAGCCACTCCCGACCTGGGTTTCCTCCGCCGCACCCCTGAGCGAGGCCCTGCGACAGTTCTTCGATGACATCCTGGTCATGAGCGAGGACCCCGCCCTGCGCGCCGCACGCCTGGGATTGCTCACCAGTGTGCTGCAAGCCGCCCCACGCGACATCGACTGGCGCTCGGTACACCAACTGCGCTCCGACTCCCCCGACACCGCAGATCTCACCGCTTGACCATCTTCTCGTGACAACCAATACCCTTGCGACACTGCCGATCACGATCGGAGCCGAACGATGCCACCCATCCAGGTCGCCGTATGCGGCCCCCGTGACTGCACCGCGCAAGAGGCAACCCACGCCCGCGAAGTAGGCCGCCTACTCGCCGAACGCGGCGCGTGCGTCCTCTGCGGCGGCGGCCCAGGCGTCATGGCCGCCGTCGCCGAAGGCGTCACCGCCGCACACGGTTTCGTCATCGGCATCCGCCCCGACACCGACCCGTCCACCGCCTGCGAAGGACTCTCCGCCGTCATCTACACCGGCATGGGCGAGGCCCGCAACGCCATCCTCATCAACTCCGCCGACGCGGTAATAGTCATCGGCGGCAGCTGGGGCACCCTCTCCGAACTCGCCCTCGCCAATCTACGCGGCGCCATCCCCATCATCACCCTCGGCGGCTGGAAGATCCTCGACGCCGATGACAACCCGGTCGATGCCGCGCTGACCGCCGACACCCCGGAAGCAGCTGTGCACGAAGCCCTCTCACGCACGAAGCCCCACCCCTGAACGAGCCGGAATCCGCCGGATAGGATCGCTCCGGTGATCCCGCGTCCCGCCAAAGGCATTCCCGATGGCCTGACCCCACGCGCTCGATCGTATGTCCGTAGACGCGGCGTCGAACTCGAGGTCCAGCCCGTGCAGAATCACCGGCAATGGTGGCTCGAGCGCGGCGTTCCCGCGAGCGTGATCGACCGCATGCGGCCTACCAGAACACCTGGGGTGGACTGCATTTGCCGCCCGCGCCGATGTACGACGGTGGACCCCACTATTTCCAGCCGGATTCGCCCGAATCAGACTCTGCGGGATGGTGGTTCGAAGCCGGGCCGCAACGGACAGCGGTGCCCTTCACGTTCATGATCGGTCCGTCCGGTGAATTCGGAATCCAGGCGGAGGGGGCTCGTTGGGCGGCCTTGCATTCAACCATCGAGGGCTGGGTGGAAGCGCTGGCTTTGGCCGACCACGCATCGGTGTGCGCACGCCGGATCACCAGGCTCATGGGTGATGAGGTCGATGGCGTCGACTTGGACGACTACGAGTCGGTGCTCGAGGTGATGGGCCTCGCGGACACCTGGTGGCGTGGGCCGGACTCGCTGGTGGCGTTGTACACCGGTGAGGCAAAAGGCCTCGATTTCCCCGGGGCGCGTGTCGCGGTGATCTATTCGGGCCTCGATGAGTGGGGTTCCACGGCGACGTAACGCCCGATGCGTAGCCATGCCCCAGCCCTCGATTATGTGTGAAGTAGCGATGTTTCATTTCTGCTACGGATTCAGGCGGGCCGCGATACAGTGCTGCCTGCGTGGATAACACGAAGAAGGGATGGGGACTATGAAGGATGGGGAAATAGGGCTTTTGTAGATGAACCGGAGGTGGCTGCCCGACTCGACTGAGGTCGGCGGGAAAGCCCCTGCTCGGTAGTCTCATCGCATTTCAGGGTCGGCCTGGCGGTACAGCCATGTCGAATACTGTTCTGCGCCAACCGCAATGCGAATTGCGGAATTTCTGACGCCGTCGATTCGGCGAGGCTTCGATGCCAACGCTCGATTCGTCATGCGCATTTATATCGATTACCCGGATGGGAATACTTGTGAGAATACGAAAAGCATTGATGCTGGCACCCCTGGTGGCGATGACCACGGTTATGTCGGTTGTCTCGGGAGCCGGTAGCAGCAGCGCCGACAACGCCTCCGATCTGGCTCTGTACCACCCCAGTTCGGGCTGGGCGCAGAGCCTGATGGGCGCGGGTAGTGTGACCTCCACGGGGGCCGGGGTAACGATCTACGTCATCGACGGTCCGATGAATATCACTCTCCCGGAATTCGGCGGACGAGCGTCGATCGCCCAGAATTACTTCCCTCCCAATACAACTGGGACATTCCTCGACGATCATGCGACCGAGGTCGCCGTCGCCGCCGCGGGTTCCACATTGGGATTGGCGAAACAGGCCACGATCAAGTCTGTGCAGGTCCGTCCGGACTGCAGCGGCCAATGCGTGGACTACCAACGACTGGTGGACGGCGTCAATTGGGTGAAGTCGGACCATCAAGGCAAGGGTCCGGCGGTGGCGGTGATCTCCGCCAATCTGAGTAGCAACTTCGGATTCGGCGGAGACCCCAATCATCAACTGCGAGACGCTGTCAACGCACTCGCGGCGGACAATGTATTCGTTGCGGTGTCAGCCGGAAATTACGATGACACCGCTCCCGCGCCGCTGCAGCCACTTTCCGTCAATGCCTGCTTCAACCCTCCAGCCGATGCGGCGGGTCCCATGATCGCCGCCGCCAGCGACGCCAGTGACAAGCATGTCTGGCAGGAGATCACCCCGTCGGGAGCGGGACATTCAGTACAGAAGATCTGGACTTCATCCGGATTCGGCTGTGCCGACATTTTCGCGCCCGGGCAGTGGATCGATACCAAACTCGCCGACGGAACCGACACCATGCAGTCGGGAACCTCATTCTCGACGCCCTACGTGGCTGCTGCGGCCGCCCTGTACAAATCGAAGTTCGGTGACGCCGCCTCGCCCACGATCAAAACGTGGCTCTTGCAGCATGCGGCACCCATGAAGGGCCTGTACACCAACTGGCTCTACGGCAACGACCCCACCGGGCGGTTGAACCTCAATGGCCTGTGATCGCACAGCCTTCCACTGCCTCCGCACGAACCGCCGGGAGAAATCATGATCTCTGTAAACTCGCGCACTCGCCGCTTCGCGACCGCGACCTTTCTCGCCTTGGCCACCAGCGCAATCCTGGCCCCGCAGGCGTTCGCCAAAGTCGACAACGTCAAGGCCCCGGAGGACGTAGCCAAGTACCCCTGCGCCTTCCACTGCCAGATCACCGCGCACCTCTCCGGTGCCGATGCCAACGCCCCGGTGACATTCTCCGTCAACGGACAGAAGATCGGCACCGCAACGCCGGCTGCCGAAAAGGACGGCGACAAAGGCAAGTTGACCGCCTCCATCGAATGGGCAGCGCCCGGCAACGGTGAATACGTCATCACCGCCACCCAGGGCTCAGGCGACAAATCGACGACCTACAAGGTGGACGTAGACGTATCGAAGACCTCCAAGAAGTCCGGCTGACCCGTTGATCGGTGATGTGCGGATCCGGCATCTCGACCGGGCCCGCACATCACCGTCGGCGGCTCGATTCCTTCGACCTGGCGGCATGCGAGCGGATTCCGAGGGGCAGCCGAGAATGTCACAGGCGCCAAGTACGTTGCTCTGCATGGAATTCGAGTTGCCGCGACCTGATGTTCTGTGGACCACAATCGCTGATCACGGATATGCGTTCTTGAACCTCGCGGACGGCAACCCAAGGGCGATCAAGGTTTTCCGCGCTGATGAACCGACCTGGGCGGTGGGCAATCGACTGGTGAGCGAGGACGGTACCGGAAACTGGTACGCCCTGGTCAACGTGGACACCGAACGGGCACTGCTGTTCGGGGGTGATGAATCAACCGCGTTGGTCGACACCGACTTCGATCCGTGGGCGAGCGCGCCGCCATGGGCAGCGGCCGTTGACCGGACGGTCGTTCACCCCAGATTGCACGAGGGTGTTGTCACCTTCGTCCGCTGGTGGGACGGAATACAGTGGTGCCGAACCCCTTTCGAGGCGGACCTGCCCGACGAGTACGACGACGAACCTGACGCCGACGATGGCCTGTACGCCGGGCTATGGCAGCTGTTCGATCCCGCGTGGACGCCCGAAGACGAGGGTCGGCCTTCGGACCAAGCGCAGTACACATACGGTTTTGTACCCGGTGAGCCTGGCATGCGGTACTGGAAGATCAACGCGCACACTGCGACCGGGACCGAGTCGAGACAAGTCGTGGTCGAGATCGACGCCAACGGATACGAGGTTCGAAAAGTCGAGTACTTCGCTGACGGCCGAAGGGGTTTCGCCGGGGGCATCATGTCGACGTTGCGTACCCAGCTCTCGGCGACTCCCGTAGCGGATATCGCCGAACACCCCGGCATGGTGGAAACAATCTCTCCTTGCGAGTTCGAGGCCGAATGGCTTGCCGTTGGCGCTTGCTATCGATAGGAACGGGTACCGTGACGCAGGTTCGATTGAGTCGCCCTAGGAACGATGTAATCGGGAAGGACGCGTCGAGATGATCGATCATGTCTACGTTTCGGTCACGGATATCGAGAAGTCGCTGGCCTTCTACATCGCGGCGCTGAAGCCGCTGGGCTGGCGCGAATTCGGGAAGTACGATTCGGCCTCCGGGCCGGATAATGTTCCGGATCTGTTCGGTGTCGGCGATGACATCTATGTCTCCGGTACCGGGGTCGGATCGAGTATCTGGTTGCGGCAACGGCAACCCGGCGAGACCGGGCTGTACGTCGGGATCGTGTGCGATAGCAACGATGCCGTTGATGCCGCCTACCGTGCCGCGATCAATGCCGGTGGCGTCGACGAAGGTGAGCCGACGGATCGTACGTATTTCGCGCCCGGTTATTACGCCGCCAATGTCGCCGACTTCGACGGCAATCGCTTGGAATTCGTGCACAAGTCCTGGAATACCGCACGTTAGCCCACGGGCCGGTTGAGCATCGCCGTGGCCGCGCGGGCCCAGTAGTCGAGCATCACGGTGTCGCCGCGGCCCCGGCGGGTGGGGGCGCTGAAGGCTAGGCCGCGGGCGATTTCGACGGTGAGCATGGCGAGGGTTGGGAATTCGGGGTCCGTGGCGATTTCGGGACCGAAGAGTTCGGTGAGTTGGTCGCGGAGGCGTTTGGCGATCCGGTCGGTGACGGGGATGAGGGTTTCGCGGAAGTCGGGGTTGGTGCGGGCCGAGGCCCAGAGTTCCATTTCGGCGAGAAAGTCTGGGCCGGAACATAATTCGCGGACAGCGGCGATCGCGGCGGTGAGGCGATCGGCGGGCGGGTCGACGGCGAATCGTTCGATCATTCGTTGTGCGCGTTGAGCGCGGCGCTCGATGAGTTCCTCGATGGTGGCCGCGAGGAGATCTTCGCGGGTGGGGAAGTGATGCAGGAATGAGCCGCGTGACAAGCCACTGGCCTGCTGGACCGCGCGGGTGGTGAGGGCGGCGTAGCCGGAGTCGGTGAGGATCGCGATCGCGGCATTGAGCGCCGCGGTGCGTGATCGTTCGCCCCGTGCTTGGACTGCCATCGGTCGCCTCCTGCTGCCGGAATTCATTGACATCGTGCCCGGGTTCATCGCAAGATGGAAAACGGTCCAGTCGGACTGGTTTTCAGAATACCTCGACGAGGAGGTTGACGGTGCGTGCCCAGTTGGAGGGCGTGGTGGCCGATACCCGCAGGTTGGTGGGTGCTGTTCGGATGCCACGAGCCCGATACGGGTTCGGCAATGTTGTCGAACCGGCGCTCCCGCGCGGCGAAATGATCGATCTGCCCGGACGCGGGCGCACCTTCGTACGGATGGTCGACGGCCCGGCCGACGCGATTCCAGTGATGCTGCTGCACGGCTGGTCATGGAACGCGGACTTGAACTTCGCGGGCGTCTTCGAAGCACTCGGCGAACATCACCCGGTGATCGCACCGGATATTCGCCTGCACGGTCGCGGGCCGCGAATGGCAGGGGACTTCCACGTGCAGGACGCCACCGACGACGCCATCGCGCTGCTCGACGCACTCGGCATCGAATCGGCGCTGCTGTGCGGCTTTTCGATGGGTGGCGTGCTGACCGCGGACGCGTCGCTGCGGTATCCCGATCGGGTCGCGGGCCTCGTCGTGCAGGCCGCGGCCGCCTGCTACACCGATACGGCGCGGGAGCGAGCGTTGTGGCGCAGCCTGCTGGCTATGCTTCCACTCGCGCAGCGCGGTGGCGGGCCCGATCTCGCCGCGCGCTATCTGGCCGGTTCGCTGCGTGGCAATGCCGAGCTGATGGCGCGCTGGGGCTGGATACGCCGGGAACTGAGCCGCACGACGCTACTCGAAATGCTCACGGTCGCAGGTGAAGTAGCGCGAGCGGACCTGCGCCCGGCATTACACGCCCCGGCGGTTCAGCCCGGAGAATTCCTGCTCACGACCGAAGACCGGCTCTGCCCGCCAATAGCCCAGCGGGACCTCGCGGACCGGCTCGGCATACCGGTCGTCGAGATCGGCACCGACCACGATCTGCCCATCGCCCAGCCCGACAGGTATGCCGACCTGACCGTCTCGGCCGTGCTGCGCGTCGCCGAGACCATTCGCAAAGTGGGAGTATATGAGCACACCGCCTGACTTCGAGAAGTCTGGAATCGCAACGACTTTCGGTGCGGAGCTCGCGGCTGCGGCACAGTCGCACCCGGACAAAGTGTTCCTGCGCTGTGGTGACGAGATGGTCACCTACGCCGAGCTCGACCGGCTCAGCGCGCGCATCGCGAGCCGATTACTCACCGAGGGTTTCCGGTCCGGAGATCGAATCGCGATAGCCGCGTTGAACCAACCGGAGTGGCTGGCAATGTTTTTCGCGGCCACGAGGATCGGGCTGATCGTGGTCACCCTCAATGTGCGCTACCGCGAAACCGAACTCGAATACATGCTCAACCACTCCGGCGCGCGGGCGGTGATTACCCACACCCGCCTCGGCGAATTCGACTATGTCAGCCTCTATGCCGCTCTCGCCGAACGCATTCCGGCCGTCGAACACCTCATCTACCTCGAAGCCGATGAGACCACCGGTCTCCCCTACGCCGCGCTGGCCGGATCGCCGATCGATAGGAATGCCCTGCGCCCGGCCGAACGGAAGGTGACCCCGGATACCCCCGCGGTCATCCTCTATACCTCCGGCACCACCGGACAACCCAAGGGCGCGGTACTGACGCACGCCGGCATGCTCGCGGCGGCGAGCGCCCAGCTCGACCACCTCGCCGTGACCGGCAAGGACGTATTCATCGGCAATATGCCGCTCAACCACGTCGGCGGCATCACCTGCACCATCACGCTCGCGCTGCTCGCGCGCGCCACGGTAGTTCTGATGCCCGCGTTCAGCCCCAAGGGCGCATTGGACACAATCACCGCGACCGGTGCCACCGTCTTCGCGGGAGTACCGGCCATGTTCGCAATGATGCTGGCCCACAACGATATCGATGACTACGACCTGGAGTCTGTCCGGGTTACCGTGGTCGGCGGGTCCAATGCCGACCCGACGCTGTGCGCCGCGATCGCCGCACGTTTCCGCCGTGCGCGCCTGTCCAACCTCTACGGACTCAGTGAATCGTCCGGCGCCTGTGTGCTTTCCGCGGTCGACGACGATCTCGCCACCGTGTCCTCAACCCTGGGCGTCCCGATCGCCGGGGTCGAGATCAAGGTCGTCGATGCCGATGGCGCCGCTGCTCAGGAAGGGGAACTGCTGGTGCGCGGCGGCGGTGTCGCCGCCGGGTACTGGCGGATGCCCGAGGAAACCGCACGGACCTTCCTGCCCGGCGGTTGGCTGGCCACCGGTGACATGGTCGCGGTCGGCCCCGGCGGTCATCTCACGCTGCGCGGCCGCAGCAAGGAAATGTACATCCAGGGCGGCTACAACGTGTATCCCGTTGAGATCGAGAACGTCCTGGCCACCCACCCCGCGGTCGCCATGGCTGCCGGTATCGGCGTCCCCGATCCGGTACTCGGGGAGATCGGGCGCTACTACGTCATCGCCAAACCCGGCACCGACATCACCCCCGAGGCCTTGATAGCCCACTGCAGGCAACGACTCGCGGACTACAAGGCGCCCAAACAGATCGTCCTCGTCGATGAACTGCCGATGACTCCCGCCGGCAAGATCGCCAAGGCGCAACTGCGAAAAGCAGATTCATCGTGAGGCCGAAGCAGCGCTACCTCTCGAGGACATCCCGATCCCGGCACTGTGGCACGCTATCGGGGCTGAGATAGGCTTGAACAGTTGATCTTCGATCACGACGCTGCGGCAGGGAGTCGCAGTCACCCCGACGAGACCTGGTCGACTCGCGGATTGGAAAGAGTGGCGGATCGTGGCGGAGGACCTGACCGTGACTCGGAGGCTGGTGATTCCCGCGTCCGAGTTGCGTGAGCGATTCTCGCGGTCGTCCGGTCCGGGAGGGCAGCACGTCAATACCACCGACAGCCGGGTGGAGTTGTCGTTCGACCTCGCCAACTCGCCCTCGGTGCCGGAGTCGTTGCGCGCCAGGATGATCGAGCGTCTGGGTACCCGTCTGGTCAACGGGGTGATCACGATCGCGGCCTCCGAGCACCGTGCCCAGCTGCAGAACCGTGAGGCCGCCCGCGAACGCCTGGCCGTCCTGCTGCGGGAGGCCGCTGCCGCACCGCCGCCAGTGCGGCGCGCCACCAAACCCTCACGCGGAGCGAAGGAACGCCGCATCGCGGAGAAGAAGCGGCGCGGGATCACCAAACGTAATCGCCGTGCCTCCCCCGATGACTAGCTCAGTGTGAGCGCTGAACCAGACCATCGATAGTCGCTATCCATTCCGAAGGATTGGGAAGGATGAAGCCGTAGTCGCCGGCCCGGGTGGAGACGACGAGATGGGTGCTGCCACCGCGGACCGCGCCGTTGAAGACCTTGGATTCGTGGGCGCCGGTGATGGCGGGGACGGGGATCTCGATCAGTTTCGAGGTGGCGGTGCGAAAGACCAGGCGGCGGGCGGTGAGGCCGATCTGGCCGTTGTTGCTGATGTTGGAAACACCCGGGACTGTGGAGCCGCGGTAGATGCCACGCTCCATGGGGCGGATGATCGATTCGGCGGCCATGTTCGCGGCCAGGTCCCTGTCCAAAAGAGCGTTCTTGCGCCGGAAGTGGATCACGATGGGGATCCAGATCAGCTGGATCGACAGGGCGGCCAGGACGATGCAGATCACCAGGATGACGACGTCCATGTCGATCTTCCGTTCTTCGACGACTGCGGCGGCGGGTACTGCGACCTGCGAAAATCGTATGCCTGATCTTCGCCGGAAGGGAAGGCGATGACGAGCGATGTGGTGAGCATGGGATGGTTGTCAGTCGGCCTTCCTGTATCGCGTGGCAAGTAAGGAACAACGATGACCGCACCGGGCAACCGGCAACTCCATGTCGATGCCGTAACCATTTACATCGCAACACATTTGGTGCGAGCACATGAATCCGGTGGCGGCGAGGGATCCAGCTGGTTTCGCACGGGCGCTCCCAGCGACGAACTGAACGCGGTGCTGCGACTGGGCGGCGATCTTCCCGCCGAGATCGAACGATTGCGGGACCTGTTCGACGGCATTCCTGCATCCTGGCATTTCTGGCGGGACATCGACTCGCCTGAAATCCCTTTACTGCTAACGCAATCCGGTCTCGCGCTGTTCGAAACCGAGCCGCTCATGCTGTTCACGGGTACGGGCGAATCAGCACCTCACGACCTCGGGCATCACAAGCTCGCGCGAATCGAGGAAGCCACCGACGACCTCGGCCTGGCGCAGTGGGCGGCACTCTGGTCGGACTCCCCCGATACGGATGCGTTGGTGGCGGGCCTGCGCCAGGGCCTCGCATCGACTCGCTACCTGGTGTGGCGTGACCACGGCGAAGTTCTCGGCTGCGCAGCCGTCGTAACCAGCCCCGCGGGCGCATCGATCGAGCACATCGTCACGCGAGCCGATCACCGCGGGCAAGGCATCGGCACCGCCCTCACCAGGCGAGCCCTCGAGCTGGCCCTCGATTCCGGCACCGATCGCGTCATACTCACCGCCTCGCCCGACGGCGAACGGATCTACGAACGGCTCGGATTCGTCACCGTCGGGCACGTCGACCGATACGCGTGAGGGCTCAGGCGGTCATCGCACTTCGAAAGTCGAACGGGCGGTGGGTATCCGGCCGCGCGGGCCGTAGGTCGTGTATGCGAATCTCGGCGATACAAGCTCGCAAACAACGCCCCCTACTCTCTGAGGATGCGCGACCTCTACACCTCCCCCGCCCCGCCCTCCGATCATGGCGACCTGGCGACCCGAATCCGTCAGGCGGCACACCTGACCGGTGAATTCCTGCTGCGGTCCGGTGACACCGCCACCCAGTTCCTGGACGAATACCGTTTCGCGTCCGACCCCGCGCTGCTCGACGCGGCCGCTCTCGCCATGGTCCCGCTGATTCCCCCGGACACCGAGGTCCTGGGTGGCCTGGAACTCGGTGGCGTGCCCATCGCGACCGCGCTCTCCCTGCGCACGGGGCTGCCGGTCAGCTTCATTCGCAAGAAGGCCAAGGTGCACGGGACGTGCCGACTGGCCGAAGGCGCCGACATCGCCGACAGGCACGTCATGATCGTCGACGCCGTCGTGAACACCGGCGGCCAGATAGCCCTGTCCGCAGCTGATCTCCGTGGGCTGGGTGCCATCGTCACCCATGCCCTGTGCGTGGTCGACCGGGGTCGCGGCGGGCGCGCCAACCTGGCCTCACACGGGGTGGAGTTGGTGAATCTGCTGGAGCTGACCTGATATTCGAATTACCAGGTCAGCTCTCGGCGGGCTTACTTCCCTACGGGGTGACGATGGCGAAGTCCACATCGGCGGTATCGAGCAGCCCCGCGAGAGTGGCGAACACTTTCGGATCGCCCTCGACGCCGACACCGTCGAGGCCCTGGCCCGCCAGCACGCCCAGCAACTGCGCTTTGGTCAGGGTCAGAGTGAGGTCCGCGGGACCGTGATGGGGTGCGTCCTTGGTCGCGGTGCGGTGGGTCAGCGCGCCATTGGACAGGGTCAGGCGGACGGTTTCGGCGTTGTCGGTGACCTTCCAGTCCATGATGAATCCGGTCTTGGCCGCTTTCGGGCCGTTCACTCGCACGGCCATGGAATCGATGAGCATCTCGACGGTCAATGCCATCGCCATCTCCGGGTTGGCGGTATCGATCGCGGTGTGCACCACGCCTTTTCGCAGTTCCAGCGCGCCGGAGAGGTAGAAGTTGCGCCACGGGCCGTTCTCCGCACCGTAGCCCAGCTTGTCGTAGATCGCGGCGAGCGTTTCCTTCGCCAAGCTGTTGCCGGGTTCGGCGAAGATGGCATGGTTGAGAAGTGTTGCGGCGAAACGCAAGTCACCCTTCTCGAAGTAGTCCTTCGCCTTGCTGATCAGCGCGTCCACGCCGCCGTAGTCCACGACATAGCGTTTGGCCTGCTCGACCGGCGGATGCTCCCACAGGTGCGCGGGGTTGCCGTCGAACCAGCCCATATAGCGCTGATAGATGGCTTTGACGTTATGGCTGATCGAACCGTAGTAGCCGCGGTTGGCCCACCTACTGTCCAATGCCTCGGGCAGTTCGAAGGTCTCGGCGATCTCGGGGCCGGTGAGCCCGTTGTTGAGCATGCGCAGCGTCTGATCGTGCAGGTACGCGTACATGTCACGCTGTCCGGCCAACAGGTCGACGAAGCGGTCCTTACCCCACACCGGCCAGTGGTGCGAGGCGAAGGAGACGTCGATCTTGTCGGCGAACATGGCGATGGCCTCGTCGAGGTAGCGCGCCCAGATGCGCGAATCACGCACCAGCGCACCGCGCAGCGTCAGAATGTTGTGCATATTGTGAGTTACGTTCTCCGCCATACACATTGCGCGTTTGTCCGGGAACAGGAAGTTCATTTCCGAGGGCGCTTCGGTGCCCGGGGTGAGCTGGAAGACGATCCGCACACCGTCGACGGTCTCCTCCTGACCGGTCCGCGTGATGTCCACGGTCGGCGGGATCAGGGTGATGGTGCCGGTGGAGGTGGTCATGCCCAAACCACAACCGATCTGGGCGTCGGGGCCCTTCGGCAGATTCGCGCCGTACATGTATGCGGCGCGGCGGGTCATGGCGGTTCCGGCGTAGACGTTCTCGCTCACCGCGTGCTCGAGGAAACCCGACGGCGCGATGACCGGGACTTCGGCGTGACCGTGCGGGACGACCCCGCGCGCACCACCGAAATGGTCGCCGTGGGAGTGGGTGTAGATCAGGCCCGTCACCGGGCGATCACCGCGATGCTCGCGGTACAAGGCCAGCGCGGCGGCGGCCGTCTCGGCCGAGATCAGCGGATCGATGACGATGACGCCGGTATCACCCTCGATGATCGTCATATTCGACAGATCCAGGTTGCGGACCTGGTAGATGCCGTCGGTCACCTCGAAGAGGCCCTGCTTATTGGCCAGCTGGCCGATGCGCCACAGGCTCGGGTTCGCGGTCGGCGGGCATTCACCGTCCAGGAAGCTGTACGCGTCGCCGTCCCAGATGACTTTTCCGTCCGCCTTGGTGATGACGGCCGGTGACAATGCGGCAATGAACCCGCGCTCGGCGTCCTCGAAGTCGGTTCGGTCCGTGTAGTCCAGCGACATATCCGTTCCCTCTCCGTTGAGTCCTGACCTACCTCGATAGTTCCCGGAAAAGGACGCCGCCGCGTAAACCGACACGGATGATTTTCATTCCGGATTCGTCACCCGGAACTCACCCAACCTGCGGGTTCTCCACAGCATCGGGCCGCGGGGGCGGCGTCTGCTGAGATTGATGAGCTCCGATCGCGGCGAAAACTCGCTCGACAGACTGAATTGACGCATCGGCAATTTGGATGTCGGTACCGTCGGCAAGCCGAACTCTCAGCGTCTTGATCTGATACCGAGCCACCCAGTCGCGCAGAATCTGCACGAGCAGGGTGATCGCACCGCCGGCACCCAACGCTCCAAGCAGTAACTCGGTGCTCGTCGTCACCACGTCCGCGGGCCCGGCCAGGCGGTACGTGTCCGTGAAGGTCGGGAATTCGCCCGAAGGCAAGGTTCGAGATCGGATATCGGTCCACAGCAGGTTGTCGACATCGTCGTCGGCACGAAAGTGCACACCCAGCGAATCCCGCGGGTAGACAATGAGTTCGAGGTCGATGGCGAAGCCCGCCCGCTCCGACTCGGACCCGACAGCGCTGGCTTCACTCATTGCTACAGCCTGCCACTGCGGGCCCGACACCGCCTGTCGCACGGTCCGACCGGTGTGAGTGATTGCTGATGTGCTGCACCGCAATGAGATTCGAGCGGCCCACCCACCCAATCCGGCCAGGAATCACGAACGTTCAGGATGTGGGGAAATTCCAGCCAAGGTCCTGAAAGAGCTTCATGCCCGGAATGCACAGCGCCTGACTGGGAAAATGCGGGTCCCTGACACAGCCGAAGAGTTCGTCGAGAACCGCGCTCCCGGAAGAGGTTCCGCTGCCTGCCACCGGAGTCGCCGAGGCCGGGGATACTTCCGCTCGAGCAGCCGCAGCAGGCACAGCCACCGCCCCGATCATGGCGGCGGCGAAGAGCGCAGAACCGAGAAGACGTCGCATCGAACAACCCATCGTGTGTTTGAACGGCGCTGGCGAACCAGCCACATTTGTGAAACATGGCTATTTAACCATTGAACTGCCTCCGGATACCGGTGCGTCAAGAAGAAAGTATTGGGCAGCAAGGGCTTTCATCGCACACACGCAGATCTTCGCAGCCGGCGGCCACGGCAGCTCGCAGGGTCTCGCGCATCGAGGTCAGCTCTGCGAGCTTGGCGTCGACCTCTGTCAGCTTGGCGACCGCGCGGGCGTGCAGGCCCGCAGCAGGTCGACCTTTGGCGCGGGTGCCTGCCAGCAGCTCGGCAACTTCGTCGAGGGTGAATCCGAGTCGCTGCGCGGCCTTGATCAGCCGCAGAGTGGTGACCGCCTGCTCGGGATAGAGACGATGACCCCCTGGCGACCGGGTGGGTTCGGCGAGCAAACCGCGGCGCTCGTAGTAGCGCAGCGTTTGGATGTTCAGCCCCGCTGCGGCGGCGACCTCGCCGGTGCGCAATCCGGTATTCACCGTGAGGCCGATTCGGCGCGGATGTACAGGGCGTCGAGCACCTCGGCGTGCGTGACGGGCACGTCGATGTGCATCATCACCCCGGAGCCCGACGGCTCGAAAGTGAAGGTGAAGAACGAGCAGCAACTCGTTTCCCGAGCCGCCAGATCCCGCCCGAGTTGTTCAGCGCCGGAGTCGATCAGCAGATCCAGGCGGCTGCGGCCGGACCGTTCGATATGCCGCACCGCAACGACGAAGAACTGATCGAACTCCGCGACCCGCATCGGCTGGGCTGCGGTCGGAAGAGTGCACGACTCCGGCACCCATCCGCCGGGGCCAACATTCATCGTCATGAATCCACGGTAAGCCTGTACCTGGGTACAGGATGCAAGCCCTGCAATGACTTTGTGCGTACAGGTCGTATCTCGCGGTGTACGGATTCCAGTCACGTCGAGAATGCCCTGAGCGAACCGCGCGCCACAGCAGGGCGGGGCGTCGGTGCCGGCCATTACGGTAGCCATCGTGACCAACGCGTACTACCACATGCAGCTCTCGATCAGGCTGTCCGCCGAGTTGACTCGGAACGAGATCGATGAGCTGCGTTGGCATTTGGGTCTGGGGCCCCGACTCCACGGTCCGCTTCAGGTCACCGATGGTGTGAACCTCTTCGAGCAGGGGCCCGGGTTTCGCCGCGACGACCCCGATCTGGCTGTTGCGCTGTCCCCACACGAGGACGGGGGCTGGCTGTTGACGGCGTGGCAGGAGCCGGACGCTTCCGAGATCGAACAGCTCTGGCCGCTGTTCTGCTGGCTGGCTGAGAAGGCGGCCTCATCGGCCGCGGATGTCGATGGTTCGATCTGCTTGGGCCGCATGCGGTTTGCCGATGAATCGGAGTGGACGAACCGAATTACGGTCTATCGGGGCGGTATCGAATACCCTCGGCTCCATGGTCGGCCCGCACGCGAGCTTGTGCCCGATGGCGATGCAGCGGTGACGAATTGGGAGAGTTTCGCGGACCGCTTGGTGCTGACCCTCCCCCGGCTGCGCGAGAGCGAATGGACGGTGGTGAGCACCGCCTCAGGTAACGGTGCCCAATTCTGTACTGCCGGTGACGATGAATTGCTGTGCGAGATCCTCGCCGGTGACATCCTGGACAACGGCCAGCCGCTATCGGATCAGCACATGGCAGAACTGACACGACTGGGATGGCGCATGCCCAGCAAGAGCTATTGGGGATACAACAACGCCAACTGGGAGATGCTGATGGATCCGCATGCGACCGAAGCGCAAATTCGGGAGGTCGCCCAGGCGACGGTATCGGCGCTTCGCGACGTCCTCGGAATTGCTGCGCCACAACATCTTTCGCTGAGAGCGCAGAGTAACTATCGTGGGGAGGAGCCCGACACCTCTGCAATGGGCTTGCGCATTGCACCCAGCAGCCTCGACTAGCGCTCTACTGCTGGTCGTCTTTCAGGGCTTCGATCAACTGTTCACCGATGGCGCGGACTTGTTCTCGGTACGCGTGCAGGGTGGCTTCGACGTCGATGATTTGCCAGGTGTCGTCGACGTCGTTGTCGCCGATGGCGAGTTCGAGGTGGTTGTCGAGGGCGCGCATGTGCAGGCCCTGCAGGACGGTGAGTAGTTGGGTGGCGGCCTTGCCGCCGCCGCGGGTGCCGTAGGTGGCGACGGTGGCCGGTTTGTCGCGCCATTCGTAGTAGAGGTAGTCGAGGGCGTTCTTCAGTGCGGCCGGATAGCCCCAGTTGTATTGCGGGAAAACGAAAATGAATCCGTCGTAGGAATCGATGATGCGGCTCCAGCGGCGGGTGTGCTCGTGGTGGTACTGCTGCAGCGCCGCTTTGAGGGGTTCGTCCAGCAATGGCAATCCGACCTCGGCCAGGTCGAGCAGTTCGTAGGTCAGCGGGCTGCCCGCTTGGGCGACCTCGCGAATCCAGGACGCGATGTCCGGACAGATCCGCGTGGGCCGGGTGCTGCCGATGACGACGGCGATCCTGTCGCCCCGTGCGGTGGGCTGACCGGCGGCTTCCTTCGATGTGCTGATCTCGGTCATGCGCGACCTCTCGATGCGGGTGTGAGTTCGCCGTCGACAGTGAGGTTATCCGGCGATCTCGGCGGCGTGGTGATGCAGGGCTTGGACGAGTGTTCTGACCGGCTCCGTGATGGGGCCCGGAAGGCGGACCACGCTGATGCGCCGGCGTTCCTCGGGAAGGTCGTCGATGCCGAGCAGGCGAATGCCGGGCGGGATTGCGGACGCCAGTGTCGTTGGCACGGTGGTGATTCCGGCTCCGGCGGCGACGAGGTGCAATTTGGTGAGCCAGTCGCGGGCGGTGTGATGAATGCGCGGCCGTCCGGGCAGACCCGGCCAGACGCCGAGTAGCGGTTCGTCGGCGGCGGTAGGAGTGGCGATCCACGTTTCGTCGAGGAGATCTTCGGTGGTGAGGCCGGTGCGATCGGCGAACCGACCGGTCGACGAAACCGCAACGGCCAGAGCATCTTCCAGCAACGGCTCGACATGCAGGGCCGGTTTGTCGGTGTCGGGTGACCGATGCGGTGGACGCGAAGACAGGACGGCGAGGTCGAGGCGACCGGCGCGCAGTGCCCGCACCAGCGATGGGGTGGTGCCCTCCCGCGTGGCGACCTTGACGCCGGGCCGCTGCCCGCGCAGCACCGCGAGGGCGTGAGCCACCAGCACCGCTCCGGCGGCCGGGATGTAGCCGAGCCGCACCGAACCGGTGTCGACGTCGGTACCGTGCAGCTCGCGGTCGGCCGCATCCAGCGCGTCCAGCGCGGTCACCGCGTGGCGTAGCAAAGCCAGACCCGCGGAGGTCAAACGCACACCGCCGGGATAGCGATCGAACAGTCGCACCCCGGTGGCCTGTTCGAGTGCCGCCACCTGCCGCGAGACAGCCGATTGCGTATATCCGAGCGCCTGCGCCGCGGCCGTGAACGTGCCGCGCTCGGCGACCTCGCGCAGTACCCGCAGCCCGACCATCGTGACGTCCATGAGCAATCAGCATATCCAGTATGCCAACCATTCGCTTTCCGAATGCAGGGGTGCTGCCTAGCGTGAGACTCATGCCGCTGATCACCATTTATCTCCGCCAGGGAACCTCGCCCGAATATCGCCGCAACGTCTCCACCGCCCTCCACAAGGCCATGGTCGACGTCCTGAAAATCCCCGAGGACGATCAATTCCACGTCTTCGTGGAAGTCACCCCCGACAACTTCCATATGCAGAGAGTCGTATTCGGACTACCGCGCACCGACCGAACGATGTTCATCCACCTGGCCTTCAACCACCGCACCGCGGAGCAGAAGAACGAACTCTTCCGCGAGATCGCCACAAACCTGCGGGAACTCGCCGACGTCCCGGAAGAGGACATCGCGATCATGGTCGTCGAAACAGCGCGCGAGAACTGGTGGGCCGCAGGCCGAGTCGTCAACCCGGAGACCGGCTACGACGCCCGCATGACCGACATCCCCACAACCGCTGAATGATCCGAGTAAGCGCCGCATGGTGTGTGGAGGCACTGAGGGTTGATCTCGACAAAGCGTAACTGATCAGTTACGCTTTGGTCGTGGACGAGGTGGCAGCCGCGATCGCGGATCCGGTACGGCGGCGAATCCTGGAGCTGTTGCGGGATCGCCGGTTGACCGCCGGTGCTATCGCGGAACAGTTCGATATCAGCCGTCCCGCCGTGAGCCGACATTTGCGGGTGCTGCGGGAGAGCGGCCTGGTCCATGACGAGTTGGTCGGCAGACAGCGCTACTACCTGCTCGACACCGAACCGCTCGCGCAAATCTCCGACTGGATAACGAGTTTCGAGACTCAGCCCGTGTGGGCCCAGCGGCTCGACGCACTGGAAACCGAGGTGTATCGCACCCGCCGTGAGCGTCGCGCCACCGCCGACGACACACATCGAGAGGACACCGCATGACCCCGACACCCACCGGCCGCCTTTTGGCCGCCGAGCAGGGCCGCGACCTGGTCCTGACCCGCACTTACCGCGCACCCGCCGATGACGTGTGGGCCAGCGTGACCGAATCCGACCGCACCGCCCGGTGGTTCGGCCCGTGGACCGGCGAACCCGGTCCCGGCCGAATCATCAAGGTACAGATGGCTTTCGAGGACGAGCAACCGTGGATGGACATGACCATCGACACCTGCGACCCGCCCCGCCTACTCGGCATTTCCGCTGTTGACGATTCGGGCGCATGGCGACTGGAACTCGAACTCACCGAGATCGACGGCGGCACCGAATTGCGCTTCGTCCACCATCTACTCACCGAGGCCGAAATCGCCCAGGTCAGCCACGTCGGCCCCGGCTGGGAGTACTACCTCGACATGCTCGGCGCGGCGCGACTGGGGACACCCCCGCCCGACTTCGCCGACTATTTTCCCGGTATGGCAGCGTATTACGAGAACCTCAGTCCGCTGACCCAGCACTGAACTCATCGGTGTCACTCGGTCGTCGCGAAGGGAAAGCCATGGATGAACGCGGGCTCTTGGAGGATTACGTCTCCGGCGGCAAGTTGATGCAGTTGTCGACGATTGCCGAGGACGGATCACCGCGGGTGTGCAGTGTCTGGTATTTGCCCCGATTCGGCCCCGACACATTGCATTTCATCTCACGCACGGACCGAGAGCACTCCCGGAACATCAGCCGCAATCCCGCGGTCGCCGGTGCGATCATCGATATCCCGATCGTCGAGCTCGGCCAGGTCGCGCGGGGAGTGTCCTTCACCGGAGTATCTCGCGAACTCCCCGGCGTCGGAATAGAAGCTCTGGCAAAGGATTTCGCCGCACGATGGCCGAACGCGACGGGGGTTCTTCAGGCGATGCCGAACGCCGCGTCCCGGTTGTACGAGATCGCGGTGACCGAATGGGTTCTGTTCGATGAGGAGAATTTCCGGCCGAGCCCCCGGCGCATCATCAAGGGCCTATAGCTCTGGATTAAGGCGCAGTACGTTGCCCATTTCGGTGCCCAGAACCAGCCTGCCGTCCGGGCCGACCGCCACCGAGGTCAGCGGCTCGCCGTGGTATGCGTCGCAGGTAGCGCCGGTCGTCGGATTCACCTGCACGAGGCGGCCGAGTGCTGTTGCGGCATAAAGCATTCCATCCGGGGCAGCTTCGAGACCGTCCGGCAGGGCGGGCATCTGGTCGGGATTCAGCTGGGTGACGATGCTCCGCAGGCCAGGGTCGGCGACGCTCATCCGCCAGAGCTGTCCACCCAAACTCATTGTGGCGCTGACGTATAGGGTGTCGCCGATGATGGACAGGCCGTTCGCTCCGAAAAGGCGAGCCCGATCCGACCAGGCGCGGTCGATGACGCCGTCGGGCCGGATGCGGGTGATGCCGGCGAGGGTGTCGGTGATGTACAGGTTGCCCGCGCTGTCGAATGCGGAGCCGTTGGACATGCTCGCGCCGACCACGAACAGCTCCGGGGAGGGCGATTCGGCGGCGGGGTCCACGCGGGCGACGCCGCTGAACCCCCACCCCGGAATCGGGCTGGTGGGGGCGTCACCGTAGTTGATGTACAGCAGCCCGTCCGGCCCCTGGCGGATTCCGGCGGGGAACGGAATCCACACGATGGCGGTCAATTCGCCCGAAGAGGAGTAGCGCTCGACATTGCCGGTGAAAAGGTGTGTGACCCAAAGGTTTCCCTGTCGGTCATAACCGATGTTCTCCACCCAGTCCCGCCCCGGAGCCGACCACGACATCAGCGTGGTGGTGGAGGCGATAGCGCATCCGGGCGTCTCTGCTGTGGCTTCGGCGGCCGGAATCGAAAACGGCAACGCCGCCGCCAGTATTCCGA
This sequence comes from Nocardia sp. NPDC056100, assembly GCF_042266325.1. Lineage (NCBI taxonomy): Bacteria > Bacillati > Actinomycetota > Actinomycetes > Mycobacteriales > Nocardiaceae > Nocardia > Nocardia sp. NPDC056100. Next base: position 1,448,034 of record NZ_JBHJVY010000002.1, read on the forward strand.
CCCCGAAAACACTGACACCACAACGCAATCGCGCAGTGATCGATCGAGTTGCGCAGGTGCGTGCCATCCGAGTTCTCCGCTCTCCAGTGAACAAAGGTCTCGCGGCACCGCCGCGCCTCGCAGTGAAGTCTGCGGGACGGCGGTGGCCGGTTCCACGACCGCAGCGGACAGCACGCCGACAATTCCCGCCAGGTCCGCTTCGCCGGAGAACAGCGGATCAGACGTACCAGTGCGCAGCGCGCAGGCCGCGATACAGCGCGCCGAATATCCGGGTGTGCCGATCACGGAAGGCCGTGATGCTCGATTCGGGAACACCGAGACCCGATGCGGTGGTCAGGACGACGCGGTCGCGTACGCCGAAGTGCAACTTCTCGACCATCGTCAGCGCCCCATCGGCGGTGTGGTGCAGACCGTCGACGACCCGCCACACCTGGGGAACGGGGAAGGGTCTGCGGCCCATCCATGCGGTGATGCTGTGCCGGAACTGCGGTTTGGCCATGTGATCTCTCCTCATCGAGCGTCGATGACGCGGCGATTGAATGCCGCGATATCGGCGATGGCGCGGCGGGCGTCGGGCAGCAGGTCGGCGCCTGCCTGGTGAATGTGGATGGCCCGGTCCCAAAGGTGCAGGGTCAGTGGGATATTGGCGTCGGCGTAGCGTCGCGCCAGCTGCTCGGCGTCGGCCAGTACGCATTCCCTGGAGCCGGTCTGGATCAGCGCCGGTGGCATGCCGGTGAAATCGTGGTTCACCGCCGAGAGCGTCGGGTCCACGATTCCGTTGTGTGCGAAGCCCATTCGCGCGACCGCTTCATATCCGATCGGCGGGATGAGCGGATCGAACGGGCCATTGGGGTGGGCGTTGCGATAGGTCCAATCCAGGTCCGCCCACGGGGCGATCCCGGGTATGGCTCCCGGTGCCGGCAGTCCGCGTTCCCGGGTGGCGATGGCGAGCCGGAATGCCACTCCCCCACCGGCGGAATCGCCCGCCAGGATGATCTTTTCCGCCGGGAATCCCAGCCCGAGCAGATACCGGTACGACTCCACCGCATCATCGATGATGTCGGTGTAGCTCGCCTTCGGCAGCTGCCGGAAATCCACGCTCAATGCGGGCAGTGCGCTCGCCTTGGCGATCCGGGCCACCAGCCGCCGATGGGTGCGCAACCGGCACACGATGAATCCACCGCCGTGGAAATACAGGATGGCACCGTGCTGATGCGCGGCAGGGTCGGGAATGCTCCTGTCCCACAACCATTCCGCACCGAACTTCTCGAATGCGACCGACCGGCGGCGAGTGCCGCGCGGCGGCACCAACAGGGCGGCGGGCGCATCGGTATAGCTGGTCACCGCGAAAACCTGTTTGGTGCGAACGACATTGATGCCCAGCCTGCCCAGCGCGCCGAGCAGTGGATGGGCGCTGCGGCGACCGGCGTTGTAGACCAGCCTGGTGCGCCAGTCGGCCTCGTTGGCGAGTTCGACCGTCACGCTGGAGACGGGCGATATGGCAATCGACATGAGTGTTCTCCTGACGCCGTCATACGGTCCGGGCGCGCAGTGCGCGGCCGAATTCGGCTGCCGCGGCAGCGATTGTGGGCGGTTCGGACGTCAACGCATGTTCCAGCGCGTGGGCGGTGCGCTCGGGGATGAGACGCGCGGCGATTCGCGACGCCGCGACGAGGCGGTCCGGGCGTATCTGCCCGGCAATCCAGCGCACGGTGCCGGGCGCGAGCCGCGAAAACCCGTACGCGAGCCAGGATTCCGGCCGTACGGGAAGCACCGCCCGATTGTGGCGCACCGCCCGCACGATGCCGCCGGCGATGACCTCCGGGCCGAATCCCAGTCGCGGACCGTACTCGATGACGAACGCGGTGATCAACCGCTGGATCCTGACGAAAGTGTCCGCGTCCACACCGATATCGGTGGTCAGCTCACCGTCGATGAGGTGCGTGGCCGCCACGCCCGGGCACACCGCGGACACGCCCACCCCGTGCGGGGCCAGCTCGCCGCGCAGGCATTGGGAGAGCATCAGCACCGCCGCTTTGGAGGTGTTGTAACCCGCGGTCAGCGGTACAGGCGCGAAAGCCATCCCGGACGAGATATTGACGATGTGTCCGCGCCGCGCGGCCACCATGAGCGGGGCGATATGGCGACACCCGGTGACCACGCCGTCGATATTGACCGCCAGCTGTTTGTCCCACGCCGATTCGGGTTGCTCGAGAAAGCCACCCGCCAGGCCGATGCCCGCATTGTTGACCAGCACGTCCGGAATGCCATGGGCCGCACGGACATCGGCGATCAACCGAACCCACTCGGCGTCGGAGGTGACATCGAGCCGGTAGTCGGTGGCGCGGCCGCCCGCCGCGCTGATCAGCTCCGCGGTCGCCCGCGCACCGTCCGGATCGATATCGGTGACCAGTACATGCGCACCGCCCTCGGCGAACAACCGCGCCGTTGCCCGGCCGATACCGCTGCCCGCGCCGGTGATCAACACTAGATTCGGTTGACGCACAGTCGATTTCATAGCGAACTCGCCATATCGGTACGGCGCCCGCGCGACAGCAACGGCGCGATGGCCGCGCCCAGCCGGTTCAGGCGATCGGGAGTCGCCTGTGCGAGCACACGACCGGTCAATGCGGGCGAGAGCCGGTAACAGGATTCGATCAGCCACGCCTCGGGCCGCACCGGCAGCACGCCGATGTTGTAGCGCGCGGCCCGCACGATCCCGCGCGCGATGACGTCCGGCCCGAAGCCCAGTCTCGGGCCCAGGTTGTGTACCAGCGACTGAATCGTGGCGGTCGCCGCATCCTGGCGTTCGGCGTCGTCATCGAACGCGCTGGTCACCACTTCGGCATTGGCCACGATATTGGTGGCCACCGCACCCGGGCAGACACAGCTGACCCCGACCCGATGCACCGCGAGCTCACCGCGCAGACTCTCGGAGAACATCCGCACGGCCACCTTCGAAGTGGCGTAGGACGGCCAGAACGGCGCGGGCATCCAGGACGCCACCGAGGCGACGTTCACGATATGACCGCGGCGTTCGCCGACCATCAGGGGCGCGATGGCACGGCAACCATGAACCACCCCACCGAGATTGACCGCGAGCTGCCGATCCCACATCGACCGGGTCTGTTCCAGGAACGGTGCGATCAAGCCGTATCCGGCATTGTTGACCAGCACATCCGGGACCCCGTGCCGTTCGAAGACCATATCGGCCACCCGGAACCAGGCCGCTTCGTCCGCGACGTCGAGCTGGTGCGCGGTGGCCCGGCCGCCGGAGTTCACGATCCGTTCGGCGGTGGCGGCCGCGGTGGCCTGGTCGATATCGGTGGCGATCACCGCCGCTCCCATACCGGCGAAGCGCAGCGCGGTCGCGCGTCCGATTCCACTGCCCGCACCGGTGATGAACACCAGGCGCGGATCTCGAATTCCCCGAAACATCAGATGCCTTCCTCGTTGGAGACAGTCGGCCGATCGGCGTCGGCGCGACAGTCGAAGCATAGATTGTCTCAGACACTTTTGGAAAGTTATCTGCCGAAATACCCCAGATGCTTGACAGTGCGGCCAACTGTCCTAGACAGTCAGAGCAGGCGTGGCGAACGGTCTCGGGACCGAAAACGCAATGGCACCAACAAGAAAGGGGTGGCGATGTCAACCCCAGACCATGAGGTAGTCGTCATCGGAGCGGGCTTCGGCGGTATCGCCACCGGGGTCGAACTGCGCAGGCAGGGCATCGAGGACTTCGTCCTGCTGGAGAAGCACGACGGTATCGGCGGAACCTGGTGGGCCAACACCTATCCGGGCATAGCCGTGGACATTCCCGCCATCTACTACAGCTTCTCCTATGAGCCGTTCCGGTCGAGCCGGCTGTTTCCACCCGGCCACGAGGTGCAGGCCTACGCCGAACACATCGTCGACAAATACGGCTTGCGTGACCGCATTCGGCTCGGGGTCACCTTCACCGGCGCGAAGTGGGATGACAGCACCCATCTGTGGCAGCTGGATTTCGCCGACGGATCGCAGCTCAGCTGCCGGTATCTCGTTCCCGCACTGGGGATTCTGGAGCAGGCGAAGCTGCCGGAGATACCCGGCATAGAGAAGTTCGCGGGCAAGGTCGTGCACTCTTCGCAGTGGGATCACGAGTACGACTACACGGGTAAGCGGATCGGGGTGATCGGCACGGGAGCCAGCGGTTTGCAGATCATTCCCGAAATGGCGAAGATCGCAAGCCATCTCACCGTCTTCCAGCGCACCCCGATCTGGCTGGCCCCCAAGCCCGATATTCGCATCGACTGGGGTCTGGACCGCGCTCTGAAGGGTCCGGTGCTGCGCAGGGCCGTCCGCTACACGATCGCGACCGCCCTGGACGCGGCGCTGGTCGTCGGGGTGCGGGCACTGGGCGCGACCCCGGCCGCCATCCCCTATGTCACCCGCGCAGCGCAAGGAGCGACCCGAATATGGCTGCGCGACAAGGAATTGGCGGACAAGCTGGTTCCCAGCTACGCGCCGGGCTGCAAACGCCCCTCGATGTCCAACGAGTACTTCCGGACCTTCAAGCAGAAGGACCGGGTCGCGCTGATCACCGAGAAGATGTGCGAGATCACCGACCGCGCGGTCATCACCGCGGACGGCACCGCCCACGAGCTCGATGTGCTGGTGTGCGCCACAGGATTCCGCGTCTGCGAGCGGGGATTCGCGCCCGGTATGCCGATCCACGGCATGCACGACCGCGAACTCGGGGACTACTGGCACGAGAACCACTACCACGCGTACGAAGGGGTGACGGTGCCCGGCTGGCCCAATCTGTTCCTGGTCTGCTGTGGCCCCAATACCATTGTGCCATCGTCGATTCTGACCACGGCGGAGAACAACGCCATCCTCACCAGTCGCGCGATCGCTGCGGCGCGCCGCCGAGGCGCCACCCGCGTCGAGGTCAAACAGCAGCCGTTCGACGATTTCGCGCGCATGTGCGTGGAGCGCGCCGAGGGTTCGATGTGGATGGCCGCGCCGTGCGCGGGATCGAATACCTACTACGTGAACTATCAGAACGAGCTGGCGATTCGGCCCACCACGGTGCTGAGCCAGTGGCGGGCGGCGCGGTTCCTGCGCACGCGGGACTTCACCTTCCACGCGCTGCCATCCACCGTGCTCGCGGCGTCTGCGGACACCGCGGCCGATCTGGCGGGAGCGGGATCGAAATGAAAACGGCGATTGTGACCGGTGCCGCGTCCGGCATCGGAATGGGTTATGCCACTGCGCTTGTCGAGCAGGGCTACTTCGTGCTCGTCACCGATATCAACGAGATCGGTGCGAAGCAGGTCGCCGAGCGATTGACCCTTCGCGGCCCGGGCAAAGCCGAGGCGGCGCTGCTGGACGTCACCGATCCGAACGCGGTGGCCGCGGCCGTGCACGGGGTCAAGGACCGGTTCGGCCGCCTGGATCTGATGTTCAACAATGCCGGGTTGTTCATCGGCGGGCCGGTGGAGGAGCTCACGGTCGCGCACTGGCGCAAGGCAATCGACGTCATGATCGCCGGCGTCGCGTACGGGGTGGACGCCGCGTACAAGATCATGGTGGACCAGGGGTTCGGTGGCATCGTCAATACCGCCTCCATGGCCGGGTTCACGCCGTTCTCCTATCTGGGCCCGTACAACACGGCGAAGTTCGCGGTGGTCGGCATGACGCTCTCGCTGCGCGGGGAGGCGTCCGCGCACGGCATTCACGTCACCGCCGTATGCCCGATCGCGGTGCACACCGATATCGTGGCGGGTGCCAATGCGGGACTCGACGGCAATGCGCCCGAATTCGGTTATCTCGCTGCGCTTTACCGCCGATTCGGCTATCTCGGGCACTACCTGCCCGACTTCATCCTCCAGGATCCCGTGGTGCACGGCCGCAAGGTGCTGCGCGCGGTACAGCGCAATCGCGCCATCGTCATTCAGCCCGGCTACGGGCGGGTGCTGTGGTGGCTGGGCCGGATCGCACCCACCCTGGCACCGGTGGTCGGGCACGGGGCGGCGCGCCTGGCGGACTCCATTCGGGCCTCGATTACCGAGCGCTGGGAGCAGTTGCCCGAATCGGTCCGCAACGCATAGAGGTTGCCACACGCCCGATAACTGTCCCAGACAATCATTGACCGCATCGCGGCGCGACCGTACTGTCGAGAGTGTGACTGAGCAACGAAGCTATGCGTCGCGCCCGGAACGGCATTCGCGGACGGGTCATGACGCCCGCTTCGAGATCGGTCCGGCGCAGTACCCCGCCGTTCGAGTCCAGCGCGGAGCCGGGATCAGAATATCCGATGGGGCAACACTTTCCGCCGACATCTTCCGCCCCGCTCGGCGGGGCGGGGACGTCGTGCGGGACCCACTGCCCGCGGTGGTGACCTTCACGCCGTACAACAAGACCGCGATCGATCGTGCCGCACCGCTGCTGGGTCTGGGACACGCGCTGGGCACCCGACTCAACCGCCGATTGCGGCCGACGCCCGGAGGCCGCGCCGGAGCCCGGGAAGTAGTGCGCGCCTTGGGCGGTGGTGCCGTGGACGTCATCCGGCCCAGCCGCACGCTGATCTCGCGGGGATATGTGTACGTGCACGTGGATGTGCGAGGTACCGGCAGTTCCACCGGCGTGATGGGGATGCAGGACGAGCGCGAGCAGCAGGATTTCCAGGAGGTCCTGGCCTGGGTGCGCGAACAGCCCTGGTGCGATGGCACTTTGGGTCTGTCGGGCATCTCCTACTCCGCGATGGCCGCCCTACTCGCCGCGGGGCGACGGCCACCGGGCCTGAAAGCGGTATTCGCGGTCGAGGGGTCCGCGGATTTCGCCAGGGATCTGATGTACACCGGCGGTGCGCACAGCATTTTCATCATGGGCTGGCTGGGCGTGGTCAATGCCGCCAAATGGGCTCCGACGGTGCCCGGTCTGATGAAATCCGGTGTGCTGCTGCGCTATCTGCGTGATCGCGCGGCCAGCCCCGCCACCAAGATCGGCGCTATCGCTGGTGCGGGACTGTGGGCCGGACATCCGGAGAACTTCTACAAACAGGCCGAGCTGGACCGCCGCCCCGATATCACCGGAATCGATGTGCCGACCTGGGTGCACGGTGGCTGGCATGATCTGTTCGACCGATCGAATCCGCTGATCTATCAACAGCTTCGGCTCGAACCCGGCGCCAAGCAGCTGGTGATGGACGATGCCTACCACGCGACGCCCGGTACCGGATTCGGTACGCCGGGGCATCCGCAGCGCCTGGATGAATTGCAGTGCGCGTGGTTCGACCGCTGGACCAAAGGGATCGACAACGGCATCGATCGGTACGGCCCGGTCACGCTGCGCCGACTCGGCGGCGAGTGGGTCACCCGCGACGAATTCGCCGATCCCGCTGCGTCCGTGTGCCGTTGGTATCTGTCCGCCGCACCGAGCCACACCGCCGCGCACGCGGGTGTCGACGGCAGTCTCACCTCCGAACCCGGGGACCAATCCCGGCTGACCCTGCCGCGCACCCGCACCGGTCCGATCTCGCACAACACCACCTGGGTGGGTGCGGGTCTGCCCGCACTACTGGGGCGAAAATGGGTGCACGACAACCGAACCGCCGAATCCTCGGCCCTGGCGTTCACCAGCGCGCCGTTCGAGGCGGACACCCTGCTGCACGGCCCGGCGAACCTGCACCTGACCGTGCTGGCCACCGGCACCGAGGCGTTCTGGGCCGTCACCGTGTGCGATGTCGCTCCTGACGGCACCTCGACCGTGCTGACCCGCGGTGCGTTGAAATCCTCACGCCGAGCCGTCGATGAACTCGCCTCGACCCGTGTCGACGGCGAGCTGCTGGTCGCGGTGCACCCGCTGACGGCCGAGGCGCTGCTGCCGGTCGTGCCCGGGGTCGAACACGAGCTCGATATCGATATCAATGCCACCGAGGCCGTGCTGCGCGCGGGACACCGCCTGCGGGTGACGGTGGCGCGCACCAGCTGGCCGCGCTATGTGCTCACCCCGGCGACCACGCGAGCGATCAAGGGGCAGCAGGTCGTGCTGGATCCCGAGCGGCCGAGTTATCTGAGCTGCACGGTGAGCGACCTCGCATCGGAGGCCGTCCGCGTATCCCTCGGGACCGGCGACTCCGCGTAGCCGTGTCAGCTGTCCGGGTGCTCGGCCCGGGCGCGGATCGCGGCGAACTCCGGAAGGTGGTCGGCAACGATCTCGCCGACCGCGACGGTCGCTTCCAACTGTGCCAGCACCGCGACCAAGGTCAACAGCATCCGGCAGTACGACGACAGCTCCGGCGGCATGGCCAGCCGCCTGTGCACATTGCTCAAACGCAGGTTCAGACCCTCGGCCATCCTGGCGCGCAGCCAGGTCGAGGTGAAGGTCGTCGTGGGGTCCACGGCGACGCGGCGGAAGGGTTCCAGTATCCGGAGGAATTCGGCGGCGTCGAATTCCTTTTCGTCGCGCAGGAATTCGTATTTGCGCAGCATCGCCGAGAGTCCGTCGGGATCTCCGTTGAGCCCGGCTTCGAGCATGGCCGCGACCAGGACCTCGATCCCGGCGGGCGGACGCGGGCACGCACCGAAGTCGACCACGCCCAGGCGTCCGTCCGGCAGTACCAGGAAATTACCGGGGTGGGGGTCGCAGTAGATCAGGCCGACGCGTGGAACGCTCCGCAGGCAGAAGCGAATGATCAATGCGCCCAGTCGATCTCGCGACTCCGCTCGCTCACCGCGCCCGAGTAGCGTGGTGAGTGGATCGCTCTCGATCCATTCGGTGATGAGCACACCGCCGCGCTGATCGATGACCCGCGGCACCACGAATTCCGGGTCGTCCCGGTACTTTTCGGCGAACGCCCGCTGATTGTTCGCTTCACCGCGGTAGTCGAGCTCGCGCCGGATACCCGCGCACACCTCATCGGCCAGGGCTTCGATATCCATGCCTGGCAACAGCACCGAGACGAGGTAGGCCACCCGCCGCAGTTGGCGCATATCGGATTCGATGGATTCGGTCACGCCGGGATATCGGATCTTCACCGCCACCGGTGTGCCATCGCGCCAGATCGCCCGGTGCACCTGCCCTATCGAGGCGGCCGTCGAGTGCCGGTCGTCGAATTCCAGGAAGTCCGAGCGCCAGTCCGGGCCCAGGTACTCGGTCAGCGCGCCGTGCACCGCGGCGGGAAGCATTGGCGGCGCGGCATATTGCAGGCGTGCCAGCGCCTCACGATAGGGACCTGCGACATCCTCGGGGACGCCACCGGGATACAACGCCAGGATCTGCCCGAGTTTGGCAGCGCAACCGCGCAGGCTGCCCAGTACCTCGAATACGTGCTGGGCGGTGCGCTCCCGGATTTCGTCTCGCACCGTGTCCCCGGGGGTGCCGAGCAGGCGCATGCCCATCCCCACCGTGTGGCGTCCGGCGTACGCGGCGGGCAGTGCGACCAGTTGCAGATTGCGCGCGCCGGGCAGTCCCGTGCGCGGTAAGCCGAGTTTGCGCGACCATCGAGTCTCGTTGTGCGAATTCACGATCGAGCTCTCATCACGCCACGCTGCACAATCGGTACAGTACGCTGTCCTAGACAGTTGCGGACAGCATTGCCAAGAGGGGACATCGGGTGGGTAGCCAAACCGGAGCGTCCGAGGTGACCGACGAATTGGGCACCCGCGTCGTGACGGGACACTACCGACCGGGCACGCTGATGCCGTCCGTGCGCAAACTCGCCGATGAATTCGGAATCAGCAAATCCACCGCCCAGGTGGCGCTGAGCCGCCTCGAGGCGTCCCGCTTCGTCATCGCCGAGCGCGGGCGCGGATTCGTCGTGCAGGATGTGCGGCGGCGCGGCGGATTCGATGTGTACGGCACGGTGTTTCGCCTGTCGATGAGCGATCCCCCGCAGGCCGTCGCCATCTTCGCCGATATCGTGAACATCGGCCGGGACCTGGTCATCGATCTGCTCGGCAGTTACTTTCTGCTGTCGCCGCGGCCGGGGCCCGCGCATCTCGTCGCGATCGTGGACGCGATGGAAGCCGCTGCGCGGCAACCCGATACCGATCTCACCGAATTCCTGGTGCGGGAGTTCGATCTATTGCGCGAGATAGCGCTCGCGATCGGCCAATCGGCCTCGGTCGCGCTGCTCAATTCGCTGGCCGGGGTGATTCTCGATGTACCCGAGGCGGTGGAGGCGTACTACACGGCCGATCCTTCCGCGCACGTGCTGATCTGGCGGGCGCTGGTGAATGCGCTCAACCGCTCCGAACCTCCGCACGAGGCCGAATACGCCCTGTTGGGCGATATGCTCGCGCTCTATCACCAGCGGGTCATCGAGAAGTTCGCCGGGCTCACCGCCCCGGCCGGGCACCACCTGCACGCATCGGCCGAATCTGCCTGAGATCGGCGTTGCGCGCCTCGTATCGGCGGATCACCTCGGCGAGCTCGGGCCACCAGGTCAGGAATTCCTCGCGGATCGGCCCCTCGGTGCGCAATTGACACAGCACGCCCATACAGGTCGCGGCGGCGCGGGCCACCACGGTGAACTCGGGCGGCAAGGTCATCTGCCGAAAGACGTTGGAGAGACGGACTTTCGCGATCTCGGCGACCTGTTCGCGCATCCACTCCGGTGAGAGGTCGAAGTCGTTCCGCAACAGCACGTCCAGGAAAGGGGCGACGATATCGGCGAATTCCCGGACATCGAACTCCTGGCCGGGACGCACGAAACCGTGTGTGCGCAAGGCGTTTTCGAGGTCCTCGTGGGTGCCGTTGTAGAGGGCGTCACCGATCTCGAAGACGATGCGGCGGAAGTTCGGCGGCATATCGGCGCACGCGCCGAAATCGACGACGCCCATTCGACCGTCCGGTAGCAGCAGGAAGTTGCCGGGGTGGATATCGCTGTAGAGGAGGCCGCAGCGTTCCTTGCCGGATTCGACGAATTCGATAATCGCGAGACCGGCGCGACTGCGGTCGTCCGGAGATCCGGAGTCGACCAGGTCGCCGAGCGGAACCCCGTCGATCCAATCGCTGATCAGCACCTCATCGGCGCATTCGACAACGTTCGGCACCGAGAACTTCGCATTCCCCGCGTAGCAGTCCGCGAAGACCTGCTGATGGGCGGCTTCGCGCCGATAATCCAGCTCATCGCCCACGATGGCGCACACGGTGTTCACGATGGCTCGCACATCCGCACCGGGCATGACCGCGCCGATAATGCCCGACACACTGCGCAGCATGTTGAGATCGGATTCGACCGCTTCCCGCGCGCCCGGGTACATGACCTTCGCGGCCACCTCGCGGCCGTCGTGCCAGACCGCGCGGTGTACCTGCCCGAGCGAGGCCGCCGCGGCCGGGCGGTCGTCGAACGTCCGGAATCGTGCGCGCCACTCGGGCCCGAAGTTCGCGGTCATCACCTGGTGGACCAGCGCGGGCATCATGGGCGGCACCGAATCCTGCAGGCGCCCCATCGCCTCCCCCACGGCCTCGGCCAGATTCGCCCATTCGGGCCCCGCCGCATCGAACGGCAGGATCGAACGGTAGACCGCCGCCATCTGACCGACCTTGGCCGCACAGCCCTTCAGTTCCCCGAGAACCTCGAAAATGTGCTCGGCGGTGCGCAATTGGATATCCCGCTCGATATCACCGACCGAGCCGCCCAGCATCCGCCGTCCGCGCCCGGCCATGCGCCGCCCCACATAGGCGATCGGGAGTTTGGCCAGTTTCGCCTCGCGAACCAGACGGTTCGTCGACATCGACCGCTCAGCAGCCTGTGCCGTTCCCGGAAACGGGATCACCCGGCCCAGCCGCTCACCCGATCGCGTACCAGCCATGCCCAACCGCCTAGCGTCATGTCGTCCGCGGCCGGCATGTTCGGCCGTAACCGGCGAACGAGAACATTCACAGCTATCAGTCGGACACTCCACAGCCTCCGAATTCGGCGACCGCCGACAGGCTATCACTGGAGTTCAGCACCCGTACGGATCGCGGAGCTACTGTGCAGCACCTCCGCGCGGTACCCCTTGACGCACCATATTCATCAAGTTAGCTTGATTAAGTCTGCTTGATCATTTTCGGATTTCGTCAACCGGCCGGGATGCGGGAGGCACAGCATGGTCATTGGGGTCACGGGTGCCAGCGGGCGTCTGGGCAGGGCCGTTGTCGATGAGTTGCTCATTCGAGGAGTTCCGGCTGAGCGCATTGTCGCGATCGTGCGCAATCCGCAGGAGACGACGGATCTGTCGGACAGTGGAGTTCGGGTCGAGTACGGCGACTACGACTGGCGTGACACCCTGACCGGGGCGCTGCCGGGGGTGAATCGGCTGCTCCTCATCTCGAGCAGCAGTCGGCAGCGGCGGGTTCGCCAGCACCGCAGTGTGATCGATGCCGCGGTGCGCACCGGGGTCGAGTCGATTGCCTACACCAGTATGGTTCGCGCGCAAGGCAATCCGACAATGCTCGCCGAGGCGCATCGCGGCACCGAGGCCATGCTGCGCGCCTCACCGATACCGTGGACGATGCTGCGGCACGATTGGTACTGGGAGAATTACACGGCCGGACTCGATGCGGTGATCGCTCGCGGAGAGTTGCTCGGCGCGGCGGGCGCGGGGCGGGTGTCCGGGGCGGCGATCGCCGATTACGCGGCCGCGGCGGCGACGGTCCTCACCACGGACGGGCATGCCGGAGTGGTCTATGAACTCGGCGGCGATTACGCCCTGTCCGGTGTTCAGATCGCCGGATGCATTGCGGCGGTGGCACATCGGCCGGTCGCCTATCGCATGCTCGAACCCGATGCGTACGCGGAGGCGCTGGTCGAGACGGGCCTGCCGCGCAGCGTCGCCGCGGAGGCGGCCGACAATGAAATCGGCATCGCCGCAGGTTGGTTCGATATGCGCAGTGGGGATTTGCACCGGCTCATCGGCCGCGATACGACACCGCTGTCGTCGGTGGTGCGAACCGCGCTGCGGGAGTACGGATCTCAGTTCGCGGAGCGATCCGAGACGGGAAACCCTGACCGAGGCGGACACTTATGAGCGCCCCGAGCACCGCGAAGACCACCCTGTGGCCGGTGTTCACCGGACTCATGCTCGCGATGTTCATCGCCGCCCTCGATCAGACCGTCGTATCCACCGCGCTGCCGACCATCGTGGGGGATCTGGGCGGGCTGAGCCTGCTGTCGTGGGTGCTGACGGCGTATCTGCTGGCGATGGCGGTCAGCACACCGCTGTGGGGCAAGCTCGGCGATCTGTTCGGCCGCAAGCCGATCTTCCTCATCGTGATCGCGGTGTTCCTCGCCGGTTCCGTATTGGCCGGGCTGTCGCGAAATATGGGAGAGCTCATCGCCTTTCGCGGGATACAGGGCCTGGGCGGGGGTGGGCTGATCGTGGTGTCGCAGGCGATCATCGCCGATGTGGTGTCCGCGCGCCAACGCGGCCGGTACATGGGGATCTTCGGGGCCGTCTTCGGACTGGCGAGTGTGGCGGGTCCGCTGATCGGCGGTTTCTTCACCGATGAGCTGTCGTGGCGGTGGGTCTTCTACATCAACCTGCCGATCGGCGCGCTCGCGCTCGCGGTCATCGCGGTATACCTGCGACTGCCGAAACCCGTTGCGGCCGAGTCGAGTATCGACTATCTCGGGATTGTGCTGCTCGGGGCCGCCATCACCTGCCTGCTGCTCGTGGTCACCCTGGGCGGGACCACCTACGGGTGGGATTCGGCACCGGTTCTCGGGCTGTGCGCTGGAACCGTGACGGCTGCACTCGGTTTCGTGTGGGCCGAGCGTCGCGCCGCGGAACCGGTACTCCCGCTGCACCTTTTCCGGCGACCGATATTCGTATTGGCCGCCGCGATCGGATTCCTCATCAGCCTGGCGCAATTCGGGGCGACCAGTTATATGCCCCTGTTCGAGCAGGTGGTCTACGGCGTCACCGCCACCGTCTCCGGCCTGCGGTTGCTGCCGTTGATGGGCGGGATGATCCTGATGTCGATCGTCAGCGGACAACTGTTGAGTCGCTGGGGGCGATACAAAGTGTTTCCGATCGTAGGCAGCGCACTGGTCGCGGTCGGGCTACTGCTGCTGTCGACCATGACCGAGCACACCTCAGCCTGGCTCTCCTCGGCGTATCTCCTGATACTGGGCCTCGGATTGGGCTGCGTCACACAGGTATTGACCACAGTCCTGCAGAACGACGCACCCCGTGCCGAACTCGGTGTCGCCACCTCGGGCGTGACCCTGTTCCGCACCATCGGCGGCTCGTTCGGCACCGCTGTCTTCGGCACCCTGTTCAGCGCCAAACTCGCCACCGAGATCACCTCGATGATCAACTCCGGCCGAATCGCCCCCTCCGACACCGGGATCGCGCATCAGGTGCAATCCGATCCTGGCGTCTTGAAGACGGTCTCGGCGCCTATCCGAGCGATAGTCGCCGGTGGGTACGCCGACGCACTGACCTACGTATTTCTACTCGCGGCACCGACCGCGGTCCTCGCCTTCATACTGTCCTGGTTCCTGCGCGAGACCCCACTGGCCGATACCACCGACTAAATAGACGGTCCTACAACCGATCTCGCAGTCGTGCCAGCAGCGGCAGCACATCGGCGATCCGCTCCACCTCAGCCGCGGTGAACTCCATCTCGAGCGCCTTCACCACCCGATCCGCTCCCCCGGTGCGCAGGGCGTTCATGGCGGTCCGCCCGGCAGCGGTCGTCTCCAGCAGCAGTCTGCGCTTATCGCGCTCATCCTTGGTCTTGCTGATCAGCCCGCGATCATGCAGGCTCGCCACCGTCAGCGCCATGGCCTGCGGCGTAACCTGTTCGGCCGCAGCCAATTCCACCGCGGTTACCGACCCATCGCGATCCAACCGCCCCAGCACCGACAGCTCCGGCACACTCAGCCCGCTGACGGTCATGTCATTGCGCAGCTCCCGAAAGAGCTGCCCGACGAGCAGCCGCAACTCCACCCCGACCTCATCCGGGTTGCCAGAACCACGTTTACCCATGTCATACAACCTAATGCCACCGGTTAACCGAGATCGGCAAGCTGATCAGGTTAATCCCTCCCAATTCCCAACCGGTCGCGGATGTGGTGTCGCCAATCGCCAATGAACTGGCAGCTCTGGGCAAACGGCCGGGTGCCGACCGCAAATACAGTCCTGACCATGACGTTCAATGCGCTGAGCGGGTATCGGCGACGGGTGCCGCGGCGAGACGTCTGGGGGATCGCGGTTGCGACGGCATTGACACTTTCGCTGGTTCCCGGGATCGCCCAGGCGGATTCGGAGACCGGATCGGCGGCGAGTTCGGGAACCACGTTCGCCCCCGGGCGGCTGGTGCCGGTGACGCTGTGCGGAGTGTCGCCGACGGCCGAGGCCATCGCGCACGGGGATTTCGACGGCGACGGGCGGGTCGATCTCGTAGTCACCGACGAATGCGGGTTCGGCATACAGATGTTGCGCGGCAATGGAGACGGGACCTTCGCCGCGCCGCGCTACATCCCCACCGGTGTCGCGCCCGACGCGGTGACCGCGGTCGATCTCGATGGCGATGGGCATCTCGATCTGATCGTGTCAAATGCCATCGGCGAGATGGTGATTCTCTACGGGGACGGCCTCGGGGGCTTTGCCGATCAACGCAGGTACTTCGCACAAGGATTGGCTCCCGGTGCTATTCGAGCCGGGGATTTCGACCATGACGGGCACCTGGACTTCGCGGTCGCGGCAACGCCGTCGACGGTGTTCCTGGCCGACGGTGCGCGCGGGTTCATCGGACACACCGTGGCGGCCGGACTCGCATCGGTAGGGCTCGAGACCGCGGATCTCGATGGCGACGGCAACCTCGACCTGATCGTCGCCTCGGGAGTCCCCGTCGTCCTGAACGCCCTGTACGGCGACGGTCACGGCGGATTCGGCCGAAACCAAACCCTTTTGGGCCCGGACCTGGTCCAAGAAGCCATCCGCAGCGCCGATGTCAACAATGACGGACACCCGGATGTGGTCGGGGTTACCAGTCTCGGCGGCCTCAACGTCTGGCTGAACGACGGCCACGGCACCCTACTCGCCTCGCGCTATTCCTACGCAAGCCCCGGAACCGCAGGCCTCGCACTCGCCGACCTCTATGGCACCGGCAACCTGGACATGATCACCGCCGACTCCGTCACCGCCCACATAACCCTCTGGCGCGGCGACGGCCACGGCGGATTCACACGCACCGAGTGGTACCCCGCCCCCTTCACCCTCGAATCCACCGAACTGATCGACCTACGCGGCACCGGCCAACTCGACCTCGTCACCGCCCCGATGATCGGCCCGTACATCGCCGTCTACCTGCGCAATTGAACAGCGATCACATATGCCGCCTTGGGAGCCCGATCGGCCAGCTTGTGCACCAGTCATCGAACAGGGGGCATGGCGCTTCGAGCGTAGGTCTCTTCAGGGGTCACAGTGATCACGTCGACGTGCTGCACCAGCGTCCCCAGCGTCTCCCCTCCCGGGAGATGTTCAGGGGTCGGGACAATGACGGCATCGGCATCCAACCGGATTGCCAACGCCTCGAGTCGCGCCAGTGGGGGCCGACCGAAGGACGGGTCATGAATCACCATGTCCGCGAACTCATAACCGAGACGTGTAGCGAGCCTTCGTATCTGCTGTTGATCCCAGAGCCGGGCCGCCCCTGATACATCGGTCCGGAGGTACCCCAAACACGTCGGTTTCCTATGCATTACGACCCCTCGTTCGTCGTGCCCATCGAAGACGACGCGCCCCTGACTCTCGAGATAAAACCCGGCTCGGTCGTCTGATTCGTCTCCGCGTGCCTGGAGTTCGAACAGGCCACCGGGAAACGGGATCAGCCAGGTACGCGACGCGGATTCCGGCTCAGTCATGACAGTCCCTCTCGTCGCTGGTATGGCAACCGTAGAAACACCGCTGGGACGCTAGAACTGTGTCAAGGACACTTCGCCAGGCGTTTGAAGTGCCCACAGCGTCCCTCACGGACACTTAGGATTTCGGTATGACTCAGCAGCGCCTGGAGACAGCGATGCTCAGAGCAGGGCTCAGCTCCGCGGCCCTGGCCGCTTGTGTCGGCGTAGATGTGAAAACGGTCAACCGATGGCTTGCCGGGCGTCTACCGCACCGGCGGACCAGACTCCAGGTAGCCGAAAAACTCGGAGAGACCGAGGAGTCGCTGTGGCCAGCCTCCCGGCCGGATGCACAGCCCGGAGCACCGTCGACGGCAGAGGTGTTGGCGGCCTATGCACACCGCGCCGAGATACCCAACGATCTGTGGGTGTCGTTGGTGCACAAGGCAACTGAGCGGATAGACATCATCGGGTACGCCTACCCGTTCGTGTTCGAACTATTGCCAAAAGCATCCGAACTCATTGCAGCCAAGGCGAAGTCAGGATGTGTCGTCCGCCTGGGGTTCGCTGATCCCGACTGCGACCATGTCATTGAACGGGACACGCTGGAACAGATGGGCGGTACCCTCCCCGGTCGAATACGCAATGCGTTGTCGATGCTCGGGCCGTTGGCCGATAGCCCAGGATGTGCGGTAGGGCTGCACACCACGCATCTGTACAACTCCGTGTTTCGGTTCGACTCCGAAATGATCGTCACCCCGTATCTGTTCCGAGCCAGGGGCTACCAGCACACCGCGCTCTACCTGCGGAGGCTCTCTCCGCACGGCATATTCGAGTCATTTGCCGATCAGTTCGAGCAGATTTGGGGTACCACGACCCCATTCAGGACGGAGGTAGACCATGGGTTCACGGCGTGACTACTACAACGATCCCGATGCACCCGAACCCAACTCGCTGAAGCCGGGAGGCTCGGCGCTGGTGGTGGACGACTCCGGCCGGGTTCTGATGCAGCGGCGTGGTGATTCGGGGAATTGGTCGTTCCCCGGGGGAATCATGGAGGTGGGGGAAACCCTGGAGGAATGTGTCGTCCGCGAGACTCGCGAAGAGACGGGGCTCGACATCGAGATCACCGGGCTGCTGGGTATCTATACCGACCCGGCGCATGTCATCGAATACGCCGATGGTGAAGTGCGCCAGGAGTTTGCGGTTGTCTACTACGGCCGTGTGGTCGGTGGTGATATCCAGGTCTCGCACGAATCGACTGCGGTTCGGTTCCTATCGCTGGAGGAACTGGAAGGGCTGCCGGTGCATCCGACGGTTCGGCTGCGGCTTCGGCACCACCGGGAGGGCTCGAATCTTCCGTGGCTGGGCTGATCGAGGGCACCCTCGAACCGCCCGCATTGTCTGCATCGACCACTGCCAGGCGAGATAGGGATGTCCTATACCGCCGGCTGTGTTTTCGTCTTTGCGCCCGGTCTTTTCGCGGACATACCGTTTCGTCGAAGCGAGACACATGCAATCGAAAGGACCGCCATGGGTACGATCGAAAACAGCTCGGGTACAAGGACTCTCGTGGGCAAGCGGGCACTGGTGACGGGCGGTACACGCGGTATCGGAGCGGCTATCGTGCGCCAGCTCCTGGACGCGGGCGCCGAGGTGCTCACCACCGCTCGATCGGGAAGTGCGGCATCGGACGAAGCCTTGTTCGTGGCAGCCGATGTGCGGACGCCAGCGGGGGTCAATGCGCTCGCCGCCGCGGCGGACGAGCGGCTCGGCGGGGTGGACATCGTGGTTCACAATGCGGGCGGAGGACAGCCGTATGCGGGTGCTCTGGCGATCCCCGAGGAGGTGTGGCAGGACGCGCTGGATCTGAACTTCTCGGCGGCGGTACGGGTGGACGCGTTACTGGCGCCGGGAATGCGGGAACGGCGTTCGGGGGCGATCGTGCATATCTCCTCGGCCGCGGTTCCGATGGTGGCGCCGCCGTTCCTGCACTACACGACCGCGAAAGCGGCACTGGAGAACTACAGCCGGGGGTTGGCGGCGGAGTTGGCTCCGTTCGGGATTCGGGTCAATACCGTCTCCCCCGGCAGAACCGCCACACCCGGCGGTGTGGCGACTCGGGAACAGTGGTCGCGCTTGGAAGCGGGGCCGGGGCAAGATAACTCCGCTCCGCCTCTGGGGCGCGATGGTCAGCCCGACGATATCGCCGACGCGGTGCTGTTCCTGGTTTCCCAGCAGGCGAGCTGGTTGACCGGCAGCAGCCTCGTCGTCGATGGAGGCGAATTCCCCAGGGGTTGAGTCTGTTTCAGCTCACCCAATGAAACCGCCTGGGCAACAGCACTTCACGCTGTGCGGTCGGGCACCGGATTGGTGGGCGCGGCTGCCACCAAGCTCCTGACAGGCTCGTCCCAGTGCTGCACACGCAGAAGTTCGAGCAGAGCCGTCTCCGCCGGGCCTGGGTCCTGGCGGATCACGGCAACGACGGGCTGGGGCACGGCCGGAAGCAGCGGGCGGGCCAGGTGCCGCATATCCCGCGGAACCGCGGAAGCGGGAACGAGCGTCACGCCCAGCCCGTGCGCGGCCCAGCGCACCGCCGTCCCGGTCTGCGATACCCGGGCGGCCGTGACCGAGGTCAGCTCGTTATCGCGCAGCACACCGGACAGCACACCGTCGAGCGCACTGGCGCGGTCGAACCGCACCCACGATTCTCCGTCCAGTTCCCTCAGTTCGACACGGTCCTTCGCGAGTAGCCGGTGCTCGGCGCCCAGCACCACCACGAACTCTTCATAGCCGAGGTGGTGCGCCCCCGC
Source organism: Nocardia sp. NPDC056100 (assembly GCF_042266325.1). NCBI lineage: Bacteria > Bacillati > Actinomycetota > Actinomycetes > Mycobacteriales > Nocardiaceae > Nocardia > Nocardia sp. NPDC056100. The sequence continues at coordinate 1,467,669 of NZ_JBHJVY010000002.1, forward strand.
GGGGCCACGCTCGCATGCCGCCATCAGAGCGAGATCGAGTACGCCCCCGCGACACAGCCGCTCCAATTCAGCCGAACTCGGCTCCTCGAAGACCGTGATCTCCACGCGCGGAAAGCGGCGGCGCAGCATGCTCAGCACCTCCGGCAACTGCCGCGTGCCGAAACCCATCTGCGCCGCTACCACCAATTCACCCACCAGCTCATCGGCACCGGCCCGCGCGGTGGCTCGTGCGCGCCGGGACGCGTTCACCGCGACCTGGGCCTCCCGCAGAAACGCTCGACCGACCGTGGTGGGCACCAGTCCGGACGGGGTACGAGCGAACAGTGCCACTCCGAGTTCGCGCTCCAGGCTGCGGATTTGCTGAGACATCGAGGGTTGAGCGACGTGCAGCAGTTCGGCCGCCGCCGTCACCGAACCCGCCTCGGCTACGGCCAGCGCGTACTCGTACTGGCGAAGGCTCATCGAATCCCACTTCCCTGCTGGGCGGAGCACTGTCCGGCTCGCCGATGATCGGTGTAGCGACAAGTGCGACAACACCGGACGCTGATCGTTTACTCCGTGCCATCACCTGCCGAGGAACCCGCTGCTCCGGATCGGTTCCGCGAGGAGTGATCGAAACCGCCCCCAGGTCATGCCTGTTCGAGTACCGAGGAAATGCCGTGGCCGAGTGTTCCGCGCGCGGATTAATATGCGATCTCATGCTTTCCCGTCCGGCAAACATCACAGATGAGGCGATCACGCACGCGGTCGCGGCACACTGGCTGCCCGAGGTCACCGATATCAGTTATCTGCCGTGGGGTTTCGGTGCACATCACTGGCGCGTGACCAGTGGGGGCACAACCGTTTTCGTCACCGTGGACCAGTTGGAACCCCGGCACACCGCGGCCTCGCTCGAAGCCGCATACGCCGGGGCGGCCGCTCTGGCGGGGACAGGTCTGGACATGGTGTGCGCACCGCTGCCTGCCCGGTCGGGACGTTTCACCGTCGATATCGGGACCGGTGCGCTCAGCGTGACACCGTGGCTGCACGGCCGGAGCCCAACCGAAGCGGAGTCCATTGAACCCCAGCATGTTCGCGAAGTAATTCGCGCGCTGGACGCACTGCACCATGCCATCCCACCCGAGGGGTTGCGGTCATGGACTCCGCAGGTCGGCCCTGCGTTCGCCGACGAGTTGCGTACCCGCACCGCCGATCCCTGGACCAGCGGCCCGCTGGCGGAACAGGCACGGCTTGCCCTTTCCGCGCACATCGACGCAGTCGAGGGGTGGACCGACCGCTATCTGGAATTGTCGGAAACGGCGCTCTCCCAACGGAACTCATGGGTGCCGACCCACGGTGAGCCACACAACGACAACCAGGTCGTGACCCCCGAGGGGGTACGCCTGGTCGATTGGGAATCGCTGGCTCTCGCACCACCCGAACGGGACTACTCCGACCTGCTCGCCGTCGCACCCGAACTACTGCACCCCGACCCCGCGATGGTCGAACTGTTCGCACTGGACTGGCGACTTTCCGAAATCGCCGAGTACACACGCTGGTTCGCCGCGCCGCACGCCGGTACCGAGGACGACCACACCGCGCTGCAAGGGTTGTACGAAGAACTGGCAGCGGACACGGATTAGGCCCGCGACTGCTGCCGATCTCGGGCCCACATACCGCACCGACCGCCCGACTCCGTTCCGCATAGCTACTGGCGAGCAATACTCATCCGGGATACCGTCCCTCAAATGGTGCAGAGCAAGGCAAGCGACGCCGACGGCTATCTGGCTGAAGTACCCGAGGAGCGCAAGGCCGCACTGACCGAGTTGCGGCGTCTCTGCCGACAAGAACTGGTCGGCTTCGATGAGGTAATGGCCTACGGCATGCCGACTTACGAGCGCGGCGGCGTCGCGGAAATCGCGTTTGCCAGCCAGAAGCAGTACATCTCGTTCTATCTCATGCGCAGCGACGTACGGGACGCGTTCGGAGAACAACTCACCCGGCAGGACATGGGCAAAGGTTGCCTGCGGTTCCGCAAGCCGGAGACCATCGACTTCGCCCTGCTGCGAGACCTACTCGAGGCCACCGCAGCCGGGCCCGGCCCAATCTGCTGACCGCGGCGATCGCCATCTGGCTTTCGGTCTGCGCCGGCGCTTCCGCCTCGGCGCACCGAGCCGATCGTCCACCGAATACGGGCCGTTCAGGTGGCCAGGAAGGTCGTGATTGCCTCATCCGCCGTGAGCGTGCTGGATCCAACCGAGACATCGATATTCGGGTAGTTTCTGCGCACGGCGTCGGCCATATCGGTCAGGCGCGCCCTGACCGCTGCGGGGTCGCGCAGCGCTTGCGCGCTCATACCCTCGAACCCTGGGAAACCGTCCGCCACCAAGGTGGCTCGGGGGTTGCTCATGATGTTGTCGTAGGACTCGAACTTCACGCTGACGATCTTCGAGGTGTCCACTCGGCCCGGGGTGGTAAAGACGCGGTCGCTGACGCCCGCGACGAAGTTGGCGGCCGAATGTCCTTCTTCCAGCATCGGATTCACCGCGATCCGGTTTGCGTCAATACCCAGCACCATGCCTCCGGGGTGGAACCGCATCGCACCGTCTCGGACATCGGTCCATTTGGTGATCGTCCCGTAGACGCCGGCGATATCGTCACCATCGGTCAGATAGACGACCTCTCCCGCGCTGCTGTGTGATGCGGAGCGGATGTAGCCCTCCGCGGCGGCGTCCTCGCCCGTGCGAAAAGCCTTGGGAAACACTTGATCGACCTGCCATAGCCGCGCGCCGTTGTAGAAGCGATCCGGCGGCCCCGGCCCGCCGGTCAGTGGCGGATGCGGAATCGACGGATCCCCGACGCCGGGATCATGGTTGATGGGTCTGTCGGTGCTGATAACTCTTCCGGCTGAGCCCTTGGCCTCCACCGAGATCGGCCTGAGTCCGTGTTCGACCTGAGCGTCGGTCACCTTCAGAAGCCGGTTGCTCAGCTGCTCGGTGCATCGGAGAACTGCCTGTGCGATCGCGTCCGATTTGATCAACAAGGCGACGCCGCCACCGGTTGCCCGTACTTCGGCGGTCTCGGCGGCACCCGGCGAGTGTAATTCGCGCAATCTCACTCGCTGCCACCATATTTGGGAATCCGGACGAGCCACTGCCCGCCCGCTACGCCGGTCTGCCGAGCCCACGGCCCAGCCAGCCCGTCAAGCAAACTCGTAGCTTCAACGTTGGCGGACAGGCGATTCCGCGCGTGATTCAGTTTGTGACCCGTCTCGGCTTGACGCGGCTGAATCAAGATGATTCGATCTGAATCATCATGGTTCCAGTGAATCAACCCGCAGAGGGTGCGACGGACGCGGCGAGCATCACCGCGAATTCCGTTGTGCGCCAGCCGCAGCCGCGCCAGCAACTGGCGACCGAGCTGCGGCGATTGCGGGATCTTTCTGGAATCTCCGGACGCGAGTTGGCGAAGCAGGTGGGAATCAGTCAGTCGACGTTGTCCCGGATCGAATCGGGGCAGGTGGTGCCGCCGCTGCCGCAGGTGCTCGATTGGGCCAAAGCGGTTGGGGCGGACGCGGATTGTCAGCAGTCGTTGCGCGGGCTCACCGAGGCCGCGCACGCGCCCGAGGTCGGAGATTGGGCGGCATCGCTCGCCGAACGCCCGCATCTCCAGGACGATGTGCGGGCATTCGAGGACGATGCGTATCTGGTGCGCAATTTCCAGCCCGCGCTGGTGCCCGGCCTACTCCAGACCGCCGATTACGCCCGCCGGGTGTTCGGCACCTTCGATCCGCCGTACCCGCCCGATGCTCTGACGGCCGCGCTCTCCGCGCGCCTGGAGCGCCAGCGCGTGCTGTACGACCCCGCCAAGCGTTTCGAATTCCTGGTAACCGAAGCGGCCCTGCGGTTTCGGCCCGGGCCGCATCGTGTCCTACTCGCCCAATTGGACCGCATCATCTCCGTGGAGACCCTCGATACGGTCGGCATCGCGGTGATTCCACAGGACGTGGAAGCCACCGCGACGATTCCGCACGGTTTCGTGATCTATGAGAACGAGGACCACGCGATCGCCTCCAGCGAGCCCATTCCGGGCAGCATGGTGACCCGCGGTCCCGAACTCGTCGACGTTCATCGCCGCCATTGGGCGGCTTTGACTCGAATGGCTTTATCCGACAGCGATGCCCGCGCATTTCTTGCCGACTTGCGCGGCGAAATGCATCACATCGCTATCCAATGACCATTTTCCAGCGGCCGTCGAGGGGTCGGTCGCATTTCCGGGGTGGGGCGGTGGGGGGGGGGGGGCCAAGGGGCGGCCCCACCCCCGCGGGGGCCCCCCCCCACACACAAAGCACGCCCCCCCCCCCCCCCCGGGCGCCCCCCCACACCACC